>NZ_AP024907.1:1411209-2707418 GCF_024347135.1 Vibrio spartinae | reverse complement strand
TAGAAGTGAACGAGTTCATCATACTTGCCGGAGCGTTTCAATTCATCTAAGGCTTGTTGCCATTTATCAATCTCATCATCTGAGTGGTCTTTTGAAAAAGCGATATATCCAGCGTTCTTTTGAACCAAAACCGATGTTTTCCGAATCTGCTCATAGGTGACCTCTGCCTGACTCATCATTGTCCTGATTAAGGAATCACTGACAGGCACTAAGTCTACTCGATCAATTGTCAGCATTTTTAGGCAAGCACTCCAGGCATTGACGTCATAGACGTTCTTAAATCCTTGTGCGAGCAGGTTTTCGTACTGTGAAGTTCCCCGAAGAACGCAGATCCGCGGAACCTCTTTAGCTTGCTCAAAGTCTGTGATAAGGGGTGTTTGATGAACCGATTCATAGAAATAGACATTATCAACTTGAAGCGGGCCAACCCACTTATACAATTTCTCTCTTAGCTTGGTTCTTGCGATGTTAAATAGAGCCTTTCTTTTCTTCTTGAGTTCAATCTGTCCACGTTTGAATGGCATGACCTGAAATTGAACGGGATGCTTGACGAGAAGCATCATTTCACGGACAAGCTCCACATTAAAAGCTCGTCTGCCACCATTCTTTAGACCGCGCAATTCACCATTTTCGTCAACATACACCTTCCCGAGGGTACTGTGGGTCAAAAAATCGGTTGTTTCAGCAACAGAGCTATTGGATAGCACAACCGTTAGCACAAGAAGGAAAAAGCTTATCCCATTACAATTATGTCTCATTTTTCCATCCTCCCGTCGAAGCAGAACTAAACGAGTGACTATCTAGTACAGTGTAGCTCGAAATCAACCGAGAGTAAGAAGAGAAACGAATCACCGGGGGCACACGGCTTAAGTCAGCATTATCTCGACCTGTCCGCTCTTTTGAAGAATTGGGGGCCATTCGGCCAAATAAAAATGATGACACCCTCATGACCATGAACAGAGGCATCAGGTGCCACCCGGCCATAGATGGTGTGTCGCCTCCGTGCTTGCTGTAAGTAGATTATCTGCGTGGCTCTTGCCGGTTAGCTGCGGATGGTCGGAGTCTCGGAGCAATGCTGACGTCATCACATATAGCTCTTATCTCTCATGGTCAAGTATATCGAGAACAGCAAGTTCTAAAAAAGATGCCTCTCGTTCGTTTTATTTTGGCAGGTTTGCATACTGCAACGAGAAAGAAGTCATGAGGGCTTTAGAGAGCCAATAGATACTGGTATTCTGTTCGTTTAATTAAATAAAATATCCGTGACCCCAATTTGCCATAATATGCCAAATATAGCGAATGGATGTCTGTGCTGTTAAGGCGTTAATGTCCGATATGGAAAGATTCAGTTATGCGTAAGAAACAAGCAGTAGAACCCTCGCAAAAAACGAAGGAAGAGGCGATGGATATCGCGAGAGCGACTCAGCTCCCTGGCCAAAAGAAAGCGGAAACCCAACTGATAGCTCAAGGCATTGAGAAAGGCATCGCTCTCTACAAGAAACAACAAAAAGTCAAAGCAAGGGCTGCCGACAAAGCCAAAAAACAAGAAGCGAAATCAAAGGCTAGGCGCCAAGACGATGAGTCAGTGACATTAGTAGAAACCAAGATTGAAACAAAGGTATCACCACTGCCTTGGGCGCTATTAGTTGTGTCATGGATCGGCTTTTTATTATTCTATGTTTTGAGATAGTTTCGTTTTAGTGTTGTAAGTGACAGGGTTACAGAGTTATCTGACTTTGTCTGAAGAGGTATCACAGCACTACCAGCTTTGGAAAGAGAGGTTTCAAGAGCAGAATTACAAGCTTGATCTTCGGCTAAGAAAATTGAAACCATCTCTATGAATCACACAACTTATGCGTATAAGAAGCACTACATTTTCTCTACAGTGAGAGTTACATATCCATGATTATTGTCATAATGTCCCCATGCATCATTAGCAAAACAGTATAAATAACCTGACTCTTTAACACTCAAAGTAGCTTCTTCACCAATTTCAAATATCCTTAACGGACAATAAGTTCCATCTGTACCCGGATTATTGCTATTAGCAATAGCCCCCATCAGACAGAAATAAGGAGAACTTTCAACTCTTTTCGTCGCGATAAAATTTGCTCTTGGTTTACCAAAAAACCATTTATATGCAGTTTCAGCTAGCCCTAGAACTTCACTTGCCATATGAATAATTTCACGGGGATGAAATTCTCCATCATTACAACCTTTTGGACCTGCTGGAATATTTCCATCAATCCACTGTCCTTTAGCAGTAAAACGATAATTATGTCCACGCTCCAAATAAATCCCTGTCCAGTACCAAGGTGATCTCGCATAAATATCTAATGTAGCAGGCTCACCTGAGAAAGTGTGAGTGGAATGATATCCCCCTTGCTTACGAGGTGAAGCCTGATGTCGTGTAATCGCTGATGGGTGAAAATGATTAGTTTGTGTTTCAAAATTTGGAATATTTCTAGGAGCTGTAACCAACACTTTCATGAGACCCATATAAGAATCATGAACTTCACTCAATGGATTTGGTTTAACATCAGCTAACATAGATTCTTCCCAAATTAGATCTGAAGCGACTTCTTTAAGTTCATCAACCATCCAATTCAAAGATATATCCGATAGACCATCATTCTGATACCCTCCGCCGATATCACTGTGTACACCTGGAAACCATAGTTGTTTCATTGAATTATGTTGATGAACTGCATCTTCTTCCCATAATGTTGGAGAAAAACTACCACGCATTTCGTCAATAGAGACAGCATGCCTAGCATGCATTACATCATCACTTAGATGTAAATCATGAAATCTATATTTACTAGGGTTGTCGAACCAGTCAGCGATGGTTTTATCATCAGGAACACCCAACGCTCCTACCGTATCAAATACACCTAAGAAAAAGATAATATTAGAATCTTCAATAAATGTAATGTCGTGATGAATCTTAAGAAACTCTTTATCTTCTTTTTTTCTATAACCTTCGTCATATACTGTCTCAATCAAATTTTTCCATTTATTAGATTCATACTTATGTAAGTCAATAATTCCAAAACGACAAATCAACCCAGCTAAACTACGGGCAGTAAATGCTCCTCGACTAAAACCTGTGAGAATTAATCTATCCCCTTGTTGATATTTATCCGCTATCCATTGATAACAATCAATAATATCCTGAGAGACCCCAGAGCCAAAGGCACCACCTACTAATTTATCAAATAGACCATTTGTCCCCACACCTGGTTGATATCTTGTATGTTGACTATTTTTTTCTGGAAGCATGTTAAATATCTGTCGAATATTGGTTGGTGCTAAAACCCCATTATCACGATTATCGGCACCGTTCCATGTACCATCGCAGCAAACAATTAGATATGCCATTTCAGTCTCCTTGTTCTCATAATAAATTCTTATAAGCCTAGGAAGTAATATATAGAATATATGTGACAAATATCATATTGTTGAAATCGTAATGGGGAGCATTGGGTTCAACCAACAGCTCCGCTGAGCGGAGCTGAACAGAACAAACAACAATGACATACAAGTTATTGAGGCAATCGAGATTTAATTGCGTTTTCAAATATACAGTCCGCAACCTTACCAAAGCCACTAGAATTAGGATGAATTTCATTGAGCCACTCACTGTCATTTAATAAACCTTGAGTGTTAACAACAGTAAGAATAGGATATTCAGCAGCAACAGCCTGTAAGCGTTCTTTAAACTGAGTAAGAAGATAAGTCACTATTTTTTTCTGATCATTATCATCTGTAATACCCTTCTGCTTCAGATAAGGATAAACCCATGATCTTCCTAATGGGATAACATCGAACAGCTCGAATCCTTTTTTATTTGGTTGTACTAAGTCATACGTATGCGTAATAATTTGAATATTGGGATTTTTGGAGTAATCCAGAGTCAATTCACACAATATTCTATACGTATTTTCTATTTGCTGTAGCTTCATTTCTACACGATCTTTGTTAATGCACTGCTCCCATGTTTTACCAGGTTTCATCTCTCTAATGAAAAATCCGAAATCATAACGTCCAACGATATCATTACCTCCCCCAGAAAATAGTAATAAATCAAATTCATTATGAGACAGCCTTTTTAACAAAGATAACTTTTGCTCTCCTGAAACCATATCTACAGCTTCATCGCCATTACAAGAGGTGTTGTAGATTAATAATCTACTATTATCAGCAAGGTGATCAATTATATTTGAATCACCCCCAAAAAGTAAATATTTCCTAGGGTAGGCAAACCAGGAATCACCTTCAGCAATTACTCTCAACTTATTAGGTCTGTACCAATCTTCGAGAAGTTTTTTATAAGTTCTAGAATCTGACGTTACAGGCATTGTTATATCTCCATATATTGAATTATTAAAATTGTTCAATGGAAAGAATAGCAGACTAAGCAATTACAAGCTGAATAGACAACAACATTGTATGACGGAATACATTACTAAAATTTGGCCATCTAGATGCTACCAGATGTCCTGCTTGGCTAGATAGTCCAAAAAATTAGTACACCGTTGATTCAACTGCGTAAGAGTCAAAGGCGTTACTTGTTCCAGACGTTTGCTATGAATAAAGTTGTTTAACTCGGTGATGAGTTCTTGTTTGCCAACCATACTGCTGTTTACAATTATTTCAGGAGCAGGAGCAGGAGCAGGAGCAGGAGCAGGAGCAGGAGCAGGAGCAGGAGCAGGTTGAACTTTCGTCTTTACCTGAATACTAGCTACTGTGAAATTTGATTGTAGGTTGTCTACATTGGGAAGGTTGGAAGTAAACTGCTGGCGAACTTTTGCTACTTTAGCATCGAGGCCCATTTTAAAACTGGCGTAAGGAATCCTCTCAGTGAGAGCTTGCTCGTACAAAGTGTGGATTACGCCAGAAAGTTGAGAATTCCGCTTAGAAGCTAGCCTACGGTGTTTAGTCAGAAGTGAGAGACGGATCTCTCTTGGATAACCAAGAGAAGTCTGTAGTGCAACAGGAGTGGAAATACGTGTATAAAACACGTTATTGCTCAATTTAATCAAATACATATGTGTCACCTACTTGTATTAGGTGACATTTGATCGTCTTAAAACGAGAAAAGCCCTTGATAAATCAAGGGCTTGAATGTGGCGGAGAGATAGGGATTTGAACCCTAGGTACGCTACTAACGTACGCCGGTTTTCAAGACCGGTGCTTTCAACCACTCAGCCATCTCTCCTGAAGTGCAAAAATCATAACGATGATTACTTTGCTTGTAAAGACTTCAAATTGATTTTTATCAGTATTATGCGAGTTTGATTAGATTTTTATCAATGAGGGCGGTTTTTTTACGCTTAGCGGAATGAAAAAAGGGAAGTTTTCATAAGAAAACTTCCCTTTAGGTGTATGGTCGGACTGAGAGGATTTGAACCTCCGACCCCCGACACCCCATGACCAGATTCTTATTTTTTAACTATATGATTTATAATTGCATTTGTGTATTTTGTTCGTTTTTTCTTGATCATTTTAGTTCAATTCGATTCAATAAAAACAATGAGTTATATATCAGTTTTGGAACCTCAATTTCCAGAAATCCTATATTCAGGCGACCATGATCCGGTTAACATTTGGTCAGCATGGCGTTGGGCCCGATTCGGTGTCTGCCGGGCCCATTTGCTATCTAACATTTCATGGCTGGCACGATCCCAATCCTCATTCATGATTGCCAATAACGTGTTTTTAAACTGAGCCAGAGAACTCACACCCATCTGGTAGGCCATGGACAACAGAATTGCTTGCCGTGGCTCGTTACACATTGTAAGCACTGGTTTGAGTGCCGGATGATGTTCGAGTTCCCTGGCAACTGAATTCAATAGAGACGAAAGCCAGACTTCTCCAACGGCTCGCGGTAGTGTGAATTGATAGTTGGCCAAAGGCGCATCTTTTGGGCCAATCCGGAAACCAAAGCCGATCGTTGGGTATCCTTCTGAGCACAGATATGGCCGGGAGCGCCAGTCTTCTTCGTAGTCTATCAGCTTTACCAGTTTGTCCTGCCAGCCGGCAATGAACGTCATCTCTTTGTACATAGCGATCTCCTTCATCATGCTATGTACATTTTCCTCCCGTTAGAAAACCCCTGAGAGGGCGTTCTATGTTGTGTTTAGTGTCTGTGTTACCGATCTTTAGAACGCCCGGCATCAGAAGACACGCCCTTTTCTTCTTGTACCTCCTATCCCCCTCACCCCCTAAAGGTTCATGGGTGCCATGGTTCAGGCTATGAACTTGAAAAAGAAGATGGGCTTCCCGTCTGGTGATGTCAATTCGGATGTTACAGAGTTTTATGCTGATTTATGGAACCATGGGATAAAATGGCAAATCCCTTGCTATGACTGGTTTTGTAATTTTATTTCTTCCATAAGTTGACCTGTTTTTTCCATGTATTGGCTTGTTTTTTCCATAAGTCACATTTTCCGGAACCTCGCTGTCTTCCTCTTCTTTTCTTTTTCTTCTTTAATAAAAAGAGAGAGATAGAGAACAAGGAAAAGAGAAACGGGCGCAAAAGGGGGTCCATAGGTTTTATGAGCTGTTCATTTTTTGTTCCATCCTTTATTTTTAGGATCATAGGTTGATCCATGGATTATTTCGCGCCCTCTGAATGAGGCTAACCCGCGTCGATACTGGGATGAACGAGCGTTTAGCACTGGGTTCCATCAGTCCATGGATTTTTCTGCCCCTACGACCAAAATTATTTCTGACGACACCAGTCTGTCGGTAATTGATCATTTTCTGACATGGAAGCAGGAAAATGAGAACTGTAGTGCCAGAACGGTGAAAAAATATCGGCAGATACTTCAGCAACTCTCTGACTTTGTTGATGGCCAGCTCACTGAAGTCGATCTTGGCGTCTTAGAACAGTTCTCCGGTGGTTGGCTGCACCGTGCCGGCTACTCTGCTGCATCCCGAAAAGTCGCTGTTGCTGCGGTTCGAGGGTTCTATTCATTCCTTGCTAAGCGCCGAATTGTTGCCAGAAACCCGGCAAATGAATTGGTGTATCCGAAGATCGGACGGCGTCTGCCTCGGTTTATGAATTTGAAAAGTGCCGAAGCTCTGCTATTGCAGCCTGATTTAGGCACTTTCTCTGGTATTCGGGATAGTGCAATCCTGGCATTGTTGATTGGGTGCGGCTTTCGTATCGATGGGGTATGTCGTCTCAATGAATCCCAACTGATTTGGTATCACTACGAAGGCTCTGATCGTCTGGCTATTCGGATTCTTGAGAAAGGTGAGCGCGAAAGGCTAGTTCCGGTTCCGCTTGAAGCGATGCTATTGCTGCAAGCTTATCTGGGCCATCCCGAATTACCAAGTATCGATCGCTTATTGGAAAATGGTGATCAGGTGCTGTTTGTGAATCTGAGAAATCGTTATGTGTCGGTATGGGAACATCGTGGCGAACTGCGCCGAATATCGCCCCGAACCGTGGACAAAATGATAAAACGTTACGCGATAGCGGCCGGTGTTCCGCAAGATCAGGCACATGCTCATGCCCTTCGCCATCTGTTCGGTACAGAGCTGGCCGAGTCTGATTCTTCCACGCTGCAGATCCAGGCGCTGATGGGCCATGCCGACCCGAAAACCTCTGAAATTTATACTCATATTTCAATGCGTAAGATGACGAACATCCTCGATTTGGGGAATCCGCTGGGCAAGATAGAGACGCCTGTCTCTGCGCTGTTGCAGGAAATGAAGAGAGGGAAGTTATTGTGAGATTGAAGCCGCTGCATGACTGGGTCGTGATCGTGCGGGATGCTGAACCGACTGAATTGAATGGTTTATGGATGCCTGATACGCCAGCAAACCAGGGAACCGTGATTGCTGTCGGTCCGTTGGTTCAGGAACTTGAACCGGGTGATCGGGTTCAGTTTAATCGTTATGCGGGGTTAGTGTTATCCGGGGCCACCGACGTTACGATGGTACATGAAGCAGATGTATTTGGAATTATTCTTTGATATCGAGTGTCCCTGCATCCACTTGTGCCAGAACCGCCTGAACCTCTAATGCTTGTAGTAGCTCATATCTGATCTTACAGTTTCGATGAATAGGGTTGGACTTCATCGGACAGACAGCTATGAGCGAGGAACTGACGGTCGGACAAACTCGTTTTTGTCGGATAGACGGCACCTGTTACCAGGTGCCACCCTCCTCAGAACCGTACGTGCAACTTTCACTGCATACGGCTCAAGCCTCCACGAAGGCACCGTTAAGCACCCAGTTATTAAATCGGTACAGAACTAGTAAGAGACCAAGAATTGATCGCAGCACTAGCTAGCCCTCGTTTTAATTACCTTTGCGATACGCACTTGAGGCTTTAATACCTCGCCAATAGTCATACAGTAATTGATAGACCAAGGTCCGATGTAAGAAGACGCACTAATTTCATTCGAAATCATCATTTGCTTTCCTTCTTTAATAAAGTTCTTCAAATTCTTTCGCAACGGGAGACCAGTTAGAAGTCAGCTCGCTTTCGCGCCAGATATCAATCTGTATCCACTTCATTACAAAGCGGCATTCGCTTCCTCTAACCTCCTTTACCTGCATACCTATCGGCAACCCTCACAGGCTGCTTTCCCATAGGGAGATATACAGGCTTACCCTGTTCCGTATGTTGCGTAAAATGTCAACTTAGATGCCCACTATAGTACGAAGAGTACGCTGATCACGAAAGAGTAATGTCCAACCTCTTTCCGACTCTCGTTGCCATTTTGGCTACAGCGTATTAACCACTTCCGCTGCTTCATCGTATAACGCACCTTACATGGATTCACATTACATTTATCATATTGACTCCCTAGCACTCACCCGAATTGTGGTTCTCAGGAGGAACATCCTCTCACGATTCCGTTCCCACGCAGCCCAGCGGCTGAGTTTCGTTACATTGTCGGATCCGCTGCTTTATTCAGGATCCTAGGGTCATCTGGTGATACAGATGGTTCACTCTTATCGTGGTGAACAACGCTTCATACGACTTCAGGTCGCACGGACATTTCCGAGTTACGACCCATAGAGTACTCTGGCTATTTGTATTATCTGAAGTATGGCGAATGAAGTCGAAAAGCTCAGTCTTTTCCTTATTTCTGTTTAGCGACTTAGGATTAAAATTGAAGGTGACGGGGTAGTTAGTGATTTACCAAGGATATGAAGAGCTATACGGTTAAGCCATCTTGGGATAGTAGGGAGTTCTTGCCACATACGTATGTGGTAAGGGAGATTACTAGAGTTTGTTCGCCCCATCATAAAACCAAATGAAACTTGGCTAATATCATTCAAATATCGACTACTATAAGGTAAAGTAAACCAGACACTTATATACCACTGCACAAAGGGAACACTGATGAAGCTACGCTATTTTGGCTACTACTTGCGTAAGTTTGATACTCAGCAAAAATTTTTATTCAATAGGAAGTTATCTTAGCTGAAAAAGCAAAGGCAACGCTCTCCAGCGAATCAAAAGCCTCAACAAATACACTTAAGTCAAAACAAGAAAAAGCTCAACTAACGAAAGCAAAAGAGCAAATCGAAAAGTTAAAATCGGAAAATGCTGCTCAAAAGATAGAACTTGAGGCCTCGACTAATGCTATAGCTCAACTTATATGGGAGCTACACCGTTATAAAACCAAAACAAATCAAGAAAATGTTATACCACTCAAATCATAATGGTTGCATTCAACTTATGATAGCTGAGCGCGAAACGAAAAAGCCAAAACGAATTACTCTTTTGTGTTCCAAGCCAAGTTTAAGGATACACTTTTTTGTCATGCGTTGACCTACTTTTATGATAGATAACCATATGATTTATCTGTTAAAGTATTATTTACATATAAAATCCCGTAAAAAAGATACCGTTGCTCTTTGTTACAATAATTGGAGACCTTTAGATGTCTAATTTAAAAGTAAGCATTAAAAGCTTAAAAAATATTAAAAATTTCTCATTAGAAATTCCTGTAAAACAAGGTCTACACGTAATAGCTGGTTCTAATGGAATAGGCAAAAGTACTATTATGGCATTATTAGCAGAACCTTTTAGGCCTAGTGTTCTTTGGACAATATTTAGTCATGCCAACGCAGACAGTACAGTCGAATATTCTTATGAAGGAAAAACAGATTTATGGACTAGAAAGCAAGATAAATGGCTACTAGAAGGAAAGAAAAATAAATATATACGCATTGATGGTTTTATCGAAGGAAGTATAATTCATGGCACTCGATTTACAGATTCTAATGTTCTTGAACTGTCAGAAAAAGTGGGAGAAGATGATCTTATCGATGCCGACACATTTATAAATGATAATTTTAATTATGTTTTACATGGAAAGAAATTTTATCCAACGATAAAAAAAATAAAAAATAAAAAACTAGCTTCGGAATTGGGGTTTGATTCCGTACCATATTTTATGGACTATGATGATAGGCGATTGAGTCAGTTTTGGTTGAGTAGTGGAGAGAATTTATTGTTAAGTCTACTTCATTTTCTTAACAATAAAATATTTCAACAAAAGAGAAAAGGAAGCAAATACATTTCGTTAATATTAATTGATGAGGTGGAATTAGCATTACATCCAGTTGCTATTAGTCGATTAGTTACACTTTTAGATAAGCTATCTCATGAGTTCAACCTTTCTGTTTACTTTTCTTCACATTCAACTGAATTATTAAGATCGATCAAACCTAATAACATTTATTACCTACAAAGCTTACCTAATAAGGATATTGAAGTTATTAATCCTTGTTACCCCGCTTATGCAACTAGATTCCTTTACAATCAAGATGGTTACGATATTTTGATATTACCTGAAGACGAACTCGCTAAGTTTGTAATAGATAAAGTAATTACTAGTCAACGACTTTATGAAGGTAAATTAATTCATATTTTGCCTTGTGGTGACTGGAGAAATACAGTGCGCTTGCATAAAGAGATTCTAGAGTCCAACCTTACAAGCCACTCCACAAAAGTCATCTCTGTTTTAGATGGAGATGTAACAGATAGTTTTGATATAGAAAAAAGAAAAGATCCTGCTTTGCAGAGGTTGAATGTGACATTTTTACCAATTCCTAGCTTAGAAAAATACCTGCATGAACATCTTATTGGCAATGTTGATGCTAGTTTTTTTAGAGAGTTGAATGATCGATTTTACAGAAAGACATCTCTTGATCAGGTTATTTCAGAATATCAAGAGAGTGGTATTGAAAGAAAAGGAAAGAAACTTTGGCAGAAAATGGTTTCTTCAATTGGAGATGAAGGTATCTCTGAAAAGGAATTTTTAAGAGAAATATGTAATAGCATCTACAGTAGATTAAATGTTGAAACACTAACTAAACGAATTAAAAATTTATTCTAACCATATGGACATTCGCAATGATTAAGCAATGACCAATACAGAAATGTTAGAGTAAATTTATTTAGAAAAACTCTAAAAAAATAGTTCTATTTAGTCAGATAAACTATGCGGTTTTAAGTTTTTTTAGAGTAACTTTCAAAAAAGTTAGAGCATCATCGATTAGCCCTTTTACTATAAGGGTTTTCTAACTTTACTCTAACTTTTAAGTTATATTTACTTTAATACTTGGTATGAGACTTTATTACTCTCTCACAACACCACAACAAATATTAGTTCTGAAGAGATAAGTAAATTACTTATGAAATAACATTGTGTATTTCATCTGTTTGAGTTTGATAAATTATTAGTGATCTTTGTTGTATACATCTACTGAATCATCTACTTCTTCCTCTTTCCCAAAGTCCGAGAACCTATATAACCTGTCTTTAACTTTATTTATAAACTCAGTTATAATGGGCATTGCCAGACGATTCTGGGAGCTTTGAGAACTCGCTTTCGAAACGACCAAAACCGTCTGTGTGATGTTTGTCACTAACTGCACATACTAACAGATTGTGCAGTTCATCAATTGATTGAGGTGTCCGAGCCTTTGTGTTTACTCATGTTAGTTTTCACGGAGGTTCAGGAAATGTGCAACTCAATTCAAAAATATCTGCTTGTACTTCATGATCATGATATCTCTGCCACAGGGGTGGGGGCTCGGCATATGAATTTACCCACGTCTATAGGGGGAGGTGGGTACCTGAATAACTACAGTAAATTAGAACTTTCATTAAGCGATTCTGAAATAGAATCAGCCCTTCGGTGTCTTCATCTGCCAGAGCACTGGCGTGATATATTAAATCATGTCGGAGCGTTAAAATTCTTGGATATATGGCGGCGACTGGAATCTGTCCGGTTAGAACGTAGTCTTCGAATCTCTATTCCTACCTATACAAAACGACATCATCAAATGTCTGCTGATGAGTTCGAACACTGGCTTGATGGACAGCGTTTGAGCATGGCATTGTTTGAAATATATGTTGTCGTTTCCGCGGAAGAATACCGATATATCTGGAGACGTTTATATAAGGCGGCTTATTATCCGAGTCGAAAATTTCTCAGGGTATATGTTCCGGTCTATCAGATTTTCAATAATCACTTACGCAAGATTCTGGCTTACTCTCTGTTCAATGCAGGGATGGAAGTGAAGAAAGTATCACATCAGTTAACGCTATGGACGAATAGCACCCGTTCTCAGAGTCGGTTAAACGCCATGCAGCGTCGGCTTAAAAAGGTTCGGTCACCCTCCCAACAGGAAGTAATTCATCTGTAATTACACCATGAAGAAAGACTATAGCCCTCGGGAACTGGTCACATTCAAGTGTCCATCCTGCGAATATACATTTAAGAGTATTCCGACCCGGATTGAAGATGAGCCCAAAAGAGCGCATCCGTTTCGGTATTTTGCTACATGTGAAGGATGCCACTCAGAAGTTCAGCAAGCACCCTGGGAAGTTGGACAGTTCTGTGCCGTGCTTGCGTCAACAGGTCCAAGAACTCCGGAAGGTAAGGCCCGCTCTGCTGCCAATTTAATCGAAATCAGTGATCGTTCCGTCAGCCGCTTTAATGCGCTTAAGCATGGAGCGAATGCAAAAACCGCTCTGTTTTTCCCGTCTCGCCCCGGCAAATATCCGCAATGTTCAACTTGTGATGTTGACCATACCTATTGTGCGACGCAACCAGCCTGTATCAAGCGAACTGAACTGATGATGCAGCATTTAATTGCTTTTCAATCGAATGACCCGGCAAAACTCACTGAACTACATGCGATTAATCAGGCAAACATGGCCGCTATTTTTCAGGACATGATGCAGACCGTTATTGCAGACGGTGTAGCATTAAGAAATCCAGTTTATGACTTCGATAAAGAAGGCGGATTCCATATCGGCCAATACACAGATTCATCCGGAGTGAAGCAAGTGATTGAAGAAGTGAAAGCACATCCTCTGTTGAAACCGATGCTTGAAATGCTGAGTAAAAACAATATGTCGATGGCCGACCTGAACATGACACCTAAAGTACAGGTTGACCAGGGAATTGAAATGGGGCGGACGATTGAACAAGAGGAAGAACGGGAATCCGCGCTGGAATATCAGCGGAAGATGACTGAGCAGATGGGTGGCCTGAGAGAAATGATTTCCCGCTCTCAGCAACGGGTGAGAAGTGATTCTATTTTGCTTGAGCATCATCAGGAACATGGTGCTGATGACGCTGACTACATCGAGATAGATCAGAATGGCTGAACGTCTGAGCGCAAAACAGAGGATTGAAGTTCAGAGCCTTGCAGAGAAAGAGATCCAGCGTTACGCCGGAAATCATGGCATGTGGCATAAACATGTTCACAATGTTGAGCTTGATCCGGTGCAGCTACTGAAGATGGAAGAGATGGACGTCCATCAGAACACGATAGATTTCAGTTGTCGGCGAACGGGGAAAACCGCCGTCAAAGAGATGTATTTTCTCGAATGGAATGCGATTCACGGTGATCAGGAAGGCGGGATTGTTGCACCTCGTGAAGCTCAGTCACTGGTGAATCTTGGTTATCATCTGGATGCGATTCGTCGGTCTGACATTCTTAGTGGTTACATTGCGTATAAATCCGGGCGTCGGCAGATTGCCGATACATACTATGAGTTTGCCAACCGTTCCAAAGCCAGAGCTTACGGGATTATGGCAAATGTTGACGGGGGCGATCTGACATGGGCGTCTCTGGAAGAGGTAGATGATCTCGACGCTGATCGGTTGTATGGGCGCTTTCTGCTGATGATGGGTTCAAACCGACGTTTGGGAGCCAGTAAAACCGCAATCAATAAACCACAGATTCGTATTACCGGCGTATTTAAAGGCGCAGATACGCTCAGTGGCCTGATTGATTCGGGGGAATATGCCTGTTTGCCGACGGTCGATTGTTATCTGGGAATTGAGCTGGGGATCCTGAATGAAGAATTTATGATGTCGATGCGTAAGCAGCTTCCGGAAGATGAGTATATCCGACAGCTGTTATGTATCAACATCGCAGCCAAGAACCTGATCTGGGAAAAGTATATCCGCAATGCTATTCAGGTCGGAGCCAGAATCGGTCTTGATCCTGCATCCCCTGAGCCGTTCACCGTGTATAAAAAACGCGGGATGATTTCATTCGGTTATGACCATACCGGCCATGGTGAGAATCTGGCTTCTTCCCGTTCTGCATTGGTTGTTGAGGAGCAAGTCGGTAATTTCTCAATTGTCATTTTTGCAAAGACCTGGCACCCAGGCACAGACGAATCTGTTATCCGCAAAGACTTAGTCGGTTTCTGGCGTTATTTCCGTCCTGACTACGCGATTGGTGATGCGTTTGGTATCGGGTTATTAACGCAGGTCAATGATGATCTTTTTGCTGAAGGGTTGACGCAGATCGACCGCCGTACAATCGGCGGTGGTGAGAGTACCGCAAGTACATGGCCGGAATGGGCGTTTTCTCCCCTACGTTTTGAAGGGATGGCCAAGCACCAAATGGCGCAATCTCTTCGCAGTGCTTATCACAATCGGCAAATGGTATTGCCCTATGTAGATGATCGGGAAAATGATCCGGAAATCGAAGATTATGCAAACTTGCCTCGTCAGTTAAAAAATATCAAACCAAGCCCGGTAAAATCCGGCAGTTACAGCAGTTATCAGATGGTCAAGAAAATTATCGGTGATGATCTGTTTGATGCGCATCTGGCCTCGCACTGGGCATTGGTGACGCAAGGTGCTGCACCGGTGCCGAGTATTATCACCATTCATCACAAAACTCGTGAGCAGCTTCTCGGAGTACCGAGTAACCTTCATCTATTCAGGAACTTCACATGAACATAATGTCTCGCGTCTGGGCGGCGATTAGAAACAAGCCATTGACTTCCGCGCCGAACACGTCAGGGAATCAGGAAGGCGCATATTCCAGCGAGAAAGGCCACATTGCTGACCCGGAACGCTCGGTTCAGTATCTGTATGACCAGATGCAGTGTGATCCGAACCTCAGGGCTGCGATCGTCACGATTCGGTACATGGATAAGGTTGACCCGAGGGTGAAGAAAATTCACCGGCGGATTGCCAGAGACGCGACGAAAGGCGGGCTGAAACTGCACTGGATTGGCAAAGAAAACAAACGGGTCACCAAGCAATGGCAGCAATTTGTGACCCGCTTGCAACTGGATAACCGGGCCAAACTGATGAGTGATGCCCGAGGTGTCGCGAGAGAAGGGAATTTACCGCTGCAATGGGTTATTAACGAATCACAGCAGATCGTCAGTGCTATCCGGATGCCGACGGAAACGATTATTCCCATCGTTGATCAGAGTGGCCGGTTTAAGAATCCGAAGAAAGCATTTCGTCAGGTTGACCCGATTACCTGGCAGGAACTGTGTACCTTCCCATTGTGGCAACTGACTGTTTCACGACTTGACCCGGATAATTTCGATGATATGGGTTGTATGGGGCGTCCTTATATGGATGCTTCGCGCTCAATCTGGCAGAAATTAACGATGACGGAAGAAGATCTAGTCATTCGCCGCCGAACCCGGGCCCCACAGAAACTGGCTCACTCCTTGGATGGCGCAGATAAAAATGCATTGGATGAATACCGGGAAAGAGTTGAAGGGGAATCGGGGGAAATTGCTACGGACTTTTACGGCAATAAGCTGACGGTGACTGCGGTTGGTGGTGATGCCAACATGGATCAAATCGCAGATATTTCTTTGTTAGTCGATGCGTTTTTCTCCGGAGCGCCGGGGCCGAAGGGACTATTCGGATATGTTGACGGGCTGGCTCGTGATGTTCTGGAAGATCTGAAACAGGATTATTACGAAGAGATTGATGCAATTCAGGACACATTAGCTTATGCCTATCAGGATGGATTCCGGCTTCAATTGCTATTGGTTGGGATGAATCCGGATGCGTTTCAGCTTCAGATCCAGTTCGCAGAACGGATGACCGACAGCAAAAACCAGCGGGCAGATTTAGCACTGAAATATCAGGCGCTTGGGTTGCCGAGAAAATTGGCTTGGGAATCTGCCGGAGTCGATGTTCAACGGGCAGAAAGTATGAGGGAGCAGGAGGCCAGTGAACATGACCCGTATCCTGAATATACAGAAACGAACCCGAAACAGCCGAATGTCAGCATTACTCCGGGGAATCAGCCTAAAGGTGAAAGTGCCACATCAATCAGTCATGGGTGAATGGGATGGCAGAAAATCAACGGACACAAGTAAAAGCGGTGATCCGACGGGCCATGAACGCCGCTGAACGGGCAACTAATGAACTGGATGCTCAGGCGATGTCTGAGTTAGGGCAACTTTACACTTCGGCACTAACGGAGATCCAGCAGTTGATTGAGCATTCTGCCGATGAACTGGGACGAGTACGTCTGACCCAACTGAATCAATTGACGTATCAGGTGCAATCCATCTTGCAACAACTGAGTGAAAGTCAGTCCCACGCGGTGGACAATTATCTCGTTACGGCGGCTCAGAATGGTGCGCATACTTTCTCGACCAGTATTGCCGCCGAGCAGATCTCGACAGCGATTGATGATGCATTGCTTGCTGTGCGAACCATGACTCAGAACGATGGTTTACAACTCAGTGAACGGTTGTGGCGGGTGAACCGTCATGCCAAAGAGGTCATCACCGGTTCAATTGAGCGGGCCGTGATCATGGGGCAATCTGCTTCTGAAGCTGCACAGGACTTTCAGAAACTGACTCAGCCAGTCCCGGCACACCTGGCTGATCAAATTCGACAGAGTTCATCCGGTAGGTTGAAGCGAACCGTTGCGAAAAATCTGATGCAGGATGAAGGCGCACCCTACTGGCAAATCAAGAGAGTGATGCGGACGGAAATCAACCGGGCTCATGGCATGGCTTTCCAGAACGTAGCGTTTGAAGATGAATTTGTTGTCGGGACGAAATTTAAACTCAGTCCTAATCATCCACGCCCGGATATCTGCGATATGCACGCCAGAGTCAATTTATACGGTTTAGGGAAAGGTGTTTATCCGAAAGGAAAAAGCCCGTGGCCAGCTCACCCGAATACCCTGAGTTATGAGCAGGTGGTTTTTGCCGATGAGATAACCGATGAAGACCGGATGGGAGACGCCAGTTGTATCAGTTGGTTGAGAAAACAGAATTACGACGCACAGAAGGCGGTGCTCGGGCATCATAAAAAGGTTGTGGCTTTACGCAAGGATCATCTGAAAGAGTCGATGATTGCAACCCCTTGGAAGCATCTTGAAGCCCGGTTTGTGAAAAGAGGGATTGATACCGAATCGTGGTAATCAACTTGCCCATTTTTTCCACGTAAATTTCGATATAATCCCTACGTCAGTCAATACATGGTGATCGAGCCGTTTATCAGGAACTAGTGATATGAAAATGAATACTGCTTACCAACATTCAGAATCGAATTCATCTCAGGCCGTGAGCGAAGTCGTCTGTATTTGTGGCCACCGGATTTGTGATAGTGAAGGCGTGATTCGTTCGCGCTGTGTCAAGCTGGTTGAAGGGATGGCTCTTTGCCGGTGTAAACGGTGGGTGAAGGTTCCGGTGCTAAAGAAAGCCTGATGTTATTCAGGCTTAAAAATTTCTTTGTGTCGATAAACATCAGATGTGCTGGGCTTTCATTCTCCATTTTTGTCATTGTCTGATTTTATCGGTTTTGCTTTGCTCAGCTTACGTCCTGATACATCCAGACTCCCGCCTGCAAATGGTAGTGTAATTCGCTCTGAACTTTTTACCAAAGCGGCAGCAATTTGTTCTGCCGGATGTAATAATTCTGGGGGGGTAGAGTCCTTTGATTTAAATAATCCATCGGTTAGCGAATCCAGTAATCGCGCAGGAATTGCGCCATCTTTTTTCTCATTCCATTCCAAAGCCATTTCAACGGCTAAGTGAGCACGGTTTAGATCCCTAATAAACTTTTGATTATCGAGTTCTTGTTGAGCAATCCTGTTCGCCCATGAGTTGTACCAACGGATAAGATAGACTACGGAAGAAATCAGTAGTGTAGAACTGAATGTTATTCTGGCATATAAAAACCATGAGTCTTGTTTAATTTGCAAGCTCAATGCCGATTCAATAGTAACAATGACAGCAATAACAACTAATGCTACGGCCCACCACATCGCAGCTTTGGAACGGGAACTAACATTTTCGGAAAAGTCGAATTTCTTTGCTTTTTCCTGAACTTCTTCAAGCATCCGAATGGTTGTTTTTCTCCGGGCTGTTGTGTTATCTGCATCATCGATTTGTTTCTGACGTTCATCTAACTCAGCTTTTCGTTGTTGGTAGGAGTCTTCGAGAGTTTTTAATCTTTCGGAATATTCGTCATCCAAAGCCTGAATTTTGTCAGTATGTTCTTTGGTTCTTTCGTCTAGAAAAGTCTGCTTATCTTGTTCGAGTTTTTGTACTTGGTCATATTGTTTGGTGATCAGTTCGGCACTCATCCCTTCCAATCGTGTTAATACTTCATGGTGAGCTGACGCAATTTCTAAATTATTTTCATTATTAAAAACTGGTTCCGAATACTGAAGCAGAAGTTGATTAATTTTGAATTCTAACTGATGTCCATCAGTGTTAACATCCGGGTCATAATTACATTTGAATGAGTCAATAAATGAGTTGGCTGACCTTTCATATAAGAAAGAAGCACTTCTATTGAAAGCGGGGTTCTGGTGTCTCTCCATTATTTCATATGATATTTTTCTTATACTCGTCGTATATTTATCATATGTTTTTAATTTAACTATGAAGTCGTCAATGGAATTATCATTTTTCTCTATTTCAAACGATGTGTTTCCTACCCATACCTTTACACATGTTGATAATTGCGTCTTATTTTTTTCGCTTGGTTCTAAAGGTGTATGTTTAGCAAGTATCTCGTCAATGAAAATTTTGATTAGCTGTGAGTCAACGACTCTAGGGACTGATATAACGTTTTCGGCCATAATAATTTAGCTCTCCTGTTTTTTTATTGTATAGCCACAGATTTCTGAGCGCGTTCTAGATACTTAGTCATTTTCTTGCAGCTTTCGACAGCATTATCTGAACAGTAAACACAACTGAAAGCTAAGTCAGCGGCCTGATAAGCTGGCACCCTGAAAATTACGTCATTTGAGCTCATAATAACTTGTTGTAATTCTTTGGCCTCTTTCCTGAATGGATTCGCAGCACCAGTACACTGCTTTAATTGTTCTATATCAGAATACTGGTAGGTCTCTGATTGCGTTATACCTTGTTCCTGCAATGCTTTTAGTTTCTGGATAATCTGCTGTTTATCGCTATTAGCAAAACATGACGATGCAACAAAGAAAGTGATGATAGAAAGTATGTAACTTAAAATTTTCATATTTACTCCAATGTGTTCGGGTTAATCCATTATATGCATACTCTTGACTTTTAGAAAATGCGCATCTGAATTGGCGTTCAGCAAAGTAAAGAGAGCCCATAAAGATGCGTCCAGCATCTTTTTTATGGGCGGCGTTCGTGTATACCTCAAAAAGCAGTATTCTATGGTGACCCGAGCGGGGGCGATTTTGATCGCGCCAGTACCTCTTTAGCTGGTTACGCCAACCTCGTTCGTGGCTACCACCCGAAAGATTGGCGTCTCAGATTAGTAGCTGTAATTGCTATTAAAGAGGAGACATCATTATGTCTGCAAAACAAAAACACTTCGCAAAAGATTCTCACACCCTTGTTTACGAAGCGCGCCAGATGGTCGGTGGTTTATCTGCTATGGCGGGTGCTGGCGAAGGTACAGTTGAAACCTTAACCGCTGAACAACTGTTTTTTCTCTTTCAGACCTTAGGTGAAAAACTTGACGCTTCTTTAGTCAGTCTGGAGGTTCACTAATGAGTAGTCTCTCGCAAGTACATCAACAACCTGACTCGTCGCTTGACGCCGCTCTCAATGCACTACTAAATGGACCGTACCGTGCAGTCGTGTGTGAATGTGGGCATGTTATTTTTACTCACAAGGGGATGATCAGGTCACGATGTGTAGATGTAAGAACGGGCAGAGCTCTGTGCAGGTGTAAGAAGTGGATTGGGGTATCATTTAACTAATTGAATTAAAAGCACTTCATGTTGATGATGTGCTTTTTTTTAAATAATGTGTAATTAATAGTTGCGTAATGCAACAAAATGTCGCAATATAATCCTGACGAATGCATAAAGCCAAAAACCGAAGATTAAATTAAACACTAAATTAAACACTAAATTAAATATTAAATTAAATATTAAATTAAACATTAAATTAAACATTAAATTAAACATTAAATTAAACACTGAATTAAACACTGAATTAAACACTGAATTAAACACTGAATTAAACACTGAATTAAACACTGAATTAAACACTGAATTAAACACTAAACATTTAAAATCAGACACTTAAAAATAATATTAAACATTCAATCAAAGTAGGTGAATGAAGATGGCAACAAGCGTAAGGCTGGACGATGCGTTCGTCACTCATGTCAAAATCCACGCTGAAGCAGAAAGCCGATCAGTGCCGAAACAGATCGAGTATTGGGCGAAAATTGGTCAGATTATGATTGATAACCCCGATTTGTCTTATGAATTTGTTCGCGACGCACTATTGGCTTCTGAAGAAGTCAAATTAGGGAGCGTAAAGCGCTATGAGCGACGCACAAGAAGAAAAAACGATTGAGGTATACGAAACAAGGCGTTTCGAAAAGCAGTTGAGTAAATTATCTGAAGCCCAATGTGATGTGGTGGAAGATGAGATAGATAAAATTATCGATGATCCAAGTATAGGTACACGCAAAAAGGGAGATCTATCTCACTTATGGGTACATAAATTCAAACTGGATAAGCGGGAAGTTTTATTAGGGTATTCTTGGGTTGAAGACAAACTGGAGTTGTATCTCCTAAATATCGGATCCCATGAAAGTTACTACGATTCAATGAAAAAGAGCCGTAAAGCAGATTTAAAACTTATCGGGTAGCCCTCCAAACGATTAATCACTCATTCCAGACTGCCTATAAATGGCGACCGAGCCCCTGACGATTCAGGGGCTTTTTTCGTTTTGGCTAAGGGAAAAATATGCGTAAATCACACCTTTCAACCAGCATTGTGCTGGCTCTTTCCTCAACAGATCCTGAAGGTGTGATTCACCTGATTTCCGATCAAGTGCGGGTGGATACCGGCACAAAACGTTCGGTTGTCACCATTACCCGAACCGGCAAATTCTACGACCCCCGGTATGGCGAATTTGAACTGACCCAGCAGATGTTCGATTCCATAATCAAGAACTTCAATGACAACGTTTTTGGTCAGGAAATCAATATCGATATCGCACATAAGCCGGAAGACGGCGCGGGTGCAGTGGTAAAACGCCTGTTTACCGATCGGGGCCGATTACGTGCAGAGGTGGCGTGGTACGAACTCGGCGTCAACAAAGTCACCAAAGATGGTTTTAAGTACCTGAGCGCCGAAATTCATCCGAACTATGTCAGCAATGAGGCCGGAACGGACGGCCAGTATCAACAGTATGGCCCGACTTTGCTCGGAGCCGGTCTGGTGACTCGTCCCTGTATCAAGAATCTGGACAAAATCGAACTCAGTGAAGCATTCCTTCACGATTGTCCGACTTATCTTTCCGAGTCTCTTGCATCTAAATTCTCTGAGGAACGTCAAACCATGTGGAAACAAATTATTGAATTGTTTGAAAAACAACTCAAAGGGCTCAAGTTGAGTGAGAAACAGCATTCAGCTTTGGTCAAACTGCTGACCGATTCGCTGAATGGCGTCAGTGATGAAGCACAGGCGAAAGCACTGAGCGAACAGATTTCCGGTGTTGCAAAACAGCTTTCTGAATCCGGTGTGCCCGATACTCCGGTGATTCATCTGAATGGTGGCGGTTTAAGTCAGGATGATGTGATCCGGATTCTCGGGGAACAGGCAGAGGCGACGGAAAAAGCCCGTCAGGAAGCGGCAACCAAGTTAGCAGAGAAAGTAAAACTTTTTACGGATGCGATCGACAAGGCCGAAGGGCTGAGCGATGAGGTGAAGAAAGAGCTGAAAGAAACATCCGAGCTGATTTCGACAGAAATGAGTGATGAGCAGGTGACCAAACTGGCCGAAAATCAGATCGCTCATGGTAATCAGAAAATGGTATCGGTCCAGCTTTCCGGACTTGGTTTCGGTTCGGTGGCGGGTTCCTTGGCTCAGACACCCGATCAGCAGCGGGAGAGTTTGCAGCTTCAGGAGCAAATTCACACGAATCTTCGTCATACGAATACTTATGCCTTGGGGCAGCTTCGTCTTTCTGAAGAGAAAGATTTACCGGTATTCGCCCAGCAAGTTCTGGCCGAGTTTGATCGGCTTCATCATCGTAGAATCCATGCGGAACGCATGGTGCTTTCCGGGCAGGGAAGTGCCAACGTTATTTCTGATACCGATTTACCCGTATCGGTTCAGCGAGAAGTGATCCGGGAAGCGTTGTCTGATCTGAATGTGTTGCAACTGGTACAGACGCTGACGGATTTCAGCGCGACGGCTACCACACAGATCCCGTATGAAAACCGGGATGTCTCCGCCGTTCTTGGGGATGGCATTGTGTTTGAGTATGGCGCAATTCCTAAAGTGAAGAACTCCCAACGGATGGATCTGGCCTATGTGTTGCCGATGAAGATTGCGTTTGAAGTCTCGAATGAGCTGATGCACTTTTCCAAGTCTTCTGTGATTAACTGGGACGCATGGGGACGAAATGTTGCAACGGCCAGCCGGATTATCAAAGAGCTGATCGCCCGTCGTTTGCTTAACACCATGCAGCGAGTAGCTGATTCATTCCTTGCCGGAAAAATGGTTGATGAAGATCTTGCCTCTCAGTTACAAGGTGGCGCATCAACGTTCAAGAGCGCTCAGTTTCCTGTGGTTGCTCAGTACCAGCAATTTGATTTGCAGGGCAATACGATCGGTACGGTTGAGAATCCGATTGTACTGAAGATCGGCGGTACGGAGGTGAAGCCATTTGATGGTTCAGGTAAACAGGCCGCGGGAACTTACTATGTCGTGAACTCTTACAATCTGGGTAAGTTTGTTCTGGTTGATCAGAGTGGTACGCCTAAGGTTGTGACGACATCCGACGCCAAGTTGAGTTACAGCTATGCGACGAATATTCAGAAAGTAGATAGTGATGTACCGAATGGAACAACACCCGAGAAGCATTACAACAAGCTGATTCAGGCGATCGGCCGTC
Organism: Vibrio spartinae; assembly: GCF_024347135.1. NCBI lineage: Bacteria > Pseudomonadati > Pseudomonadota > Gammaproteobacteria > Vibrionales > Vibrionaceae > Vibrio > Vibrio spartinae. Next base: position 2,683,764 of record NZ_AP024907.1, on the reverse strand, counting down.
GCAAAGCAATCATGAAAGATGATCGCTTCATTACGCCTGATTTCCTTCTGATGTCGAATACCCTGAATGATACCTGTACCAATGCGGAACAGTTTGTTGCTTCAATGCGGCGGGATGGTTCAAAAACCAATGCTCAGGGTGATCTGGAAGCGGTGAAGTCGTTGCCGGCTTATGCGACAAACGCCCCGGCGACGCATCTGGGAGATGAACGGATCCTCATGGGACAGCGTGGTGCATTGACTTATACCATCGTCAAACCGTACACGCTCAGTGAAATGCAGGAAGCACGGGATGAAAACGGGCAGCTAAAAGGTGGTAAAGAGGCTTACGGGGAAGAGTACAACGCGATTCATTGTCCTGTTCCTATCCGCAACCGCTTTACCAGTGTTCTGTTCTATTCCGCATCAGGCCGATAAGTCTGACCCCCTTTGCCCCGGAAACGGGGCTTTTTTGCTAAGTCTTGAGGGTAGTTTTCATGTCTATTACAACCGCTTTTACCAATCAATCAGATCAGGCCGTGAATATCGGTGGCCGTTCCATTCTGCCGGGGGAAACCCGTGAAGTTGATGCTCGATTCGTTCCGGCAACACCGGAAACCAATCGACTATTGCAGGTGCTCTATATCAATTTCAATACGACCCCACGTTATTTTGGGACAGATGTCGTTCAGCCGCTTCAGGCGATGCGCTTACCGGTGATTTTATTTGAAAATCCTAATCTACATGATGCAGGAAAAATTCAGGACGAGATCTTTGCCGAATTGCTTAACCGAAAAATTGATGACATTAAGCCCTATGTTTCCAAGTTTAATGATGCGGAAGTTTCCCGATTGGTTGAGTTGGAACAAGTCGGTGACCAACGTAAATCACTCATGAAAGAGCTACAGGATGAACTGGCGGTGCGTGAAGCTGAACGTAATTTTGATCCTGAAGCGTATGCAAAAACGCTGGAAGGAAAAGACGAAAGCGAGCTTCAGATTGAATTATTGGCTGCCGGCGATAATGAGATGAAAACTCAGGTGATCGAACAGGCATTGTCTGCATTGAAGGTATCAGCAGCAAATAATGAGGCGTCATGATGTGGGAGAACGTTAAATCACTGATCGCCTCTGCTGCGCCGTTAGTCGGCGGATTACTTGCAGGACCGGCCGGAAGCAGCGTCGGCGCATTGATAGCCGATAAATTAGGGGTTGAGCACACCCCTGAAGCGATCGAAGCCGAGCTGAAATCTCATCCTGAGGCATTACTGAAAATAAAGCAGATGGAAAGTGACGAACGGGTTGAATTGCGGAAAATCAAACTTCAGGAAACCTCTCTTTTATTGGGGTATGAACAGTCGAAGCTGGCAGATACACAAGATGCGCGTAAGCAGCATAAAGATCACTGGATGCCCTGGGCGTTAACGCTGATTCTGGCTGTCATGGTTGGCGGCATGTTTGCGGCGTTGTTTTTCGGGGATGTCCCCGAAAATTATTCTCAGGTTTTGATCATGATTGCCGGTACGGTACTCGGCGCGTTCAGTACAGGAATCGCCTACTGGCTGGGTAGTTCTCAGGGGAGCTTGATTAAAGGTAAACAGTTAGCCGGGGGAGTTAATGGAAAGTAACACTTCTGATCGTGGTATCTCCCGGGGAGAATTTGCCGCATTTCGCAATGAAATGCGGGAATGTATGCAGCAACAGACAGAACTGATGCGGCAGATGGTTCAGTTACAGGCCAAACATCATAATCTTGAATCTCTGGTATCTCGTCATGATAAAGAGATTGAGTCCTTGGAAAAAAGAGTGCTTCCGATTGAACAGAATCAGGGAGGGACCAATGTGAAGACTCAGTATAACCGGGATCTGATCTGGGCGATTTTAGGGCTTATTTTTGCGTTGGCCGGTTACGCGATTCGGGGAAGCTGATATGCAGTTAACCACTCTGATCGAACAACTCAAGTCAGCCCTGATGGATAGTGCTGAGCTGGTACGGAATATGGAACAGCAGATCATTCAGATAGCTCTGTCTGACTTCAGCCGTTACCGTCCTGCGGTGAAAGTGGCGACATTTTCTCTGATGACCAATCAGTTTCTGTATCCGGCCCCCGCTCATATCATGCGTATTCGTACCGTTCTATACGGCAAACAACAGCGAAGTCAACCTTGCTGGTCTGCCGGGTATCCTCGTCATTTACCGAAACTATCTTTGGTTGAAGGAGATGACGGAAATCGGTTGATTCAGATTTCTCGGTTTCCCGATGATTCGGTTCTGATGCGTTGTGGCCGGGAGGTTTCCTACACATATTACGCGAACCGGGTAATTGAAAATGAAGCCATTTCGGTTCCTTCGGAAGATGAAGCGCTATTGTTGCTACGTTGTATTGCTGAAGCGGTTAAATATATTGCGGTGCATCAGTTGAATAAAACCGTTTCGGTACGCAACAGTATCGGCGGAGAAGCGAAGAACGGTACACCGGCCGCCGTCCATGAACAACTGATGTCACAGTTTGAACGGCAGGTGAAAGATGCGTGAGTTAACCATTGAACTCAATACTTCGGTCTTGGATGCCGTCTTGCGGAAGGCTCCTGAAGTCTTGGGTACTTATCTGCAAAAGGGGCTTCGCTCTGCCGGGGCGTATGTTTCCCGATCAGCTAAGGAAGAAGCCCCGAAATCGGAAACTACTCTGACTCACGCCATTCGTGCGCATGCCGTTGGAGAACTGCAACAGATGGTTACCAGTCATCTGAACTATAACGGCATGGTGGTTACCGATACACAACCGCAAGGTGTACCTCCGGTCCGGTCGATTCTGGATTGGATCCGGGTGAAACGGATTCAGCCCCATAACCCGAAACATAGTCAGCGAGATCTGGCCTTTATCATGGCGCGCTCGATTGCCCGTAAGGGAACTGTCGGAAATGATTTCTACGATCGCGCCGCAGATGAAACGGAAGACAAGGTCGCGAAGGTTCTTCACTCATCGGTCATTCATGGATTAAATACAGCAGGGCTCCGGGGAATATAATGCAGGATTTGAATGTCATTCTGAACAATATCATCCAGATGTTTCAGCAGCAGTATCCGGAGCGGAGCGTGACCCGCAACTGGCAGGATAGAAGTGCGTATAAGAACAGTGAACTGGAACCGGGTGTTTTGACATTGGTTTATACCGGCGAGTCTCTGATCGGAAACGCCTACGCGACTCATGTCAATCTGTTAGTGATTGGTCGTGTGTATTGTGGCCACCATGCTCAAGGGCTGGATGTAGAGCAGAGGGAACTGACATTCCTGAAGCAGTGGCGTGATTTCTGTACTTCTTCTCTTGTGGGTAATATTTCGATTCAGAGAGTGATGACGTCTCAACAGCAAGAAGTGCCTGACGGCTGGTTTATTTGTGAATGTGTGGCCGGGCCGTTTGATTTGGGGGCGGAGATTGACTGGCTCTCTGGCGGTCCCGCTGAATTTCCTGACACCATTCATGTCAGTCAGCGTCCGGATATTGGTTTACCCAATCAGGATGACTATTTCCCTGTGTCGGATCTGAAAGATGAATGAATTTACTCAGATGCAGTTAGTTCGTTTGATATCGGACATGATTCAGATTGGCATCATCATTGATGTACAGGTGAAACCACTACGTTACAGAGTCCGCTTTACGCCGGACTTATACACCCACTGGATCCCGGCCAACGTCGGTCATGCCGGAAAAGTGAGGGACTGGGAACCGTTACAAAAAGGCGAACAGGTGTTGGTTCTAAAACAGTTTAATACTCAAAACGGTGTGATTATCGCCAGTCTCAACCAGAAGTCGTTTGATCAGCCGAAGGATGAACTGGATGTATTTTATCGAGAGTTTCCGGATGGAACTTGGCTTCAGTACGACATGAAGCATCATGAGCTTTCAGGTCAGGTCAAAGGGAAGGTTAGTCTTGACGCAGAGACGGAAATTCGCATGGCTTCCCCCAAAATCATTCTGATTGGTGACATAGAACATCAGGGCAAGCAAACGACAACGGGGAATATCTCTTCAGGCGCTAGTATTTCGGCGGCCAATAATATTTCCGACAGTGTCCGTTCGATGGCCGATGACCGGGAGATATTCAATCGCCATGATCATTTCCATGGCGATCCAAAAACCAGTGTTCCGAATCAGAAGCAGTAATGAGGTAACAGGTTATGGCAACGGGTATTGACGAACATACAGGTCAGATCATCACGGGGATTACGGAGCTGAGACAACGTTTAAAGCGCTGTATGCAGACCCGCCGTGTTTCGTTGCCGCTGGGTCGTGATTATGGCTCCAATCTTCCCTATCGCATCGATAAAAAAATAACCCGGGCACAGGAAATTGATATCTACGCCGATGTTGCCGATATGATTGCTCACCCTCCTAACGGTTTTACTGACGAGATACAACTGGTCAAAACCTGGCTGATAAGGGGAGATAATGCCGTGACATTATCGATTGAAGTCAAATTACTGTTTGATGGTCATATTGAAGAAATCTCGGGGCTGAGTCTGTGAGTCAGATTGATTTATCTCAGTTGCCGGCTCCGGAAATCGTTCAGCAGTTGGATGCGGTATCAGTCAGAACCCGGATGTTGAATCGGTACGCTGAGCTTCAGCAAGTTGATTCGCCGAAACCCGGAGACCCGCTTTATTTTGCGTTTTCATCAATGGCCGAAGAAGTCACCCGGGCACGTCAAGAATTCCAGGATATCTCTTTAGGTAACATGGTGGCATTTTCAACGGGGAATAATTTGCAACAGTTGGGGGCTCTGAGACCGGTTGAAAAATATGATTCGGAAACTGATGAACAGTTCCGACGCCGGGTACAGATGGCTCCGGAAGGATTTTCCACCGCAGGCGCTGAAGGCGCTTATCTATTCCATGCGCTGAATGCTGATGAAAACGTATTGGATACCAGTGTTGATAGCCCGGAAGAGGTCATTGTCAATCAATATATCCTAAGCAGGAATGGCAACGGTGCTGCATCCGATGAACTGTGTCGTACGGTTTATGAATATGTCAGTCAGGCCATGAAACGCCCGCTCAGTGATAAATATACGGTTTTCCCTGCCACGATCATCCCATATCGAATTGAAGCTGAATTAGAAATGTTGTCCGGTCCCGGAGAAGAACAGACGATTGCCGAAGCTGAAAAACGTCTGACGGAACTTGTCAGTCAGACTCATATTCTTGGCGGGACCGTGTCTTTATCTGCTCTCTCCGGAGCAATACATATCAAGGATGTGGACGGTGATGCTGTTTTTCAGCCGGTCATTGATGTCAATCTGATCGAACCTCAGAGCAAAATTGTATGTAATAAATCTCAGGCACCGTTCTGCACCGGGATCGTCGTTCGCAGGAAAGGTGAATAGTATGTCATCATTTGTCAGCCAGTTGCCCCCTTCAGCCAGTCGGCTTGAACGCGTTCTTGAACAAATTTTCTGGGAAGAAATACAACTGATCGAACGGGATATTCAAGATTTCCTCAATCCCCGGGAATGTCGTTTGGATTTGTTGCCATATCTGGCCTGGGAATTAAGTGTCGATGACTGGAATGATGATTGGGATGAATCCATTAAGCGAAGCGCTTGCGCCAAGGCGTTAACGATACACATGTATAAAGGAACCCGGGGTGGTGTTGAATCTGCACTGGCTGCTTTGGGTGTCAGTACCGAATTAACCGAATGGTTTGAAGCATCTCCACCATTGAAGCCGGGTCGTTTTGAGGTGACTGCATGGGCAAATAAGAATTTGGCGTCCGGTCAGGCATCTTTCTTATCCGACGCTATGTATCAACAGATTCGATCAGCGATCGACAATGCTAAAAATGTTCGGAGCCACTACGACATGAAAGTCGGAGCGAAGCTGGGACCGAATACATTAACGATGGGATGTGTCATGACCAACCCGACGGCACTGGCCTGTTGTGACGCCTCAGTTATTCAGGAACCGTTGAAGACTGATTTGTCAATCGGTACCACGATGGTGGGAGATTGTGTCAGTCTGGCGCGTCAGCGTGCGACGGTTACTGTTGATGCTCAGCCTTCAGCGACATCATTGCACGTTGCCGGTCTTACACAGGTCTGGGCATTGTTGAAAATAAGAATGGAGGCGGCAGCGTGAGTGATACGGTTGCATTGGTTCCTGTTATTACCAATAAAGGTTTAGCGGCTGTATTCAATCAGAATAACGATGGGATGGCCGCGAGAATCACCCAGATAGCATTGGGTGATCATGGTCGGAACCCAAGCAAAACTGAGCTTGGTTTAGTCAGTGAAAAAATGCGAATTGCGATAGCTGACGGGCAGCGTATTGATGATTTTCAGATCCATCTCACAGCGCTTTTGTCCGGTGGTATCGCATTTTGGGTCAAAGAAATTGCTTTTATCCTTGAAGACGGAACCACGCTGGCTATCTGGTCTGATACGGTTCCGCTGGCCTATCACTCGTTAAATGTCCCGCTTCTCCTTGCTTTTGATTTGGTATTGGCCGCGTTGCCGGCTCAGTCAGTCACTGTTGTCGGAACGGGTGCAAATCTGAGTCTGGCAGCGTGGGGAGAACAGTATATTTCGAGCGTGATTGCTGCGATAACCGCAGGAACGGCGGCGATCAAAAATGCTCACTGGAACATGCAGCTAAGTGAAAAATTACGACTGATGGAGAATAATTCATGAGCTTAGAATCAAGCGTTCAGGAACTGACTAGTGCTGTGAGTGAATCCACCAAAGCAGCTCAGGATTTGGCGCAGGAAGTCGCTGGAAAAATGGGAGAAATTGATCAGGAACTAGCGCATCAAATTCAACAAGTTGATCAGCAGGTTTCAGACTATCTGGCCGATGCGAGAAGCGAATGTTTTTATGTGAATTTATTCCGTAATTCTTTTGCCCATGAGACGGATGAACATGGGGCCTTGCTCTTCCCGATTAGTACATACGGTAAAACGGTAACTGCCGAGGTTGTTGCATGGGCTGATACTCCGGAAATTGTTAAAGCAACGGTTCCAAATAAACTAAAAAAGAATATCGGAATGGCTCCTAATGCGATTCACCTTATTTTTAAATCGGATGAAGACCCGTCATTCTGGTTGCCGGGTAATCCTGTCGCCGGACGGTTCTCCGGTGGATTTGGTCACGTCTATGTTGTTTCGGGGGCTATGTCAGGATACGGGCCGGGTGAAAGTGGCCCCAGACTTGAACATGTAGATCGTGACGTTGGTTCCTGGCATATAGATCTTGTCTATGATGCCGCCAGAGGGTCTGAAGTCTATTGCTTTGCTCCTTTTGTCGTCGCTGGTTATTGCCACGATGCTGATCTCGTTCAATATATCCCAATACAAACAAGTATGATTGAACTTAATATTTCATAAGGTGATTTATGTATCCTATTGTCTATAAAGTTGAAGCGGATGGCCGTGAAGCTTTTAACCTTCCATTAAGCAGAGAAGCTTTTTCACTTGCAGGATTTGGGGAAGAGATCTATTCGGCTTCACTTTTAAAAATGAAGTGGGAAGAGGTACGGGGTATGCGGGATAAATTAATTGCGGAGACGGACTGGACACAAATGTCAGACACTCCTTTGACTGAAGCTCAAAAAACAGCGTTTACAACCTATCGACAGACTTTACGCGATATTCCACAAACCTATGATGATCCGGGCAGTGTTATCTGGCCGGACAAACCAACTTTATAACTGAACGACTCAAAGCCGCTGAAGGTGAGTTTCTGACAAGAGAGGAACCACCATGGCATTTGAACACGGTATCTTCGGTTCTACGGACAACAGCGGTACCCGGCCGATGACAATGGCCGACACTTCCTTTGCTGTGGTTGTCGGTACGGCTCCGGATGCTGATTCTACTGTTTTCCCGCTCAACAAACCGGTCTTAGTCGCGGGGAACCCTTATAAAATCGCGAAACTTGATATGGCCGGAAATCATCGGGGAACGCTCCCCGATGCAATGGAAGCGATTTTTGATCAACAGCGCTGCTCTATTTGTGTGATTCGGGTTGAGGAAGGGGCTACCGATGCCGAGACTGCCGCCAATATTATCGGTGGCGTCGATCCTCAAACCGGATTGAAATCAGGGATTGAAGCGATCCTTGATGTACGTTCGATGACTGGTAAACGCCCTCGCTTGCTTGGTGTTCCCGGATTTCTGAGTCATCAATCCGTTCTGACGAAGCTACTGCCTATTGCAACCCGTTTGCGTTGTAAAGTGTTTGGCGAATGCCCGGGGACAACCTATGAAGAAGCCGTCGCATACCGTCAGCTTTGGGGTGACAAGCGTTTAGAATTGTTCTGGCCAAGAATGAAAAATGCCGAAGGCCGATTGGTGCCGATGTCTGCATTCATGCTTGGATTGGAGATTCAGAAGGATCAGGATGCCAATTACGGTTACAGCGCCTCACTTTCTAACCTGAAAATCAATGGAACCATCGGGACTGAATTCCCGATCGACTATGCCGATGGTGATACCAACTGCATGGCTTCGCTGCTCAACGAAAATCAAATCACGACCGTCATTCTGGATGAGGGTTATCGCTCATGGGGAAACCTGAGTTGTTCGGATGATCCAAAGTGGCAGTTCAACGCTCATGTCCGGGTCAACGACATGATTCTGGACATGATCACCTCCGGCCTGAAATGGGCCAGAGACCGGAAGATTCTGGCAACCTTTGTTGAAGATGTGGTGGATTCGGTGCAGAACGGCCTGAATGGGGAAATCCGTAAAGGCCATTTGTACGGTGCAAGCGTTTGGGCCGATGAGGATCTTAACCCGTCTGATTCGATTATTGCCGGGAATTTCTATCTGGATTACGACTTTACCCCGCCCGGAATCGCCCAAGCGATCCATGTCACCAGTCATTTTGTCAACGATTACGCAGATGTCATTTTTGAGTAAGGGACCGTTATGATTCGCAGACCTCCTAAAGTATTGGCCGACTTTGCCTGGTATCAGGATGGTGTCGGCATGATTGGCCTGACGCCGAAAATCAAATTGCCTCCGTTAACCCGGGAGGTTGAGGAATACATTGCCGGCGGGATGGCCGGAACCATCAAAATCGATATGGCAGCGGTTCAGGCCGAAGATCTGGAAGTGACGCTGGCTGAACCGAATATCGAGACCATCAAAATGTTTGGTCTGGCTAACGGACAGGAAAAGCAGTTTGTCTTTCGTTCAGCAATGAAGGGGACATCCAGTGTCGATAAGTTTGTCGTCAAAGTTCTGGGGCGGGTCATCGGGCTTGAACTGGGCGAGATTGAGCGGAAAAAGCTGGCGGAAACGACCTGCAAGATTACCTGGACAGAATACACCATTGAAAACAATGGCGAGGAAATTCTGAAGATCGACCTGATCTCCGGGATTGAACGTGTCGGAGGGACCGACCTTCGGGCGGAGATTAACAAAGCGTTAGGGATCGCATAATAGGAGTGACCACCATGTATAAACCCCTGAAGATTTCATTACAGGTTGCCACCGAACTGGATAGTTCACCCATAACCACGGTTGAGATGCGCCCCCCGACGACGAATGATGTGATTCACGCGCAGAAAATGGGACGTACAGCAATCGGTGGGGAGTTGGTGACCGATGAAAGTGAGCACGAAGCTCATCTCTTTGCTGCTCTGACCAATACAACCCGAGAGTTTATCGGTCGGTTGGCATTTTATGATTATGTGCAATTGCAAAAGGCGTATGACTGTTTTTTGCTGCCGATCCCTCAGTTTGCCGTCAAATCTGCCTTGCTATTTCCCGTTTCTGTGGGGGAATCCCTCTCGGAGAACTCAGAGAGTTAACCATTGCTGAGCTATGCGACTGGCTGAGCGAGTGTGAAGTATTGAGCCGGAAAGAGCCGGAAGAGGATTGAGATGGCAGATAAAAACGCATCTGTCGGAATTGGTGTTTCAGCCCGGGTGGATCGAACGGTTCCCCGGGCTTTTCACCAGTTGGAACAGCAAAACAAACGGCTGGGCCGTGGTACCCGGCGACTAGGCCGTGAAACCCGTTCCTTGGGGCGAGAAAGCCGAGGGACCGGTCGTTCTGTGACGACGCTGGGTCGGCGTATCATGGCCGCAGGAAAGAACGTTCAGTCCTTTACGCAGAAGATTGGTGACGCGGCACGCAAGAGTCATCTGATGCGGAAAAGTATCAACAAAATGGCGGACGGTCTGGATCAGGTCGGCAACAAGTGGACGGCTTTAGCCAGTGGTGCCGCCGGTGTCGGCTCCGCTCATGCCGTCATGGGGCTGGAAGAACGTTATGAACGATTAGGTATACAGGCAGGAAAATCCAAAGAAGAGATGGCTGCACTTCGTGCTGAAATGTTTGCCACTGCCCAGCAATCGGATATTCGAGTTGATCAGGGAGAGATGCTTGCCGCAGTCGAGAAAATCGTTGAAAAAACCGGGGATCTGAAATTCGCTCAGGAAAACATGACCAATATCGGCCGGGTGATGCAGGCCACCGGTGCGGAAGGGGCCGACGTCGGAGAAATGTTTGCCGATATGTCGCAGAAATTCGGATTGAAGAATAGCAAAGATGTCCTGTCTGCGATCGATACACTGGTTGTGCAGGGTAAAGCCGGTGCATTCACCTTGCAGAATCTGGCATCGGAAGGTGCCTCGGTTGCTGCCGCATATGCCGCGATGGGAAGGACCGGGCCGAAGGCCGTTCAGGAAATGGGGGCTCTGTTGCAAATGTCCCGGATGGGATCCGGCTCCGCGGCGGAAGCGGCCAGCTCCATGGAATCGGTTCTTGAAGATATCACCGCCAATTACTCAAAGATTGAAAAATTGGGTATTCAGGTTTTTGATGAAGAAGCTTTAGAACGTGGAGAAAAGAAATTTCGCTCTATTCCTGTCATCCTGAAGGAGATTATGGCAGCGACGAACGGTGACATTACCCAATACAGTCAGCTTTTCGGTGATGAAGCCATGAGAACCCTGAAAGTGCTTGCCGGTGAAGATGGCAAAAAGTTAGATCAGTTTTTGTCTATCTCCGGAGACGGAACGGCAGTGTTGCAGGATTCTGCCCGGGCCGCGAAGACGGCGAATGCTGCGATGACCAGTCTGAAAACAGCCTGGATGAGTTTCGCTGACAAAAAACTGGCAGAACCGATCGCAGCGCTGGCAGATTTGATTAATGATATTGATCCGGACACGCTCAGCAAAGCACTGACGGGGGCGACGGCTGTTGCCGGTGCATTGGGTGTTGCATGGGCAGGACGTAAAGTCTGGAAAACCGGCAAGAGTATTGCCGGGTTCTTCAGGGGAAAAGACAAGAGAACCACACCGGAATCACGGCTTGCTTCAAATGATGTGGCCAAAGTGTATGTCACAAACATGCCGGGCAGTGGATTCGGTGGTGGTGATTCATCTTCGGAGAATGGTCGGAAGCGAGGCCGGAAGCGCCGTCGTTTCCGTACTCGCCGTGGCGGTTCTTTGAGGGGTGAGTCAGGTCGGTTGAAGCGTTTACTTCAGCTTGGCCAGCGTCCCGGTTTACTGAAAGGACTGACCCGCCGGATTCCCTATGTCGGTGCATTGATGGGAGCCGTCGATATAGGTTCGACGCTGATGGACGATTCATTAAGCCGTGAGCAGAAATCCAAAGCGGTCGGCGGTACCGCTGGCGGATTGGGCGGCGCACTGGCTGGAGCAGCTATTGGATCTTGGATTCTACCGGGAATCGGTACTGCGATCGGTGGTTTGATCGGTGGTCTTGGTGGCGAGTCGATTGGCCGATGGGTCGGAGGAATGCTGAAGTCAACTCCGGGAGATAAAATTCAACAGACAAGCAATCACTATCGGACTCAGACGGTGAATCAGCATACTGTCGATCAGTCGGATCACTCGGCTGTCTATCAAACCGACCCGAAGCCTGATCAGTCGCGACGACGCTCACAACCGGGCGACACAATCAACCATCAGGTGCAGAATCAGCAACGGACCGTGAATCAGTCATTCAGTACGGTGACACAAAGCCAGCAGTATGAGATGACCAACCTGACTAACCGGGTTCAGAATCACCAGAGCAGTCAGCAGAACCGTTCACAGATCACCTTTGCGCCTGTTTTTCATGTTCAGGGCAATGTCAACGATGAGCAAATCAATAAGCTGGAAAAAATGGTGATGCGTGTGGCTAAGCAGATGGAGAAATTCAGCAGAAGCCCCCGCAATGTCGGCTTTGCTGATAGTTAGGAGACCGAACGATGAAGGATGTGATGATGGCGCTTGGTGATTACCGTTTCAGCATCAGCACCGCAGCACTGCAAACCATTAGTGAAAGCCATGCCTGGCGTTGGGTTGATCATCATCTGGCCGGGAGAAAGCCACGGTCGGAGTATATCGGAGCCGAGCTTTCCACTTTACGGTTTCAGGGGGTGATCTTTCCCCATTACCGGGGCGGACTGGAACAGACCGAAACCATGAAAGCGGAAGGTGACAAAGGTAAGCCGCTTCGTTTAATTGATGGACTGGGGAAAGACTGGGGGCTATGGACCGTTCGGCGGCTCGATGTAGACAAAAGTAAGCTGTTTACCAAAGGGGTCGCCAGAAAAATTGAATTCACGCTTGAGATCACTGAATACCCCGATAAGGCATAGCGATGACAATTTATGTAACCAAAGACGGCGATCAAATTGACGCAATTACGTATCAGTATTATGACGGTATACCCGGAGCATATGAGGCAGTATTGAAAGCCAACCGGGGACTTTCTGCACTGCCGCACCCGCTGAAAGCCGGTATCGAAATCTATCTGCCGCCGTTGGAACCTGTTGCCAAAGCACCGGAGATCAGCTTATGGGATTAGGCTGTTTTCAGATTCTGGTTAACGGGAAAGATATGACCGCGACGATTCGGCCATTTTTTCAAAATCTGACGATTACCGATAAAGCCGGCATTGAGAGTGATCACTTTGAACTGGTGCTGGCCGATGACGGAAAGCTTAACTTTCCACGACAGCAAGCGACGATAGAGATCTATACCGGCACAGATGAACAATTCCTGTCATTCCGGGGGCTATACACGGTAAATTCGGTGGCGCTGTCTTGTCCGGAGAAGACAATCACCCTCTCCGGAGACGCCGGAAACTTAGGTGGAAGTTTTAAAAGCCAACGGGATTTCACCTGGAGCCAGACCAATCTGAAGACATTGCTTGAAACGGTTGCCGAGCGGAACGGACTGACCCCCGCAATTTCCGAACAATACGGCACTGTTGCGATTGAGCACTATATTCAGGCCGGCCAGAGCGATGCCGACTTAGTGACGGAACTGGCAAAAGAACAGGGTGCAACGATGAAGGTGATCCGAAAACGTCTGGTGTTTTTCCCGCGGGGAGACAATCAAACCGTCTCCGGAACAACTCTCCCGGCGATTCCTGTTGCATTGACTGATGAAGTTACAGCGACCATTACTCTGGAAGGGGCTGGGAACTTTCATGCAGTCGAAGCGTTCTGGCAGCAGGTGGAGCAGGGACAAAAACAGGTGGTCAGAGTCGGGGAGAAAGGCGGGAAAACACGGAAGATGAGTCAGATCTTTCCGGATGCGAACTCTGCTACTGCCGCCGCAAAAGCCAAGCTTTATAATGAACAGCGCAAAGATTACAAACTCTCATTAGAGAATATGCCGTTTATCGCCGGGATTCAGGCTGAACGTAATATCACACTCAGCGGTCATTACCGGGAGGAATTCAATACGGAATGGATGTGTGACAGCGTGACTGAAACTATCGGTGACGGCGGCCACACGTTAAGCGGTGGATTTGTGGTACCGAAGGGGGAGATCATCCCCCATTTGGGAAGGAGCGGAGACTGAAGAGTCTATGGCCAGCTTGTAGAACAATATTTTCAATCTGAAGTTTATGTAAACCTGATATAAACAACAGTAGTTAGCTTAGTTGACGTTCGCAGTAAGCGGAAATTTGTCTGCTTGACCGCGCTTGTTAAGCCGCAATTTCCTGACGCTCTATTGTGACTAGTCATCTTCTCCAGAAGACGGATCGCTAACATCTACCTTCCAGTCTCTGGTACTCACGCTACCGACATACCGATATGGATCATCTTGATCTTGGTTAAAGTGCGCGGTAAATCCGCTTTTGTTTAACTCTGTAATCGCTCTGTTATTGGGTCCACCTTCAGGATTCCTGACATAATCCTTAAGAACTTCCTCTGCACGATCCACCTTCCCTTGGTTTTCATCAGACAAGTAGTTGTAGACTGAAGGTGAGTTCAAAGGGTCTCCTTCGTTATCAGCATCAGGGCGCTCAATCCCCTCTATTTCCTTTAATACCTGACGTACGTCATCAATTGTCGGTTTAAACATGATATGCTCCTATGCATTAAAAGGGTTCACGGTGTTCAAGGCTTAACGCTTTGCACACCGGCCGGAAAAAGCGAAGTTTTTGGAGATCCGAGCCGCAAAGCGGCTGAAGTGCTGCAACTTGTTAAGAGCCTCCATTCTTGAGAATAGAGAATAGGTATGCAGCCGCGACTGAGCTGCTAGCAGCGATAAACCAAGATAAAATACTTGGCCATGCTCGCTTCAAGAAACTTGGCTTAGCTTGCTCAAGGTAGATAGCCGTATTAGGAATAAACATGTTATGGATAAATAAAAGAAAGTTAAGTAGTGCGAAGACCACAATGACAAATATTCCACGGTTCTTCCAGTCTACTATTTCTGGAAGAACGATGAGCATGGCTACGAATATTACACTGTTTAAGTTAAGACCGTACTTTCGGTATGTGGTGACAAGGGAGTTCTGTTTTGGCTTTATCGTTTGGTAAATGGATTCTGCTTTACCTAACACCCAAGATTCATTAATGCCTGAAACCCTGATTTCACTGGTTCCGTTTGCGACCAATTCAATAACGATAACCCTGTTTATTCCATATGCTTCCGGCTCTTGGATGACAAACTTAATGTAATTTAGCTGATCAATACCATCAAGCTGATTGAAAAAATCATCTGCATATTTCGTTAATTCACTTCCACGCTGAGTGTATGTGACTATAACTCGACCTGTTGAGAAATCTTTTTTTATGAAGCTGACAAGCTGCAAAATGTCATCTTTGAATAGCCTGACTGAGCCTAATTGAATAGTTTTATTGTGTATTTGCTCTGGGTTACCCCCCCTTGCGTCTTCAGCGGGGTCAGTAGCATTTATATCATGAGGATAAATTTCGAAGGTCCCAGCCGTGCCTATCGTTGATTCCCATTCTCCTTTAATGCTGCCTTGTGGCGTCAGTTTTCCTTTAACGGTCACATCCCCGTGTTGAGTCCCGTCATCTGCACTTTCTGGTTTGCAATGCAGAATAATCTGATCATCAACTGTTCCGGAGTATGCATAAATGGAAACCCCGAAGACAGAATCCATTATTCTCAAGCGGCCAGAAATATTCTCAGCTTCTTGGTTTAGGTCAAGAAACACATTGCCCGTATTGGTACCATATATTCGGCCAGCCCATCGATTGGAGAGATTTTCCATTATTTGTAATGTACTCCTTGCTCTTAACAGTATCTCTTCAGCAGACCCTATCTTTATAATTTTTAAAGAAAATACAGACATCAGGGGCGTAACACACTGTTCTCACAGACTTCTTTCATTCTGAGCCCAGCAAATTACAGATCAGGTCTGTATCATCTTGATTACACAACTCAATTCATAGAGTGCTATTAACAATAGTAGGTCAAGAACTAACAAGAGCAAGTGGTGAGTAATCTAAAGATTGATGATTTTGGGGCAGAATCGTTTCAACTAAGACAGACTGAAACGAAGATGGACAACAACTCTCTAGCGGTTGAATAGACATTCACAATGATCAGACTTTATTGTTTTTATTCTCATCCCATCACCCGCATCATCTGTAAAACCGCATGTTGTTGTTCCGCGTTCAGCCCGGAAAAGAGACTGAGCAGTTCTTGTTCGGTCGTTGATGAGATAGGATGCTTTGGGCCTTTCCCCGCGAGATACCAGATAACCGTAATATTCAGTAACTGACATAAGCGCTCAATTTCCCGCATCGTCCGGGGCTGACGATCAGATGTTTCCCAGGATGTAATTGTATGGGGTGACTTATGCATTGTTGCAGCCACATCTTCACGAGACATTCCCACGGCCATCCTTGCCTGTTTCAGTCGAACATTCTTCATCTTTTAATATTAATATTTTTATTAATAGAAACTGAAAAATATACGATATGTATTCAAGAAATGAGAAGTCGTATACAGATCCGCTATATGTAACCAGATGAGCTATTTTTCAGATAAAAAAAACTTATGATGGAGAAAAAATAAGAAAGTAGTGATTAAACATATGGATATAATAGTGGCTGGAAATAATGACGTCAGAACACCAGAGCAGCATGTGCTGGCTCTGGCATTGAAACACTTGGCAGAAATTGCTATCGGATCGGTTAATCTCTCAGAACATCAAACGCAGTTTCGACATCATCCGAAGTCAGTTCATCAGGGGAAACGTTTAAGCGAACCGCCTGACGATACACGGCAGTAATAATCCGGGATTTTTGGTCTGTTGTGAGTGGATTGCTGAGTCCAGCTTCCTGTTCGCTGGATTCAACCAGACGAACAACAGCACGCATTAACGGTAGACTGACCGGGGTTTCATCTGGTGTGGTGCTGCCGAACTCCAGTTCAGAGATATCCGGATCAGCAAGTGGGGTAAGTAGTGGTTCGATTGAATGGAACATTTTATAGGTGCCAACTTGCCCACAAGTAATTTGTTCTCTTTCCAGTTCAGTGAGTAGTGGTACAAACACCGGTACACGCTCGTTATGTTTACGCAGGATATCGGCCAATTGCTCACTACCCGGGCCAACCAGAACCTCGGTGATGGTATAGTCAACCATCTTCCCTTTAAATTCGTATGCTCCGGGCTGGCAAAGCACCAGTGTTGCCTGCTTTTGATAAGCGCAGACATAAACCATCCAGTCTTCATCGTCGAGCATGGTCTGCACTATATCGTTAAGTGCTTCGGCGCTTTGATAATAGCTCACTACATACGGCTGGCCTTGTCCGGTCAGTAACCAGTTTAGATTGACGTTTTCTGCTCGATGAATTGCACTAAGGAATTCTGGGCCGGGTATATGGCCGTTAAACATGGCTGTGATACTTGGAGATGTAAAGCCAAGAGATTTCCCCCAAGGTGTTTTTTTTCGCTCTTTGATCAGAAAAATGAGACGCTCGTCAAAATTCATCTTATAAAACCTACTCTATTGCCATTGCAAATTCAGTAAACCTACTTTACTATTCGGTATTATGATGTTAATGATAGTAATTCTGAGATTTTACATAAAATACATCATGAGTGTGTATGTTACCGCTTATAAAACCGAGACGTAAGTATGAAGAGTAAAATTTATGAACAAGTTACTGTACGCGATTTAGATTTAAGGATCAGAATCGAGCGTTTAGCAACGTTAGATCAACGCAAACTGGCACAAATGACCCGAATTCTTTTACAGAAAGCGGTTCAGGAAAAAGAGGAGGAGCTTGGTTTGCCGCCGATTGATGATGAGGCGGCTTAAAGAAAAACCGCTTACCGGACGGCAATCCATGTAAGCGGGCGGAGGCTGAGAAACAGTCTGCCACTGAGATGATGAGCGAGGCGGTAACCTCTATGCTCACGGCTCCAACACCATTTCATCCTTGCGGTAGATTGTAGCTCAGACCTCTGAAAAAAGAAAACGTATCCATTTTCAGGAGGTCACATGATCACGACTATTGATCAGGCGTCTTGCTTTGCGCAAGTCATACACGCCTGTTCTCAAACCATAAAATCCTTCGGTACCGCCGGTCTGGAGCAATACCTCGATAAACGGCCCGGTGTACTGAACAACGAAATCAACCCCCACCAAACCGGTCACAAATTTGGCCTGATTGATGCGCTGAAGGTGATGCAACTCACCGGTGATGTGCAGATCCTCCGCTCGATGGCCAGCGAGCTGAACTACTCCATCTATTTCCTCGGTAATTATCACACGATCTCGGATGTTGAACTACTCAATTGCTACAGCAACTGGCATTCCGAGATCGGTGATGTGTGCCGTGCGATATCTGAAGCGCTTGCCGATGGTGATATTGAACGCAACGAGCTGGAGCGTATCGAACGCGAATTTCAGGAGTCGTTTGCGGCGGCGCTTGAGTTATTGCAACGCCTTCGGGCACTGGTCACCGATTAGATTCAGGCGAAGCCGGGGAGGTATGCCATGTCAGAATTATTCCTTCATTACTTTTCAGAGCAGGAAGAAAAACGCCTGTTCAAAACCGTCAGAGAAACATACGGCGATTACGCCAAGCGGGATTATTACTGGATGCTGCTGATGCGAGAAACTGCGATTCGTCTCGGTATTCTGGCCGGGCCGGATGCAGTGAAGGCGAAAAGATTGGATCTGCCGATGACGGGGCTGACGGTCGGAGATGCTGAGCAAAGTCTGGCCGAGGGCTATTTGGTTTATGACTGTGCCAATGCGAAAAATCAGAAACGTCATCCGATCGCGTTAAACAAATCAGCGGAATCGGCTTTGAGGCAACTGTTGAAGTTACACCAGAAAATGAGTCAGGGCTGGGAGTGGGATCTTCCCAGAATGGAGCGGCCTTTATTTCTCAGCCGTAACCGTCAGGGAATGAGCCG
Organism: Vibrio spartinae; assembly: GCF_024347135.1. Taxonomy (NCBI): domain Bacteria; kingdom Pseudomonadati; phylum Pseudomonadota; class Gammaproteobacteria; order Vibrionales; family Vibrionaceae; genus Vibrio; species Vibrio spartinae. The sequence goes on along the minus strand of NZ_AP024907.1, from coordinate 2,665,125 downwards.
GCGCAGTTTTCAGGATCGCTTTACGAAATGGTGCCGGCTGGCCGAAGTGCCGGAAGGGACACCGCACTGGTTGCGTCATACCTGGGCGAAACGTTATCTGGAACGGACAACGACCCCCGCGGAGGCATTGCGCCGGGTACAGGCGGTACTCGGTCATACCAATATCAGCACGACGTCTGTCTATACCCGACCGGATCGGGAAGCCTTGATTGCATCCATGCGGGAGGCCAGCACATGTTTTCGTTAATCGGGCATAAACCTGCCGAGCAGTTGCAGCGTGGGGAATGTATCAGCATTCCCGGGGCATTAGATGAAATGACATTAGTTTTAGGCAGTGAATCGCAAGGGGCGAAAGTGATTATCCGCATGCTCGGTGCAGGATCGCTGATCATGGATAAAGACCGTCGGGTTGCGGTGTTTTCAACCGGAGGACGTTATGGCTGATTTGATGGCACAAACATTGAGTATGTTGCGGCGTAAGGCACTGAAAGCCGCACTCAGAAATATCAATCTTCACTTGTTCAATAACAAGGCGAGTGAGCAACAGGTGATCGAATTTGTTGCGCTGCGTCTGGAAGTGACGCCGGGCATCATTCTGTTGTGGAAGGTTAACGGTGGTGTACCGACAGAGTATGTGCAGCCGTTCCTGAACATACTGAATGAGCATTCCGTATGGACCTGCTATCAAATCCGGCCTAACAAGCGGGTCGCACTGATTCATCTGGGGAGTACGCGATGAAGCCAGAATCGGATAAAGGCAATCCGCCCTGGTATTCCGAGCTGTGCATCACTCGAAAACAAGAGCCGTTTGTCATTTTAAGCGAACTGCCGGCAGAAAAGAAAAAGTTGGTCTGGGCTCATATCCGGACCAATTACCCGGAAATCGCTGATTTGCTGAAATCAGATGAACTCCGGCAGTTTAAATCTCGATTAGAAGCGTTATTTGGCCCGGTAGGTATCGGGGTTGATCTCAAAGATATTGGAGGCTCGCTGTATGGCGTCCGCAGAAAAACTCAAAGAGATAATTGATTTACATGACTTGGCTCACCGCCTGGGAATGGAGCGACCGGATCCGGATGGTAATTATAGAGCGCCGAATCGCAAAGACACGCATCCGAGTGTTAGCGTCTTTCATGCTGAGCAAGCCGGTTACATGATGTGGAAAGACCACGCGACCGGAGAACGGGGAAGCTGCATTGACTTGGTGCTTTACTGTGGCCGTGCCGATGATGCCAGCGAAGCGATGAAGTTCTTACATGATGAATATGATTTACCTCGTGATGAAGTGGCCCCGTTGCCGATTCAGCACAAAACACAGTTGGAATGGTTGGCCGATAAGCAGTTTGCAGTTGCCAACGATGCTCGGGCCTATCTGATTGATCAGCGTGGTATTCCTGAAGCGGTGATCGATTATCTGCAAAAGCGTGGAGCATTTGGTTTCAGTGACTGGACCAATCCGGAAAAGTCCCCGGGTGATCTGGGCTATGGTGGTCCGGCTGTCAGTTTCCCGACCCGGTGTTTATTCTCCGGAGAAGTTGTCGGCATTGATTACCGTTTCTTTGATCCGGCTTTGAATGGGGATTTGAAAACTAAGGCTCAGGGAGAGAAGCGAGGCTATCCGTATGTACCGGACCCTCTGGCTCTGAGGCGAGCCAAAACGGTGATTGTCGTCGAGTCCGCTATCAATACCTTTTCTGCGATCACTGCTTTTGATCCGAATGGTACGGGAAAAGGAACGACAACCGCGATTGCAACCCGTGGGCTGGCTGTTGAGGATATCGACTGGCGCTTTCTCCGTGGGAAAAAAGTGATTTGTTGTTTTGATAACGACGCTCCGATTGAAAAAGGGCCGAGAAAAGGCCATCGCCCGGGGCCGGAAGCATCCTGGATTGTTCATGAGCGGTGTACCGCCTTGAATATTCCCTGTTTTCTGGTTAATCAGGCCAATGGTAAATGGGATGACCTCAACGATGTGAATGACTATCTGAAGAAACATGGCCCGGACTTGACTAAATATATGTTGTTGCATCACGAACCCTGGTTGGTATTCGGCCAGGAAGGTGAATTTGAAAACAGTCAGTTCAAACGTCTTCCTTTACCGGAACATGATCAGTATTTGTATTGGCTCTACCGGGTCAAACCGGACTTCACCAGTTATCTGAAGATTGTCACGAATGAGGAAGAAGGAGAGCAGAAGATCCCGCAGGATGTGTGTAGCTTCCGGATTGCCGGTTTATCCAAAGTGACGATTTCTTCAGCTCAGTCGGCAATGACCGGAGAAGCAGATCTTCAACCAACTAAGGTCTATTCAGCAACACTTCAGACTCCGGATTCCCCTTATGAACTGACCCGTTTTGTTCTCAAACGAGAGCAGCTTTATAACATTGATGTCTGGCGTCGGGTTGGCGGCGGCATTTTTAACCCGGGCAGATTTTCCAGAATGATTTCGATTCTGGAGCGGGCGACACATATCGGTGAACGCAATGCGGTGAACTTCGTCGGGTTAGCCTGGCATAACGGTCAGGCGATTCTGAATGAAGGGCCGGATTGTTATTTCACCGACCCGGTACAGCAGTGTCCGTATCATAATTTACAGTTCCCTTCCGGGACTCCGGAACAAGGGACTCGGGTGATTGAGGCATATCATGCCACTTTTAAACAGAATGCGGCATTGATGCTTTTGGTCTGGGGGCTTGGTACACATCTGAAGACATTTCTCGGATTGTGGCCACACTATACGCTCCAGTCTGATAAAGGCTCCGGTAAATCCACACTGATTAAAGCATTGGAAAGAACGATCGCTTTTACCATGTTCTCCGGACAGAGCCTGAAAACAGAGTTTCGCTTACTGACATCGATTTCTCATACTTCTCACCCGGTCGGTTGGGAAGAGCTGAGTGCTCAAGGGCAAGGAATCATTGATAAAGCAGTCGCCCAGCTTCAGGAAAGCTACCAGTATACAATTACACGGCGTGGCACGGATATGACGGAATTTCTCAGTGTTGCTCCGGTGCTGTTGGCCGGTGAGGATGTGCCGGTTCAGTCGTTACTCGGTAAATTGGTTCGCTCAGATTTAACCGGTCGTAAAGGTGAGTTGATCCCTGATGAGTTACCTCGTTTCCCGGTCAAAAACTGGATTCATTATCTGACTAATTTTTCTCGTCCGCAGATCAAGCGGGCATACCGGGAATGTATTCAATACCTCAATAAGCATTGTATGGCCAAGCCTGATGATAACGGAGCCAACCGGATGCGGGATAACTACGCCTGTCTGTTACTGGCATGGAAACTGTTGTGCGAGTTTACCGGTGTCGCAACGAACTACGGGCATTTTATTAATGATCTGGTTGCTGAGATGAATCTTCATATCAGTGAAACCAGTGCCGAACGTGAGCCGTGGGTGTGGATCCTTGAATTGATTCTGGGCGAGATGGATGCCGGACATTTTCGCCACCCGTACGCTTTTGAATGGATTGATGGCGAGCTGTGTTTGCTGATACGTACAAGTCACATCATGCAACACATTAGTCAAAGCCCAGCGTTGAAAGCGAAATTCGATAGTTTGCCGGTGAAGTCTGATCGTGTTCTGAAAAAACAACTGAAGGGGGCCAATGTCGTCATGAAAGATGGGTATGAGAAGACGATCAATGGTAAGCGAGTTGCTAATTTTGTTGCTCTGGGAGTTGAGAACCTGCGCGAGTTTGGCCTGTTTCCAACGGTTCCGGAGGATGTGAGAGAAAAAGAAACTAACCAATAAGGATTATGTAATGAAAAACCAGTTAGTTGATCTGAATAATCACCTTTTCGCTCAATTGGAACGTTTAAGTGATGAATCATTAAGCAATGAAGAATTAAAGAGGGAGATCGAAAGAAGTAAGGCTATCTCGTCAGTTTCAAATCAGATTGTTAGCAATGCTTCATTGGTTTTGGATGGTGCGAAGTTTAAAGCTGAATATGCTGGTAAATATGATGTTCCTATGATGGAGGATAAAAGAGATGCCTAAAGGAAAGACTCACATTTATACAGAGGAGGAAAAGCTGTTTCTAAGTGAAAACTGTCAGAGAGCACGCCGGGAGTTGACAGTATTGTTTAATCACCGTTTTGGTACCGATATTGGTGAGAAAGCAATTGCGGGCACCTGTAAACGATATGGTTTTTTCTCCGGTCGAACCGGTCATTTTGAAAAAGGTTCAAAACCGTGGAATACGGGAATAAAAGGAGCCACAACATCAAACTCAGGATCGTTTCAGAAAGGACAAGTACCTAAGAACCTGAAGCCGATCGGACATGAACGATTTTGTGCTAAAGATGGACACATCCTGATCAAAGTCAATGAGCCCAACCCATATACAGGGGCAAGTACGAGATATCGGCCTAAGCATCATGTTGTCTGGGAACAACACAATGGTGTGATTCCTCGTGGCCACATCATCCGTTTTAAAGACGGTGATAACCGCAATTGTGACATCGACAATCTGGTATGTGTCTCTAAATCGGTCAATCTGAGGATGAATAAACGTGACGTCAATAATCTTCCGGATGAGTTGAAAGAAACTGGCCGGATGATTGCTGAACTTGAAGTCGCAATGTTCGAAGCAAGTAAATCTAAACGAATGAACTAAGGAACCATGATGAAACTATCAAATTTACCCATTTTGTTAATGAGCCAACTAAAGGAACAGCGAATGTCTGGCTATGATTTATGCAAATTGGTAAAAGAAAAGTATTGGCCGGCAAGTCATCAACAAGTATACCGAGAGTTAGGAAAACTGGATTCCTCTGGTTATGTAACATGTGAAGTTGTTCCTCAGTCAGGGAAACCGGATAAGAAAGTGTACCAATTAACGCCATCCGGAGAGTCCGAGCTTCAGGCGGTAGCCGATTCAGCACCGAATATTCCTCAGGTACGAGATGAAGCTATTGTTCATTTAGCGCTAGAAAACGGTTCTTATTTTTCTCGCATGATCTCATCTTTGACAAGAGCTGTGACAGAGCTGGAAATGAAGAAAGATAAATGCGAAGACCCGATACAAATTTTCGTGATTGAACGGCAGATTGCCAGACTGACCGCCGATGCTCAGTGGGCTCAGCGTGTCGGACATTCGTTTTTATCTCAGGGTAATGCTGCATAGGTCGTCGGTAAGACGGTAAAACTATGCTTTCGGCTCCAACGAAAGGCTGTTCGTGAGCGGCAACTCACGGGCAGCAACCATCTTCATTTTTAATGCTGCTGATTTTATGAGCAGTACGGGGTATTATTATGTTGATAAAGCTGAGTAAATGGCGCGAGACTCGGTTTTCTGAAGGCCAGGCTCCTGATGTACGTACATGCCGTAGAGAAATTGATTTAGGTACGTTGCCAGGTAAACGAATAGGTCGCACTTATTATGTAGATGTTGAAAGAGAAAAGCAGGCTACTGGTGATTCTATGCTGGATGACTTGCTACAGCACTAAGTTGTGAAGAGGTGACCGTGCCGAGACCAAGAAGTAAGAAATACAGAGACCTTCCGGAAGGTCTCTATTTTAAAGGTAATAAAGGATATGTATTCCGACGCGTAGATGATTCATGGAAGTCTTTAGGGCGGGATAAATCCAAAGCAATTGCTCTGGCCCGTCGGTACAATGCGACCTACCGGGTTGATCCGGAACTTTCTCACCCGATTAATACCTCGAACATATCGGCTCAGAATCGTAAGGCTGTATTACCTTTTTCTCAGTTTTTAAATCAGATCATGACTCGCTATCAGCAAGAAGAGAAACCCACACCAGGAACATTTGCTGATTTTGAAAACAAGGTGAAAAAACTCAAATCGCTTTTAGGGAATCACAGAGGTATTTCTATCGGGATTGATGAAGTCAATCTGGTTTTAGATGAATTTGCGGTCAGTAAATCCAACAATGTTTATAACCGTTGGATCTCCTTTATGGAAAAGGTTTTCGATTATGCCGTAGATGAATCGGTGATGCTGGATAATCCTGCAAGAAGGAAGAAACGAAAGCCTAAGGAAAATAAGCAACGGACTCGATTAACATTGCAGGAATATCAAGCGATTTGGAATCTGGCACCGGCCTGGTTGCGTGTTGCGATGGATCTGTCACTGGAAACGACCCACGCTGTGAATGAGATTTGTCGGTTGAAATATCGGGATTATGAGGCATTTGATCAGCCGGAAAAAGAAGGTGAGTTGGTCGTTTATGGTTATCTGAAGATTCACCGCCAAAAAGTAAAGGAGAAAGAAGCTAGCCGAGTGATCATTCCAGTTACAGGGTCTCTCTTAAAAATTATTGAAGAGAGCAAGAGTGATGGTTTACCGTCGCCATATCTTGTTCACCGTATTCCGGAGCGGCAGAGTAATGAGATGAGTCACTATTGTGATCACATTACACAGATCAATAAGAAGTATCTGAGCCGTCAGTTTTCATATTATCGTGATGCTGCCGGAGTCAAAAAACATCTGCCGGCAAATCAGCGACCGACATTTCATGAAATTCGGGGATTGAGTATCCACCTTTATGATCAAGCTGGTTATGATCCTCAGGCTAGGGCTGCTCACACTGATTCTAAGAGTACCGCTATCTATAAAGCGGGACATATTCACTGGGTTCAAGTACCAGCCGCAGAGATAGGAATTCGTCGGTAAAGAAAGGAGAGTTTTGGAACCGTATTGGAACCATTTTGGAACCGAGGGGATTTTCTAGAGTGTTTTGAGGGTATTAAAAAGCCCGTAACTCTATGAATTACGGGCTAAAGGTGTATGGTCGGACTGAGAGGATTTGAACCTCCGACCCCCGACACCCCATGACGGTGCGCTACCAAGCTGCGCTACAGTCCGATGGCTTGTAATCTAACGCCTTTAACGAAACGAGTCAAGAGCAATAGGTTGATTTAATTGTCTTTGCTATAGAAACGTTTCAGTTCGGTTAACCCTTGCATGAGCACCGGTAGCGTTGGATTGGTATCAGGCAATCGATGATAATTGTTGTCAAAGACTTTGAAATTACCAAACTTATCAATGACAGTTGTTTGATTCTTGGTCACTAGAGCTAATTCCCGGGCATCTCCTGCTAAAATCCAACGTCTTTTATTTTCGTCAAACAAGTTCTGACCGCTACTGTAGTCATGCGGATTTGAAGAAACACCGAGTAAATCTTGCAACAGTGTCACTGAAAAATCGAGGTGGCTGGTGCGCTGGGTATAATCGGCGGCGACTTTGCCCGGCCAGTGGATAATCATCGGTACTTTCAGCTGATACTGACTGTAGTTGGTATTGGAGCCCCAACTGTTGGTGTTGGTTTCATTAAACTCAGTGCCATGGTTGGATGTAATGACAACAATGGTTGAGTCCATTAATCCCATCTCATACGCTTTCTTAATCAGTTGTCCAATCTCATGGTCCGCAGCTTCAACCGATAACTCATAGTTATTTTTGAGTTTGTCTTGTGTGGATTTTCCGAATGAGTTCTTCGGGGCATCAAACTCCTGAACCGTCGTCAGTTCTAAATAGCTGAACCAGCGTCCTGATTGATTCGCAACCCATTTTGACCAGTTATCAATCGTTTGTTCATCTCTGCTGGCGTCTTTCGTAAATGGGGTGTGGTTTAACGGCAATCCTCTGAATATGGTCTCAGCATAGAGTGGATCGCTGAAGTTATTGCCACTGAAAAGCCCAAAGTTGTATTTCTGATTTTCCAGAGTATCGAGCAGAACCGGCAATGTGCCTTGGACTTTTATGCTCGATGCATAGCTGCTGGGCAGGCCATAAAATAGTCCGAAAATACCAAACATGTCATTACTGGAACTGTAATGATTACTGAAGTTTAGATTGTCTTCGGCGAAAGTTGTCGCCATCGGCATATATTTTTTGCTGAGCATATCGGCACGTAAGTTGTTGACACTCACGACCAGAATATTGAGTGGGTTAATCCGGCGATCAAATTTGATTGGCTCTAACGGATAGTTAACCAGTACCGATTTGTGGGTCTGTTTTTCGTGCAGACGCTTGAGATAGTCGTCCCGATTAAACAGACCATGTCTTTCCATAAACGATTTTGCTGTCATCGGATAAGACAGTGGGAAATTCGATTTTTGGCTGGTGACTGGCGTATACAAAGAGGCATCAGACCAAACATAGAGCAGGTGGCTCGTAATAAAGCTAATAAAGAAAATGGTCGCCAGTGGTCGGCCAATGTGTTTATGCGATAAGCGTCTCTGTTTTCGCCATACCCATTCGGATAAACCGATCTCCATGGCAAAAATCAGCGGTAACAAGACAAACAGATGCTGAAGATCGTTGGTTGTCGTTTTGGAGTTATCGCTAAACAGCACCTCCCAAACGACGGGCGTTAAATGGAGATTGAGTTTGAAATACAACTGCGTGTCGATGAGCAGGACGGTGAGTCCGATAGTTGCAAAACAAACAGCAAGAAACCTGAATAACTTGCGTGAAGGAACAAGAAAAGTCAGCGGAAACAACACTAACAGGTAAAGGGCAAAAACGAGAAAGCCAAAATGCCCGACCCATGAAACAGCCAGATAAAATTGTCCCAACAATGTCTCTGGCCACGGGGACTGGGATATATAACGTGTACCGATCAGCATGGCTGCGATGATATTAAAAAACGCAAACCAGTGTCCCCAGCCAACTAAACGAGATACACGCTCTCCGTAGGTGTTTTCACTCTCTACCATGTTCTTTTCGTTTTATCCGTTTTGTTAATGAATCGTACTGTCGATTGAAGATATCAACGCTTGAGCGAATTTCTCTGCAATGGCTTTTCTCTGGCTCTCTGCAACATTTTGATTCAAGACGTTCGTTGCGATATTTCCGGCGATCATCAGAACCAGATCCGGAGACGCATCATGCTTATCAAAAACGGCAGCAATTTCAGTCAGGATCGTTTCAATTTGTTGATCACTATATTTTGATGTAATGGGCATATAGACTCTAACGATGATAGTAAAAACGGCTTATGATAACCTACTATACCTGTCAACTGAAACCACAACGATGATAAATTCGCTATGAGTCTTGATCTCTCCAATGTAATACTACACCAGTTACTGAAAAATGAATCGGATGAACTGGTTGTCAACTATCGCTCCCAGGCTTTAGAAAACAATGCCTCAACGGGAAATCTGGTCGCTGAATTGCACCGAGTTTTTAGTGCCAAGCCTTCGAAAGGATTTGGTTGTTTCCAATCAGACAGTGAGTTTCAAAACTGGTTGCGTGGGCTCAAAAGTGGGGACTTAAGTTTTTATGATTTCTCACAGTCCAGTGCCAGAAAACTCAAAGACGAACTGATCAAGTATCCTTTTGCTGACGAAGGGATTTTGGTGATGGCTGAGTATCAGTCACTGGCGACACAATACCTCTTTATTGGCCTCTTACCAATGAACCAGAGCCTGAAGATCACCGAAGGGTTGGATATCAGTGCGACGGATTATCTGGATATCCGACAAATGGATATCGCTGCCCGTATCGATCTCTCGCTTTACCAGTCAGACCCGGATTCCAATCGTTATCTGACTTATATTAAAGGGCGGGTTGGCCGCAAAGTTGCCGACTTTTTTCTCGATTTTCTTCAGGCCGATGTCGGGCTGGATTCAAAACAGCAAAATTTAGTATTGATGCAGGCCGTGGAAGATTTTTGTAGTGATGCTCAGTTTGAAAAAGATGAAACAATTACTTACAAAAAGCAGGTCTATGACTACTGTAATGAACAGATTAAATCGGGCGATGAAGTTCAGTTGAAGGATTTATCGCAAGAGTTGCCGGATGATACCAACGGGACGACTTTATGGGATTACACCCACAGTCACGGCTATGAGTTGGAAGAGAGTTTTCCAGCAGATCGCTCTACAGTTCGCAAACTGACAAAATATGTTGGCTCCGGTGGTGGGTTAAATCTGAGCTTCGATAGTTTGTTACTTGGTGAGCGCGTTTTCTATGATCCGGAGTCAGATACTCTGACCATCAAGGGGACTCCGCCTAATTTGCGTGACCAACTGACAAGGCGTTAATCGACTTTCTTGCGCAACGGACTCTCTTGTAAAGAGAAGAGCTTGCAAAAAGAAAGATCAAGGCTCTTTCATCTGGGAGCCTTTTGTTTTTATCTGAAGGATATCATTGATTTTTATATGCGAATTTAATGGGGTGAATTTCGATTATCAAGTCGAAAAACTTATGGGAAATACTAAATTGAGCTTGAGATTTTATTCTGAACCGCTTATAGATGGTGGATTAGATTTGAATCAAAAACACATGGAGAGTTTGTGCAATGAGAGTAGGTTTAGTCGGGTGGCGTGGTATGGTCGGTTCTGTACTGATGCAGCGGATGGTTGAAGAAGGTGATTTTAATCATATCGAACCTGTATTTTACAGCACTTCACAAGTGGGTATCGCGGCCCCTGATTATGGGAAAGATGCTGGGTTACTGCAAGATGCTTATGATGTTGAAAGCTTAAAACAGTTGGATGCCGTCATTACATGTCAAGGCGGAGGATACACCGAGAAAGTTTATCCGCAGCTCAGAAATGCCGGTTGGAAGGGTTACTGGATTGATGCTGCATCAACATTACGGATGGCTGATGACTCTGTGATTACACTTGATCCGGTCAACCTGAAGCATATTCAACAAGCCATTCATGCAGGAACCAAAACCTACGTCGGCGGAAACTGCACTGTGAGTCTCATGCTGATGGGCTTAGGCGGACTGTTTGAGAAAGGTCTGGTGGAGTGGATGAGTGCCATGACGTATCAGGCTGCATCCGGTGCCGGAGCTCAGAATATGCGTGAGCTGATTTCACAGATGGGTGTCATTAATGATCGTGTCAGTTCTGAGCTGGCTAATCCGGCCAGTTCTATTCTTGATATTGACCGCAAAGTTGTCGAAACGATGCGTTCAAGCTCTTTCCCGAGCGATAACTTTGGTGCTCCGTTGGCTGGCTCATTGATTCCATGGATTGATGTGAAACGTGATAACGGACAAAGTAAAGAAGAATGGAAAGCTGGTGCTGAAGCGAACAAGATTCTCGATCTGCAAGGTTCTCCGATCCCGATTGATGGCACTTGCGTGCGTATCGGTGCCATGCGTTGTCATTCTCAGGCCCTGACGATTAAATTAAAGCAGAATGTGCCAATGGATGAAATCGAGGAAATTATCGCCTCTCACAATGAATGGGTGAAAGTGGTTCCCAATGATCGGGATATCACCGTTCAGGAACTGACACCGACTAAAGTGACAGGGACGTTATCTGTTCCTGTGGGACGTTTACGTAAAATGTCGATGGGGGATGAATTCCTCAATGCATTTACTGTTGGTGACCAACTATTGTGGGGCGCAGCAGAACCATTGCGTCGGACTTTACGAATCATTCTGAACGAAAAATAAAGACGTCAATCATCACAACATGACGCCTTGTGGTTGTATTGGTAAAACTTGTGGTTATATTGGTAAAAAGAGTGCACAGCGTGCACTCTTTTTTTATCCGTGTGATGAGGGCTTGCCGGAGACGATGCGTTTATCCGGATCGGCTAGCTGGCTGCCGCAGTGTTTACAGAACAGCGCATCATTATCATGCCCGGTTTGAGAGCAGTTCGGGCATTTGACCAATTGGCGATGCATGTTCATCTCTTTACTCAGCTCCGCTGTAATAATGCCTGTCGGGACTGCAATAATTGAGTAACCCAATAACATCGTGAGCGAGGCGAGCCCTTGACCAAGCGGTGTTTGAGGCACCAGATCACCATACCCGACCGTGGTAATGGTGACGATCGCCCAGTAGATACATTTCGGAATACTTGAGAATCCATGTTCCGGTCCCTCAATGACATAAATCAGCACCCCGAAAATCGTGACTAGGATGGAAACAGAACTAAAGAAGATGAAAATCTTCCGACGAGCCATGAGGAGCGAACGCATCAGGATATTGGAATCTTGTAGATAACGAACCAGCTTGAGAATTCTGAAAATCCTCATTACTCGGATCAGTCGGATAACTGCCATAAATGAAACAGTAGGAAAGAGTAGCGAGAGATATGTGGGTAGAATTGCGAGTAAATCGATAATCCCGTAAAAACTTTTCGCATAGGCTTTGGGGTGAGGAGAACAGTAGAGCCGGACAATATATTCCACCGTAAATAGGAAGGTGAAACCGTACTCAAAGTAATGGAGCTGTTGGTGCCATTGGGCATTAACTTCCGGAATGGACTCCAGAATTAAAACCAATAGGGAGCTCACTATTATTGCAATCAGACAGAGGTCAAACACTTTTCCTGCCCGGGTATGTGTCCCGAAAATAATGACATAAAGATTTGTTCTTATTGAGGGTTCAGTCATCGCTTTCCCGTTGATAAATCTGCGTTATAAGTCTTGTTTTAAGTGTGGCTCATGAATGGTGGTCACGTATTTAATACGTTATAGCCGCTTTGACGGCAGATTCATCCGCCACCCGTCCGTTAAAAATCCTGCAACATGTGACATCGTTCGTCTTGACATCCGCTCAATGATTATCCCGTGATATGAATGAGATGTCATCTATTCAATTGTTATTGCACAGGTATGATGAGAGAACATTGAAATAGAACCTTGTGTATTGGATATCATCAGAACAAGTGTTTGGATCTACGGGCTGTTTTGTGTCTCATATGTAGGGATATTGTAAAAAAAGGAGTTTAAAAATGGTGTTCTCAAGCATGACCTATATAATTACCAGTAGCACGAAAACAACGGATTAGGTCTTTCTGTGTTGTTTTGCCATGAAAATTTATTACATAAAATTGTAGTTTTTTTATTTTATACTTCGATGAGATTTCTTTATGGAACCGGTCTCTTTATTTATTTTATATTTAATTTCATAAGGTTATGTGGTTTTTGGGCAATATTTCAACAAGTAAAAGAATTGTTTTTTGGAACTGATCTGGGTCAATGTTTTCAAATACTGAAAGATTATACTCAGAGATGAAAGCTATTTACTAAGCGTGTTTCTGAGAAAAATCTGGATTTTGGCCGTTTAGACCGGATGACAGTCTTAATAAAAAGTTTTTAACATTTTTTTAATTTTAGGAGATTCACTATGCCTGTAACAAATATGGCGGAACTAAATGCTCTTGTTGCGCGTGTGCAAGCTGCTCAAGCAGAATTTGCAACTTACTCTCAGGAGAAAGTCGACAAAATTTTCCGTGCAGCATCACTGGCAGCAAACCAAGCTCGTATCCCTCTGGCACAACAAGCCGTGGCTGAGTCTGGTATGGGGATTGTTGAAGACAAAGTGATCAAAAACCACTTTGCATCCGAGTACATCTATAACAAATACAAAGATGAAAAAACCTGCGGTGTGTTAGAAGAAGACGAAAACATGGGAACAATGACGATTGCAGAGCCTGTCGGCATTATCTGCGGTATCGTCCCAACAACGAACCCGACTTCTACAGCGATCTTTAAATCTCTGATTTCTCTGAAAACTCGTAACGGTATTATCTTTTCTCCTCACCCTCGTGCGAAGAACTCAACCAATGATGCCGCAAAACTTGTACTGGATGCAGCGGTTGCTGCGGGTGCACCGAAAGACATCATCGGCTGGATTGATCAACCGTCTGTTGAGCTATCGAATGCACTGATGAAGCACGAAGGGATTGCACTGATTCTTGCAACGGGCGGTCCGGGCATGGTTAAGGCTGCTTACTCTTCTGGTAAACCAGCAATCGGTGTCGGCGCCGGTAACGTGCCTGTTGTTATTGATGAAACTGCTGATATCAAACGTGCTGTCGCTTCTGTTCTGATGTCAAAAACGTTTGATAATGGTGTTGTGTGTGCTTCTGAGCAAGCCGTCATTGTTATGGATGAAGTTTATGACGAAGTTAAAGAGCGTTTTGCCACGCACAAAGCTCATGTGTTGAGCAAGTCTGATGCAGATAAAGTCCGTAAAGTGCTGCTCATTGATGGTGCGCTGAATGCTAAAATCGTTGGTCAACCGGCAACTGCCATTGCCGAAATGGCTGGCGTGAGTGTTCCGGCTGACACGAAGATTCTTGTCGGTGAAGGTATCGGTGAAGTGTCTTACGATGATGAGTTTGCTCATGAAAAATTATCGCCAACGTTAGGTATGTTCCGTGCAAGTTCTTTTGAAAATGCGGTAGACCAAGCGGTGAAAATGGTAGAAATCGGTGGTATCGGTCATACATCTGGTTTGTATACCAATCAGGATGTGAATAAAGATCGTATCCGTTACTTCGGTGACCGGTTAAAAACTGCTCGTATTCTGGTAAACATTCCAACAACGCATGGTGGTATCGGTGACCTGTACAACTTTAATGTGGCACCTTCTTTAACACTGGGTTGTGGCTCTTGGGGTGGTAACTCTATCTCAGAAAACGTCGGTCCTAAACATTTGATGAACAAGAAAATTGTTGCTAAGCGAGCTGAAAACATGTTGTGGCATAAATTACCTAAGTCTATCTACTTCCGTCGTGGTAGCCTGCCTATCGCACTGGGCGACCTTGAAGGTAAAAAACGTGCATTCTTGGTGACAGACCGTTTCTTATTCAACAATGGTTATGCTGACGATGTTGTAAGCTTATTGAAAGCTCAAGGCATGGAAGTTCAGACGTTCTTTGATGTTGAAGCTGATCCGACACTATCTGTTGTAGAAAAAGGTGCCGCACAAATGGCGAGCTATCAACCCGATGTGATTTTGGCGCTGGGTGGCGGTTCTCCAATGGATGCTGCGAAAATCATGTGGGTTATGTATGAGCATCCGGAAACTCATTTTGCAGAGTTGGCGATGCGCTTTATGGATATCCGTAAACGTATCTACAAATTCCCGAAAATGGGTCAAAAAGCTGAATTGGTATGTATCACAACAACATCTGGTACTGGCTCTGAAGTGACACCGTTTGCGGTTGTAACAGATGATAATACTGGTGCTAAATACCCACTTGCTGACTACGAACTGACACCAAATATGGCAATCGTTGATGCGAATCTGGTGATGAACATGCCTAAGTCTCTTACTGCGTTTGGTGGCTATGATGCTGTAACTCACGCATTGGAAGCTTATGTCTCTGTTCTGGCTAACGAATACTCAGATGGTCAGGCTTTACAAGCGCTGAAGATGTTGAAAGAGTATCTGCCGTCAAGCTATGCCAATGGGGCGAATGATCCGATTGCTCGTGAAAAAGTGCACAATGCAGCAACCATTGCCGGGATTGCATTTGCCAATGCTTTCTTAGGTGTATGTCACTCAATGGCTCATAAAATCGGTGCAGAATTCCACGTACCTCACGGTTTGGCGAATGCCTTGTTAATTGCGGACGTCGTGCGCTATAACGCGAATGACAATCCAACCAAGCAAACAGCATTCTCTCAATATGACCGTCCTCAGGCTCGTCGTCGTTATGCTGAGATTGCCGACCATTTGGGTCTGTCTCAGCCGGGTGACCGTACCGCACAGAAGATTGAGCGTTTATTAGGTTGGTTAGAAGAGCTGAAACATGACCTTGATATCCCACTATCTATTCAGGCTGCAGGAATTAACGAAGCGGATTTCCTTGCTAAACTTGATGAACTGTCCGTTCAGGCTTTTGATGACCAGTGTACAGGTGCAAACCCTCGTTACCCGTTAATCAGCGAGCTGAAAGAGGTATTACTGGCCTCTTACTACGGTCACGCTTATGTTGAAGGCGAGACTGTTGAAGGGACGACCGTTATTAAGAAGAAAGCGGATCAAGAAGCTGCCGAAACACCAAGAAAGCGGACAGCGAAAAAAGAGAAGTCTGAAGCTTAATTGCATTCATTCTACATAAAGTATGCAGATGCCCCGGCCTTTGGTCGGGGCATTTTTTATGTGTGCGGATTCTCTGATGTCATCGACATCTAAGGTTGTATGATGTTGAACGGTGATGCGATGCGGAGCATGAATCCGGTACTTTTAGAAATAATGAAATGATAAATAAGAACATGATAGATAAGAAAAAGCCGTCGTTTCTGAGATGAAACAACGGCTTTTTAATCATTGTCAGTATTGAGACTGTCGTCTCTATCCTGCGAGAACGTCGGTTGCAACTTTGTAAGTTGGATCTTCCTTCACATTCGTTTCTATCAAGCTGCTGGCTTTATGAAGTAACTTACGACAATCCTGACTCAGGTGACGTAAGTGAAGCGTTTTTCCAACGACTGCATAACGCTCGGCAAGCGTTTCAATCGCATCAATGGCTGAGTGATCGGTCACCCGTGATTGAGCGAAATCGACGATCACGTGTTCTGGATCTTGGTGAGTATCAAACAGCTCTAGAAAATTCGCCACAGAACCAAAGAAAATCGGGCCATGGATTTTATACTCTTTGGAACCGTCTTCATTCGCATGGCTGGTTGCATAAATGTGTTTTGCATGATCCCATGCAAACATCAGTGCAGATGTGATGACACCCACTGCAACAGCAATCGCTAAATCGGTAAATACGGTAACAATGGTCACGAGTACAATCACAAAGAAATCTTTCTTTGGTACTCTTCTGGCAAGCTTAAAGGTTGCCCATTCAAATGTTCCGATCACGACCATAAACATGACACCGACCAGCGCTGCCAATGGAATCATCTCAATGAGTGATGACGTAAACAAAATGAAGCATAGTAACATCACCGCAGCCACGACACCGGACAGACGTCCTCTGCCACCGGAGTTTACGTTAATCATCGATTGACCAATCATGGCACAGCCGCCCATTGCACCGAAGAATGAACAGGTGATGTTTGCAAGCCCTTGTCCCATACATTCACGGTTTGATTGGCCGCGGCTATTGGTCATCTCATCAAGGACGGTCAGTGTCAGCAAAGATTCGATCAATCCGACGGCCGCTAAGATGACAGAATAGGGCAGAATGATTTTCAATGTTTCGAATGTAAAAGGTACATTCGGTACTGAAAATGCTGGGAGAGTGCCTGCAAGCGTTGCCGAATCATTCCCAGACATGGTGCGTAGAAAATCAACGACGGTACGAGTTTCTAAGCCTAACCCCTGAACCAGTAAAGTGACCACAATGATAGCCGCGAGAGAGGAGGGTATCGCAGTTGTTATCTTCGGTAGGAAAAAGATAATTGCCATGGTTAAAGCGACAAGGCCTAACATGAGTAACATTTGATCATAGGGTAGCCAAGTCATCATACCATTCAGTGATGGGACTTTGAACTGTCCTAACTGGGCGAGGAAGATAACGATAGCCAGTCCGTTGACGAAACCGATCATGACAGGGTGGGGCACAATCCGAATAAATTTTCCGAGTTTGAATATACCTGCACTGATTTGGAGAATACCTGCCAATAGAATGGCGGCAAACAGGTAAGAGATGCCGTGTTCTGCGACCAGACTAACCATGACGACAGCCATGGCACCAGTGGCACCTGAAATCATGCCTGGACGGCCACCAAAAATAGCAGTAATTAGACCGACAATGAATGCGGCATAAAGACCGACCATCGGGTCAACACCTGCAACAAATGCAAAAGCAACGGCCTCGGGGACCAGTGCCAGTGCGACGGTGAGTCCGGAAAGGACATCATTTTTAATTGAATATGTTGATTGATTTGGGAATTCAAGCATGAGTATGATTGTTTTCTATTAGTGGCTGAACAAAAACCGATATAGCTCTTATAGGTTTGATCTAAGTATTCTAATCAAGCAATATGAACTAAGTATGTCGGGTTCATGTACCGCAAGCGCGCTCATGACTGAAACGGTATTTCTGTCTGGGCTTTACTTGGGCATAAGTTGGCGAATGCTACAGAAAAGTGTGATTGAGGTCAACTGTTTGGTATGTTGGTGATTGGTCAGCGTTCCATCGCTGAATAGACTTATCAGTCTGCTATCACGTTATGGCATAAAAAAAGAGCTGCCATTTAGCAGCTCTTTAAAGACTAATTATTTACGCAGAAGCGATTCAGGATCACTGTAGTGGTTTTGCCATTGCCGAACTTGCATGATTGGTTGCAGCATGACTACCAGCGCCTTTTAATGAATAGCGTTGCTCTCGCAAAGGCGCTGCTTCCAGAAGGACCTGTACCAGTTCACCATTTCCGGGAGCTTTTGTCATTGCCGAAAATGCATGGCCTTTCACTGCTATGACGCTTTCTGGTGCGAGCTGTACAGGCAACTCTGCGCTTTGCTGAGTTGATTCTGGCATCTCGCGAGGACTGTCGTCCGGAACCACTTGCTGTTCTGCGGGTTCAGCAGTAACTTCATGAATGGTTTCCGCCGCGACTGGCGCAGGAGATGGTTGTTTATCACCTGCCGTTTCTACCGTCATAGTCACCTTATCATTGTGACCTGATGAAGGTTGTTTCGCTTCTTGTGTCACCACACTCGCCGCTTCAGGAGCACTCGCCGTTTCAGGAGTAACCGTCTCAGGAGCGATGCTCTCTGGTGTGGCTTTCGGTGCATTCTCTGATGTGGCAATTTCCGGTGTTGTAGATTCAGTCGCTGAACGAATGATCACTTTACCCATTGCCATTTCAGGGAATGCAACACCGCTGAGTTGTTCCTGTGTTTCTGGCTGAGCTGGTGATTGCTCGGGTTTAACCGTCTGCGGTGTGGATTTTTTCACCAAACCGTAGCTTGGCATCACTTTGCCCATCGCCATTTCCGGAGATGCAACACCACCTTTCCGTAAGCGGAATGGGTTTGGTCTGCGCTCTCTTCCTCTACGACGGCGTTGTCCATTTGCACGTAAATGGCGAGGTGAACGGCGACTCCGACGCTGTTTAGGCTCTTCGGTATTCGCGTTTTCATTCGCATCATTATTAGTCGAGGTTTGATTCTGTTGCATCTCTTCCGATGATGACTGCACAGGGGATGACGGCTCGTTTACCACTGCTACAGGGGCGGCTTCTTGGCTCAACGCATCCTGTTCAGACTCACGTTCCTGACTTGCCAATGTTTCGTCAGCCGATTGAGACTGCAGACGAATCTGTTTGGTTAGCTTGCGGCGTTGGCGACGCTCTTTAGCGACCACTGCTTTTTCTTGGGTATCCTGTGGATCTTTTTTCGCTTCAGATTGTGCATCCTGAGCAATCTTTTGTCCTTCCTCTGCTAACTTAGTAGCAGCATTTTTGTCTTTATTCCCATTCCCGCGCTTATCCTGCTTTTCTTGCTTCGGTTTGCGAGGCTGAGACTTCGTCGGTTTCTTCTCATCAGAAGGTTGTTGTTTTACTTCTGTTGAGTCCGCTTTATCTAGTTTGGGCTTGTCGCTATCCTGAGTTTGCTGACGCGGACGTCTACGTTGCTCATGATTGCGTTCACGGGAACGACGAGGTTTTCTATTCTCTGAACGTTGTTCCTGTTCTGGTTTTTCTGTTTCGGTCACCGGTTTCGGTTGTTCTGGCTGGGCCGATTCCGAACCAGAGAACAGGTCCGTCAGGCCTTTCATAAAGCGACTGAACAGCCCCGGTTGTGCCGGCCCTTTCGGTTCACTTTGCTTCTGTGTGCCTTGATCTTGAGCCTGAGGCGTTTTGGGTTGAGGCGCTGATGTTGCTGGCGCAGCAAATCCTTTTAATACCGGCTCTTCGATACGTCGCTGTTTCGTTTCAGGTTCGACAATATCTTTATTTTCGGTTTCACGAATGCTGTCTATACGTGTAGGTACGAGGTAAGACAGCATTTCCTGTTCTTCACCCTCTCTGACCCGGATGACCTCAAAATGAGGTGTTTCCATATCAGAGTTTGGCACGATGGTGATCTTGACATCTTGAATCCGCTCAATATGGTTGATTGATCGACGTTTCTCATTCAATAAATAAGATGCAATCGGCACTGGGACGACAGCAAGTACCTGCGAGGTATTATCTTTCAGTGCTTCTTCTTCAATCAATCGTAGCACTGAGAGTGCGAGAGATTCGTTATCCCGAACAACCCCTGTCCCAGAACAGCGAGGACAAATATGGTGACTTGCCTCTGCCAGAGAAGGACTCAAGCGTTGTCTGGACATTTCAAGTAGTCCGAATCTGGAGATGCGACCAATCTGAACTCGGGCACGGTCCACACGAACAGCGTCTCGGAGTTTATTCTCAACTTCACGCTGATGGCGAACTGGCGTCATATCGATGAAGTCGATGACCACAAGGCCACCTAAATCTCGTAAACGGAGTTGACGAGCGATTTCTTCAGCAGCTTCCAAATTCGTATTCAGCGCTGTTTCTTCGATATCACCGCCTTTAGTTGCACGAGCAGAGTTGATATCGATAGAAGTGAGTGCTTCTGTCGGATCGATCACTATCGAGCCACCAGAAGGTAAACGGACTTCACGTTGGAATGCGGATTCGATTTGGCTTTCGATTTGATAATGACTGAATAGCGGCACTTCACCTTCGTACTTCTTAACCCGATTAACAAAATCGGGACGCACAAGGCGAATATGCTCTAGTGCACGTTCGTAAATGGTAGAGCTATCGATTAAGATTTCGCCAATGTCACGACGTAGATAATCGCGAATTGCACGTGCAATAACATTACTTTCCTGATGGATCAGAAATGGTGCAGGATTAGAGTCGGAGGCCTGTTTAATCGCCCCCCAATGATTGAGCAGAACATTTAAATCCCATTCTAACTCTTCAGCACTTTTGCCCACACCAGCGGTACGGACAATCAGTCCCATACCTTGGGGAAGTTCGAGTGTACTGAGTGCTTCTTTCAGTTCAGTTCTTTCTGTGCCTTCGATACGACGGGAAATCCCACCGGCTCGAGGATTATTCGGCATCAGAACCAAATAACTGCCAGCCAGAGAGACAAATGTTGTCAGTGCAGCACCTTTACTACCGCGTTCTTCCTTCTCGATCTGAACGATAACTTCCTGGCCCTCTTTCAGAACTTCCTTAATACTAGGACGTCCTTGATAAGTGTATCCGGCTGGGAAATATTCTTTCGCAACTTCTTTGAGAGGAAGGAAACCGTGTCTTTCAGCACCATAATCAACAAATGCTGCTTCCAAACTTGGCTCAACTCTGGTGATTTTTCCTTTGTAAATATTGGCTTTTTTAGATTCGTGTCCGGGGCTTTCTATATCCAGATCGAAAAGTCGCTGACCATCGACCAGCGCGACACGCAACTCTTCTTTTTGAGTTGCGTTAATTAACATTCTTTTCATTTAAAAATCTCGTTGTATTTCTTTTGTTTTTGATTGTTTGTTGTACTTATTGCTTGCATTTCGTCTTCACGGTGCCTGATCCCATGGCTTTGTTTGCAGCCTCTCGGCTGGAAGGGACGCTCAAAAAGGCACTTCAGTCCTCACCCGCTGATTGTTTTTCACCAGTGATAAGCCGCAGTGTGCGGTAGATACTCAACATGAATGACGATGAGTAGAACAATAAGAAGTTACGGTCATGTCTGTCTTACGCCATTTGCAGCATACAAAGAACCGTAAGTTTCTACCCAAAACTGCTCAAAACATGGCGCCATGAGTTAAAACGTCGCCAGTTTGTCCATTGCAGCTATGAACTATAGCAGTGGCAACGTATTTCAGCAATCTGCTTTATAAAAAATAAACCTAAAAAAATCGACTCCGGAAGCTGAGATGATTGATGAATTGCTGCTTTGGTATACGTTTGTTCGAGATTAAGGCATGAGAAGGCAGGAATAGCAAAATATTTATCACTATGATATCGAACATCAAGATAGTATGATGCGCGCTTTTAAGCCAATATTGCTATCCCAGTAAACTTCTATGCCCAGTGATGAAGCGCTAAGTTGAGAGGATCGCCTGTATCAGCAACTTTTTTATAAATAATAAGCAAATGAGCGAAATCAGAACACAAGTCCAGTTTGTCAATATTGATGAAGATATAGCCGGTCAGCGAATTGATAACTTCCTGCGTAATAAATTGAAAAATATTCCAAAGAGTGTCGTTTACCGCATTCTGCGTAAGGGCGAAGTGCGTGTGAACAAGAAGCGGATCAAGCCTGAATATAAATTACAACCCGGTGATGTGATCCGGATCCCACCAGTGACATTACCGCAGAGTGACACGACACAAGAGCCATTGAGTACCAAGCTGGAAAAAGTATCGGAACTAGAGCAGTGTATTTTATTTGAAGATGATGCGCTGTTAGTGCTCAATAAACCTTCGGGGACTGCCGTTCATGGTGGGAGCGGGTTAAAATTTGGCGTGATAGAAGCGTTACGGGCACTTCGGCCGCAGGCCCGTTTTCTGGAATTGGTTCATCGAATTGACAGAGATACTTCTGGAATTCTGTTGGTGGCGAAAAAGCGTTCAGCGCTTCGCCATTTACAAGCTCAGTTTCGGGATAAGTCAGTTCAGAAGGACTACAACGCTCTTGTGATGGGAAGGTGGGAAGTCAAGTGCCGGAAAATCAATGCCCCCCTGTTAAAAAACGAAGTCAATAGTATTGTCCGAGTGAATCCGCAAGGGAAAGCTTCGGAAACTCGTTTTAAAGTTATCGAAGTATTTTCTCAGGCAACATTAATTCAAGCGAGTCCAGTGACTGGCCGGACTCACCAGATTCGAGTGCATGCGCAATATGCAGGTCATCCGATTGCTTGGGATGACCGCTATGGCGATCCCCGCTTTGATGCTTATACCGGGAAATTAGGGCTGAATCGGCTCTTTTTACATGCAGCACAGATACGTTTTATTCATCCAACGAGTGGTGAAAAGATGGAAATTGTGGCACCGATGGAGAAGAAGCTTGAGAAAGTGTTGGCACAGTTGCGCTCATAACTCATCCCTTATAATACCGTCATCCCTTCCGCTTCAAGTAAGTCGATGAGTTTGATCAGGGGCAATCCCACCAGTGCGTTGGGATCGTCGCCTTCCAAGCGTTTAAATAAAGCAATACCCAAACCTTCACTTTTGAAACTACCGGCACAGTCAAATGGTTGTTCCATTTCAATATAACGTTCAATCTGACGGAGCGCTAATTGCCGGAAGTGGACATGGAATTGGTCAACAATACATTGGGTTGTCCCGGTGACATTGTTATATACCGCAAGTCCCGTATAAAAGGTGATTTTGTTTCCCGATTGTGCCATCAGCTGTTGGGTGGCGTGTTCTTTCGTGTGTGGTTTTCCGACGATTTGCCCCTGCACAACACAGACTTGGTCTGAGCCGATGACTAGACTCGGTTGTTGTTGAGGACAGCTTTGTGCTTTTTGTTGCGCTAAACGTTGCACCAGTGCTTGTGGTGATTCATCCGTTAATGGTGTTTCATCACACTTCGGGGCAACAGATAGAAAGGGGATGGTTATTTTTTCCAACAACTGGCGCCGATATTTTGAGGTAGAAGCTAAAACAAGTTGGTAATGGCTCATATAGATATTTGATGAATTCTTTGGTGTTGTGTCGAGAATATATGATAATGCTATGGAGATCACCGTAAGTGGATCGGAATGGCGAAAAAAAGCTAATTTTTTCCCCTTTTTCTTTGACTAAATTTGATTTGGAAGATAATATTCGCGCCCTATGCAAAAGGTAAAAATCCCGCGAACGGTTGACCCGATAAAAGCAGCTCAGAAACGACTCGACTATGATGGTATCATTCAAGTCGGTCTTTTTAAGCGTTTAGAGGAAGCAGCCGAAGGCGTAAAATGTGACGCTGATGTCTCATTGTCATTTGGGTTTGATGAACAGCGACTCGTTGTTATCTCTGGTAAAGCTAGCATCGAAGTTGATTTGCAGTGTCAACGTTGTAATGAGGTTTTCCCACACCGTTGTGATGTG
This sequence comes from Vibrio spartinae, assembly GCF_024347135.1. NCBI lineage: Bacteria > Pseudomonadati > Pseudomonadota > Gammaproteobacteria > Vibrionales > Vibrionaceae > Vibrio > Vibrio spartinae. The sequence continues at coordinate 2,641,402 of NZ_AP024907.1, read as the reverse complement.
GATTTCACTTATACCCCAAACTTAGGGAAGAAAAGTGAAGATGCACCGGAATCATACGATTTGGTAGATCGGAATGAGTTCGGTGAAGTAGACCTGATTCAATTGGTTGAAGACGAGTTCATCATTGGTTTACCCCAAGTTGCGATGCATGATCAATCAGACTGTCGTGTTGATTCAGACAATATGGTATTTGGTGATATTCCTGATGAAGTTCCGGAAGATAAACCGAACCCATTTGACGTATTAAAGAGCTTGAAGCGCTAGTTTTTATCGCTGAGCATTCATTAACATAGGAGTAGGGTCCGTGGCCGTACAAAAAAACCGTAAAACACGTTCTAAGCGTGGTATGCGTCGTTCACATGATGCGTTGACTACAGCTGCTTTGTCTGTAGATGCAACCTCAGGTGAAACTCACCTACGTCACAATGTAACCGCAGATGGTTACTACCGTGGCAAAAAGGTAATCAACAAGTAAGGTTGACCTTTGCAATATTATACCGTTGCACTTGATGCAATGGGCGGGGACTTCGGACCTCGCGTAACAGTGCCTGCCGCCGTGCAGGCACTGTCGCGTTTCCCAGCGCTAAAAGTGATTTTGGTCGGTGATCGGAACGCAATCACCTTTCAATTGTCTCAGTTAGGTTACTCTGACAGCTCACGTGTGAGCATTGTTCATAGTGATCAAGTCATTTCGAATTCAGAAAAACCTTCCCTTGCTCTGCGACGTTTTATGCATAGTTCTATGGGAATGGCGATTGACTTGGTGACAGAGCAAGTTGCTGACGCATGTGTCAGCGCAGGGAACACTGGCGCGCTGATGGCACTTTCTCGTTTTCGTTTAAAGTTGCTTCCCGGGATTGATCGACCAGCGTTGATCTCTGCTCTTCCGACAGTGTCAGGAAAACGTTTGTGGATGTTGGATTTGGGAGCCAATGTTTCCTGTGATGCTGATTCTCTATTTCAGTTTGCTGTGATGGGGAGTGCTTTGGCTGAAGTCCATTTGGGGCATGAGGCGCGCGTTGCTGTTTTAAATGTCGGTGAAGAAGACATTAAAGGCAATGATTTTGTCAGACGATGCGCTGATATGTTAAGACAAACACAGTCAATTCATTTTATCGGGAATGTTGAAGGCAATCAGATATTCAATGATCTGACCGATGTTGTCGTTTGTGATGGTTTTGTTGGCAATGTCTGTTTGAAAAGCTGTGAGGGGACGGCCCAGTTATTTATTGATCAGCTAAAAAGTAAAATGTTTGGTTCATCAATAAAGGGTTGGATCGCAAGAAAATTGTTTTCTGATCTATTTATTGGATTAAAAAACCTGAACCCCGACCACTATAACGGAGCAAGTTTGTTAGGATTGCGTGGCATTGTGGTGAAAAGCCATGGTAGTGCTGATATATCCGCTGTTGCCAATGCGATAGGAGAAGCGGTACACGAAATTAAAGAGCAAGTACCCAGTCGTATTAGCGAACGATTAGAAGCAGTTTTACTCGAGAGGCATTATTAGTCTTCATGTATAGCAAAATATTAGGTACAGGCAGCTACCTGCCATCTCAGGTGCGGACTAACGCAGATCTAGAGAAAATGGTAGATACGAGTGATGAGTGGATTGTTACACGCACGGGAATTAAAGAACGGCGTATCGCTGCAGAAGATGAAACGGTAGCCGATATGGCTTATTTAGCGTCGGTAAAGGCGTTGGAGATGTCAGCTGTTTCTAAAGATGATATCGATATGATTATCGTTGCGACCACCAGTGGTAGCCATTCATTTCCTTCATCAGCTTGTCAGGTTCAGGCACAGCTTGGTATCAAAGGATGCCCGGCTTTTGATATAGCGGCAGCCTGTTCAGGGTTCATGTATGCTCTGTCAGTGGCCGATCAACATATCAAATCAGGTATGTGTAAAAACATTCTTGTCATTGGTTCTGATGTGTTATCAAAAACCTGTGATCCGACTGATCGCTCAACCATTATTATTTTTGGTGACGGTGCGGGTGCTGTTGTGCTTGGTCGCAGTGAAATGCCCGGAATTCTATCAACTCATATTTATTCTGATGGTGAGTATGGCCCGCTGTTATATTTGGAAACACCACAATCAGGCGGTGATTCGGATAAATGGGTTTATATGGCTGGGAATGAAGTCTTTAAAGTGGCGGTGAATCAATTGTCACAGCTTGTTAAAGATACATTGGCAGCAAATCAAATGGATAGAGCGGAACTGGATTGGTTGGTTCCTCATCAAGCCAATCTGAGAATTATCTCCGCAACGGCACGAAAGCTTTCCATGTCTATGGAGCAGGTTGTTGTGACTTTAGACAAACATGGCAATACATCAGCGGCCTCAGTGCCCACGGCTTTAGATGAAGCGGTTCGGGATGGTCGCATCCAACGTGGCCAGACACTGTTGCTGGAAGCTTTTGGCGGTGGCTTTACGTGGGGTTCTGCACTCGTCGTATTTTAATACTGAAAAAACAATCCATAGCATGGCGTGATGATACTCCGTGGTGGGGATTGTTTGGCAAGAGGAATGAAAAATGAGCAAATTTGCTATCGTGTTTCCTGGTCAAGGTTCGCAAGCGGTTGGGATGCTTGCCGAACTGGGTGAGCAATATGATGTGGTTCAACAGACATTTGCTGAAGCATCAGATGCCTTGGGGTATGACCTATGGTCACTGGTGCAAAATGGGCCAGCCGAAGATCTGAATCAAACTTTTCGGACTCAACCTGCATTGCTTGCAGCTTCGGTTGCAATCTGGCGAGTGTGGCAATCTTTGGGATTAGAGATGCCAGCAATATTGGCTGGACATAGTCTTGGTGAATATTCTGCTTTGGTTTGTGCTGGTGTGATTGATTTTAAACAAACGATCAAATTAGTTGAACTTCGTGGCCAACTGATGCAAGAAGCTGTGCCTGCTGGCAGTGGTGCGATGTTTGCTATCATCGGCCTCGACGATGATGCTATTGCGAATGCATGTACCACGGCTGCAAATGGACAGATTGTGTCTCCGGTAAACTTTAACTCTCCGGGACAAGTTGTGATTGCCGGTGAAAAAGATGCCGTTCAACGGGCAAGTGAACTGTGTAAAGAAGCGGGGGCGAAGCGTGCGCTGCCATTGCCAGTCTCTGTGCCGTCTCACTGTGCTTTGATGAAGTCAGCAGCGGACAAGCTTGCAGAAACATTGAAAGCGATGACGTTCAATTCACCTGCAATTCCAGTGATTAATAATGTTGATGTGATTGCTGAAACCGACCCGGAAAAGATCAAAGATGCTCTTGTTCGTCAATTGTATAATCCAGTCCGGTGGACTGAAACTGTACAAAAAATGCATGATCAGGGTATCGAAAAACTATTTGAGGTGGGGCCGGGAAAAGTTCTGACGGGTCTGACAAAACGAATTGTTAAAACACTGACTGCAGAGGCAGTAAATAATACTGCTTCATTGAATTCAGTTCAGTCATCATAGGGAAAAGAAACATGAGTAATTTCATGAGCCTAGACGGTAAAATTGCATTGGTTACAGGTGCCAGCCGAGGTATTGGTCGTTCTATTGCTGAATTGCTTGTAGAACGTGGTGCAACGGTTATCGGGACTGCAACCAGTGACAATGGTGCGGCTGCGATTAGTGAGTATTTGGGTGAAAAGGGCAAAGGCTTCAAACTGAATGTCACAGATCCTGATTCTATCGAGTCAGTTCTGAAGGCGATTGGTGAGGAGTTCGGGGTGATCGACATCCTGGTGAACAATGCCGGTATTACTCGTGATAACTTACTGATGCGCATGAAAGATGAAGAATGGTTAGAAATTATGGACACCAACCTGACTTCTATCTATCGTCTTTCAAAGGCTGTTTTACGTGGCATGATGAAGAAACGTTGTGGTCGTATTGTCAATGTGGGCTCTGTTGTGGGAACCATGGGGAATGCGGGACAAGCGAACTATTCTGCTGCGAAAGCCGGTGTAATTGGTTTTAGTAAATCGATGGCTAGAGAAGTTGCTTCTCGTGGTATTACAGTCAATACTGTTGCACCTGGTTTTATCGAAACTGATATGACAAACGCTATGAATGATGAGCAAATAGCTGCTACACTCGCCCAAGTTCCCGCAGGAAGATTAGGTTCTCCTCGTGAAATTGCAGCGGCTGTTGCGTTTTTAGCTTCTGAAGAAGCAGCGTATATCAGTGGAGAAACGTTACATGTCAATGGTGGTATGTATATGATCTAAGCCGATGGTGAAAGTGTTTGTAAAAGTGGATAAAATGCAATTATCGATGTTTATAAGCATTATCATCATGAGTGTTTAGAATTTATGCATGATTTATATCAAAAATGGTCTGAACTTCGGTTAAAATCGTAAAAATTGTGGTTTGACCAGCGATGACCCTCTTGCAACTTTCCCTAGTTCGAATAAACTACGGGACATCGCATTAAGCGAAATCTGTAAAGGAAAAGAAAAAATGAGCAACATCGAAGAACGTGTAAAGAAAATCATTGTTGAACAGCTAGGTGTAGACGAAGCAGAAGTTAAAAACGAAGCTTCTTTCGTTGAAGATCTAGGTGCTGATTCCCTGGATACAGTTGAGCTGGTTATGGCTCTTGAAGAGGAATTCGACACTGAGATTCCTGATGAAGAAGCTGAGAAGATCACAACAGTTCAAGCTGCGATCGATTACGTTAATAGCGCTCAGTAATCTATCTCTCCAGGCGGCTATCTGGCCGCCTGAGTTTTAATTAACTCGTCTCATCTCTTCTATAGAACTTTTCAATTCCGGAGAATATGATTGTGTCCAAGCGTCGTGTCGTTGTTACTGGTATGGGGATGTTATCACCAGTAGGCAACACAGTAGAATCTTCTTGGAAAGCTTTGCTTGCAGGACAAAGTGGCATTGTTAACATTGAGCACTTTGATACTGAAGGCTTTTCAACTCGTTTTGCAGGATTAGTGAAGAACTTTAACTGTGAAGACTATATGTCTAAAAAAGATGCCCGAAAAATGGATTTATTTATCCAATATGGTATAGCCGCGGGTATACAAGCATTAGACGATTCAGGTCTTGTGATAAACGAAGAAAATGCAGCACGGGTTGGTGTTGCGATCGGTTCTGGTATTGGTGGTTTAGATCTGATTGAGGCTGGTCATCAAGTTCTGGTTGAGAAAGGGCCACGTAGAGTCAGTCCTTTCTTCGTGCCTTCGACAATTGTGAATATGGTTGCCGGAAATTTATCAATCATGCGCGGATTACGCGGACCAAATATTGCTATCTCTACCGCCTGTACAACAGGGTTGCACAATATCGGCCATGCCGCTCGTATGATCGCGTATGGTGACGCTGAAGCAATGGTTGCTGGCGGTGCAGAAAAAGCCTCAACACCGCTCGGTATCGCCGGGTTTGGCGCAGCGAAAGCACTATCAACTCGCAATGATGAACCTGAGAAAGCCTCTCGTCCATGGGATAAAGGGCGCGATGGGTTCGTTCTTGGTGATGGTGCTGGTGTTATAGTGCTTGAAGAATATGAACACGCGAAAGCTCGCGGTGCAAAAATTTATGCAGAACTGGTTGGTTTTGGCATGTCTGGTGATGCTTACCACATGACCTCACCAAGTGCTGATGGTTCTGGTGGTGCACTGGCTATGGAAGCGGCACTGCGTGATGCAGGCATTACCGGCACTCAAGTTGGTTATATCAACGCCCATGGAACGTCGACATCAGCGGGTGATCTTGCTGAATTAAAAGGTGTGAAACGTGCGTTAGGTGAAGAAGGTGCTAAGCAGGTACTTGTATCATCGACAAAATCGATGACCGGACATCTTCTCGGTGCGGCCGGCTCCGTTGAAACCATCATCACTATCATGTCGCTTGTCGAGCAAATTGTTCCGCCGACCATTAACCTAGATGATCCGGAAGATGATTTGGATATTGACCTCGTACCGCACACTGCGCGTCGGGTCACCAATATGGAATATGCGATTTGTAACTCTTTCGGGTTTGGTGGAACCAACGGCACTTTAATCTTTAAAAAAGTGTAAGTTGTCATTTATCCACTTGTATTGATACGGCTTGATGCATAGCATTAAGCCGTTTTCTTTTTGTAGGATGCAGATATGATTTTGATTGACGGGATGCCAGTTTCATCCATACCTGCGGATGACCGATCTTTTCAATACGGTGATGGTTGTTTTTCAACGATTCTGACAATCGATGGTCAGGTGCAGCACTGGCTGTATCATCAGCAAAGAATGGAAGATTGCCTGAATATATTACAGATCCCATATCCGGACTGGGGTGAAGTGGCGCGATGGATCCGTCAGGTTGTTGTGATGGCTCCTAAAGCTGGCATCAAAATTCATATAAGCCGTGGGAGTGGGGGACGCGGATATAGTCCTAACGCAATTCCCTCACCGAGGGTCACGGTCCAGTCATTTGATTACCCGAAACATTATAATGTATTGATTTCAGATGGTGTTCAGTTAGGTGTCTGCCAGCAACGTCTCGGGCATAACCCATTGTTGGCTGGGCATAAACATAACAACCGTTTGGAACAGGTTTTACTCAAGGCTGAAGCTGAGACATCCGGTTATATGGATGCGGTTGCGCTGGATTTGCACGATCGGGTGATTGAGACAACCATGGCAAATCTATTCTGGTTTCGGGATAATGAGCTCCATACACCGGATTTAACATTGGCGGGTGTTGCCGGAGTGATGAGACGAGTGGTGCTCGATATAGCGACTCAGCAGGGAATTGTGCTTAATATCAGTCACTTTTCTCTGGATGATCTGCTTGGTGCTGATGAAATATTTATAACGAATTCAATTCTGGGGGTTGCACCTGTGGTTCAGATTCAATCAGCGTGCTTTGTGCTGGGAGAGCGGGTGCGAGATTTACAAAAGAGAGTGAACTGGTGTTAAAAAAAATATTATTTGGATGCTGTCTTGTTGCGTTGGTCGTGATTGGGAGTGTGTTCGCCCTTTATCAAAAAGTGGATACTTACCTCACTCAGTCACTTCAACTGCCAACGGAACAGCAATTTGTGACGATTCGTCAGGGTGAATCATTGCGCTCAGTTCTGAAATATTTTGAAGAAAAATCTTGGTTACATCCTTCTATCGCTGCTCACTTAATATACCGATTCTATCCAGCACTGGCTAAAATTAAAGTCGGGACTTACCAAGTACAGTCTGGGGAGTCGTTGCACAATGTATTGCAACGGTTTATCACCGGAGACGAATATCAATTCACGATTACTCTGATTGAAGGAAGCCGTTTTCAAGATGTCTTGCAGAAGCTGGTAACAGAGTCTCATCTGAAACATGAAATTCAGTCGATGTCAGAAGACGAAATCGCAAAAAAATTGTCGATAGATAAACCAAAATTAGAAGGTTTATTTCTTGCAGAGACATATCACTATACTGCTGGTACCAGCGATATAGACATTTTGAAACGGGCGAATCAAAAGTTGAACTCGGTTCTTCAGCATGGGTGGGAAAACCGCCAGAATGGTTTACCTTTGCGTTCTCCTTACGAAGCATTGACATTAGCTTCTATTATTGAGAAAGAAACAGCGATTAAAGATGAGAGACAACTGATTGCCTCTGTCTTTATTAACCGACTCAATAAAAGAATGAGGTTGCAGACTGATCCGACGGTCATTTATGGTATGGGTTCACGCTACGATGGGAATATCCGGAAAAAAGATTTACGCACACCCACACCTTACAATACTTATGTTATTCGCGGGTTGCCTCCGACCCCGATTGCGATGGTGGGGAGAGGCGCAATTCATGCTGCGCTAAACCCTAAAGTCAGTGATTATCTTTATTTTGTCGCAAGTGGGAATGGCGGCCATGTTTTTTCTAAATCATTGGCAGAACACAATGCTGCGGTAAAACGTTATTTAAAACAATTAAGAACGAAGAAATGAAAGCAAAATTTATTGTAGTGGAAGGGTTAGAAGGTGCCGGGAAAAGCACAGCGATCCAAACTGTGGTTGATACTCTGAAAGATTTCGGTGTCTCTTCTGTCGTAAAAACACGAGAGCCGGGAGGAACACCGATTGCTGAGAAATTACGTAGTCTCGTTAAGGAAGAACATGACGGTGAGGTCATCTATGATATGACCGAACTCTTACTGATTTATGCAGCCAGAGTACAGCTCGTTGAAGGCGTTATCAAACCGGCTCTCAACGCTGGACAATGGGTGATTGGTGATCGGCATGATTTGTCTTCTCAGGCTTATCAGGGCGGCGGACGGCAGATTGACCCTGTGATGATTCAAACGTTAAAAGAATCGATTCTGGCGCAGTTTGAACCAGATTTTACGCTCTATCTTGATATCAATCCTGAAATCGGGTTGGAGCGGGCTAGAGGTCGCGGAGAACTTGATCGCATTGAAAAAATGGATTTGAGTTTTTTCGAGCGGACTCGGGCTCGATATTTACAGTTAGCAAATCATGATGAACGAATTCAGGTGATTTCTGCAGAGCAACCATTAGCGCTGGTGCAGAAAGATATACGACATGTGTTAATGAATTGGTTATCTGCACAATAGGGACGCATACCAATGTCACTATACCCTTGGTTTCAACAAATCTGGCAACAATGGTGTCAGACACTTGCTCATAACTCAGTTTCGCCAGCGACGCTACTGGTCGTCAAAGCAGGGATGGGAGAGGCGACTTTTATCGAAGCTGCTGCCCGTTCACTTTTATGTGCTCATGGTTCAGAACTATGTGGTTATTGCCATGGCTGTCAATTGATGGATTCTCAAAGTCATCCTGACTTTCACTGGGTGAAGCCGGAACAAGAAGGGAAGTCAATTACCGTTGATTTGGTTCGGCAGATTAATCAGATTGCGCAGGAGTCTTCTCAGTTTGGTGGCTATCGGGTGATTGTGATTCAACCGGCTCATCTTATGAATGAGTCAGCGGCAAATGCCTTACTGAAGACCTTGGAAGAGCCACCAAGCCACTGTTGCTTTATGCTGGTTACGGATTGTATTGATCGCGTACTACCCACCATTTTAAGCCGGTGTCGTCAGTTGCATGTGTCTGAGCCGGCGCATACCGTTGTTGCAGAATGGCTCGCACAAGAAACAGAGCAGGATATTGCACCGTACATGATTAAACTGAATGATTATGCACCGATTCGGGCGCTTCATTTTATTCAGTCACAGGAGCACGAAAATTATTTACAGTTGGTTGCGTTGTTCTGTCGCTTTCTGGATTCACCTTTGCAGTCGATACATGCGTTGGTTGATGAGATTCAGACGTCCCCGGTGGTACGCTTAACTTGGTTATGGTATTTACTGACTGATGCGCAGAAGTTTCATTTTCAGACTCAAGATAAAATTGTGTTGCCGAAGAGTGAAGAAGTTGCGCAATGTCTTTCTTATAGTATGCTTTATCAACAATACCGAGAATTGATCACGTTACGACATCGTTTGGAAATGCACCGTGGTTTAAACTCAGAACTACTGGTTTTTGACTGGTTATCAAAATTTAAAGGCGCCCCATGTTTGTCGACTCCCACTGCCATTTAGATAAACTCAATTACGATGAGTTACATCTGGATATCCAAGATGTTTTAAATAAAGCGCGCAATGTTCAGGTTGAGCAAATCCTATCTGTGGGCGTGACGTTGGCATCCTTTCCCCAAATGCTAGAAATGATCGAGCCATTTGACTGGGTTCACGCTTCCTGTGGTGTCCATCCTCTGGATGTTGAAAGTAATTTTGCGCTAGATACTTTTTATGAATATGCCAACCATGCCAAAGTCATTGCCATCGGGGAAACAGGGCTTGATTATCATTATCGTCCGGAGACGGCTGAATTACAGAAGTTGAGGTTCATGCAGCAGATCGAAGTTGCTGTCGCGCTGAATAAGCCTCTGATTATTCATACCCGTAACGCAAGAGAAGATACGCTGGCATTGTTGCGTCAAGGAAAAGCGGAGCAATGTCGGGGTGTGATTCACTGTTTTACAGAAGATATGGCATTTGCTCAGGCTGCGATGGATCTTGGTTTTTATATTTCAATTTCTGGGATAGTGACCTTCCGTCAGGCCATGGAATTGAAATCTGTCGTGAAAGACCTTCCTTTAGATCGTCTGTTGATTGAAACAGATTCTCCTTATTTGGCGCCTGTCCCACATCGAGGACAAGAGAATCAACCCGCTTTTGTGACTGAAGTGGCGAAGTGTATCGCGCAGTTAAAAGATATACCTGTAAGTGAAGTTGCGCATCAAACAACCAAGAATTTTCTGGATCTTTTTTTTCTTTGAAAATAAAGTTTGTTGTTAAAAGTATTAGTATGCACTGTTCTAGAGCATTAAATTAATTCGGCACTCAAAAAAATAGATTTTTAGTCGGTTGTTTCGCTGATTTAACCGACATAAATCAAAGAAAAGTTAATTTGTAATAACAATTAACATAGAGGTGTCATTTATTTTCGATGAAAAATTAGATCGTTTGGGGGAATATTTCATATTTATTAATGGGTTATATGTGTTGTAATCCATTTCATAGAGTTTGCTGTGACTGTGATCTATATATTACTTTGAAACTAAAGTTGCTAACTTTCTGGAAAGTTTGAGAGACGTCAATATATATTTAGAGCCGGAAAATATAATGCCTATGTGATTAACTTTCCACGAGAACTTGGGGAATGGCGACGGGGGTGGCCATGAAGTTCTCGTTAAATTAAATTCTAATAACTTACTCAGGAGCATAAAATATGTCTAAGAACCTTTTTGCGGAACTGCAAAAAGTTGGTAAATCATTGATGCTACCCGTATCAGTGTTACCAGTTGCAGGTATATTACTTGGTGTTGGTGCCGCTAATTTTAGCTGGTTACCAGAAGTCATTTCTCATCTGATGGAGCAGGCTGGTGGTTCGGTATTCGGACAGATGGCGTTGTTATTTGCTGTCGGTGTTTCATTAGGTTTTACCAACAATGATGGGGTTTCCGGACTTTCCGCGATCGTGGGTTACGGTATCATGGTTGCGACATTGAATGTCATGGCAACTGTGATGGGCGTTGAATCCATCAATACAGGGGTTCTCGGTGGGATCCTGTCGGGTGGGCTTGCCGCGTGGGCATTTAACCGCTTCTTCAAGATTCAATTACCAGATTATCTAGGTTTCTTTGCTGGTAAACGTGCTGTGCCAATCATCACTGGTTTCTTATCGATTATCCTTGGTGTGGTGCTATCGTTTATTTGGCCACCAATTGGTTCTGCAATTGGTCTATTCTCTGACTGGGCAGCACAACAGAACCCTGTGTTGGCATTCGGTATTTACGGCGTAGTTGAACGTTCTCTTATTCCTTTTGGTTTGCACCACATTTGGAACGTACCATTCTTCTATGAAGCAGGTACATGTACGAACAATGCGGGTCAAATAGCTCATGGTATCATGACTTGCTTCTTGACTGCTGATGATGCCTCTCGTGCTGCAGGTAATGGTTTTGGTCAGCTTGCTGGTGGTTATCTGTTTAAAATGTTTGGTCTGCCTGCTGCTGCTTTTGCAATTGCGCGTTGTGCTAAACCTGAAAACCGTGCAAAAATCATGGGTATCATGGCGTCAGCCGCTCTGACTTCATTCCTGACAGGTATTACTGAACCAATCGAGTTCTCATTCTTGTTCGTTTCACCACTGTTGTACGGTATTCATGCGCTTCTGGCTGGTCTGGCATATGTCATCACTAACTATTTGGGTATAGTTCACGGTCATACATTCTCCAATGGTTTCATTGACTTTGTCGTGCAATCTGCACATGCACAGAAAATGCTACTGCTTGTTGGCGTAGGTCTTGTTTATGCAGTGATCTACTATGTTGTGTTCACTGTTGTTATCCGTGCTCTGGATATCAAAACGCCAGGTCGTGAAGACGACTCGTTGATGGACGATGTGGTTACTAGTGATTCAGAAATGGCATCTGCACTTGTTGCTGCATTTGGTGGTAAAGCGAATATCACAAACTTGGATGCATGTATCACTCGTCTACGTGTTTCAGTTGATAACACTGATGCTGTTGACCAAGATAAACTGAAATCGCTGGGTGCTGCCGGTGTTGTGGTGGTGAAAGGTGGTGTTCAGGCTATCTTCGGTACTCGCTCTGATGTATTGAAAACTGAAATGGACGAATGGATGCGCGGCCATAACTAATGGTTTGATGTATTTCATTTCGTTACCAAAGGGAGCTTCGGCTCCCTTTTTTGATGGTTGGTATCACTGAACGATAAGCAAGTGATAGCCGATTTCTATTCAGAGACTAAAAGTCGTCTACGACATTCCCGTATACTCGGTGATTCATTTCTCAAATACTGGGTATATTCCCACGTCCAGTAAATCGAATTTTTTGAATATCTTTGTTTTACATTTACTCATTCATGACATTAATGACTCTTCAGTTAGTAAAGTAATTCTTATTTGTTCATGTTTATAAGAGAGTCGTGCGATGAGAATAATGACTATTGCTATCGGTGCCCTGACGTTGTCATCATTTGCTTATGCTGCATCATCAGTAACATCATCTCCTCAGGTTGCTGTCGGGATTGGTGTCGATCAGGGGTTAAGTGCAATATTGGAGCTGAATGATCAATATCGTATTTCCGCTGGCAATGATGGTATGAGTGCTGACTACTTGTTTAAGAAAGGAAAATTTGAACAGCCAAATATTCCTGTGGATTGGTATGTGGGAGCCGGTGGTTGGACTGAGTGGGGGGATGATGACAATGATTTTGGTGTCAGACTGCCTCTCGGAGTGGACTGGACATATAAAAATCGCATTCATGTTTATGGTCAGGTTCATCCGGAGCTTGATTTACATGATGATGTAGAGCTTCAGCTCGGTGCTGCGGCCGGTGTGAGCTATCAATTTTAGAAGATTGAGTCAATTGAATGTCGTCAGACATGGCGATTGCGGGGCTGGGTGGTGAGCGCTAGGCGTAAATCATCAAAAAAGGCCGATAGATGGAAATCTATCGGCCTTAATCATTTGCGCGTCGTGAGTCTTAGTCAGATTGACGCATTGCTTTCTTCATACAGATGAACGCACCGCCCCATGTAATGCCTAGGCCAAGAACCATCATAATGATTGCACTGATATCCATGTTATACCTCCTGAGAACGACTTTTCAGGTTAATTGAAATACCGACAACGAGCAGAGCAAGAATCAGAACCCAGCCGATGGTGAGGTCGTAGCCGCCATAACCTTCCGTCAATAATGTGTGAAGTTTAGTGGCCAGAATCGTCGCCAATATGACCGGGGTGATAAAGCGCAGACAAATATCAAACCAGACACCAATGGAAAAGTCTGATTTGGAATTCGCATACTTACGGATATCAGACACTTTGAACAACCATGTCATCATGACAATCTCGACAAAACAGCCGGTCATGATGCCAATATTGTTTGCAAAGTGATCGACCAGATCGAGCAGTAAGATACCGCCATCAGTGACGAAAGCCATTGAAACAATAAAGCCAGTCGCGATGACAATACTTGCGGCCTTGTTCCGACGCCATTTGGTTTTATCAATGATTGCTGACGTGACGGCTTCCATAATCGATATATGAGAGCTTAGACCGGCAACAACGAGTGCGAAGAATAGTAATGGGCCGAAAATGTAGGGTGCTGGCAATAAATTAATTGCGGCTGGCAGGGTAACGAATGCAAGTCCGACTCCAGATGAAACGACATCAGTGAGTTCTTTCCCTTGCTCTTGGGCCATGTAGCCTAACACTGAGAAAATCATGATACCTGCGAGAATCGAAAATCCGCAGTTAATCAATACCGTCATAAATGCATTGTTTGTGATATCTGATTTTTCCGGCAAGTAACTTGAGTAAGCCAGCATAATGGCAAAGCCAATACTCAGGGTAAAGAATATTTGACCGTATGCGGCTGCCCAAACTTTAACATCCCATATCTTACTGAAGTCTGGTTTGAACATGTAATTGATGCCATCTAATGCCCCGGGAAGCATAGACATACGCCCGATCAAAACCAGTACCATAATGAATAGAATCGGCATCATAATTTTAGATGCGCGCTCAATCCCTGACTTCACACCGTTAATGATCGCAATGTAGGTAATCCCCCAAGCAAGCGCGACGGTCAATGCGATATTCCAACGGATACCACCTAAGTTTGTCGGTGTATTCTCACCAAGCCCCAGATAGTTGCTGAAGAAAAATGTATTGGTTTCTGTTCCCCAACCTTGGGTGAATGAAAGACCAAAATAGGAAATAGCCCAGCCGATGACAGCAACATAATAAACACCGATGACAGCAGCAACCCCGACCTGAAACCAACCAAGCCACTCAAATTTTGAATGAATCTGGGAAAGGGTCTTTGGTGCGGAACCGCGGTGTTTCTGCCCCATGCTGAATTCTAAAATCATGAATGGGATACCGGCCGTGAGCATGGCGAAAAGGTAAGGGATAAAAAATGCGCCACCTCCATTTTCATAGGCCATATACGGAAAGCGCCAGATATTACCTAAACCGATAGCGGATCCGACCGCAGCTAAGATAAAACCAGCACGAGAGCCCCATTGTTCTCGCTTCATTTGATACTCCTTTGGTAATGCTTTCTGAGTGATGAATTTTCACCCTATCGTTAATAGTTAGATTATAGTTAGTTTAAACATAGGAAGGGTGAATGATCCCCTTGACTTATTTTTGTTACTTATAATCACTAATATTTAGAATTATATTTTTATTTCTAAGCGATATCTCAGAATATTGTTCTGTGTGTTGTGATGTGTGTGTGCAACATGTGAGATGTTCACCTGTGCGTCGCTATCGAGATTACAGAGTTATAAATAGAAAGGCAATAGATTGTAAATACAATGGATATGTTATGTTACGGTTATATATATTATAAATAACCACATCTGTAGATAATTGCGTTGATAATTTTGTGTATAATTATTAATTACGTCTGATTTTGATGTTTTTTGTGGTGTTTTAATCTATGGTGATATTGTTGTCGCTCTGTCTGCTTTCTATTCAAGAACTAGTGTATTACTCGTTGAAGAAGCAAATTCGTAGTTGTGTTGGTTGTCATATAACCATATTCAAGTCAGGTTATAGAACCGTGTGGTGTCAAGAGGATACATTTATTCGAGTTATATTTGTGATATCCTTTTCATAAGTATGATTTAAGAATTGACAGGAATTACCATCTTATTAGATAGATCTCATGCTGGCGTTACAACCAGCATGAGATCTCTTCTTTTTATCAACAGGGTCTGATGACCCGGAACACTGGAGGTGTGTATGGACGTAGATCTGAAATATGCTGTTGTCATTACAGGTATTATTTTTGCGGTACTAATTGGTTCTGGTTTGATCGTCATTGCTAACTAAATTACAACAGCCACCTATGGGAAAAAACGTTGGTGTAGTTTCTGAACAACAGGTTATTGATGATTGTGACCGTTTGTCTCGGTTCATTGGTGGGAAAAATGCTTTGGTTGCTCAGGGTGGCGGTCAGCGGGGCATTTTTACTGCCGGTGTTCTGGATGCATTTAATCTTTCTAATTTTGATCCGTTTGATGTCTATTACGGCACATCTGCGGGGGCGCTCAACCTTTGTGCATTTCTTTGTCGTCAGCATGGTCTTGGTAAAGCATTCATTACCGACTTAACCACGGACTCTTCATTTTTTAATCTGTTTGCTTATATCAGAAAAAAGCAGTATGTCGATTTGTCGTGGGCTCTTGAGCGTATCGTTGAGTATCCGTATCGGCTTGATTTGGATATGGGGCGTCAGGTCTTAGGGGAAAGAAAGGCATATGCGGCAGTTACGAGTTCAGAAACCTTGATCGATCATTACTTGCCTATGGTTCAGCCAAACTGGAGAGAGGTTCTGTTGGCTTCATGTGCCATTCCGACGCTGTGCCATCATCCAATCAATATCAATGGTGAATCCTATGTTGACGGTGGGATTTCAGCATCGATTCCTGTCCAGGAAGCGTGGCGTCAGGGGGCCCGTTTTATCGCTGTTATTCGGACTGAATCTGTCACCAATGACAAAGCAGGATTACAGTCCGCTAACTTAACACTGAAACCGAGTGAGGCATGGTTGCGCCAGTCGTTTAGCTACCTGCAAAATCAATGGCAGCAAAAAGTCACTCAATGGCGTCAAGACTGGCGTAATTACTTACGTCAGAAAATGTCGCTGGTTCCTCAGGAAGAGATGTTGAATGGCGGTCGCTGGTTATTTGGTTCGGAACAACTGTATCGGATGAGTCATTTAATTGGTGGTTCTATGGATACCCGTCTGACCGATATGTTGATGGTTCATTACCAGACATATGCTTTAACCCTTGAATTTTTAAAACGTCCGCCAGATGATGTGTTTGTCATTCAGATCGCCCCACAACAGCCACTTCGCTCCAACACGTTGCTGAGTAAGAAAAGCGATTTGTTATGGGATTATGAGCAAGGACTACAAGCGGGCTATAACTTTATTCGTAGTTGGGAAAGTGCCCGAGTCTTGAGTGGTCAATCGCTGAAGGCGTCAAAATCAGGGCTGCTGGAGTCATAGCAACCCTGTGGGGATTTTCCTTACGCTCAATTATCTTAAGAAAAGATTAAACTAAAAGACCGGCAGAACTCGCATACAGTTTGTTGTCCCTTCGACGCCCATCACATCACCCTGAGTGATAATCACAATATCACCAAATGCCAGTTGCTTTTTCTCTTTGAGAACCGATAGGGCTTCGAGCGCGATTTCATAGGCTGATTCTTGGTGGCTATCGAAATACCAAGGAATCACCCCACGATACAGCGCACAACGGTTTAATGCTTTTTCATTACTCGACAGGGCGAAGATGGGGAGCTCTGAGTTCAGGCGCGAAGTCATTAATGCCGTTCGACCAGATTCGGTCATGGTCACAATCGCTTGAATTCCGTCCATATGGTTGGCAGCATAAATCGCCGACATGGCGACCGTTTCTTCTGCTGTGACAAATGTGCTCTCCAGCCGATAGCTTTGAGTTTTGATTTCCATCACACTTTCTGCACCAATGCAGACTTCGGCCATCGCTTTTACTGTTTCGACAGGGTATTTCCCTGCTGCCGTTTCCCCGGATAACATCACCGCATCGGTGCCATCGATGACGGCATTGGCAACATCCATGACTTCTGCCCGGGTTGGCATCGGGTTCTCAATCATTGACTCCATCATTTGGGTGGCAGTAATCACAACGCGATTCAGCGCTTTTGCCCGGAAAATTAGTTTCTTCTGCACTCCGACTAATGCCGGATCACCGATTTCAACGCCTAGGTCCCCTCGGGCGACCATAATCACGTCTGATGCCATGATGATGTCGTCAATGATGGCTTGGCTTGAGACTGTTTCTGCGCGTTCGACCTTAGCTACGATCTTGGCTTCTAGGCCGGCATTCCGGGCCAGACGTCGTGCATATTGTATATCTTCACCGTTTCTGGGAAACGAAACGGCCAGGTACTCCACATCGAGCTCGGCCGCCAGTAGAATATCTTGCTTATCTTTTTCGGTGAGAGCTTGAGCGGAAAGACCACCGCCCTGACGGTTAATGCCTTTATTGTTGGAGAGTGGTCCACCGACTGTCACGGTCGTATGAATTTTTTGTCCTTCAACCGCGCCAACTTGCAGCTGAACCCGCCCGTCATCCAGTAACAGAATATCGTTGCGCTGAACATCATTAGGGAGGTTTTTGTAATCAATCCCGACCGCTTCTTGATGACCTGCTCCGGCGGGCATCTCTGCATCCAGTGTAAATCGATCACCAACATTCAGTGTGATCTTTCCGTGCGTAAATGTAGACACACGAATTTTGGGCCCTTGAAGGTCGCCAAGTATTGCCACGTTATGCCCGAGTCTGGCGGCAATTTCACGAACTTTTCTTGCGCGAAGGCGATGATCGTCCGCGGTTCCGTGAGAAAAATTCAGGCGAACAACATTGGCGCCTGCATGGATCAGGGCTTCAAGATTATTATCCCGATCCGTTGAAGGACCAAGGGTTGTTACGATTTTAGTTCTTCGTTGTATTTTTTGAGGCATAATTTGCTCCTGACTGAGAATCATAGAGTGAGCCATGTAAGTATACTTGAGAACGCTCAAAGCGCTGGCGGAATGGATGAAATTTAACATTTTTGTAAAAAATTATCGAAAATTCAGAATGCCTCGGATGAGTGAACATTTGACTCTCAACACAAACTTGATTGATCGTGCGTGATGCCTGTCACGCTCACATACCAAATCGCTTCACAATTACTTTGCAAAGTAAAAAAATTAGCAGGTTGTTGATTTCTGGAGCACATCATGTATACGGCTCAGCCCGGTCATATTGATCACATCAAGCAAATTAATGCTGGTCGTGTTTATAAGTTGATTGATCAAAAAGGTCCTATTTCACGTATTGATCTGTCTAAAGAGAGTGAACTTGCTCCGGCAAGTATCACTAAGATTACACGTGAGCTCATCGATGCTCATCTTATCCATGAAACAACCGTTCAAGAAGCGATTAGCCGCGGGCGTCCTGCTGTCGGCCTGCAAACCAGAAATGAGGGGTGGCAATTTCTCTCGATTCGTCTGGGGCGGGGATATTTGACGATTGCACTTCATGAATTAAGTGGTGATGTGCTGATCGATACCAAAATTGATATTCATGAAGTTGATCAGGATGATTTACTGGCCCGGTTGTTTCACGAGGTCGAAGAATTTTTTCTGACCTATTCTCAGCAACTTGAACGAGTAACCGCGATTGCTGTGACACTACCGGGGTTGGTCGATGCAGAGAGTGGGGTTGTTCTGCAAATGCCCCATTATCATGTTAATCATCTTGCGCTGGGGGCTGAGATTTATCAGGTGACAGGATTACCGGTCTTTATTGCCAATGATACCCGGGCATGGGCACTGGCCGAAAAGCTGTTCGGCCACTCTCAAGGGGATGACAACTCGGTATTAATCTCCATTCACAATGGGTTGAATGCGGGTGTGATTGTCAATGGGCGCGTATTACAGGGTAAACATGGCAACATCGGTGATTTGGGACATATCCAGATTGATCCGCAAGGTTTACTTTGTCATTGTGGGAATCGTGGTTGTCTGGAAACAGTCACGAGTTCGAAGGCTTTGCGCGAACAAGCGATATCAAGAATTGCTCATGGCGAACAGTCGTCATTGAGTCGTCTGACGGAAATTTCAATTGAGGATATTTGTATCGCAGCGGCTCAAGGGGATCCATTATCGTGTGATATTATGGATCGGCTGGGCAGACATCTCGGTCAGGCTATTGCGATCGTCATTAATATGTTTAATCCGGAGAAAGTGCTCATCGGTGGCGTCATTAATCAGGCCAAAGCGATTGTTTATCCTCCGATGCTCAAGTATATCGAGAGTCAATGTAACCCGGCCTACCGCAAGCAGGTCAAAATAGTGGAATCCCGTTTTTATAAACAGTCAACGATGCCCGGTGCCGCGCTCATCAAACAAGCGTTATATGATGGTTCATTATTAATGACCATTGTTGATCGTTAAGCGAAGTGACAGGTCAGAGGTAAGATTACGACTCGTTTCCCTACCATTGTCTATTTTCTGATGTATTCTCCTAGCTTTATCGCTTAATATGTTTCACAGTTACGATCAGGCATTTTGACGACTTTCTTGGTCAGTAAGGTCTTTCTGTTGCTCGACGATGGTTTCCATCAGTCCAAGCGATATATACAGATACGGAAAGTCAGATGTTTCGTGTCGATAAATACGAAGTGTTGGGTACTGAAACGACTATGTTACACAGCACCCGAAAGCGTTTAGGTATATACTATTAACAGTTTTTAATTGGTGGAATCTCGTATGTCAGGTGTTTTAAATACGGTTGACCAGCGCACGAATCTCGTCGGAGAGAATCGCCTTGAACTGCTCCTTTTCAGATTGAACAGTCGACAGATTTTTGCGATTAATGTGTTTAAAGTCAAAGAAGTGATTAAAGTTCCGGTTTTGACCAAAATGCCCGGAGCACATCCACATATTACTGGTGTTGCTTCTTTGCGCGGAGAACCGGTTCCTGTCATCGACTTGAGAAAAGCGATTGGTTTTCCTGCCTCCCAAACAGACTCAGAAGAACAGAACTTGATCATTACGGAATATAATCGGTCGGTTCAGGGCTTTTTAGTCGGACAAGTTCGCAATATCATCAATACCGCTTGGACAGAGATTCAGCCTCCGCCACGGACTGCGGGAAGGGCAAATTACCTGACGGCAATCACTCAGGTGAAAGAACAAGACCAAGCGCACATCGTTGAAATTATCGATGTCGAGAAGGTGCTGGCAGAAATCATTCATTATGATGTGTCGATTTCTGCTGAAGTTCTGGATGAGAATCTAATGCCAGAAATGGTGGGACGCAAGGTGTTGATTGTCGATGACTCGGCAACAGCCAGAAATCAGATCAAAGGCACCTTGTCTCAGTTGGGATTAGAGATCATCGAATGTCGCGATGGGTTAGAAGCATATAACTTGCTGCGAAGATGGTGTGATGAAGGCAAAAATGTCAGCCAAGAAATTCTGTTTATGATCACAGATGCTGAGATGCCGGAAATGGATGGTTACAAACTCACCTATGAAATTCGTAACGATGAGCGGATGAAAGATCTGCATATCACCTTAAACACATCGTTGAGTGGTAGTTTTAATGAAGCAATGGTGAAAAAAGTCGGATGTGACCGCTTTATATCGAAGTTTCAGCCAGACATGTTAGTTCAGGTCGCACAAGACCGATTACGTGAAATCTTATCCTGATTTGTCGATTAAGCGTTTTTAAAGTACCGGGTCATCGATTGGATGGCCCGGTTTCGTATTGAATCCGTGCCGATGTTAAAGAGAACGGCAGGCCTGAATGAGCCGTTAGTCTTTCAACTGTGCCGCGATACATTCACCATGAACGGCCCGACCTTCGGGCGCCATCAGATAAAGATATAGTGGCATAATATCTTGTGGTGTTTTCAATGTATCCGGATTTTCAGATGGAAATGCGCACGCACGCATTCCTGTGCGTGTACCGCCCGGATTGATTGCATTGACACGAATATTGGTCTCGCGAAGTTCATCCGCCAGGATCTGCATCATGCCTTCCGTGGCAAATTTTGAGATTGAATAGGTTCCCCAATGAGCGCGCCCCTGATGTCCGACCGTTGAACTCGTAAAGACAATGCGCGCATCGTCAGATTGACGCAATAGCGGTAATAGTGCCTGCGTCATCATGAGCTGAGCACGGACATTCACTTGCATGACCGCATCATAAGTCGCGAGTTCGATTTGCTCAAGTAAGCAAAGTGTTCCCAGTAAACCAGCGTTATGCAGAACCCCGTCCAGACGACCGAATTGGTTCTCAATCGTCTGCATCAATTCACAATAATCCTGTTGTGTTGCCTCTTGTAAATCTATAGAAATGATCGTCGGCTCCGGTGCTTCGAGTGCAACAATTTCATCATAGGTCTGTTCCAGTTTTTTTACCGTACGGCCAAGTAAAACAACCGTTGCGCCATGTTGAGCAAAACTGATTGCAGCCTGTTTGCCAATGCCATCACCGGCACCGGTTACCAAAATCACACGGTTTTTTAGTGTGTTTGGTGAAACAGAATAATTCATCTAGCCTCCTTTTGTTATGCTTTGTTGTTTAAGATGGTTACAATACACGAATTCGTAAAGGAGAGGATGAGAACATTGGATTTTTTATTGGATTACGGCCTGTTTCTGGCCAAGATTGCGACGTTAGTTGTCGCGCTTGTCGTCATACTTGTGATTGTCAAATCAGTTAGTGCAAAGAGCCACGGTGCCAAAGGTGAGTTGGAAATTATCGATCTGACAGAACAATATAAACAGACAACACATCATTTAGAATCTTACCTGCATGATGACGCTTATCTGAAAGCGCGTAATAAAGCAGAGAAGAAAAAAGAGAAAGCCGAGCATAAATCTGCTGAGAAAGAGATCAAAAAAGCAGCGAAAGAAGGGGCTCTTGAAGCCCAGCGAGAATCGCATCTGTTTGTGCTTGATTTCCACGGTAGTATCGATGCAAAAGAAGTTACCTCTCTTCGTGAAGAAGTCTCCGCTATTCTGGCGGTTGCACAATCCGGTGATGAAGTCTTGCTACGACTTGAATCCGGTGGTGGTATGGTTCATGGTTACGGTCTGGCCGCTTCACAGCTTGATCGTCTGAAATCGGCTGGATTACCCCTCACCATTGCTGTTGATAAAGTGGCTGCGAGCGGCGGATACATGATGGCATGTATCGCGGATAAACTGGTTGCCGCGCCTTTCGCGATTGTGGGGTCAATTGGTGTTATTGCTCAGTTACCGAATTTCAATAAGCTATTGAAAAAAAATAATATTGAGTTTGAGCAGTTGACCGCTGGTGAATTTAAACGCACCTTAACCATGTTTGGTGAGAATACCGACAAAGCACGCGATAAATTCAAACAGGAACTGGAAGAAACACATGTGCTGTTTAAGCATTTTATCCGCGAGCACCGTGCATCACTTGATGTCGATAAAGTGTCAACAGGTGAGCACTGGTTTGGTACGCAAGCGAAAGATTTAGGGTTGATTGATGATATTCGTACATCGGATGATTTGGTGACTGAAGCTTGTCAGCAGAAAAAGGTGCTATCTGTCCATTATGTGCAAAAGAAAAAATTGACCGAAAAACTACCCGGAATGGCTGGCGAAGCCGCTGACCGTGTTTTACTCAAATTGATTAGTCGGGGACAACGTCCTATCGTTTGAGATCCTATCGTACCCCATCGTCAGTATGGGGTACGTTCATTCCGGTAACATCACAATGTGGGTCGGATCAATGAGTCATGAGCGCTTTTAATGGTGACTGTGGCTGTGATTATGGGCCGGCGCTTTTTTGAACAGACGCTGGTAGATTCGCGTCATGAGGTCGTTGCCAATCAACAGCATCAGGAACAGTGCTGATAGTCCGGCTAACCAAAACGGCATGAGACTATTACTACTCCCTAATTCACTTTGAATATCGATATGCCAGAGATCGACTAACGCATTAGTCAGATAGCCAAATCCGATGGCAACCCCAATCACACCAAGCAAGTAACTTCCTAGAGCGTGCCAGCCCATTTCACGACGTACAATGCCTAATGTGGCAACGTTCGTTGCAGGACCTGCCAGCAAAAAGACCAACACGGCACCGGGTGAAACCCCAGCCATTAAAAGTCCAGCGGCTAAGGGGGTCGAGGCGGAAGCACAGATGTACATGGGAACACCAATCAAAGCCATGATCACCATTGCCCAGCCACCCCGGCTGACTTCTGCCAATGCATCGTAAGGGACCAAAGCAACAACACAGGCAGAAATGATGAGGCCGACTAACAGCCAGAGGGAGAGATCGCCTAACAGTTCAGTAAACGCATAAACCTGACCTTGCCAGATTCTGCGCCAGAGCGAGTCCGGGTGTGCTTGAGAATCGGGAGCGTGCTCTTGCTGGCTATGGCAGCAACAGTGACCAGTGCCTTGAGAACTACAGGCGGTTGGTTGTTGTTCGGGACGTGTTTCCGACTGGGAAGCTGATTTTTCACCTGATAAAACCAACATTGCGGCAGCAATCGATGAACAGACAGCCGCAATGGGGCGGATAATGGTCATAAATGGGCCAAGTAACGCGTAAGAGATTGCGATTGAATCAACACCAGTCTCCGGTGTTGAGATCAGAAAAGCCGTTGTCGCTCCTTTAGAGGCCCCGGCCCGTCGCAGTCCGACTGCTGCGGGAATCACGCCGCATGAACATAAGGGGAGGGGAATGCCTAAAATGGCAGCTTTAATGATGGGCCAGAATCCGTGCCCTTTTAAGTGATGACCCAATTTGTCACTTTTGATAAATGTATGCAGGAGTCCGGCGATCATCAGCCCCAGCAGGAGCCAGAATGCTGCATCCAGCCATAAATCGACAAAGGCCTGACTAATGCGTGCTATGGTGTTCATGAGTACGCTCCTCTGGTGATGATTCGGTATCCGCTAATGCGGTCAGAATGGTGCAATGCTCCGCAGAATGAGAGCCGCCACAACAGCGATTATTGAGCACCGTCAGTGCATTATACACATGCTGTAATTCATTAATTTTTTGTTGAATTTCTTGCTGTTTTGCCTGAGTAATCGCTTTGACTTCTTCACAGGTGTGCTCGCCCCGGGCAATCTCCAGTGCCAACAATTCCCCGATTTCTTTCAAACTTAAACCCACACGCTGGGCACGTTGAATGAATTTAAGTCGGTCAATACAAATAGGATCAAAACGTCGGTATCCGTTGTCATCTCTGTTCGCCTGCAACAGACCTTGTTGTTCGTAATAGCGAATGGTTTCTGGAGAGACACCGACCGCTTTTGCCAGTTCACCCCGTTTGAGTGTTCTCATATCCATGCTCTCTTCATTCGGATAACATAGAACGAGTTTAAACCCTGTAGCCAAGTACAGGGTCAAGTATTTTTTAAAATTTTATCTGTTTGGTTCTGGTTATGCTCTCTGACGCGCGATGCCATGACAAGAGGCTTTCGTGCATCATTCCTGATCGATAATCCATTTACGGAACGCTTTTCGTTCCTGTTCGGTCGATTTTTGATACCAGTGTTTAAGCTGAGAGAGATTGGGAGAGCTTGCAGATGTTAGCTGTTTTGATGGGGTTATTTGAGTTGCAGGTGCATTGTGTTTGGCAGACGGAGCAGGCTGTGGTGATGTGGCGGCCGTATCCTGAATATCAGAGACTGCGCTGACATGAATGGCGGCAATACCTGACCCCGCATTGTAATGTTGTGCTTCTTGTACGTAATCACGGCCAACCTGAAGGCCATTTTTCTGTAAGGTATCTTCTGCGATGACCACATTATTGCCCTGTGCATCAACGAGGGCCCATTGCATATGGTCGATTTTTTGCCGGGCTTGGGTCAGGCTACGATAAGACGGCAGTTTAAAATGCAACTGAGTATCTGACGCTTTAAATTTGGCAATAATCACCTGACTATAAGCATGTTGAATATCTTTACTAATTTCAAATTCAGGGGAGTATTTGAAGACGATTTGGTTGATCCCATTGTCTAACTCTTCCTTATTTGAAGGAAATAAGCCGCTTGCCTTTTCGGGCGGTTGCGCATTGATAGCAAACACCTCTACGTTATCCGGAATCTGTAAAACGGTTTTAGCTGCGGCGGTACATGGAACGATACCCAGTGACAGCGTGAAGAGTAATGGCAATGCGATTTTCATTTTTATTCCTTGAGGCAAACAGGTTATGAACGGACGATATCGATTGTAGGGATAAAGGCAGGTTGATACAAAAAGAAGATGTCAATCAATCAGGTCACAGCCGAAGGCAGACGACTGTGACCATGCATATTATGAATTACCAGTAGATGCGGACACCGACGCCCCAATAGCTGTCATTGCCGATTTTATCAGAATCATTAAATCCAGTTTCAGCATAGACTTTGGTCCAACTCGCGTATTTATACAGTAAACCGGAGTACACGCCATTAAAGTCATTCCCTTCTTGCTGAAGGTCTTTAATGAATTCATAACCGCCGTACAGCGATAGCTTTTCTGTGAAGCTATAAGAGCCAGCCAGTGCAACAGAATCTGAAGTGAGCTTGGTGTTTTTCACATTGTCATCCACTTCTGCATGCCAGTAAGTGGTTCCCAAATTCCAGCCATCACCGACATAATTGACGGTCAACATGCCATGTTTCAGCTCTTTGTTTTTGACTGTGATGGTTTTCGCTTCAACCGTGTGGCTTACGCCACCAGAGGTGATGGTGACATCATCTGTTTTTGTTGAGGTGGTTTTATCTTCCTGATAACCGACGCCACCGTACAATTCGATATTACCGAACGTGGTTCCGGCAAAGATTTCCGCTGTAGTCGGGTCATCATTACCGTTTTTGTATGAATAAGCTGCTTTAAACCAGCCTGCTGAGCCTTCGAGCGTATACTTGATCATCGCATCCTGAAGCCAGTTCATGTCATAACCATCCATTTCAGGAAGCATGCTATAACCTAAACCAATCCAGTCGTTTTCAACCCCCCAGACATCATCACTCAGAATACTCTGTTTACCAACGGTTACTGTGCCCCATTCCTTGGATGCAAAACCGAGATAGTGTTTACGGCTGTCGCCACTGTTGCTTTGACCGATGCCAAATTCAACGGTTGCCAGCACGTCAAGATCATCATTGATGGTGTAGATAGAATTGACCCCGGCCCGGGATGAGCCTGAAGAGAGAGTGGTGTGTGTATCATCACTTTTCCCACCCCAATCCACTTGTTTCAATTCTTCGCGGAGTTGGCCGTAAAAGTCTACCGATGCGGAGTCTGTTTTGAGAATTTCAGCAGCATTAACCACATTTGCAGCTGAAAGCACTGCGAGCGCTATGAGCGTTTTTTTCATAATAGTCCATTACCTTTTTTATTAAAAACCAGAAGCCCTTTCCTGGCTCCCTGTATTTCTGCTTATTATGTGTATCTACAATCAGTGATATCAGTCAATAATCGCGAGAATTAGATTGCAAGAGGTAAATATATGTGTCAAGTGGGATAGTTTGTTGTTTGTTGTTTGTATTTTTTTATTTAAAAACAATTATTTAAGTTATTTTTAGGTGTGATGTGTCAGTGTTTTTACAGATTGATGATGTTATGATGACAAAATTTTTTATGCTGTGTAATTAGGTTATTTATTGATATAAATTTGTTAATATAATGTTTATGTGGCTACTTATACTATTTTTATGCCTTTAATATAGTTTTATAGACTGATGTGATTTTGTCTTATCAAAAATGTATGTTGAATTTTTGTTTTTGTGATTTAGTTCAAAATAAATGGTGTTTAAAATCTAAACAAAATGTAAATAAATACCCTGAAATATGATCAACATAAAATAAATTGGCGGTGAAGCGAGGGGGAAATATAAGTTACTGGCTGAGTATGGGCATGATACAAATTGGAACTGGATACCGGCCCCTTATTGCAAGGAACCGATATTGATGACTAATGTATGAACATTTTATATTCATATGATCAATTATTTGTATTAGTCAAGTAAGTCAATACTATCGATGCTATAACCAGCAGACAGGTAACCACTCAGACCTGAGCCGCTGATTGCTGTCACGGTCAGACGATTCCAGTTACTCCCGCTGGCCCAGGCACTTGCGGGAACATCAAATGTATAGGTGATATTGTTGCCCCGATATGTTCCGACCGTTAACGTTCGGGTCTTGGGTTGAGATGGTGGTGGTGGATTAGAAGATGTCCAATTATTCACCGAAACTTTAGGACGTCCCCCGGCGTAGGCGACCGTAATTCCAATCCGGACTCGGTGTGCTTTCGCACGTTGTGCATCGTTCAGGCGGAAATAAATGATATGGTCATTGTTGATATCCTTCCACATGTAAGCAGGAAAGGCACTGGCAGGGGTATTACCGACAATAAAGTTCGATGGATTCCAATTGGCCATTCTCACATCCGAAGGATGCATGATGGTTAATTTATCACCATTGAGAAATTCTCGTGGGCTGCCATCCCAGTCACCGATGCGCCAAATTGCTCTGTCATGGCTGGGATCATGGGTGATTTGATAGGAATTTAGAACGGTCGTCTGACCGGCACGAACGGTCACGGTTTGCGTATTGACGGCCAATTCATTTTTGTAAGTGGTCATCGTATAAGTACCCGGTAACATGTTGTCTCGGCTGAAGTAACCACTGCCCGGATTTGCCGTTGTCCAATACTGTGCACGGTTGTTCGCAAAACCAACGGTGTATTCATAGTTGGTATTTCGTCCGGAAATGCCAACGCCGGCAACCCGACCTCGGTTTGATTCAGCGACATAACCTCTTAATCCCATTTGTGAGAACCAAGAGAGGTTAATATCATCGTCCGCGGGGGGTTGTTGACCACTATTCACGACCAACGTGTAATGATTCAGCACGCCGGTACGGAATGCTTCTGTTTGGGCTTCAGCATAGTTAACAATATAAGTAATCTCTTGATCTGTGGCAGTGGCCTGATTCAGGAGGCTACGATAGAATGGGCCACCAGAACCGCCTTCTTGATTGTCTCTGACGATCCAGACACCCACATTGGGTCCTCTTGCACCAATCGCATCCCAATCTTTCAGACGCATATTCGAGTAATGTTTAGAGCGGGTTTCTCCGTTGGAGAGCGCGAAAATATCACCAGACTCAACAGTGGATACGGTTTGAGAAATATCAGAAGGTTCAGGTCCGTAAGGGAGACGATTGCGTTGGAGTCTTAAAATATATCGGACATGGCCATGAATATTGGGTTCGGATGAGAAATACGTTGCCATGTAGATATATGGATAGCCATTTCTCGCCATATAATAATGGGTAAGGTTACCAGCCTGAACCGTAATTTTTATATATTGGTTCTGATAATTTTGAGCATAAACCTGTACATTTGATGTATTGTTATATAACCAGTCAAATCCCGAATTAATTTGGGATCCTCTCCGCTGATTCTGATATTCGACACCGTTAATTTTGAGTGAAGCAAGATCTCCGGGTGACTGCGTACTGACTCCGCGATCGATGCGACGTATGCTGAATACCACACCAGCATTGGTATCAACAGTATAAAAATTCTGAGAAGTGATTAATCGAAAGGCTGCCTGTGCACTGAAGCTTGCAATGCAGGAGGTTAATGCCCACATGATAATATATAGATATTTGATTTTTTTCATATTATTTCCTAGTGACGTTGTTGAATGGTCAAGAAATAGGTTCAACCTATGCTTGGTGTTGTTATTCTGATTTTATTTTAAAGTCAATATATAGATGCAGTAATGCGCTGGTCATTATAAAAGTTATTGATATATCAAATGAATTAATTGATATAAATCGTGATTGCCAGTGATTAGAAAATATGTAATTAACAATAGAGATTATGCTAAGTCTAACAGAGAAAAAATAGGACGGTGTGAACTTGTTCAACAAAAATAATTCTGACTAAATTATGTTTGTTTTTTTAACCAAGATCAAAAAAGAAACAATGTTTTATTTTAAAAGGAATAGTATTTTGATATATGTTTGTTGCTTTAATTTGGCTAAAGCTTATCAAAAATAAGATATTGAGAGAGACCGGCTTGCATAAAGCATGATATTAACCCCAAAAAGAAATTTCAGACATAAAAGTAATTGAAAAGTAATCACTTTATTTGCGATAAGGTCTGCCGCTGCCGTGAATCATCGGCGGGAAATAACCCATATTTTAATGATATAGATATAGATAAGGAAGAGCATGATGATCGACAAACAATTTAAGCATACGATAGTCGCTTCAGTGATATCATCGCTGGCATGGGTCGCGTTACCTTCATTCGCGAATGGCTTTCATACTGAAAATGGCGGAACAACAGGCGGAGACGGGGGACAAGTCGTTCGCGCAACAACCGGTACGCAAATTCATGCGGCGTTATGTAACCGTGTTTCTAGTGATACTCCGATTACTATTCAGGTCGAAGGAACCATTAACCATGGCAATACTTCAAAGGTCTCCGGCCCGAGTTGTAACACCGCTGCGGATAAAATTGAGCTGAAAAATATCAGCAATGTCACCCTGATAGGGGTCGGTCAGGGCGCTCTATTTGATGAGCTTGGGATTCATATCCGTTCTTCATCCAACATCATCATCCGTAATGTGCATGTCAGAAATGTGAAGAAATCTGGTTTTCCGACGTCGAACGGTGGTGATGCTATCGGGATGGAGAAAGATGTCTCAAACGTCTGGGTTGATCATGTCACATTAGAAGCGAGTGGTGGTGAAAGTGATGGCTATGACGCTTTGGTTGATATGAAGAATGATACCAAGTACGTCACCGTCTCTTACAGTATTCTGAGAAATTCTGGCCGGGGTGGTCTGGTTGGTTCAAGTGACAGCGATGATAACAACGGGCCGGTGACTTTCCACCATAACTACTATGAGAACATTAATTCACGGACACCCCTGTTACGCCATGCGACAGCACATTCTTATAACAATTATTATGATGGCTTAATTTCTTCAGGGATGAACCCAAGAATCGGCGGGAAGATCAAAGCAGAAAATAACTATGTTAAAGATTCTAAAGACCCGCTCGGTACTTTCTATACCAATGATATGGGATTTTGGGATGTGAGTGGCAATATTTGGAATAACGTACGTTGGTCCAATGATGGCAACAAAGTTCATCCGGCAGGGCCAAATCCGGTTTCGACCACTTCTATTGGTATTCCTTATCAATATCAACCCGATCAGGCAAGCTGTGTTCCAGCGATTGTGATGGCAACCGCGGGTGCGGATAAAGGCCTGGCTGTTTCTGATGGTCGTTGTCATGTCACACCGGGAGATGATCATTCTGGTAATGGTAACGATAATGGTGGCGATCAGGATAACGGCGGTGGTTCAACTTCAGGTTCAAACCTTGCCTTAAATGCAGGTGCTGACGGTAGTTCTAAAGGTAACGGAACCAGCTATGGTAATGTGACAGACGGAGATAGCAGTTCCTACTGGTCGCCAAGAGGTACAACCGGCACGATCAGTGTCAAACGTCTCAATCAAACCATTAATGCAGTTCGAATCATTGAACTGTCCGGTACTCAGGGCACGGTCACTTCTTGGTCTTTGGTGAATCATGATGATGGTGCCACGCTGGCATCGGGAAGTTCCATTCCCAGCGTTATCTCATTTCCGAATACGAATTTGGATAAAATCAGCTTTGTGATCCACTCAGCCAGCGGCACGCCTGCTATTGCTGAGTTTGAAGTTTATAAAAATTAATTGACCCGGCAGAACATGCAATATCAAAGGGGTGGCCGTCAACGGCTACCCCTTTGTGTGATGGAATTTGTGTGATTGAATTTGTGTTATCAAGCATGTGTTATCAACTCATGTTATCAATCCGACTTATCTGAACCTCTTCCTAATGTGCCACGTCGCACTTTCGTCGGTATCACAGAATGTGGGGTGACCGACATGAATGACTTGTTTTCATATGCAAATTAATGACAGTGCCGGAGTTGTCACAAAAATGTAATATTGCGCATATGAAAATGTGATGAGCTCGAACGAACATTCTGTTCGCGCTTTATTGTCTATTGTGATGAAACGATTCATCAGGACATTGATATTATCACCATCGCTGAGGTCATCATGTTTGGAATTTTCAAACCACAGGCTCATATTGAGCCACTTCCCCGTGAGCAGATTGACGGGGTTTACACGCGATTACGCTGGCAACTTTTTATCGGTATTTTCGTGGGTTACGCGGGTTATTATCTGGTGCGGAAAAATTTTAGTCTGGCCATGCCATTTCTGATTGAACAAGGATTCAGCCGCGGTGATTTGGGGGTTGCACTTGCTGCGGTTTCTATTGCCTATGGCCTGTCTAAGTTTCTCATGGGGAGTGTTTCTGATCGCTCAAATCCGCGCTATTTCCTCAGTGCTGGCTTAGTGCTTTCGGCTTGCGTCATGTTGTGTTTCGGTTTTATGCCGTGGGCGACCGGTAGTATTACCGCCATGTTTATTTTGTTGTTTTTGAATGGTTGGTTTCAGGGGATGGGCTGGCCAGCCTGTGGCAGAACGATGGTGCACTGGTGGTCACGCAAAGAGCGTGGTGAACTCGTTTCAGTATGGAATGTTGCGCATAATGTTGGTGGGGGGCTGATTGGGCCGATCTTTCTGTTGGGATTATGGTTATTTCATGACGACTGGCGTACGGCATTTTATGTCCCGGCGTTTTTCGCAATACTGGTGGCGATTCTGATTTGGGTGACACTGAGAGACACACCACAATCGTGTGGTTTACCCCCGATTGAAGCGTATAAAGATGATTATCCCGAGGATTATGATCAATCGTATGAGAAAGAAATGAGTGCGAAAGATATTTTCTTCAAATATGTCTTTAACAACAAACTATTATGGTCAATCGCAGTTGCAAATGCTTTTGTCTATCTGATCCGTTACGGCGTACTAGACTGGGCCCCGGTTTATCTGAAAGAGGCAAAAGATTTTACGGTTGATAAATCATCATGGGCTTATTTTCTGTATGAGTGGGCCGGTATTCCGGGTACCTTATTGTGCGGATGGATTTCCGATAAAGTTTTTCATGGACGTCGTGCCCCTGCCGGCATTCTGTTCATGGTATTGGTGTTGTTCGCGGTACTGGTATATTGGTTAAATCCTGCGGGTCATCCGAGTATCGATATGCTGGCGCTGATTGCCATCGGCTTTCTTATTTATGGGCCCGTGATGTTGATTGGCCTTTATGCATTGGAACTCGCGCCCAAGAAAGCCGCAGGAACCGCCGCCGGACTGACCGGTCTGTTCGGTTATCTGGGCGGGGCTGTCGCGGCAAATGCTGTTTTAGGCTATACCGTTGATCACTTTGGTTGGAATGGCGGATTCATCATTTTGGTTGGCGCATGTATCGCTGCGATTATCTGTCTGATTTACGCCTTGATCGGTGAAAGAAAAGTGCACCGGGACAAGCAGGAACAGGCATTGGCCTAGTCTGCCGATAGGTTGAGTTTTTGATAGTGCGGATGCAACCCAGTGGATGATTTGCCGGGTTGCATCTGTTTTTAAATCAGTGGGCCTGATGTTATCTGAATTGATTCGCGAGAATTGATTTAACGGGAACGAACCACATCTGTAGCAGAAAATTGCGGATAACTATCGGGTTTGCCACGATTCAAGTTACTCAGGAAGCTCCCATCCCTGACTGGCACATTGGCTGAGCCGTAGTCATAACGATTGAGTCGGTTTCTCAGATTGTCGTTACTGACTTGGTCGCCATACATGGTATACCAACTGACAATATCAGGCGTGACAAAGTAGCCGTATGGGTTTTCAGCGACTTCACCGATCTTGCTGAACCGGAATGCATGCGTCAGGAGGCCATCCTTGTGATAAACGAATTTGATATGTTTGCCATTGGTATCTAACTCAGAAACCGCCCGTGTAGTCAGGTTACCGTGGGCGCTGTAACTTCCGTGTGTCACGCTGCCATTTTTAGTCCAGATCACCACATTTTCCCAATCATGACGGTGACCACTTTGAATACCATTGAGAATTTGGTCTTTGAGGAAATATAAAGCGTAGAAGTGAGCACAATACTGATCTGAGCCATTGATTTTGCAGGCATAGCGATGATAAGTATTGGATAAATTGAGAAAGCTGCTGTTCCGACAACCAGAGGTTAAGCCGCCAGAGGGTTTCAATCCACCATTTTGCTGACCGGTACGGCTGATGCCGGCACTTGGCAAGCAGCCATCGGTATCGAAGTCAAACACTGGGGCGATTGAATAGGCATCGACAGATGCTGGCAACGCTTGATCCAGTTTAGAAAAGTCATCGGCAGCAGCGGTGCTGCAAAGTAACAGTGATAGAGAGAGAGCCAAACTATAGTGACGTCTGTATTTCGGCATGTTGCGCTTCCTTTCATTGATGGGATGATTGTAAATATTCAATTAGGTGCTTATTGTCGTCAAGTCATTTTCACTTGAGCCGGCAAAGTCTAAACTTGATAGATGACAAGAAAACGAATCAGGCGATGCTTTTCGATGATGGGACGGTACTTTTTGTATAGAAGAGACTTCTTTCTCTCCCCGATTTACCGCACAATAGTTTAAGTGAATGTTTGAGTGCATTTTTTCGAACAGATGAAGCCATCCCCCAAGAACAGTTGTCGTGTGTTGCGATGCGTTGCTGTATCTGTGAGTGATGGGTTAATGAGACATGGAGCCGGATGTGAAGCAAATTCCGAGACATCAGAAAATAATAGAACTGGTCAAAAAACATGGTTACATCAGTACCGATGAACTGGTGGCACGCTTTCACGTTAGCCCACAAACGATTCGTCGTGATTTGAATGAGTTGGCTGATGAAAATAAAATCCGTCGTTATCATGGTGGCGCGACGGTGCCAATCAGCTCGGAGAATGATTCTTATACGACCCGCAAGTCACATAACTATTCTGAAAAAGATCATATTGCCGAAGCATTGGTGAAGCACATACCGAATCACGCGACACTGTTCATTGATATCGGGACAACCCCGGAAGCGGTTGCGCGCGCCCTGAGCCGAAGCCATCAACAGTTGCGAATCGTGACGAATAACCTCAATGTGGCAAGTATTCTGCTCTCAAAGCCGGACTTTAATGTCATTTTGGCTGGTGGTGAAGTGCGTAATCGCGATGGCGGGATTATCGGGGAAGCGACGCTGGACTTCATTCAACAATTTCGGCTTGATTTCGGTATTCTCGGGATCAGTGGTATCGATTTTGATGGGTCTTTGCTGGATTTTGATTACCATGAAGTCCGTGTCAAACAGGCGATTATTGAAAATAGCCGGAGCGTTTTTCTTGCGGTCGATCACTCTAAATTTGGTCGCAATGCGATGGTCAAGCTCGGTAACATTTCCCAAATTAATACGCTGTTTACCGACAAACAACCCCCACAGGAAATCCGTTCGATTCTGGAATCTAACCAAGTGTCTTTAGAGGTCGCGGGGACGTCATCTCAACAAACCGAGCAAGCTATTCCAGACTCATCCCCACTGGCTTAAGTCAGGTTCCATCTTACTACGGGTCACCTCATAAAAAACCTTCTTAAAAGAAGGTTTTTTTTAGATCTATCAACAAAACGAACATATTCGAAAATAAATGATGCATTTAAACGGCAGTTAAGTTACGCTCAATAATGTTTGTAAATGTTCGTTTGCTCATTTTGAGGTTACTTTATGGATGTAATAACACCCAATCAAGAAAATCGTCTGCTGGACTTAATTATTGTCGGTGGCGGCATTAATGGTGCCGGAATCGCTGCTGATGCTGCCGGACGGGGCCTGTCCGTCGGCCTTTATGAAGCGCAAGACTTTGCCTCTGCAACCTCCTCATCCAGCTCTAAGCTGATTCACGGAGGATTGCGCTATTTGGAACATTATGAATTTCGTTTAGTCTCAGAAGCCCTTGCTGAACGGGAGGTTTTGCTCAGAAAAGCCCCTCATGTGGCACGTCCGATGCGTTTCCGGTTACCGCACCGTCCTTACCTACGGCCGGCATGGATGATTCGCTGCGGACTATTTTTATATGATCATCTCGGCAAACGAACCACACTCCCAGCCAGCCATAAGGTGAATCTGGCTGAAAGCGGGTTATTAAAACCAGAAATGAAAACTGGATTTGAGTATTCGGATTGCTGGGTCGATGATGCACGTTTAGTCGTTCTGAACATTTTAGCTGCACAAGAAAATGGTGCAGAAGTGAGTAATTACTGTCGGGTTGAACGAGCCGTGCGTGAGAACGATATCTGGCGTGTTACGATTTATGATCAGCAATCGGACACCCGCTTCGAACGTTATGCTAAAGCGCTCGTTAATGCCGCAGGGCCTTGGGTGAAGCAGTTTTTTGACGATGGTTTATCAACGGCATCACCACGCAATATTCGTCTGGTGAAAGGGTCGCATATTGTTGTCCCCCGGATTCATCATGAAGAGCAGGCGTACATCTTACAGAACAAAGATAATCGAATTGTATTTGTCATTCCGTACATGGACGATTTCTCAATTATCGGCACCACTGATGTTGAATATCATGGTGATCCCCGTCAGGTTGAAATCGACGATGAAGAGCAGAACTACTTAATCGATATTGTCAATCAGCACTTTGTGCGGCAATTGTCTCATGAAGATGTAATTTGGTCATACAGTGGGGTTCGCCCATTATGCGATGATGAGTCAAGCTCAGCTCAGGCCGTGACCAGAGATTATACGATTGAACTGGAACAGACAGGCGATCAGGCACCGTTATTATCCGTGTTTGGCGGTAAGTTGACGACTTATCGTAAACTGGGTGAAGCGGCAATGAATAAGCTCGAACCGTACTTTGAACAGATAGGGAAACCGTGGACAGCCAATGTGCCACTTCCGGGCGGTTACTTTAGCTGTACCCGGGAACAACTGGGTGAGTCACTACGCGCCAGTTATCCGTGGCTGAGCCAGAAACTGGCATTCCGCTATGCGACTCAGTTTGGGACCGATACTCGAAAAATGTTATCTGGTGTCAATTGTTTAGAAGAGATGGGGCGTTGTTTCGCCGAAGGCGTCTATCAACGGGAAATCGACTACATGATTGCCTGTGAATTTGTGAGAACCAGTGATGACTTCTTATGGCGCAGAACAAAACTGGGTTTATATCTTAATCAAGAAGAGCAGCAGGCCATTACACAGTACATCGCAGCCCAATGTACTGACATGTCAGTCGCTGACCAGTTTAAAGCCGGGTAAGGTTCATTGAAAGGCATCATTGCTGGGGTCGTTCCGGAAGCATGGGTTCAAGATATTTCCGGAACTGCTCATTATATAATAAGTGATGTAACGGCTCCGGTGGGAAACGAAGAAACCCCTGCGTATAGTGGCATCCGATTTTCCCTAATGCCTGTTCGACACTGCAAACTTCCACACCTTCGGCAACGACACTCAAATTCAAATCTTGTGCTAACCGGATCAACGCATAAATAATGGTCCGGTTGGATTCTTTCTGGTGGTATTCGGAAACGAATGAGCGATCAATCTTAATCTGAGAAATTGGTAATTCACGCAAAATCACCAGAGAAGAATAACCGATGCCGAAATCATCCATACTGAATTGAAAACCGAGTGCATGTATCTTATTAATCATACACTTCGCCTTTTCAATATCTTCAAACACCGCACTTTCGGTAATCTCAAACACTAAATCATCCGTTTGTACTTGCCCCGCATGGAGCAGAGCACGCAGTTGTTCGACAACCTCATCATCCTGAAAATCTTTGGCAGAAAGGTTGATATGGAGACTGCCATGGAAACCGTGCGCCCTTAAGACATTTAAATCCTGAGCGGCGCGATGGATTACCCATTGTGTGAGTACGGAAATCAGCGCACTTTTTTCAGCAATGGGAATAAAATCCCCCGGCTCAATAAAACTACCATCTTCCTGAGGCCAGCGCAGCAGGGCTTCGAGACTAGCGATACCTTGTGTCTGACTGCGAATAATCGGTTGGTAATGCAGTTCAAAGACGTCATTTTTGAGTGCTTCGGCTAATTTAATGGAAAGTTTGAGCTTTTTGTATGAGTCGGAACCCAGCTGGTCATGATAAAACGTATAAGATTTATGTTTTTTCTTCGAGTCATACATGGCTAAATCTGCCTGTTTCAACAGATTAGAAACTTCATGCCCGTTGTGTGGATACTTGGTGATCCCAACACTTGCCGATGTCTTCATCGAGTAAGTCATCACTTTCACTGGTGCATGAAGTGCATCATGAATGGCGTCCACCACACTGAGAATGGTGTCATCGTCATTACCGAGCAAGATCAGCGCAAACTCATCACCGCCCATACGGTATAGCCGCCCATATTGTTTGGTGTTTTCCTGTAACAGATTGGCAACTGAAATCAGAAATTTATCGCCGAAGTAATGCCCCAAACCATCATTGATTTGTTTGAAATTATTCAGGTCAATCAGCAACAAGCTAAACCACTGTTTTGATTGAACGAGGCTTTGGAGAGAACTGAGTAAATATTTACGGTTTGCCAGTGAAGTCAGACTGTCGTGTAAAGAATGGTACTGTTCATCCTGAGCAGAACGATTGAGCTGATAGAGTATATTTCGGGACTGCGAGATGACCAATGCAATAAAAAGACTGGTACCGAGGAGAATCAATGAAATCGTCAACAGAGATGTATTCATCGGCCTATCAACCAGTGTGATAAGCATGGCAAGATAAC
This sequence comes from Vibrio spartinae, assembly GCF_024347135.1. Lineage (NCBI taxonomy): Bacteria > Pseudomonadati > Pseudomonadota > Gammaproteobacteria > Vibrionales > Vibrionaceae > Vibrio > Vibrio spartinae. The sequence goes on along the minus strand of NZ_AP024907.1, from coordinate 2,603,575 downwards.
CAAGGACAAAGATAGAGAGCAACGTGATAAGTATTTTCCAGCGGGACGCTTGTACTGTGCGACCGATCTGGTAGGTGGGTTTCATACTGTAAATCAGTAGAAAAATGCCGACAGCGATATTCGCGGAGGCGATATATTTCATGACCATACATAGACCCCAGCGATGCAGCGTCCAACAGCCCCCGATGGGCATACCACGTAATTTGATGAAATGTTACATAGTTTTTCTTTTTATGACAATCTCTTAGCGGTACTTCTTGGGGCGTTCAGTAAATATTTTATGTTGTATACTCAATCGTATGAGCATGTTTTTCCGCTTAAGACGTTATCTGAGTAAACGTAAAAACAGCCTGATTATAAGCATAGAGCACTTTTAGCGTGAATGTCAGACATTATCGAGCTTTTCGGGGCATCAATACTGCATGTTCGGGGGAGGCAGGGCACTATGTTACCATCTGGTACAGACGCCTTGGCCGGCCGCCGGTATTGTAGTTAAGTACCAGGCGTAACACGCCTTCAGATTCAAGATACTCCAGATAGCGTCTGGCGGTAATACGACTGAAACTCATGCGTTCGCTGATATCATCTGCGGAAAAATCGTGTAACTGCTCCTGATAAAGTAACGTTTTCAATGATTCCAGTGTCGTTGCATCGATCCCCTTTGGGGTCTGACGAACTGGCTGAATGGGGGATTTACGAAGTAACTGATCGATGTCATCCTGGTCAACGGTTGAATTGCTGATAAGCTTTTGTTTATATTGAATATAATCATCAAGTGCCTGATTAATACGCGACATGCGGATCGGTTTCACCAGATAGTCGATAACCCCGAGCTGGACAGCTTTTTCAACGGTTGTGGTTTCACGCTCAGCAGTCGTCATGATGAAGTGACAGTCGGCTGCTTGCTGACGAAGTTGCTGAATCAATGCCAGACCGTTGCCATCGGGGAGCGTAATATCAACAAACACGAGTTGTGGTTGAAATGCATTAAACTGGATTTGTGCATCGGCACAGCTTTCACTGACAGCAACGACCTGAAAATGAGGGTGTTGATTGATCGTTGATTCCAAGGTGTAGCTGGCTCGAATATCGTCCTCAAGCAACATTACTCGGGTCTTCATCGTCATGTGCCTCTTCTTTCTTTTCTAAATAGATACTGAACAAAGTGGTATGTTGTTCAGTGCGTTCCCAGTCAATGCTGCCGTGAAAGTAATCGACCAACTGTTTGACAAGGTACAGGCCAACGCCATTTTGTTCATCTTCCTGCTTTGAGCTGACACCAAACTCAAGGATATGCTCTGCGATTTCATTGGGGACGCCTGTCCCATTATCCTGTATTTCCAGCATGATGTGTCTACCGCGATCACTGAGGTAAACGGTGACCTCAGGTTTCACCATGCCTCGGTTTTGCCAAGCGGCCAGCAGCGCATTATCTACTAGATTACCAATAATCGTCACTAGTTTTTCAGACGTTTGTTTGGCATAACTTGCCAATGTCGTATCAACGTCGATGGTAAACTTAACCCCCATTTCGGATGCTTTGTTAAATTTAGCCAGTAACAGGCCAGCCACCGCACTGTCTGACACACTCAACACAATATGGTTGATGACCGCCTGATAGCGATCGGTTTCTTGCTGAATAAAATCAATGGATTCTTCATATTTACCAATTTGCAGCATCCCCGACAGCACATTGAGCTTATTCGAATATTCATGGGTTTTGCTGCGGAGCAGTTCAGCATAGTTTTTCAGATAGGTAATTTCTTTTTCCAGCTCATTGGGGGTCAGGTTGGTGAAGAATACAATGACATGACCAATCAAGCCTTTGGCGGTCTTTATCGGATAAAGATTAGCCCGGTATTTGATTTTTCCAATACTGAATACTTCCTGATGGTAGCGTCCCTGATTTTCCAGCACCAAATGGCTGAGCGGGATGGAATAGTGGGAAAGTGGATGATGCTGGTAGTCATAGCGGCTTAATACCCCCATCGAGAGGAGTTTCATCGCGCTGTTATTGATCATGGTGATGTTCATATCATGATCAACTGCAATAATTGCATCCCGGATACTGTCAAAGACCATGCCGTGTTCGCGAAATTTATTGACGATGAATTCCGGCTCGTAATCCAGAAATGTCTTTTTCATCTTCAGTAAAAAAGCCACGGTTGTTCCCATACCAAACAGATAGATGAGTGCGATCAATAAGCCGATATGGACATGTTGGCTGAAAATGATATCGGAAATTCTTTCAGACAAGTAACCGATACACACCGCACCAACTTGTTTACCGTGATCATAAATGGGCACGAAATTGCGAATCGCTTTCCCGAGAGAGCCTTTCGCTTCGGTACTGTAGGATTGACCGGTTTGTAAGACCCGGTTGATATCTTTACCGATGAAATGTTTGCCGACCCGATTTTGATCCGGATGACTGAGACGAATGGCTTGTTGATCAACTACCACGATGTAAGAGGCATCGGTTCGAGAGCGAATCGACTCAATATAATTGCGGATGGTGTCCGTTGACGGATGCGCTGCCTTCGAGCGCAGGGCCTGAATGACTTTGGGGTCATGGGCAATCACACGGGCGAGTTCCAGTCCTCGGGCTTCGAGACCTGACTGATAAGAATTCTGTAACAGATACAATATCGCGATCGTCATGACGATCACGACCGAAGAGGTGGTTGCAATCGTTATTAAAGTCAGATAACTCTTTAATTTCATAAGCTTATATTTATAGATTTAATGTCAGAAGCGATTCGTGAATCGGCTCACGCCGCTCAGGTAGCAAGTCGGAGGCATTATATCATGGGGCGAAGGGCGGTGAGACAAGCGCGAAGAGAAGTCGGTGGGAAGTGAGAGCCCGCTCCCGTACAACACAGGGTGTACGGGAGCGGGGAAGTGCGAAAAATCGAATCAGTGAATGGTGGTTGAGAGGAAATAACCAACCACGGTTGACGTCAGCACACAGATGAATCCCGGTAGGATAAAGCTATGGTTGAGTACGTATTTCCCAATACGAGTGGTGCCGGTACGGTCAAAGGTAATCGCAGCGAGATCACTTGGATAGAATGGGAAGAAGAAATAAGCGTAACAAGCGGGTAAGACACCAATCAGCACTTTCGGTGGGATCCCTAAAGAAAAACCGAGTGGGAGCATGATGGTCAACACGGCTGCCTGACTCTTCAGGAAGATGGATACCGAGAACATCGCGATGGCAAAAGCCCACGGATGTGCGTGTACAATATCGCGAACCATATCAATCAGATAGGTTTTATGAAAACTGATAATGGTGTCACTCATCCACGCAATCCCGAAGATGATAATGACAGCCGTCATCCCGGCGATAAAAACATTACTGTGAACGATTTTCTTCGGTGACACTTTGGTGCTGACCAAAATAATCGCCCCGACAGCCAGCATCAAGAATTGAATACCGACGGACATTTTCACACCCGGAGGAAGCAGGTTGAGATTTTTGCCGAACATGGCGACAAAAACGACCGTGGCAATCCCCAACATGAAAATAAGCAGGCCTTTTTTCGCATTTTTGTCAATGTCGTTGCCTTGTTCCAGCGCACTGTTATCTGCAAGTTCCTGAACAAATTCAGGATCCTGACAACGCGCCTTAAACTCAGGATCTTTATCTAAATCTTTACCGCGCTTCAGGCTCCAAGTACAGGCAACCAACAAACCGGTCAGCGTTGCCGGAATGGTGACAATCAGAACATCGATCAGACCGATGTCCAAATGATTATCGACGGCAGTTGCCATGACGACAGCGGCAGCCGCAGCGATCGGGCTGGCCGTAATACCAACTTGTGATGCGACAGAGGCGATTGCCATCGGGCGTTCCGGACGAATCCCTTTTTTATAGGCAACATCGTAAATGACCGGTAGAAGGGGATAAACAGAGTGGCCGGTCCCGACCAGAACGGTCAAGGTATAAGTACATAGAGGACCCAGAAAAACGATCTGACCGGGATGTTTACGCATTAATTTTTCAGCGTATTTGACCAGTAGTTTCAAACCACCGGTTGCTTCCAGTGTCGCCGATGCAGCAACCACGGAAAGAATAATCAGCATCACACTGACAGGAGGATGCCCCGGTGTCACTTTGAATACAAAGGCCAAAATGGTGACGCCGAGTCCACCCAACAGGCCGAATGCAATACCACCATGTCGGATACCGACAAAAATGATGGTAAGCAGCAGCAGCATATGAATATAGAACATGTAATTATCTCTTTAGCATGTGTCGGTGACCTTGTGCTCGCAGGCTGCGTTAACAAGGTCACAAGAGGGGATTACCCCAGCATAAATATAAAAATAGTCGCGATGGCTGACAGCGCGAATGCGATGATATAGCACAGTACTTTGCCGACCACACCGGTATGGATTTTCAGGTCATGCATCCCGTGATGAACACGGTGCATTGCGTGCCATATCGGGAGTGCAATTGTTGCAATCACAAAGAGTGCACCAATGATATGGGTCGCAAAGCTAAAAACGCGATCATAGCTCAGGGCGTCCGCATCAAGTATTCCCAGCGGCGCCATGATCCCCAGTACAAAAATGGTGATTGGGGTAATCATGGCAAACCATGTGCCACCGGCACCGAACAGGCTCCACCAGACGGGTTCGTCTGAACGTTTTGGATTTTGGTTAATCATGTGTGTCTCCTTAAACGATGATGAGCACAAGAGCAGAAATCACAGCAACGACAACCCATTGGCTCAGCACGATAATTTTCTTATCGATTAACTTGCCTTTCAGTCGCATCGGTACCACTTGCGGCATCATGCCAAAGAACGTATAGGCATGAAACAAACTGGCGATCAGCGCAATGATGTTAATCACAATCACCAGCGGGTTTGCCATAAAGTCCAGCCATGATTGCCATGCTTCCGGCCCCTTCACCAGACATCCCAGACCAACAGTGAGGAAGAGGGTAAATACGATTAACGGCAGAACCGTTGCCTCACGGATCATATAGAAGCGATAGAACGGATTGCTTTTCCACCACGTCCGTTTCACTTCTCTTACATAGGGCTTACGATTACTCATCTCTTTTATGCCTCCTGAGGTTTCAACATCGCGATGACAAAGTCCATGGACGACGCCACTTTACCTTGGTTGACCGCCGCTGCCGGATCGACACTCTTCGGACACACTTCAGAGCAGTAACCCACAAAGGTACAACCCCAAGCCCCGTTTTCGCCATTGATCAGTTTCATCCGCTCGGCCTGACCATGGTCACGGCTGTCGAGGTTATAACGATGCGCCAATGTCAGGGCGGCCGGGCCGATAAATTCCGGATTCAGGCCGAACTGCGGACAGGCGGCATAACACAAACCACAGTTGATACAGCCGGCAAACTGTTTATATTTTGCCATTTGCTCCGGGGTTTGCAGGTTGGTGCCGTCTTCCGGTTTACGATCATTACCGATGATATAAGGTTTAATGGCTTCCAGACGCTCGATGAACGGTGTCATATCGACAATCAGATCTTTTTCAATCGGGAAGTTTGCCAGTGGCTCGATTTTCACGCCATTCGGGTAGTCGCGCAGAAAACTTTTACAGGCGAGTTTCGGTACCCCGTTGACCATCATGCCGCAAGAGCCACAAATCGCCATCCGACAAGACCAACGATAGGAAAGGTCCTTGTCCAGATGATCTTTCACATATGAAATCGTGTCGAGGATCGACATGGTTTCATTGAAAGGGACGTCAAAGGACTGGAAGTAAGGCTCCGCATCTTTTTCCGGGTCATAACGCAGAATGTCCACTTTTTGAATACGTTGGGTGACCATGATTATTTCTCCTCTGCGCTCTGTTTGGCTTCTTCGGCTGCGGCTTGATCCGCTGCTTCACCATAAAGACGAGCTTTCGGTTGTGACTTGGTGATGGTGACATCACTGTAGTCGATTCGAGGCGCTGCATCTTCTTGATAGAATGCCAGTGAGTGTTTGAGGAAGTTTATATCGTCACGCTCGGTACAGTCTTCATCGAGACGTTGGTGCGCCCCACGGGACTCCTTACGGAGAATCGCTGAGTGAACCATCGCTTCGGCAACTTCCAGACCATAACCGATTTCCAAGGCATACAAGAGGTCAGTGTTAAAGACTTTGCCTTTGTCTTTGATGCTGATTTTTTTATAACGGGCTTTCAGTTCAGCCAGTTTATCAACGGTCTGTTGCATCAGATCTTCCTGACGATAGATCCCACATCCGGCTTCCATGGCATGACCCATTTCAGTACGGATATCGGCCCAGTTTTCATCGCCTTCTTGTTGCGTCAGAGCAGCAATCCTGTCTTCGGTAGACTTGATTTGTGCGGCAATCGCAGCGTCATTCCAGCCGCTAAAGGTGGTTGTACGTTCTGCGGCTTGTTCGCCGGCAACGCGACCAAATACGACGAATTCAGCCAGTGAGTTCGAGCCGAGACGGTTCGCCCCGTGCAGACCGACAGAAGAGCATTCTCCGACAGCAAACAAGCCTTGGATCCGTGTTTCACACTGACCGTTCGTTTCAATCCCACCCATGGTGTAGTGCACCGTCGGACGGATTGGGATTGGCTCGTTGACCGGATCGACATTCACGTAAGCTTTGGCCAGCTCACAAATAAATGGTAGACGCTCATGCAGGTATTCCGCACCCAGATGACGCAGATCCAAATGGACGACATCGCCGAGTGGGTGTTCGATGGTGTTGCCTTTCTGTTGTTCGTGCCAGAAAGCCTGCGAAACTTTGTCACGCGGACCGAGTTCCATATATTTGTTTTTTGGTTCGCCGACTGGTGTTTCCGGGCCCATGCCGTAATCTTGTAGATAACGGTAGCCGTTTTTATTGATGATAATACCGCCTTCACCGCGACACCCTTCGGTCATCAGGATCCCTGTACCGGGCAGACCGGTCGGATGGTACTGGACAAATTCCATATCGCGAAGGGGGACACCGTGACGATAGGCCATGGCCATACCATCACCGGTTACAATGCCACCATTGGTATTACAATGATAAACACGGCCGGCACCACCGGTGGCTAAAATAACGGATTTCGCTTTAATGGCGACCAACTCACCTTCTGCCATATGAATGGCAATTAAACCTTGCACCTGACCGTTGTCGACCAACAGGTCAACCACGAAGTATTCATCAAAGCGTTTGATTTGTGGATATTTAATCGACGTTTGGAACAGGGTATGCAGCATATGAAAACCGGTTTTATCTGCGGCAAACCAAGTTCTCTCAACTTTCATTCCACCGAAACGGCGGACGTTGACTTCACCATTTTCTTTCCGGCTCCAGGGGCAGCCCCATTGCTCCATCTGGATCATTTCCCGGGTTGAATTGGCAACAAAGTATTCAACGACATCTTGCTCACACAACCAGTCGCCACCGCCAACCGTATCATTAAAGTGGTTGTCCAAACTGTCTTCTTCTTTGATGACAGCAGCGGAACCACCTTCGGCAGCAACGGAGTGAGAACGCATGGGATAAACTTTAGAAATCAGGGCGATTTCCAATTCTGGATTTGCTTCGGTGGCCGCGATGGCAGAACGCAGTCCTGCACCACCTGCACCAATAATTGCGATATCTGTGGTTAAAGTTTTCACAGCTATCCTCCAAGTGTAAAAATAATCAATTCAAAAGTACCGGAGTACTTTCCATATCAAACAAGTGGGTATACCGACCCGTGAGGGTCGGATACCGATGCATTCTTGTTATTCTGAAGTGAATGCTTATTTTCCTTGGGCTGACAGTATTGCTTTTTTAGTATTGTCTGAAGATTAAACGTGACTCGGCGCTGAGCATGCTCCGGACACTTATCAATTATTATGTTTAATCTCAGTTTATTGTTTCAAAGGATGCGTCAGTGACGCATCGTCATTGTTTTATTGGAACGATGTTTTATTGGAACGATTGTCGTTATCCCTTATTTCAATAATTCAAGAATTACGGTGGCTAAAATCAGCATAAAGGCGCCACCGATTCGCGATGAAATCTGTGCAAACGGCATCAATTCCATACGACGTGACGCTGCCAAGACGGCGACGTCTCCGGTTCCGCCCATATTTGCCATACACAGACCGGCAGTCAGCGCGGCTTCAATGGCATAGAATCCCATCAGTCGACCAACCAATGCAGCACCAATCACAGCGCCAACAACCGTTGCCAACACCATCAGGAAGTATGAAACACTCAATGAGGCCACAATCTGATTGAGATCGGTATAGGCGACACCAATACCGACTAACAATGCCGGTGTGAGGTTATCAACCACAAACTTGTACCATGCGTGTGCTGATTTTTCGAGTTCACGGGGAATCACTCCTGTGAATTTGACAAATGCAACGAACAAGATCATCAAGGCGTAGGTATGCATACTGATCACTTCGGTGAGCATCGTACCGACAAAAAACATCGTAATTGCCAGCAATGCACCGATACCTAATGTATCCACGGATGGTTTTTCACTGGTGTCTTCGACAGATATCTGGTGTGAGCCCCGGATCAGTTGACCGTTGCCAGTCAAAGACGGATAAATAGTTCCTAATTTATTCAGCAGTCCTGCAATAACAATTGCCATTGCGTTACCGATAGCTAGTGCCGGAACCATTTTGGACATCAGTTCGGCAGCCGTCATCGGTGTATTACCGGACATGATCTCAACCAGAGGGACTGCACCGGCACCCATACCACCACCCATGATTGGTAGTGCAATCAGCATGATCGAATCGAAGAAGCCGTCTCCGACCATAAAGCCGACGAGTCCGGCAAACAGAAACGCAAAAATAACCCCGCCGAAAATCACCGGGATATACTTGAGCGCGGCTTTTTTGAGGATTTCTCTCTCCATGCCTAAGATTGAGCCGGTGACCAGACTGGCGATAAAGAAAGAGAGGAAGCCACCGCTTTTCATAAATGTGGTAATCGAGCCGGCAATCTGTTGCGGCATGAAATCACTGTGGAATAGATAAGAAGAACCAAAAATAATGGCAATGGCACCGCCACCAAAGAATTGGTTCAAAATGGGTGTTTTGTCTCCGATAACATTCAAAATATATCCGACGACGGCCATGACACCGATTGCGCCAATGATTCCCGTTGGCATTTTATTTTGGATGGTGGCGAGCAAAATCACTGCCGCAGAAAGCGCAAAGATAATGTGAATCATGCGCTTGTCTGTAGGGTTGATAGAGTTATTGGTTAACATAGCTTACCTGCACCTTTTTCTGTTTCTGTAGGGGGTGGGTTCTTGATTTTGTGGGGCGAGTCTATCAACACTGAGACGAAGAAAGATTGATTCTGTGGCTAATGTAACTATCTTGTACTTTTGTAACTTTTGTTCACAGTCGGTAAAGCTGAATGAACAAAGTGAGCGGCCAAAAATGAGCCATTATGATGAAATCATCAACGCATTCGGTGGCTATTGAGGGGGGCTTTGCGGGAGGTCAATATCATGCTCTCTCGCAGCGCAAGGAGAGCGTGTCACTTGTTCGCTGTGACCGCTATTGTCCGGTAAGATTGAATTGATCGGTGAGGTTGCTCCCTGAAAAGTATGTTGATGCATCTTTCAGGTCACTGGCTTACACCGAAAAACGTTTAATTTGTGTTGCCAGTGATTCAAGATCCGTCACCGTATCTTGTACCGACTGATTGACCGTATTTGACATATTTCTGATCTGTTTCGACATCTCAGAGAGGTTCGCTAGGTTGGTATTAATTTCATTGGCAACCAGACTCTGCTCATCCGTTGCACTGGCCGTTTGCAACGTTAGCCCTTGAATCTGATCCGAAGATGATTTCACCGTATCGAGCAAATCTTTTGTATGAGCATTCAGCGTTTCGGTACTGTTTGCAATATCGACACTCGTTTTGATGGATTGAACTGCTTCTGATACTTCGTTTTGCAGACTATTGATCATCTGGCGAATATCCTCAGTTGATAGTTGCGTTTTACTGGCTAAATCTCTGACTTCATCAGCGACTACAGCGAATCCCCGACCTTGGTCACCGGCTCGGGCAGCTTCAATGGCTGCATTCAGTGCTAATAAGTTGGTCTGTTCGGAAATATTGAGAATGACATCTAAAACGGATGAAATTTTTTCAGAACTGTGAGATAAGCGTTCAATGACCATTGAGGCATGTTCAATTTGTTGGGTTAAATTATGTAAGCGTTCGGTTGAATTGACAATGGACGCTTCCCCGTCATCAACCAGCCGGGAAAGTAATTCAACTTGTGTGGCTGTCTCTGCTGCATTTTGGGCAACCTCTTTCGTCGCTGAACTCATCTCCTCAATTGCGGTGACGACCATATCCAGCGATTGATCCTCTTTGTCACTAAGAGCAGATGATTCTGCTGAGGCGTGGCTGATTTTTTTTATTTCGTCCTGAATACTGCCACACCCAGTTCTGATTTGGCGGATGATATGCCCGAGTTTATCAACAAAACCATCGAGTTCACGGCTCAGATCACCCGTTTCATCTGATTTCTGGCTATTAATCCGTCGCGTCAAATCACCATCGCCCTGACTGATTTGATGGATATCCGATGTGATTTTCTTAATCGCATTGGAAATCTTTTTGGGAGCAAACCAAGCCATCATCAGGCTTGAAAACAAGACAATGACAGAAAGAATAGAGACAAATAATTTGAACTGTTCAGCATGGTGATCAATTTGTTGTTTTTCTTGTGTGGCATATTTAGTAATCAATTCTTCAGAGCCGTCATATAAACTTCTCAACGCTTTGAATGAGTTAGCATTATTCGTCAAAAATAGGTTCTTCGCTAAGTCGTTCTGTTGGCTCTCTAATGCTTTTAATACCGCGGTGTGCCCAGTGTGCCATTGTTGGTAATAATGTTGAAATGAGGTGAGGTAATTGACAATTTCCGGTTCATCTTTCGTCATTTTCATAAACGCTTGCATTCGTTCCAATGCTTGTTTTGCATTGGACTGGACTTCTTCTTTGAGTGACGCCTGAGCATGATTATCTGGTGAAAAGATTAATGTGGAGAGTGCGAGCCGGGATTGATAGAGATCCCGGTCAGCATTCTGAATTAAGTTGGCTCCCTGTGAATAGCGGCCCGTATTATGCTGGATATAGTTGACCAATTGGTAAGCTGCGACCACCACGGTGAGAAATACAATACTGAGTAACGAAAAATTAAATGTATATCTGGCCCTTATCGTTCTGACACTAAGTAAGTTCATTCTGTTTCTCCTTAGCCAACTGTTCATCCGTAAAAGCTGCAATAACATTAAAGCCTTACTCAGTGCAGACTTATTTATATGATGAATTATTTTTATTAATAAAATTCATATCAAACCAGTACTAACAAATAGTATAGAGCGGTCATTTTTTCAAGAGCTAGCTGTGAGAAGATTGTATTTGTTGTGACTTTCGGGTGGAAGCCGGTTTAACAATAAAACCAATGCCGACTAAAAACATAATACACGCGACAACCTGTGCAAGGCTTAGCACTTCATCATACATAAAATAGCCGGAAATTAAGGCAAATATAGGGACGAGCAAAGTGAGCGGAGCCGTCATACTGAGTGGATAACGGATCAGTAGCCGATTCCAGACCCAATAGCCTAACAGTGTGGTCGGATAGGCCTGAAAGACAATTGCAACAGTGGTTTTCATATCCCAAGCCGCAATCGCTTCGAATATGATGTTCGAGCCGTAAATGCTCATCGCAAACAGCACTAAAGGGATTGGTGCAAAGAGCATTCCCCAAACATTAAATGCAAAGGCTTGGGTGGTTTTCGATGCTTTGACAATCATGCCCATTATGGTCCAAGACGTTGCAGCAATCATAATCAGCATCAAACCTTGTGGCGTTATGTTGCCGTTCGTGGCTGAAACCAAGATTAAAAGTGCAACGAGTGCCGCCACCGCACCGATGATTTTGCGCTTTGAAACGTGCTCTTTTTGAAGCCATACGCCAGCCGCCATACTAATTAACGCATTCGATGAAAGTAGTACCGAAGACATACCTGAAGAAAGTCCCGCTGTGATTGACCAAGACGCCATTCCCCATATGCCGACCCCAAAGACTAAGCCATAAGCAAATAAATAACGCCAAGCAACATTCGGCCTGCGGATAAAGAATATCGCGGGGATCACTGCTAAAGTAAATCGGGCTGCTGTCGCCACTAATGGATTGACTTCCGTAATACCCAATTTAATCATTGAGAAATTAAATCCCCAAATTGCCATGACAACAATTGCCAACAATAAATCGTTTCTTACCATCACTGCTCTCCTTTTTGCTTGAAAAGTAGTATGACTTGGGTACAGTTAAGGGTACAGATACAATTTTTTAGATTTAAATCGGTACAGTGGTGGCCTATGAGTTTGTATAAAACGATGGCGAGTCAATTTATGATCCGCCCCGACGTGTTTGATTACATCGAATTATTCTACAATCGAGCAAGGCGACACTCACCTCGGAGGAGTCAGCCCAGAGGCGTTTGAAGCAGCCTCAAAATGAGGTTGAAAATTGTCAAGGATATTGGAGGCAGTCCAATCACTAATGAGGTGAACAGTGCTTCACACGACTTCATGCCGCACACTTCTTTTATTGTTAGACAATTCAACTTAGACAGATAACTGTAGTCCCGTGTACATTCCATAAAACTGAAAGCTATATGAAAAGAATGGCATTTCACTCTTATATATGGCAGTTCACGTCGGATAATTACAGTTTATCGCGTTGATTGGTATTGTTTTCAGATCAGTTATAGATTGCCCTTATTGTTTTATATGGTAGGGAAATCGATGTTATCTTTTTCGGAGATTACTAAAAAATATTCATTAGGTAAGCAATCAGTGAATGCCCTTTCATCTGTTAGTGGGCGTATTGAAACCAGTGAAATGACGGCGCTGTGCGGTCCTTCTGGTTCAGGTAAAAGTACTTTACTAAATATTTTGGGGATACTGGATTTAGACTATTCCGGTCAAGTGTCCATAGATGGGCAACCTCTCCCTAAACAAATAAGAGAGGCCACATTACAGCGACGCACCAAACTTGGATTTATATTCCAACGATTCAATCTGATACCTGTTATGTCGGCGTTAGATAATGTGGCGTATCCCCTGTTATTAAACAAAATTGAGCGAAAACTTCATCGTGAGAAAGCTGAAACTATGTTGTGTAAGGTTGGTTTAGAGCAATTTATACATCATAGGCCTGAAACACTTTCTGGGGGACAACAGCAGAGGGTCGCGATTGCTAGAGCGCTTGTTAGCCTTCCAGAAATAGTCATAGCTGATGAACCAACAGCAAGTCTTGATAGCAAATCAGCCACGATGGTGATTGATTTGATGAAAGAATTAGGTCATGAGATGGGAACAACTTTCATAATAGCTACTCATGATGCACGAATGGCGCAACGTTGCGATAGGGAGATTAATCTTGTTGATGGTCAACTTTCGGAGAAGAAAACTCAATGGGAGATATAATCCTACAGTCGATCAAGTTATCGGCCCTCAATCTTCTACGCAATAAACGTCGCTCATTACTATCGGTAGTAATCATTACCGTTGCTGTATTTGCACTATGTTGTGCCGGTGGATTTGGTCTTTATACCTACCGGGCGTTGGAAAATGAAACAGCCATGAGTATTGGGCACATAACTCTGAGTTCTCCATCTTATTTTAAACAAGAAGAAGATACGCCCATGACTAATGGCCTGAGTAATTCCATTAAATTAACTAGGCAGTTAGCAGCGATAAAAGGGATCAGGGCAATATTACCTCGGATTCAGTTTAATGGACTGATTAGTAATGGTGACAAATCGACCATATACATGGGTACTGGTATAAGTCCTAAAGAGTTTGTTATTAAAGGAGAATTCCTGAACATTAAATCTGGAAGTCCTTTAACCGATTCTTCAAAAGCAGTAAAAGAGGTTGAAGAACAACAGGTTATGCTTGGTAGTGGGTTAGCAAAAAACTTAAAAGTAGCAGTAGGTGATTGGGTCACTTTACTTACGACTACCAGTGATGGCGTGTTGAATGCTGTAGACTTTAAAGTGAGTGGCATTTTTTCGTCGGGGATTCCAGATTTAGATAAGCGACAGTTGTATATCCCTGTTGAGCTCGCGAAGTCACTTATAGCAACTAGCAAGGTAAGTACTTTATCCGTTTACTTATATCGGACTAAACAAACTTCACTTATAAGAGAAGAAATAGATAAAGTATTGAAAAGAAAAAAATTGGTGAACAAAGTCATTACCACGCCTTGGCAAAATCTAGCGATCTTCTATACCAAAGTGAAGAATTTGTATAACCGGATCTTCGCGATAATGGGAGGCGTAATGGCTTTAGTAGTATTTATTGCACTATACAGTTCGATGATTACATCAGTAACTGAAAGAACTCGGGAGATAGGTACACTTGCCGCAATAGGGGCATATCCAGGAGAAATAATTCGAGGCTTTCTGATTGAATCGGGAATTTTAGCACTCGTTGGCTCTGCAATTGGTGGTGTTGCTGCTGCATTTGTTTCTTATTTATTGACCATTTGTGTTGTGAATATGCCTCCAGCACCTGGTAGAACGCAAAGTTATCCACTTCACCTAACTTTCTCGTTTGAGCTATTTTCTTATGTGGCCGGTATAGTGATGATCGTATGTTTAATTGCGGCCTGGTTCTCATCAAGAAAAGGCGTGAAAACTCCAATTATTGAGGCTCTTATACATGTTTAGGTATTTATTGACTGTTGTGATTGTTATAACAGGGGAGATGGGACTACCGTTACAAGTTCATGCCGAAAGTGCATCTCGGATGTTAAACCGGGTAGACCAATATCGCTTAAGACTTCCTGAGGCTAAGGTCGTTACGTTAGTGAAACTGTATAAAGACAATACATTGGATAAAACTAGACTTTATTGGGTTTATACACATCCAGAACGAAAATCTCTTGTTCTATTCAAATCCAATGTTGAAGATGGTCAGAAATTGTTAATGCTTTCAGATAATTTTTGGTTACTAATGCCTAATAGCCATAGACCTATAAGAATCACTCCTATGCAGAAATTACTTGGTAGTGCCTCTATTGGCGATATTGCGACGTTAAATTGGAGTGAACAATACACGGCTGACTATACCGGGTTGAGTAATATAGATATGCATGGACAATCTTTCGTTGAGGCCAAATTAGTACTGAATGCAAAAAATAAGGCTGTGACATATAAAAAAATCATCCTCTGGGTTAATCCTCAAACTGATTTCCCGATTAGAGCTGATTTATATTTACAGTCACAAAAGTTAGCTAAGCAAGCTTTCTTCTATCCAGATAACAAAGAACACCCTAATAAAATTGTCTCTATGACATTACTCGATCGAATTAGACCAAACCTAAAGACAGTTATTGAGTACCAAGAAGTTACGCCTTATCACCTTGATGATAAATATTATAATCCGGCTTATTTGATTCGACAGTCAAGGGTTGATGGGTGAGTAAGCTCATACTGGGTCTTGTGTCTTTGTTAAGTTTAACAGTAGTTCGTTACTGTGTTGCTGGCGGTGTCGATTTGAGCTGGCAAACAAGTGCTTCTGCAATGGATACTCGGTCTACTATATTATCTACCGTTGAGTCTCCCGGTACAGACTATTCAGTTGACTCAGTCGTAACGGCGAAAATTACACATGATGAATGGTTTGGTAATGTAACAGTAATGGGAGAAAATTTGCTAAGTTCAGATTCGACAGATGATTTTAATGCTTATCTTTTGGTGCCAGAAGTGTATTGGCAACCTGAGATTGATTTCCTTGAAACACAGTATGATCTGACGTTAGGCAAACAACGCCTTGATTGGGGGGTCGGCTATGGATATAGACCACTTGATATTTTCAAAAATTATCACCGTAATCCATTAGGAATTCAGGTTGATGAAGGTGTGGGTATTGTGAATTTGTCTTATTTCGACGGCGATGGTCAATGGTCGTTAGTTGCAACTGATGAATCGTGGGCCACAGATTCTTTAGATGATGATGATATCCCAAATCAGCATGGAATAGGGATACGGCATTATACGCTTGTTAATGGGACTGAATATCAGGGAATCTTATATTTTGATCAGATACGTCAGGATACAGTTGGAGGGTCGGTTGTAAAAGTATTAGACCCAGCGTGGGAAATGCACAGTTCCTTTGTATATTCGAAACGTGACATAAGTTATCAGCTCCGGTCATTTAATGAAGAGGTCGGTATGGGTGCATGTAATGATGTTTACCAATTCTTGCTTGGTTTTAATTGGGCAGATACGCAAGGGGTAAATATCATAGGCGAGTATTGGTATGACTCTCGAAGTTGGGATCACAAAAGATGGGCAACGGCTTTTAACCGAGTTCAAACTCTCCGAGAAAAACTTGGGAAAACTGGGCTAGTTCAGTCTTATAGCAATGGTCTAGAAAATACGAATATGGTGAGACATAATATAATGCTTCATCTTAGCTTAAACGCTGATCAAAACCAGTGGCTAATGGGAGTTAAACCAACATTAGATCTTTTGATCTCGCCATCGGATGGCGGACTTGTGGTAACTCAATGGCTATCATACTCAATATTCGATTCGGGAAGTTTTGATATACAGATGCAACTAGCTGCGCGTTCTTGCACTGGACTTGATAGTTCGGTATACGCCAACATACCGGATCGTCATAGATTTATATTTAATATAAAGGGAAGTTTTTGATGAGACCTATCTCTCGGAGTGACAGAAGTTTTCGATCTCAGTTTCTTCAAACAAGTTTGTATTGTTTGGCAGTGTCTGGCCTGCTTATGTTGTTTGTCCCTTTAGAAGAGAACTCTCAAGAATGGTGGTTGCTGTTTCACGTTAAGATAATTGTTAGTTTTGGATATGGATATAGCGCGTTGTTCAGTGGTCGATTATTAAAATGGCGTTATCCGAATCTGTCTGAATTCAAAACAAATACCATAGCTTTGATCTGTTGTTTAATCCTTGGCAGTACTAATGCAATATACTGGTCATATCCGATATCTTATAATGAGTTTATAGCGAGTCTGAAGGTAACGGTTTCTCTGGGATTCATTTTCTCCCTGGTCTGCATTTCATTTCTATACATACATGAACAAAAACTCAATGCACAAAATGCATTAGAAGTTTCTAAACGGAAACAATCTGAGCAAAAAAAGACGCTTGCTTTGAGTCAGCTTAAGCAGTTACAAAGCCAAATTGAACCTCACTTTCTCTTTAATACGCTGGCTAATCTTGACGTTTTAATAGATACGGACCCTAGAAAAGCTAAACAGTTATTAGGTCATTTTACAGATTTACTGCGTGGAGGATTAAAAAAATATCGGAAAGGTGTTACTTATCTAAGTGAAGAATTATCGCTTGTGGATTCTTATCTAGCAATTCAGAAGATAAGGTTGGGTGATCGTCTTAGTTACACAGTGAAGAGTGAAATTAGTACAAGTAATTTCTTAATTCCTCCCATGCTAATTCAACCTCTTGTAGAGAATTCAATAAAACATGGGATAGAGCCAAACTCTTCACATGGAAATGTGAATGTTTATGTATTGAAAAAAAACAATCAGATAATTATTCAGGTTATCGATAATGGAGGTAGTATGCATGATTCCTTCAATGTCGGGGGGAATGGTGTTGGACTTGATAACATTCGAAAACGGTTACAGGCAATTTACCAAGATAAAGCTGAATTCAGTCTGAAAGAGAATCGTGATAGAGGAATGACAGCCGAAATAATACTGCCAGGAAATGATGAATATCTTTTGAATCAGGAAATAACTTATGAATGAATCTCTTACAGCAATTTTAGCAGATGATGAAGCATTACTGAGTTATCAGCTTAATAGAATGTTAGCAGACGTATGGCCTGAATTAGATATAAAAGATACGGTTAGTGATGGCGAAGAAGCTCTAGGTTCCATCATTGAAAAAAATCCTGATGTTGTTTTCTTAGATATTCGTATGCCACGGCTCGATGGGATAGAACTAGCAAATAGACTCATGCAATTAGAACACCCACCTTATATTGTATTTGTTACAGCTTATGATGAATATGCAGTCAATGCATTTGAAGCAAATGCTCTGGATTATTTGCTTAAACCGATTACGTTGGAGCGACTAGCGAAATGCGTAGAGAAAGTCAAAGACAGATTGAAACGTGATAGAAATGGTGGCGAGCAGAATTATCTTAATGAGTTAGCTTTACAACTTAAACAGATCACAACGCAATCATCTAAGACGCCACTTAAGTGGTTGCGAGTGCTAAACAGAGATGAGATCGAACTAATTCATATGTCTGATGTACAGTATTTCAAGGCTGAAGATAAATATATAACTGTATACAAAAAAGAAGTTGGAAAGACAAAATCATATTTGATAAGGGGTTGCTTACGTGATTTGATTGAACAATTGGACCCGGACGATTTTTGGCAGATACACCGTTCCATTGTTGTGAGAGTTAGTGAAATAGAAAAAGTAAAAAAAGAAATTACTGGTAAAATGTATGTGTTAATTTCTGGGAATAAATTGCCTGTAAGTAGAGCAATGCAAAGTAAATTCCTCCAAAATAAAAAATAGCGTAAATTAAAGAGTAATCTTTAATAAAGATAACGATTAAATATTTATAAAAATTAAATATTTAGATTATAGATAAAATATATACCTTTATTATATAAAGGTATGGATAACTATTGATTTTAAAACGCAACTATTAAGTTACTAAAAAATAATAGAGATATAAATTAAGTATCAACATGTGATTTGTGTCTCATATTTATAGGTTTGAATGAATATAATTGATATGAAATTACGATAAAGCATTTAATGTATTAAATTGTTTTTAACTATATATTAACCGGAGTGATTTATGTATTCCAGTTGTGGGAGTTTATTATCTTTTGATTTTCTGGATAATAATAAATTAGCGTTAATAATTGCAGGAACCTCGGAAGTGGGTCAAGGTTTAATAGAAAAGTTAATCATGGATGGTTTTTCTGTTGTGTTCACTTGGAATTCTAATCGTTCTGCTTGCGAGTTAATCAAGACGAATTATGGTGATAAAGTTTCAGCAATAAAATTAGATTTAACTTCGGAAAACTCGGTACGGGAATTTTGCTGTTTAGTATCCGATATTGAGTTTGAGGTTGCAATTTATTGTGCTGGGTACAACCCCGCTAAATTATGTAGCGACCTAGAGTTTTCAATGCTGAGGGATACTACGTCACTGAATTTTTTGTCAGGCGTCGCAATCTTTAATGCTGTTGTAATGAAGATGAAACAGAACAAACTTAAAGACAGTAAATTAGTGTTTATAAGTTCAGTAGCATCACAACGAACAAGTGTAGGCAATTCAATCTATGGCGCAACAAAACAAGCTATGGAAAGGTATCTATCCACCTTGGCTCTTGAGGAAGCGAGATTTAATATTCGGACTATATGTATTAGCCCAGGATATATAAAAACAAAAATGTTAGATGAATATTGTCAAAGTCGAGGTGAAAATATATCTAGCATAATTAAAAATATCCCTATGAGAAAAATTCTTAATGTGGATGATGTCGTCAAATGTATTATGGCATTTTTAGGTGGACTTATTACTACAACAGGAACGTCTTTAATAATTGGTAATGGTGAAGGAATAAGATAATGAATATTAAAAAAATAAACAGTATTTTTAAGGAAATAATGTATCTGGATGAGGATGAAAATGTAGAAAAAAACAAATCTTTATTTTCAGATTATGGAATGACATCGATTGACTACATTGATTTTGCGTTCGAGTTAAAAAAACATTTCAATATTGAAATTACACCAGATAATTTGTGGCCGATAAATCAATGGTCAACGCAGGAAACTTTATATTCATTTGATAAAAAGGAATGGACTGAAGTTGGCTTATCTAAAATAAATGAGCTAATTGGGGAGTTCGCTAAAACTCCGATTAGTAAAAATATTGAATTTAAACAGCTATACTCATTCTTTACTCTTGAGTTTATAAATAAAGTAGTTGAATCTCAGTTGATCGGGGAAAAATAATGCACCCTGTTTATATAAAAAATTACGGTATACATCAGGAATACGCATGTGATAGTGACAAATTGAAATATCTATTATTTAGTGAGTCTAAGATTAACTTGGACTCAGTTGATTATTACGAAAGTTTGCATCCGGCATTAAAGGATAAATCTCTGGTTCAGCGTGAAGATCGATCTGTTTTGAACAGTATGTCAAAACTAGTACTGAATGCTTTGTCTGACCTGAGCTGTAAGGTAGACCTTACGTGTCTCTCAGAAGCTAAATTATACACAGCAGCAGATAGTGAAGAACATAGTTTCGTGAATATTCACGATGTTTGTAAACGGTATCCGGGTAGTGAAAGTCTGTTTTTACGTATTAAAGAATATAAAAATACTAGCAACCCACTTGATATGCTTCGTTTGTTACCTACTAATGTTTTATATCACACATCAAAGGTGTTGCTCGATCACGAAGAAGGTACGCCACTAAGAACTGCTTCATTGAGTGGTTTGACAGCTTTAAAGTTGGCTTGCTCAGACATTGAGTTTGAGCGGGATGTCGCTTTAGTAGTGAGTGCAGCAAATATGAAATCATTTGAAAGTCTTGCTGTCTTTAAAAAATTTAATGAAATACGAGAACGTAATGATTCAGTATCTGGCATTATCCCAAGTTGGGGGGCGGCAGTTTTACTTCTTGACAGTGATCCTGAAGATGCCATAGGTCAGATTCTATCTGTTACTGTTAAATACAGACCTAAAATGAAATTCGATATTCTCGATTGGGAACAGTTGTTTAATCGTGAGCGAGAGGCTCATGGTGAACCGGATATTATTGTCAGTTATGCCAATGGGATAAAAGAACAAAATCTGGCGGAGACTGACGCTATCAACAAGGTATTTCCAAATACTAAGGTTATCAATTATAAGCTTATTACCGGGTATACGGGAAAACTAAACAATGTATTAGATATTCTATGTTGCTTGAATGATCCTACGATTCCTAAGAATACAACTGTAATGTTAAACGGTGCAGGGATTAATTATGGTTACGGTTGTATTTGGTTGATAAAACACTGATTAAGAAGTAAGAATATGAAAAACTGTATATCAGAAGATCCATTGTGTATTAGTGCTTACGGTGCGATAACCCCGCTGGGTTCAAGTCTCGATGAAATTTATGATAATTTCATTAATGATGCTAGTGGTGTACGTGAAATTCATAAATTTCATCATTCCGAGTTCGAGACTCATGATGCTGGTTTACCAATAGAAGGGAATGAGAATGTCTGTTGGCCTCGACATAAAAATTTTCGTAATGGTGAACTGTATTACGCTAAGCAAGCGGCTAAGCGACTAAATGGTAGTTTGAAACTTCTAGATCATTACGATTCAGAACGAGTGGGATGTATTGTTGGGATAGATGAGCCAGCAATAGATATAGAGCAATGTATCGATTTTTGCCAAACGCTAGATAATTGCGATGACCGGAAGGCTTTAGTTAATGCAGCGTTGAACCATTTTAAAATTAGTGACTTTTTAGACCTTGATACAACTGCAGTTCTGAAGGTGATCAATGAAATAATCCCATTTTCAGGGCTTAGTTTTGGACATCTCGGGCTATGTTCGGCCTCAACTCAAAGTATTGGGTTGGCGATGCGAGCAGTAAGCCGTGGAGATCTTGATGCTGCAATCTGTGGTGGAATTTCTGCAAAAGTTACACCATTAAATTTGGCAAGATTGGAAGGGATGGGGGTGATTTCTACAGACCAAAATTTTAAAGGAACTGAGAGGTCAAGACCGTTTGACAGACGGAGAAGCGGTTTTGTATTGAGTGAGGGGGCCGGGTTGTTCGCTGTTGAAAAATTATCGAAAGTTCTTGAACGTGGTGATAAACCGCTTGCCATTCTTCTAGGATATGGAGGTTCGCTATGTGCACAACATATTGTTATGCCTCACATTGATGATTTGGAAATGAAGTTATCAATGGAAAGAGCTCTAGCTGATTCTGGATTATCCCCTGACTTAATTGATGTTATTAATACCCATGGGACTTCCACGCAACAGAACGATATTCATGAATCTAGCGCAATAAAAAAAGTTTTTTCTGGTCACAAACTTCCTTTGATTGTTGCGACTAAGTCATTTCATGGACATCTCATTGCTGCGGCTGGTGCGATGGAAATGTTGGGAATTCTGGTTTCGTTCCAGAAAGACTACTTACCAAAAGTGAAAAATTGTATTGAAGTCGATCCTCAATTACCCGGTGACCTTCCTCTGGTTTTGAATGATATTCATGCGCCAGTGAAATTTACATTAAAAAACTCATTTGGAATGGGGGGTGGGGCTGGCAGTTTAGTAATTGGTAATCCCGCTTATATGTAAGGTTAAATTATGATGTCAATGAAATCCCTTTTAAATAGAAAGTGGTCGGTTAAATTTTTCGATAATATCTATTCTTCAGTTGAGGTTGAAAGAATGGCCTTAAGTTGTGCCTGGGAAATCAGCCAAAGTGTCGAAAAGTTGGGAGTAAATGGTACTGATAAACTTTTTGTCTTTGTAATTCGTAATAACTTGGAAGGTATGCTGAGTTATTTCACTGCATCTTTGCTTCGGGTAAGGGCATTCATAGTCAATGTTAATGATCTCAGTATAGTCCAAGAAACGATCGATAGTTCTGCTATTGCAACGTATGTTATGCATAAAGATATCCGAGAAATTGTTGCTCTAAATCAGCGGATAAGTGTGTCATTCGGTGGTGAAATATCTCTGCCTGTGAATGGATATGAGTTAGCAGAATCGCATTATGCCTGTGCCCGGTTTTATTTCTGTACTTCAGGTACAACGAGCAGACCGAAATTGATTCAGTATCACGAAGATAAACTGATCGGGAATGCTGTTCATGTGGCAGAGTATTTAACTCTGAATTCAAATGATAAAACTCTTTGCTTTTTCCCGGTTCAGTATATGTATGGGTTATCCACCATGTTGTGCAGCTTCATATCTGAGGGAGATTTATTTTTTGATTTGTATAACATCAGTACAATAGGTGAATTGGTAGAAAGAAACAAAATCACAAATCTTCCATTAATTGGTGATTGGATGTTGCCGATTAGTAAGATATTTGAGAAAAGAAATATTAAGCTGAAAAATATTCTTAATGCTTCTGATCGACTTCTTACAGTTCAGGCTAAAAGTATGATTCCATATTGTGAAGTGCTTTGGAATAATTTTGGTCAAACTGAATCAGGACCCAGAATATTCTGTAATAAACTGACTTCTGTTACCGATATTGAGAACACTAGTTATGTTGGGGTTGTCGCTCCAGGTAAAGTTATGGTACCTGAAATAAAGGTACAATTATCACAAGGCGAAGAACTGGATTCAGATTGTGGTTATCATATGGTTTATCAATCCCCATTTTCTTTTGATGGTTATGTTAACTCTGTTCTTGAATTGAGTCCAAAACCAGAATGGATCAATTCCGGTGATTTATTCAAGATGGACTCTAATGGGTATTATTACTGGATATCGCGTTCAGTGAATGAATTTAAATATAATGGGAAGTTCGTCCCTATTCAACTTATATCGAATGATATATTACTTTATGTTGGCAATCTCAAACATTATTTTAAAAAAGATGACTTAGGGAAAATTAAACTGATCATGGATAATGATATTTCCGAGTCAGAGCTGAATAGAGTTAAAAATATTCTTGAAGGAGAATGGTATCATTATTCTATTGAAATTATTGCTAGGAAAATTCAAAGAACAAGAACAGGGAAAATCAAAATTCATAGTTGATATTTATTTCTGAATGGATGGTATATATATAAACAAAGATAGAACGTTATTTCTTTGTGTTATTGAACACTCATTATATAAATGGTTTTTGAATAAAAATAGTATTCACAAGTATTTGCCAATAACCGTAAATCGTAAGGCAAGAACTTCTCTTGTCAGAGAAATGACAAAAGTAATTTTTACTGAATACTATATGCCTGTGATTAGCTCTGTTCCTTGGCCTACACCATATTCAATAAGTCATAGCAACAATATGAGTGTAACACTAGTGTCACATGATACAAAAGTAAGCTCCATTGGAGTAGATGTAGAGGACATTATAACTGAAGGTCGTGTCAGACCGTTCATGATTGATTATTTATCAAGATACAAGCAGAGTAATTATGTGGGTTTTAGTATAGAAAAACTGAGTATAGTTATATTTAGTGCAATGGAAAGTTTATATAAGTCAATTTCTGGTCGTTATAAATCGACATTTAATCCCGATGATTATATGTTGAAATGTATTAGCGATAACGTAATTGAATTCTTATATATTGGGAGTATAAATTCACTTAAAGAGAAGTGTTTTTATGTAAATTATTTTCTCGCAGAAAATGTATTCATTACTATATCACTGTTGAGCTACGAATTTAATTCGATAATTGATAATTGTATTATTTCCAACAAAATTGATGTAGATATTAGATAGTAATAAACAACTTTATGGAGCTTTATATGTCTGATTTACTAGTAGATTTAACCCCAGAACATTATGAAAAATTTGCAGTTGAAGGAACTCTTCCATGGAATAATTATCTTAAGCAACGCATTTTGGAAGAAATTAAAGACATTACTTCAGATCAGAAATCATTGCTAGATATTGGCATGGGTACTGGTCACATGCTCTTTGATTTACTGGGCGAGAATCAATTGAATGAATTCAAATTTAACGGTGCAGACTTAGACCCTGAAATGGTCGGATTTTGCTTAGCAAAAGTTAAAGATTTAGACCTAGAAGACAAGGTCAACATCGTTGAAGCAAACGTGAGCAAATTACCTTTCGCTGACCGATCTTTCTCTTTAATTTATGCACGTTCTGTAATTCATCACTGGGCTGAACCAGAACTCGGTATGCAAGAACTATGTCGTGTACTTGATCTTGGTGGAACCCTACTCATTCACGAGCCATTATCGGATGCTAGTGCAGAGGCTCTTGAACTATTTAATAAGTCACGTCATGAATGCGGCGTATGTGATATGTCTACTGAAGAAAAATATACGTTTGATGGTATTGGCAAACTAATCCAGTGCTGTGAATCACCTGCCTTCAAATGTACAGCTACTCTAGGTGAAGGTATCGCAGCCTTAGGATGTGAAATTTTGATCAAACGGGTGAAATAATGACTGACTATAACTGTGCTACTAGCTTTATGGCACATCGGGCTGAATTGGAACAAACCACAGGAATATCTTACACATGTTATGAAGAGTTTTCCAAATCGGTTATTGCCGGTTCTCAGCTACCCATGGAATGGGTAGCTCATAACAAACGCGATTATTCTGGACCGATGTTATTAGGTGCGACAAGCGGAACAACTGGGCAACTTAAATGTATTAAGGTCGCTCTTAAATCGCGGAACGATTCAGTTTCACCGTCTGAACATAATTTGATAGTAAACTTTCGAACGCATGGAGTTTTTTGCCCGGGAGATGTTGTCGGGAATTTATTTACAATCAATTTGTTCTCGTCTCTACATTATTCTGCGTGCGAGATACTTAAGAACTGTAAATCGAGTGTGATACCTGTCGGGGATATTTCACTCTTGGGTCAGACACATTTTGATTATCTAAATGATGTAGGGTTGACAGTATTGTTTGGTGTACCGACGACGATAATTCAGTTTGTTGAGCATATGGAGCGTTTAGGTCGTTCGATACCGATAGATAAAGTGGTTTTTACTGGTGAGCCGATGTTGCCTGCTCATACCAAATATCTGAGAAGACGATTAGGAGACGAGCTAC
The DNA here is from genome assembly GCF_024347135.1 of Vibrio spartinae. Classification (NCBI taxonomy): domain Bacteria; kingdom Pseudomonadati; phylum Pseudomonadota; class Gammaproteobacteria; order Vibrionales; family Vibrionaceae; genus Vibrio; species Vibrio spartinae. The sequence continues at coordinate 2,577,742 of NZ_AP024907.1, read as the reverse complement.
AGATCTTTGGATTGTATGGGCTGTCTGAGTGTGGTTTTATTGGTATGTCATTAAAAGACGACCCAAACTGTTATCAGCTCTTCGATGAAGATTATTTTTTTGAATATACAAGTGATGATGGTCTATTGGCTACTTCTCTAGATGATCAATCTACATCTACGCTTATTCGCTATCCGATTGGTGATTTTGGTGATCTAACTTTAAGTAACGGTAAACTTTACTTCAAAAACATTAGGAGAAAACCAATTGAATTCAATTTTATGGGCAATCTGATCAGTCATGAGTTAGTTGCTTCGAGAATTAATGCTATTGCTCGGATACCTACGATTCAGATTGTTTTATCTCTTACTGATGAATTGCAGGAGTTGATGACGATAAAGTTATGTGCTGAACAACTTGACCACAATGTACTTGCTAATATTGAAAGAAACGTGAGCGAGATACCTGAGATTTTTGAAGCCTATATGAAAAACCGAGGAAGGATATCAGTTGTTGTGGTGAGCTTAAATGATTTCGAATATTCAGCCCGGGGGAAACTATTATTAGTTTGTGATAAAAGGATAACTAAATGATTTCGATTGAGAACTTAGTTTGTCAAATAAAAGATATTGTTAGTAACCCAATTGATAGTAAATCAATCTTGTCGCTAGACTTGTATCATAAACTGCAGGACGTTAGTGAGCAGATTAGATTAATCAAGCATTCTGATTATTGTGTTATTGAAAAATTCATATGCGAACATCAATCTTTGTTAAGTGAATTAGATTCATTGTCTCTAGACTATGAAATGAAATGTGAACTAGCAATTGCAAAAATGATGGGAAATTCCCACCGTGGTACTGAATCTAAGACTGGCTCTTCAGGAATTAACATAGGTGAATTTATTGAATTCTATCGACAATTATTCAATGCTGAAAATGATTTGTTAGAGACTAAGCCCAGAATCATGTGTCATGTTGGTTGCGGCCCGATGCCTTCGAGCGCTTTGATGTGGATTAGAAATTCTGACGTGAAGATTAGGGCGATCGATTATGATGCTACTGCAGTAAAGCTTGCAAAATGCGTATTTGACAATTGGCGATGTAAAAGTGATATCAGTGAAGAAAGAGTTAAGTTCTCTTGTATAGCAGGGGAAGATTTTAATTACAAAGGTGTTGATTTAATAATACTTTCTTCATCTATTTCAAATAAATCAAAGCTCTATCAGCAGATTGCAAACACAATTGATTCTCCTGTACAGATTATAGAACGAGAACCAAACTTTCTTTACGAAGTGAATTACCTCAATCAAGACATGGCTGATATTACCTGTAAAAAAATGTTGTCAGTAGGTAATGTTGATTTGCGTTTATATAGCTTGAGTCCACAACATAAAATGCAGGTAATGTGAAATGAATGAGCAAATAGACCAATTCGATATTGATAATAATCAGTTACTTGTAAGGTCAGAAAATGTAATAAAGTTGGCACAAAATTATTCTTTTTTATCTAATGTGTGGTTCATTCTGACGGGAAATCGGATAACAGAATCAGAGGTTAGTAAATTGGTAGAGGAGCAAATAGCGCTGATTAAATCGAAAGATATTATCCAGATCATTGATAGTACATATCAACTATTACAATATGATCAACACTTAAGTGTGTTTCAGCGTTTCTCATTTATTCTTGGCGTAATTGAGCGGTTTATTGGAACGGAAGATTTGAATGACTTTTTGAGTGAAGATAAATCTTTAGGGATAGTGTTGCTAATGCCTCTCTTTATTACTTTAGCTACAGGTAGATATCCCGAACCAAAATTAATCGATAATATTCAGGATAGTCAGTCATTCGTACATGAATTCTGGAATGCACTACAGCCTAAAGCAAATCTTATTACATTAAGTAAGTTCAAGCTTGAACAATTTATGTCACTTCTAATAGGTGGCTTTGGGGTCGTTACTCCAACCACTGCAGCAATTCGGTTTATTGCAAGCACAAAAAGTCGGATTGGGGCATCTCTGGTAGGAAGCTTTTGTGCTACTGGACCATCACATATGGGGGCCTGTAAATTTAGTACTATGCGTTTCGTTAGCATCAAATCTGAACTTGAGCAAGGAAACATTGAATTAGCAGCGAAAAAGTATTGTACAGATAAACCATGGCCCGGTTTTGGACATCCAGTTATGCTCAGAGATCCTCGTTGTGATGCCTTCTTTGATGATAGCACTGGCTCAATGGCTCCATTCAAAGAATTATCCGAAGTGATCACAAATCAAACAGGTTTAAAGCCTAATGTTGACTTCATGATAGGCAGCGTAATGAGTAAATTAAACGTGGAATCAGAGGCCAGTTTGCTCGGTTTTTTTTCATGCAGGATTCCGACTCTTATTGCTCATTATCGTTTGCGTTATAGAGATCATTCATTCGGGCTTAAATCCGAGGACTTAAGAGCAAAATACAAAAAGGTTCCAGAGTCATGGCTATAAACGAAGAACATATTGACGGGCCTAACTTCCTCGGAATTTGTTCGGTCATAGACAAAACTAAAGACGATTTTGCAATAGGTACATTAAATTTAGCTCATTGGGATCAGTCGAGATTACACTCCCAGATAAGTCAGCTTATTGAAGGAATGAACCAATTTGCAGTTCGATTTGCGACCAGAACTTCTTTACTTAAGGACCCGGATTATCGATATCTACCAGTGCTAATTGATGAATTTGAAACAAAAGTTTTCGAATTACCGGAGGTAGTGGATATCTCTGGTAATATAGAGTTGGTAAATGATGTATACCGCATACATTGTTGGATATCGGATAAAACCGATAATTTAAGACAGGAACTAGCTCTGGCTACAATACTTGTCGCAAAAGTTTACTTGCCACAAAAAATTAATAAGAGAGGTTTTGCTTATAAAGTTAAGCAATTATGGACTTTTTCTAATGTATCCGATAACTCCTTTCGTTTTAAGTTTGAACGCAAGCACCCACTATTTGAGGAACATTTCCCTAGTAGAGCTGTCTGTCCTGGCTCATTGCTCACAGAGCTGTTATTTAAGGGTTTAAAGATAGATTTCAGTAATACGTTGATTGAACTGTCTAAGGTTAAGTTTATAGATGCTGTGTGCCCTGATGAAAACTATAAACTAATAATAAAGAGCGATGGCATTAAGAGTAATTCCGGAGTTTTTTACATTCAATCTGAAAGTAAAAAACGATATACATGTGGTCATTTTGCCACTAATAAATAATGGTTAACTGTATTAGTATGTTTAATGTTATCATATCATTTGTTCCATGGAGCATATACTCATGGGTTGTACACAAAAGCGTAATGAGTATGACCGAAAGATTTATTATTCTAGCCTTAATTGTATTAGCAATACTAGTAATAAATCGAAAGATAATAATAGAAGGTGAACCTGTGGTTATCACAAACCTGGTAACTGTATTCATTTTATTTATTAATTACTTCGGGGGGTATTCGCAACTCTTAAATGAATATCCAACAAGCTTTTGTTATATCTGCTTAGCTTTCGTGTCGTTTGTTAGCTTAGTAATTAAGAAACCATTCACGATACATTATGCAAAAATAGGTGTTTCTGAAGAAAAGCAAAAACACATTCTATTTTACATGATTAATAAATATATAACACTTGTGTGGGTGATTATTTTTGCTATTAATGGTGTTTTAAACTTTTTGTTTGAATGGTCTGCAGAATTAAGGATGGTAACAATAGGTCTCATCTGTGTTGGTGTTTACTTGTCAAAGTATCTACCAAAGTTCGTTCGTAATCATTATCGTGTTCGGCAAGCGGGGGTATAGTAATGACTGTTCTCAGTATTTTGGAAGGTACACCCATGTGGGTATGGATTCTTTTCGTCTTTTTGCTATTAAGAGGCGTTATAGCATTACACGACCGGGAAATGGAAATAAAAAGGCTATTTTTACTGCCTGTTGTATTTTTATTCTGGGGAGGAGCCGGAGTTGTTAATGAGTTGCACTTTCCTAACATTGGATTAGTCTGTTCTGCAATTGGATTATTGAGTGGTGGAGCCGTAGGATGGATGTTATGGCGAAGAACCCCTCGGTTGAAATTTATTACTGGAACAGCGCTCGTAATTAGACCTGGAACTACACTAACACTCATTTTCATTCTTATAGCATTTTTAACTAAATTCGTATTGACTGCTTGTTTGTCTATATTTCCCGAGTATAGCCTCAGTCTAAACTTTAATTTAATTTATGGATTTCTATGCGGAGTTATTGATGGTGTGTTTTGGGGGGGAACCTTAAATCTCTATTTTTCGCGCAGAGAATATATAGAACGGACTGTTACAAGTTGACCCTATGAAAATGAATTAAATAAAACCCCCGGATAAGAGGTAATGCCAGTCAGTTAAGCTGACTGGTATTACCCCCGTACAAGTAGGTTTCTAGGAGTTCTACCCGTATTTTACGGACATACCCATAAAGAGGCATATTATGCCTAAGAGGAGTATCGACGACTAAACGAAGAACATATTCCGCAGAATTTAAACACGAAGCCATAAGCAAATAAATAACGCCAAGCAACATTCGGCCTGCGGATAAAGAATATCGCGGGGATCACTGCTCTCCTTTTTGCTTGAAAAGTAGTATGACTTGGGTACAGTTAAGGGGACAGATACAATTTTTTAGATTTAAAGCAGTACAGTGGTGGCCTATGAGTTTGTATAAGATGATGGCGAGTCAATTGATACGCGAGATTGAAGCGGGGCAGTTGCCGGAGGGAAGTCGTCTGCCTTCACTACGACAATTCGCGAAACAACAAGCCGTCAGCATGTCTACAGCGGTGAGTTGTTACCAAGAACTGGAATCTCAAGGTTGGATCCATGCGCGTCCTCAGGCTGGGTATTATGTGTCGCCCTTGTGTCATCAACATCACACACCGCAGTGGGCGCAGTTTGTGAGTCGGGTTTCTCAGGTCAGGCAAAGATACGTTTCTCCTGCCGGACACAACGGACCACTCGGGATTTCAACGACCTATCTGGATGATGTGGCGCTGAATGCGCTTAAGCAGAGTTTTCGGCGCGTTAGCAAGCGACTCGGGCAGCGACTCAATCAATATCCTCATCCGCAGGGGGAACCATCACTACGTCATGCCCTCAGTACTCATTTTGCCAAGCTCGGGCTTCATCTCACCCCAGATGAACTGGTGATCACATCCGGGTGTATGCCGGCAATCAAATTGGCAGTCGAAGCTTGTACGCAAGTCGGGGATGCGATTGCCATCAGTTCACCCTGTTTTAGCGGTATTTTAGATTTGCTTGGCCAAATGGGGCGTCAGATTGTCGAAATCCCATCATTGGACGAAGGGATCGATCTGGACCAACTTGAACAGCATTTACGCCAAGGCAGTGTGAAAGCCGGTATTTTCTGCACATCGCATATGAACCCGCAAGGGATCACGATGTCTGTTCAGCAAAAGCGGCAGTTGGCGGCGCTGGCAAACCATTACCAAGTGCCGATCATCGAAGATGATGTCTATCTTGAGCTCTCTTATGCTGAACACACGCCTTTACCCGCCAAGTATTATGATCAAGGTGGTTACATCCTGTGGTGTGGTTCGATATCGAAAAGCTTATCGCCCAGCTATCGTTTGGGCTGGTGTTTGCCCGGTCGGTTCACCACAGCGTATGTGCAGCAGTATACGGCTGCTTTCTTTGGTGTTTCTTTGCCGATTCAGCTTGCTGTAGCTGATTTTATTGAATCTGGTCACTATGCCAAACAATTGAAACGCCGGCGCAACCGGTTACTCAATTTAAAACAAGCGTATCTCAGTTTTTTATCGGCGCGCTTGCCTGACGAAGTGAAGATCAGCAATCCTCAAGGGGGGATGGTACTCTGGCTACAAGTACCTCATCTCAATCACACCCGGTTTGCTGCGCTGATTGAAGCCTATCAGATTGACATTCGGTTGGGGGAGCTCTTCAGTACGCTGTCACTCTACGATGATTGTTTCCGAATCAATATCGGTTTTGAACTCACTCAGGATGTGGAGGAGGCGTTAAATCTTTTGGTCGAGGCGATCAAGCAATCGAGTGGCGTTGAAGATGAGGTTTGAGCGGTGGCTGAGATAGCAAAATGAGCGAAGCTGGATATCGGGCACCCAGATAGGTGCCCGATACGGTTGATGACGCGCATAAAATGACTGCACGCTGTCGAACTAGTTGGACTGAGCGACTTGCCCCAATTTCAGCCAAGTATCAATCACTGTATCTGGGTTGAGTGACACAGAACTAATCCCCTGTTCCATCAGCCATGCCGCCAAATCGTCATGATCAGACGGGCCTTGACCGCAGATTCCGACATATTTGCCGGCATTGGTCGCTGCTTCAATGGCCATTTTCAGCATCGCTTTCACGGCAGGGTTACGCTCGTCAAACAGGTGAGCGACATCCCCAGAATCTCGATCCAGCCCCAGTGTTAGCTGAGTCATATCATTCGAGCCAATCGAGAAACCGTCAAAGTACTTCAAAAACTCATCCGCCAGTACGGCATTGGATGGTAATTCACACATCATGATGACTTTCAGTCCTTGCTCACCCCGTTGCAGACCAAATTTAGCCAGCAATTCAATAACCGACGATGCCTCATCCGGCGTGCGAACAAATGGGATCATAATCTCGACGTTTTTCAGCCCCATTTCCTGACGAACCCGTTTGATCGCCCGGGTTTCGAGCTCAAAACAGTCTTCAAAGGTCGATGAAATGTAGCGAGAGGCACCACGGAAACCAAGCATCGGATTCTCTTCATGCGGCTCGTAGTTGCGACCACCGACCAGATTGCTGTACTCGTTTGATTTGAAGTCAGACATCCGGACAATCACGCGTTTCGGCCAGAAGGCCGCAGCAATCGTCGCAATGCCTTCCGTCAGTTTACTGACGTAAAAATCGATCGGATCCTGATATCCTTTGATTCGCTGACGAATTTCAGCTTTGAGGGCATCATCTTGCGCATCAAACTGCAACAACGCTTTCGGGTGAATCCCGATCATCTTGTTGATGATAAATTCAAGGCGTGCCAAGCCAACCCCTTCATTGGGAATCTGAGCAAAATCGAAAGCACGGTCGGGGTTACCCACATTCATCATGACTTTAGTCGGTAAGTTGGGTAGCTCATCGACCGAAGAACGACGCACTTCAAAATCGAGCTCACCCCGGTAAACATAACCCGTTTCGCCTTCGGCACATGACGCCGTGACCTGTGCACCGTCTTGTAGATCGCTGGTGGCGGTACCACAGCCGACAATCGCCGGAATACCCAGTTCACGGGCGATAATCGCAGCATGGCAGGTTCGGCCGCCTCGGTTGGTCACAATCGCGGCCGCTTTTTTCATCACGGGTTCCCAATCGGGGTCGGTCATATCCGTAACCAGAATATCGCCTTGCTGTACCAGTGACATTTGATCGAGAGAATCAACCAGACGCACCGTGCCTGACCCGATACGCTGACCGATGGCCCGGCCTTCCAGCAGCACATCTGCCTTGGCATTGAGTTGGAAGCGCTCAATCACACTGGTTTCATTCTGGGAGCAAACCGTTTCCGGCCGGGCCTGAACAATATAAAGCTTGCCGTCAATGCCATCTTTGGCCCATTCGATGTCCATCGGGCGCTGATAATGTTGTTCAATGATCAGCGCCTGTTGGGCAAGTGCTCTGATTTCATCATCATTTAAAGAGAACTGCTGACGCTCTTGCTCGCTGGTGTCGATAATCTCGACCTGCTTGCCGATTTCTTGCCGCTCAGAGTAAATCATCTTCACCATTTTAGAGCCGAAGGTTTTCTTCACAATGGCGGTTTGACCGGCTTCCAGCAACGGTTTATGGACATAGAACTCATCAGGGTTGACGGCTCCCTGAACGACCATTTCACCCAGTCCCCAAGCCGAAGTGATAAACACCACTTGATCAAAGCCTGATTCTGTATCCAGTGTAAACATCACTCCGGAAGCGGCTTTGTCTGAGCGTACCATCCGTTGAATCCCGGCTGATAACGCAATGCCGCGATGATCAAAGCCCTGATGCACCCGGTACGAGATGGCGCGATCATTAAATAAAGATGCGTAGACATGCTTGGTCGCTTCAAGGACAGCGTCGATGCCTTTGACATTCAGGAAGGTTTCTTGCTGCCCCGCAAAAGAGGCATCCGGTAAATCTTCAGCGGTGGCAGATGAACGGACTGCAACGGAAATTTCAGCGTTGTTTCCGGTTAATTCAGCATAGTTGTCACGAATTTCCTGTTCTAAATCAGCAGGAAAGGGTGCTTGTAAAATCCATTGACGAATGGTCGCACCGGTCTGGCGTAATGCATCGACATCGTCAACGTTGAGTGTATCAAGCAGTTGATGAATGCGATGATCTAACCCCTCATAATCTAGGAATTGATTAAATGCGAATGAGGTGGTCGCAAAGCCGTTCGGCACTGAGACCCCAGCGTTGGCCAGATTAGAAACCATTTCACCGAGCGAAGCATTTTTACCACCGACCTTATCGACATCGTTCATCGATAAGTTGTTGAACCAGAGGGTATTGTTGCGCATTTCTTTCTCCAGAAGTATGACTTTGTTATTGGATTTGGTAATCGTTTACATGAACCTGCTAAAAAAATGACCGAAGATCTTTTCAAAGCTGTGGTCCATGTCGTTGAATACCGAGGGTCGTTCTATTTATAGTGTGACAATGATGCTAATCAAAATAATTTGAAAGTTTAAATAAAATATGCAGATTGATAGTCAAAGTCGTGACGTATTCTACGTTTCTGATGGTACGGCGATTACATGTGAGACCTTGGGACATGCTGTGTTAGGTCAGTTTCCCTTCGTCGCCAATGAGAAAACGTTTCCATTTGTTGAGAGTGATGAAAAATTGACAGATGTGATCAAACAGATTGAATTTTCTTATCAACGACACGGTGTGCCGCCATTAGTTTTTTTCTCGATTGTGGTCCCGGAAATTCGTGCCAGGCTGCTGCAAGTGTCAGCCCATTGCTATGATGTGCTGGAAAATATTGTTCAACGTGTCCAAGCGGATACTGAAACCGAACCTCAACCCAAATTGCAGCGCTCACGCAGTATCAGTAAAAATACCGATACTTATTTTGATCGGATTGCCGCAATTGAATATACGCTGGCGCATGATGACGGAATGTCGCTGAAAGATATTGAACAGGCAGATATTGTGCTGCTCGGGGTTTCCCGGAGTGGTAAAACACCAACTAGTCTGTATATGGCGATGCAATTCGGCTTGCGGGTGGTCAACTACCCGTTTATTCATGATGATATGCGCGCGCTCAAGTTACTCCCGGCGTTTGAGATTCATCGGCATAAATTGTTCGGTCTGACCATCAATGCGGAGCGCCTGACGGCCATTCGTCAGAATCGTCTGGCAGGGAGTGAATATGCCAGCGTTCATCAATGTGAACATGAGCTGGCAAATGTGGAAGCGTTATTTCGCCGTGAGGCGATTCCCTATATTAATACCAGCTCACTGTCGGTCGAGGAAATTTCAGCCCGCATTCTTGAAAAAGCGGGCTTGAAACGACACCTGTGTTAGCCAGCGGTTTACCCGGGAGGATGGTCGGGGTCTTTATGCCTGTTTGGCAAAATCGAGCAGGGCTTGCCCCGTCATTCGATAGATGATCCATTCATCCTGAGGCTCGGCGCCGATACTTTGATAAAAGTCGATCGATGGTTGATTCCAGTCGAGGACTGTCCATTCAAAGCGGCCACAATCTTTACTGACGGCCAGTTGCGCGAGGTATTTCATCAGCGCTTTGCCTGCGCCGAGGCCGCGGTGCGCTTCACTCACATATAAATCCTCCAGATACAGACCATATTGCCCCAACCAAGTCGAATAGTTGAAGAAGTAAACGGCAAAGCCGATGGGCTGATTATCCGCTTCACAAATCAGTGCATGGGCGTGAACGTCATCACCGAATAATTTGCGTTCAATTGCTTCAACCGTATTGGCGACAGCATTGGGCTCTTTCTCATAAATCGCCAGTTGATTGATAAAATCCAAAATGGTTGCAGCGTCTGAAATTGTGGCAGGTCTGATATGAATGGTCATGATTTCCTTTCTTGGGTTGACTCAGATTAGTGACAGTGTATGCTCAAATTAATTATGAATAAAATGCACTTTATTCAGTCTTCATATGAATGGTATTCATGCGTAAATTTCCTCATATTGATTTGAATTTACTTAAGGTATTTGCCAGTTTATATCACACGGGCTCGGTGACGCTGAGTGCCGAAGAACTGAACATCAGTCAGTCGGCGTGTAGTCATGCGTTGCAGCGCCTGAGAGACCGGCTTGGTGATGACCTTTTCATTCGGATTGATAATCGAATGTTGCCGACCGCTTATTCCGAGCGGCTGGCTGAACAGGTTTTACCGGGGTTGGCATTACTCGGGCAGGGGCTGGCCTCATCTCATCCTTTTACACCGGAGGATGCGCATGTATTTAGGATCGCGGTGACGGATTATACATCATGGTGTATGCGAGAATTCATCACATATCTGAGTGAGGCGTTTCGTCATATTCACATTGAATTTATCCAGTTGGCCGAACGATTACCAGAGTCGGCACTGAAATCCGCAGCCATCGATCTGGCGTGCGGATTTGCACATCAGCAGGAAGAATCAGAAAGTCTGAATCGTCTCGTCTGGTTGCGCGATCACTATGTCAGTGTGCGGTGTCAGCATCATCCGGTGACTGAGCATCTTTCACTGGCTCAGTTTCTTCAGTATCCGCATGTTTTGGTCACGCCGTGGAATGAACCCAGAGGCATTGTTGATATGACATTGTCACGGCAAAGAAAAAGGCGCCAGATTGCGATTCGCACTGCCAGTGTTCTGGCTGCGCCTTATTTTGTGCAGCAGACATCCTATTTGCTGGCAGCACCGTCCCGGTATGCTCACACCATTGCTGAAAGTTTGTCACTGCGTTTATCGCCTATACCGTTAGATGTGCCGGAGTATCAGCTGACGCTTTACTGGCATAAAACACGCCACAATGATCCGAAAATCGAATGGTTTATCCGGTTGTTCAGCGATTTTCATCAATGTTCATGAATGACGGTGACTGGACGGGATGAGATGATGAATTTGGGCGTGAGTTTGGTCGTTTAATATTTCTTCTGAGTTTGTCGAGCAATGCATTGAAATTATGTAAATAGTCTTTGGTTCCCAAATTTGACGCACAATCTTGTTTTTCGATTTCAGATACATCGGTGCTCTGTGCGCCAGTTCATCTTTCAGAGATGAAAGACGAACCAGAAAATCTTTTTTTGTTTGGCTGAGGTGCGCGTTGTCCAGAACCGTCTTTTACGGGCGTCCTGCCCGGAAAAGCCTAACCATTCTCCCGGAATGGTTTTCTTGGTTGGGTGGTTAGTTTGAATAGAGTGAAACATTCTTAAAAAGTCAATTCGGTCACTGAATTCAGGGTGAAAAATCATGGAGGATTTTTCAATTATCCCCTAACAAAAAATCTTGAGCAGGATGCGAATCAATCCGACCCTGATAACGCGTACTGAACCTAAAAAGATGCTTTTGGTTCCTTTTGCATCATCAAAAGGAACTGGGGCGCTGTCGGGGATGCCATTGAAATCGGCAAAAATAATCGCGCACCAAACCGCTGCACCTCAATTTTTATATTCCCCAGCCATTGGCTCCAAATTTTGACGCACAATCAGGTTTTCTAATTTCAGAGGCATTTGTGCTCTGTGCGCCAGTTACTCTTGCCAAGATGCAAGAGTAACCAGAAAATCTTTTTTTGTTTGGCTTGGTCGCACGTTGTCCAGAACCGGCTTTTACGGGCGTCCTGCCCGGAAAAGCCTAACCATTCATCCGTGAATGGTTTTCTTCGTTTGGTAGCTGATTTGAATTGAGTGAAATCTAAAGAAAGTCGATTTGGTCGCTGCTCTCAGGGGGAAAAATCCCGGATGGATTTTTCAGGATTGCTTGAGCAGGATGCGAATCAATCCGACCCTGATAACGCGTACTGAACCTAAAAAGATGCTTTTGGTTCCTTTTGCATCATCAAAAGGAACTGGGGCGCTGTCGGGGATGCCATTGAAATCGGCAAAAATAATCGCGCACCAAACCGCTGCACCTCAATTTTTATATTCCCCAGCCATTGGCCCCAAATTTTGACGCACAATTGCGTTTGCCAATTTCAGCGGCATTGGTGTCTTGTGCGCCAGTTACTCTTGCCAAGATGCAAGAGTAACCAGAAGATCTTTTTTGTTTGACGGCGTCACATGTTGTCCAGAACCAGCTTTTACGGGCGTCCTGTCCGGAAAAGCCTAACCATTCTTCCATGAATGATTTTCTTGGTTGGGTGGTTGATTTGCGTACGGTGAAACATTTTTTGAAGCTAAATGAGTCACTGAATCTTGGAACGTTATCGCGCACTAAACCACCGCATCACAATTTTCACTGATTGTTAAAACGCTTCAATTTTGCACAAACCTTATCCATATCAAAAAAATGTCATGTTTATGTCAATTTTTTCTGGCGATTTTCTATAAGATATTCAATGATATGTACGGTGTTTTGATGCTTACTTGCGAACAAATGGGGCTTATACGAGATGTTCCGAATGGTGGTAGCACTGGTGAATCATTTGTGCGCAGCTAGATACAATTGCTGGGTAAAGCTTATAACAAGCAAAGTCAGGCGGACAGCTAAAGCTGCTGCTTTGGGCGTTAGCGCTATGACGTCATACAAGTTGCTACACTCGGATAAATCTACATTGGGGCAAGGCTTATTGCTGATGCTGCAAAAGCTGAGGCGAATACGAAACGAGGCAGTCCATAGCAGTGATGCGAAAATCACTACGGAAACTGCTCGAGAATATGCAGCTTTGGTCGAAAGGGTCAGAGCTGAACTCGAAGAGGCATAACCAAAGGCTCCAGCCGACCAGCTTTTCGCTGTCGCTCCAAACTAGTGACGGAGCCCAAGTGTTAGGCAAAATACCCCTTTATTTTTAGTGGAGGAAAATATGGAAAATCCGGAGAAACAGCAGCAAAAAAGCGGTGGCTTTCTTCATCTCTTTACTGAGTTAAGTGTTATTCAGTCAATAGTTTTAACTGCAATCGCTGTGCTTTTTCCTACTTTTAAAAGTGTTGACTTATTGAGTCAGGTTAAAATTCTAGATTTTGATGGGTTGTTACTTTATCAGGGAGCTTTTGCACTACTGGCTGTAATATCTGCATTCTTGATCTTATATATGATCAGCATCTTGGCTACGGCAGATAAAGCGTGTACAACATTTAAGAAATACCTTTTCTACACCGCGACATGTTTAATGATATTTACCTTCTCGCTTAGTCTAAGAGAATTTTATGCACCGACATCATCATTTACATCATATTTTGTTGGTAAGGAATTAAAAGTCAATTACAGCTTAGTTCAAGTTGAGTCTGGATTAGAATTTGAAGTTGTAACTTGCTCAAGATCAGGTCAACTAGTTAAGTGCGAGCTGAAAGTTACAAATAAAACTGAAGATGATATGAATGTTACAAGGTTTGATCGAGTCTCACTATATGACCAAAATAACCACCGAGGTAAGCGAGAGAAGGTTATTTTTGATAATCAAAATGTTGGGCGTTGGGAGTCAGTACATTTAACTAAAAAGTCTTCATCTGATTTAGCCATGTACTTTAACATGTCCGAAAAATCCGCCTCTAAAATGGTCAAAAAGCTAGCAATTAATTTTAACTATTTTGGCAATGATAGGTTGGTTACATTTAGAAACCTAGAGCTAGAATCAGCACTATAACTAGGAAATGGCCTAGCAAAAAATCCAGGTGACCCAAACCTCTGTACGGCTTTTGGTACTTGCTCGCTCGCTTCGCGGCATAATAATAGCCCCAAAACCCACTCATCAGTCTGGTTGCCTGATTTGGTCGTTATAATTTATAAAGGATAATTGTGTACAGATGTCAAGAAAGCAAAAGTTATGTTTCGTTATTATGGGGTTTGGTAAAAAAACGGACTTATCAACAGGAAAAACTCTAGATCTTGATAAAACGTATAAAAATATAATTAAACCGGCAGCAGAAAAAGCAGGTTTACAATGTGTGAGGGCTGATGAAATTCAAGATTCAGGCCTCATAGACAAAAGTATGTACGCATTGCTAATGCATGCGGATCTCGTTGTCGCAGACATCTCTACTTATAACCCAAATGCTATATATGAATTAGGGGTGCGTCATGCGGTTAGACCTTACTCTACAATTATTATAAAAGAACAAGACGGAGTAATCCCCTTCGATCTTAGTCACAATCGTATTTTCCATTACGCTCACTTAGGGGATGATATTGGGGTTGATGAAGCTGAGCGATGTAAGGCGGATCTCGTTGATATGATTGAGCCAATTTTAAAAAATAAAACAATTGATAGCCCTCTTTATGACTATATACAAGACATTGAGCCACCAAAGTTAACGCAAAAAGAATATAAAAGAATTATTGGTGATTTATCCAAGAGAGAAGAAAGTATTTTTGCTATATCTGAACGCGCAACACATTTTATGGAAGAATCTAATTTTGTTGAAGCTTGCAAGTTATGGGAGAAGGCGGAGAACATTGTTCCAAATGAAACCTATTTCACTCAACAACGTGCATTAGCCAAGTATAAGTCTAAAGAGCCGACAGAAATATCATCTTTAACTGATGCTCTCCAAATAATTGAAAAGCTTGATCCAGATGATGAAACAAATGACCCCGAAACGCTTGGACTTACTGGAGCTATCTACAAACGGATGTGGCATGTAACTGAAGATCCTGAGTATTTGAAACGGGCTATAGATTACTATGGTAAAGGCTTTAAGATCCGTCGAGATTATTATAATGGTGAAAACTATGCACTTTGCTTAAATATTGCAGCCAGCATAGAAGGTGATGAAGAAGAAAAAACGTTTTATAAAATATCAGCAAAAAAGGCTAGGCAGGAAATTATAGAATTGCTGGATTATTTATCTGATGAAGGAGGAAAATCGCTAGCAGAAAATAAGTGGCCTTATGCAACACTTGCCAACTGTTATTTTGGGTTGAGCGATAATGATAATGGGCTTAAATATGAAGAAATTTTCTTAGGGCTTGTTTCTGTAGACTGGGAAAAGGAAACCTATTTTGAGTGTAAGAAAATGTTAATAAATTTACTAAAGGATAAATAACTATGGCCAAGGAATACAAAATATTTATAAGCCACTCTTGGCAGTACACAGATACATTAGAAGCTTTAAGAAATTTAATAAATACTAGAGGGTATTTCAGTGCAGTATATGAAGAGTCTACAAGAGATAAACCTATAAATTCCGATGATGAAAGCTATGTAAAAAGGCGGCTCTCCCAAAAAATTGGTAATTCAGATGTTATCTTAGCTTTGGCTGGTGTATATGCAAGTCACAGCTCTTGGATGCAATGGGAGTTAGATAAAGCCATTGAGCTAGGTATTCCTATTATAGGCGTCATACCAAGAGGACAGAATAGAATATCAACAATTGTTTCATCTCGGTCAGTAGTAGACATAAGATGGAATACAGAAAGTATAGTGTCAGCAATTAGGGCATATGCCAAATGAATTATAGTCAGTGTTATACATCAGGAGGAAGATGTCCTTATCAAGGACTTTTGTAGGATTTCGTCTCACCGATATTCACCATTGGCATCTGATGAAAGCTGAGATGTAATAATAACCTCATAGAGGAACGGTACTATTTTTTAAACAGTAAACTTTAATCTTAATAAGGAAGATTCAATGGCAAAGAAAATTTTTGTTTCTTATAACTTTAATGATAAAGAAATCGTACATTCAGTCAAGAATATGCTCCAGAGTAATGGAGGAAAAATTAATGGGCAGTTCTCATTTGTAACTTCTGATTTTTCGGCACAAGGGAACGATGCTATAAATAAAGAAATAAAGAAAGTGATGTCTGACTGTGATGCAGCTCTTTTCCTCGTCGGAGATAACTCTCACAATAGCCCATGGATAAATCGTGAAGTTCAGTTAGCTAAATCACTGAATTTACACATCGTACTTACTCGACTTCCTGATAGTCGTGGTGCTGCTCCCAAAGGATTGACTGATTCTTATTACCCAGAAGCAGAGTGGAAAGCCAATGATTTGGCTTATTGTCTGAACAAATGTCAATAATAGTGGCAATACACATAACAAAAAATTGTCGTTGTCCGTAAGCGGTCTGGGACCTCAGTTGCCGTAGCAACTGAGGTCTATACAATTGGCTGTAATAGCCCCAGTAACCCCAACACCCCATAATCGAAAAATGATAAGAAAATACCACGAAGAAGACTTAGATTCAGTGCTGGATATCTGGCTGAAAGCATCAGTGAAAGCCCACGATTTTGTTTCAGCAGAGTTCTGGGAATCTCAAGTCGAGAACATGCGCAATATTTATATTCCGGCCTCAGAGGTCTGCGTTTTCGAAACCGAGTCTCAAGTGGTTGGGTTTTACGCATTGTACGAAAATACCCTCGCTGCTCTATTTGTCGTGCCTGAACTTCAGGGGAAGGGGATCGGTAAGCAACTGTTAAATCATGCTAAAACGCAGAGATCCCGATTAAGTCTGTCCGTGTACCAAGAAAATCAGGCCAGTTATCAGTTCTATATATCGCAAGGCTTTCATGTGGTGAGTGAACAGTTCGATGAACATACGGGACACTCCGAATACACCATGCGTTCTGGCACATAAGCATCATTGTGTGTGATGCCTCGAAGCCGAAACCTGAGACAATCATCAGGGAAAGAAATAAAAACGAACCGCGTCGCATTTTATCCTTCAACAATGCTAATACTATGATAAACAGTGTTTTTTGCTGAACGCTTCTTTTATGCTATAGCCATGTTGTCTACCAAAGCGAAGCACGTTTTATGAAAACATCTCTCGATCACCTGCCTGAATTTAAACAGCAAGAGCTTGCGATGATCTCGACCATTCTGCGCGATACGCTGGACGACTATCTCGAAGGTAAAACGGGGAGTAAAAGCGAGTTTCGTATTCTGAAAATCATTCTGTTCGGCAGCCACGCCAAAGGCAATTGGGTCAACGATCCGGTTAATGGTTACATCAGCGATTACGATATTCTGGTGATCGTCAACAAAGCCGCCTTGGTGGAAGACTATGTGGTCTGGCAGCGGGCGGAAGAGCAAATTGATCGCAAAGTGAAATCCGCGCCGTTGGGTCTGATTGTTCATGATTTGCAGGAAGTAAATGAACGATTGCAGCAGGGGCATTATTTCTTTAAGGATATCCGTGAAGAGGGGATTGAACTGTTTGCCGCAACGCCGAAACCGCTGATTGAGCCGGGGGATTTAACCGAGGCTGAGAAACGGGAGATTGCGCAAAAGTATTTTATACGATGGGTTAAAAGTGCACATGATAGTTTCGCGATGTTCGGTTATGCCATTAAAGATAAACGTATTGAGCAAGCAGCTTTTGAACTTCATCAATCCGCAGAAAAGTTTTTCGCTTGCGCGCTACTTGTCTGTACGAATTACTTACCCAAATCCCACAATATCGAAAAGCTGAGTAAATTGTGCGCGCAAATCGAGCCAGAGTTTAAGATGATTTTCCCGCTCGACAATAAATTCCACCGTCGCAGCTTCCGTCGTCTGCAACGCGCCTATATTGAAGCTCGTTATTCGGAGCATTATGAAATCACAGAAGAAGAGCTGGCTTATCTCGAAGGGCAAGTGTTGCAGTTAAAAGCGGTCGTTGAACGGGTTTGTTTCGCGCGGATTGATTCTGCCTAACCATTCATTCGTGAATGGTTTTCTTGGTTGGGTGGTTGATTTGCGTTGAGTAAAATCTAAAGAAAGTCGATTTATTTGTGAGCAAATTAGACATCGTTGTACTGTGATTTCTGATGTGATGATATTTTTTTACTGCCATTTTGTCTGTATTTTCATACGATTAGGACCGAAATTTCATCGAGTGTCAGTAAGTGATATAGAAGTATTCCTATAGAGTGGTTCAGTATAATAAACTGTTAGCTCAATAAAGGGAGAATGCTACAAATTTGGCGAGCTCTCCACTTATGGCCCTCCCGTATCTCCTAAGCTGATCAAACTGATCGGACCAAATCGAGATGAGTTCCTGAAGGGACGAAGGTGCGAAAATCAGGGATTAGGTATTGGTGCTTTTATTTACTATCGCAGAGTCGTCGAAAATCAGAAAAATAGAATACTCGGTGAAATCATTAAGGTTTCGGAAAAAATTGGTGCTTCTGAAGAAAAAGTTGAAACGCATAAAAAATGCGGTCGAAGAAACGCAGTTTAGCAAGGCTCTCAATCTTGCGAAGGATGCTATGCCTGAGAGCTTGCTGATAAATGGCCATAGTCCAATATTGCTGCTGCATTCAGCGTTAAGCGAGGGGTTCATACCTTATCAGACGAACAAGTGCCTAGAGATGGCCGGTAGCGTTAGGGTGGTATTGGGCGAACTGTCGGAGAGGTTATCCCAAGCACTCAAGGATGAAGCCGAGTTAACAGAGGTACTTTCAACCCTCATGAATAAAAAGCCTAAGAGCTAACAATTCCATACACAAGGACGCCAAACTCTTCGCTGCGCTACGAGTGTGTCGCCTGTGATGGCTGGCGTTAGCACTATAAAACCGAGGTAATGATGAAGAAGAAAATAATTTTTATTCTAATAGCCACGCTCCCAATTTATGCCCATGCCGGTCGCGTAACCACACCGTGGTTTAAAATTCAAGAAGTAGGGCCGGACAGCAATGGTCCGTTTGTAGCAATCCCTCCACCCGGGATCACAAACGATTGTCCTTCTGGTTTTAGTTGGTTCCCTGGCCAAGCGGAGGCGACCAATGATGGTTATAAGAATTCTGTATCAACCGTGCTAGCTGCTTTTTTTTCTGGTAAGGAAGTTCAACTCGACTACGAAAGTTCAACCGCACCCTGCTATGTATATCAATTGCGTGTACGCTAGTGCTAACAAACGCTCATGCTGAAACCTTGTGTTATAGCCTTGAAAAACAGGCCTCCAGACAAGCTTTCAGCATAGCTTGGCGTTAGCTAAAAAGGTAAAATTATGTCTCACCTGTTTGATATAGCAGAGCTCAGACAAAAAATATTCATTGTTCAAAATGTTATCTAAGCGAGAAACCTAAAGAGGACACTCCCCTTTAGATTGACGCTTATTCTATTGAATCAATTGATAAAATAATGTTTATACCTGTGTCTGCCTTGGCCCGCGTGCGTGTCCTTTATCTATGAAGCGTTATACTGACTCAACGACTAACTTCACACTCAGCATGATCAGCAACAATCCTGAAGCTCGTTCAATCCAATGAGCATATTGATACAACCAAGCTTTTAATTTTCCGGAAGAAAAAAGAAAAGCGACGATTGAAAACCACCCAAGTTGTACGAGCACCAACATAAGTCCATAAGATAACTGCGCTTGAGGTGATAAATTATCACCGACATATTGACTCAGTAAAGCCAGAATAAAAATTATGATTTTGGGATTAAATGCATCGGTCATAAACCCGGTGTAGCCGCTCGCGCAAAATGACAACACAAGCCGCGCCAAATGAAAAAAACAATAGTTTATCATTTTATGCGTCCTGTTTGTTTGGCCGCGTGGGTCTCTCACTTTCAAGAACAACAACCAGCCCATTTTCTACTGTTGTATAGTCGCGTAGCGCGATTGCGTATGCATTCCAATCATCGACTGTCAGTTGTTGTCTTTTTGTGTCCCCAGTTGCGTGATACTTGAGTTGCACGTCAACATAGTCTAATTCAGAAACAACCCATTGATATTCGGCATTTGCATTGAACTGTTTCTGAGCATTTGTATCTGTTACCCATAATTCCGTTTTATCCTCCCACACGTCAAATTCAGTGTCAGGCTCCAATAATGTGTACTCATCTGTTATCAATGATTCATCATCAAATAGTTTTTTTTGCTGCGTTTTTTTATTGTATGCGGTCACTGGGTCAGTGATAATTTCAACGTTCCAATTATCTCTGTCACTGATATAACGGCATCGTTGCGTTGCACTATTGAATTCTGGCAGCGGCGTAAATGTTGAGCATTGGGGTTTGATAGGATTTTCATAGCCGTGTTCAATAAATACAGTACTGACCCCGACAAATAGACCGGATTCAAATGAATAGTGATATGCCATTTGCTCGTTCATTTTTACATCCATCCTCTGAAAATTTTCACAGAAATATTTGCCGTGTACGGGCGGTTTTCATCAGCAGTGGGGACAACACGAGATGCGTCAAACTTAATCGTTTCATCGAACATCCCCCCAGCTCCGCCAGCATATCCCCCCGAATTTGACCCGAGTTGACTAAATACACCCGTGGGGTTTTCGTCTCCACCCAAATCGACAGATTGAAATAAACCGGCGATATTTCTAATCGCATCTCCTTGCGTTGTACCGTGTGTCACGCCTGACGGAGTTCCACGGCGGAAATGTCCCAGATGGAAATTCGGCAGTGTAAACGTTGTTGCACCATCACCATCACCGAAATAAGCAGCGTAGGTCATTGGGTCAGCATCTTTGGTCGCCTGTGAAACAGTCATTCCCGAATCTTGGGCGTATTGCCACAAAATTGCATCAGTGGTGCGGGATATTTCACCACCATTGGCATTTAACCAGCCGGGTCTGGGGGCTGCTATCTGAAAATCAGCGATCATACCGACGAAGCTGCGCTGGATATCATTGTCGGTCGTTAGTCTCCGCCATTTTCCTGATATTGAGTGGTAGAAAAATACACTGGGATCATTCTGATTATCAGACCCTGCAATGATTGTATAGTATCCAGTTGCGTGTCGAACCTTTACACCTTGCAACTCTATTTCAGTCCCCGTCGGTTTGTTCGATGCGAAATGAATCAAACCTGAAGGGGCTGCATCTAAATCTGTGACTGTTACAGCACCTAAATCTGTCGGGGTTTTTAACGATCTAAACACTGCTGCCAGATTTTCTACACTACCGGAATCATACGAAATCCCCATTTCTGTTAATGCATTCAGAAATTCATCAATCACATCATTAAACCAATCCTGGCCGGGATAGCTGGGCGCACCATTATCACCGCTTTCTGTGAAATAGCCTGCTAAGCCACTGGTAGGTTTTCTTAACGGACGTTCTGTGACTTGTGAACCGTTCTGGAGTTTCATTTATGCATCTCCTTTATAGATATAGTCGTAATACTTACCTCCCATTTTGTACTTGTTTAATGTGCACTCTAATACACGTGCGTCATTGCTAATTAGAGGCATGGTAATGTAATCGAGACATGTGAACCGAACGCGTGGCATTTCTGTGACGGTTATTTTCAGAACATGGCGATACCGCTGTGCATAGAGAGGATAACTACAGGAACGCAGGCAATGATGCGGCCAGATTTCCTCAACCTTGATGGTAAATCCTAAATCCTTTGCCAGTGCTTCAATTTGCCATGTTGCCAAACCACCCCGGATACGGTCTTTTGTGGTGACAGCGTTACGGCGTTCGATGAACGTTTCACCTTGGCTGGCACAATCCGGCAATCCTAAATAGGCTTCGTAGTCATCAAGCATGATATTGGCTTGTGCAGGTATCATTTCGAGTGCGATTGAATCACAGAGTGTGTCTGTGCTGGCGAACGCTTTGGCTAACGCTCTGAGTAGATTTGTTTGATGACTATCAGTGTCCTTATTCCACGCCACCCCCTGTGGCATTAGTTGCTGAAGTACATCAAGCCATGCTTCAGTACCTTGTGCGCTTATGCTGTTAGCCATACAGGTTCCCCAAACGTGATCAATTCTTTTTCTGAGCTGGTGATATTGTCACTAAGTGAACATATATAGTCTTCAACACCTGATGCGTTTCCGATAGCCGTGCGAATCTGAGACAGTAGAATCGTTGAATTCGGCTTTGAATAGAGCCGCTCTAATACCTTAAGCTGGGTCAGGCAATTTATGCGTGTTGTTTCCGTATCAGGCGTGAGTTTAATCTCCAGTTGAACCACTTTTAAACTGAGTTTAAACGTAATGACTTCAATTCCACCGGGTCGCCCGACTAAGTTACCAGTAGATGGGTCGATATGTTGAAAAATATAGCTATCGACTTCATTCATCTTTGTATCAGTCGGAATAATATTCGAAAGATTGTCACAGACGAATGTTAGCCCAACAGTTGCCCCTCCGTGATAACCCGAATATGCCCATGCTCTTGTTACTTCACCCACCTCAGTTGCCCATGCGACATAGTCATGTTCCGCGCCTCCCATTGGTGGGTTCTGCTTTCTAAAATACAAACGGCCCAATAGTTCACTGATAGATTCAGTATCAGCACCGCCAGATATTTTTGTAATTATTGCGGTGGGTGCTGAACCATTGATTGGACTGATGAGACTAATCTCCAATGCTTCATCAGCCAAGTTTCCCGCACTACCGGCACTCTCAGCTTTAATAGAGAGTTGTACCGTATTTTCAGTGAGTGCTTGACTGTCTAAAACAGTAAATCGCTGGCCGTTCTGATGCTGAAATGTCACATCAATAAATTGAGATGCAACGGATGCCGGAGCATTAATTCTAGCTATCCCCGTCGCTTTGGTTGCCTGCTTGCGTGGTACTCCTTCATAGTTTGCTGCATCGATGATTGTCTGTTCGTCAGACTCAGCACTAGGGACAATCTGCTGAGCCAGCCACGTAATGTGATCGTGTATATCCCGCTTGGCTGCTCCAACAGCAAATGCAATAGCGCGTTCTTCGCCGATAATCGGCAATGCCTGTAAATTAAGTTCCAGAGCAATATCATTTTCAATCGTTCGGATTATTTCACGCAAAGTTTGGCTTTTATACACGGATGGCCTCCCACTTTAATTGGGCTTCTAGTGTGAGTTGATCGTCATTGGGTTTGATTAGGACAATAGAAAGATCGACAGTATCACGGCCTGAACGTCTAGCATTCACCTTTGCTGATTTGATATACCTGCTTATAAGTGGGGTGAGCGCCTCTTTTGCATAATCTTGGACTCTCAATACAATTTGATTTGTGAGTTTCTTACGCTTCAAAAGCCACAGCCGAGACCCCCAATTAAATTCACTGAATGTATCTCCCGGCCAGCCTCGCTTATCTGTCGTTCCCTGAGGCAGTTCATCCGATTCGGTTGCTTTCGCATCAGTAAACAGACAATAAATTACCATCGTTTTCAGATTGTCACCTTGCTTCAACACACCTCCAACAACATCATAGTCATAGCCGTTTTCTTTCCAAACGATATTGATCATTGTGCGCTCCCGTTAGGTTTTTCTGTCGATTTACGCTTGCCATCGTCATCATAATCATGGGTGTGGTCACCAGAACTCACCCCCGCAAATGTGCCGCCTTGCTCACCAGTAACCACCCCTTGTGCGGCGATATTACCGGATGTTGATAAGTTGCCATCGAGTATGACATCCCCCTGAATTGTGGTTACGGGCGCTTCTATTTTGATACCGTCCGATGCAATGATGTTGATGGTATTAACTGTGATATTGAGTGTGTCACCGTCAAGTTCAAAAACACCGCCTTTAGTCAGCTTCAGATAATGCCCCTCTTGGTGATACAGTGCGGAATCACCGTCAATTAGACCCTTGAGGCGTACTGCTTTGTCTTCCGCGCAAATAATCGCGAGATTCGAACGATTACCGCCTAGTGCTAAGACTAATTGCTCGCTGCCTGTCGGTGGTACTGATGTATGCCCATATTGCTGCCAGCGCTCCACATCAGAGAACACCTCACCATTGAGTGCTTGAACCTGCATGGTTTGACGGGCAAGAGCATCATCTACTGCGCTCTGAATGGTTCGGGTAAACATGGTTTGGATCATTCGCTTCAATAATTTCACGATTGTTTTCTCCATGAGGCTTTCACCTTACCCACTTTTTTAGGTGCTTCTACTTTCATCGCTTCAGGGGGAACCAAACCCAGAATTGTGACACGGCCATCGTCGTTTTCTGAATACGTGAGGGACGAAATCAGCATCTCATCGTCAATACTCTGAATTGGATCAATCACTTTTAAAAGTTTGTTGAGCGGCCACAGGTCACCCGTAAAATTATCGCCACAACGCCAGCCTGAGACTGTAATTTCTGATGTTGTCGAGCGTGCCAGTGCGTTAGATATCTGCCACTTGCCACGGCGACTGGCATCTTCAGCAGTGAAAACCTCTTCCATCAACACAACATGTGGGCGATAGCGGGCAACACCTGAGTCTGTTTCAATCACAGCTTTGCCTCCGGTTTCGCTGGCTATCGATGCACTCCAGCTGCCTGCATCTCCTTTGACGACCACTTTCGAAAAACGCTCTCTCGAAGAAAAGCGGCCACGAGCAGCACGGATGTTCTGCCCAAGTTTTAAGACCACGTTTAAACGTTCTGTGGATGCAGTCGTAATAACAAGGTTACCTTGAGCATTAGATGTCAGTAAGACACCGCGTTGGCGTGCTAGCCGTTCAAGCAGCTCGAATACTGTTTCACCTTGCTCAAGTCTAACTTTTTTAAACACATTTCCGATATCAGCATCAACGACAACATTAATACTAAATGGTGCAGCGACTTCACGGGCTAATGTATCCAGAGTGACATTGTTCCACTCACCGGATTCATGCTCGACTGAGCATTCAACTAAATCGACCGTTTTGTCATGACAAATCAGTTCATAGCGCACAGTCTTCGCATCGTATGAGGGAATAAATTCCGAAACATAGCCAGTAGAAACCACTTCACCGCCTATCTCAATTGTTACGGGCGAACCATTTTTAATATTGAACGGTTGAACTTCATGCCACTGACGAGTCATTGAAAGACGCATTTCACCGGCACATGCTTTTAACGCGCGGGTGATAGAAACGTCTGTCCAGCCGTGCCATGTTTTACCATTTGAATTTACTGTGACTTCATCCATTGCTGCCCCCTGAAATTACGACTTCAATACTTTGATGTGGGGTAATGAATGACGGGCGTGAAAGACTGTTTCGAGTCACAATAACATCTCGATTTTCCGTATCTCCGGTCTGTTGGTAAGCAAGTAGTGCAACTGGAATGGCTCGGTTGGGAGTGACCTTTTTCACACTCGGCAGTTGTTGTATCCGCTGAGCTAAATCACTTGTGACAGCACTACGAAGACTACGATAGAGCCGCCAGCCGGTACGGTTCCCTGAATCAATCGCCTCTTCAGCTATTTCTTGCAATGATGTGCTCAATGAACTCGCAGTCAAAGATGCTTGGGTACTGTCAGTGAATCCATTGACTTCACCTGCTACAGGAGCCGTAGCAACAGCCTGAACTTTGGCTATCACCACCGCAGTGTGCGTGAATGTATATACATTGGCTCTGGGGTAGATATCAGCTTTTACTGTCAGCTCGGCTTTCAAACCCTTCCAGCGGTTTTCTAACTGATCATAGACACTCAGTGAACGGGGTAATTCGGTGACGAGATCTTTTAAATCAACGATCAAGTTTGTGATGTCCCGGCCAAGCTCTCCGGGGTAGGCCAGTAACCGCCCAGCCGATGACTTCACATGTTCAAGCCGGTCAAACCAATCGCCCAGTTCCTCAGGTAGTCCGGGGAGATTATTAATTGTGTCATCGAGGTCACTCAACGTGATATCGATGCTATCGAGTAGAGTTTGCTGCGTTTCTTCATCAAGAGACGTGGCAAGAGATTCAAATACATTAACATTGACATCATGAGCCTTTGAGGCTTGCTCTTCGACAATAGATTTTGTGTCTGGCGTATTGGAAAACAGGTTTTCACCAACCGCGTAGACAGTAAAAGATAATCGGGCAACATGGCGCTCGTTGTTATCGAAATCGTAATCGACCTCACCAACCTGAACCTGTTGAATTCCCCAATACGGGTGAATCAGTTCCCCCGGCCCGGCGATATTGAGCGCAGCCAAAAGCCGGGTAAACTCCGTTTCAGCATCCGGGCCAACCAATTCAGCTTTAATCATTTCATTATTTAGTACGCCACCATTATCTTCAGTCCAACCACCATCTCGTTTTGGGTACTCATGGGCCAGTGCCCGACGGCCTGATTTACCTTTGGTTGATAATACATAAAAATGTACCCCACGAAATGAGGCTTCTTGACGCTCCTGCCATTGTGCTGAATCGTACTCAAATGTCATACCGTTCCTCTCAATTGACCATGGCCTGACCGGGCAGACCTGAAACATCAACACTAACCTGTGGTTTGCGACCATCATGAGATGTTCTGACATTTACATCGATACGACCATTCAGAGCTGGATATCCTGTGCTGGGTTGCGGCAAATTATAATTACCGGTGACATAGCCCGATGTACCTTCCGGGGACGCGGGATGAGTTGGTAATGTCTGGAGAGATGAAAAGAGCTGTTTTACTTCATCCCAAACATCGAGTATTCCGGGCGTGACCAGCATCTTCTCGTTGTCGTTCAGACCTGCAATTCGTTCTTCTTTACGAGTAAATGACAGCGGGCTGAATTCAGGCGTCATGGTGAGGCCGTAACCGACGGTGGTCGCTTTTGCTATTTGTGATGCACTACTAAACAACCGACGGAATCTGCTGCCCCCTTTACGATTGCTTTCTGGCATATCTGGCTTTAGTGAATTATTGCTGCTCCAGTCCTTCATATTAACAACAAAGACCCGCTGTACCCCCAGATCAAACCCACCGTTTTTTCCGGGGCCTTTCTGACCCGTCCCGAAGATTTGTTGTAGGGTATCATAACCGCCTTTACCCATCCGGTAGGTACCACGAACCGCGAGAGCACCACCAAGCAGCGCCGCTCCGGTGACTAATGTTTCCAGCCCGGCTTTTACCGTTTTACTGTCCAGCGAACCGATGGCATCGGCTAACTCATTCAGCGGCTCGGCCAGATTATCGTCTGCAAATGCCAGCAATTGATTATTCATCCGAGTCATTGCGCCATAAAATCCATGTGCATTTTTCTCGGCTGCTTTTTGGGTATAACCGAGTTCGTAGGTGCCATGAGCCATATCATCCAGTAACTGGCGGTTTTTGGGATCTAGCAGTGCGGATAAACCTTCCATATCTGTACTGGTAAATATGTCTTGAAGTTTTAGTCGATCATAATTTGCAGCTTTGAGGACTTCATTTAATAGCTCTATGGGTTTCTTAATGTTTTGTGTTCCCTTTACAAATACATTCACACCTTGATTTTTTAAAAATTCAATATTTTTTTTGTCAGTCAAAGATGAATATACGCCCTGTATGGATGTGACGACTTCTTCAGCAGAACTTTTATTTTTAGCAAAAACCTGAGCAAGTGCTCCCATCTGAGCAATCGCCTCCGGCCCTTTATCTTGAATAATAGAAAACAGAGACGGGGCGACGCGGGCAATATCAGCAACACTTAAAGACCCTTTTGCAAATTGGGCAAAAAGCTGATCCAGTGTTTGCAATACTTCCTGAGGTTTAGTTATCCCTTTCTCATAAAATTTCGCCAGTAACCCTGCCGCATATTTTGAATCAACCCCGAAGCCCTGCATGGCTATCCCTAGATTGCGGATATTATCCTGCACAAATTCAGCTGCTCCGGTCAGGCTTTGTAATTCATCAACACCCTCAGCCAGCAATGACATATCAATTCGGATATCGTCCTGATCTGCGATTGCTTTGATGCTCTCACGCAGACTGGCAACTTGTTCGTCACTCATCTGAGCATTCGTTCCCATTCGTCGAATGATTTTGTCAAAATCCGCTACTCCCTTAACCATCGTTCCGGTAGCAAATGCAGTGGCCGCACCGGTATAACGGTTCTGGATCTTATCCAACGCTTTACTGGCTTCACGAGTTGAGTTACGAACAATTGACATCGCTCGTGAATTTTTTTTGGCGAATCGGTTCATAGCACCGCCATAAGCTTTCGCCTTGGCAACCATGTTACCGCTCATATTAATGACGAATTCACTGACCAGTTGTTGCTGCATGTTTTAACTCCGCTTCTATTTTGTGGATCAGTTTCAATAGTTTGGGGATGGGGTAGCGTGTCAGCTCTGGGTATGGCAGGTGTGTGATACGCGAGACCCTGATACAACTTATCTCTGCCAGCTCACTCAGCTGGCACATCTCGCCCCCGCTCGCTCACTCCTTTAATCAGGCCATCCAGCTTCTCCGTTTCATCTTGCAAGGTTTGGAGATCGTCTGGGTGGAGCTGGCGTAGTTGCTTGAATGTCAAAGGCCCCTGTATTTCACCAACAGATGAAATCTGACGGCGCAACAACTCGAATCCATAAAGCACTTCAGAGGTATAGGCGATAGCTTTTTTCCCCTCATCAACAAACACCACCCGCTCAGCTTCCATTGCCGCATCAATCAAATCGGCACTGGTCAGCTCACGTAGAACAACGTCATACTGTGGCTCTGCATCTTTACCCTTGCCGAACATCAGACCATGCCTGAATGAAAATTCATGTTTTGCCATGTTTTATATCCCGTTTAAAGATGATTTAAACGACTCCGGCAGTCAGGCCGGAGCCGACACATCAGATTTTTTTAGCTTTTTTCCCGACCCATTTGCCAGTATCTGTGGTGCCTTCATCACTAATCCCTATCGGCTCGGCCAGCGTCGCACCAGTAAGCATATATGACAGCCCATTGTTGCCATCGAATGTAATGGTGGCATCAGTGATCGCGTTGAGTTCAATTACATCGACATCTTCATCAACAGCAAACTGGCACTCAATATAAGGAACCACGGTTTTTTCTGAAAATCCGCGCACCTTTCCACCTCCGGTATGCTCGGTGCGTTGTTTACCACCGGGGTGAAATTTCGCGGTACCGGTAGTTTTCCACTCCTCACCATTCGCCCGAATGGTTGCTTCACCTAAAATCATGTCTTACTCCTTAAAGCTGAAATTGTGTGGTTACGGCCAGAATACGGAAGCCATTCACAAGGTTGGGAGAACACATCACATTGACTCGATTCTTATTATCGTTATCACGGACAACGGACAGCGTGGATTTGAATGTCTCAAAATCTTCAACCAAGCCTTTTCCTTCCCATTCGAGGAATTTATCGAGAAAGTCAACCCGCAACGTTTTAGGGGTCACTACAGGTTGACCGGGTTCCAGCTCATCCAGAACATCATCGCCTGCGAGTTTGTGCCGTGGGTAATTCTGGGTGATATGTGCTTTCATCGAATAGCGCAGATAACCCAAAGTCGATGGGGTAGTGATATCTAAATAACTGGGATCAGGACTGCCAAACTTGTTGACCTGATAGGTCGAAATTTCCCGCTCAATACACACTTGGTTGGAAGCATCCACAAAATAGGTCGCCACACCGTCATGGAGGTGCAAATTACGTTCGGTTAGATCCCATTGGTCGCCCTTAGCGGGTGGTAAAATACCTTTGAGAGACAAGGTTTGTAGCGGCTGTGCTGGGTCAATCGCTAAATAATATGCGGCAGTACCCGCATAGCTGGCCGCAACTTCCCAAGAAGGCGTGGGCATCTTATTTGTGCCCATACAGGTGATAAGATAATCGTTTCGGGTGCTGCCCCAAGTCGAGGTTTCTGCATGGGTACCACGAAATGCAGTATATGCAATCGCTTCCTGCATACGCATCGGTCCCCAACGAGCAATGAGCTCATCACGCAGTGTATTGAGACTGGACTGATCGTTGTATGGCATAACGATATGGTTAAACCATTCATCGCCAATTGCTGCAACAATTGCTGTCATATCCGGGGTGCCGGTACCACCGGACATTGTACCGACGGTACAGATGATCCCCTTCGGTAGTTGCTCTCCGGTATAGTAGTTGATACGCAGATCGATATCGTTGCCTGTGATACCTTTATGCTTGCATATCAGCTTGACAATATTGGTACTGGCACCGGCTTGGGCAGTTACGCGCAGCTCACTGCCGAGTGTCGCATTGAGGGTGGTGATTTTGGCGATCACGCTGGCCGCAACATCAGCGGCTGTGTCTCCTTCAGACACCCCGACCTGAACCGATTTTCCGCCAATCATCAGATAGCAGGTTCCGGAGGCCATTGCAGTGCCACTGAAAGTAAAACCGTCAGCACTTGCGGCCGCACCATCGGTTAAATCTTCAATCCCCATCGCAACCGTTTCTGTATAGTTGTTGGCTTTGCGCAGACGCAGCAACATATCGGTTAGTATTGAATCACCGAACATCTGCCGCGCACTGTCGTCGCTGGTAATCGTGTGTTGCACCAGCGGTGATGCAACAGCATCTGCACCCATCTGACCGACGACCAAAATTTTATGCACCATTGCCGGGGTGCCGGAAACTGCCAGAGAGTTATCGAACTCCATATAAAACAGCGGCACCCGGATATCGTTTGGAATATCACTCATTGGTTACTTCCTTCTTGGTTTTGCCCGACGCCGGTGAGCTTTTGGTTACATCGCCGTCATTGAGACGCCGTACCCAGTATGCATTGCGTCGAACGGTTTCCCCTGCGACATTTAAAAAGGTGCCGTCAGGTTTGCGAACGGTCAGACCATCTCTCGGTTTAATAAAAATCATTTGTATCATTCATTGCTCCAGTTCAATTGTTGCCTGAAGTTGAGGCCCGCCGTCTGACTGCAACATGGTCATATCGCAGGTAATAAAATCGTCCATATTGGCAGTGTCAGGTGGTGTGTTAAGTCGGCATTCCTGCTGCCATTCCACCGCCCAGATTGCGACCCCAATGTCATCAAATGCCTGATTGGTGAGGCTCTGCCATCTCGCTTGTTCAACCTGACTATGGGCAACATCTCCGAGCTTTCTGGAAAAGTCAGGTGACACTACGGTCATTCCCAGCCTTCCGGCAATCAGTTCCGCCCGCTCTGCACGGTTTTTCCCATAGTGGTCATCAGTCATGACAAATGCAGCAAACTGAATGGTGCCAATGGTGTAGCCAGCGCTGCGCTGAACATTGATAACATTCAATCCAGCAATCTGAATACAGCCGCGTCTTGTCACGTTCTGTTTCACATCTGCGGTTGTATTAAACCGCTTGTGGTAGCGGGCGACATTGCCGACTTTATCCAGCTCCTTGTCCGTGCCTTCAAATATCGGCTTGAGGGTTTCGACAACCGACTGGCAAATTGCCAGCGTGCCGAACTGAGTATTCAGCTCTGGTTTCATTTGAGCATGTCTCCGTAAAAGTCTCCGATTAATGTCAGTAAATCTGTTTCGTTTTCAGATGACAGGCCGAGGTATTCGCGCTGTGGGACCTCCAGATGACGGCTGTGTGCGCTCACACTCTGATAGACCGGGAAAGCCAGCTCCCGGCCAAACGCCTGATGAATCAGCCGGGTATGCGCCGGTACACTGACCATCCCGTCAAAACCGTCGTTCTGGACAGCGGCATAGGCCAGCGACGAACCGATAGACACCTGATTGCCTTTGACGTAATACTGGATCGAGTCGTCCAGAGCACCATCACCCATTAGCAATGACTGATTACCGTGGCGCGTACCTGAGTATTGCGGGCTCCATTCCGGCCATGGCGAGCCATCCGGTGCGGTTTTCTCATTCCTGATCCGTCGGTGCATCTGGCTTTCAGCTTCAGCCCCGATGAGATGCATCAGCTTGTCACGGTTGCCGGTGTCACTCAGTCGCTCCAAAAACTGACGCATCTGTTGAAGCTCGGTATCACCGTTATAGATAGTTACACTAATACTCATAATATGTACCTGAGACTGTCACGGACTGATGGCCGTGATGCATCGATCACCTCAGCTTTCCCTTTGGCCGTTTCGGTGGGTTTGCTTGCCGCAGGTAAACCTAAATCGCGTTTGCCGTCGCGGATTTCCCGTAGCGTTCTTAGCGCGTCGTCATAACGCTTTTGCACCAGTTCTGAAATATTGCCGTCCCGGTCAGCCAGCCAGTAAAAGGCCATCGAGATCGCGCACCGGTTCAGCAACGCAGGCACTTCCAGAAGCGGCAGTTCAAAGCAGGTCAGGAATGAATCGATCTCAATCGAGGCATCAGATATTGCAGCATCGATTGCCACCGTGTTGAGCTGCGAGTTGTCATTCGGTGAGGTTGCCAGTACCCACAACATGGATTCATCCCGGTCCAGCAAGTCCTGTTGAGTCACATAGGAAAGTGCCATTGCTGATTACTCCGTGTCGATTCCGGCTTCGAGTTGTTTCACACTCAGCGCGGGTTCATTCTTCAGCCGCTGATACTCGGCTTCGGTTAGAAAGACAGATTCAATATCCGGATTTTCTAACCGGATAGCCCTGATATCTGCGTCATCCGGCACGACGAATGCGTGAGAGCCTTCAGAGGACCAGAAACGGCCACAACGCCAGAACCCGGTTTTCTTGGTTGCTTTTACTTCAACAGGCAAAAGACAGGGTTCAGCCTGCTGCGTCTCAACGGGAGGTTGTTCATCCGTTCCGGTATCGGTTTGAGTAATATCTGTCGGTGCCTTCCCGGTTACTTCAGGCGACTGACTATTCGGTTGCGGTGTCTCAACGGAAGTTTCAACAACCGTTTCAGCATCGCTTTGGGTAACGTTTGTCGGTGTTCCAGATTTGTCATTACTGCGGCGTGTGGTTTTGGTTTTCGCATTGGTCACGGTTTCATCCTCTGTGCCGGTCCGGGGCATCCCGGAACCGGTTTTCAATCATGTTTAAACGGGGTTACTTGATATACTCGGAAACAACCAGATCGAACTTTTTGAACAGGGTATTATTGGTGCCGTTGATTTTTTCAGTGAGCACCAGATCTTCTCCGACTGATTCGTTGTCTCCGCCAACTACCAGAACGGTACCTTTCAGTCCCAGCGGCTCACCGCTGTCATTTGTAAATGACCGCAGCTTCTTCCGAGCTGCATTGAGGTTTTCTTTAGTTAGCGGAGCTTTCGAGCCGATTGCCATCTGCCAGAAACCGAACCCGCTATTGTTACGACCATCGGTTGCATAGATATATTCGTCATTGAGTACGACGTGATCACTGCTCATATCATCCAGAGCTTTGAATTCAAATTTACGACGCTCCTGAAATACCATCGGCTTGAGCGGACGGGAGCAGTCCAGTAGGAACCAAGGTTCCCCAGTATCGTTTGCTATATCACCAACGATATTGGATACAATGCCATCCGCCATCGGATGATCGGTGTCAAAAAAGTATTGACCGTCATAGCATGTTTCCGAAAACCCGGAGCACAGCAGACTAAATGTAATTTTGTCAGGGAAGAGCTTAACGCCTTGCCCCATTGTTTGCGCCTGTAAGCCGTACTGACCGAGCAGGTCATCGTCTACATCATCTTTATCTACGACGATAGAGGACTCGAATTTTTTATTGGTGATGGTGTAACCATGCTTCGCCAGTGTTGCGAGCTGACGGTCACCGACCCATTCTTTGATTTCCGGCCAGCTTCCCAGAAAACCGTAGTCTTCCGATTTAGTTGACGATGGCAGTATGGTTGCAATTTTTTCTACCTGAGATTCTGCACCATCGAAACCAATTTGATAGGCAGCCGACAGGCCGGTAGTCATATTGCGTAGCTGTTCAGCAGTAATTGGCATGAAAATGTTCCTTATAGTTGGTTAAGTTACTTCGCAGCCAGAAACTGCGCTTCGGTCAAACCGAGTTGACGGCAGATAGCCAGTTCGCCTTCGGTAAGCTTGGTCTGGTCACTGTCAGGAGCTTTGTCATGCTGATGGGTATCGCTGACCAGTTTCGGAGCACTTTTGGCAAATGCCTGAAACTTTTCAATGCCCCCTTCGGCGCGACAGACGGCCAGATACATTTCTTTGTTGGCCGGTGCAATTTTGCCTTCAGTGATCGCCGTATCGACCAGAGCTGTAATATCGGCTTCCTGTCGCTCTTTGACTTTTGCCTCCGCTTCAGTGGCACGGTTGAGCGCCAGTTCATAGGTCTCTTTGGGAATAAATTTTTCCAGATCCGGATTTTCAGCACGGTTGAGTGCCAGTTGTGTATCGTCTTTGAGTTTGTTAATGGCATTAACTGCTTCATGTTCTGTGGCGGTTTCAGAATTGAGGGATAACGCCACAGCAATAGCCGCTGGAATTGGCATGGGTTGTTTCTCCTGTTGATGATTGAGAGCAGGGAGTTTCAGATTGGGTTTGTTGGTCAGGCCCACACTGGAAAGCCCCAGAATGTTGCCTTCAGAATCGTGGTAGAACGCGGGACTGATGTAACGGTATTCTCGGTTGGTAATCGTTGCCGTGCCGGATGGATTCGGGGTGAGGTGTGCCCAGATTTCACCATCACGGATTTCAAGCTTGTCGAACCACCCCTGAGCAGGGGCTGGTTCACCTTTCGGTGCTTTGATTTCGGTTGCGTGCTCGATATCTAGCGGGATATCCCTGCCGACATTCTGCCAGTAGATGACGACCTGTTGCGGGTTGCTATTGACAAAGCTGCGGCCATCATTCCCCGTCATTGGCCCGGCGGGTAATAATTTCAACCACTCTGGTACATCATCCTGAGGCAGCTCAAAACAAAGGGATAAATAAAGTTGGTTCATTTCTGGCGTCCAATGTAGTCATCGAATGCCAGATTACGGGAAAGAGATTTGAAACCAGATTAACGTGGGTTATTGCTTTAGGGCAGTGTTTTTCATCACCCATCACATTTTATGATGTCGAGATTTATCACAACCTCATTTAAACCCCGTTTAAATTCGACGGAGCGCGTTTAAACGGAATGACAACGATAAACGATGCAGGTTTTCTTTTCTTCGTTGTGAGAGAGGCTTACAGAGCGTTTTATTGTTCCGGCATTTTTTCGATACCAGCATTATAATTCCACCCCGGATCAATCCCCTCAGGCACACGCTCTACTTCACCAGTACGCTTGTTGACCAGCTTCCGGGTTTTAACCTCTGGTGCGGTGGTATTTGCACCGGCTGCGGTCAGGCGTCTGGCTTCTCGTTCACTGGCCTGTCTGACCCGACACTTACAGCCCCACCCATTGGGCGGAAAGTGAGTTTTCCAGAATTCATGACTGGCTGGCAGCATCAAGTTATGCCATCTCTTATGCTCTAGTCGGTGCTCTCTGCTGGGGCCGAGTTCATAGATCAAATAGGGGTGTGTCTCCTGAGTCCGCTCAATACGCTGCCACTGGCCAGCAGCGCGGGCGGTTCTCATATTGGTCTTATAAATTGTCTTGAGTCTGGCATCACTGCCGAGCTGAACCAGCTTGGTTTCCTGAGTCAGTGGATCATTCATCATCTGAATTCCCCACCATCCTTTTTTAACCAGCATCGGTTGCAGCAAATCACGAAACTGTTTGAATGTCATGCCATCGGCAAGTGCCTGCTCTACAATGGCCCGGGTATCGGCCAGTATATCTTCGTGCATCATTTTAGCGACAGTGAATGCATTGTTGTGCTCTTGCTTCCAGACATCACGGTAATCAAACCCCGGCTTGAGCTGCTTACTCGTCAGATAGTCCAGTGCTTCCTGTGGGATATTGTCATCAGTCATCTTGAACATCTCCCATTGCACGAGCCTGCCAGCACAGTTTTGCCATCTGTTCAATAAACGCCTGTGCATCGAGTTCTTCAGCAAGTTTCGGCAGGCTAGTCGTAAACTCATCAAAACTGACCGACTCATTTGCCAGTTTGAGGATCGGGCTTAATACCGGGTCGCTGACTTCTTGCCATTCGTCCAATGCCTGACGCGTCATTTCATCGAGCTCCTCTTCACTGTTAAGTCGCCCCTGACGATTTAATGCCAGATTTAACCCCGGATTAAACAGCGGCCAAGCATGGTTTAAACTGAATTCATTTGGCGGTGTAAGCTGACCGGCTGGAACCAGTAACTCGGCATCCTTATCAGGGTCTGATAGTTTCATCCGGTCACGAACGTCACTCATCTGAACTTTCATGCCCCGGTCAATTAGCGGAACCAGAGATTCGACCCAAGTCTTGGTATCTTCTGTTTCTTCAGGTTCAATTTTGATAACCGGATAGTTTTCCTGCACACCGTAATTCATATCGATAAACGGCTTCACAAGAAACTCATTGAATGTGTTGGCAAGTTGTCGTGCATCCCAGCGGGTAATATCGTTACGTACATCGTTATGCACTGTGGCCTGAGACTGACTGGAACCATCATCAGTGGTCATCGTCTGACCCAAAACCGCTTTGGATATCTGCCGATCAGCCCACTCGGCCATATTCTCGAACAGAGTTTCACCCCCATTGCCTTTAGCCGTTTCAATCATGTCGATCTGCATTGATTCGGGAATTGCCGCACCGGCATCGGAAGCTATGGTTGCAATAGCATTGACTAGCGTCCTGATATCTTCATCGGATGCATTGCTATGATATTTGCCGACCCTGATCGGCATACCGAAAATTTCGGCAAACGCCCACCAATCACGCACTGTATAGCTTTTGAGCATATACATCACAGCGACAACCCGTGCCAATCCATTGCGTAGCCAGTGACCTGATTTCATCCGTGGTTGATGACAGATATAGCCACACGGCTTGAGCGGCTCGCCTTCAGTCCAGTTCTTATCATTTGCCAGACGGATTTCACTGTACGTTGCTCTATCGAGCCGGATAAAACGCGGATCGACCCATTGATAATCTTTGGGCTTCCACGGCACCCGTTCAGTATTCCAGATAATTTCAACCAGACCGACTCCTTTCCCCAAGCCGTCCAGCAAATCGAATGCGCATTCAGGAATATTCGGGTGTTTGAGTAATTGACGTACTGCATCAGCCATCTCGATATCTTTCGACTCGTCACTGGCCGCTTCAACGACTGGCTCAATACTGGTCACAGCCAACTTACGGGTTGAAATAACAGCTCGATAGTGTAAATCCCGCTCTTCCATTTCTTCAGCCAGAATAAAGTAATCTTCCGGGCTACCGTGAATCGCGTTCTTCAGTATCGATGCAAGCCGGGCCGGAGTCAGTCCGGTGGCAATACTTTTACTTGCTGTGGGGGTGCGTACACCTGTCGTGTAGGCTTTACTCTGTTGATGATTGAGCGCCTGACGCTCAGCCGTGGTGAACGGCTTTCCAGTCTGAGGATTGATAATTCGATTCATAACAGGCCACCTTTCATGGCTCTGAGGCCACGGGTCATTTTCATTTGTCTTTTCACTGTATGTTGGTCGTCTTTACCGGATTTGATGCGGTGCAGTTCATAACGTCGGCATTCTTCTTTTGATGCTAGGTACGCAAGAAAAATAGCAATCGCCGAGTCGCCGTGACGCTGGCTTCCGTTTACAGATTTTGTACGGCTGTCATCGATACACGGTACACCCCGGATGATCTGAATAGCAGAGAAGTCATTGATCACGTCTTCGTTTTTTGGGATCTGCAATTCGTCATCTTCAAATGCCGCTTTAAATCTAGGCATATTTTCTCGGTAATAGGCAGTCGATAGCATGACCTCTTCAACTTCCGCACCATATCGATAACGGGCTTGTTCCGCCAAGTATTGGCCGTTGCCGCGTGCATCGAGTTTGATGCCATCACGACGTGGCATCCGGTCACAGAGGTAATAGAGAGCCTGCTCTTGCTGCTTAAATGGGACATTGGACAACTCAACTAAAAAGGGGATCTGACGTTTGGTGTCAGTCTGCACGCTACACGGTGCGAATGAGGTTAAGTCTCCGTTTCTGGCGAAGTCCTCACCCAAAGTGTGGCGCAGATTCTTTGGCAGCGAATCTAGTAATGGTTTAACGGTCTGCTCTAACCACTCTTGCATATCCAATTCACGTAGCCGCTCCGGCAAGCAGTTAAACTCAGCAGAGCCGATAAACGTAACAACCTCGTTTGGCAGAACGGCGGCACGCTCCCGATAGGAACGGGGGATATAGACGCCGCTGCCAGATTTAGGCACACAGTAATACTCTTCCAGAGCATCATCTTCTGTTTTGGTGGCTTTAAGCAGACCCGCTTTCCATGCATCTTCTGCTGGCTGGCTCCATATCTTACCCGTAACCTGACAGATACGTTTGTACAGACCATCATGACAAGCATCATCAAGGGTAATCGTATGGACACTATAATCTTTCTTTCCGGCTCGACTCTCCTGAATCAGTTCATTAAAGTCATTATCCGCACCGTTGTGGGTGGAAATCAGACGAACTTTGCAACCCCACATAGTAAGAGCCAAAGCTGCTTTCAATACTTCGGCCAGATGGTCATGGAATGCCGCTTCATCGATAGTGACGTTACCCTGCATTCCGCGCAAATTGGATGGATTTGAACTGAGCGCTTGCACCTTGAAACCGGATGCGAAATAGATCACGAAGGTCAGAATATCTTTGTCGTCATCCTCAAGCACTTCTTCACAGATTTCACCAGCGGCCTTATCAAACGCCTTGGCCCACATAGCGACTGCATCGATAAATTCGCGGGCCATCTCTTTATTTGAACCCACATAGAAATGATGACAACCGCCATCAGCCTTGCTTTTGGATGTCGTTAGTGCAGCATCACAAGCTTCGGCCCACGTTAACCCCGTCCGACGCGATTTTTCCCCAATTTTGAGCTGGCTGTCATCCTCGATCCAATACTTCTGATACGGCAATAACACTTCATCCGGGCTGTATTCGTAATGAAGGTGAGCAACAGCAGAGGCAATGGGGGATCTCTGAAATTCCTGCATCATGTGGAAAGCCCCAGAATCTGATTCCGGATCACTTTCGCCCCTTCAGAGGTTAGACCCAGACTTTTAGCTGCTAGCTCTGCTGTATCAGCAGCGTCTTCCATCGCTTGCTTGCGGATCTCTTTCTCAAGCTTCACACTGCCAGTCTGAGCTTCCTGAAGGCGTTTGATGGCTAATGCCAGTTGACCCATTGTTTTTGGATCAATTGTTTCGCCTTCCTCAAGTGCCGCCATCTGAAAATCGAATACCTGAGACTTACCAATCTCAATCAATGCACGTGCAATATCAGTCTGGGGCATCTCACCAAACTGCTGAACCCAGCTTTGAGTCATCTGTTGGGCTTGCCTGTACCGCTCCATGCCTTTTTCAAATCCCTGTGAATAGCGAGACATCGAGTTACGCTTGATGTATTCGTCATCGTCACTTACACCAGACTCAACAATCAGTTGATTGATTTGCTCCCGGATGTCTTGCTGACTCATTCGGCCTTCACGCAATAACATGTTCAATGAACTTTTGATGTCGTCAGGTAAGGTGTCAATCTTTGACTTGCGGTTTTTGGTATGTTCTTTCATAACCGTTCCTTACGGGCGGGGGCGTTTTACACCGGGGTGCTGTGCTTGACCTTCAGCGACATCAATACCGCGTTGGGTCACACGCGCAACTTGCGTTTTGGCAACCTCTTCAAGGGTGAGTAAACCTTGTTCATCCAGCCATGCAAGCTCAGCCAACACCACATCACGACTCACTTTATGGCCGTACGCATCCAGCGCTGAATCCAGAATAGATTCATTAGCCGTGTAGCCTGCGGATTCATTCAGCACACGTAAAATTACCAGCCGTCGGTCTTCTTGGAGTAATTGTTTTAATGACATTTACGCTTTGTCCTTGAGTTCGTTTTCAAGTAATAGATTGCTGATACGATCCAACCCATCAAGCTTGGGGCGAATTTCTCGAATATCGCCCCGTAAGCTTTCTATACTGAGCTTGAGGTCAGACACTTCATCATGGTCCGGTAATTGAGAGACTCGTTTTTCCAGAGCGTCATGCTCTGAAGCCATTTTGTCTTGCCGTTCTTTGAGAGCCTGTAGGTCTTCTTTCCGTGCGAATGTCTTTACCAGTACGAAACAAATTAATAAGAACAGCACGTTCAGAGCGGTTGCTAGGATCGGCCACCATGTCCGAATGAGTTCTGGTGTCATTTACTGTCCTTCTGCTCTTTGATGGTTTGGCACCGGATACAATGCACAGCATGTGGGATCGCCTGAATTCGTTGCTCTGGAATTTTGATACCACAGCTTAAACACCAACGATTGCCGTCATCATCAATATCCGGTGATTCCTTATGATGACTCTGCCGGGCTCTATTTAGAGCCATATCCCGAAACTGCTGTTCCAGTGTCTGCGCCTGGTCAATTTGTTCTGTCATTTATTTCCTGCATTATTTTTTAACTAAAACGATGCCATCATCACAATCAATTACACCAGTAATGACAGTGCCATCTTCTGTACGAACCAAGCCGAACAGAGCCTCTAATACAACTAGTCTTTCATCTGCCATCTCATTTCCTCTTGATTACGTTCCCGACCAGCGTTGTTACTTTGTCACCACTGCCTTTTGGATATTTAGCAAAGCCATCAAGTGTCCGTAGACCGAGATAAGCCCAAGCAGGTGAAGAAAGAATACTCGCGACCCATGGGTCAACCCCTGTTCCGATACCTTTTGCCTTCAGAAATTCCATAACGAAGCAATACAAAATCACAGCCCACAAGGACTGACGTGCCATGAGTGGGCGAGTCTTGCGGATGTACGGGTCTTCTGTTTTATCCCCATCCCGGATAGTTTCTTGTGTTTCGTGATGCTCCACCTGTTTATCCTGAAGTTGAAGTTCCTGACGCCGGGTGATTTCTTTCTCAAGTTCGAGCTGAATTCGTTCCAGCTCGACTCTTGATTCAGGGGGGAGGTTTTGGAGTTCACGAGTGATAGCAAGTTGCTTCTGCTGCTTGCTCAGGCTCAGTGTGTTATCCACTGTCTCAACTGCTGATGCGATTTTGTCAGCAGTATCACTGCCACCGAATAGCGAAGAAATGCCGCGAATGACGGCAGGCCCCGCTTCTAACGCGAGTGCTGCGAGTGATGCAAACATTGTTTCAGTCTCCTGATTTTTTGGATGAGATCCGTTCCTTCCGGTGTTTTGGCGATCCCCAGATGCAGACGGATGTCACACTGACTAACAGAATGCCATCCGTGATTGAAATATGACTGCATCGTTGCATCGTAGCTGTGAAACGGTGGAGTAGAAGGAGTGGGAATACCATTTGTGAATGCCAGACGTTCGGCTTCCAGTCTTTTCTCCCGGCCACGCTGCTGTGACCATTCCCAGTTGTGGCCCATCTATGCCGCCTTAATCATTAATTGGGCTTTTTCTCCGCCCAGATAATTTTCCAGCTTCTGAAGTGCGTTTTTTGATTCCAACACCGCCCATTTACCACGGAGAACCCCGAACAGCATTCCGGGAGCTATGCAGCCTTCTAATTGTTCCGGCAGGTTTGCGGCATGAAACAGAATATGAGTTCGTAAGGATGGACCATTAACCGTGACGCCAAGCTCTGGCGCAGTCAGTGCATAACAATGACCGAATTTAGGACTAATGGTTGGCTCGATTGTATATATGCCTTCCGGGATACAGGAGATCCCCTGCTGATTGTTTAACCAAGGACGTTCAATTGTTTTTGTTAATTCACTGCCATATTCATCACATAGAACAGAGTATGTTCCATGCTCGAAATAGCGGCGATATAAGATGAGAGTTTTCATCACTAGACCCAGTATCAGTAGTTGAATGGTTGGGTCTAGTGTCTGATTTTATGAATGGGTAAGTAGATTAACGTGGGTTATTGGATAATATAAGAAAGCCCCTAGAAAGGGTCCATCGTTACTTTATGATTTTTTCATAACAGAGCAGATAACTGTGTTTTGACTTCTCTGTATTTTCATTTGCCATCCATTCAGTTGACCCTCATTGGTACTATTCTGTTTCATGTCCATATCGAAAACCGCTCTGATTTTTTTCTCATCATTAGTGGGTGGAGAACTCCATCCTGAAGTTTCCTCATGAGGGATCATTTTAGTTAACTTCTGACAAGAAATAGCGCCATAGATATCAAAAGGAGCATCCGAACTGAGCTGAATTTCGAGCATTCCTCTTCCGACAGATAATGAAGCTTTCACACTTTCTTTCTCGTTTTTAAAGTCTGCAAAAGCCGTATCCCCTTTATTGTACCAGTCAATATCTCTGATACCTGAATACTTCAGTACATCTTTCATTTCATCGACAGAGTAACCATTCTGTGCCAATACAGTTCCAGAGGTTATCAGTGAAGTAATCAGAAGCATTGTTTTTTTCATACAATTACCCAAATAGATCCGGTTGACGTCGTTGTTGCTCAATCTTACGCATACGAGCCACAATTTCATAGATGGTTTTTTCAGTTAAGTGGTACTGACGTGCCAACTGGCGGGTATTATTTCCACGGAATGCGTCCCAGATCTCGATATCGCGGATAAAACGTTTCAGGGCATCACCGCGAGGTAAGTAGAACTGAGCACCGCCCAGGTACTGACCAATCGCTAATGAAAGCTGGAGGGGGAGTTTCTCATTCTCAATATGATGCCGTGATAGTTCTTGACTTAGAACGGCCCGAATTTCCAGCAGCAGCGCAGGCCAACCGTTTTTCTCTTCAGGTAAATCAGAGAGGTGATCCAATATGGATGGATCGATAGTCTCGTGTTCCAG
The DNA here is from genome assembly GCF_024347135.1 of Vibrio spartinae. Lineage (NCBI taxonomy): Bacteria > Pseudomonadati > Pseudomonadota > Gammaproteobacteria > Vibrionales > Vibrionaceae > Vibrio > Vibrio spartinae. The sequence goes on along the minus strand of NZ_AP024907.1, from coordinate 2,535,304 downwards.
CAAATCACTTTGTACTTCCACAAGCACCCTCGATTCCTATTTGATGTGGGATAAATTAAGAATATATGGAGGGAAATGATCCTCAAGCTCAACTTTCCTTGAAACAGATCCTATCCTTCTGCATCGATTGTTGCATGGGGGTTATAAATCTGATGTTCGAATTCATATAGAAGTGTTATCCCATCTTCAGTCATCATATATATTTCCCTTAATTGACGGTTTGTTTTTTCTTTGAGTAGTGAGAACCCCATTGCCACCCTTCAAACCAAGCAGCTCGTGATTCTGGATCTAAGTGAGGGTTATCTTTCAGTTGAACGCCGTCACTAAAATCTTTTCGACCTTGAGCCACGATATTTTCCATCCTAAGTTTACTCATCATCCGTATCCGTTGCCCGTGACTGAATACGTTTTGCTTTAGGAAGCGGCGTTCCCTGCCAGTTTCCACAGTAGTGATTCAGATACTCGATTGCAGCCTCTTTGCTCTTTCCCCCGAACTGCATCACATGCTTAATCAGTTGTTTGTCCTGCCGTGTGAAATCTGTCATTGCTGCACCAGAGTATTCAGATAGCGGTTATAAGCATTGGCAATTTCATCATAGCAAAGTAGTTTTCCTGTATCATTAGTCGGAACAATCCAAGAATGCTCATTCATCGCATCAACCATCACTCGACGATGCCAGTTTTTCAATGACTCTAATATTGTGTACGCCTGCCTGTCCGTACACCAAGCCACATGATCGACACCATCACCTGCATTCCGATGAGTCATCCGACGGACATAAGCATCAAGGGCCGTTTCAGATCCATCTCTGATGAACTCATGCTTTGCCATTGTGATCCATATCGCCCGGATTTTATCAATTTCAGCATTACGGGCTTTCCCTGATTTAGGGCTGTAACGTTTTTTGATTCCCTGTTTATTGTTCTTTAAACGGCGTTTAAACCCTTTTGCTTCCATCGCTGAGAGTACTGATTCAAGTTCTTTGATTCCCATTTTCCCGCAAGAGGATTTATTGGTTTCGGCCTCAAGCAGCATACGATAGGTTTCATCATCAAGAGCCAGCTCACGTTTACCGACATGAATAAGTTGGATGAGTTGGTTTCTGTTTTTCATCTCTCTATGCCTCATTGATAACCAGCTCGAATTCCTGATGACAATGCGGACATTCGAGTTTGTGGCTACCAGTTTCCAGAGATTGATTCAGCCCATGATCAGCGGTGTTGTTTTTACTGCCACATAGGGGACACTCGAACTGAATATTCAGTGTGATATTTGTTTCTGCATACATGATTATATTTCCTATTCGATAAAAATAAGGCCCGAAAACGGGCCACAGTTGTCTATGCGACTGCACGTTTACCAATTCGAACTGACCACTTACAACACCAATCGGAGCGACACTCTGCCCATTGTCTGTTCTGATGACGGCGTGCCTGCTGTGCTGCACACGACCATGCAAACGCAGCATCAGTCAGATTTCCTGATTGTTCGAGTTTGACAGCATGTTGCGCGTAACTCAGATATTCACTCGGTTCTCGTTTCATATTTACTCGATCCATCTAATTTGAAATCTGTGGAATTCATCAATTAAGTCCTGATGTTCCGTACTCCCTTTAAGTGCATCCGACATCTTTTGAGCCAAGGTTTCTAATCCTTTTGCGTGTCCGACACAGTATTTGCGCTGTGGAATACTCGGCCTGACATCCCAGTCGCCATGATCTTTATCGGGGTTTTCATAGTAATCAGTTAAGCTATCGCTCATATCGTCTCCATACATTCAGCTTTCTTCAGTTCGATACCTTCCAGCTTTTTGTATTGGCGACATAGAACTGAAGCTTTCGAAAAATTTGGAACATGAAATTCCACAACTTTTTCTAAATTAGGGAACCATTCTTTTGCTTTACGTTTACCAAGATCTTTGATGAGCTTTTTTCGTTGGGTCGGTGAATACACACTTTTTCTGACGAGCTTCCAGACATCTGGAATAATCACTGGTCTGTGTGCGTAATCTTTATTAGCCCAAGCTCCTTGGATAACGCCATCTATGTAAACCTGAAGACTGGTCTTTGACTCGGACTCATGGACTCGGGTTACCGCTATTTCATGCCCTTTGTACAAGAATCGAATATCAAAAAAATAGCCTGACATTTCTGCTTCGATGTCTTTCCACATTTCTTTTGTAATGGGTTGACTCATAGCTTTTCCCCTTAATTAAAGCTTGGCAAGATCGAGTGCAATCTGTTTGTATACACCGCTACTGTCACGTTCATAGATGCGGAGGTAAGGAGTTTTCCCTATGACACGAATGGAGTCGGCAATTGCGTCCATTGCTTCCAGCCAGTCGGGATCATCGATGTTCAGTTGGCGAAGAGACAGCACTTGATTCACGTCAATGTGACCTTGTTTGTTCACCCTGAATGCCAACTCGACCAATGCCTTAATCTGGTCGGTTGAGCCTTCTGACCATCGTTTGATGCACTCATCTATCTTGGCTTTTGCCGCTTGAATACGTTCGTCAAAAACACGGTGTTCACCAATACTGCGAATGATTTTGTATTTGCCGTCGAATGACACCAGCGTCACGTTTCCTTTCGTTCCTCCGTACTTAACGTCGAATTCTTCAGCGGACAGGTCTACAAAGTCGGCGACTTGCACCATTGCTTGGTTTTTAAACGCCGCCATTGCCTGTTGTGTGGCTTGAGCTTTCGCCACGATATCGAGTACTACTTCATCGCGGAGCTTGTCGATCTCTTTGATTTGACTCTCTGGGACTAAATGTCCCAGCGCATTGGTTTTGAACCCTGTCGGTGTTTGGGCTGTCATAGTGCCTCCGCTTTATTGTTTGGGGTGTGTTCGGGTAATTCTTTCATCACTGAATTTCTCAGTTTTTCGGCCAGTTGATTAATGCCGTGACACTCGCCCTCATGAGTTGTGACGATATAATCCACGCAGCCATGTTCAACATTCAGTGACAAGTTAATCACGATCTGGGCGCTCAATGATTGCATGGCTCACCTCCGTTCCACTGAATGATGCAGCCATCCAGTTGCATCGTATAAACCACCGATGGGACACCGTTCAGACATTGATGAATCGGTGTCGCTCGAACTGCCATTTCAGATGTTGGTTTGGCAATTCTGATAACGAACCGACAACGAGGGGTTTTCATTGCTGCCAGTACATCACAACCGTATTGCCGCAGTTTTTTAATCACATGCGATGCATCGCGTTCAGTTGTCATTTCGCTTCTCCTTCGCGTGTAACTTTTCATCAATCAGGTATTGCTCAAACTCGGTAAGATGGCGTTCTACTTCTTCGGCCAATTCACCCAGATCGATGTAATAGCCCATGTGTACTTCATCCCAGTTACCAGCCATTTTGTTTATCCGGCTATGAATCGAGCGTAAGCTTCGTATGTTGTGAACCAGATGTTGTGCATTGCTTAATTCTTCCATTACACACCTCACTCATTTGATTCCAATTCTGAGAAAGCCTGACGCATTACGGCTACGGTGATTGTTCCGCCCGTTGCGTACATTGCCGATAATTTCAGGGTCTTGGTTAACAGCCTCAGGCCACCGGGCCGTTCGCTGATTTGATGCATCAAATTCAGTTCTGCCGTTCCTGAAATTTTCCATGCACTTGCCACGGCTCGAACGTCTGACTGGCGAACTTTGTGCAAGCCGCGTTTTTTAGCGATACGAGAAAATAGCCGTGCAAAGTCTTCATTCCTCCGCCCCCCTGTCAGTTGGGTGTAGACTTTGTTATTCCCTGTGAACACCATGCCGATATTTGTTTCTTCCTGAAGAATGCGTAGCTCCTCAAGTGTCGGATAGTCGAGATGATCGGCTTCATCAATGATCACTAACCCCTCACTATTGCGCAGTCGGTTGCGAACAACGCGGGACAATGGGCCTTTACGCCGGGGCGCATCATCCAGCCCTAATTCCATCGCTAACTCATACAGACACTCAGTCAAACCGGAGCGGCTCGGGCTTGCGGTAACGATCCACACGTTATTGTTGTTGCGCTTGTACTCGCGTAGGGTCTCCGACTTACCGACACCGGACGAGCCGAATATCACGACAATGGATTCTGTCACTTGTGCATAGGTCAGGTCTGACGTGATGAGTTTTGCTGTCTCCGTCATCACAAATCCGGGGTTGATGATAGGTGTTGCAGTTTTCTCTTGACGCAGACGCAACCATTTATCGAGTCGATCTACGACGGCCGTCGGGTCGGCAGGATATTTACTTTTAAGAACTTGGCTCAGCGTCGCCGGTGATACGCCGATCTCTTTCGCAAGTTGTGCGGCGGAGAGTGATTTAGACTCAAGAACTGCGTTGACCTGCATCAGAATATCCGTCTGATATGCCAACGATGATGGTGATAAAGCCACGACGTTTTCCATTTCCATGTTTATTCCTCGCTAAGGTTTAAAGGCGGTTTTTGCGACGCTGTTCCATCAATGATGCAACCGCGTTTTGAAAGTTTTCTTCGTAGTCTTCCTCTGGTTCATTTTGATGAACAGAAGCTGCAATTGCGGTATTTCCAACAGAAATTGAAGGCCGGTAGACTTCGACAACCCGACTCTCAGGAGGGGTATCATCTTCTGGTTCCGGCAGCATGGCCGCCGCTTCCAATGCAGACATTTCTTGCTGGGCCTGAGCTGCTGCTTTATGGGCTTTGGTGAATTGAGTACGTTTGCGTTTATGCTCACGAGCTGCCTGCGTATCGCCGAACCCGGCTTTATCGAGACATTCAGCAGTGAACATGTGGACCCCGTTCAATGTGTATATCTCAACAGACTCATGCAGTTGCTGTGGGTCGAATCGAGCGACAACTTTTTTACCGACCAGATCCATGAGCTTTTCATTGAAATAGCGGTTCTTACGACCAGCTAAAGATCCGCCTGATTCAAGAACGATGGTGCCGTGACGTGATACACGCACAGCTTCCGCTTGTAACATCATGAGCTGAATTTGTGCTGAGGTTGCCTTACGGATAGGCGCATTTTCGTAACTGATACGGAATGCCTCATCGAATGACATAAACCCGCGACAGACTTCTGTCTGTCTGTTTTGACGCTCGTTATACATCTCAACACCAGAAGCAATAGTTTGCAGGAATACATCAGCATCAATAGCAGTGGAGCCGTAGTTATCCGGTTTAGCCATTGGATTTGGGCCAGTATATGCACCCGCAAGGGACGGGTGTTTATCGATGTATTCATCCAGCCCGCCGACACCAAATGCGCGTTCAATTGGTTTTGCCTGACCATGACCTTTACCAAGAATGACGCTAGACCAGTGCAGCTTGATACCAAGCATCGGGATGATTCCCATAGGGTCATCGTCTTTGACTTTGAATCGGTAGCGGTTTGGTACACCGCCTGTCATCCATTTATTTGCAGCGGCTCGGGTATTGTCGATCGTGATTTCTTTGGGGATGCCGTAACGCTGACAGACGTCCATGAGTGACAAACGTATGCTGTCCGTATTTTCGCTGATATCACAGCGCCAGCCGACGATTTTGCGAGTATGAACATCCTGCCAAAACCAAGTTTTAGGCCGTAGAACTTCACCGTTGAACCATTTGACAAACACGTTGTGTTGATATCCGTCCCCGTTGATCCATTCCATCGCGTGCAAATCTGCGACGCTCCGTTCTTGCGGTGGGTACATCTGCAATAATGCGTGTTCACCTTCTCTCAGTAATACTCGCTGTTGCATCGGGATTTCTTTTTCGATCCGACGGGTGATACTTTTAACACTAGGTACTATCCAGTCATGCTCTTTTGCGGCTTTTAGCAGGCGTTCATAGCACTTGGCGATGGATGGACGCTCAAGACGAAGGTAATCAGCTTTGAATGCCGCCCATGCATCGGGAGATATTTCAGCGAACTGATTCTCGCGTCTTGCTTTAGCTCCGTCACAGTGACCGGATAGCAGAGCGGGGAGCCAGTCGGATTCCTCAATTCCTTCGACTTTTTTGACATGCCGCCGCAGTGTTGGTGTAGGAACTGAGTATTCATCACTGATTGCGTCGTATGCGTCCATTGCTGGAACTTTATTGGCAAGGAGAGTTTTTACCGCACGGACTGAAAGCAGCGCTTTCTGTGCTTTTTCTTTCGATTTTGCATTCGATTTGTTGTAGCGATCCCATAATGCTTCAGCAGAGTATTTCTCTTGAGCATTGCGCTGCTTTGGAATATCGAATATTTGGTTATCGATGACTATCTTATTTTGTTTCTTCAACACCGCAGACTGTACAGATGCTGGGAGACTTGAAAGCAAGTATTCATATACTCGTCCTTTCACACCTTCAACATTCCGCTTTACCCATCCACCAGTTCTAGCTTTATATGAAATACCTTGAGGCGTCCCCGGCAATCCAGCCAGATTAATCAGTTCTTTAGCTTGAACCCACATATTACTATCCCTTTTGATATCTACTTGGCCAAATAACTGATGGTTCAACACCTAATGCTGTTGCAACGATCTCTTCAGCTTTTGGATACTTAACTCTCATTACGTTCTTGAGTGTTCCCGGTGCTAAACCAGCATCAATAGAAAGGCTGGTTAATGAAAGACCTTTCTTACGTAAAGCAGCAACAATGTCTGCACGATGCCAATCTTTCTTTATTGATTCTTTATCCATCTCATGCCACCCTAAAAAGTTACCTCTTGGTGTAATTCCGCAGGTTTACCCCTCGGTGTATGAAAGAGATTAGCTTGAAAGAAACTTAAAAGCAATTTGTTTCTTTCAAGAGTTTGGGATGATTTTGAGTTTTATTTTTCAAGATGTTGTTTTATATATAAAAATTAAAATCAAATAAAATTAATTTTGAATGAAAGAATTGTTTCTTTTAAGGCTCTTTAAATGAAAGAATGGTTTTTAACAAAAGACTTAGTTGGTAAACCTGGGATGCCAGAGACTCCACAAGGAGTAACAAACAAGGCTAGAAATGAGAATTGGTTAAAACGTAAACCGACGGGAATCAAAGGGAGAGCGTTTGAATATCACATATCAAGTTTTCCTCAATCAACACAAGCAGCACTGAACATATCTAGTGGTGTTTCAGAGCCAGCACCTACATACAACGTGGAGAAGTCGGGACTAATTGATGAGCGTATATTGGAAAAATCCATTGAAGCTGTTGAGTTATTGTGTAGCAAAAAGGGGCTGCGAGTAAATGCGTCTAAAAAAGCGAAAATTATTACACTAATTTATCTCGCATCCATTGATGATAAAAACTTAGATGAATCATATTGTTACTCGTTATTAGAACTAGCATCATGAGCTAGTTCTATAAGCAACTCTGCATCTATACCAGTATTGACGCGATATTTTGGATCAGTATCATGCTTTTTGATGACATAAATATAACTAAGTCGTCACGTCATTGGCTAATATAACAAGGAGTTTTTCGTGTCAAAAGAATGCGATGTTGTTCCGATCAATATAGAAAGAGCTCAAAATAATAAAACCCTCGCAGACCAGATTGTACAAGCAGTACAAGATTCAAATGGAGAACAAGCAAAGGTTCGCAGCATTGAATTAAAAGCATCTGAAGTAGTTATTAGGGGTGCGGTTATTTCTGTGAATCTGGACTGATTACAAATCGAATTTAAAGGCGATTTAAACGTTGATTATAGAGATGTGTTTATTATCGTTTTTATGGGCTTAAAATGCACTGGTTGGGGGCCAGTGCTCATTTTTAAAAAGCTACAAAAATAAAGCGCAGGAATCAGGAGCAACGTTCTGAAACCCACGCCATCAAAAGGATTAAGCCGAAGTATTCCCATTTAATCCTGTGAAATCCCACCTAATCCCTAGTTTTTCATTTTAAATGTCTCTATACACCCGGATAAAAAAGATTGCGTCGGAGTGATATGTTGGTGATTTAGATGGATGCCATTTGCTTCTCTGGGCTGAGCCTGAAGGCACCGATATCCAAAGTAACAAAGATAAATAGCACCAAGCCAGGTGATGAGCGTAAGTATATGAGTCGAGTGATGTTGAAACCAATACAACCCGGGCAGTAAATAAGCTGCGTGGAGAGCCATACCCAGAGATAACCCGACCGCCGTCATGATCCCGCAATACCGTGAACCACAAAGGCTATTTTTTACAGTGATCACAAAGCTTGCCCCAGGAACCATTGCACCCAACAAAGTAATAAAAAAGAGAGAAACCATAAATAATCCATTGATTGAGGTTTATAAAACAGACAGCCACTTTAATCAAAATAATGACGGAAACTTACACTTACGTATTTTTGCTAAAGAGTCAAGTTTTCGACAGGGGATAAATACAATTTTATATCACTTGAAATACACTTTGATTACAAATAGTATGTTCAAAAAATTTCGATATATTTAATTCAGCTAATGCTTTAAAGGTTTAGTTGAAATGAATACAGAAACGTTATATTCATTTAATTCTGAAATCGGACTGTCAAAACATGTCCAGATGTGATTCGGACATAAAAATCAAAATAGCGTCACAATTATATTAGTTATCATTAAGGTTAGGTTATGGGTACATCAATAAATATTAGTTCAGAAAATGTATTAGATAATATAAATCTCATATTTAACCCATTTCTATCTGCTGAATCTCAAGTCCTGAAAAATCAGTTTATCCATGGACAACGTGATTATCTTTTTTTAAAAAATATGGGATTCAATATTGATTCTGATGTTTATGCAAAAAATAGAGAATTAGATCTTGGGCTACAATATAGTTTTATGGCTTCAATGTTTAACCATCTTAACATTCACCCTGTCACTTATGAGGGAGAGAACAATGGAAAACTATTTCGTCATGTGACACCTATCCCTGGTTTCGAAAATACAAAAAGTTCTCTAGGATCAAAAGAAAATCTTGGATTTCATGTAGATAATAATCATATGTCACTAAAAAATGAAACTGTAAAAAAAGGCCATAGTTGTGTGCCTGATTATCTGGCTCTTTTTTGTGTCAGAAATAATGAGAAAATACCGACGATTATTTCAGATATTCCAAGTGCTTTTACGAAATTGTCCACACAAGATCAGCATACGCTAACCATGAAGCGTTTCAAAATAAACTACCCAGATTCATTTTCTCAAAAGGGACATGTCATTGTGCCCATTGTAAATGTTACTCCGAAAGGCATATATTCTCGTTTTGATGCTGCATTTACTCATCCTTTAGATCAACAAGCCAATGATGCCTTCCAACGTTTACATAACAAATTAATTGAAGGTCAAACGAAAATTAATCTAGAAAGTGGCGACATACTCATATTCCGTAACCAGAAAATTGCTCATGCCAGAACAGGATTTACGCCCAAGTATGATGGCTATGATCGCTTTTTACTGCGCTTGTTTGGCGTGGATTCATTAGATCGAGTGACTTCTTTATTTTCTGATAATCCATATCACGTCACTGCTTATTAATGAAATCAGAGTCTGATAAGTTTACGAGCAAACATGTCTAGTGCTTTCTTATCCATGTTGTCTGTCCTTAGCCTTTTAAGGCTTAAGTTTAGACAATTACACAGAAATCAGGACAGTCTCGGGGAAGTGGATATATCACTTGCTCGAATCTAAATAACTACACTACTGTTCCTTTGATTACATTGACGACTTTACCAATAATTTCGTTACTAATTTGTGCTGTATTCTGTAGCCTCGCGACTAACTGCGCACAGTTCTCATTACGCTCTGTCGATTCTTTAATTGCGTTTCTAAGCGCTACCAATTCTTCTTTATCATAAACTAAGGGAGCTAGTGCATCTAGGTCAACACTTGTTTTTACTAATAAAGCTTCTTGCTCTCTCGATAATGATAAATTTGCTTGTTTTGCGGCTTGGTTTCCCAACTCATCCATATTAGTCTCCTAACTTACTATCTGCTTCGCTCAGCTGCTGATTAAATTTACTTGATTCTTCTGATATTTTACTAAATGTTTTAGTTATATCGTCGTTTAATCCATCTAATCCAGCTTTGTTCAATAAGTGTGTTTGAACATCTTCTACATCTTTAATGCTCACTAGGTGAGCCGTAATAGTCGCATTATTTGCAAGCAACTGAGCGTAAGTAGCATTGACTTTCGCTATTAACTCTTGTTCTTGATTATTAAGAGGGGTAACCAATTCCCTTCTTTTTTTTGCTAGCTGCTTTTGAACTTGCCCTGTCCAAACCATCAAAGTATCAAACTTTTGAACATCCTGATAAGGTGCTTTGGGTGCAGTAAATTTCTTGTTGAGATGATCCCATATCACTTCTCCTCGAACCGTTTCTTCAAGCTTTCCAGTTTTGATAAAGGTTTTCAGGTAGGCTTGGAGCCACACTGTTTGGATCCAATCCTCGCGTTGCTGCCTAATCACTTGGAAGTATGATTGAATTAAAGTGATATGCGATCTTTGTGAGCTCAATAGTTGCTGTGCCATACCGCTAGATAGAGTCACAATCTCTGTGGGTAACTTTGTCGAGCAACCAGTTAATGACACGAGAGCAAGCAATATGACTAATAGTTTTTTCATGATACGTAACCTTTGATAGGAAGACGTAGGATAATGTGAGAAATTGCTTTCTTAATTAATGGACTGACGTTTCTCGGCAACTACCTTAAGTTTTTTTCGATATACGCTGATTGAGTGGTCTTTTAGTAGGCAATTTGGAGCTCGGCCTTTGAACCATAAAGCTTTCAAACGATAAATGAGTGACACATGATAAAGTAGTTGTACATCGTCGTATGGTTCACTCTTGCAGTTTGACAAGAAACGCATGCTGCCTGCATGTATGTATCGCCCAAATTTAGAGGACAACCATTCACTCACTCTCGGGCCTATATTGGGTACCCAAGCGATAAGCATAGAAAGTGCTCCAATCGCTACACCGTTTGGCGGTAGCATCGTGACACAATCGGCAGCATTAACCACTCGATGTAATGGCGTTTTGATTTCTGAAATCCATTCATGATCGCCAACTCGCGGAGAACCAAATGTATAGCATGCCGCAATACCACTTTTGAATTTCAATTTTTTAGCTGCGATTGTGGCAATTGCACCACCTAAGCTGTGTCCTGTGATTAATATAGGTTTTCCTTCTTCTTCAAGCTTTTTCAATTCAAGTACGATTTCACTCTCAATTTGTTCATACGCCTTCTTGAAACCAGAGTGAACAAAACCCTTTGTATTACATTTAGTTAATACGGCATTTGCGTCTGACTTTATATCTCGGATACTCGTCGCTTCCGTTCCTCGAAAGGACAGCACATAAAATTGATCAGTTTGAACCAAAATTGCCTGTGTCCCATTCTTATCAAATGTCTTGATCAGCTTTGCATTAAGGTACGTTAAATCTTGATTAAGCTCTTTGAGTTCCTCTTGATGGTCATACGTCAAATCTTGCACCATAGATATAAATTTAGCGGTTTTGCTCGAAGAATGATCCGAAACTAGTTTTGATAGCTCCTCTTCCACAAATTTTTGGAGGTTGACTCCAGGAATAAACTCATTAAAACGTTTATAAGCGAGTTCCGACATGCATGACATTAACCAAGCAGTACGATCACTGTATGCTTGACGATATGTAGGTGTTTTTCGTTTAAGTAACTCTTCGGTTCCTTCTTGATAGATATCGACCATTATTCCACTCCATGGATATATTCTATATTTACCCTAATGCATATATATGTTTGTTTCCTTGCACTTATCCTCAATATTTTCAGTTTGTGATCATCACCTCATAAGTTAACAGGTGACAATATGACAAAACGTACATTTACTCAGGACAAAAAAATCTAGTATTCAGATTATGGAAACAGTAAAACTTCGTAGCTTAGTTAGTGAAGCGCATTCAGCAAGCAGCTTTTGAACTTCATCAATCGGCAGAAAAGTTTTTCGCTTGCGTGCTACTTGTCTGTACGAATTACTTACCCAAATCCCACAATATCGAAAAGCTGAGTAAATTGTGCGCGCAAATCGAGCCAGAGTTTAAAACGGTGGTGGAACGGGTTTGTTTGATGCGGATTGATTGATTTATTCTGCCTGAGGGAAGCCATTGCTATTTTATTCCAGCCTTTGGCTCTGGAATTTGACGCACAATTACGTTTTTCGGTTTCAGAGGCTTCTGAGCTCCAGTTACTCTTGCCGAGATGCAAGAGTAACCAGAAAATCTTTTTTGTTTGGCTTGGTCACGCGTCGGTCAGAACCAGCTTTTACGGGCGTCCTGCCCGGAAAAGCCTAACCATTCTTCCATGAATGGTTTTCTTGGTTGAGTGGTTGATTTGGATTGGGTGAAACATGCTTAAACAGTCAATTTGGTCACTGAACTCAGGGTGAAAAATCATGGACGATTTTTCAATTATCCCCTAACAAAAAATCTTGAGCAGGATGCGAATCAATCCGACCCTGATAACGCGTACTGAACCCAAAAAAGATGCTTTTGGTTCCTTTTGCATCCATCAAAAGGAACTGGGGCGCATTCGAAAATGCTAATCAAATCAATGAATGTGATTGCGTCCCAAACACCTGCACAAAAGTTTTATTTGCCTAGCTTCCGGCTCAGGAAGAGAGGAAACGTAACGTTCGATGATAGGTCACCTTCCTCGCTGAATGATTAACGTTCCATTGCTGCCAGTTTTATCCCCATTAACACAAACAGTCCGGCAAAGCTTTTCTGGATTCGCCGGACAATTTTGGGAGACTGGATGATGGCATGGCGAATTTTATCGGCCAACATGCCGTAGATAACAAACACGATGAAGGTCATCAGCATGAACACCAAACTCAAGAGCAACATGTGCAGTATCGGAGCCGTCTGTTGTGCAGGGACAAACTGAGGTAAGAAAGCGAGAAAAAAGATCGACAGTTTCGGGTTGAGTAAATTAATCAATACGGCTTTGGACGCAATAGCAAGGTAACCCGTTTGAGATGTGTTTTCATTTTGTAGGGTCAGTGCGCCGGCGTCTTTCCACATGCCCCAAGCCAGATAAGCCAGATAGATCACGCCGACATATTTTAATAGCTGAAAAAGGACCGCACTGGTATGTAAAATGGCCGCCAGCCCGAAGACGCTGGCTACCAAATGCGGAATAATACCAGCGGTACAGCCGAGCGCTGCATAGAGACTTGCTTTGGCTCCGCGAGTCAGACCTATCGATACGGTATACAACACCCCCGTACCGGGGAGCAGAACAACAATCAGTGACGTCAGAAGAAATTCAATTGGCATAGACAATCCTTGTGCTAAGCAAGCGTCATTTGAAAAGAACGAGATAAGCATATCGGAGTGGTGAAGTTTTGACCATGATATTTTCATCGTGACCTACCGTCCATGAAAGATGAATCAAACATCCATAAAAAAAGCCAATCACAAAGGTGTGATCGGCTATCGATATGAACAATTTGGTTCACTAACAACGTCAGTTGGCTAGGTGACCCTCGGCTTAATAAGGGTCACTATAACTACTGCACTATGCGTGCCAACTTTAAATTATTTTTAACTATTTGATTTTTATTCATTTGAATAAATAGCAACCAGTATTCAATACAGTTGTACTCATATTATATTTGCAAAATAAAAACAATTTGTATTTTGCAAACATAATGCGTCATTTATGAAACAAGATGTTTTCATCTGTTTATCGTTTCGAGACAGGAGAGGATGAGGCAGGGGTGAAAACGTTAAAAATGAATGGGCCACTCGTGAAAGTGGCCCATATTGAGTGAACACTGGCTTAACTTAATATCTCGGCCAGCCGTTGCTATCCCAGTTGAGAGTGCTGATCAGCAACTTACTATTACCGCCATCAGTCGCATCATAGCCATGACGGACGATGACATCGGTGTTGGCAATGTCCTGACCACCGGGGCCAATCCATCTGTTGCTGCCTTTATCGAGTAAAGTCCCGCCACCATTCATCATGTCTTTACCACTTTTATCCAGATACGGACCGGTAATATCGGTCGCCCGGCCATAACGGATCTGGTAGGTACTGTCGACGCCACGACAACAGAGACCTGTGGATACAAACAGATAATAGTAACCGCGACGATACACAATACTCGGGGCTTCAATCCCACCGGAACGACTTGCGAGACTCAACAGATCACCAATTGGTTTCATGGTGATTGGGTCGAGACGGACCAGTTTGATACCTGAGCCAAAAGAACCAAACGTCAGCCACGGATCGCCGGCTTTATCAATCACTAAGTCAGGATCAATGGCATTGTAGTTATTGGCAGCAGTGGTATGAATCACCATACCGTGATCTTGCCAGTCTCCGGCGGCTAAACTTGAGGCCGAAGCCAAGCCAATAGCCGACACGCGGGAACCAAATGTTGAAACAGCATAGTAAAGCCATACCCGACCGTTATAGTATTTTACATCCGGTGCCCATACGTCATCATTTTCCAAACCGGGCACATAGGTGTACCACCAACGTAAGCCATTGGGGAACACAGATGGCCGCGGGTTCCAGTCCAAGCCGTTATAACTGACTTTGCCATAGATACCTTTGCCGGTTTGAAATTCCCACCAAGTTCCGTTTTCATAGGCGATCGTTGGATCGTGTGTGCCTAAGTTACCGCTGAGTGGCCAATGATTGGTTCTGCCATTGGTGGATGAGGTATCTACCGGCTTGCCTCCAGAGGCTTTCACTAAACTTAAACGAAATTGCTGAACATCAAGGTTATTGACCTCCCACTGATCAAGATTGGCACCGTCAGATGTGTCCCAGTCCCATAAATCCAGCGCTTTACCGCTGTTTTTATTCACCAGCACATGGTAGTTGTTATTCAGATCCCGAATGTCCCATTTTTGGGTATCACCACCCCAATACTGCCATTGCGAGACATTGTCACCATTCGTCTTACCAGCGTTATAGACTTCCATTGCTTTAGCACTGTTAAGATTAATGATGGAGTAGTAACCGTCATCGCGCTGTGTAATGAGCCAACGCTGTGTGTTATGGCCGTTATCCGGCCATTGACTAATGTTGGCGCCATTACTTTTGTCAGCACTCGCGACTTCGACTAACTTACCACTGACCTTTGACTGAATTGTATAAACACCATTTTTGACACTTGCTTGTACAGTTCCTGCGAGCGTGACGCCCGCAAGAAATATAATGTAGAGTGTTCTCATCGAAACTCCTTTCACGATCATGAGAGGTCAATTCTCAACTGTTACTTGACGGTGTTTGAATCCCACAACCGTTCTAACATTTCCCATTTCTCAGTGGCAAAGCCTGTCCATTCACCCCAACCGGACGTATTGGTCCGTGCATCATAGGCATGTGAATACAAACCACCGGTGTCGTCTGATTCTGGGTTGATACTCCAGTAACAGCCTTCGATGTTTTTGTCTGACATGTAGTCAACCAACGCATTTTGCCATTTTTTATCGTAATCAGAACGAGGGAGGTAACCCCACAAGTCTTGGATACGAATTGCGCCAGACTCTGGCCAGTCATAGTGACCACCGAACTCACCGATTACAATTGCATAGCCTTCATCTTTGAGATAACCGAAGTGTTCTTCCCAGCCTTCTCTGAGCAGTTCAGGGTTAATCACAATGTTACATTTGGCTTTGGCTGCTTCTTCTTCAGACAAACCAGCACATTCTGGTTGTGCAGGATCCATAAACTGTTTCTGTACAGATACGGAAGGTCCGTAAGTATGTGGTGACAGCACTAAACGATCTTTGGGAATGTCTAGTGGGCTTGTCGCCATCGAGAAGAAGTTTTCACCCCAGTTTGGATTGGTTGCTTCATCACCATGAGGGCTTGGTGTGCCGTCTGATGTGCCACCACTGATCCCTTCAACCCAGATCAACACATTTTTGTTTTCTTCGTTGATGGCCTCATATGCGTGCTCAGCCAATGTTTTCCAATCTGTCCAAGTGTAATCCCATGGTTCGTTGAAGATATCGATACCGAGAATGTTGTTTACTTTCAGCTCGTCTGCGAAACGCGCCAGTTGACGGAGGTCTTCCAGCCATTTCTGTTCATTGTATTCCTGAACCGTGACACCGGGGCCTACATCAGTACCACAGGAGTAGTCTTCACGTTTGTAGATGTAGTTATCACGATTGGCATCTGCGTAAGGGGGGGTTGCATCCAAACGTCCGGCACGCCAGCCGAGATAATTCGAGCATGAGTGAATATCAAGTAGGATATCGAGATCATTTTTGTCAGCAAGTTTGATGAAGTCTTCAAGTGCCTGACGAGCGCTGGTGGCGCGTACCGATGGATGGTTTTTAAAGACACGAGGCTGACCTTGAGGGTCGTCCGGATCCAGTGTTTGTGGGGCAATCGGCAGACGAATCAGGTTGATCCCTTTTGCTTTGATTTCATCAATAGTTTGTTGGATCGTCCGGCCGGTTCCCTGACTGTTGTTTGCCCAGAATGTGTTACCCATGTAAAGTTCCATAGGCGCGCCACTTGGGTTGACGGAATCATTCGGTTGTTCATGACGACCTTCTAAACCAAACCATGAGCCGCAATGAACTGGTTTGACGACATCATCTTTGGTGATGTGGCCATTTTCATTGACGCGGAAGACCACTTGGTTGCCATCGCCACCGTCGCCGGGGTCGCCGGGGTCGCCGGGGTCACCGGGGTCGCCGGGGTCACCACCATCACCACATAGTGAACCGGTCAGCGTTGGGACTTCAGCAGTACCTGTGCCTTGAAAGCCGAATGAGGTGCTAGAGCCGGGTTGTAAATTACCGTTTGAGGCTGTATTTTTTGCCATATATGGGTTGTCACCAGACAGGACAGTATTCCAACTATTGGTTATTTTGGCACCTTGAGCGTACTCCCAGCCGACATTCCACGCTGATACAACGCTGGAAGTATCATTTTTTACCGTCACGCTTGCCACGAAACCGGAGCCCCAATCACTCTGAACTTCATAGGTACATCCTGCATATGCAGAACCGGATAAAGCGGCTAAAGCCAGACTGATCCCAATACTTAGGGTTTGTTTCTTACAACGGTTCTTGAAAACTTGCTGTTTTCTCATTTGTTACTCCTTTAAATTATTTTTAACTATTTATTTTTTAAGTATTTATTTTTATTGCTGAATATGATCTGTTGCTATCCATAAATGAATGCTCATCCACCCCCTGACTCGGCCCTGAGTCCATAAATGAAGATAAATTTTTGAGATGACTGATTTGCTTGTTACGCGTGATAACTCGGTAGAACCAGAAATTTGTCAGTAAAATATGGAAATAAATTAAAGTTAAATTATTTCACCAAACACACTAACCATTAGTGACTTAATGACAATCTGTCAAAATTTGATTGTGTTATTTGTTGAGTTAATTACTGAACTGTTATTTTTATCGAAAAAAATAAGGTAATAACTTATATGCCTATCATCATAAATTGCTGTATTACAGGTGTTGATTTAAGCGTTAAATAAATAAGTGGCGATATTTATCAAGTAATAAATAAGATGTCATACGTTATATTAAGGGGGAGGGTGGTTAGTTGAATAACGGCGTTTATTTGGGGGAGGAGTGTTTGATATTAATCATTGATTTATATACAATTTTATTAATTATAATGTATTTTTTGTTAATTCCATGTGACTAGCTCTCATTGGAGGTGGTGGTTCTGTTTTTGATTTTTTTTGAAATTAGTCATCATTTCAAATTATTCTTGAAATATTTCATAAGTTCTCTGCTTTATAATGTTTATTATATTTGGTAATGGTATTGATAAATTTTGTTTTAAAAATGGAATAATATTTCAAATCTGTAATAAAATAGACACAATGAGAATGATCTATTTTTATATGATTGATTTTCATATGGCTGAATTTACAGGCTGGCATTCAGTTTAAGGTGATTATTTATGATTGAATATCGGTGCAAAATTTAAATTGTTGATATTGATGAATCAATCAAGGTCTGTGTCCGTATACTTTGAAACAGTTGTTGATTTATCATCATACAATTCAGGCCGAAGCAATGTTGCTTCGGCCTGAGCGTTGTATTCATCAATCATGGGGATGATTGAAATTTATATTGATGCTGTATCGTAGGCTTTGATTAGCACGGAAGTATCCATCCGCCCCAGACCTTGATCCTGAAGTTGAGCGTACATGGCATCCACCTCTTGCGTCATCGGGAGCTCAATCTGGTGACGAGCGGCCTCATTCAGGCAGAAACCTAAATCCTTTCTCATCCAGTCGATGGCAAAACCGAAATCAAACTTATTTTGTGACATTGTCACAGCCCGGTTTTCCATCTGCCAAGAGCCGGCAGCACCGTGTTTGATCACATTGACCACTTGTTCGATATCCAAATGAGCTGCTTGTGCCAGCTGTAATGCTTCACTTAACCCCTGTAGCACTCCGGCAATACAGATTTGGTTGACCATTTTACAGCGCTGGCCCTGTCCGTGCGTCCCGAGTAATTCAGCTTGTTTGGCATAGTTGGCAATGACAGGTTGAATCTGGCTGAAGATGTCAGCTTCACCACCACACATGATCGTGAGCGTGCCATTCTCGGCTCCGGCTTGTCCTCCGGATACAGGGGCATCGATAAATGAGATACCTTTTTCTCGGCACGCCTGGGCCAACTCCAGCGCAAGCTCAGCCGAGGTAGTGGTGTGATCGATGATAATCGCGCCTGGTTTCGCACCGGCAATAATCCCATCATCGCCATACATGACGCTGCGGACATCTTGATCGTTGCCGACACAGAGAAAAATGGCTTCGCAGCCATCAGCAGCAAGTTTCGGGGTTGGGTACGATTTACCGGAATAGTGTTGCTCCCAAGCTTCTGCTTTGGCGTGCGTTCGGTTATAGACGTGAGTCTGGTAGCCTGCCTTGGCAAGATAACCAGCCATTGGGTATCCCATCACGCCTAAGCCGATAAATGCGACATTGGTAATATTCATGAGTGCTCCTTGCGCTACAAAGTGATTGATATATGTCATTGTGTCTGTTTAATACTGACAACAGAGACAAGGCAATTTATGTGATTTATCGTAAGTGACAGCAACTATAAATCAGCTCATTGACATATGTCAATTGATGTTTGCCAATGATTGTTTCTGAAACCCGTGCTGATCGTTTCATCGGTGATGGACACCCAATCCCGTGATAGGGATGGCCCGATGTCATCATGCATGATGCATGATGCGAATGTACCCTGATGAAAGAGAGCACGCGAAATGAGAAGAAACTGAGAGATTACTCAGTTAATTTGTGTATATGATTCAAATAATGAACATTTTTAGTATAGAATTGTATAATAATTTCCAGCCATCTCATGATGATCCAATATGGGTTGTATTGAATTTCGTGAACTAAACTGTCATTAAGGGCGAAAATAGTTAGTATGATGATTGTATAGAGTCGGAGGGGACTCGGTTGGTATTACCTAAGTACGGAAGTCGCAAACTAGGATTTCATATGGCAGAGCATTCATCCGACAAACTGCACAAGACAAGTAAAATCAGATCATATGTCTTAGCTTTGAAGCAACCGATGCAATTGGTTTTTCTTACGATCCTTTTTCTTGGTCTTTTTGCGCAGATGATGATGACGACATTTCATCGTGAAGAAATGAAAAGTATTGCTTATCTCACCCTCAGTCATGCTAGCCACATCGCCACGCAACTGAGTCAAGCGATACAGTTGCTGGTCGACAGTGATACGGTTCCATGTAGTCTGGAAGACGAGCATTTGATGCAGGACATTCTGCATATCAACCATTTTATTGCCGATATTGGCCGGATTGAGGGGGGGATGATTCAGTGTCTGACGCTCAAAAAATTAGCGAGGCCGCTGCAGTTACCTGAAACGCAATATACGTCCAATGGCTATTCTTTTGTCAAACGTTACCAGTTTGAGTCATCGCCACATCATATTCCGATTGATCTGACTTTTCGCGATAATGTGATTGCGATGACGGCCCCCCGAGCCTTTGAAGGGTTTGATATTTCGACCAATTATACGGTTGAAATCCGCAGCACGAACCTGAAACATGTTTTTGAACAGTTGGGAGATACAACGTTACCGGAAATTAAACCGGACGAGCGCTGGTCCCGTTTGCTGATTGAAAAACAGTGCCGTCATAAACCGTCGCTCTGTGTGTTGGTCAGAGATAATCATCCTTTTATTTATCATGCTTTGAATGGCCCGATCCTGATTGCTTTTGTGGTTGTTATCCTCTTTATCTTACTCAGTTATAAAGTCTGGGGAATACCTGCCTCCCGAGGAAAACAGTTGAAAAGTCGCTTGCGTAAGGCGATTGCACATCGGCAACTCTCGTTGGTATATCAACCTAAATTTGTGCTGAAAGATGAACGGATCCAAGGGTTTGAAGTGTTATGTCGCTGGCATGATCCGCTGCTGGGAACCATCAGTCCTGAGGTTTTTATTCCTTTGGCGGAACAGATGAAACAGATTCGACAGTTGACTCTGTTTGTTATCGAGCAGTCAATTCAAGATATGGCGCGAGTTTTACAAAAGTATCCGGAATATACCTTGAGCATCAATTTGGCTGTGGATGAGTACCTGACTGAATCTTTCATTGAGCGCGTGACTGAACTTGTGAAAAAGTATTCAGTCAATGTCAATCAGGTTATGTTTGAAATTACCGAACGTTCATCCTTTGGTTGTCAGGATGTTGTTTCCGTGTGTGATGCGCTCCGACTAAATCATTTCCGGGTATCGCTTGATGATTTCGGGACGGGATACTCGAATTTGTCGTGGCTGAGTGATATCTATACGGATGAGATCAAGATTGACCGGATGTTTACCAGTGCGTTGGGGACTGACACGATTGCTGGACGAACCGTGAACATGATGTTAGATCTACTGGAAGGATTTGAGGATGTCACGATTGTGTTGGAGGGGATTGAAACTATCCAACAGGTTGAGTATTTGCGTAAACGAGATATCTCGGTGGTCGGGCAGGGATGGTATTACGCCAGACCAATGCCGATTGAAGAGGTGAAAGCCTTTATCCATCGCCATTCGGTCAGAATCATCAGCTAAGACCAACACGCCAAAACCAGAATCAATGCATTTCTCTGCTTTGGATTGTCGTCCTGTTCGACATCACTAACATGGAGGGAGGTTCAAGTGAGAGAATCCGGGCAGATGCCTGACATTTATCGGTTAGGAGAACACAGCTATGTGCTTCAGGCACCGGAGCCGGTGACGTTACCTCAGCAACAGAAAATCTGGGCAATCGCAGAACAGCTTAGAACCCGACCTGAAATAGTCGATGTTGTTCCCGGTATGAATAACCTGACGGTTCGTGTTCAGCCAAATATGATCGACAATGGGTCAGATGAAAATGACCCTATTTGTGAGTTGTTCGATCATTATTGGACGGCCGATGACATGGTATTGATCGACGGACGACAACTGGAAATTGCCGTGACATTCGGTGGTGAAGACGGTCCGGATTTGGCGCATGTTGCGGATCATGCCGGATTGAGTATTGAAGCGGTGATTCGTCTTTATACTGAGGCTGAATATCGCGTTTATTTTTTAGGCTTTCAGCCAGGGTTTGCTTACCTTGGTGGGTTACCTGAAGCACTGCATACACCCCGACATGCTTCCCCTCGGACAAAAACTCCAGCAGGCTCCGTCGCGATTGGCGGCGCTCAAACCGGTGTTTATCCCAATGCTTCTCCCGGAGGCTGGCAAGTAATTGGACGCACGGATGTGGTTTTGTTTGATCCACAACGTGCACAACCTTCTTTCTGGCTACCGGGGGATCGGATCACGTTCACGATTGCGGAGGTTCATAGTGATTGAAGTGCTACAGACCGGACCGCTGGTGAGTGTTCAGGATTTGGGGCGTGAGGGATTTCGTCATCAAGGGGTATCCCGCGCCGGGGCGCTCGATGGTCTGGCACTGACGATTGCCAATCGTTTAGTCAGTAACCCCGACGATACTGCCGGGTTGGAAATCATGTTCGGGACTAGCACGTTTCTCTTTCAAGGCGATATTTGTTTTGCACTGACCGGTGCGGATTGCTTTGCCCGATTAGATGATGTGCCTGTTTATCCGGGATGGTGTTACTGCGCCCACGCCGGACAGCGCTTACAACTTCATATGTCTAAGCGGGGATTGTGTGCTTATCTGGCGATTCAGGGTGGGATTGATGTGCCGCTGGTGATGGGCTCGGCTGCCACCGATTTACAGGCTGGTTTCGGTGGGATTGAAGGGCGGCCGTTGCGAAAAGGCGATCGGCTGTCTGTCGGAGAAAGGCGCGACATTGATGATGTGGTGGCCGATGAGCGCGTTGGTCTTTTATTACCGGTACCCGATGCCATCATGCGTGTCTGTACCGGCCCTGAATTTGAGCACTATTCTCCCCATGCTCAAGAACAGTTTTTCACCACCGGGTGGCAAGTGAGCCCCCAGAGTAATCGGATGGGATTTCGGCTTGAAGGGGCACCGATTGAGTCGCAGTCTGAGGTCAAGCTCCTGTCTCATGCGGTCTTCCCCGGGGTGATTCAATTGCCACCGGATGGGCAGCCGATTATTCTGGCGGCTGAAGGGCAGACCAGTGGGGGATACCCGAGAATGGCGGTTGTGATTGACAGTGATTTGTGGCGTTTAGGTCAACTACGCCCGGGAGAGCGGGTGTATTTTCAGCCGGTCTCTTTGGCTGAAGCACGGATGGCTGCCGACGTTCAGGCGCGTTATTTACAACGCGTGACACTGGCACTGACTGCTCGCTGAACGGAAATGGCAAGGGTTCAGTTATCAAACCGAGTTAAGCCGTGAGGGCAATATGAACAGCATCGATTTGAATTGTGATATGGGAGAAAGCTTTGGGGTGTATTCACTCGGTAATGACGTTGCACTGATGGATTTCGTCAGTTCGGTGAATATTGCTTGTGGCTTTCATGCGGGTGATCCGGGGGTGATGCGTGAGACAGTCAGACATGCATTAGAGAAACGTGTATCCATTGGCGCACACCCGGGATTACCGGATCTCGCTGGATTTGGGCGTCGGGTCATGGCGATTTCTCCTCAGGAAGCTTATGACATGGTGGTTTACCAGATTGGCGCGTTACACGGGTTTGTTCGCGCTGCCGGTGGGTATTTGCATCATGTGAAACCGCATGGTGCTTTATACAATATGGCCGCTCAGGATGCGTTGCTGGCAGCCGCAATTGCCCGGGCTGTGAAAGATGTTGACCCGACGTTGGTATTGTATGGCTTATCCGGTAGTACACTGATTCATGCCGGAGAAAACGAAGGGCTACGTGTGGCTCATGAAGTTTTTGCGGATCGCACTTACCAGCCTGACGGGACGTTAACCCCACGCGACCACACCGATGCGCTGATTGATGATGACGATGTGGCCCTGAATCAGGTGCTTGATATGGTTTGCCAAGGCAAAGTTCGGGCTATCGACGGGCAGTGGGTCGACATTCAAGCCGACACCATCTGTATTCATGGCGATGGTGCCCATGCACTTGAATTTGCGGCGAAGATTCGTCAGACATTGCAGTCGTCCGCTGTGGTTCAGTCGATGTAACTGGCAATATTGTGATTTTTATTCATTGATAAAGGTTCTGACAACGCGTCGAGTCAACTGAATTACCAGCTCATATGGGATTGTTCCGACTAATTTGGCAACTTGTTCGACCGGTACATGTTTCCCCCAAAGTTCAACGGAGTCTCCAACCTGATCGGTTGCATTTGGTCCCAAATCGACGGTGAGCATATCCATGGATATCCGGCCGGCGATTGGCACAATCCGTCCATTTATATAGACGGGCGTGCCGTTCGGGGCCGATCTCGGATAGCCGTCACCATAGCCCATTGCAACCACACCGATGTAAGTGTCTCGATCCGATGTCCAGTTTTCACCATAGCCGACCGGTTGGTTTGCCTGATGCCGACGAACGGCAATTAACTTGGACTGTAATGTCATCACCGGTGCCAAATGACGTTGTTGACCGACTTCATCAATACTCGGAGCAATGCCATACAAGGCAATTCCAGCACGGACTGCATCAAAGTGAGCATCGGGCCAGCATAGGATTCCAGCCGAGTTGGCCAGTGTTTTCATCCCTGGGTACGGTTGTGTCTGAGTCTGAAAACGTTCAAGTTGAGCGCGGGTTGAATGTGAATTCAAATCGTCAGCACAACTAAAGTGGCTGATAAAGCCAATCGTACCTGCGACCTTACCACTTTTTTCCAAGCGAGAGATGTAAGTGCTGATTTCATCAGCTTGAACACCGAGGCGGTGCATCCCGGTATCTAACTTTAACCAAACCGAGGTATGTTGCATCAGTGGTGTTTGCTCGAAATCTTGTAATTGCGCAAGACAGTGGATCGTGGTGTGAAAATTGAGCTGTGCAGCCAGTTGGAGATCCTCCGGGCAGAAACAACCTTCCAATAATAAGATGGGTTGCAGAATATCAGCTGCACGTAATTCAATCGCCTCTTCAATCCGAGAGACGGCAAACATATCCGCATGTGGTAGTGCGCGTGCGACTTGGATGGCGTTGTGCCCGTAAGCATCACCTTTTAGAACTGCAATCAGTTTGGTGTCATTATCACAGTGGGATTTCAATAAAGTGAAGTTATTCCTTAATGCGCTTAAATCAATAACCGCTTCAGCAGTAATCATAATCGTTCCTGATTTGGGCAAACATAGAGATCATCTTTAATTTTTGGTTACAACAGTGTATATCGCCTGCTTGAGCAATGCATATATTAATCATTAACATATTCATCATCCGTATCCTACTGCGTCACTCAACGAGCCTGTCATCAGCGGATGAGATTTGTGCAATTTCCATTGATTTCCATCATATCCAAGCAGCAAGGCAGAAGAAGCAATATATAGGCCAGTGCTCTGAGATGACGGGAGTCTTGCTGACTGCGTACCGAGGTGGGGAAACCAAATCTGTGTAGAATGTACCCGGGAAATGTTGTTAACGACATTTGTTATGATACTGTCTTTCATTTTATGCTGTAAATATTGTTTTTTCTGGTTTTAAATTTCAATTTATAAAGAGATTAATGTAATTGGTGACTGATTAGGTACATGAGTGAACATCATGCGGTTCCTATTTTAAGGATCAGCTTTGATCAGCCAGATATCCACATTTAGCACCAAATGTGTGCAATTTGCACCATTATTAGGCATTGCCAGCATTAGCGACGAAAGAGATATGCATGAATTATTATTATTTTAGTGATTTAAATCACATATTTGTAAGATTCTGTCTGGTTTGCTTGGGCAGCTTGAATCACTAAATAATGATTGGTTCTGTGAAATTATATAAATTTGAAAAAGGGGTGTAGGCCGTGCATTTTTCTGATTCAGTCTGTGGGTTTAGAATAAGACTCTGAAAAAATCCACAGCTGTGGCGGTTTCTATAATATGCTCTTCTCTGCACTGAGTGAATTTTTATTCTTTTATTTGTCTTATTTTGAGTTTTTATTCAATGTGGGTGCTCAAAAATGATTCTGTTACTCATTTCCTTTCCTTCATGTTGTCATGTATTTTGCTCTGTAAATGATGATTGACCCATAATGAACATTTTATATTTATGCTGACTTGGATGGAGTGATTGCGAGATGGAACTGAAGAAACCGTATTTATTGTTTTTAGGTGATGCAGCCGATGCATTAGCCGCCAAGGTTGCCCAAGGCATTAAAACATGGCGTCCAGAGTATTGTGTCGGACAGTTTCGGTTAGAAAGCTGCAATGCAGATTGTGATTTGCCTGATATGAGCATTTCGGATGCCGTGGCCGCTGGGGCAAAAACGTTGGTGATTGGTGTTGCAAACCGAGGCGGCATTATTTCTGATGAATGGATCAATGTGCTGGTTGAAGCGTTAGAAGCCGGGATGGATATTGCATCGGGATTACATAATAAGTTAACCGATATTCCCGCCTTAGTGACGTGTGCGGAGAAACAGGAGTGTGCTCTGTTTGATGTGCGCTATCCGACTCAGGCCTATCCGGTTGCGACTGGTAAAAAGCGCACGGGTAAGCGTTTGCTCACGGTAGGAACCGATTGCTCCGTCGGAAAAATGTATACATCTCTTGCGATAGAAAAAGAAATGCGTGACCGAGGCATGAATACCGATTTCCGTGCAACCGGTCAGACAGGGATTTTAATTTCGGGAGAGGGGGTTAGTGCTGATTGTGTCGTGTCAGACTTTATTTCTGGTGCGATTGAGACGATATCTCCCGCCAACAGCCCAGATCACTGGGATGTCATTGAAGGACAAGGTTCCTTGTTCCATGCATCGTTTGCCGGTGTCACCACTGGATTGATTCATGGCTCTCAGGCGGATGCGCTGGTGTTGTGTCATGAACCGACGCGTCAGCATATGCGAGGACTGCCGGATTATGCCTTACCGGATGTTGACGTCTGTATGGCTGCCAACCTGGCAACGGCACGTTTAACCAATCCGAATGCTCAGTTTGTCGGGGTATCGATCAACACGTCGGGACTGGATGAGCAAGCGGCACTGTCGTATATGGCAGCGCTTGAAGAACAGCTTGGATTACCCGTCGTTGACCCTTTCCGGCAGGGGGTTGGACGGATTGTTGAAAAGCTGGTGGCGTGCTCATGAATATTCGTCTCTATCGGAAAAGCTGGCCGATTCGAGGCAGTTTCACGATTTCTCGCGGTAGTAAGACTTCCGCTGAAACGATTGTGGTTGAGATTGAAAAAAATGGGTTTACCGGGAGAGGAGAGTGCGTTCCCTATAACCGTTACGGGGAGTCGATTGACAGTGTTATCGCACAGATTGAAGGGGTTTTTCCTGAAGTTAAATGTGGGATTAACCGTCAACAACTCCAACCCTTATTACCCGCGGGAGCGGCCCGGAATGCGGTCGATTGCGCCATGTGGGATCTGGAATGTAAGCTCGGGAAAACCACGATTTGGTCACGGCTCCAGATGATGCCTGGTGCGTTGACAACCGCTTATACCTTATCGCTGGATAAACCTCATAAGATGGAAGAGGCTGCGGTCGCGAATGCTTTTCGGCCGCTGCTCAAGCTGAAGCTAGGTGGCCCGGAGGATTTGGAGCGCGTCCGTGCAGTGCGTCGTGGTTCACCGCAGGCAACCATTATTCTTGATGCCAATGAAGCTTGGGATGTTGAAACGTATCAAGCGTTGATTCCTGAATTAGAGCAGCTGAATGTCGCGATGATCGAGCAGCCGTTTCATGCCGATGAAGATCGGGTCTTAGACGGATTGGATCGGCCGATCCCGATTTGTGCAGATGAATCTTGTCATGACCGACAAAGCCTGAGCCGTGTCATTGGTCGGTACGACATGGTGAATATCAAGACTGATAAGACCGGTGGGCTGACCGAAGCACTGGCATTGAAACAAGCGGCTCAGGACGCCGGATTACAGGTTATGGTGGGTTGTATGTTGTCTTCTTCACTCAGCATGGCCCCTGCATTTGTCGTTGCTCAGGGCGCTGAGGTCGTTGATCTGGATGGGCCGTTATTACTGAGTCAGGATATTAGATATGGTTTTGAGTTTGAAAAAAATCAAATGCTGCCCTTTGGGCCAGAACTGTGGGGATAGAGGAAAAATTACTTATGGAACGGATTGTTTATGTCGATGGGGCGTATGTTCCTGAATCGGAAGCGAAAGTGTCAATTTTTGACCGGGGATTTCTATTTGCCGATGCGGTTTATGAAGTCACATCTGTATTGGATGGCAAACTGATTGATAATGCTGGGCATATTGCTCGTCTGGAACGCTCATGTCGTGAGCTGGGTATTAAAATGCCAGCCACTGCGGAACAACTGACGTCCATTCAGCAGACGCTGATCGAAAAAAATCATTTGGTTGAAGGGGGCATCTATCTGCAATTAACCCGGGGCAATGAAGGGGATCGTGATTTTTCTTACCAAGATGCGATTGAGCCGACATTAGTTTTATTTACTCAAGCCAAGGCATTGGTTGATTGCCCGAAAGTGAAGCACGGCATTAAAGTGATTTCATTTGAAGATATCCGCTGGAAACGCCGGGATATAAAAACGACCAGCCTGTTGCCGGCGTGTTTGGCAAAACATGCAGCACACGCAGCAGGCGCTGATGATGTGTGGCTGATTGAAGACGGATACGTGACTGAAGGGGGATCCAGTAATGCGTATATCGTGACGCAAGAAGGAACATTGGTTACACGACCATTGAGTCATGATATCCTGCATGGGATTACTCGGGCAGCTTTGATGAAGCTGGTTCAAGACACCGGAATCGCTGTTGAAGAACGCTTATTTACCATCGAAGAAGCCATGCAAGCCAGAGAAGCATTTATCAGTTCGGCAACCACATTTGTTTGGCCGGTTGTTGCAATCGATGATCAGCCTGTCGGCGATGGCCAGCCGGGACCAATCGCGTTGCAGCTCAGAGATATTTATATTCAAACGGCGAAAGCACATTCTTGATTCAAATTGAGCTGTTCACGGTTTGTAAACCCAATCATGGCGATTGGGTTTTTACATCATCATACCGATCCGAGAACAGATAATACTTGTGATGATTTTATTCCACCTGTTTCTTATTCTGTCACTTCCGTTCTGAATCTGCATTGATAAATATATTATATTAATGACTTCAATTGCTTAAAATACGGCCATCATTAACCACACTTTAACCCGTTAAATATCTAGAATATAGTTAGTTCTCTGTCATTTTGTGACAGTATGATTTGTGACGGCTGATAAAGTGGCGTTATGACAAATACATATGAATGACGGTTGATGCTGCTTGATTGGTCGGTTTGTAGAAATTCTTCGCGGTGTCACTGTGAACACAATGATGACAAAATCATGTACAGAATAAGGAATGAGGCGTTGAAGTAATGTTACTTCAGCGCTAGTAGCATAGTTTTAGGAGAGTAATTCATGACGAAAACCTTCCCTCTTTATCGCCAGTCATTGGTCGCCTTCGGGTTGGTGTTTGCGCTAGTCGGATGCCAACCGGATGGCACCAAGGCTGAAGCGACAAGCCCACAGAAGCCACAAGCTGTCGCAGTTGATGCTGTTGCGCTCCAATATCAGCCTGTCGAGTTGACGGCTCGTCTCCCCGGACGGACAAGTGCCTATCGGGTGGCGGAAGTGAGACCTCAGGTCGCTGGTATTATTGTTAAACGCTTGTTTGTTGAAGGCAGCATAGTCAAAAAAGGTGAAGTGTTATACCAAATTGACCCTGCAACATATGATGCAACTCTGGATAGTGCCAAGGCCAGTTTAGCTTCAGCCCAAGCCACATTAGAAAAATCAAAGTTGCAGGCTGAGCGTTATCGGACATTGGTGAAAAGCCGTGCGATCAGTGAGCAAGATTATGAAGATTCACGCGCGACTTACCGTGAAGCACTCGCAGCAGTGATGGCTGCCGAGGCCTCTGTGAAATCTGCCCAGATCAATTTAAATTATACCCATATTAAAGCACCGATTTCCGGACGGATAGGTAAATCAAATGTCACCGAAGGGGCGCTGGTTACCGCCAATCAGACCAACTATTTGGCGACGATTCAGCAACTTGATCCCTTGTATGTCGATCTTTCTCAATCCAGTAATGAACTTTTGAAACTGAGAAAACAAACTGCCAGCAGTGACAAGAAGCTTAGCGGTATCAAATTGAGTTTGGATGACGGGACGAAAATTGAGCAGGAAGCGACTTTACAGTTTGCAGATGTGACGGTGAATGAGAAAACCGGTACGGTGAACCTGCGTGCGCTACTCCCTAACCCTGATCAAGTTCTTCTGCCCGGGCTGTTCGTGAGAGCTGATCTACCGACAGAATATCGTGAAAAAGCGATTTTAGTCCCACAGGCTGCGGTAACGCGTGATGATAAGGGTCAGGCCCACATCATGGTGATTAATGCAGAAAACAAAGTCGAAGATCGTGATATCACCACGAACCGGATTGTCGGGTCTCAGTGGCTGGTTGATTCTGGTCTGAAAGCCGGAGAAAAAGTTATCGTGAGCGGATTACAAAAAATTCGTCCGGGAGCAATGGTGACGGCAAACATGGTAGAGCAGGGGCAATAAAATATGGTTCGCTTTTTTATCGACAGACCGATTTTTGCATGGGTGATTGCGATTGTGATCATGCTTGCCGGTGTGCTGTCCATCAAAACTTTACCGATTGAGCAGTATCCACAGATTGCACCACCGGCGGTGAGTATCTCTGGTGTTTATGTCGGTGCGTCTGCCAAAACCGTGGAAAACAGTGTGACGCAGGTTATCGAACAAAACATGAATGGTATCGATAATTTGTTGTATATGTCTTCCAACAGTGATTCGTCCGGTTCATTTTCTATTAATCTGACATTTGCAACGGGGACGAACCCGGATATCGCTCAGGTTCAGGTACAGAATAAATTGTCTGGCGTTGAATCATCACTGCCTGAGTCGGTTGTGACCCGAGGGATTACGGTTGCGAAATCAACCAGTAGCTTCTTGATGGTGATCGGTTTTATTTCATCTGATGGCAGCATGAACAATACCAGTATCGCGGATTATATCTCCTCAAATGTCAAAGATCCGATTAGCCGTGTTCAGGGGGTGGGTGAAACCCAAGTCTTTGGGGCGCAACATGCGATGCGAATCTGGCTGGATCCACATAAACTGAACAACTTCAGTCTGACTTCCAGTGATGTACTCCGTGCCATTACCGCGCAGAATACACAGGTATCTGTCGGTGAATTGGGTGGAACGCCCGCAGTCAAGGGGCAACAACTGACTGCAACTATCACGGCTCAGGGACGTCTGAGTAGTGTCAGCGATTTTAAAAATATCCTGCTTAAAGTTGATACCGATGGTTCCCAAATTCGTTTGCAGGATGTTGCACGCATTGAAATCGGTGGTGAAAGTTATGCCGCAGTTGCTCGGTTCAATGGTTCGTCGGCAACGGGGATCGCGATTCGGCTTGCCACCGGTGCCAATGCGTTGGATACCGCAGATGCTGTGCGTGCCAAGATGGAGGAATTGAAACCATTCTTCCCCAGCTCGCTGAAAGTTGTTTACCCATTCGATACAACCCCATTCGTTAAAATCTCGATTGAAGAGGTGGTTCATACCCTGATTGAAGCCGTTGTACTGGTCTTTTTGGTCATGTACCTCTTCTTGCAGAACTTCCGCGCGACCCTGATTCCGACCATTGCGGTGCCGGTCGTGTTATTGGGGACGATGGGCATCATGGCGGCCTTCGGGTTTTCAATTAACACCCTGACAATGTTTGGTTTGGTGCTGGCGATTGGTCTGCTGGTGGATGACGCGATTGTTGTGGTTGAAAACGTCGAACGGGTGATGGCAGAAGACGGTTCATCTCCCTTAGAAGCAACTCGTAAGTCGATGGGACAGATTACCGGTGCACTGGTCGGAATTGCTCTGGTTCTGAGCGCGGTATTTGTCCCGATGGCTTTCTTTGGTGGTGCTGCCGGGGCCATTTATCGGCAGTTCTCTCTGACAATCGTCTCTTCCATGGCGCTGTCTGTTTTAGTGGCGATGATTCTCACCCCAGCACTGTGTGCGACGATTCTGAAGCCACTTTCGGAGGGAAGTCATCAGGCGAAACGTGGCCCGATTGCCCTGTTTAACCGACTGTTTAATCAGGGAACGGTACGCTATACCGGCACGGTAGAAAAAGGCATTCACCAGAAAATCAGATATCTGGTGATCTATGCATTAATTGTCGGTGGGTTAGGTTTACTGTGGAACAAATTGCCGACCTCCTTCCTGCCTGATGAAGATCAGGGCGTCTTGATGGTCATGGTTAAACTACCTGCCGGCGCAACGCAGGAGCGGACACTCAATGTGATGGAAAAAGTCCGCAATCATTTTTTGCAAGACGAAAAAAATGATGTTGAGTCGGTCTTTACGGTTGCAGGGTTTAGTTTTGCCGGACGTGGCCAGAATATGGGGCTGGGATTCGTCAAACTGAAGGACTGGAGTCAGCGAACCAAGCCTTCACAGTCCGTCGAAGCCATTATCGGGCGTGCATGGGGTGCTTTGGGACAGATTAAAGAAGCACAAATATTTGCATTTAACCTGCCACCGATTATCTCGTTGGGGACAGCCAGTGGCTTTGATGCGTATCTGGTTGACCGCGGTAACCTCGGACACGAAGCTCTGATTCAGGCGCGTAACCAATTGTTGGGGATGGCGGCGAAGGATCCGAATCTGATGTCTGTTCGACCCAATGGGATGGAAGATACGGCTCAGTTCCGAATTGATATCGATTATGAAAAAGCGATGGCAATGGGTGTCGCTGTTAACGACATTAACTCAACGTTATCAACAGCGTGGGGATCGACTTATGTCAACGACTTTATCGATAACGGACGGATTAAGAAAGTATATGTTCAGGCGGATGCACCATTTCGGATGAATCCTGAAGACTTCAATCTATGGCATGTTCGTAACGCAGAAGGAGACATGGTGCCGTTTGACACCTTTGCGAAAACTTACTGGACCTATGGTTCGCCACGGTTAGAGCGTTTTAATGCTTCACCTGCGGTCAATATCCAAGGGTCGGCCGCGCCCGGTAAGAGTTCTGGTGATGCGATGCTTGAGATTGAAAAACTGGTTCGTCAGTTGCCAAAAGGCATTGATGTGGAATGGAGCGGTTCTTCATATCAGGAAAGACAGTCGGGCTCTCAAGCGATGTTATTGTATGGGATCTCTTTGCTCATCGTGTTCCTCTGTCTGGCCGCCCTCTATGAAAGTTGGAGTGTCCCGTTCTCGGTTATTTTGATTGTGCCGTTGGGGATCTTTGGGGCGGTGTTGGCAACCTCCTTGAAAGGGTTATCGAATGATGTTTATTTTCAGGTTGGGCTGTTGACGACGATTGGTCTGTCGGCGAAAAACGCAATTCTGATCGTTGAGTTTGCCAAAGCTCAGTATGATGAGGGGATGGATCTGTTCAAAGCAACCGTTGACGCTTGTCGAATGCGTTTACGTCCGATTCTGATGACATCTTTTGCATTTATTCTGGGGGTTTTACCGTTAGCACTCAGTAGTGGTGCGGGTGCTGCCAGCCGAAATGCAATCGGCTGGGGCGTTATTGGTGGGATGTTATCCGCAACGGTGCTGTCGATTTTCTTTGTGCCGGTATTCTTTGTCTTGGTGATGCGATTGTTCCGCACCAAGCCTAGAAGCGAATTCTCTGCGACGTCGGCTATGGAGGATAAAACGGATGCAAGTTAAGTTGCTGCCACTGATGGTTGCGGCTGTTTTAAGTGGTTGTAGTCTGGCACCGGATTATCACCAGCCTGATGTCCCTTCAACACAGGGATGGCAAGGTGTTGCAGCCAGTCAGACAGCAGAAACAGAGCTGCCTGACTGGCATGCATTTATGCCGGACGAGCGGTTACAGTCACTAATTGAGCTGGCTCTGGCAAACAATAAAAACTTGAAAACGACCTTGCTGAATGTTGCTTCTTTACGAGCGACGTACCGAATTCAGGACGCAGAACGCTATCCGGGGCTGGATGCCTCGGGGAGTGGTTCGAGAACGCGTTTTTCTGATGCGAATACGGGGAATGGGAAGTCATATACTTCCCAGTATCGGGCAACGGTCGGTGTGACGAGTTATGAGCTGGATCTGTTTGGGCGGGTTCAAAGCCTGAGTGATCAGGCACTTGAAAGTTATCTGTCTCAGGATGAGATTCGACGAAGTACGGTGATTGCTCTGATCAGTGAAGTCGCCAGTGCTTACATGAATCTCCTCACCAATCAAGAGTTGTTGAAGTTGACGACGGAGACGGTCGACGCATATCAAGAAACCTTGTCACTGGTGCAAACTCGCTA
This sequence comes from Vibrio spartinae, assembly GCF_024347135.1. Classification (NCBI taxonomy): domain Bacteria; kingdom Pseudomonadati; phylum Pseudomonadota; class Gammaproteobacteria; order Vibrionales; family Vibrionaceae; genus Vibrio; species Vibrio spartinae. The sequence goes on along the minus strand of NZ_AP024907.1, from coordinate 2,501,499 downwards.
TGATGCCGGATACAGTGATGCTTTGACGCTCGCGCAAAGTCAGACTGCCTTGCATGGTGCTCAGGCGACACAAGCCCAGTACAAACTGGCGGTCGCGAGAGGATACAATGTGTTGCGGCAGCTAGTGGGTGCACCGATTATGCAATATATTGACGGACGTTTACCTGAGGAAAACGGGCAGATGCTATCAGCGTTGCAAATGGGTACCTCATCAGAGTTGTTACTCAAGCGGCCTGACATTTTGGCTGCTGAACATGCCCTTAAAGCAGACAACGCAAATATCGGAGCGGCCCGAGCTGCATTTTTCCCGAGTATTCGTTTAACAGCAAACGCGGGCAGTGCCAGTAATTCTCTGTCGGGGTTATTTAACTCGGATTCTGGGTATTGGCAATTTTCGCCGTCTATCTCTTTACCAATCTTTGATTGGGGCAGTAATCAAGCCTCTCTGGATGTGGCAAAGATTAAGAAGCAGCAGTCAGTGGTTGCTTATCAACAGACGATTGAAACTGCATTTAAAGAAGTCTCTGATGCTCTGCTAGGGCAGACCTACTATATGGAAGAGTGGCAAGCACAACAGAATAATATGGCTGCGAATCAAACCTATTATGACTTGGCGAAGATGCGCTATGAAAAAGGGAATGATAGTTATATGGATCTACTCGACGCACAACGGTCATTATTTAGTGCCCGGGAGAGCGAACTGTCATCGCATTTGAATTTGCTGCTGAGCCGGATCAATTTATATAAAGCACTCGGTGGCGGTTGGCGAGCCGCTGATCAGCAAACGTCTACTCAGGTTTCATCCGTTTTGGACACCATCGATCAATAAATGATGAGACTGAATATTTCTGGTTTGTGATGAATAAGCGTGCATTTGGCACGCTTATTTTTTTGCTTGAAGTGATGACTCGTGTGCCATCCGCGCTTGATCATATCGAGACTGAATACGCTGGATATCAATAATATTGTCTTCGAGCCATTCGACAAGGATAGCCGCTTTTTGTGTCACGGTGTGGCCATATTGGGTGAGCTGGTATTCGACATGGGGCGGTACCACAGGATAGGCAATCCGAGTCAGAAAACCATCGCGTTCTAAAGTTTGCAGTGTTTGTGACAGCATTTTTTCACTAATCCCCGTAATTCTCTTCTTGAGTCCACTAAAGCGATGTCGTGCGCCGTCATTCAGAGCAACCAATACCAAAATTCCCCACCGGCTGGTGATATGGTTGAGTACCTCCCGGGACGGACATTGCGCGATAAAGACATTGCCGCGCTGATATTGTTCAAGCTGAGATGTTTTTTTCATACTTACCTTTTTGTATGTACTTACTAAAAGTTAGTTTTGATTCTAGTATAGGATCAGTTGGCCTTGTGAGCAATCAGTCCGTGATACGTCGGTTAATCTGTGATGTTTAATGGTGAATGAGGCCGTGATTGATTTTGAGATAACAAAGCAAAAGGAGAAGTTATGCTAGCGATTACCGGAGCAACCGGCCAGCTTGGCCGTCTCGTGATTGAGGCTTTACGACAACAAGTCCCTGCATCACAAATTGTCGCGACAGTGCGCGATGTTCATAAAGCACAGGACTTGGCGAAACTTGGGGTTCAGGTGCGGTATGCAGATTACACTCAACCTGAGTCATGGCGGGATGCGTTTGCCGGTGTGAACAAAGTGCTGCTGATTTCTTCCAGTGAAGTCGGACAGCGCGTTGCCCAGCATCGCACCGTGATTGAAGCCGCGAAAGCCGCGCACGTGACCTTACTGGCTTATACCAGTATTTTGAAGGCAGATCGTTCTTCCCTGATGTTGGCTGAAGAACATGTCGCGACAGAAGCTTTGATTCAAGAGTCCGCACTCCCCGCCGTGATTTTGAGAAATGGCTGGTATTCGGAAAACTATACCATGGGGATCCCTGCGATTCTGCAACAGGGCGTGATGATTGGATGTGCCGGAGAGGGGCGTATTTCCTCTGCCCCCCGTCGCGATTATGCTGAAGCTGCCGCTCATGTCCTGACACATGAGGGACAGGCCGGTAAAATCTACGAACTGGCGGGTGATCAGAGTTTCACACTGGCTGAATTTGCGGATTATTTGTCTAAAGCGACAGGACAACCAATGACTTATCAGAATCTGTCTGAATCCGACTATATTCAAGCGTTGGAAAGTGCGGGGGTTCCGGCACCATTTTCAATGGTATTAGGGAACGCTGAAACCGGGGCGGCGGCGGGCGATCTATTGAGTTCGTCGAACGATCTCCGTTTGCTCTTAGGACGTCCGAGCACACCGATTGATGTGACGATAAAAGAGGCGTTGTCAGGGATTGCTGAGTAGCGCTATCGACAATAGATTGTGATGCTGATGGTATCGATTGATCCCTCAAAGGTAACTTTCGGGGGATTTTTTATTTTTCCCTGACTGAACATCGGGATTTCTGTTAACAGGCGCACTGTTTTGTCCCTTCGCGTTGCTGAGAATCAGCTACACTAAACCTAACGCATTGAGAAAACAGCGTTCGTAAATATTACGTATCGATTTTAGCTCAGTCATCTTGGGGAATCATCATGGCGGACTTACAGTATTTCCAGCCGACAAGGGTTGCGGACATGGTTGGTGAAGAGAATGTCAGTGAGATGCTCAGTGGTTATCTAACCTCACTGGACGAATCATTGTCTCAGTTACGTTCCTATTGGCAGGAAGGTGATATACAACATGTCAGAATGACATCTCATCGGATGAAATCATCAGCACGCTTTATCGGTGCAGATGAGCTAGCTGAATTTCTTCAGCAGATTGAAACGGACTCGCTCAATGAAACGGATAATATTTGTTTGCAGACGACTCGGCTCAGTGTCGTTGAACAATGGTGTCATGAGCTGACACAAGAGATTCATCATTATTTAGATTCTGTGGGTTAAGGGTTGGGGTATGGCAAGTCTTGAAGTGATATGTGTTGATGATGATGAGTTTATGTTAAAAGCCATTGGCCGGTTGGTTCGTCGTTTGCGTCCCGAATGGCGGTTTCTTCTCCTCGATGAACCGATGCGGTGGGAAGAGATCATGGCTGACTCTGACATTGAACATCCTGCAATATTTATTTCTGATCTGTTGATGCCAAAGAAGCGTGGTGATGTGTTACTTAATGAAGTCAAAATGAATTTACCGGAGTCTATCCGGGTACTGTTGACAGGTGATACAACCCAAGGATTGCCTCAAAAAGCACACGGTTATGCCCATTTCGTTTTACCCAAACCATTTACTCAGGATGATTTTGAGCACCTGTTTCAGTGTGCCGAACGCTTACATAAAATGCCGTTTAATGCGGAGTGTCGTCAGAAGTTAGGATCTTTATCTGGTTTGCCCGTATTGCCGCATACCGTTCAGGAATTACAGAGTGTGATTGCCTCACCGAATTGTGACATGCATTTAATGGCGGAGGTGATTAGTCATGAACCCTCCTTAGTTGCCCGGATATTTCAAATTGCCAATTCATCGTATTTCGGATTCAGAAGACATACGGATTCACTGTCTGAAGCGGTCAGCCGATTGGGGGCGACATTAATTGAAACGATTGCTGTTTCTTTATTAACGCAAATTCCTCATCACCGGGTTTCACCGAGTCAGCATAAGCAGGTTGCAGAACGCGCCCTCAGAGTCGGTTCGATTGCACGATTGATCGCGAAAGAGATGAGTTTTGCCCGCCGTGAACAGGATAAAGTGTTTGTTGCCAGTCTATTAACGTCTATCGGGACGTTGCTCGTGCTGGAAGAAGGTGCAACGTTTGAAAATATCAGGACCTATTTGGGGTTGCAGGATGGTTACCATGACCACCACGTTGCGGCTGCTTATCTGCTGATTTTATGGGGATATGATATTGATATCGGTGATATGATCTTATCTCAGAGCCATATTGATTTTCTCAGTCAGGATGAGACAGTCGTGTATGGCAGTATTGTCGGTCTGGCTTACATCATTGAGAAATTCAAGACAGAAGAACAATTCAGGCAAATCGCTAAGCAATTACCGAATGCTGTCAGTGACGCGGTGTTGGCGTTAATCCCATTATTAGAAATAGCATAATAAAATCTTTAAAAACAATATGATGACAAACTATATCACAGATGATTTCTTGAATGTAAGGGAGATACCAATGGCAATCAATGTAACGATAGCAGATGATTCAAAAATGTCGCGGAAGTCAGTCATGAGAGCGTTACCTGAGCAGTGGGATGTGAGTATTCATGAAGCGTCAAATGGGAAAGAGGCGATCAGTAATTATAATCAGGGGTTGGCGGATGTCATGTTTCTCGATTTAACCATGCCTGAAATGGATGGTTTTCAGGTTTTGGAACACCTGCATCAAATTGATGCTAAAACGGTCGTCATCGTGATTAGCGCAGACATCCAACCGTATTCCCAGGATAAAGTAAAACAATTAGGGGCCGCGTCATTTATTCAGAAACCGTTAGACCCGACACAATTGAAACATGTATTACATGAGGTAGGATTGTTATGAATACGGTTTTATCTGCCGATCACCAAGATGCGCTTCAAGAGTTTATGAATATATCGATGGGGAGAGCAGCGAATAAACTCGCGACTTTATTGGATCTCCATGTCACGATCTCTGTGCCGAGTATTCGTTTAGCTACTGATGAAGATTTAACTCGTCTGAGAAAATCAGAGTCAGATTACTATTATACGCGACAATCCTTTTTTGGTGGGATGGATGGTGAGCTGATTACCTTAATCAGTCGTCTCGGATGCCAACAGGTTGTGGCGGATCTGAATCGCGTCAAAGGGTATGCTTCCGATTCAATTAATGTCGATGAAAGTATTTTGGATATCTCAAATATTTTGTCTGGGGCGAGTCTCAAGGGGTTGTGTGAACAAATCGATGTCAAAACTAAAATTCAACCGCCAGTGTTATTTGAACCTTCGAGACAGCCTTTACCCGTCTCTGAATGGAAACTTTCTCTGATTATGGAAATTTCGTTTTTGATTGAAAAAGATTCATTTGCAGCGAGAACAATTATTTGTTTTGCGGATAGAGACTTAGACCGAATGCTTGAGCGCCTTGATGAATTATTATAGGAGTCAGTATGGCTAAAAGTAGGTTATTACTGTCAGATTTGTTAGACCAGCTCAATTTTGCATTGTGTATTATTCGCAATGATTACTTAATTGTTAAAGCTAATGAGTATTTTCAGTCACGGGTGATTCATGCCGGTGGCGCGATCCAAGGGCAGAATATTCTGACGCTTTTTCCTCATTCCGCTGATTATCTGAAACGAAAAATTGATACTGCATTAGTGATTGAGTCATCGAGTTTTTCGTCATGGGAACAAAAACCACACGTCTTACCCTTCAAAAGTTCTCGACCCGTATCAGGTGAAGAAGAACAAATGTTCCAAAATCTGGAAGTGATTCCTATCCATAATGAAAATGGCTCGATTGAGCATGTCTGTCTTTGTATTTATGACGTGACCATCCAAGCCAGCCAGCAATCTCAGCTGCGGAATATTTCTCAACAATTGGAAATCGAACATCAAGAACAAAAAATGTTGATTAAGAAACTGGAAGAGACGCAAGGGCAGTTGATTCAATCTGAAAAAATGGCATCGATTGGACAGTTATCAGCAGGGATAGCTCATGAAATCAACAATCCGGTTGGTTTTATCACGTCAAATATTCAGACTTTGCATGATTACTTTCAGCGCTTGGCTCAAGTCATTGAGAAGATGAAAGAGATGATTGATGAAGGTGGCGATAGTGCGTTGGCAGAGCATTGCCAAGCGGTTTTACAGCAGCAGCAAGTTAGTTTTATTTTGGAAGACACATCAGATTTAATTCAGGAGTCACTGGAAGGTTCATCCCGAGTGATGTCTATTGTGAAGAACCTGAAAGATTTTTCACATGTTGATGGTTCGGAATGGGGGTATGCCAGCCTTGTGAATGGCATTGAATCGACACTGAAAATCATTCATAACGAGATTAAGTACAATATTGAGATTGAAAAAGATTATCAGACTGATATTCCAGATGTTTATTGTCAACCCATGCAAATCAATCAGGTATTGCTGAATATTTTATTGAATGCCAGTCAGGCGATTGAAGGGGAAGGGACGATTCATATCTCCGTCCATGAAACCAATGAACGTTATGTTGAGATTCGGATTCGTGATACGGGGACCGGTATTCCTCCTGATATTCAGGATCGCATCTTTGATCCTTTCTTTACCACGAAAGCCGTGGGATCCGGAACTGGGTTGGGATTATCGGTCTCTTATGGGATTATTAAAGCACATAAGGGAACCATTGCCGTTCAGAGTAAGATCGGAGCCGGCAGTGAGTTTATCATTCAGCTCCCTATCGATGAAGTGACTGCAACTGATGAAGCCGTTGAACAAGCAACAAGCTGAGTTGCGTTTTCTGGTTTTGGCCTGAACACTGAAGGATAGATAATGTGGGACATTCGTCAATAGAAAACGACATTCAAGTCAAGCCGGTGATATTCTCTGAGGAGGATTTGTTGTGTGCAGAACCCGAACTTGCTCTGGATACGCTGCGGCTGATGCTGACATCAGAAAGTCAGGATGACAGTCTCGATCTGTTTGTGGACTTTATGAGCGAGACCTTTGCAGATACGGACATTTATCTATTTGCGATCCATGAGCCAGATTCTCTGCGTTTGATACGTTCTCGCCCGCAATTGACTGGCTCGGTCCGAGAGCAATACTTTCCGACGTTCACTCAAGATGAGTTTTGTTTTATTGAGCAACTCGAACGCTCCAGATTCTGGGCTGAACACTATGCGCCTTTTTTCCCGACGATGAGCAAAGCGCTGGTTGTGACGGTTCAGATTCATTCTCGTTACTATATGATGCTACTTACTTCCCAGTCTGAAACGTTGTGGCAGCAAAACAGTTTAGGGGCATTACACTACATTATTGAAGTGGTGAAGATTGCACTCACTTATATTACATCGACCGAGATGATGTATCACAATCGGGATGTCGAACAGACTGAGAAATTTGCCTCTTTAGGAAAATTAGCAGCGGGGGTCGCGCACGAAATTAATAATCCTTTGGGATTCATCATGAGTAATTTAGGGACGCTCAGTGCCTATATGTGCGAATTTAAACAATTTGTATCGACATCGTCTGAGACACGAAAACCATTTGTAGCAGAGATGCTGGATGATAGTGCGGCTATTATCTCCGAGACACTCGAAGGACTCACCCGAATTCAGAATGTTGTGTCGAGTTTGAATGTCTATAACCATGTATCCAGTTCAAATATCGGGGTTGTTGACTTGCGGGATGTGATTAGTTCATCGTTGGGTCTGCTCCTTGGTGAACTCAAGATGCGGGCCAGGGTTGATTATCAGGCACCAGAGCGACCCATGTATGTCAAAGGGCAATCCAACAAACTGCAACAGGCGTTTATCCACTTGATTATGAATGCTTTCCAATCGATTACACATACGGATGGCGTTATTTGTATTCGGTTGACATATGAGACCAGTGTGCTTATCCCGAGAAAGCGTAATCTTTGTTTATCGATTCAAGATAATGGTCAAGGGATTTCAGAGGAACATTTGCAACATATTTTTGAACCGTTTTTTACCACCAAGAAGGTGGGGAGCGGTGCCGGATTAGGACTCTCTGTTGCCAAAGAAATTATTGAAGAACACTTCGGCCTTATTGCGATTGAATCTGAGTTAGGCAAGGGGACTCAGGCTGTGATTCGGTTACCTTGTATTGTTAGCATGCCTTAACCGGATATGCATGAGATGAGTTTTGTGTGGACTGTGATGGTCAGGGTTCGGTTATCAAATCTTACGTCAGGAAGTTCAAGGCCCACTGAGGGCCGAATCATATGGGTATGGCAGCATTCGCTACATTTTTAACCAATCTTTGAAAAGTATAATATAATTGAATTACTTACAGAGAAAATTCTTTTGGCGGTGATTCGGGGTTGATAGTCCGAGCTTATCAGAACCAGCCTAATATTGTTCTGATAAACGAACAGAAGCAGGAGCGATCATCATGGAAAGTCATGCTACAGCGTCAGATCGACTGACACTGCTCTTATTAGATGATGAAAATGATATTCTCAAAGCACTTAATCGGGTGCTTCGTCTTGATTATGATGTCGTGAGTTTTAGTGATGGTCGGGAAGCATTGGCGTATTTGAAAGAGAATGAAGTCTCAATCATTATTTCCGATATGCGAATGCCTGAGATGGATGGTGCGGAGTTTTTATCTCAGGCGAAAGAAATTGCACCGGATGCGATTCGTATTCTCCTGACGGGATACAGTGATATCCAGTCTACCGTGAGAGCTGTGAATACTGGTGGCATTCATACCTACATCAGTAAACCTTGGGACAATGAAAATTTAAAACTGATCATTGCGAAGTCCGCTGAGTTTTTCCGCTTAACCAAAGAAAAAGAGCGATTATCGGAAGAACTTGAAGAACGCAATCAACAGCTTGAAACGATGAATCAGGCGCTGGAAACATCCAACCAAAAATTATCCGATTTTAATCATCAACTGGAATTACAAGTTCAGGAAAGAACTCAAGCATTAAGCTCGTCGAATTCTCGGCTGGAAATGTTGCTGAAGAGTCGCAACAAAACGTTCAGAGATATTTTGGGCATGGTGACAGCGATTATTCAGCATCGAACAGGGTTCCCCGCGGATCACGCTGAGCGAATTGCCAATCAGGCGAAGTCTGTCGCGCAACGTCTGAAATTATCGGAGACAGAAATTGGCCATATCTATTTATGTGGCCTCATGCATCAGATTGGTTTGATCGGTGCCCGGGACGCTGAAATTGAAATGGCCAAAGTCGATCCGGAAAGTCAGGTTCCGGTTTCACCGAGTGCAAATGCGGTCGTCGGGGCAACGATTGTCGAACGGATTAAGCGCTTTGAGCCATTGGTCGAAATTATTCGTCATCAGGATGAACTCTATAATGGTTTGGGACGGCCGGACCATCTGCGAGGGCCGGAAATCCCTATTAGTGCCAGAATCATTAAAGTGGTGAAAGACTACGATTTTTACGTCGCTTCACCTTATAACCCGAAGAGAATGACCACCCGAAGTGCGCAAGGATATCTGAAGCAACAGGCGGGTGAATTGTATGATCCTCAGGTGGTTGATGTGTACCTTGAGATGTTGAAACAACCCGGTCGGGTTGAAGACGGTGTTGAGCTCTGTATCGGGTTGAGTGAAATTAAACCGGGTATGGTGATCAAGCGCGATCTCTATCTCCCCAACGGCAATCTGATGCTCACCGCCGGAAACGCCATCAGCGCCGCATTATTATCCCGGCTGAAGTCAATCGAGAAACAGACCAGTATGCCGATTACGGTTTATATTGGGTGATGCAGGATATGTCTGAGTGCTTGATGGGCTGATCGATGATTGAACGATTGTTCGTTGGCCGAAAGAAAGAGTGTTCGTTGGCTGAAAGAGTGCTCATTGACCGAAAGAGTGTTGATAGAAATGATGTAACGGTCCTTTCCCCTGACCGACATCCAATTGACTTGCATGACGAATGGCTCCGGAAATGTAGGTTTTAGCTGCTTCGACGGCTGAAGAGAGTGAATCGCCACGAGCCAAATAAGCGGCAATGGCTGAAGAGAGTGTACAGCCTGTGCCATGTGTATTTGATTCGTTAATCCGAGCGGCACTGAACATCGTTGCCGTTGATGCAGTGATCAGCCAGTCTTGGCTGTAATGCGGGTCATCGGCATGACCACCTTTGAGTAAAATGGCAGGTAAACCGAGTCGCTGTAAATCCGCGATCATCTCGGGGCGCGGCCGGATTCGTCTTTCCCCTGAATCACTGGTCGGATAGCCCAGTAGTACGGCCGCTTCCGGCAGATTTGGTGTGACCAAATCTGCCATTGGTAACAGCATGTCTTGTAATGGCTGCAAGGCGTCTTGACTCAGTAACATTCGACCACTGGTTGATAACAGCACCGGGTCAATAACCAAATGGCGGGGACGAACGGTCTGAAGTTTGTTGGCGACTGCTTCGACAATCTCTGCATTGGCGAGCATCCCGATTTTGACGGCCACAATATTTAAGTCTGAAAACACCGCATCAAGCTGTTGAATCACATGATTGACGGGAAGTGGTAATACATCAAATACGCCTTGGGTGTTTTGAGCGGTGGAGGCAGTCATCACTGAGCAGGCATAACAGCCCGTTGCAGAGATGGTTTTGATATCGGCCTGAATCCCTGCGCCACCGCTGCTATCGCTGCCTGCGATGGTCAGCACAACCGGAATCGATGATGGAGAAGACGGAATCATATCGGTATGTCCTTTAGATTGTGCTGTGAGGGTCATGTTCGTTTTGCTGTGTGAGCGTGAGTGATTTTAAACATCGAATCGATACGATATCAACTGACTTCAGCAGACTGATATAATATTTTTTTGAAAATAAGAATGACTCTCATATTTGTTTAGATATAATGCAGTCTCTTTCTGATTTCTTAGATTAAGCTGAGTATCATCAGTGGTTCGCGATTCTGATCAGGGTAAATGGGAAACGTATGACGATGGTATGGCGGGGACTTTGCTGTTCGTATTACCAATTCATGATAGAAGTTATGGTTTGCTCGGACCATATTGTCACCGGAGTTAAAACATGCAAGTCGATTTAATGCTTGATGCTGTTGCGAAGCAAAGAGCCAACGAAAAAAGGCGTTGGACGGTGATTGGTACCATTTTAGCGGTACTCGTTGCTTCGTTTATTTTCGATGTCGCCACCGGGCCGTCGATGCTTGACATCTCACGGGTTGGTAATGCCTTGTTGCAGTGGTTGGGTTTCCCTGTTTCAGTGGATCCGATGACACAAGTTATCGTGACCAACCTCAGATTACCCATTGCTCTGATGGCCGTGGTTGTGGGTGGCTCACTCGGCATTGGTGGTGCAGAGATGCAAACGCTGCTGAATAATTCAATGGCGAGTCCTTATACATTGGGAATGGCCGCCGCCGCCGGGTTTGGTGCAGCGTTGATGCTTTATATGGACTCGATGGGGCTCGAATCATACGTTGCCGTACCGCTGGGCGCTTTTTTTTGCTGTATGCTCTCTGCTTGCTTTTTGTTTGCGTTGGCAACCATGCGCCATATCACCTCCGGACAGTTAATTCTGGCCGGGATTGCCTTACTGTTCCTGTTTCAATCATTGTTGTCACTGGTTCAGTTTGTTTCTTCTCCTGAATTGAGCCAGCAGATCCTATTTTGGCTATTTGGCAGTCTGTCGAAAGCGACTTGGACAAACCTGCTTATTACAGCGGCCGTGACGATCGTCTGTTTATTGATGTTATTGAAAGACTCTTGGAAACTGACCGCGCTGCGACTCGGAGAAGAGCGGGCTAAAAGTCTCGGTGTTCATGTGGCTCGCTTGCGCCTGAAAACCCTGTTTATTGTTGCGGTGATGACTGCCACAGCAACCAGCTTTGTCGGCATTATTGGCTTTGTCGGGATTGTCGCACCGAATATTGCACGGATGTTGGTTGGGGAAGATCAACGCTTTTTCCTGCCATTATCTTTTCTGATCGGTGCTTTTTTACTCTCCAGTGCATCGGTTCTTTCTAAAGTGATTGTTCCCGGAGCGCTGTTTCCGATTGGGATTGTTACCGCAATTATCGGCGTTCCGTTTTTCTTCTGGCTCATTATTAGTAAAAGGCGTTAGTAATGCTTCATGTGACTGACTTAAATTTAAATATTGATGGGTTAACCTTGGCGGAACAGATGGGTTTTAGCCTTCAGCCCGGTCAAGTGAGCGTCATTATCGGCCCGAATGGTACAGGGAAGAGCACATTGTTGAAGACGCTATTTGGCGATATTCGTCCCCAATCCGGAGAGATCGTTTTTGGCGACCAAATACTTCAGCACAAGAAAATTTCAGCCTGGCGTCAGCAGTTTGGTTATATGCCTCAGGATATCCGCCTTGATGTCAGCCTGACGGTGATAGAAGTCGTCTTACTGGGGCAATTGGATGCATTGAGTCTGCGGGTCGATGATCGAATGTTGGAAGACGCGCTGACCGCATTAAAGCAGATTGGTTTATTACATCTGGCGAATCAGGATGTCCGGACATTGAGTGGCGGACAGTGTCAGATGATTTTATTTGCGCAGGCATTGATGCGCCGTCCTGAAATTTTAATGCTGGATGAACCAGTAAGTGCACTGGATCTTCATTTTCAACATGTGTTACTGGACCATCTGGCTGAACGGACGGAAAGCCAGCGCTGGGTGACTCTGATGGTGCTGCATGATTTGAATCTTGCCGCACAGTATGCCGATCATTTATTAGTTCTGAAACAAGGCAAAGTTGTTGCACAAGGCGCGCCACAAGTGGTATTAACCCCAGAGTTGATTCGAGATGTGTATGGCGTGAATGCTGAAGTGACTCATGATCAGCAGGGCATTCCTTTTGTCCGCACATTACGTTCAGGTTGTATCAATCGCGCAGCGGCATAATTGTTCAGCTTCTTGATGAAGTTAACCGACTCTTAACCAAAATATTATTACATTGCGTGTGGATATTGACACACGTAACCTGAAGATGCTTATCATGTGATGTAGCAGTCAGGTAAAAATTGCGGGCAAGAGGGTGATCAGAATTTCAGATGCTGAAAGTATTACTTGTCGAAGATGATTTAGATTTGGCGACAGCTATCATCGATTACATGGCGCTTGAGGACATTGAAGCGGATTATGCAGCCGATGGGCAGATTGGCTATAATCTCATCACCAGCCATACATATGATGTGATTGTGCTGGATTTAAACCTACCTAAAATAGAGGGGTTGATTGTTTGTGAACGAGTGCGTTCTCAAGGCATTCAAGTCCCGATTCTGATGTTGACCGCCAAGGATACGCTTGACGATAAACTACGAGGATTTTCGAAGGGTGCAGATGACTATCTGGTGAAGCCGTTTGAAATGGAAGAGTTGATCGCGCGGGTGAAAGTTCTCTCGAAAAGAAAGAGCGGTCAGGTTTCCAAACTAGTCGTTGAAGATCTTGAGTTAGATTTGGCTGTCAAAGAAGTTCGCCGGGACGGTGAGTTGCTGAAGCTTTCTCCGATTGCGACTAAAATTCTGGAAATTCTGATGCGTGAGTCACCCTCGACCGTTTCCCGGGAAAGACTTATCCAGACGGTTTGGGGGAGTGAACAACCTGATAGCAACAGTTTGAAGGTTCATATCTTCAACCTCCGCAAACAAGTCAATAAAGAGGGGGGCAAACCACTGATCCATACCATTCCCAGTTTTGGTTTTGCTATCAAAGCGGCGGAAGATTGATATGCGAATTCGTCGTAGTCTGAAAATTTATTTTTTATTTGCCGTGATTTCAGTTGGTGCGTTGGTGGTGCTTGTTTTTTCTACCTTAGCTGCCAGTTTCTTTATCCAGGGGTCTGACGTGACGATTCGTTATGGTATGACCCAAATGGCACGGGAAATTGCAGGTTCAGAGGTGCATCCGAATCAACTGCAGGGGTTTGCTGTTTATCAACATTGGGAAGATACTCCTGAACTGGTGAGGGAACACATCCCGAAATTGCAGACTCATCAGGCTTTTGGCAAATATGTGGAACGGGATAACTGGTTTGATATTCCGACCGCTGCTGCTTATGTTTTGCGTTATGATCATGCGCCACAAGGGACATTCTATATCTCTTGGGTGTTTACCGATATCCTCTCTCATCTCCAGAAAAATAATGCGGATATAAATTATTATTTGCGCATTCTGATTTACGCCATTATTGCGATTACCCTCTTTTCATTGATTATGGTGGTCCTATTACACCGGATTGCCATTCCGGTTGAGCGTCTCATTGACTGGGCGAAAGAACTCTCTTCCGGCAACCTCAATCGTGCTGCGCCTGATTTTTACTATAACGAGTTAAACAATCTGGCTGAAATTATTCATTCAAGTTTGCAATCAGTACAAACGGCCCTGAATCGAGAGAAACAATTTTTGTCGCATGCCAGCCATGAATTGAGAACACCTATCTCGGTGGTCCGAAGTAATAGTCAGTTGATGAAACGCCTCTTGCAAAAAGAGGGGACGCAAGAAAAGCAACAGGAAGTGCTGGATCGGATTCTCCGGGCGGGTATGACCATGACAGAACTATGTGAAACGCTGCTTTGGCTGAATCGGGGCAAGTTTGACAATCTATCGACGGAACATGTGGATCTGGAAAAATTAGTGCACCAGATTCGCTATGAGCTGGATTATCTGGTACGTGATAAAGAAATTGATATTGTCATCGAAACGGAACCCGCCAGTTCTCAATTGCCTTTAGGGATGGTCAGAATTGTGTTGGGGAATTTGATCAGAAATGCTTTTCAGCATACTTATCATGGTCAGGTCGAAATTATTCAGTTAGGGCAGACCGTCAAAATTAGAAACTGCAGTGGTATTGGCGAAACGGATGAAAGTCTTGGATTTGGTCTGGGACTGCATTTGACCAGTTGTATTATCGAACACTATCAATGGCCTTATCATGTTGAAGAGCTGGCAACCGGGAGAGATGTGTATATCAGTTTCACCGCTGTTGAGATAGATAGGGAAACATCTCAGTCATGAAGTGGTTTAAAAAGCCCATCATTGATGGGCTTGGGGGAGTAGTGGAGTTGGCTAAGCCACAGCTTTCGTCTGCTGTTTTGCTTTGTTTCTCACACCTAGAGCATAAGTAAGTCCGAAGGCCGTAATAAACGAAATTACCATACCAATTATATAATAGCTGAGTTTTGCCGGATTGATGGAAATAATTCCCGGTAAACCCGCAGCTCCCAGTGCATGTGCTTTAACATGGAAAAAGGTAATGAAAGCACTGGAGATTGCCGAACCGGTGATTGCTGCAATGAAAGGATAGCGCATTTTTAAGTTAACACCGAACATTGCTGGTTCTGTGATACCGAGTAGTGCTGTAATCCCTGATGGGATTGCAATCCCTTTTAGTTTTTGATCCCGGGTCATCATACCGACAGCGAGAGATGCCGCCCCCTGAGCAACATTGGACATCGCTGCGATTGGGAAGATAAATGTACCGCCCGTGACTGCGACATCAGCCAAAAGTTGCGTTTCAATCGCAATGAAACTGTGATGCATACCGGTAATCACGAAAGGCGCATAGATTAAGCCAAAAATTGCCCCGCCGATGAAACCTGCTGATTCGTATAACCAGTTCAGACCGTCACCTAATAAGAAACCTAAATCTCGTGTGAACGGGCCGACGACTGTGAAAGTGAGGAAGCCAGTCACGAACAGTGCCAGTAGTGGTGTGAGCAGATTATCCAGAACTGAAGGGATCACTCTCCGCAGGCTATTTTCAATCTTCGCCAGAATAAATGCACAAACAAGAACCGGGAGTACCGAGCCTTGATAGCCGACTTTCTGAATCTCGAAGCCTAAAATATTCCATGTCGGAATTGTACCGTGGACGGACGCACTACCGAATCCCCAACCATTGAGTAAATCCGGGTGAACCATCAGCATCCCCAGTGCGGCACCAAGGAAAGGGTTACCTCCGAATTTTTTGGTTGCGGAGAATGCCAGTAAAATGGGTAAATAAACAAATGGCGCATTGGCAAAAGTATTGATCATGCTGGCAAGGTCAGCCAGTCCCGGATTGGCGTCAATCAACGACTGCCCATCAATGAACAGACCCTTGGCCGTGAGGACATTAAATATCCCCATCAATAAACCACCGGCAACAATTGCAGGAATAATGGGGATGAAAATATCAGACAGACCTTTGACTGCACGCTGGACAATATTCTGTTTTTTGGCACCAGCTTGTGCCACATCATTGGTTGACATCTCAGCCATGCCGGTTGCTTCTGACATGGCTGCATACACTTGATTGACAATTCCGGAACCAAAAATGATTTGGTATTGCCCTGCGACTTTAAATTGACCTTTGACGCCTTCGATTTCGCTAATTGCATCTTCATTGATCACTGATTCGTCTTTGAGTGCTAGTCTTAAACGAGTTGCACAATGTGCCAATGCTTGGATGTTCTGTTTGCCACCCAGATGCTCTAGCAGCTGTTTCGCGATAACTGGATAGTCCATAACTTACTCCGATTCTGTTATTGGATAATATTTTTGTGTACAAATAATTTTATGTTTTGGGAACGTTTGCAATTTGGATTTTTGTCAATAATTAACAAATGGTCAAAACCATGTGGACTATTATGTGAGTCAGATCGCTAATGGAGCGACGAATTATGATGAAAACAAGGGTAAAATCACGTTGTCACGATTGAAGGTGACACTTTATCCCCAGTTTTTGTAGGCACCTGGGTGTGATTGCAATAGATTCCAAAGGTATAAGGAAGCGGAATGGCGAGTTTACATGATGTCGCAAGGTTGGCTGGTGTTTCAAAATCAACAGTTTCACGTGTGATTAACAATGAATATGGCGTGAAAAAAGCGACTAAGATCAAGGTATTAGAAGCTGTTTCTCAATGTGGGTATGTAGTCAATCAGGTCGCAAAAGATTTAAAATCCCAGAAAACGAATCTTATTGGTGTCATTGTTCCGCGGGTTTCATCACATGCAACTGCACAGGGTGTCGACGGCTTGACAGCTATTTTTGAACCTGCGGGAAAACATGTTCTGCTGGCCAATACCCATCAGAATCATAGTAAAGAGCTTGAGTATATCCAGATTTTTAACCAGAAGCGGGTTGAAGGGATTGTGTTTTTTGCGACACATTTGGATATGCCATTGATTAAAGCCATCCAACAGTCATCCGTCCCCGTGGTGCTCATCGGTCAGGATGGCTCTTTATATGACATTCCCAGTATTCTCCATGATGATTTTCGCGTCGGCTATGAAGCCGGGCAGCGTTTACTCGCGCAAGGATGTCAACAGATTGGGTTTATTGGTGTACAAACGGATGACCTTGCCGTCGATGAGCTCCGATCCCAGGGGCTGGAAAAGTCTTTGCAAATGCATCATCAACAAGTCATCTTTCATGCCCACGGTGACTTCTCGATTGAATCCGGTTATCAGCTGGCACGTGAGTTTTTACAGGCATATCCGGCAACCGATGGACTATTTTGTGCGACAGACCGAATTGCTGTCGGGGCGATTAAAGCGATGCGGGAGATGGGGATTCCAGCCGGAGAGCAGGTCAAAGTGCTGGGGGTTGGTAATGATGAGTTGGCGTATATCAGTAGTCCATCACTTTCAACGTTTAATTACGCTTTCGACAAAGCCGGAGAAAATGCAGCGAGAATGCTGCTCGACCGAATTGAGGGGCGTGGTAAAGAAATGAGCAAAGTCGTGTTGACCTTCGAGAATATTGATCGTGAAACCTGTTGACTCGTGAAGAGTTGTGCCAATGTTCACATAATACGAATTTGGTATGACCAATTCGTCGTGTTCTCTTGCATTTTTTGAACAGATCTATATTTTGAGAACGTTCCCAGAAATATAGGATTATCGATACATGTGCTTAGAAGATCTCATCGAGTTGGCTGGCGGCGTCAGTAATATCTACCGGGTACTGTTGCCAGAACATCATGTTTCTCTCGCTGTCCGAGATCCGGATGTCATTCAGGATTTGCCTGCTGAGGTTGTGCTTGAAACCGTATTGGGAGAATGGCATCTCACCGACTTATCTGATGCGACCGTGAATGAAGATGCTTTATTCCGTCTGGGAAGAGCCATTGAAGCCCATCAAAGAACACCACTAATCGATTTGGCACAACCGGTTGCTTGTCATTATCGTCCGTCTTGGCATATCGCTCCCCCTCGCGGGTTATTGAATGATCCCAATGGATTTATCTTCCATGACGGGCAGTACCATCTATTCTACCAGTGGTCTCCAGTTGGCTGTGCCCATACGGATAAGTATTGGGTCCATACATTGAGTGACGATTTACTGAATTGGCGATGGGTTGATGTTGCGCTGACACCGTCAGATTGGTTCGATAGTCATGGTGTTTATTCTGGTCATGCCGTCAGTCTGGATAAGGCGTTGATGGTATTTTACACGGGGAATGTCAGGCTGGGTGAAGAGCGCTATCGTCAGACCATGCAGTGTGCCGCGATCTCACAAGCGGGAGAACCGCTACATAAAATTGGTCCTGTGATTCGGGAATTACCACCGGGCGTGACTGAGCACACCCGAGATCCGAAGATCATTTACCGAAATGGTAAATGGATGATGTTTCTCGGCACACAAACCACAGCGATGCAAGGTCGTTTAGCGGTTTACCATTCCACCGATCTCCGTCATTGGCAATTTGATAATCTGTATGGCCATGAACTTGGTGATTTTGGTTATATGTGGGAATGCCCGGATATTTTCAGTGTGAATGGTCAGGATTGTTTCGTTTTTGCACCGCAAGGGATTCAACCTGAAAGTGAATTAAATACCGTCCCACATCAGAATCGTATCGCTCTGGTGTCATTCAACGCACAGGATGAAATCTCAATTTCAAAACTGCAAGTGCTGGATCACGGCTTTGATTTTTATGCACCGCAGAGTATGGAAACGCCAGATGGACGACGAGTGATGTGCGGATGGATGGGATTACCGGATGAACTGAAGCATCCGACTTGTCGTTCTGGCTGGATTCACCAGCTAACGGCATTACGTGAGCTTGAATTCGTCGGTGGGAAGATTGTTCAGCACCCATTACGGGAATTGGCAGCGCTGCGGGGCGAATTACATCATATCCGCTTAGAAAATGATGCTGTCGATCTGAACACCAAAACGTTTGAGCTGTTTGCAGAACTTGAATGGGGAAGCCGGCTTCGTTTATTTGAAGACGAGCAGTTCTATATTGAGATTTATCTTGATCCGATTAAACATCGTTTATTGCTTGATCGTACCCATACTCAAATTGAGGAGGGGGATACTGTCCGTGAAGTTGAATTATCTTCCGGTAATGTCGCGTTACAGATTCTGGCTGATAATTCGTCACTGGAGATCTTTATCAATCATGGAGAAGCCGTGATGACGACTCGGGCCTTTACACCCGAGTCTGCCACCCGACTGTCCGTAAAAGATGCCACAGTGAATTTACAGGTTTACGAACTTCAGGCGCCAGTAATGCCTTATCGTTCATAACATCTTTCACATCACGGGTGAAGCAATCGCTTCACCCGTTTTTATCTGAAGTACATTAACTCATAATCAGTTCGAGTAGTTTATGACGATGCGGCAGAGCGGTCATGGCGCCTTTGTGTGTGGTAGCCAGACCGCCACAGCAATTACCCCATGTAACCGCATCAATGATCGTGGCTCGGTTTTTCCATTGTTCGAACTCAGATAAACGACAGAGCATCCCCCCAACAAATGCATCACCGGCACCAGTGGTATCAACGACATTGACTGGACGACTAGCTACTTTGAGCTGTTCTCCCTGACTGACTATCAGCGTCCCTTCTGCACCTAATGTAATGACAATCAAAGGGATAGAAAATTCAGCCAATGTTTGTAGGCCGGCTTCAATCGTTTCAGTCCCTGTCAGTAAAGTAAGTTCTTCTGCGGAAAATTTGACCACATCAGCTTGATGCACGGCTTGCATAACGGTCGGAATCATTTCGTCAGGATTTGACCAGACTTCTTCTCTCAAATTTGGATCAAAACTGAATGAGCCACCGGCTTGTTTGATCTGTTGAATGGCTGCGAGTGTTGAACTTCGACTGGGTTCATTTGCCAGCGCAATGGAACACACATGCAACCATTCATTTTGTTGAAACTGCGGAATATCATTGGTCGTTAAAAATTGATCAGCGCTTGGTTTTACCATGAATGTGAAACTACGTTCACCGTGATCATCTAAATCGACGACAACAGTGGAAGTTCGCTGCGCTTTATCAAGCAGTAAATAATTGGTATTGACCGATTCTTCAGTCAACACCTGTTGCATAAATTTACCCATCGGGTCAAAACCGACGCGGCCGAAAAAAGCACTTTTTCCACCTAAACGAGCGATAGCAACAGCGACATTTGCCGGTGCACCTCCCGGGCATCTTAAATAATGAGATTCACCGTCAGGGATTAAATCAACGACAGCATCTCCGGTTAACCATATTGTATTCACTGTGATGTCTCCTGTGTATTACACGGTTATTATTTTACCTGAATATATCAACACGATCACGTATTATTATGATAATAATAACATTATTTTATCGTTATTTATCAGTATCTTATATTTATTTTGTGGTACTGATTGAAGACCTTGCTTGCTCGCTTTGAAAGCCCGCGGACAGCGAACTGATAAGGTCTTATTTTATGGGAAGACTGATTCATTTCTCAAACGTTTAATTATTATTTGATTCGTTTTTTATGTGGATTTTTATTATTTTTCATCTTATTTGAATGATGTTTTTTATACATCACAGACTGGGTTGGTGATTATTTTTTCGATATTTTAAAATGATGTGAATAATATAATTCACCATTGATGATTTATTTTTATACGTTTTATTGACATGCTTTTTATTGAAATAGTTTTATTTAGATGTCGTTGGTCGTTCATTCGAATTATTTGAATATGAAAGCCAGAGATGGTGAGTGTTGAACCGGGTTGTATTTTCCTATAATCGACTTATACAGAGATAAGGGGGGAATGTATGGGAAAGCTTATTGAAGGTACATGGCATGATGTTTGGTACGACACCAAGAGCCAGCAAGGGCGTTTTGTTCGTGAGGATGCAGGATTTCGTCATTGGGTCAGGCATGATCCTGATGCACCGTTTCAGCCAGAATCCGGACGTTACCACCTGTATGTCTCTCTTGCTTGTCCGTGGGCGCATCGCACCCTGATTTTCCGTCAGCTTAAAGCGTTGAATGACCATATTGATGTCACGATTGTTTGTCCGGATATGATGTCGGAAGGATGGACATTCGGGATTCCTGAGCCGCTTTTCGGTCATACCCGCTTACATCAGATCTATACGCGGGCAAAACCGGATTATACCGGTCGGGTGACCGTTCCTGTCCTTTGGGATAAAAAGACTAATACGATTGTAAGTAATGAGTCGTCTGAAATTATCCGGATGTTTAACAGTGAGTTTAACCACCTGACCGGAAATTCGCTGGATTTTTATCCGAAAGCATTACAAGCCGCGATTGATCAGTGGAATGACCGCATCTATCCGGATGTGAATAATGGTGTCTACCGCTGTGGGTTTGCAACCACTCAGGATGCTTATGAAGAAGCGTATGAATCGTTATTTGAGGCACTGGATAAGATCGATGCTCACCTTGCCGGTAGCCGCTATCTGGTTGGTCAACAGTTGACTGAAGCGGATTGGCGATTATTTACGACATTGATTCGTTTCGATGCAGTCTATGTCGGACATTTCAAATGTAATAAACAGCGTATTGCCGATTACCAGCATTTATCCGGGTATCTGAGAGAGCTGTATCAAATTCCGGGGATTCAAGATACGACAGATTTTTATCATATTAAGCGGCATTATTACTTTAGTCATACAGGGATTAATCCGACACAGGTGGTTCCCGCTGGCCCTGAGTTGGATTTACTGTCTCCGCATGGCAGAGCACATCTCACTTGATGGTAAGCAGATATCAGCGCTAACCTATGCTGATTCTGGATGACAATATAAAAAAGCCCTCGCTTCAAAACTTGAAGTGAGGGCTTTTTTTACGAACCAGACATTATTGCTGTTCTTGGCTCGCCTGAATCGCTGTCAGAGCGATGGTATAGACAATATCGTCTACCAAAGCACCACGAGACAGATCGTTAACAGGTTTACGCATGCCTTGCAGCATTGGACCGATAGAGACCAAATCAGCAGAGCGCTGTACCGCTTTGTAGGTTGTATTCCCTGTATTCAGATCAGGGAAGACAAATACCGTCGCTTTACCTGCAACCGGGGAGTCTGGTGCTTTCGACGCGGCAACGTTTTCCATGATTGCGGCATCGTATTGAAGCGGACCATCAATGATTAAATCAGGACGTTTTTCTTGTGCGATGCGTGTTGCTTCACGAACTTTATCAACATCCGCACCCTGACCAGAAGTTCCTGTCGAGTAAGAAATCATTGCAACACGTGGTTCAATACCAAACGCAATCGCAGAATCAGCAGATTGAATTGCTATTTCAGCCAGTTGTTCTGAATTTGGATCCGGGTTGATGGCGCAGTCTCCATAAACCAGAACCTGATCCGGAAGCAACATGAAGAAGATTGAAGACACGAGCGAAGCATTCGGTGCGGTCTTAATCAGCTGTAACGGTGGGCGAATTGTATTTGCCGTTGTATGCACAGCACCGGAAACCAAGCCGTCAACTTCACCTTTTTCCAGCATCATCGTTCCCAGAACAACCGTATCTTTTAACTGTTCTCTGGCGACAACTTCGGTCATACCTTTGTTTTTACGCAGTTCAACCAAACGTTCGACATACTCTTCACGCGCATCACTTGGGTTGATGATGGTGATACCAGTACCCAAGTCAACACCTTGTTGGATGGCGATGCGTTTGATCTCTTCTGGATTACCCAACAGAACACATTCTGCAATGCCGCGCTCAGCACAAATCGATGCCGCTTTAACGGTACGAGGTTCATCACCTTCAGGTAAAACAATCCGTTTGTTCGCACGGCGTGCAAATTCAGTGAGCTGGTAGCGGAAAGCCGGTGGACTGAGGCGACGAACACCTTGTGTACCTTCAGTCAGGGAGTCGATCCACGGCCCGTCGATATGACTGGCCACATGCTCATTGACGAATTCGATCCGTTCTTTATCATCTGCCGGCACTTCGAGGCTGAAACTCTGTAAGTTCAGTGATGTTTGCCAGGTGTTACCCTGTGCTTTAAAGATCGGTAGACCCGATTCAAATGCCGGGCGACACAGATTCATGATCGTCTCTGGCATATCATAACCACCGGTCAGGAGAACCGCACCGATATCAACCCCATTCATTGCTGCCAGTGCTGCTGCAACCATGACGTCGGGGCGATCCGCTGAAGTTACCAATAGTGAACCCGGTTTGAAATGCTCAATCATGTTTGGTAGTGAGCGGGCACAGAAGGTAATACTTTTGATCCGGCGCGTGTTGATTTCACCTTTGTTGATGATTTCTGCATTCAGGTGCTTCGCCATATCAATCGCACGCGTTGCAATCAGATCAATACGCCATGGCACACAACCCAGCACTCGAATCGGACTGGAATTGAAGATTTGCATGACTTCAAGGTTGGTCTGTTTGGCTTGATCACTATCGTCAAAAATTTCTGACAAATCTGGTCGGGTACGGCCGTCTTCATCAACGGGCGCATTGAGTTTGTTGATGATAACACCAGAAATATTGTTATTCTTCGTGCCACCAAAGTTTGAACAAGCAACTTCAATCCGTTCTTTCAATTGTGTGGGATTGTTTGTTCCGGGTGTAGCGACAAAGACAATTTCAGCACCGAGGGTTTTGGCAACTTCAGCGTTGACTTGATTGGCGAACGGATGTTTCCGCGTTGGGACAAGACCTTCAATCAGCGTGACTTCGGAATCTTTGTTCACTTGATTATATCTTTCCACGATGGTCTCAAGGAGAACATCCATCTGTTCACTACCAATGAGTGTCTCAACCTTTGACATCTGCATGGGATCAGCAATTTTTATATCGCTGCTTGAACTTAAAATGGCTGAAGTCAGATCCGGCTGGTCTCCGCCGTGACGAGGCTGGGCAATTGGCTTGAAAAAAGAGACCTTAACACCTTTGCGCTCCATCGCGCGGATTACCCCGAGACTGACACTGGTTAAACCAACACCGGCACTGATAGGGATCAGCATAATAGTACGAGACATGAGTAGAGTACCTTTAGCTATTGATTGATTGCAATACAAATGAAAACTTGATTGCAGAAAGGAAAAAAGCTTAACGTATAGACGTTGTTAAGCCCCAGAACAAAACTGGCTAACTCATCGAGTTAGCCAGTGTGACATTACAGACCTGCGAGTTTTGCAGTGTCTTCAGCGATGACCAACTCTTCATTGGTAGAGATGACCATTGCTGGAATTCGACTCTCTTCGGTGGTGATTGTACCTTCACCACCGAAGCGGGCTTTCAGGTTCGCTTCTTGGTTCAACTGAATACCAAAAATGCTTAAACGATTTAACACCATTTCACGAATCGGTGCTGAGTTTTCACCAATACCGCCGGTAAATACGATAGCATCCAGACGACCATCCATACTTGCAGTGAAACCTGCAACATATTTTGCCAGACGATGACAGAATACATCCATTGCGCGGGTTGCATCTTCTTTTGTACCGTAGTTTTCTTCAACGTAACGACAGTCAGAAGTGACTTCAGTCAGACCTAGCAATCCGGATTCTCTCGTCAGCATGGTGTTGATTTCTTGAACGGAATAGCCGAGCGCATCATGCAAGTAGAAAACAATGGCTGGATCGATATCACCACAACGAGTCCCCATCACAAGACCTTCCAGCGGCGTAAGTCCCATCGATGTATCGACAGATTGACCGTTTTTGATCGCACACACTGAAGCACCATTGCCTAAGTGGCAGTTGATGATGTTCAGTTGGTCGCTTGGTTTACCCAGAAGCTTCGCAACTTCACGCGTAATAAACAGGTGAGATGTACCGTGCATCCCATAGCGGCGAATACCGTGTTCTTTGTAGAGCTTATATGGCAATGCATATAAAAATGATTCTTCCGGCATGGTCTGATGGAACGCGGTATCAAACACGACAACATTCTTCAGACTTGGAAATGATCTCTGTGCTGCTTTAATACCGATAACATGAGCATGGTTATGCAGTGGTGCAAAGGCGGCGGCTTCTTCGATACCTGTCAGGACGGAATCATCAACCAAAACAGATTGAGTGAAATGTTCTCCGCCATGGACAATTCGGTGACCGACGGCTGCCAGATTGTCTGCCAGTTCTGGTTTAGACGCGAGAATGGTTTCAACGATAAAAGCTAAAGCTTCTTCATGGGCAGCGCCATTTCCTAGTTGTGCTTCATGCTTGCCATCCAATTTCCATTTGATTCGAGCTTCTGGAAGGTGGAGACATTCAGCAAGACCGGTGAGATGCTCATTGCCATTTTCGGCATCAACGATCGCGAACTTAAGAGAAGAACTACCGCAGTTTAAAACTAAAACTAGCTTTGACATGAATAACTACCTGTATAATCGGTTTAGATAAAATCGGCTCCAAGAATAATACGACAAAGTGGGTCATAAACTAATCTTGGTCAAACAAACATCAACTTACGTCTACCTATCGTGATTGACTTAAAGGTTACACGTTTTATTATCGCCTAAATAAGTTTCAAAGTTGCTTAAATCACAAATCAAGGCAACAATGAGAGTAAGGCGCGCAAAGGATAGCGATGTTCGATCATTATAACAAAAAAAATTGAACAAATATTAATTTTGGACAAGATTTTACGGGATTAGTTGAAGATTTCAATTATTCTTATAATTTGTCTGCCAGTGAGTGAGAAAAGCCAATGAGCCATAATGCAGGATTGATCCATAATCTGAGAGATGGGCAAAAGTACATGGATATCTGGCCAATGCGTAAAGAGTTAGCCCCGATATTCCCTGAGCAACGGATCATTAAAGCGACTCGTTTTGCGGTGAAGGTCATGCCAGCAGTGGCAGCGATTAGTGTACTGACCCAAATGGTTTTTCATAATGTCGGAGCCGTGCCGCAAGCGATTGTCATTGCTTTGTTTGCGATCAGCCTTCCCTTGCAAGGGATATGGTGGTTAGGCAACCGGGCTAACACACGATTGCCACCTTCTCTGGCAGAATGGTATCGCGAGCTACATCAAAAGATTGTCGAGACTGGCTTTGCATTAGAACCGGTGAAGGCAAAACCCAGATACAAAGAGTTGGCTCAGATATTAAATAAGGCTTTTCGCCAGTTAGATAAATCAGCTCTCGACCGCTGGTTTTAATTTCTGCTCATCGACATTTCTTCTATTTCATAGTCTTTCGTAATAAAAGGCTATGAATTCTATTTTATATTTGCACCCTGCCTGATTGTGATTTATGTATATATCTATCACTAGATTATTCTTCTGAGTGAACGAAGGTATAAATCACGCTTCCCTTTACTGTAACTTACTGGTAATAATGTTGTTCATTGCAGTTTGTAACGCAGTAATAACAAGTCAAATACATTAAACACAACATTAAAACTAATGCCTTAAATTTAAGGAGTCACGATGAAAGCAGGAAAACTTGCAGCAACCGCTGTTCTGGCCGGAGCAGCGCTCATTTCCTCAACCCATATTATGGCGAAAACGGCAAAAGTCGCCGTGTCACAGATCGTTGAACACCCAGCTTTGGATGCGACCCGTCAGGGGCTTCTGGATGGATTAAAAGCGAAAGGGTACATTGAAGGAAAAAATCTGGATTTTGAATATAAGACTGCACAAGGTAACCCAGCGATAGCCGTGCAGATCGCCAGACAGTTCGTCGGAGAACGTCCGGATGTTCTGGTCGGTATCGCAACGCCAACCGCTCAAGCTTTAGTTTCCGCAACCCGTTCTATTCCAATCGTTTTTACTGCGGTGACTGATCCTATTGGTGCGAAGCTGGTTAAAACCATGCAGCATCCGGGGAAAAATGTGACCGGTCTATCCGATCTCTCTCCGGTCAAACAACATGTCGCGCTGATTAAAGAATTGATGCCGAACGTAAAAACTATCGGTGTTGTTTACAATCCCGGGGAAGCGAACGCTGTCAGTTTGATTGCGCTGCTCAAACAGAGTGTCAAAGAAAATGGCTTGAAACTCGTCGAAGCAACCGCCTTGAAAAGTGCCGATGTACAGTCTGCGACACAAAGTATAGTTGAGAAGTCTGACATCATTTATGCCTTAATCGATAATACGGTTGCCAGTGCCATCGAAGGGATGATCGTGACGACCAATCAGGCGAAAACGCCCGTTTTTGGGGCGGCAACTTCCTATGTTGCTCGCGGGGCAATTGCGAGTCTTGGTTTTGATTACTATCAGATTGGTATGCAGACCGCTAATTATGTCGCCGAGATTCTGAACGGCAAAGATCCGGGCTCGATTGATGTCACTGTCGCAAAAGGCTCTGACTTGGTTGTGAATAAAACGGTTGCGGATAAGCTGGGCTTCAAGATTCCTCAATCCGTTCTGGATCGTGCAACCAGTATCAAATGATCACAACAATAAACGGGCTGGTTCACCAGCCCGCATTCAATAAGCAGAAAGGGAGTATGGAATGTCTGCTTTTGCCTTTTTTGGAGCTCTGGAGATAGGGCTGATTTATGGATTAGTTGCACTTGGCGTTTATTTGACGTTTCGAGTGCTTGATTTTCCTGATTTAAGTGTGGATGGCAGTTTCCCAATGGGGGCGGCGGTTGCTGCAACAGCGATTGTCGCGGGGATTAATCCATGGGTGGCAACCGGATTAGCCATGATTGCCGGTGCGATGACTGGCTGGGTAACCGCTTTTCTAACGGTTCGATTCGGTATCTTAAACTTACTGGCCTCGATCCTCACCATGATTGCCGCATTTTCAATCAATATTCGGATTATGGGACGTCCGAATCTGGCATTAATTGGTGAAGATACGATTTTGACGCCATTTGAAGCGATGGGGGATCCGATGTATATCCGTCCATTGGTCGTTGGTGTGCTGGTATTACTCTCCGCTTTATTTATTGTCCGCCTGCTGAACAGTGATTTTGGTTTAGGTCTGCGAGCCACGGGTGTGAATGCGCGTATGGTTGCCGCCCAGGGGGGCAGCACCGCGTTTTATACTTATTTTGGCTTGGCGCTGTCGAATGGTTTTGTCGGCTTTGCCGGTGCATTGTTCGCGCAGACCAACAGTTTTGCTGATGTAACCTCCGGTGTCGGAACCATTGTTGTCGGGCTGGCTGCGGTGATTCTGGGACAAACGCTCATTCCCGGAAGACGCATCTGGGTCGCCGTGATCGCGGTGATTCTTGGCTCAGTGCTTTATCGTCTCGCTGTCGCATTTGCGCTGAGTTCCGGCATGTTTGGTTTGCAGGCTTCCGATCTGAACCTTGTGACGGCTGTGTTGGTTGCGATTGCACTGATCATGCCGCGGATGAAGAAGAAAATGAAATCGAAACGGGCCGGAGGTGCTGCATGATTCGGCTGGAAAATATACAAGTGACTTTTAATCCGGGAACAATTCTGGAAAACCGCGCTTTGAAAGAGGTGTCTTTGACAGTGCCTGAACATCAGTTTCTGACGGTTATTGGTTCAAATGGTGCCGGGAAATCAACACTACTGGGCGCGGTGACTGGCGAAACGCCCATGGTTGGCGGCAAGGTGTTAATTGATGATATCGATGTGACGCGGCGAAGTGTTGATCAGCGTGCTAATTTTTGTGCACGTGTGTTTCAGGATCCACTTGCAGGAACCTGTGGCTCGTTGACCATTGAAGAGAATATGGCACTGGCTTACAAACGGGGGAGCCGTCGTAGTTGGAAATATGCACTTTCTGCCAAACGGCGTCGGTTGTTTCAGGAGCGTATAAGTATTTTGGGGCTGGGTCTGGAAGATCGGCTTGGTGACAGTATCGGTCTGCTATCCGGAGGACAGCGGCAGGCCGTGAGTCTGGTCATGGCAACGCTTGCAGAGAGTAAGTTACTACTATTGGATGAACACACAGCAGCACTGGATCCCCGGATGGCTGCATTCATTCTCGATCTGACGAATAAAATTGTGACAGAGTTTAATCTGACGGTGATGATGGTAACACATTCGATGAAAGATGCGCTGGCTTGTGGTGACCGGACGGTCATGCTCCATCAAGGTGAGATTGTACTCGATGTTGCGGGAGAGCAACGCCAACATATGGATGTGCCGGACTTACTGGACATGTTTTCTAAAGTCAGAGGTGAGACATTGGCTGATGATAGTTTACTCTTGAGTTAAGTGTGTTTTTGCTTTTCCCTTACAATTGAAAGTCCAAACCAGAAAGACACGCAATATTGCGTGTCTTTTTTCGTTGTCAGAAATCAAATGAGACAACAATGAATGAGTATCCTCATGATTTATAATGTTGATCTCTTTCACATTATTCTTGGTTTTTAATGGGAGCATTATCATACTTTATTGAATCTATTGATTTATTTCATGTATGATGCTTCGACTTATCATGGGGAATATCGATTAATATGAAAAATTTTTTGTCTCTAATACTGGTTACTTTTGTCCTGACAGGTTGTGCTGCGACGTCTTCACAAAACCGCTATATTACGGTTCAGGATAATGTCGTTTCTGCCGCATCCTACAATACTCGCATTGTACTCAGTGATGGCTTTGTATTAACTCATCAGGAAGATAATAGTGAGTTTAAAAAATTTAGCAATTCGACAGTTGATCAGGGAAATATCATCACGAAAACCATGGTGTTTGATAACGATAACATCGAAGTACGTGTTATTGATCAAACGACTGTCGATGTTAATTCTTACTGGACGCCTCGCTCCCATTTGATGGGTGACAAATATAAGAAATCAACTTTCTATCATGCAGGGAATAAATATTATATTCAGCAGTTTAAAAATAATGGTTATAACATGGAAGGTTATATCACTGCGGTTGGGCGTTATCAATTGAAAGTATATGTCGTTTATCCGGAAAGTATGGATGTCAACATCGATGATGTCCTGACCCTGACCGAAATGTAATGAGATAATTCTAGAGAGAAGTGCGTTGAGATAACGCACTTTTTATACAGATTGCTGAGCATATCCACCAATCGCATATAACAAAAGTCAATTCTTATTATCTTTTTATATCAAATTTTGATATAAAAAGATGCATTTCTAATTCCTGTTGTTCTTCTTTGTATTACGCTTAAAAGAACAACCTCTTACTTAGTGTATATCTGTGAATGAAGAAACGTTTTTCTATCAAAGGGCGATTACTGACCCCGCTTGTTTTTGCTTTGGCACTCGTAGGAATGCTGTTTGAAGGGCATATCAGACAATTGGAGAGAGAACTGGGTGAAGAGTACGAAAGAATTGAACGGGAATTCTTTCGCGCATCCAAGATGTTGACCATTTTGGATTATAGCTTGAATAACTACATCAAAGTCCGTCAGTCTCTGATACTGACGCATACGACAAAGATTGTGAACGGTGTATGCCAGATGCGGCCGAAGTTTGTGGCAACAGATGCAGAGGAGCGCTCCAATGCTCATATACAGGCACTTGAATACATTATTGTTGGCGATAAATCACTGTGTGACAAAAATAGCAAACTCCATCACGAAGTGGGATTCAGAATTGCACTGGCTCCCGTGATTTCATTGCTTCATGATTTGGATGATTATCTGGTCGGCGTTCATTATGTCGATCCGTCGGGGTATATCATTTCTTCTCCTGACACTCTTTCGGTTAATGCGACAACCGATGTGCTCGAACAAATTCAATCTCCAAACTGGGATGTGTATCAGGATCTGGGCGAAAATCAGCCGATTAACGTGCGTGGACCGATGGTATTCCAGGAGTTGCAATCGACAGAAGATCTCGTTTCTTTGATGTTGCCGGTTTACTCGGATCATCAGTTTGAAGGGGTCATTTCACTGAATATCATGCTAGATAAGCTGTTGAATACCAATCAACGTCTTGCGGGCAAGCTTCATTTTATTGATACACAGAGAGAGTCATTACCAACCAATGCTTTTCAACCTCACTCTCTTCAGGGGGAGGGGATCTCATTTCATCATGCCATGTATTACGATATGCGTTGGGGGAATGAGCTTTATCAGTTTGTCAGTCTGAAAAGAAAGACATTAACACTTATTACCGTCATGTATATACTCGCTGTGATGTCTTTGCTGTTTATGAATACCCGTCATGCGAAAAGTTATTATGAAGGACTTGCTGTTCGGGACCCATTGACAGGCCTGCGCAATCGGCGCGGATTTGAAGCCTTTATTGAACATTCACCGCATCAGTCTTATGTCGCGATCGCGATGATTGATATTGATAACTTTAAGGCGATCAATGATCATTTTGGTCATGATATCGGGGATGAGGTTATCCGTTATGTCGGTGATCAGGTTCGCTGCCATATTCGTGCTACCGATACGATTGCCCGTTATGGTGGCGAAGAGTTCGTTCTGTATCTGACGGCTGAACGTAAAAGTTATCTCAAGAAGACATTAACTCGCGTGAAAGATGCGTTGTGTGGCGAGTCTGGGACAATTGTGAAAGGTGGCTTTACGATCTCCGGTGGTGTCGAAATAGTGGCTTGTCGAGAGTTGAACGATATTGATGCCATCTTGAAATCAGCCGATGAAAAACTATACATCGCCAAAAAGAGTGGTAAAAATCAGCTGATTTTCTAAGGTTGTTGATGGGTGTGGCGCGAAAGCGAGCTCATACTGATTCCTGCGGTTGCCCGGATTGATGATGTTTAATCTGTTCAACAATCGATTCTACGCTCTTCAGGGTTCGGATCTCGTGAAATAAAGTGTGCGCCTGAGGGTAAACTTGCCGTAGATAAGCAAACCACTGTTTGATCCGGCTTGAATAGTATTTGCTCTTATCACCATTGACTTCACAGCGAGAATAAATCAGCAAGAGCTCAATGATCTGAGACCAAGAGAGCGGTGCATGATTGTATTTGATCATGTTGCCCAGATTCGGGCGATTTAACGCCCCGCGGCACACCATCAGGTTCTCGACACCGGTGACGTCAATACACCGCTGTGCATCGGCTGCATCCCATATTTCACCGTTGGCAATTAACGGCAGAGTGGTTTTTTTGCGAATCTGCTGAATATATTCCCACTTGATTTCACTGGCTTTATAGCCACCAGCTTTGGTTCGAGCATGAACGGTCAGTTCGTTTGCGCCAGCCTGCTCAATGGCATCGACAATCTCAAAACAGTCTTGAGGATTTTCTAATCCTAAGCGGATTTTTGCTGAAACGGGGATTTGCCCGGGGACGGCTTCCCGGCAGGCTTTGACGATCTGATAAATTAATTCCGGAAATTCCAGAAGTGCTGCGCCACCTTTGCTTTTGTTGACGGTTTTTGCCGGGCAACCGAAATTCAGGTCGATACCATGTGCCCCGAGTTCTGCAGCAAATGCAGCATTTTCCGCCATCCAGTCCGGGTCTTGTCCAAGTAATTGAATATTGACAGGAACGCCTGAACGAGTGCGGGAGCCGTGGTGTAGTTCAGGACAAAGACGATAGTAGACGTGTTTAGGCAGCAACTGATGGACAACCCGGACAAATTCTGTCACACATAGGTCATAATCATTCATTTCTGTCAGTATCTCTCGCATCAGATGATCGAGAACACCATCCATCGGGCCCAAAACAATACGCATAAGCTTCCGCTCTTCTTATCAGAGCGCGCGATTGTAATTGGGTCCGTCGCAAATGTCACGCCAGAATCTCTCCGCTGCGTGCCATTGATTGATGTTCTCGGTATAATGTCCTGCGACTGAAAAATAGGAAAAGAAGTACCATGACTTATCAATTGCTGAATGTAACTGAACTGCTGACGGACGAGTCGCCATTATTCATTGAAGGCGCTGTACTTGCCGCCAATATGGCTTGTCAGCCACTGGAAGCACATTTGTGGATGTCACGATTGGTGACAGAACTCACCGATCCAGCAGAGCAAGCATTAACCGCTCATTATCAACAGCAGTACTCAGCATTACTGAGTCATCAGTATTGTGTTGATGATTTTCTTGATGTGACCAATCGGGATGATCTGGCTGAATTTGCGTCAGGGTTTGTGGCAATATGGCCTTTATTGGAACCGCATTGGCAGCATGTTGCTGTGTCAGATGGGACGCAACGGATGCTGCAAGCATTGCTCACGACCTTGATGCTGGCTGTTGATGAAACCGAAACCCGTCAACAGATGAAAGATGCTGGCATTGACGCGCCGCCTCATTTGGCAGAGATGGTTGACCATCTGGACGTGATGATTCATGAAGTCGCTTGTGCCGCAGATGAACAGCAAAGTGGTGCCCGGGCTCATCGGGTCAACCCGTATAAAACGGTCGGCAGAAATGACCCCTGTCCGTGCGGCAGCGGTAAAAAATTCAAACAGTGTTGCTTGCAAACAGAGTAATTTCACTTGAGTGTGACTGAGGAACGATGGGATCGTCGCACTGTATTTTTCAACTGACGTATTTTTCAACTGACGTATTTTTTTCGACATACACATGACAAAAAGCCGAAAAGAATGGTCTATATCCATCAATAACAATTCACTTTTGTTTAGCAGCGGAGAACACATGAAAAAACTGGTTGCCTTCTTTCTATTGATATCAATGGCCTGTAGCTTTTCAGCACTGGCGGATCCGAAAGATGAATTAAGTGCGAGGCTTGCGTTAAATGATGGATTCAGTGCTCATTTTCAACAGCAGGTTGTCAGCCCTGATGGTGACGTCGTTGCTCAGGGAGAAGGGAAAGTGGACATTGCCCGCCCAAGCTTGTTTCGGTGGGAAACGGTGTCACCGGACGAAAATCTATTGATATCGGATGGTACGACCGTTTGGTACTACAATCCCTTTGTGGAACAGGTCTCTATCTATAATCAATCTCAGGCAACCGAGCAGACCCCCTTTGTGTTGCTGACGAGAAACCGCAAACAAGACTGGGAACATTATCGTGTTTCGCAGCAAGGGAATGAATTTACACTGGTACCGACAGCAACAGACACTCGGCAGGGGGAATTTCATATTCGAATTGACAAAAAAGGGGTGGTGAAAGGTTTTGATGTGATTGAACAGGATGGGCAGAAAAGTTTATTCTCGTTCCAGCAAGTCAAACTGAAGCGGCCGGATAATCATTTGTTTCAGTTCAAAATTCCCGCGGGTGTCGAAGTGGATGATCAGCGGCAGTAGTTTCAAAAGAACCATTGTTTCAAAAGAATCATTGTTTCTAAAGAATCATTGTTTCTAAAGAACAATCGTTTAAAAAACAGTCGCTTCAAGAATGACGGATAAGCATCATTGTGGATAACTATAGTTTGGATTTTTCTGGGGATGAGGATTTTCGTCCGCTTGCAGCAAAGATGAGACCACAGCGGATCGAGCAATATATCGGTCAGCAACATATCTTGGGTCCGGGAAAACCGTTGCGCAGGGCGCTGGAAAGCGGTCATCTTCACTCAATGATACTCTGGGGCCCACCGGGAACCGGTAAAACGACATTGGCGGAGTTGGCAGGGAACTATGCCAATGCACGTGTTGAGCGTGTGTCTGCGGTGACCTCCGGGGTGAAAGATATTCGCGCTGCGATTGAAAGGGCCCGGGAAAATCAACTGGCAGGTTTTCGTACGATTCTGTTTGTGGACGAAGTGCATCGGTTTAATAAATCGCAACAGGATGCTTTTTTGCCCCATATTGAAGACGGGACGGTCACCTTTATCGGTGCGACAACCGAGAATCCTTCATTTGAGCTCAATAACGCACTGCTCTCCCGGACGCGGGTTTATAAGCTGACCTCTCTCAATACACAAGATATTGCCGACGCCTTGCAACAGGCTGTGACGGATGAAGTGAGAGGATTTGGTGGGATTGCGGCTGATTTTCAGGATCAGGTTCTAGACCGTCTGGCTGAATTGGTTCAGGGGGATGCGCGAATGGCGCTGAACTACCTGGAATTGTTATATGACATGGCCAATGAAGATGAGGCGGGCAAAAAAATTATCGATCTGTCCTTGTTGGCAGAAGTCGCCGGTGAAAAAGTCGCCCGTTTTGATAATAAGGGAGACATTTGGTACGACCTGATTTCAGCAGTTCATAAGTCAATTCGTGGTTCAAACCCTGATGGCGCATTGTACTGGGCTGCACGGATGATCGCTGCCGGCTGTGACCCGTTATATATTGCACGTCGTTTGCTGGCAATTGCTTCCGAGGATATTGGGAATGCCGATCCTAGGGCAATGCAGGTCGCTTTGTCTGCGTGGGACTGTTTTACGCGTGTCGGCCCGGCCGAAGGTGAGAGGGCGATTGCCCAAGCGGTGGTTTATCTGGCGTGTGCGCCGAAAAGTAACGCTGTGTATACGGCATGGAAGCAGGCGTTGACGGATGCCCGCGATGAACCTGAATATGAAGTGCCGTTTCACTTACGCAATGCACCGACGAAATTGATGAAAGAAATGGGCTATGGTGATGAATACCGTTACGCTCACGACGAGCCGGGTGCGTATGCTGCCGGGGAGCGATATCTCCCGCCGGAAATGGTTGGCACTCGCTATTATCGTCCTTCGGAAAGAGGCTTGGAAGGGAAAATCAACGAGAAACTCAAGTATCTGGCTGAGTTAGACGCAAAAAGCACACGAAAGCGCTATGAAAAATAGCCACTTTTCGTTAATCTCTTATACCCAAATTGCTTCGGGCTATCTGTCAGGCTATCTGTCAGGGTTCTGGGCATGTCAATTTTCATGACGTTTTGTACTGTTACCTCTGATTGGTACAGAACAGAGCGCTTTTTACAACCCATTAAGCATAGGATTAGCAATGCTGGATTCTAAATTACTTCGCACAGAGCTGGATGAAACAGCGATAAAACTGGCGCGTCGCGGATTTACCCTCGACGTAGAGACCATTCGTCAACTTGAAGAGCAGCGTAAATCGATTCAAGTCGAAGTTGAAAATTTACAATCCACTCGCAACTCCATTTCGAAACAGATCGGTCAACTGATGTCGGCGGGTGATAAAGAAGGTGCTGAAGCAGTAAAACAGAAAATCGGTTCTCTGGGCAATGATTTAGATGCCCGTAAAGCAGAATTGGAGCAGGTGCAGAAACAGCTGGAAGATATCGCGTTATCTGTGCCTAATATCCCTGATGATGCTGCACCTGATGGGCTGGATGAAGAGAGTAATGTCGAAGTTTCCCGTTGGGGTGAGCCGAAGCAATACGATTTTGCAGTCAAAGATCATGTTGATTTAGGTGAAATGGGTGACGGACTGGATTTCGCCAGCGCGACGAAAATCACCGGTGCCCGGTTTATCGTGATGAAAGGCCAGTTCGCTCGCCTGCACCGGGCGATTGCTCAGTTTATGCTTGACCTGCACTCGGATCTGCATGGATATACCGAAATGTATGTGCCATATCTGGTGAATGCCGATACTTTGTATGGTACCGGGCAATTGCCTAAGTTCGGTAAAGACCTGTTTCATACCGAGCCGTTGGCTGAAAAGGTCAATGATGAAGAGCCACGTCGTTTGTCACTGATTCCGACTGCGGAAGTGCCTCTGACAAACTTAGTCCGGGGTTCAATTTTGGATGAGGCTGAACTCCCACTGAAAATGACGGCACATACACCGTGTTTCCGTTCTGAAGCTGGCTCTTATGGTCGTGATACCCGGGGGCTGATCCGGATGCACCAGTTTGATAAAGTCGAGCTGGTACAGATCACGCGCCCTGAAGATTCGATGAATGCATTGGAAGAACTGACGGGTCATGCTGAAAGAGTGTTGCAGTTATTAGAGTTGCCTTACCGTAAAGTGATTCTGTGTGCCGGAGATATGGGTTTTGGGGCACGTAAGACTTACGATCTGGAAGTCTGGGTACCTGCGCAGGAAACTTATCGTGAGATTTCATCGTGTTCAAACATGTGGGATTTTCAGGCACGTCGCATGCAAGCACGTTTCCGCCGCAAAGGTGAGAAAAAACCAGAGTTGGTCCATACTCTGAATGGTTCTGGCCTTGCCGTTGGCCGAACCATGGTTGCGATTCTGGAAAATAATCAACAAGCGGATGGACGTATTGCGATTCCTGAGATGTTGCACAAGTATATGGGTGGTCTGACTCATATCGGATAATCATTATCCAGCAACATCATCAATGATCAGTAAAAGCCGGGAATTTAATCCCGGCTTTTTTATGGGTAATTTTCGGAATTGGATTGTTCATCATAATAGCGGCGTTTGGCTGACGGTGGGCCGGTGTCACAAATCGTCACAGTCAGTGAAAAAAAATGAATATACTATTTAGATATACCAATAGGAGCAGGCGAAATTCAGGGATGGATTTTTAATTTTAACGATTTGAGATAATTGTGTTTTTATGAATAACTCAACAATGGTGAACTTCGATGATAAAGTCATTTTTAGGGTTATGGATTCTGGTCTTCGGTCCCTTATTTTTTCTGCTCTATCCAAGTGATTTGAACCCAATATTATCATTTAATAATTATATCGAAGGGCAGCGCTATGAACGGATCTATCAAGGGACATTTACTTTGATCGAGTCCCGGCTTGATACGATCCCGATCGACACTTGGCCTGATGAAATAGAGCAATTGAGTCAACATTTTGGTTATGCGTTGCAGTTGCTTGATATTAATCAGACTAATTTAGGTACCTTAAAACGAGATGAAATTGAGCAGCATCAGATTATTTTTTTCAATGAAGAACCTGAGTTTTTGATTAAGAAGATTGGCAATAGCCATTTCATCCTGAAAATATTTGTTGATTCTTCAGAAGAAGAAAAAATACGCCGAGGTGCGGAAGGAACAGTGTATTTGCTTCAGGAACAGTTTGCAGCCACTGAACAAGAACATTGGCCGGCACTGTTACGTAGCATGGCAAATTATTTTCCGTTTGATTTACAAATTGCTTCAAGAAATCAGATCAATATCAGTCAAACCGAACAGAACCAACTCGCGACCGATTCTTTTTTTTGGCGAACGAATCTCAACGATGAGATTACATTTTATATCCGACTGAGCGACGGAGCGTCTTTCCTGTTAGCCAATTTAATTCCGATGTCCTCAATTCATCCGTCGGTCATCATTGTGCTGGTTCTGGTGTTTGTCCTCTCAATTTCTGCGGGGATGTTTTTCTGGACTTATCCGCTGTGGCGGGATTTGAAAAACTTGTTGGCGGCAACATCGCGATTTGGTAGTGGTGACTTGAACAGTCGGGCATTGGTATACAAGATTTCGACGGTGGCGACCCTAGGGAAAGCGTTTAACCACATGGCAGATCGGATTGAGCAATTGTTAAAAGGGCAAAGAACACTCACCAATGCAATCGCACATGATCTGCGAACACCGCTTTACCGTCTCAGGTTTGCGTTTGAGATGTTAGCGAATGCTAAGACGGACAGAGAAAAGGAAAAATACCAACAATCTATCTCTAAAAGTCTTGAAGATTTGGATAGTCTAATTAACCAGACCATGGTCTTATCACGTTACAGCGGTGACAGCCAATTACTCTCCTTTGCTAAATATCATCTCGCACAATTACTTGATGATGAGTGTTCGAGTGTTGTTCAACTCTATCCGGACATTCATTATCAGTTGCAAATTGCGCCTGAAGCGAGCGGAAAGCTGGCACTGATTGATCAGATTGCGATGAAACGGGCGATCAGTAACTTATTCATCAATGCGTGTAAGTATGCCCGGACTACCGTGGTGGTGCGCTTATCATTTGTCAGTGAGACAGACATGTTTGTGATTGACGTGTGTGACGATGGTATCGGAATTGATGAAAGCGATTGGGAGCGGATTTTCTTGCCATTCGAACAACTGGATAATGCCCGAAGTCATGCGGCTTCCGGGCATGGGCTTGGGTTAGCGATTGTCAAACATATTGCACAATGGCATCAAGGTACGGTATGTGCTGGACGGTCTGATTTGGGGGGCGCGCGATTTACATTCACTTTCCCAAGTCGGACGTAAGGATTGCTTAACAGAGAACACACCGCTTTTGTCGGTGTGACCCATTTTATGATGAATTGACAGGAAGGTGGAAAATGACCCTTGAACGTAAATTAGCGACACTATTCCATTTAGATGATAACGGATGGGGCAGACATGCCAATCCGTGGAGTGTCTGGACCCGATATAGCGTCTTACCGCTTTTTATCATTGCCGGTTTATTAAGGGAGTGGAATGGTTGGTTGAGTCTTCTGATTTTGGTGATGGCATTGGTGTGGATGTTTTTAAACCCGATCTTATTTCCGAAACCGCTCTCGTTACAAAGCTGGGCAACGCAGTCCGTGCTCGGAGAGCGAATTTATTTAAACCGGGACAAAGAACCACTGCCTAAAGTGCATCAATTGCCCTTATTTATGATTCTGCATTTGACGTCGACACTCGGACTGATATTGGCGGGGTGGGGAGTTTATCAGTACGATATACAGCTCTGTATTTTATCGGTGCTGATTACTTACCTTGCGAAAAGCTGGTTTTTAGATCGTATGGTCTGGTTATATTGTGATTTCAGTCGTGAACACCAGTCATCTGAGTAGACCCAATCTATTCATATTATAGAGCGGCCTGAGAAATAGTGATTTTAGATCTGAATTCGATAATTATCACATAAAATAATATGTAAGATAATTTAGTTTTATTCAATATTGTCATGACTTTATTTGTCTGTTTTTGTCTTAATTGAGCAACAAGCTGCTACACAAATAAAGCGTGAAACCCATTAACTTATTCACCATGGTTAATAACTGAATGGTGAGTGGTAAATGAAACAATTAATACAAATCAGTGTGGTTGCATCAATGGTTATTTTAAGCGGCTGTAATCATAAGATAAATGAAAATAGGAATGATGATAAATCGATTGAACCAAGTATTTGGGTATCAGAAAATTATGGGTCTGCATTGAAAATTATGTCTGATTCGGTGACCGAGTATGAGTTTACTTCTGATTACTGTGTACTGACAAATCAAGAAACACTCAGCAAGGAAACATTTGAAAAACGTTATCAGCAAGTGGGTGATCAATTCGTTAGCTATATTTATCCGGGTTTGAATGCTTATCCAAACGATTACACGATCAAATATGTGAAACATGCTGAATTACCGAATAGTTGTCTCACCAATCTGAGTGTTGTCAATGCAGCGGAAAACGATCCGCTCCGAAACTTGAATATGTTTCTCCAGACTTTTGATCAATATTATTATAATTTAGATGTGCCCGGTATTGACTGGACACTGATGAAACAAAATGTGCTTGGTGAGGTTTCTGACGATTCAACGCGAGAGCAACTTTTCGATATGATGTCATCAATGATTGGTCCATTACAGAATGGCCATGCTTACGTATTAGATCAGGATAAACTGGCTCGGTTCAGACAGCAGGATCGACCGGTTTTATTCGACAGGCTACGGCAAGAATATATTGATGATAATGGCCTGGTTGCTCCTTTCTCCGCATCTGAGAATGCAGCAATTCAACAGTATATTGATGATAATGGGGCGCTTATTCGATCTATTATTGCCAATCAACTGAATCTGTCGGGTGGTTTAGGTGAGCATATTATCTGGGGAAAAGGAAAGAGTGATAATATTGGTTACCTGTATATTGATGGATGGAGTGATTTTGTCGCGGGCAATGACCATGCCGAAACTTTAGCTGTGTTCAGACAGACAATGAACCAAGTTATGGATGATTTTGCATTAACCGATGGAATGGTGATTGATCTGCGCTTTAACGGCGGCGGTTATGCTTATCTTGCAAGAGCTTTAGCCGAATATTTTGTTGATCACCAAACCTTAGGCTATATCAAGAGCGCCCGTGACGGGGCTGGATTCGAGCCCGAGCATGACATTTATCTTGAGCCACAATTCCCGGGTTATCGAAAGCCGGTCTCTGTTCTGATTAGTAATACGACAGCATCCGCTGCTGAGTTATCGGCACTCATGCTCAGCGCTTCGGATCAAGTCATATTGATTGGTGAAAGAACGCAGGGGATGTTATCGGGCAGCTTAGGTAAAACGCTCCCTAACGGGTTTCGCTTTGGTATATCGAACATGAAGACCTTATCAGCCGATCGGGTGGACTATGATCAAGTTGGTATTCCTCCGGCGATCACCACTTCATTTTTTACGAAAAATGATCGCACTAATGGAATCGATAAAGGTCTTGAAGCCGCTTTTAACTGGATAAGACTCATGTAACGGATGTTAATGAATGCTAAATGGAGTTGAATATGAATACCGATTTTATAATTAAAGCGCTTGATGAGAAATATTTTTCTCAGTATTTACAGATGAACGCAGAACAACTGGCTAAGGTGAATGGCTGTTGGCTCACTGCTGATGAAACCCCGGGTTATCCTTGTCGAGTGACGCTGCAAGAAGCTGAGGTCGGTGAGAAAATTCTTTTAATTCACTATCCGTATCATGATGTTAAATCGGCTTATCGCGCAACAGGACCTATTTTCGTTCGGGCGAATAAAACAATGGTTGAATTGGCGATTAACGAAATTCCTGAAATATTGCAGACGCGATTATTATCGGTGAGAGCTTATGATATGAACAGTATGATGGTTCATGCTGAGACAGTGCAAGGCCCCGATTTGGAAGATGTTATCCGCAATAATTTTAAAAACGATCAAGTGCACTATCTACAAATTCATAACGGCAATCCCGGTTGTTTTAATTGTAGTGTCTTTAGGGCTTAAGCAATCATTTTTAAATATAATCCCTTCTTTGAAAATAAATCCGCTCAGACCATCTGCCTTTTTATTATTTTCTATATGGAATTGAAACCGCAAACAATTGGTATAATATGAAATTAATCTAATAACAAGTGTCAGTTTTTATCACTAGGTTGCATATCAATTGTAATTTTTCGAGAGAGGTTAAACAATATTGATACTTCAGACTGTGCGATAGGTATGATTTTGTAATCTATTTATGCCGTGATCTATGCTAAAAAATTCAATATGATCGAGGCATTAAAAATGTATCTTCGGGCAATAAGGTCGATTTGGATATGTATTTTTTGGAGAGATAATGAAATTTACCCATTACGATCTTAATATTTGTGAGCGAGGGCAACAAATAGAAGTGACGTTGAAAGATAACACTGCCAATGTATTGCTACTCGATGATGATAATTTTAAAAAATACAAGAAACGTCGCAATTACAAATATAATGGCGGCCATATGACGGATACGGTGAGTGTATTGCTGGTTCCTTATTCAGGGCATTGGCATGTGGTTGTTGACCGTGGCGGTTATGCCGGGACAGTGCAGTCGAGTGTGCGGGTGATTCCAGTGTAAAATCGTCGACTGAGCAGGAGACTGACGATACTCATGCACCGTTGTCTCCTGTATTCAGCCGATCTGGGTTTAATTAGCCGATCAGACCTTGCTTCGCTAGATATTCATCGTAAGTACCGTGGAAATCATTGACACCATCTTTGGTGATTTCGATAATGCGGGTTGCGATTGAGGATACAAACTGACGGTCATGAGAGACAAATAATAGTGTTCCCGGATAGTTTTCGAGTGCTAGGTTCAGCGCTTCGATCGATTCCATATCCATGTGGTTGGTCGGTTCATCCATCAGCAAAATATTGGGTTTTTGCATGATCAGCTTGCCAAACAACATGCGACCTTGCTCTCCACCCGAGATGACCTTCACTGATTTCTTAATATCATTTTGTGAAAAGAGCATCCGCCCCAGAATACTACGCACGGTTTGCTCGTCATCGCCTTCTTTTTTCCACTGTCCCATCCAGTCCATTAAATTGAGGTTTTCACTGAACTCGTGGGCATGATCCTGCGCGTAGAAACCAATATTATTGTTTTCAGACCATTTGATCTCACCGGACATGGGGGCTATGGCATCTGCCAGTGTATTCAACAGGGTTGATTTACCGATCCCGTTTTCCCCGATAATGGCAATCCGTTCACCGACTTCGACCATCAGGTCGACATCATTAAACAGAATATTGTCGCCGTAACCCTGTTTGAGTGCGTTGACCTCGAGCGCATTGCGGAACAGCGGTTTTTCCTGCTCGAATCGAATAAACGGAGATTGACGGCTGGAAGGTTTGACCTCTTCAAGCTGAATTTTTTCAAGCTGCTTCTGGCGTGATGTTGCTTGTTTAGCTTTTGATGCGTTTGCAGAGAAGCGGCTGACAAAGGTCTGTAATTCCGCGATTTGTGCTTTTTTCTTGGCATTGTCAGCATGAAGACGCTCTCTGGACTGTTCTGCGGCAATCATGTATTCATCGTAGTTACCGTGGAACAAGCGCAGTTCACCATAGTCCAGATCAGCCATATGGGTACAGACGGTATTCAGAAAGTGGCGGTCATGCGAGATGATGATCATGGTACAGTTACGAGCCAGCAGGGTCTGTTCTAACCAAGAGATGGTATGCATGTCCAAGTTGTTGGTCGGTTCGTCGAGTAGCATGATTTCCGGTTCGGCGAATAATACCTGTGCCAGCAACACCCGTAATTTCAGGCCCGGGGCGATTTCACTCATCAGCCCGAAGTGTTGTGCTTCAGGGATGCCTAGTCCAAGTAAAAGTTCTCCGGCACGAGCTTCCGCTGAATAGCCATCCATTTCGGCAAATTCTGTTTCCAGATCTCCGACTCGCATTCCGTCTTCATCTGACATTTCAGGCAGTGCATAGATACGGTCGCGTTCTTCTTTGACTTCCCACAGTTCTTTGTGACCCATAATCACAGTGTCAATGACGGAGAACGCTTCAAATGCAAACTGGTCTTGTCCCAACTTTGCCATACGTTCATTGGGATCGATTGATACACTTCCGACGGAAGGTTCTAGTTCATCACTCAGAATTTTCATAAAGGTGGATTTGCCGCAACCGTTCGCGCCGATAAGACCGTAACGGTTACCGTGACCAAATTTAATGGAGATATTTTCAAATAATGGCTTATCGCCAAATTGCATGGTGATGTTTGCAGTTGATAGCACAGGGAATTCCAGATTGAGTGGTGAATATGAAAAAAGCTGGCCTTGCGGCCAACTTGATAGATAAGCGATATATTAACAGATTCTGTGATAGACATCACCCCTCGTGTGGCACGTCACGATGATGGCGTTACCGTACCGTGGTGAGCACACTGCCAGGGTTGATGTTGTACTTTTCCTTGCCACATTTTCTCGTGAAAGTAATAGGCGCAGGTATTGATGCTCGGCTCAATCAGCGCCATGACACCCCCGATCAGCCAGCTTCCGGTCAATAGATAAGCCACATTGAAGGCAACACTGAAATGGATCACCGCAAAACTGGCAGTTTTAATATGGGGCGCGGAAGCATAACGTTGTAGCGGTGCATATTGAGACCATGCTTTTTCATGGAAGTAGAATGCCACGGTGTTGATCATGGGTTCTAACATCGCAATTAAACTCCCCAAAATCACATCGCCGGTCAAGATATAGGCGACCGTAAACGCGATACTAAAGTGAATGGCTGCAAAACTAATGGTCTTTTTCATCGGGTGTCCAATCTTAATGATGTGCTTTGAAGTTATTATTGATAATTATTATCATTCAGTAAATTCGATTCTATCTATCTATGGCATAGGCAAAACCGCATATCGATAAACGGCGGGGAGCGTGTAGAACATCGGACAGATAAGGCTGAGCGCTTTCCGTTGGCGTGATTGAATGGCGGAACTGATTCTATTTGTCCTCAATCGCAAGATGATGAATGACGGGTAATTCGTCTGATTGTGATCCTGCTAACTCACTCGTTGCTTTATTTTATTGTAAAATGAAACACTGTTTCAATTTACAATAAATTGAGTGTATGTGGTTTAGCGCTCTTTTTCTGCTTAAGGATAGTCAAATGAATCAGTTGATGAAAACCATACTTATCACGAGCATGATCACGCTGACCAGCTCAGCCGTATTGGCTCATAGCACTGCTGTTTTTGCGCATAGCACTTACAGCCATGATGCTCCGGCAGGACCGGATTACGTCACACAAGCGATCAATTCGCCTGATAATAGTTTTCCGCTATTTTATGAAAAATTAAAAGCGTCGCGTATGCCCTACAAGCTTGCGTGGCACGATGGCTACAGCCCGGAGTTGTGGCACAGCCTTGCGAAGGCAAAGGCGCAGGAAATTATTTTACCTTATCAAGATGATACACCGTTTAATCCGCTGGTGATTGACCAGATTGATCGCGGCAGCTATATCGCCCAGAAGATCGTATT
The DNA here is from genome assembly GCF_024347135.1 of Vibrio spartinae. Lineage (NCBI taxonomy): Bacteria > Pseudomonadati > Pseudomonadota > Gammaproteobacteria > Vibrionales > Vibrionaceae > Vibrio > Vibrio spartinae. The sequence goes on along the minus strand of NZ_AP024907.1, from coordinate 2,456,550 downwards.
CAATATCAGTTATGAGAGCCGTGTGCTGGCATTGATGTTAACGCCTAAAGGTGACGGGCCTTTCCCTGCCGCGTTATTTTTACATGATCACGGTGCGCGGTTTGATATCGGTAAAGAGAAGTTTATTGAAACTTGGGGCGATGATGCCCGTTTATCTTCATCGCGCGAATGGGCGCATCGTTATTTTACCGATCGTTTTCCCGGTGATGAACTGGCAAAACGTGGCTACGTGGTTTTATCCATCGACGCACTGGGCTGGGGGGATCGCTCCGTAGCGGGGTTTCGAACCAACTCACAACAGGCGCTGGCATCGAACTTATTTAATTTAGGCAGTTCGTTTGCGGGTATCATTGCACTGGATGATTTGCGGGCCGCGAGGTTTCTGGCGAGCCAACCCCAAGTTGATCAATCGCGGGTGGCATCCGTCGGTTTCTCCATGGGCGCATTTCGTTCTTGGCAAGTGGCTGCGTTATCGGCAGACATTACCGCCAGTATTGTGGATTCATGGATGGGAACAATGAAAGGCTTGATGGTGCCCGGAAATAACCAGTTGAAAGGCCAGTCTGCGTTTACGATGTTGCACCCGTATATGGCGCGTTACCTTGATTATCCGGATGTTGCAGCGATTGCGGCACCCAAGCCGATGTTGGTTTTTGCCGGTGGATTGGACCCGTTGTTTCCCGTTGACTCAGTCCAAAACGCATTCGACAAATTACATCGTGTCTGGCGAGCCAATGGGGCAGAAGATAAGCTCCACACCCAAATCTGGCCGAATAAAGGGCATATATTTACCGCAGACATGCAGGACGCTGCATTTAACTGGCTGGATCAACAGTTTGAGATGAATTAAGCGCGTTCAGAATCTATAGTCGATATTATTGAAACAGGCGCTTCATGAAGCGCCTGCTTTTTGGTCAGTGACGGAGTGTCGATTCCTGAATCAGGGTGTGGCTCAAGAGCGTCAGAATTCAGGGAATCAATGGCCTCCCACTTATTGATATGTCCACTTGGAGATTACTCCGGACAATCCGCTGAGCTGAGAGCGATCCAATTGATTGACCACTGGTAGCCATTTGCGTCAGCTGGAGTGAGTGTTCTGGAATCTGAATATCTGATAAATACACGAAAACCTGTTTCTGTCGGCTCATAGATAGAGGTCGTACCTGTGGTTTCCCAATGTGTGCCCGTACCATCCATTGAGGTCATATAAGTCGGTATTGAATTCATTTCACATGCAGAAGTATCAATATCGACGTAGATGCCGGAATTATTTTTGTAGTCATATTGTTGCCAGTTAGTATTTCCGGGAGTGGTTTTGCCTGAGCAGACAATATTGGGGGTTCTGCATACGGTGTCGGCTTTAGCCGGAGCGACCATGCCGGCAGCGATACCAACTAAACTAAATGTAAGCAGCGTTTTTAATTTCATAATTTTTCTCCGTGTACTCTCTTCAACATCAGTCATTAAGCATCGAGTACAAATGCATGATGACTTGTATTCTGAGTGAATAATTAAGAAAGTTATAGTGACAAAGAAGTCAATATATCACTGATTACAGAAATAAATACTTATTTTTATCGCATGCTTTAAATAAATTTATAGCTTTGTAATAAATTATTTTCATTGTGATATTTTAATTGGGGGATGTTGCAAACAAATTATAAAATCACTTCATTTTTGTTTCATTTTTGTTTTGTAGATAATTTTATTATTAGTGTGTATGTGAAGTTTGGCTCAAAAAAAATATTATTGTGTATTTACATATTCAAGTTGAGTTGGTTAACATTTGTTCACTTTCCTTAACGTTTTGGTTACGAAAGGAATGCAGAGAAATGATCGCTATTGATTCATTTTCAACACATCAGGAAGATGATTATGCTACGAGAAGGTATTGAGTATGAATTTAAATTTTTCAGATGAAGTGATGTATACACTTCCGTTTTATCTTGGGCCGCTCTTTGTTTTATCAATTCTGAGTTATCTGAAAAAGCATAAGAATTATCGTTTTAATGATACATTGACCAATGCATCAATCGCATTGGGTAACTTAGGTTTTTCATTTATTATATTACTTGGTGTCGTTACAGCTTATTCTTATGCTTATAAGGAATTTAGACTATTTGAGTTGGATCAGTCGAGTCCACTGACTTATATTTTAGCCTTTGTTGCCTATGATTTTTGTTACTACTGGAATCACCGTATTCATCATATGATCGGATTGTTCTGGACCGATCATCTTGTTCATCATACCGCAGAGAATTTCAACTTTGGTGTATCAATCCGAATCAGTTATTTTACCGAACTGACGATGTGGATGAGTTTCATTGTCATGGCATTTTTGGGGATATCATTAGAGGTATTCCTTGTTGCTAGCTATATTCAGGTGTTCTGGGCATTTTGTATTCATACCGAGTCATTGAAGAAAACACCGTGGTTGGACAAATTTTTTAATACACCTTCATTACATCGCGTTCATCATGCAAGAAATGGGAAATATATTGATAAGAATTTCGGCGGGATTCTGGTTGTTTGGGATCAATTATTTGGGACTTATCAGCGTGAACTTGAAGAGGAGCCTGTCGTTTATGGCGTGCGGGAATCTTATCCAAGTTTCAGTCCGTTGGTGATCAATAGCTATTATCTCAAGACTATCTGGAAAAAAATACAGCTTTCCCGGTCACCTTGGGAAATATTCTGTTCTGTATTTGCATCACCGGGATGGTTACCAAAAGGTGTTGAAAAAAGAAATTTTTATAGCGATGTTGTCAGAATTCCGTGTTCACAGTTTAAACCGCGAGATCCCTATATTTCCTTAAGAACAAAATTGACAACAGTTGTGCGGTTTTTTGTGACACTTATTTTGTTTTGCTATCTGATGAGTTATTTCGGTGATTTCCCGGTATTACCTGTTACAGCGTTGTCGTTATTATTTCTCTGGTTAAGTCATTACAATGGTATTGTCCTTGATGGGAGAGATGTCGGGTGGGGGGCTGAGATAATTTCACAAGGGCTCGCCGGAATATTCTTGTATTGGGCGGTGAGTACTGAACAAAATAATTTACTGATCATCAGTACGGTGAGTTTGATGGTCATTGCGCTGTTGAATTATATTGTTTATCGGCAGGGTCGTGAGCTGAAAGAACGTTTATTACCACAAAGTGAAACACTATAGTATGTTTGTTCTGACACAGAAGGAAAAATAATGGAACATGTAAAACAAAAGCCAAAATCCGGCGGCGTCAACCGGGAATATGGTCGTGCTGTTACCCAGCGTCTTACTTTTGTTAGCTTACACTTTATGTTAGTTGCTTTGTGTGCCTGGCTTGCTTTTTATGATGGTTTTTCGACCCTCGGCCAGCTTATCGGACAAAAGTGGACACTCACCGGTGATATCAGGGTTCAGATTCTTTTTGGCTGTGTTGTTTTATATTGGATTCGTCATACGGTGACGGTTTTGTATATTTTGCAGCGGATGATCGATTGGAGCGAAGTGTTCGGGCTGATTTGTTTTATGGCATTTTTTGAAATTGGGCTATTGGTTGTTGGGGGCGGTGCATTTCGCGACTACATTATCCCACTCAGCGCTCTGGATGTTTTTGCCGCGTTTTTGCTGCTACTTGGATCGTTCCTGAATACTTACTCTGAACTTCAGCGTAAATGGTGGAAAAAGGATCTGAGTAACAAAGGAAAAATCTATACGGAAGGTCTATTCAGTTATTCCATGCATATCAATTATTTCGGGGATGTCGTGTTGTTTTCCGGCTGGGGCTTGCTGACTGGTCACTACTGGACATTATTCCTGCCGCTCGCCATGGGCTATTCTTTTGTCGCGATGCACATTCCGGCCCTCGATAGTTATTTGGCTGATCGTTATGGTGACGGTTTCCGTCAATACGCAGCAAAAACCAAAAAATTGGTGCCGTTTATTTACTGACACATATGATTCACAGACCGGACACCACAGAGATGTGGGGTCCGGGAGCCGTATTTAGTCATTACAAAATATAACCCACCCGTTTATAAACCTGTATCAGTACATAAGAGAAGGCTAGTGATAGCAGCATACATCCGATCGCCATGGGCGTATTTTCCCAATGATGGACTTTCATCAGCACACTCAAACAGAACGGGTGAATCAAATAGATTGCCGTAGAGAGATGCGCTAGATGCTTGTTGGTTGTGGTGCGCTGAGAACGAATCGCCAGCAGGAATAATGCAGGGCAGGCCCATATCAATGAAAGATAGTTGTCAAATACTCCGGTACGAGCGGGTTGGTTGAGATTATACCAGCTCTCTCCCAGTAACAGCCCGATGCCGATCAGTGCTGCGATGAGAAGTGTGCTGGTCGGTGTTTTTGCAAATAGTTGATGTTTGCGGATGAAGAAACCGATATAGAAGAATGGAAAGCCTAACAATAAAAAATTGCGATGGGTAAAACCAATATTGAAAAGCTCATCGGCAAATGTCGAAGACATCAGATGGTAATTGCCGATGTACTGCACTATCACCCCAAGCACAAAACAGAGTAGTGCCAGTTGTGCGCCCGTTCGGGTTCGCTCTCTGAACACATAGGTCATCAGTCCTGCACCGAGCATGCCAACCAAATACCATAGATGGTGATAGCCGACGATCAGTGTTTCGACGACGGTCATCATACCAATGAAATTCAGGGTGAGCGGTTTCATCCAGAAATAAGCATAGAAGATGGTCCAGAACAGATAGAGGATTGCGACTCTTTTACTCCACAGGAGTAACTTGTCTGTGGAGACGATTGAGACGAAGTAATAACCATTGATAATAAAGAAAATCGGGACCGCGATTCTGAAGATACCAGCAGTGATGAGATAGTATCCTTCCGTGGTCAGTTCACTGAGAAAATTACTGTGGATACCGATGACCATCAAAGCCAAGACGATTTTGAAAAGATCTAATGTTAAATTTCTGTTGTACATAAGTCCGGGTAAACTGATTGTAATAAGGACTTACTGTACCATCCTGAATCATGGATAGGGTTTTCATTGTGTCATGTCTCTGAAATAAGACACTCATCACCCATCACTGTCCGTTGCAGCCGGTTTTATCAAATTGGGGGGGCTTAAGCTTTGCTTAGATCCTGACCGGCTTCTGAGCGGGCTTTACGCAGATAGTAAATGTTTGCGCCAGTAATAAACAGGTTTGCCAGTGTTACGGGCCATGAATCAATAATCAGACCGTAAGTAACGAAGAGCAGACAGCCAATACAATTGACGATCCGTAGCTTGATGATATCTTTCATCGTAAATGACAGCGCCACCATCAATGATGCTGCGTAACCAATGATTTCTACTGTATTTGCATTCATTTTGTGATCCTTGTCTGGTTCATTCGCGGGCACTATAACAGTAGAAAATGGCGGTTCAATCCTTTGCCAAAAAATTTGGGAAGGTGAACGATAACGCAATCGTTTGGCCACCCAAAATAAATATTTGCCTTGGTCCGGGCTTCCGCGGAGAATAAGCTCCATGTTGCATTCAGGTCAGTTTAGAGTAAGTCCATGTCTCTTATCACCACATTATTACAACGGGTGAAAACATATTGGTTAATCATCATGGGGTCGATCCTTGTTTCTATCACGGTTTTGTCATTGTGGCCGCTTGCCACTTTACCGACCGTGCCGGGTACCGATAAGGCCCAACATTTAATCGGTTATGCCGCTTTAATGTTTCCGGTGGCGTTCCGGCAGCCCCGGAGGTGGGGATGGATTGGTGTGGCGTTACTTGCCTACAGTGGCGGGATTGAGCTGATTCAACCTTACGTCAATCGTTATGGCGAGTGGTTAGATTTGGCAGCAAATGCCGGTGGGCTGCTCTGTGGCTGGCTGTTGGCTATGGCGCTGAATTTCTGTTGTTCGCGAGGTGTTGCGATTCGCTAAGGCTGTCAGCGCAGGACCGACAACAGTAGCCAATTGTCGCGGTGGGCAAGAGGCTTGACTGCCCACCAGTCATATAACTCATCTGCTCGGATTTTTGAAACAATACATCACTGAAAAAACAGGGTCGGTTGTTGCAATGCCCGTTCAATGGCTTGTACCAACTGAGCCAGATCATCATGGGTCGAAAGGTAAGGTGGCATCAGGTAAATTAATTTGCCAAAAGGACGAATCCAGACCCCTTGACTGACAAAATGAGCTTGAATTTCTGCCATTCTGACGGTCTGATGGGTTTCGACAACGCCAATTGCACCAAGCCAACGAACATCCTTGACCATTTGGTACTGTTGAAGCAGCGGCAGACGGGCTGCAAAAAAATCCTCAATTTGCCGTACTTGAGTTTGCCAGTCGCCGGTTTCAATCAGGCTCAGGCTCGCTTCGGCAACTGCGCAGGCTAACGGGTTTCCCATAAATGTCGGACCATGCATAAAACATTGCGCTTCACCGGAGCAGACCGTCTCAGCAACGTGCCGAGTGGTTAAAGTCGCTGACAAGGTCATGTAACCACCGGTCAGGGCTTTGCCGACACAAAGGATATCCGGTTCAATCTCTGCGTGCTCACAAGCAAACAGTTTCCCCGTCCGGCCAAATCCGGTTGCGATCTCATCGGCAATCAGCAATACATTGAACTGATCACACAGCTTTCTGACTTCCTGCAAGTAGCGAGGATGATAAATCCGCATACCGCCTGCACCTTGAACGATCGGCTCCAGAATGACGGCGGCGATTGTCTGGTGATGTTGTGCAAGTCGGGCGTGAAAATCGTCGATATCCTGTGGATTCCACGGTTCATCAAAGCCGGTTTGTGGCGAGTCTGCAAAGAGATGTTCCGGTAGAAATCCCCGGTACAGACGATGCATCGAATTGTCCGGATCCGTGACTGACATCGCTGCAAAGGTGTCCCCGTGATAGCCGTGACGGAGTGTCAAAAAACGGGGGCGGGATTCTCCGCGACTATGCCAGTATTGAAGCGCCATTTTCAAGGCCACTTCAACCGCAACCGAGCCTGAGTCAGCGAGAAAAACATGTTGTAGCGAGCGGGGAACCAATCGCAGTAACTTTTGACACAAACCGACGGCTGGTTGATGTGTCAGACCGCCAAACATCACATGAGACATGCGTGACAACTGTTCGGTGACGGCTGCGTTCAGTCGGGGATGGTTGTAACCATGAATCGCCGCCCACCAAGAAGACATTCCATCGATCAGTGTTTCACCACTTTCCAGATGAATTTGATTTCCGGCAGCATGACTGACCGGATAGCAATCGAGCGGCGAGAGGGTCGATGTATAAGGGTGCCAGATGTGATTTTGGTCGAAATCCAAATCTATTTTGTTCATATTTTAATCTATTGTAAACTTTGTTTATTTTATTTTGTTGACAGTGTAGCGCTTCTGTTTAGACTAGCCAAGAAAAGTTGTCTGCATAAAAAGAAAGGAATACCCGTGGAAGTTCGTCATGATTGGACGGTTGCAGAAGTGCAATCTTTGCTCAATAAACCCTTCATGGATTTATTGTTTGAAGCCCAGCAAGTACATCGTCATTACCAACCGCATAACTATGTTCAGGTCAGTACACTGCTTTCGATTAAAACCGGTGCATGCCCTGAGGATTGCAAATATTGCCCGCAAAGTGCTCACTATCGCACCGATGTTGATAAAGAACGTCTGATGGCGGTTGAGCGAGTATTGGATGCGGCTCAAAAAGCGAAAACGTCCGGTTCGACTCGCTTTTGTATGGGAGCCGCATGGAAGAACCCGAAAGCACGCGATATGCCACTGTTGAAACAGATGATTTCCGGTGTGAAAGAGATGGGGCTGGAAACCTGTATGACATTGGGAATGCTTACTGCTGAGCAAGCTCAGGAACTGGCGCATGCCGGGCTGGATTATTACAACCATAACCTTGATACCTCCCCTGAGTTTTACGGCAACATTATCACCACCCGAACTTATCAGGATCGTCTTGATACACTGGCTCATGTCCGGGATGCAGGGATGAAGATCTGCGCCGGTGGCATTATCGGCATGGGGGAGAGCACCAATGATCGCGCCGGACTGCTGGTTGAGCTGGCAAACCTACCGACACAACCGGAAAGTGTGCCGATTAATATGCTGGTGAAGGTGAAAGGAACCCCGCTGGAATCCGTTGATGATGTGGATCCCTTTGACTTTATTCGTTTGATTGCAGTTGCGCGCATGATGATGCCCCAGTCCGCTGTGCGTTTGTCCGCCGGACGGGAGCAAATGAACGAACAAATGCAGACGCTCTGTTTTATGGCTGGCGCGAACTCTATTTTCTATGGTTGTAAATTACTGACGACGCCTAATCCGGCAGAAGACAGCGACATGCAACTGTTTCGTAAACTGGGGATTAATCGCCAGCAAGTGGTACAGAAACCGGACGAGATTGAGGAAAATGAGTTACTGGATCGCGTGGTTGAACGTGTTGCATCGCGTCCCGGAAAAGATGACCTATTCTATGAAGCTGGCATTTAAACAACGCTTGAAGCACGCATTAGTTGAGCGCGCAGCGCGAGGATTAACGCGGGAGCTGATACCACTTGCACGCCAAAACGGGGCGCAGTTTGTTCATCAAGGGAATCAATACCTTAATTTTTCCAGTAACGATTATCTCGGACTTGCCACCGACCCGACCCTGATTGCGGCATGGCAGGAAGGACTCAGTCGTTACGGATGTGGCAGCGGTGCCTCACCGTTAGTGACGGGCTTCCATCAGACGCATCAAACGCTCGAAGCCATGTTGTGTGAATGGTTGGGATATGAGCGGGCGATTTTGTTTAATTCCGGGTTTAGTGCCAATCAAGCGGTGTTATTGAGTCTGCTACAGCGCGGAGATTTACTGCTTCAGGATCGCTTGAATCACGCCTCTCTGATGGAAGCGGGTACACTTTCAGCAGCCACGATGAAGCGCTTTCGCCATAATGATGTCGCCCATGTGTCTGCACTGTTGTCCGCAGAACACACCAATGTCGTGGTCACCGAAGGCGTGTTCAGTATGGATGGCGATTGTGCACCGCTCGCTGAATTAAGCACTTGCGTGCAACATCGAGCAGTCTTGATGGTTGATGATGCCCATGGCATCGGGGTACTGGGTGAGCGTGGCATGGGCAGCTGCGCTGCTGCGGGGATTCACCCCGATCTGCTGGTTGTGACATTCGGCAAAGCATTTGGTCTCTCTGGCGCTGCGGTGCTGTGTGATCGGGACACTGGGGATTATCTGACTCAGTTTGCACGGCATCATGTCTATTCGACCGCCATTCCGCCGGCACAAGCTTATGCGCTGAGTCGAGCCATTGAGATGATTCAACAAGATCAGTGGCGGCGTGACAAACTCCGGCAATTGCAGGCGCTATATCATACCCATCTCGCTTGGCATACGGCGGCTTCGCTGTCACAAACCCCCATTCAGCCCCTAATTATAGGCAGTAACGCACGGACGTTACAGTTGGCGAGCGCACTGCGGGAACAGGGGATTTGGGTCAGTGCAATCCGTCCGCCAACGGTGCCGGAAGGTACCGCAAGATTAAGAGTGACCTTGACGGCGGGGCACAGTGAGGCTCAGGTTCGTCAACTGGCAGTGACATTGCAGCAAGTAATGGCGCGGATCGGTGAATATTGATATGGTCCAACGCTCTTTATCATCGTTCGATTCCCGGAGAAAAGCGCGCATTGCCGCAGCATTTGGTAAAGCAGCGCAAAGCTATGATCGCCATGCGGCTTTTCAGCGTGACGTCGGGCAGCAACTTCTCAATGAGTTACCACCGGATTTACGCGGCTGTGTTGTTTTGGATCTTGGCTGTGGAACAGGGTTCTTTTCGGAACAGATGCGTCAGCGAGGCGCTGAGGTCATTTGTGCTGATCTGTCACAGGATATGTTGGCTCAAGCCAGACAACGCTGCGGCATGTCCGGATTTGAATACTACCACTGTGATGCTGAAGCGTTGCCTTTGGCCGATCACAGTGTGGATATTGTGTTCTCTAGTTTAGCACTGCAATGGTGTGAATCGTTGTCGGTTCCGTTGCGGGAAATCAAACGGGTTCTTAAACCGGCCGGGAAGGGCTATTTCTCGATTCTCGTTGCCGGCTCTCTTGTCGAACTGGAACAAGCTTGGGCGAAGGTTGATTCCGCCCAACATGTGAACCGCTTTATCTCTGAGAATGCGGTAAAAATTGCGTTAGCGCAAGCTGAGTGCACACCGTATCAGATAGACTTATCTTCGTTCAGGCTCTGGTACGACTCAGCAATGCATCTCATGAAAGATCTAAAAGGCATTGGTGCAACACATATTGACGGGCGGACGAATCGACCAATCAGTCATCGGATGCTTGCTCAGGTTGAGGCGGCATATCAAACATTTGCTAACCGAGAAGGGCTACTTCCTGCTACTTATCAGGTTTGTTTTGGGGTTATTCATCAATGATCGACGCATTATTTATTGCAGGTACAGATACGGATGTCGGTAAAACGGTCGCATCAAAAGCGATCTTACAGGCACTTGCTGCCAAGGATTTAAAAACGATAGGTTATAAACCTGTGGCGTCAGGATGTGAGAAAACTGAAACCGGTTTTCGTAATTCTGATGCGTTACATCTCATTAAGGTTTCTACTTGTCAGAGTGATTATGACAATGTTAATCCTTATGCACTCGAATTAGCGACATCGCCACACATTGCCGCGAAACATGCGGGGGTTGCGATCGACTTTTCAGTCTTAAGTGACAAGCTGGCGCAGCATAAAGCCAATTCCGATATTGTTGTGATTGAAGGTGCAGGCGGCTGGCGTGTGCCAGTGTCAGATACGGTGTGTTTGTCTGACTGGGTGAAACAGGAACGCGTGCCTGTCGTTTTGGTGGTTGGTATCCAGTTGGGGTGTCTGAATCATGCGATGCTGACTGCAGAAAGCATTCGGGCGGATGGTTTGGAGATTATCGGATGGGTGGCAAATCGGATTAATCCGGGGACTGAGCATTACGCCGATATTATCGAGATGCTGGAACAGAAAATGAACGCACCGAAGCTGGGGGAGATCCCTTATGTCCCAAGTGCGAAACGTCAGGCGCTGGGACGGTTTATTGATGTCGCACCGTTGTTGATTTAAACCAACTCATCACCAGTCAGTCACGATAAAAAATGCCGAGAAAATCTCGGCATTTTTTATCGTGTGAGGGTTGTGTTTGCGCCTCACTTTGCATCGCGGCTCTGTTAGCCTCCCCAGCTCCGTCTGGAAGAACCGAAGCTGCGACTTGAAGAACTGCCCCAGCTTGATTTGGCTGATGAGGTCGAGCCAAAACCACCACGGGAGATTGTGCGGGTCACGGTTGGCTTAGGTTTCATTTGATCGCGATGAATTTTAACCGGATTGGTTCGATAACTTGAGCTGCCATAACTATTCCCGTTCGCGCTGCGCCATTGACGGTAATAAGGGCTGTTAGGGTAATCGGAGTAGAACATCGGTTGTGAATAATAAGACCGGGGACCATCTAACATTCTGGCAAACATAAATCCAGCCATGGCTGGCATAAACCAGTTGTGATGATTTGGATCCGAGCGACACATATCAACACCAAAATCGGCAATACACTCATTGAGTGAATTGTATCGGGGAGCGGTCCGGGCTGATTCTGACACAGCATTTTGGTAAGCAGCCTTACATTCAGAGGTGTAGCTCGGGTTTTCGTTGATACAGTCATTCACATTCTTATAAATGACGGCATCTTTACCGCTGTCACCACAACCGGACAACGCAAGTCCGGCAATTGCAACGGTAATCGGGGCATAAGCGGCACAACGCCAGTCTTTCTTCATGTGTGCCAGAACAACTTGTTTACTTCTTTTCATCATCCGGCTCCTAGTAGGTCATACAGGCCGCATTTAACAGACCGACAGAGACAGACATCGCGGCCATCATAATGGCTGCGGGGATTTCTCCGGCTTCAATGCGCTCAGCGAGTTTTGGCATAAAACCAAAGCGAACCACCAGAAAAGCGACAATCTGGGCAATCAGCGCGACCACACTCCAGACACAAAAGTCAACGAGGTTTACCGAGTTGCTGGCAGCACCGGCAAGCGCCAGAGAAAAACCGATCATTGAACCGGATAAGGCAATTCCGGCTGCGGTATTTTTATCATCTTTGACCAGTTTCCACTCATCATAAGGAGTAATTCGCACATAGATCAGCTTAAACAGAATCAGAAAGACCAGCGATATCACAAAGTAAAGTGAAAAATTGCCTAGTCCAAGGAGTGAATGACGTATAAGTTCCATAAATATTTCCTAATACAGCTATGATTATCCAATGATTTTAAAATCAGTCGGGGTGAGTTCAAAATAAGTGCTTAATACCAGACAGTGTTCAGCGTTGTACTGATTGATCACTTCTTCTCCAGCCACCATCAAGCCTTCAAAATAACCAGATTCAGTCTCACGTTCGTAAACCATGACAAACTGGTCGGTTTCAGTCACTGAGCCATCTTTGTGCCAGGTTTTTTCTGTCATGGCGACGGGCACAATATTATCCCAGGCTTTTTGAAATTGCTGACCTTCTAATGACCAGTCTGCTTTGACGATGCCACTTTCAAGAAGCGTCTGCCATTGATTTTCGGTATCGATTGGTGAAGTGTCATAGTAATAAAACATTTTGACTTCACGGACATCGGCATCTTGCGTCCCTTCTTGTAAGACCTGCACATAACCATCGTCATCGGTATAAAAGCGCAGTAAACGAGTTTGTTCGTCCAGTTTAACCTCACCGACCGCTTGAATCAGTTGTGTAGGTGCGACGCCTTCGATAATTAATTCTGGTTCGACTAACTTGAGTTTAAGGGCATCAAACTCAAATGCGCCTCCCAGACGAAAACCGAGCACTTCAGGTACTGTCGGCTCAGATGTTTGTGAATCAGTTACTTTATTCTTCAGCCAGCTAAACATTGTATCACCTTGATTAAAGTCATGACGATGCGCTGAATAACGAGCGCTTATTCAAGCGAAGTTAAACAGACCATCGGAATTGATGAATGCGTTTTTCAGCGATATAAAAGAGTTTGTCACCACCGGTTATCGATGTATTCAGTGGCGGGTTGAGTTCAATCCCTTGTCCGCGATCAACCGCAATCAGAATGGCCTCATATTGCTGCTTGAATTGCAGAAATAACGCTTCAAGCGATGTTTGGCTCTGTCCGGCCGGATAGAGAACTGAATATTGGGTCATTCCTTTTTCTGAACTGAGCAATTCATGATGAAGTGTACTTGAGCCCGGATCAACCGCTGCTTTGGCGAGCATTTCGATCGACACAGAAGGAATGCATTCGACATTCGGACAGTGGTGTTTCAGGAGCGTGCTGAGTCCTTCGTCATTAAAATAAGCCAGAATATGAGCATTCGGATTTTGGCCCGAACAGAATAAAGCGGCAGAGAGGGTAATATCATCTTCTGGGTTATCAATGATGATACAGCTTGCATTTTGGACACCAGCCCGGTTCATGCCAGCCTGATCGGTGAAGCTGGTCACGCGGACGAATTCTATTTCTCCGGGACGAGGGTTCTCGATTTCCGGGCGGACACAAAGCACAATTGCATGGGGTGTCTCTTGTTCGTGTTGTAGCATATTGAGCAGGTGAAGGGTGCGTTGTTCGTTCCAGCCCAATACTAAAATATGGTCATTCACTTTAATTTTCCGTTTGCCAAGTAAACTACGTTTCCAGTACAGAATGAACAGCGTGGCGACGCGACCAACCGTCAGGGCAAATATCCCCAGTCCGATCGGAATAATAAACAATGCGACAAACCATTTACCGGCATCGGTCACAGGTGAAAAATCACCATAACCGACTGTTGAAGACGTCACGACGAGATAGTAAACGAAATCGGTAAATGATTGTGTAATTGCTGTCTCGCCTATAGCATTCATTCCCAGCCAGCTAATCAGCAGATAACCACCAAATGCAAGAATAATATTCTTATCGTTCATCTGGGTAATTTGTGTATATATCCAACGTCTTAATTGAATAAAGATAGGCATAATTGTTTAGTTCTGTTGCAGTGAGGATCACGGTGTGTGGCAGTTGTTCAACACAACTGCCACTCTGTGAAAAAACGTGACCTTATGACTGGCCGCCTTTCAGGATACGTTCAAGTTCATCATTGGCTGAACTTGTTCCACCCGCGGTAATACCGGCTTCTGCCAGTTTGCGATCCAGACTTTGGTTACTATTCTCTTCGGCCATTTCTGCGGCGGCTTCTAATTGAGCACTCCGTTCAGTCTGACGTTTCTTAATCCGCTCTAGCGATTCAACGGCAGTATGCATTTTTGCGTTGGCACCGACGTTCGTCGCTGAAACAGCACTTTGTGCTTTTTGCACCGCTTCATTGGCTTTGACCACATCGATTTGCTGTTCCAATTGGCGGAGCTTACTTTTCGCCTGCGTGATATTGGTCCGCATCACTTGCTCAGATTTCTTAAACTCTCCGAGATAGTTATTTTCCACGGAAGATTCATTTCTGAGTTCGGCAACTTTTTGAGCACATTCAAGTGCGAGCTCTTGCGAACCTTTTTCCATCGCATTGCGAGCATGGGTTTCGTATTCTGCGATCCCTTGTTCCAGCGAGGCTATTTTTTGTTCGGACAGCTTACGTTTCGCGACAATACCGACCAGTGCTTCATCTGAACGTTTCAACTCTACTTTCGCTTCTCGAATTTCTTGATCCAAAATACGCAGTGCTTGTTGATCGACAATCGCTTCTGCTGTTTCGTTGGCTCCGCCTTTAATCGCGGTAAATAATTTTTTCCAGACACTCATCATATTACTCCGTGACTAATTCTTCCTGATACAACTCGATAAATGCTTCAACATTACGAAACAGGGTTTCAACCTCAATGAGGATGCTTTCTGCTTTGGACTGAGATGACAACGCGCCGAAAGCCACGTAATAATCTGCCTGATTGATCTCGTTAATCGCAATGGTTGAAAGGGGGAACATCTTGTGCGTTTTTAGAATCAGTGCATTGAGTTGTGCCTGATCTTTGGCATGTGTGGCTGGAAATAACACCACTTCAGCAAGAATCTGTTCACCAGCAACTGCAATATAAGCTTGAATACCGTCAGCATTGGTTACAATCAGAGCATCTCCCTGAGTTTGAACTTGCCAATCGTCGTTGTGTTGAAGAATGGGCATCATTTCATGAATTTGCCACATAGGTTTCTCCTTGTATTTGAAAGTACAATCAACTAAAGATCAGGCCGTGATTGACAGCCTGAAAGACTGGAATGTTGATGCATTTCATTTTGTTATTTATGGTTGATGCTACCTTGTCACTATCAAAGGTAAACAACAACCCCCTACATTATTTTTTATCGGTCAAAAAGTTGATGATATCCGCAGCTTGGTGGTTATCTTTGTCAGTCAATAATAATATGTGGCACATAACGTGACATATCCTGTGTGACCCGCGAAACATCTTCCCGGATAGAAATGCCTGCCGCTTCCTGATTGACTAACCAACTACCGACTAAGGTATAGTGTTGTCCGAATTTCGGTAAAGGATGATAAGCCTGATAGATCACGCCCTCATCGCCATACGGCCCCTCGGTTCTGAGCGTCTGACGGCCATTCTGGACGATGGTAATATTTGCCCCTTCCCGGGCAAAAATAGGTTTAATCACATAGTCCTTCAGCGTGCCCAGATCTTTGTCATCGGCAAAGTAGGCCGGTAACAGATTCGGATGGTTCGGAAACATTTTCCATAGCAAAGGTAGCAATGCTTTGTTACTGATAATTGACTTCCACATCGGTTCTAACCAGTTGACCGAAGCTGTCTGAATATTGGCTGCGTATTCTTCCCGGAACATGAATTCCCAAGGATAGAGTTTAAATATCCAATGGATCGGTTTATCGGTTAAATCAGTGAATTGACCTTGGGTGTTTAGCCCAATATCTTCGACATAAACAAAAGTGGTGGAGAGCCCGGCCTCTCGCGCACAATCTTCCAAATATTGAACGGTGCCGCGATCCTCGACGGAGTCTTTACAACAACAGAGATGAAGTGTCTGACCGGGCTGGTAGGTTGCCAATTGTTGAAAGCGGCTGATCAGCAGCTCTTGCAGTAAATTACATTGATCGGCATCGCGGCGGATTTTTCCGTGGTTGACCATATCTTCCAGCCATAACCACTGCCAGAATGCGGTTTCGTAAAGGCTGGTGGGTGTATCTGCATTATTTTCATACAATTTGGCAGGTTGCGTACCGTTGTATGCAAAATCGACGCGAGAATACAGGGACGGCTCACGTTTTTGCCATGAATCATACAAGCCTTGCCACATGGGCTCCGGGATTTGGAATTTACGGAGCCAGTATTCATTCCCAACTACGCTATCAACAACTTCCAGACACATTTGATGAATGTCTTCGGTTGGCTTTTCTAAGTCATCTTCGATTTGTTTGAGTGTGAACTGGTAATAGGCCGTTTCATCCCAGTAAGGTTCGCCATAAGCGGTATGAAATCCAAAGCCGAATTTTTTAGCTAAATCCCGCCAGTGTGGCCGTTCCTCGGTATTTAATCGAAGCATTGTTATATCGCTATGATCCGTTGTGGTTGGCAAATTGTCCGAATAATGAGCTATCGGATCGATAAAATATCTAAAATTCAATCAATTGTATGAGTTTTACTGAGTATGCTTCAAGTGATTTATTGAATAGTAATGAAAAATATCAACAGATATCAATATTATTGGTTTTAGATGAGACTTGATTGGTAGGCAAATGTTCCGAGAAAATGCAAGCAACGAGTTGATAGCTGGCTCATAAAAACCAAAGCCGTCATCTTGCAAGATGACGGCTTTAGGGGAGAAAACGCTAGTGGGTTGCCGGATAAGTATATTGAGCAGACTTCGTATGTACTTGATTTTGTGTCTTTTGCTCATATATCGGTTGGTCTATACCGAGCTGTTGTTTCGCTTCTTCCTCGGACAAGCCCAAATGACAGCGTAATAAATCAATAGCCATTTGATAGTTGTTAGCTTCTGACATGACGGTTTCCTTTTTTATCATGTATGGAACGACATCGTACACGCTAAAAGTAGATGGCTTTCCGTAAATTGACAATAAGACTAAAGTCTAATTTATCGGACTGTTTTTATCACTGGGTGATGACCGTTCCTGCGTTCGGGCATTGCAGTGGTGTTGCTCATTGGTGTGCTCAATCCGAGCCCGGTTGGCGTGACGTTGTCATCAAATGTTGCAATTTACCGCTTCACCTTGTTTTTGAAATAGACGACCATACTTATGGATATATGGGTCAGTACGCTTTATTTGGTGGTGAACAAAAATTTACGACGAATAAAAATGGCGGACGGCTCTGTATAACAATTCAATAATAGATCGTGACGGCGTGAATTCAGCGAGCGGTCAACTTGTGTATGTTTCTCATGGGAGAGTGAGTCATGAAACGCATTTTGTTATTTTTGGCAACCAACCTTGCTGTCATATTGGTGCTCAGTATTGTCTTGAATGTTGTTTATGCCATGACGGGGATCAGACCGGGGAGTTTATCCGGCTTACTGGTGCTGGCCGCGGTGTTTGGTTTTGGCGGATCACTGATTTCATTGCTGATGTCTAAAGGTATCGCATTACGTTCTGTCGGTGGCATGGTGGTTGAGAATCCAAGAAATGAGACTGAACACTGGCTATTTGAGACCGTGAAGCGTCAGGCAAAGCTGGTGGGGGTCGGTATGCCGACCGTCGCAATTTATGATTCACCCGACATGAATGCATTTGCGACCGGAGCAAAGCGCAACAATTCATTGATTGCGGTTTCTACCGGTCTATTGCACAACATGACCCGGGATGAAGCGGAAGCCGTATTGGCCCATGAAATGAGTCATGTCGCGAATGGCGATATGGTGACCATGACGCTACTTCAGGGGGTAGTTAATACATTCGTCATCTTTATGGCGCGTTTTATCGCTGGCATTGTCTCTTCTCGGGATTCCGATGAAGGGGACAGTGGTAATCCAATGGTTTACTTTGCGGTCTCCATCGTTTTGGAGCTCGTGTTTGGTATTTTGGCGAGCATGATTACGATGTGGTATAGCCGCCATCGGGAATTCCATGCGGATGCCGGTGCAGCCCAACTGGTTGGTAAACAGAAAATGATTGCAGCTTTAGAGCGCTTGAGAATGAGCCACGAGTCTCAGCTGGAAGGCTCAATGATGGCATTTGGTATCAATGGGAAGCGTTCTCTGACCGAACTATTGATGAGTCATCCACCACTGGAAAAAAGAATTGCAGCATTACGTCAACTGTAATGTGAAGTGACTTCGCAGATCAAAAAGGCTTCCAGACGGAAGCCTTTTTTCTGACAATTTTTTTAACCGAAGTCGCACCGAACTTAGAGTTTGTCCGTGAGTTCGATAGCCTGACCGATATAACTTGCCGGCGTCATCTGCTTCAGACGTGCTTTTTCTGCTTCAGGGATCTCGAGCC
Source organism: Vibrio spartinae (assembly GCF_024347135.1). Classification (NCBI taxonomy): domain Bacteria; kingdom Pseudomonadati; phylum Pseudomonadota; class Gammaproteobacteria; order Vibrionales; family Vibrionaceae; genus Vibrio; species Vibrio spartinae. Next base: position 2,438,081 of record NZ_AP024907.1, on the reverse strand, counting down.
CCTCAATAAACTGACGCATCGCTTCGCCGTCAACGCGTTTGCCGCGAGTGAGTTCTTTCAGTTTTTCATAAGGTTTTTCGATACCGTAACGACGCATCACGGTCTGGACAGGTTCTGCAAGAACTTCCCAGTTTTGGTCTAACTCGGCCAGCAATGCTTCACGGTTGAGTTCGAGTTTGCTAATGCCTTTCATTGTTGAACTATACGCAATCACGGCATAGCCGACACCCACGCCGAGATTACGGAGTACGGTTGAATCGGTTAAGTCACGCTGCCAGCGTGAAATCGGCAGTTTTTGTGCCAAATGCGAGAACACGGCATTGGCTAACCCGAGGTTGCCTTCTGAGTTTTCAAAATCAATCGGGTTAACTTTGTGTGGCATGGTCGAAGAACCAATTTCACCCGCAATGGTTCTTTGTTTGAAGTGACCCAGTGCTATATAACCCCAGACATCCCGATCAAAATCAATCAAGATGGTGTTGAAACGGGCAATCGCATCAAATAGTTCAGCGATATAATCGTGCGGCTCGATTTGAGTTGTGTATGGGTTCCATTTCACACCAAGAGACTCGGTGATGAACGACTCACTGAATTGATGCCAGTCCAATTCAGGATAAGCTGATAAATGAGCGTTGTAGTTGCCGACAGCACCATTAATTTTTGCCAAAATCTCAATATTCGCAATTTGCTGGTACTGACGCTCCATACGATAGGCGACGTTGGCCATCTCTTTGCCCATTGTACTTGGTGATGCCGGTTGACCATGCGTACGGGAAAGCAGGGGAATATCGCGGTATTCTTCTGCCAGCGCCCGAATGGCATCAATAATTTTGCGAATTTCAGGGAGAATCACGGTCTCTCTGGCTTCTTTGAGCATCAGCGCATGAGAAGTGTTGTTGATATCCTCAGAAGTACATGCGAAATGGATAAACTCGCTCACCGCATTCAATTCAGGATGTGCCGATACTTTCTCTTTCAGGAAATACTCAACCGCTTTTACATCGTGATTGGTCGTACGCTCAATCTCTTTGATTCTCTCTGCATCCGCTTCACTGAAGTTGGCTGCAATCTCATTCAGAATATTATTTGCTTCTTGGCTGAAGGCAGGGACTTCTTGGATGCCGGGGGTGCTGGATAGCTTCTGTAACCAACGGACTTCAACGATAGTTCGATACTTTAGGAGGCCATATTCACTAAAGATACTGCGTAACGCAATCGTTTTACTTCCGTAACGGCCATCTACCGGTGAAACAGCAGTCAGTGCTGACAGTTCCATGTTTTTCTCCTGAATATTGATATTGAGTTAGATTTGAGAGTGAATTTAGTTCGCCTGAACGCGAGATATTTTAAATTCGGGCTAAAAGAATTCTAGCCTGTTCGACCATTTTCTTCCGGCCAAAAATAAGATGACGGCGTTTGCCATCGACTTGACGCCATAAAACTGCACTTCTGATCCCGGCAAGGAGTAAAGCACGGACTTTATGTTGATTCGAGGTTTGTTGTAACACAGATGGGGTGCCAGTGACTTGAATGCGTGGACCAATTGGACTGATAACATCCAGATAAACACTGGCAATATTACTCATCATCTGTTCATCTAGAATCTCGAAGTGAGCGGATTGGCGTTCGAGCATTTCAAGGCGATCACCGAGTTGTGACATTGCATCCCGACGATTATTCAGTTTACGCTCCAAGGCCATCAGGCTAATAATATAGCGTGTCAGTTCACTACCGGAGGGGGTGCTGTCCAGTCCCTTCGTCAGACATTCAAGCCCGACTTTAAGGTTCGCTTCGTTTCCAAACACATCAATGGTACTGGTTGGATTCATGTTCAGAATTGCTTTGATTGAAGTTTCAAAGGCGTCAGAATCACAGTAACCGTTTTTCGCAACCTGTTGTACCAGAAATGCTGCCTGACAAATTCCTGCAAAAGCGATGGTGCGGTCATAGTTTGTGTTCGCCACGTAAAACTCCTGAATCTTATAATGCGGTGTATGGAATTCGTGTCTCGATGACCCCGCCACCGAGACAGACATCACCGAGATAGAATACAGCAGACTGTCCTGGTGTCACAGCGATTTGAGGCTCATCAAAGATGACTTTCAGTTTGCCATTATCGGCAGGGATGATAGTACATGGGATATCTGTTTGACGATAGCGCGTTTTCACGGTGCATTTAAACGGATTCTCCGGTATGAGACGATTCACCCAGTGTAGTTGTGCAGCAATCAATCCTTCAGATTTTAACAGCGGATGATCGGTCCCCTGAACTGCGATCAGCACATTGCGTTGTAAATCTTTTTCGGCAACATACCAAGGTTGTTCACTACTGTCTTTTAGCCCACCGATATGGAGACCTTTGCGTTGCCCAAGTGTATGGTACATCAGCCCTTGATGTTCACCGATGACTTTACCTTCTGGCGTTTCTATCTTACCCGGCTGAGCAGGAAGATAACGTGACAAGAAATCAGTAAATTTTCTTTCCCCGATAAAGCAGATCCCTGTGGAGTCTTTCTTTTTCGCGGTAATCAAACCTTGTTCTTCAGCGATCTGACGGACTTGTGGTTTTTCCAGCTCACCGACCGGGAACAGGCTTTTAGCAATCTGTTCGTGGCTTAAGGTATAGAGGAAATAACTCTGATCTTTATTGTTGTCTAAGCCTCTTAACATCTGTGGCTTGTCATGACCAGACGGGAATGTCCGACGGACATAATGTCCCATGGCAATGTAGTCGGCATCGAGAATCTCTTCAGCAAACTCCAAAAAGGCTTTGAACTTGATTTCTTTATTGCACAGAATATCGGGATTTGGTGTTCTTCCCGCTTGATATTCGGCAAGGAAATATTCGAATACATTATCCCAGTATTCAGCAGCAAAATTGATCGTATGAAGATAAATACCTAACTTATCGCAAACAGCCTGAGCATCAGCCAGATCTTCGGCTGCGGTACAGTATTCTTCGTTATCGTCTTCTTCCCAGTTTTTCATGAACAGGCCTTCAACTTGATAGCCTTGTTGCTGGAGAAGAAAAGCTGAAACGGATGAATCAACCCCGCCAGACATGCCGACGATAACTTTTTTCTGTGTGTTTGCTTCTCGGTTTTCTAACATCTCTCAATACCACTTGTTCTGTTGAGGCAGCTGATTCTATCAGAAAGAATGTGGCGGTTACAGCTTGATCTGGCGTGGTTATCTTGAGGGGTTGAGGTCAATCTGCGCTGGGTGTATTCCGCTCAGAATCAATCGATTGTATGGGATGAATTGAAGTCAGATGGTGATAGGGAAATCGTCAATATTTTATAGAAATAAAGATGACTAACGTATTGAGATATAACATGTGATTTTTTGTAAGAATTCTTGTCGTTTTCGTGTGGGTCGATATTTTTTAGTTACAAAAAAAGAGAGATAAAAATAGTTATCGAATGCGTACGAAATATATGTGATTGTTATAAAAATAGTTGTTTAGAACAAGTATGATGCTTTGATATTTAGTATGCATTGATGATTTGTTTGTCAAGTTTATCTTTGGCGAGAAATACTGAAAAATTTGGAACGGAGATAATAGTTTTATAAAATTAATTTTTATTGCATCTATATTCAGGCGCTAGATTTCATATGTTGTTATCAAAGGGATCTTAATTTTTGATGTGAAATCGATTACTGTTGTTCGAGCCATTGCCGAGGACTATATTGGCGGCTAAACTTATGCGGTCTTTTAATTCACGATAATATAAATATGAAGTTTCCCGGCCAGCGCAAGTCAAAACATTATTTTCCTGTCGATGAGCGAGATCTACTCATTCTAAGAAGCTCTCAACGAAAAACATCCCCCCATACCCACGTTATTGGTATTGACCAAATACTTGTTGATATTGAAGCGACGGTTGATGATGATTTAATTCAACGCTATGGGTTAAGTATCGGACATTCTTTAGTTATTCAGGATGAAACCGCTGAGTTACTTTATTCTGAGTTGGTTGAAAAGCATTTGATTACGAATGAATATGCTGGTGGCACAATCGGTAATACCTTGCATAACTATTCTGTATTGGCCGATGACCGTTCTACCTTATTAGGTGTGATGTGCAAGAATATTGGGATCGGTAGTTATGGGTATCGCTATTTGTGTAATACGTCCAGTCGAGTCGACTTGAATCATTTACAGGGGATTGATGGCGCGATTGGGCGTTGCTTTACATTGGTCACTTCAAGTGGTGAACGGACTTTTGCCATTAGCGAAGGTCAGATGAATCATCTCCGGGCAGAAAGCATTCCGGAGTATATTTTTCAATCGGCATCTGCTTTAGTTTTAACGTCATACTTGATCCGTTGTCAACCGGGGGATCCGATGCCCCAGGCGACGATGAAGGCAATAGAATATGCGAAGAAATATCATATTCCAGTGGTATTAACGCTCGGGACCAAACATGTCATCGAGCAGGATCCAGCCTTTTGGCAAGACTTCTTAAAGCAGCATGTCACGGTCGTTGCGATGAATGAAGATGAAGGCCACGCTTTAACCGGAGAAACCGATCCGTTGATGGCTGCAAATAAAGCCCTTGAATGGGTGGATTTGGTGTTGTGTACCGCAGGTCCGCTCGGTTTATTTATGGCTGGATACACAGAAGAAGACGCTAAACGTCAAACTAGCTTGCCTTTATTACCAGGTCGTATTCCTGAGTTTAATCGCTACGAATTTAGTCGGCCAATGATGAAGCAGAGTTGTACTCATCCGGTCAAAGTGTACTCACATATTGCACCTTATATGGGGGGACCTGAAGTGATTCAAAATACCAATGGTGCCGGGGATGCTGCATTATCTGCTTTATTACATGACATGGCGGCAAACCGATATCATAAAATGAATGTACCGAATTCAATTAAACATCAATATGATGCTATTACTTATTCATCGTTCTCCCAAGTGTGTAAGTATTCTAATCGGGCAAGCTATGAAGTTTTAACTCAACATTCACCGAGATTATCGAAAGGTTTACCGGAAAGAGAAGATAGTCTGGAAGAAGCATATTGGGAACGATAACAGAAATAATTTAGTGCGATAATGTTGTTAAATAATTTCGCAAAAAAATTATTGGCTTAGCACAAAGGTTCATATAATTCTCCTGAGTGTGAAACAATTAAAAAGGCTCCATAAGGAGCCTTTTATTTTTTCGTTTCTGGAATTAGAGTGAAAAATCATCCAGAGATTTGCCTTCATCAAGGGCTTTTTGAATTACAGATGGTGTACGGCCTTGACCTGTCCAGGTTTTTTCTGCACCGTTTTCATCGATATATTTATATTTCGCTGGGCGTGGTGCACGTTTACCTTTTGTCTTACCTTCGGTGGAAAGTGCAGAAATTAACGCGTCTACATCGATACCATCTTGTGCAATTTGTTCAGCAATTTGAGCCAGTTTTTCTTCTTGCTTTTCTCTTTCTGCTTGTTCTTTTTCTTCTGACTCTCTACGCTCTTCAACGACAGAGGTCAGTTTTTCTAAAGCTTCTTCTAACTGAACGAGTGTTAAATTACGTGCATAGGCACGTAAACTACGAATATTCAGTAGAGTTTTAGTTAGTTCCGACATTTTGTTATTCCCACAACTTTATTTAAACACAATGTAATAATAAACGTAGATATTTATTATGACAACATTAGTGAACTAATAATATATAAAAAAATTGGCAGAATCGTAAATTATTGTAAATGCTTGTGTCAAATTATCATTAATTACGATGAATATCATATATGAGCTTGATTTGTTAGCTTGAGTTAGTGATTGAGATTAATACGATGCGATTGATTGGTCTTTTGGTTTTTTTGGTTTAAAGAAAGGACAAACCTATTGCAAATGGTTCAGGTATTCGTACAATGGGCGCGTTCTAATTCGGTCATTAACATATACTGCCGTTACTTTGTCAAAATGGTAGTACATTGTGCTAGTCCGTGTAGAGGTGCAATCAAGATCAGTAAATCAAGCTAGGGTGATACCTATAATCTGGATTGAAAGGCTTTTTTGCCGAAGTGAACGTGTCTATCAGAGGCCGTTTGCTGGGGTTGTTCTCGAATAGGGGCAACACTGCCATAGTCTATTTATTTGTATAACTATGGAGCGCTACTGTAGGACTGGGTGAAACTAGATTGCTTTTCACTTAGTTCATCTTTGAATGACATAAACAGCTTATTCATATTATGACAATGCAGTAGGTCTCTTACCATATTAAATCATTGGTTATTGAAGATCATGACATTAGTTGATTTCTCCTCCTCCTTAATATCTCTTGTTCCGCCGATTGTTGCTTTGGGTATGGCGATCCTAACCAGACGAGTGCTGCTTTCTTTAGGCGTTGGCATTTTGTTAGGTGCTTTCCTGTTGAACGGCTATTCTCTGTTTTCTTCACTGGATTATATTCAAGGCAAAGTTTATACGCTGGTCATTGAAGATGGTGCAATAAACAGTTGGAACATGAGTATCATCGGCTTTCTCCTCCTGTTGGGGATGATGACCGCAATGTTGACGCTTTCTGGTGGTACACGTGCATTTGCATTGTGGGCGGATCAGAAAGTGAAGGGCAATAAAGGTGCACAACTGCTGGCTGCTTTTTTGGGCGTTTTTATTTTTGTCGATGACTATTTTAATAGTCTGGCAGTCGGCTCGATTTCTCGTCCGGTGACTGACCGGTTCGGTGTTTCACGCGCAAAACTCGCGTATATTCTTGATTCAACCGCAGCACCCATGTGTATTATCATGCCCGCTTCTAGCTGGGGTGCATATATTATGACCATTATCGGTGGAATTTTAGTGTCCCACGGTATGACCGAATATACACCGTTGAATGCATATATTGAGTTGATTCCGATGAATTTTTACGCCATCTTTGCCTTAGTTATGGTGTTCGCGATGATCGTTTTTCAATTAGATATCGGCCCGATGAAGCATCATGAGCATCGTGTGACATCCGGAATCGGGCGTAATGATCAGGCGGCAGAACTCAAAGATGAGCTCGATATTCAAGAAAGTGAATCGGGGCGAGTTCGTGACTTGATTGTGCCGATTATGGCATTGGTCATTGCGACCGTTGGCGCGATGATCTTTACCGGTGGGCAGTCGCTGACTGCTGCTGGTGAAACATTTAGTATTTTAGGGGCGTTTGAAAATACGGATGTGGGGATGTCTTTGATCGACGGTGGGTTGGTCGGGCTATTGATGGCGTTGTTTTCGGTATTGAGACAACGAATGCCGCTGGGTACTATCCTGAGAACGTTGCTGATTGGTATGAAGTCGATGTTCGGTGCAATCTTAGTGCTGTTTTTTGCATGGACGATTGGGGCGGTGATTAAAGACATGCAAACAGGGATCTACCTTTCGTCGATGACGCAAGGCAACATCCCGGTACACTGGTTACCGGCCATTCTGTTCGTGTTGTCAGGTCTCATGGCATTCGCGACCGGCACATCATGGGGAACGTTTGGCATCATGCTACCGATTGCCGGGGATATCGCTGGTGCAACCGAACTGGCACTGATGATGCCAATGTTAGCTGCGGTGCTCGCAGGTTCTGTTTTTGGTGATCACTGTTCTCCGATTTCTGATACCACGATCTTGTCGTCCACCGGGGCGCGGTGTAAACATATTGATCATGTTTCGACCCAGCTCCCTTATGCGTTATTAGTGGCGCTCATCTCGTTGATTGGTTATATCGTTTTAGGGCTGAGTGATTCTGTTGGCTTATCACTGCTGGTTACATTTGCTGTGTTTGTTGTTATCTGCTTTGGTCTACGTATACGTATACGACAGCAATCTCAAGAGAAGCGCTCTGAGCATGCCTGATCATGATTCGGTCTTATCAGGTGTGATATTTGTCTTATGAAGATTATTTGCATAAAAAGTCAAAAGAGGGGTTGCAAAACCCCTCAAGCTTGTATAGTGTGAAGAAAACTTGATAGGCAAGTTAAAGACTTTTCCAAGTATGCGCGGTTTTATTATGAAAAACAGTTTCGTTACGAACATTCATCACCATCATCATCCCTAAGTTATCTTTCGGGAGGTGAGCGCATACCCGGGAGATAAAATTCTCCCGGAGGTGAAATGAAAAATTCAATGAACCCTCGGGAGTAATTCCGAGGGTTTTTTTATATGCTTTACATCAAGAAACAGCGGACATCCGAAAGCGGAATGGATATTGAAAAGAACAATGATTGACAAGGAATTATTTATGCAAGCACAACAACGCCTGAGAATTGCAGTCCAAAAAAAAGGTCGCCTGAGTAAGGAATGTATGGCACTCCTGAAACAGTGTGGTGTGAAGTTTAATGTGATGGGGGAACAGTTGGTCGTCCACTCATTAAATATGCCGATTGATCTACTGTTAGTTCGTGATGACGATATCCCGGGATTAATTATGGATGGGGTCGTCGATTTGGGATTCGTGGGTGAAAACGTACTCGAAGAAGTCCGTTTGGATCGTCTGGCGTTGAATGAACCGAATGAGTTCGTTTCTTTAAGACGTCTGGAGTTCGGTGGATGTCGCCTGTCGATTGCGATTGATAAAGACAAGAGTTACAACGGCCCGCAAGATTTGAATGGGATGAGAATTGCGACGACGTATCCTCATCTGCTGAAAGCTTATATGGATCGTCAGGATATTCCATTTACCACCTGCATGTTGACAGGCTCGGTTGAAGTTGCACCGAGAGCGGGGCTTGCTGACGCGATCGCTGATTTAGTGTCAACAGGGGCAACACTGGAAGCCAATGGTCTCAAAGAAGTTGAAGTGATTTTTCAGTCTAAAGCGACTCTGATTCAGCGTCGTGGTGATTTTGCCGCCGATAAGGCTGCTCTGATCGACAAACTCCTGACTCGAATGCATGGTGTTCAGCAGGCGAAAGAATCGAAATATATCATGCTCCATGCCCCCGCAGAGAAACTGACAGAGATTAAGCAATTACTGCCTGGAGCGGAAGACCCAACAGTATTACCGTTATCAGCGGATAAATCAAAAGTTGCGGTGCATTTGGTGAGTACAGAGAACCTGTTCTGGGAAACGATGGAGCAGTTGAAAGCCTTGGGAGCCAGTTCGATTCTGGTTTTGCCGATTGAAAAAATGATGGAGTGATCATAATGAGAACGGTTGTATGGCAATCTTTAGACAAGGACCAGCAAGCTTCGATTTTGGAGCGTCCAGCGATGATTGAAGGTGCAAATGTCACGGCTGCTGTTGCTGCGGTGATTGAGCAAGTTCGCCAGAGTGGTGATCAGGCACTTCAAGCGTTGACTGAGAAGTTTGATCATGTGCGCCCGGAGAATATACGAGTCTCAACAGAGGAAATTCAAGCCGCTTCAGCGCGTCTTTCCGAAGAAATGAAACAGGCGCTTGATCAGGCTTACACGAATATTGCGAAATTTCATAAAGCACAAATCCCTCAACCGATTCAAGTTGAAACGATGCCCGGGGTTGTCTGTGAACAGATAACACGCTCTATTAATACCGTCGGTTTATATATTCCCGGTGGTAGTGCGCCTCTGCCTTCAACGGTTTTAATGCTCGGCGTACCGGCTCGGATTGCCGGTTGTCGGAAGGTTGTCTTGTGCTCGCCTCCGCCGATTGCTGATGAAATTCTGTATGTGGCTAAGTTGTGTCAGATCGATGAAGTTTATAACGTCGGGGGCGGGCAAGCGATTGCAGCGATGGCTTACGGTACCGAGTCTGTCGCCAAAGTCGATAAGATTTTTGGCCCGGGTAATGCGTATGTTACCGAAGCCAAACGTCAGGTTAGTAATGATTTTCGCGGGGCAGCGATTGACATGCCTGCTGGCCCTTCTGAAGTGATGGTGATTGCCGATGAGACGGCTAACCCAGAGTTTATTGCTGCTGATTTACTCAGTCAGGCCGAGCATGGCCCCGATTCTCAAGTTGTTCTGGTGACACCATCACCGATTATCGCTGATCAGGTCACCGATGCTGTGAAATCCCAACTCAGTGTTTTGTCTCGTGCGGCTACGGCGGAAAAGGCACTGGCATCTAGTCTGGTGATTATTTCCGAATCGATGACGCAGGCGGTCTCTATTTCTAATATCTATGGCCCGGAACATTTGATTGTCCAAACGAAAAATCCACGAGAACTGTTGCCATTATTCGACAATGCCGGCTCAGTCTTTTTAGGTAGCTGGTCACCAGAGTCTGCCGGTGATTATGCCTCCGGAACTAATCACGTTTTGCCGACTTATGGTTACACCAGAACCTATTCCAGTCTTGGACTGGCTGACTTTAGTAAGCGCATGACGGTTCAGGAATTGTCAGCCGATGGACTGCGTAAGCTGGCACCGACAGTCGTGACAATGGCAGAAGCCGAAGGATTGGATGCACACAAACGTGCCGTGACTATTCGGATTGAACAATTAAATCAGGCGGAATCGTAATGGAAAAACTGGCGAGACAACAGGTTCAAAAATTAACACCTTATCTCTCCGCTCGACGAATCGGTGGTAGTGGTGATGTGTGGCTCAATGCAAATGAATCCCCTTTTGATAATTCGTACCCACTGAATTTGTCCGGATTGAATCGTTATCCTTCCTGTCAGCCTGAAGGGATGATCACCGCTTATGCATCTTATGCTGGTGTTCAGTCGAATCAGGTTTTGACAACGCGCGGCGCAGATGAAGGCATTGAGCTGATTATCCGAGCGTTTTGTGAGCCGAATGAAGATGCGATTCTTTACTGTCCGCCAACTTACGGCATGTATGCCATCAGTGCTGAGACGATTGGTGTTGCAAGCAAAGTGGTGCCGCTGACATCTGATTGGCAGCTGGATCTACCTACCATCGAAGCCAACTTAGATGGCGTCAAGGTCGTGTTTGTCTGTAGCCCGAACAACCCGACCGGTAATTTAGTCGAGCGGGAAGACATAGTGGCACTGCTGGAGCTGACCAAAGACCGCGCCATTGTGGTCATGGATGAGGCTTACATTGATTTTTGTCCGCAAGCATCGACGGTCGATTTGTTGGCTCAGTATCAGCATCTCGCTATTTTGCGCACACTGTCGAAGGCATTTGCGTTGGCGGGTTTACGTTGTGGGTATACATTGGCCAATGCTGAATTAATCCAAGTGTTACTGAAAGTCATTGCGCCTTATCCTGTGCCATATCCAGTCTCTGAAATTGCTCAGCAAGCGCTTTCAGAAAGTGGTTTGGCCCGGATGAAATATCAGGCCTTGGAAATTAATACCAACCGCGCTTACTTACAGGCAGGGCTTTCGGTCATTCCCGGGGTGACGGTTTTCGATGGGTGGGGAAATTATCTGTTGGTTGCATTTCCTGATGGCGATGCCTTATTTCAAGCGGCATGGAATAACGGGATTATTTTACGCAATTCACCGATTGAAAGCTGTGTCCGGATAAGTGCCGGCAGCCGGGAAGAGTGCGAAAAAACCTTAGCATTTATTCGTCGCTTTTATCAGTAATGGATGTATCAATCATGCACGGTTTGACTGCGAACAAAAGGATGACGCTGTGAGCAAACAACAAAAGATTTTATTTATTGATCGGGATGGCACGTTAATCGTTGAGCCACCGATTGATTTTCAGGTGGATCGCCTCGATAAACTGAAGCTGGAACCGGATGTGATTCCCAGTCTATTGTCACTCCAAAATGCCGGATATCGTTTGGTGATGGTGACCAACCAAGATGGTCTCGGAACGGAGAGTTACCCTCAAGCAGATTTTGACGCCCCACACCAGATGATGATGGATATTTTTACATCACAAGGGGTGACGTTTGATGATGTCCTGATCTGCCCGCATTTTGAAGCGGATAACTGTACCTGTCGTAAGCCGAAACTCGGCTTGGTCAAACAGTATTTACAAGAAGGGCGGGTTGATTTTCAGCATTCCGCGGTGATCGGTGATCGTGCCACTGACCTGCAATTAGCCGAGAATATGGCGATTCGCGGCATTCAGTACAACCCACAAACCATGGGATGGAAAGCCATTGTCAAGCAATTGACCACCGCGCCCAGAACGGCAGAAGTGGTCCGTCGAACAAAAGAGACAGATATTGCGATTACCGTCAATCTGGATGAATCGGGTGACAATCAAATCGCAACCGGGCTCGGCTTCTTCGATCATATGCTCGATCAGATTGCCACGCATGGAGGATTCAGTCTCTCGGCTCAGGTGCAAGGTGATCTGCATATCGACGACCATCATACGGTGGAAGATACCGCATTAGCTTTAGGACAAGCGCTCAAAGAAGCGCTGGGAGAAAAGCGTGGTATCGGTCGTTTCGGCTTTACGCTGCCAATGGATGAGTGTCTGGCACAATGTGCTCTGGATCTGTCCGGTCGCCCTTATTTTAAATTTGACGCCCAGTTCGCACGCGAGCAAGTCGGAGACTTTTCAACGGAAATGACTTACCACTTCTTCCGCTCGCTGACCGATACACTGGCTTGTACACTGCATCTTTCTTCCGTTGGTGACAATGATCATCATATTATCGAGAGCCTGTTTAAAGTGTTCGGCCGGACACTTCGTCAGGCGATCAAAGTGGAAGGGGATGAATTACCCAGCAGTAAAGGAGTCTTGTAATGACGAAGGGAAAAGTTGTCATTATTGATACGGGGTGTGCCAATGTGTCGTCCGTCCGGTTTGCTGTCGAACGACTCGGTTATTCGGTTACGATTTCCAAGCAACCGGAAGTGGTGTTCGCTGCGGATAAACTATTTCTGCCCGGTGTTGGTACTGCGAAAGAAGCCATGAAAAATCTCAGAGAACGAGATTTGATCGGTTTAGTCAAACAGGTCGATAAACCAGTATTAGGTATCTGTCTGGGCATGCAATTACTAGGCAAACTTTCTGAAGAACAAGTGATGGATAGCCGTGATACGGTCGAATGTCTTGGTCTCTGTGACGGGATAGTGAAACGGATGGACAGCGGTTCGTTGCCGTTGCCACATATGGGATGGAATACCGTGACCGCCATGGATAATCCACTATTTAAAGGGATTGAAAGCGGCCATCATTTCTATTTTGTTCATAGCTATGCGATGCCGATAGGGGACTATACCATTGCCGAGTGTGATTATGGTCAGCCATTCAGTGCTGCCATTCAGAGTGGCAATTATTACGGTGTTCAGTTCCATCCTGAACGTTCCAGTAAAGCCGGTGCAAAATTGATTCAGAACTTCTTAGAACTCTGAGAAGCAGACAAGGGATATTGTTGTGATTATACCTGCATTAGATTTGATTGACGGTCAGGTTGTCCGCCTGTTTCAGGGAGATTATGGACAAGTGACCGAATATAAAGTTGATCCGGTTGAGCAATTCAATCGTTATCATCAGGCCGGTGCTGACTGGTTGCATCTTGTCGATCTGACCGGTGCAAAAGATACGGCCGCTCGTCAGTTAGACTTGATTGCCCGTTTACTGGCCGGAACCCCGGCAAATATTCAGATCGGTGGCGGGGTGCGAACGGAGCAAGACGTTGTTGATCTGCTTCAGGCTGGCGCGCAACGGGTTGTGGTGGGGTCTACTGCTGTGAAGCAACCTGAAATGGTCAAAACGTGGATGGACAAGTACGGCCCGGAAAAAATTGTTCTGGCACTGGATATTAATATTGATACCTCGGGGCAGCGTCGGGTGGCGATCTCGGGGTGGCAGGAAGATTCCGGGGTCACGATTGAAGCCTTAATTGAAGACTATCTGACCGTCGGTTTGAAACACGTCTTGTGTACCGATATTTCACGAGATGGCACATTGAGTGGTTCGAACGTCGATTTGTATGTTGACCTTTGTCGTCAATATCCGCAAATCGCATTTCAATCGTCAGGGGGCATCGGTTCTCTGGACGATATTCAAGCGTTGAAAGGTTCTGGCGTGGCAGGTGTGATTGTTGGTCGGGCACTATTAGATGGGAAATTTACCGCAGAGGAGGCATTTGCATGTTGGCAAAGCGAATAATCCCTTGTCTTGATGTCAGAGATGGTCAGGTGGTGAAGGGCGTACAGTTCCGTAATCACGAGATTATCGGTGATATTGTTCCTCTGGCACAGCGTTATGCTGAAGAAGGGGCCGATGAACTGGTCTTTTATGATATTACGGCCTCCAGTGATGGCCGCGTTGTGGATAAAAGTTGGGTGCAGCGGGTTTCCGAAGTCATCGATATACCGTTTTGTGTTGCCGGGGGGATTCAATCCACAGAAGATGCTGCCCGTATTCTTGAGTTTGGTGCGGATAAGGTATCGATCAACTCTCCGGCATTAGCCAATCCACAGTTGATTACAACCCTCGCGGATCGGTTTGGTGTCCAGTGTATTGTGGTCGGGATCGATTCCTATTTTGATCAGCAAACCGGTAAATATCAGGTTTATCAGTTTACCGGAGATGAGCATCGAACCAAAGCAACCCAATGGGAAACCAAAGATTGGGTGCAGGAAGTCCAGCAACGCGGAGCCGGTGAGATTGTCTTGAATATGATGAATCAGGATGGGGTTCGTCAGGGATATGATCTTCAGCAACTAAACATGGTGCGTGAAGTCTGTGACGTTCCTTTGATTGCTTCCGGTGGTGCGGGTGAGATGGTGCATTTTGCCCAAGCATTTTTACAGACTAATGTTGACGGTGCATTAGCAGCGTCGGTATTCCACAAACAGATAATTCATATTGCTGAACTAAAACAGTATTTGAAGTCAGAAGGGATCGAGGTGAGATTATGAGTTGTAGCGAAACACTGGCATCCCTTTCAAAGCGGATTGATTGGGATAAAGTTGAGGGGTTGATTCCTGCGATCATACAGGATTTTAAATCGGCTCAGGTGTTGATGATGGGATATATGAATGCATCAGCACTGGAAAAAACCTTGTTGACTGAACAGGTTACCTTTTTTTCGCGGACGAAACAGCGTTTGTGGACCAAAGGCGAAACCTCCGGCAATGTATTACAGTTGAAAAATATTGCGCTGGACTGTGACAATGACACATTGCTGGTGAAAGTCGATCCGATCGGGCCGACTTGCCACACCGGGGCAACCAGTTGTTGGGATGCTGATCAGCAAGAAGAGTCACAAATGGTGTGGCTTCACCAACTGGAGCAGCTTTTGGGTGAGCGTAAACAAGCCGATCCTGCGTCTTCCTACACAGCCAGCTTGTACGCTCGTGGCACCAAGCGTATTTCGCAAAAAGTGGGTGAAGAGGGCGTTGAAGTCGCGCTTGCAGCGACGTCGGGTGATAAGGCGGAGCTAGTCTGCGAATCTGCTGATCTCATCTATCACCTATTGGTCTTGTTGCAAGATCAGGGGTTATCGATGAACGATGTGATCGATAAACTCAAAGAGCGCCATCGATAACCAGATTGGGGCTCAAAGGAATCAGCACTTTAAAAGGTGCTGATTTCTTGCCATTCTCCCAGTTGCAAAGTACCTAACGTCATGTCGCCAATTGAATAGCGAATCAGCCGCAAGGTTGGGTAGCCAATATGAGCCGTCATCCGTCGAACCTGACGGTTTCGCCCTTCAATAATGGTAATCGATAGCCAAGTCGTCGGAATGGCAGCACGGAACCGGACCGGTGGTGTGCGAGGCCATATTTGAGGTTCAGGGATGATTTCGACAATGGCAGGCAGTGTCGGACCATCTTTGAGCGTCACGCCACGCCTGAGTCGTTCAAGATCTGACTCTTTCGGTGCCCCTTCAACCTGAACCCAGTAAGTTTTGGGCGATTTTGACTGCGGTTGTGTCAGTTTGGCCTGTAACTGACCATCATTGGTTAACACCATCAAACCTTCACTATCTCGATCCAGACGACCTGCAGCATAGATATCTTTGATCGGAATAAAATCAGCCAGTGTTTGGCGGCCGTCACTGTCGGTAAACTGGCTCAATGTATCATAGGGTTTATTGAACAAAATGACTTTTCTCTCTTCAGGCGTAGAAAGGGACCGTGATTTTTTCTGGCTTGATGGTTTGGCACGATGGGACGAACGCTGAGAAAGTTTTGCGTTTTTTGACCGCTGATGAGTGGAGCGACGCAACGATGAGGGATTGCGTGACGGGAAAGACATGTTAACTTCCTTGCAAATTTGTAAATGAACTGTATTTCTGAGTTTTCACAATGTTGAGTTTAAGCTATTATTTGCGCGCTCTGATACGATAATGAAGTGTGGATAATAGACTATTTCTTCAGTTTCGTTTAATTATACTCAATCAGCCTGTCATTCGATAGGCCGTAATATACCCGGATTGCTTCTGGTACGATGATGCTCAGCAAGTCGTACAGAGTGAACAGAAAAACACCACACGATGCTCCGAAGTCGTTTGGGTATGGCAATCATTCACTCACAAATCTGTATCGAATATTTGCGAAGGGCTTTTGATACAGTATGAGTGATTCATGAAGAGTGGCCTGAACAATCACTCAGGTCATCTCAGATATTCACATAACTAACTGCCACAATCACATGGGGTTGTTAAGAACAGATAGGGAAAGTTCATGCCTACAGACAAACCTACTATTATTTATACTATTACGGACGAAGCACCCGCTCTTGCAACTTATTCTTTATTGCCCATTATCAAATCTTTTACCGCATCGTCAGGGATCGAGGTTGAAACACGGGATATTTCACTGGCTGGTCGTATTATCGCTAATTTCCCTGAATGCCTGACAGAAGAACAGCGTATTGGCGATGCTTTAAGTGAGCTGGGTGATTTGGCTCAAATGCCAGAAGCTAACATTATCAAGTTACCTAACATTTCAGCGTCGATTCCTCAGCTGAGAGCTGCAATCAAAGAATTACAGGAAAAAGGGTATAACCTGCCGGATTATCCTGCTGAACCAAGCAATGATGCAGAAGCGGCCGTGAAAGCGACATATGATAAAATCAAAGGCAGTGCAGTTAACCCTGTATTGCGTGAAGGTAACTCTGATCGTCGGGCGCCTTTGTCTGTGAAAAACTATGCGAAGAAAAACCCACACTCAATGGGTGCATGGTCAGCCGATTCAAAATCACATGTCACCTCGATGGAAGCACAGGATTTCTTTGGTACTGAAACATCGCTGACGATTCAGGGTGACACTGAAGTCACGATTGAGTTTGTTGCACAAGATGGTCAGACCAAGGTCCTGAAAAAGTCGTTAGCGCTGCTTGATAAAGAGATCATCGATACTTCGATCATGAGTAAGAAAGCCTTGAATGTATTTTTTGAGCAAGAGATCGAAGCTGCAAAAGCACAAGATGTTCTGTTCTCTTTGCATATGAAAGCCACCATGATGAAAGTCTCTGACCCAGTGATTTTTGGGGAAGCGGTGAAGGTTTTCTATAAAGACGTTTTTGCCAAATATGGTGAGTTGTTCGAGCAGTTAGGTGTGGATGTCAACAACGGTCTGGGCGATGTTTACGCGAAAATTCAGTCACTGCCGGCAGAACAGAAAGCTGAGATTGAAGCCAGTATTCAGGCCGTTTACCAGAATCGTCCTGAATTAGCGATGGTTGATTCTGATCGGGGCATCACCAACTTGCATGTACCTAGTGATGTGATTGTTGATGCATCAATGCCTGCGATGATCCGCGCTTCCGGACAGATGTGGGGACCAGATGGTCAGCAGAAAGATACCAAAGCCGTGATTCCGGATCGTTGTTATGCCGGTGTTTATCAGACGGTGATTGATTTCTGTAAAGAACACGGTGCATTTGACCCTTCTACCATGGGCAGTGTACCAAACGTTGGTCTGATGGCTCAAAAAGCGGAAGAGTACGGTTCACATGACAAAACATTTGTCATCGATAACGATGGTGTTGTCCGCGTGGTTGATCGGGCTGGCCACACACTGTTGGAACAAACGGTTGAGGCCGGTGATATCTTCCGGATGTGTCAGGTCAAAGATGCACCGATTCAAGATTGGGTCAAACTGGCGGTTACACGTGCGAGTTTATCCCAGACACCAGCAATTTTCTGGTTGGATCCAGAGCGTGCTCATGACGCTGAGTTGATTAAGAAAGTTGAGCAATACTTACTGGACCATGATACCAGCGGTCTGGATATTAGAATCATGTCACCAGTAGACGCGACCGAGTTCACCCTCGCACGGATGAAGGACGGTCAAGATACAATTTCTGTGACAGGGAATGTACTGCGTGATTATCTGACGGATCTGTTCCCGATTTTGGAGTTGGGCACTTCGGCAAAAATGCTGTCTATCGTTCCGCTGATGAACGGTGGCGGCTTGTTTGAAACAGGCGCGGGTGGTTCAGCACCGAAACATGTTCAACAAGTACAGAAAGAAAACCACCTACGCTGGGATTCGCTGGGCGAATTTTTGGCATTGGCGGCATCGTTAGAGCACCTTAGCGTGACGATGAACAACAATAAAGCTCAGGTTCTTGCCGATGCATTGGATAAAGCAACCGGTGTTTTCCTTGATGAAAACAGATCACCTTCACGTAAAGTTGGTGAACTGGATAACCGGGGCAGTCACTATTATCTGGCAAAATATTGGGCTGAAGCGCTGGCTACACAGTCTGATGATGCTGATCTTGCTGCTGAGTTTGCACCAATTGCACAGCAGTTGTCGGCTGAGGAAGATAAAATTGTTGCTGAGTTAAATCAGGTTCAGGGTGTTGCCGGAGATATAGGCGGATACTACCTGCCTGATTTTAGTAAGGCTGTTCAAGTTATGCGTCCAAGCCAAACGTTGAACACCATTATTAGTCAGTAAACGTAATGATTAGTCAGTAAACGTGTTGTCGGTCAATATGCCTAATTGACCGACACACATAAATAACGAAACCCGCCTTTGGCGGGTTTATTACAACCATGTATAGACATGTTTGGCAGCGACAATGTTTACTTGGCTTGTTGAGCCTCGATTGGTACAACGGAGCTAGCGTGGAAGCCTTTTGGTCCTTGTTCAATCTCATATGAAACTTGTTGACCTGCTTTTAAGGTACGATAGCCATCCATCTGGATCGTTGAGTAGTGAGCAAAAATGTCACCTTCTCCTTCTCCTCCTTCAGAGCAGATAAAACCAAATCCCTTGGCGTTATTGAACCATTTTACTTTACCGGTAGCCATGCTTTACATCCCTCATGCATTTTTTTTACTGATGTTGTCGACAAGAAAACGTTACTGTTTTTTACAATTTTGTTTTCACTGCTGTGATCTTTAATTCAGCGCTGCTGCCAAATTAACCAGTCACTAATTGACCAATTTAAACAATCATCAGTGACAGTCAATAGAAAAAGTGTGTAAACATCGACATCTTTGCAACAAATTGCGTTATTGTTTACATTTCTATAACTACAATAAGCAGACATCTGTCGTGAAAAAGTAGTTGGCATCGATATCGTAATTCGAATTAGCAATCTTTTATTTGCAGCGATACAATTGGTGCATTAGTCTCTAAGTATGAGATGTTTTCGCTTCGGCGCTCGGAACTTCATATCAGTTGGCTAAGAAACATAGTTCTATTGCTAGAAGCCTAAATATAATTAATCTAAATGGAAAACTCTCTGATTCACAACCGTTATGAGTAAAAATTTTGAATGGGTGGCTCCAGACTCAGATTTACTGGAGAAAGAAAAAACAGCAGTGAAGCCCCCGTCTATGTATAACGTGATTCTGATGAATGACGACTATACACCGATGGATTTCGTAATTGAGATTCTGGAGCGTTTTTTCGCGATGGATATTGATCAAGCGACTCAAGTTATGCTGAAGGTGCATTACGAAGGGAAGGCGATTTGTGGGACGTATACTGCTGAGGTTGCTGAGATGAAAGTGGCACAAGTGTCACTGTATTCAAAGAAACATGAACACCCATTGCTTTGTATCATGGAGCGAGCTTAGTACTTGCCGAACAACAAGGTTGTTCCTTAAGGGGGTCCCAATGCTTAACAAAGAACTAGAATCTAGTTTGAACAATGCTTTTGCCCGAGCGCGGGATAAAAGGCATGAGTATATGACTGTCGAGCATTTGTTGCTTGCATTGTTAGAGAATGGAGCGGCGAAAGAAGCACTCATCGCTTGTCGAGCGGATCTGGATGCTTTGCGTTCAGAGTTGGATGTGTTTATCGACAAAACTACACCCCTGATTCCGGAAAATGACGAAACGCGGGAAACACAGCCAACCCTGAGTTTTCAGCGGGTATTACAACGTGCGGTATTTCATGTTCAGTCTTCTGGACGAAATGAAGTCACTGGTGCGAATGTTCTGGTTGCAATTTTTAGTGAACAAGAATCTCAGGCAGCGTATCTGCTGAAAAAACACGATATTAGCCGTTTGGATATCGTCAATTACATTTCTCATGGTATTACCAAAACATCAGGAGCCAGTGATGAATCTGCACCTGATTCTTTTGGTGCAGACAGCACAGAAGATACACCTTCTGAAGAACGTCTCGAAAACTTTGCGAACAACCTGAACCAGTTAGCAAAAAATGGTCAAATTGATCCATTGATTGGACGGGACTA
This sequence comes from Vibrio spartinae, assembly GCF_024347135.1. Classification (NCBI taxonomy): domain Bacteria; kingdom Pseudomonadati; phylum Pseudomonadota; class Gammaproteobacteria; order Vibrionales; family Vibrionaceae; genus Vibrio; species Vibrio spartinae. The sequence goes on along the minus strand of NZ_AP024907.1, from coordinate 2,417,624 downwards.
CGAACTGGAACGGACTGTACAGGTCTTATGCCGTCGTCGTAAGAATAACCCACTACTGGTTGGTGAAGCTGGTGTTGGTAAAACGGCAATTGCCGAAGGGCTTGCCTGGCGAATTGTCGAAGGACAGGTTCCCGAAATTATCAAAGACAGTGTGATCTATTCACTGGATATCGGTTCCTTGCTGGCCGGAACAAAATACCGAGGTGATTTTGAAAAACGCTTCAAAAATATCCTGAAACAGCTGGAAAAAGAAAAAGACGCGATTCTGTTCATTGATGAGATTCACACCATCATTGGTGCTGGTGCAGCGTCGGGCGGACAGGTTGATGCCGCGAATTTAATTAAGCCACTTTTGAGTAGCGGTAAGTTACGTTGCATCGGATCTACCACCTATCAGGAATATAGTAATATTTTTGAAAAAGAGCGTGCGCTTTCTCGTCGTTTCCAAAAAATTGATATTGCGGAGCCATCGTTGGATGACACCACGAAGATTTTGATGGGACTGAAATCGAAATATGAAGCTCACCATGAAGTGCGTTATACCAATAAAGCACTTCGGGCTGCGGTTGAGTTGTCAGCGAAATATATCAACGAACGCCACTTACCTGATAAAGCGATTGATGTGATTGATGAAGCGGGTGCAAGAGCGCGTTTGGTGCCTGCAAGTCGGCGTAAGAAAACTGTTGGTGTCTCGGACATCGAAACAATGGTTGCTAAAATGGCTCGAATTCCTGAGAAATCATTGTCTTCTTCTGATAAAGATGTTTTACAAAGCCTCGATCAGAAAATGAAGATGTTGGTATTCGGGCAGGATAATGCGATTGACGCACTGAGTGAAGCGATCAAATTGTCGCGAGCTGGGTTAGGTGCCGAAAACAAACCCGTCGGTTCATTCCTGTTTGCCGGCCCGACTGGTGTCGGTAAAACTGAAGTGACCATCCAGCTTGCGAAGTTGATGGGGATTGAACTACTGCGGTTTGATATGTCTGAATATGGTGAGCGTCACTCAGTCAGCCGCTTAATCGGTGCTCCTCCGGGTTATGTCGGATACGATCAAGGGGGATTATTGACGGATGCTGTGATCAAACATCCTCATGCGGTGGTCTTGCTTGATGAGATTGAGAAAGCGCATCCAGATATCTTTAACCTGTTATTGCAAGTGATGGATAATGGTACTCTGACGGATAACAATGGACGCAAAGCGGACTTCCGCAATATCATTATGGTCATGACGACCAATGCCGGTGTTGCAGAAACCGTGAAGAAATCAATTGGTTTGATTCAGCAGGATCACAGCCATGATGCCATGTCTGAGATTAAGAAGGTCTTCAGTCCAGAGTTCAGAAACCGTTTAGATAATATTATCTGGTTTAATGCACTGGATGAGCGAGTCATTCATCAGGTTGTTGATAAATTTGTGGTTGAATTACAAGCTCAACTGGATGCACGCGGTGTATCGCTGGAGGTTTCTGAAGAAGCGAGACACTGGCTGGCACAGAAAGGTTACGATAAAGAGATGGGCGCACGTCCGATGGGACGAGTCATTCAGGAAAAACTGAAAAAACCACTGGCAAACGAATTACTGTTCGGTGCTTTAGTGGATGGTGGTACCGTGAAAGTTTCTCTGAAAGATGACGAGCCTGTGTTTGAGTACATCGGAGCAAAAGAAGCCGCAGTTCATTAATCATTTGTGGATTGAGGTGATAAAAAACGGAGCATTTTGCTCCGTTTTCTTTTGGCAGACTACTTGAGGGATTAACGGGCGCGGAAGACGATACGGCCTTTAGATAAGTCGTAAGGTGTCATTTCAACCGTGACTTTGTCTCCGGTAAGAATACGAATGTAGTTCTTACGCATTTTTCCTGAAATATGTGCAGTAACGACGTGGCCGTTTTCCAGTTCAACCCGGAACATTGTGTTAGGTAATGTATCAAGAACCGTTCCTTGCAGCTCAATTACGTCTTCTTTAGCCATTTAAATCCTCTTCAAAATGTGGCGAAAAATCCGGCATATATTTTGCCGTCATCTCTGAAAATAGTAAAGTTGCGCGTATTCTACCCTTGCCAACGTTGATTTACTAGCCTTTGATGCGGTTGAAAGCGTGTTTTATAATTCATTGCCGGACATTCATCGATCTGATAACCCAGATAGAGCCAAGTTTTTTGCTGTTGATGGCAATATTGAGCCTGCAACAGGACAGCCAGTGTCCCCAGTGAAAGCTTCTCATCAGGGTCATAAAACGTGTAGAAAGCGCTTGCGCTTTGCGGCAAGAGATCAGTGACGGCAATCGCAACAAGTTGTTCTGCCTTATAAATATGCAGGTAAACTGTCTTGAGCCAACTACAGGAAGAAAACTGGGCGAAATCTTCTCGGTTGGGGGGATACATGGAGCCATGATGGTGACGCTGGTTGATGTAGCGTTTGTATAGAGAGTACCAGTCTGGATCCAGACTTTCTTTGACTTCCCAGTGAAACTGATTCGACTTATTTAAGAGGCGTTTTTGACTTCTGCTGAGATCAAATGCGGTGATCGACACTCGAATCGCCTGACACAGCTGGCAGTTATCACAATGAGGTTTATAGATTGTATCACCACTTCTTCTGAATCCGTTGGCGAGTAACATTTCATACTGGGTAGGTGTATGTAGATCTCCATCCATAGCAATCGCGACACGCTCTTGCCGGTCCGGTAAGTAGCTGCATGAATGACTATGGCTTAATCCAATTCGTATATTTTGCATAAAATTCGATCAGTCTGCTGATAGGCCCAATGATATCCACTGTGGTGAATAACAGCTGGGATCTATCTCTTTATATTTAAGTTTGGATAATGTTTTTATAAATTGGTCACGCTCAAACTCTTCAGCACCCAAAGATGCCAAATGGGAATTCATGACCTGGCAATCGATAAGTTGCCCGCCATGCCGGGAAAAATGCCGACAGAAGGCCCATAACCCGATTTTAGAGGCGTTGGTTTTCAAACTGAACATGGACTCACCGCAAAAGAGCTGTCCGATTTGAATCCCATATAAACCACCAATAATTTCTGAATCCTGCCAGACTTCAATTGAGTGACAGTAGCCTAAGCGAGACAGCCGTTGGTAAGCCGCTTTCATTTCAGGCGTTAGCCAAGTCTCTGCGGGGGCGCGTGTATCCGCACATAATTCTATGATTTTATCAGTACACTGATTCATACTGATGGCATAGCTCGCTTTTCTCTGAAATTTACGGAGACTTTTGGCTGGTTTAAATGTCTTAGGTGAGATAATAGCTCTTGGGGAAGGGCTCCACCACAGAATCGGTTCCCCGGGGCTATACCAGGGAAAGATGCCAGAACGGTATGCAGCAAGAAGCCGATCCGGATGGAGATCGCCACCAAAGGCCAGCAACCCGTTTGGATCGTCTAGTGCTTGATTGAGCGGTGGGAATGAGTATTCATCCATGGCTAGTTCTGGGAGATAGATTGTCATATCAATTCAGTTCATCGGAGATCTATTTATGCGCTTGTTAATCCTGATCTTATTTGTTTTTCCTCTGATTGCAAATGCTGCTTATGAAAGAAATGTTGCGCGTCCAGTGAATCAAGTCGTTTTTGGTCAGATTGAGTCGGTCCGTTATTTTTCTCAGACAGAAGTGGTCCACGCTCGTGCCAATGGTTGGGAAACCTTCATCGGTGCCGTCGCTGGTGGTATCATTGGCCACCAATTTGGTGATGGACACGGTCAGTCATTGGCGACGATTGTGGGCTCGATTGCTGGTGGCGGTATTGCCCGGCATCATGCGAATCGCTCTTATCAAAGAGAGGATAAGGCGGTTGAATTATTGATCAAAGTTGAAGGGAAACGGTATATCGATGTGATTCAGGAGGTCGATCCCAATATGATTTTTACTCAGGATGAGCGGGTTCGTATTCTTTACTTTGATGATGGCGTTCGCGTCGATAAAGTCTATTAAGCTCAGAAGGCCGATTCTAACAAGGTGTCTTTTCTATGAATTGATGTTTTTGAGACTAGTTTTCACTCAGGAATTTCGATAGTCTCACTATACGAAAAATTTTCACTGCTCATCAACATAAACACGAGTGGTGCAAGGAAAACAATCTTTAGATGGAAAGCCTTACATTACAACCGATCAAAAGTATTCAGGGTGAAGTCAATTTACCCGGTTCAAAAAGTGTATCCAACCGAGCGCTACTTTTAGCCGCTTTAGCTAAAGGGACGACGCGTCTGACCAATCTGCTCGATAGTGATGACATCCGCCATATGTTGAATGCATTGAAATCACTAGGGGTATCCTATCGTCTTTCTGAGGATAAAACAGTTTGTGAAGTGGATGGACTGGGCCATGCCTTCCAATCAGAAAGTGATGTTCTGGAACTGTTTCTCGGTAATGCCGGTACAGCGATGCGCCCTTTAGCAGCGGCTTTGTGTCTGGGGACCGGCTCTTATACGCTGACCGGTGAACCGCGGATGAAAGAGCGGCCGATTGGCCATTTGGTCGATGCACTACGTCAGGCGGGTGCGGATATTCAGTATCTGGAGAATGAAAATTTTCCGCCACTACGGATTCGTGGTACGGGGCTGAAAGGTGGGACCGTTCGTATTGACGGGTCTATTTCCAGCCAGTTTCTGACGGCCTTTCTTATGTCTGCACCGTTGGCTGACAGTGAAACACGTATTGAGATTGTTGGTGAATTAGTCTCTAAACCCTATATCGATATTACGCTGCACACGATGGCTACATTTGGTGTCTCCGTCACCAATAACGATTATCGCGAGTTTATCATTCAGGGTGAGCAGTCCTATGTATCGCCCGGTGATTTTCTTGTTGAAGGCGATGCTTCGTCGGCCTCTTATTTTCTTGCCGCTGCTGCGATTCAAGGTGGCTCGGTGAAAGTCACTGGGATTGGTAAAAATAGTATTCAGGGTGATATTCACTTTGCTGATGCACTAGAAAAAATGGGCGCTAAAATTGAGTGGGGAGATGACTATATCTGTGCTCACCGTGGTACGTTACAGGCTGTCGATATGGATTTCAATCATATTCCTGATGCAGCAATGACGATCGCCACCACGGCGTTGTTTGCTGAAGGTACGACTGCCATTCGTAATGTGTATAACTGGCGAGTGAAAGAAACTGACCGTCTGACTGCGATGGCAACGGAACTCCGTAAAGTCGGTGCTCAGGTTGAAGAAGGGGAAGACTATATCATGATTACCCCACCAGCGGTTTTGCAACATGCGGCAATTGATACCTATGATGACCATCGTATGGCAATGTGCTTTTCACTGGTTGCTTTGAGTGAGACACCGGTGACGATTAATGATCCGGGGTGTACGTCGAAGACTTTTCCTGATTATTTTGACCGTTTGCAAGGCTTAAGTTGTTCGCATAATGCGTAATAACGGATGACAGAGCGCAGTCAATCGCATCAGGATATCAAAATATGCCGCTTACCTGACGTAAGTGGCATAAATCAATGATATGAATGCGCTTCTATCGTGTTGCGCTGGCCTCACCCTGAAGCGTAAATTCTTTAGACAGTTGATGCGCTAAATATTTGAACATATTAAATACTGCGGTTGTTTTTGTCGTCGGTAAGCCTTGTTCATCGAGAAAATAGTTGCCTTTAAATACCAGTACACCGTCTTTTTCTGCAACGGACTCTGCACGCATCCCTTCAATGTAATGTTCATGTTCCTGAATCAATTGATTGGCAATCATTAGTAGATCTGAAGTGGAAATGGCTTTTTTATCGTTCATTCGTACCTCCTTTCATCCAAGTCGGCCCATTTTATACCGAAATGGCGCTGATATGCAGTTTTTGTGAGGAAGGGCTCGTTCAGAAGGCAGAATTACGGTCGCTATCATGGCTTATTCTGTGACTTATCCCATAGAACGGTGGATTTTTTTCGAGAGATGTCGAGAGTCCATTTAGTATACGCAGGCAGTTTGAGATAGCCGTTTGAGAATGTGCACCAGCATGCAAGGCGGTTTCCTGAGTGAGATTACCTGAGTGTATATCTGAGTTTTAGACTAAGCTAAAATTCGATTCGGACAATTGTCGAGCAATTAAGTATCAATTTGCAAAAACAGGTTGATCTTCTTGTTATCTCGCTCGATAGTAAAAAGAAGTCTAATTTTGAGTGTAATTGCGACCAAGTTCGCATTTGGATTAAGGACATTTGAGTCAATTATGGGTAAATCACTGGTTATAGTGGAGTCTCCAGCCAAAGCTAAAACGATTAATAAATATCTTGGCCGAGACTATATTGTGAAGTCTAGTGTCGGTCATGTCCGAGATCTTCCTACCTCTGGTCAAGCAAGTTCAACCAAAAAATCAACACCCGTTTCAACGAAACATTTAAGTGCAGAAGAGAAAGAACGTTTAAAAAAAGAAAAAGAACGCAATGCACTGATTAAAAAAATGGGGGTTGATCCTTATCATGATTGGGAAGCGAATTATCAGGTGCTTCCGGGTAAGGAAAAAGTCGTTTCTGAACTTCAGAAGTTAGCAAAAGATGCTGACTGCGTTTACCTCGCAACGGATTTGGACCGCGAGGGGGAAGCAATAGCATGGCATCTACGCGAAATTATCGGTGGAGAAGAAGACCGCTACAAACGCGTTGTCTTTAATGAAATCACCAAGAATGCGATCCAGCAGGCCTTCCATGAGCCCGGTGAACTGAATATGGATGGTGTGAATGCTCAGCAGGCACGTCGTTTTATGGATCGTGTTGTGGGGTTCATGGTTTCTCCGCTGTTGTGGAAGAAAGTTGCTCGTGGCTTGTCTGCGGGTCGGGTTCAGTCCGTGGCAGTCAAGCTACTGGTTGAAAAAGAGCGAGAAATTAAGGCATTTGTGCCGGAAGAGTTTTGGGATATCCATGCTGATACTCAAACCCCGCATGGCAAAGACTTGCGCTTGCTCGTCGCACAGAAAGATGGTGTGGCATTTAAGCCATTGAATGAGCAGGATGCAAAAACAGCGGTTCGCGTGCTTGAGTCGGCACAATATGAAGTGTGTAAGCGGGAAGACCGCCCCACATCGAGCAAACCTTCTGCACCATTTATTACCTCGACATTGCAACAAGCGGCAAGTACGCGTTTGGGATATGGTGTGAAGAAAACCATGATGCTCGCGCAGCGTTTGTACGAAGCGGGTTATATCACTTATATGCGGACGGATTCGACGAATCTGAGTTCCGAAGCTGTTGATGCGGTTCGGGATTATGTGCAGACAAATTTCGGGGAAGCATATTTACCCGATGGTCCCAATGTGTATGGCAGTAAAGCGGGGGCGCAAGAGGCCCATGAGGCGATTCGTCCTTCAGATGTCAATGTGTTAGCGGATACGCTGGAAGGGATGGAAGCCGATGCACATAAACTATACACATTAATCTGGAATCAGTTTGTTGCTTGTCAGATGACGCCAGCACGCTATGATTCAACCACAATTAGTGTGAAAGCGGCTGAATATACCCTCAAAGCGAAAGGGCGTATTCTGAAGTTTGATGGTTGGACTCGTGTTCAGAGACCGATGGGTAAGAATGAAGATCAAATTCTGCCAGGTGTGCAAATTGGAGAAACGCTATCTTTAGACGCATTGGATCCGAAGCAACACTTTACCAAACCACCAGCAAGATATACCGAAGCCGCGCTTGTAAAAGAGCTTGAGAAACGCGGGATTGGTCGTCCATCGACTTATGCGTCGATTATCTCCACAATCCAAGATCGCGGCTACGCAAAAATTGAGCAACGGCGTTTCTATGCTGAAAAAATGGGTGAGATTGTCACTGATCGTTTAGATGATAGTTTCAATGACCTGATGAACTATGATTTTACTGCCCGAATGGAAGAGAAGCTGGATCAGGTTGCCGAAGGGAATGTGAAATGGAAAGGTGTTCTTGATAATTTCTTCAGTGATTTTTCCGTCTCTCTGGGACTAGCAGAGAAGCAGGAAGAAGATGGTGGTATGAAGCCGAATCATATCGTTCTGACGGATATCGAGTGTCCGACATGCTCTCGGCCGATGGGGATTCGTACCGCGTCCACTGGGGTATTCCTCGGATGTTCTGGATATGCTTTACCACCAAAAGAACGTTGTAAGACGACGATTAATTTGGGGGATGAGGATGGGGTGATTAATGTCCTTGAAGAGGATGTTGAAACTGCGGCCTTGCGGGCAAAGAAACGTTGTCCTATTTGTGAAACTGCCATGGATGCTTATCTGATTGATGATAAGCGAAAATTACATGTCTGTGGTAACAACCCGAATTGTGACGGTTATATCGTCGAACATGGTGAATTTAAGGTTAAAGGATATGATGGGCCCGTTGTCGAGTGTGACAAGTGTGGCGCAGATATGGTGCTGAAAAATGGTCGTTTCGGCAAATATATGGGATGTACCAATGAGTCGTGTAAAAATACCCGAAAAATTCTGAAAAATGGTGAGGTTGCCCCACCGAAGGAAGAACCGGTTCATTTCCCAGAGTTACCCTGTGAGAAATCGGATGCTTATTTTGTCTTGCGTGATGGCGCATCCGGACTGTTTATGGCTGCCAGTAACTTCCCGAAATCGAGAGAAACTCGGGCACCGCTAGTTGAAGAATTTGTGCGTTTTGAAGAACGAATTCCTGATAAGTTTAAGTATTTGGCTTCTGCGCCAACCCATGACCCTGATGGGGCTCCCGCCGTTATTCGGTTTAGCCGTAAATCGAAAGAGCATTATGTGCGTACGGAGGTTGACGGCAAACCCACCGGCTGGACTGTTCTGTATGTCGATGGTCAGTGGCAGGTCACAGATAAGAGAAAAAAAGCAAAATCATAATGAACTAAGGCAGCAATTCGCTGCCTTTTTTATATTATCACTTATGTATTTTTGGGAAGTATCGGGAGCGGGTAGGGAGGCTTAGTCATGTTCTCATACGAATCCCTTGTTCTGCACCGTAGCATGATGCTCATAATATTCTTACTTTTTTTACTTTCTGTGAACTCGCTTGGGAGTTGGAAACGCTAACCGATAGGTGCTTCACTAGTTTGATGTTTCAGTTTTGTATTCTGTGATAATCCCGATAAGTTATAAACAACGTGTTGCATCATTTTTTTGTGACATTAAAGAAAGAGTAAGTACCGACCTATGGCACTAGGTTGTAGCAAATTATAAAAGGTAATATGGAGTTTCAATCATGGCTGGTGTATTGAGTATGATCTTAGCTGGTGGTGAGGGCTCTCGGCTGAGACCTTTAACTGAAGGCAGAAGTAAACCCGCAGTTCCGTTTGGAGGAAGCTATCGGTTAATTGATTTTGCTCTGAACAACTTTGTGAATGCGGATTTAATGCGTATTTACGTATTAACCCAATTTAAGTCCCAATCACTTTATGTCCACCTGAAAAAAGGTTGGAATGTGTCTGGTATTACGGATCGATTTATTGATGTTATTCCTGCTCAGATGAGAGATGGGAGACGTTGGTATGAAGGGACCGCTGATGCCATTTATCAAAATGTTCGTTTCATCGAACTTGCCTCACCTGATTATGTTTGTATATTCGGCTCGGATCATATCTATAAAATGGATGTTCGCCAGATGCTGGATTTCCATAAGCAAACAGAAGCTCATTTGACCGTCTCTGCGTTACGAATGCCAATCGAGGAGGCATCCCAGTTTGGTGTGATCGAAGTTGACCGTGATGGACGAATGATTGGTTTTGAAGAAAAACCGGATAAGCCTAAGCCGATACCCGGAGAACCGGAGTGGGCGTTAATTTCAATGGGTAACTATATTTTTGATGCAGACGTTCTTTGCGATGAATTGAAAAAAGATGCAGTCAATGAATATTCCAGCCATGATTTCGGGAAAGATATTATTCCGAAACTTTTCCCTGAAGGACATGTTTACGTTTACGACTTCTCGACAAATATAATCAAAGGTGAAAGACAAGCAACCTATTGGCGAGACGTCGGAACCATTGATTCTTACTGGGCTGCCAACATGGACTTGTTGAGTAATGAGCCCCTGTTTTCCCTGTACAATCGGAGTTGGCCACTACATACTTATTATCCACCGTTACCACCGGCAACATTTGTGGATGCCGATGAGCGCCGCGTCAAGATTACGGATAGCCTGGTATCGGGGGGGAGCTACATTCAAGGCGCGACGATTTTTAAATCAATTCTTGGCTATCGGAGTAATATTGCAGCTGGGTCGCATATCAGTGAATCTGTTATTTTAGGAGATGGAAAGATTGGTGCCGGTTGTACCATCAAACGGACGATTATTGATAAGCATGTTGAAATTGCCCCCGGCACCGTGATTGGTGAAGACTTAGAATTAGACAGGAAACGGTTCTATGTCTCTGAAGGGGGAATTGTTGTGATTGCAAAAGGAACGAAAGTTGGATTCTAACATGGAACAAATCGATGTATGGTTTACCGTTTCGGAAGTTGAAGGGATTATAAAAAGTGGTGGTTTGGCCGATGTTGCAAAAGCGCTCCCGACAGCTTTAAGTGGCATGGGACATTGCGTAAGAATTGTGTTGCCGGGTTATCGTCTCGTACCGGACAGAACTGATACCGCTGTGATTCTGGAGACTGAATTGTCTCACTGGCCTCATACGGCTTATCAAGTTCGTAAGTTTGACCGGAACGGTGTAGAAATTTACTTGATTGACTGTGATAAATATTTTGATCGACCGGAGTTGTATTCCGAACATAATCGGGCCTATGCCGATAATGGGGAACGCTTTGGATTTTTTTCTGCTGCGGCATTGGATGTTCTACCGAAATTGGGCATTCAGCCTGATATCATTCATGCCAATGATTGGCATACCGGATTTGTCCCTTTCTTATTAAAAACACGTTATGCCGACGATCCTTATTTTCAGCGGATGAAGAGCATATTGACGATCCATAATGCTCTATTTAAAGGGGTATTTTCTTATGATGAATTAGAAATTATCCCTGAATTGCATTTAAGTGGTATGGAGGTGCTACAGTATGGTCACGGTTATGTGAGTGCGCTCAGAGTTGGTATAGCGTATGCGGATAAGATTAATGCCGTCAGTCGTCACTATGCTGCTGAGTTACTGACACCACTTGGTGCCCACGGATTAGTCGATGATTTTGTCCGTCGTGAGAGAGATCTGTTCGGTATTGTTAATGGTTGTGATTACTCGGAGTGGGATCCTCGAATTGACAGTTATATTCCACGGAATTACACCAACGAGCCCGATTCCTTAAAAGAAGGAAAAGCAACCTGTAAACGTCAGCTACAAGAAGAATTGTTATTGCCCACCCGAGATGTCCCCGTGTTTGGAATGGTTTGTCGTTTGACCTATCAAAAAGGATTTCACTATTTGCTGCCGATTCTGGAACAGTTTCTGCGAAATGACGTGCAATTGGTGATTGTCGGAACCGGGGAGCCGGAAATAGCAAATCGTCTGCACCAGATCTCTGCGACATCATCACAAAAATTTGCGTTTGTTGATGCTTACAGTAACCGTTTCGCTCATTTGGTTGAAGCTGCCTCGGATTTCTTTGTGATGCCCTCTGAGTTTGAAGCGTGTGGATTAAATCAGATTTATAGTATGGCTTATGGCACGCTGCCGATTGTCCGAGAGGTCGGTGGGCTGAAAGACACCGTTTTTGACTATGACCATTTTCCTGATAAAGCGACAGGATTCAGCTTTGCTGAACCGACTTCGGAAGCATTACTCATTTGTATGCAGCGTGCATTACTGTTCTATTTGCAGCAACCAGAGAAAAAGTTAGATATACAGCTGCGTGCGATGCAGCAAGATTTTCGTTGGGAAGATTCTGCTCAACAGTATGTCCGGATGTATGAAGCCGCACTGATGGGCTACTCACATATGCATTGATTCTTATTCTATTGAGAAAAACGATTGAGTAAAAAAAAGCACCGTTGACGGTGCTTTTTTGTTCTGGCTCGACGAGAAAATGGGCGTTGTATACTCTGAAAAATGTATACGATAGTATAAATATTGTTCAATAAATTAAATTTGCCGAGCTAGCTCGTCGCGTCTTGCCTGAGAAATTACAGACCAGTGTTTTCCTTCGATCGCACCTTCTAATGCCCATAAGAGCTCTAATGGTGGCTGTGTAGAAGGATGAGAGCTCAAAATCGCTTTATATGCGCTGAGAGAACCTTTCTGATGAAGCTCTTCAACTGAATTAATCCCTGCTTTGCGTAGCATCCGTTCGGTTGCTAAACGAAGATTAGGCAGATCTTTCAATCGTTTCGGTTTTGTCTCTACATGGGTCGTTTTTTCATTTTTTGCATTCAAATAGGCTTGTTTCGCGATATTGAAAATCGTGTCCACATCATCCCAATAGTCTGCAGGAAGTGCAAAATACTTAGTCACAACAGGAAAGCCACGTTTTGTATACACATAAGGTTCAAAACCTTTTGCTTTAAACGTTTCCAGTGAGTGACTGTCTGCCCGTATATGTAGTTTGTCTTGAACGACAAGAGCGAACATTATATCGTTTACGAAAATACCAAACCCGCCGAACATTGAGCGTGATTTGACACGACCTAATTGTTCAAAAAGTCGCATTGAATCTCTAAGAATTGGTTTATCCATGCTTTACGTCTCGGTGTATTTTTAAATGAATACGCCACCAAAGTCAGGTCCGAGAATGTAGCAAAAGAATGCAGAAGATATGTTAACAGAACGTCAAATGATTGACGAACATGAGATGCATTTTTGCCATCGGTAACCCCGCTACCTACCATCTTCATGGTTTAGGCCGGAGGCTTTGCGTCCCATCTTTTCAGATGGTTTGCCCTGTGCGTGACACTTTTCCAGTACGGAATTATGAAGCAACTATACGAATAACCACTCCACAATGTGTGATTCTAGTCCAATTAATAAAGGTTATCAATAGAAAGAAAGTGGTTGGAGGAATGACCACTTTCCAATGGGGTGTTAATTTAGTGTTATTTTTTGTTTAAATCTTTAACGGTATTGCGTTCCACAATTTCAGGATGCATTTCAAACGTACGGCGTTCATGTTCTTTACTTTTGATCCGTTCCAATAAGATTTCAAAAGCGTTTTTCCCGACCCGACGTTTCGGTTGGTGGATGGTTGTCAATGGCGGAGAAAAATATTCAGAGATCTCAATATTGTCATAACCGATCACCGATATATCTTCAGGAACCTTGATGCCTCTCTGTTGTAAGCGACTCATGAGTCCTAAAGCCATCGTGTCATTGAAGCAAAAAACGGCAGTGGGCTGTTCATCCATCGCAATAATTTTGTCTGCAGCCAAGACTGCCGTATCACATTCGAAGTTGCCTTCCAGTATCCAGTTTTCATTTGGGGTCAAGCCTGCTTCAGCCATGGCTCTATAGAATCCTTGAATCCGTTCCTGACAAGCTGCCTTTGATAGATGTCCACTCAGACAAGCAATATCGCGGTGACCTTTATCAAGCAGGTACTTGGTTGCAAGGTAGCCACCTTCTTCTGAATTATCGATGATTTTGTCGGCTTGTGAGCTTTCAGGTCCCCAGTCCATGATGACTTTGGGAATATCATTATAGGCTTCTAGCATTTCTAGAAGCTCGGCAGTCAGGTCAGAACAGATGACTAACATGCCATCGACCCGTTTTTCAGCCAGCATCCGAATGTAGTCGCGTTGCTTTTCATATAAGCCACCGGTATTACATAAGATGAGCGTGTAGCCTTGTCGGTAGCAATAACTTTCAACACCATCAATGACTTCAGAGAAGAAGGGGTTGGTAGACTGGGTCACTAACATGCCGATTGTGCGCGTTGAGTTGCATTTCAGACTCCGAGCTACAGCACTTGGTGCATAGTTCAGTGTCTTCACGGCTGCCATGACTTTCTCTTGAGTCGTTTCTGCCACAAATCGAGTTTTGTTAATTACATGTGAAACTGTTGTTGTTGAAACTCCCGCCAAGCGGGCAACGTCTTTTATCGTAGCCATAGGTATTGTCCTGTCGCTTATGCTGAAGATCCAGCAATTCGGAGCAAATTACAATTGAATGTTTAGTTATGAAGATATTATCTATTTGTATAATCGGATAACCCGTACAGAAATAATATTCTGAGGTTATACTGCAATAAGGACAAAAACCGCTAAATTTAGCGGTTTTTGTCTGGTATAGAATATGCTTTAATCGCGAATTTTAGACTGCCGATTCAGTAATAGCAATTAAAATGAAGCATTCATCCCACGCGACTGCTGAATCCAGACTGAGAGTCTGATTCACATGAAGAGATAGCATCATGCTATGGCTCTTGTTGCAACGGTTCAGCGACGGTCGCTTCCTGATTGGCGACCCAGTTTTTCAAATAGTGCCAAAACCTTCCCAATGTTTCATACCAATATTTTTCTGTCTGCTCGAGATAAATCGCCTTAGGCGCATATTTTATCCACGGTTGCACTATATTTTTATAGGACAGGTAGTTGGTCGGTGCCGGGATCGGATTGAGTCCGGCAGATTGAAATTCATGCAACGCGCGATCCATATGACTGGCAGAGGTGACGAGCACTAATTTTCGTGGTCCGACAAAACTTGCGGCTAACTGGGCTTCTTCCCAAGTATCTTTGGCACTTTCCAGTAACACGATATCTGATTTTGCTACACCGAGTGATAAGGCAACTCTTGCCAGCATTCGGGCATGACTGAATCGGGTACCACCCGCATATCCGGAAAGAATCAGGCGAGATCCCGGATACATCCGCATGATTCGGATCCCTTCGGTAAGTCGCATCAGTGCTGAGCGACTGAGTTGAGATGTCGGTGGGAGTTGGTCATCAACGACATGACCGCTGCCGAGAACCATGATGTAGTCAATGCTACCCTCAACGGGTAAAAAGGCTGAATACTTGCGTTCCAATGGTGCGAGAAGGCGTTCTGAAACGGGTTGAAATGATGCTAGAAACAGCAACGTGTAGGAGAACAGAACAATCAGGCAACCGGTTTTCCTTTTTGTTGAAAACATAATCATCATGAGGCCAATAAAACCGATGATGAGCAAGGCGGGAAGGGGCATCATTAATGCAGCTATGATTTTTTTAAGCTCAAACATATAAGAAATAGTCCGAAAAAACAGCAATTGAGATTAAAAACGAATAATCCTCTTTATTCCTGCCATTCCTATGACAGAATAGCAGCACGATTCGTTATCATAACTCAAGCTACTGTGACTGAAGATCGCAATTTCGACGATATTGCCCACAAATTTGCAAAAAATATATATGGCTCTGACAAAGGTATGATCCGTCAGACCATCGTGTGGGAAGATATTCAAACTATTTTAACATCATTTCCTCCGGAACAGCTCCCACTTTCGGTGCTGGATGCCGGTGGCGGGCTGGCACAGCTATCGCAGCGACTCGCGAAGCAGGGACATCAGGTGACATTATGTGATCTTTCTTCTGAAATGTTGCAGTTGGCGCAAACCGATATTGAAAAAAATGGTCTGCTTGCGCAGTATCGCTTTGTCCATGCGGCAGTGCAGGATATGCAACAGCATCTTACTGATCCGGTTGACTTCTTGATGTTTCATGCCGTGATGGAGTGGTTAGTTGATCCGAAGGATGCGCTGGAAAAATTACTGACTCAGGTCCGGAGCGGTGGCGTTGCATCTATCATGTTTTACAATCATCACGGATTAGTGCTGAAAAATGTCATATGCGGGAATATTCCCCATGTGTTGGATGGTATGCCATATCGCAAACGATTTAAGTTGCAGCCGCAACAAGGCCTGAATCCAGAAGTGGTTTATCAATGGATAGAAGCTTGTGGATTCAGTATTGAAGGTAAAAGTGGTATTCGCTCGTTCAGTGATTACATTGGTAATCGCCAGAATATGGGGGAATACACTGAAGAAGATGTACTGGCGCTTGAAAGACAATTATGTCGGCAAGAGCCCTATTTATCTCTGGGCCGTTATATTCATGTATGGGCCAGAAAAAAGTAAAAATGATGGAAACAATGATAGACGAATTGGCGCAACAAGCCGAAGTACAACCAATCGATGAATTGGTTGGATGGGTCAGGCAGCATGACTTGTCTCTCAACCTAGATACCGAGCGACTCGCATTTTTGATTGCGATTGCCGTATTGAGTCGGGATCGATTTGATGACGAACTCGGTGAAGGGGAATTACATGATGCATTTGCAATCGTGACTCGGCTATTTGATGAAACCGGTGAAGCATCCGCTTTCCGGGCCAATAATGCGATCAATGAATTGGTTCACCAGCGGCTTATCCGCCGTTTTACCAGTGAGGTGACCGATGGGGCGAGTATCTATCGATTATCGCCATTGGCGATTGGTATCACTGATTATTATCTGCGCCATCGTGAGTTTTCCAAACTGAAACTGTCGATTCAGCTGTCGATTGTGGCGGATGAAATGGCAAAAGCCAAAGAAGCTGCTGAAAAAGGCGGTACCGAATCTCACTGGCAAAAGAATGTTTATGCCATCTTAAAATATTCCGTGGGTGAGATTTTTGATCAGATCGATCTCAACCAGCGGGTGATGGATGAGCAGCAACAAGAGGTCAAAGAACAGATTGCTCAGTTGTTGAACAAAGACTGGCGTGATGCGATTCAGAATTGTGAGTCGCTCTTGTCAGAAACGTCATCGACGTTGAAAGAGTTACAAGATACGCTCCAGACGGCTGGTGATGAAATGCAGACGCAGATCCTTGATATTCAGGAGTGTGTTTACGGTGAATCCGGACTGACGTTTATTGAAGAAACATTGTTTCAGTTGCAGATCAAACTTGACCGAATCATCAGTTGGGGGCAACAGGCCATTGATTTATGGATCGGTTACGATCGACATGTCCATAAATTCATCCGGACCGCGATTGATATGGACCAAAACCGTGCGTTTAGTCAGCGTTTACGTCAATCGATGAACGACTACTTCGAGGCGCCTTGGTTCCTTACTTTTGCCGATGCCGAGCGCTTTATCGACATGCGAGATGAAGCCTTGGTTCTCCGCGACGATGAAGTCACCGGGCAAGTCCCCGAAGATGTTGAGTATGAAGAATTTCAACAGATTAACGATGTGCTGGGAGAGCAGATCGGTGAGATGCTGATCGTGCATAAAGATCAAGGTACACCGATTGATCTCGGCATCATTTTAAAGAATTACCTCACAGAACATCCAAAAACGCATCATTTTGATTTAGCCAGAATCGTGGTCGATCAGGCCGTTCGGTTAGGATATTCAGCGTCTGATTATCAGGCGATTCAGCCGGATTGGCAGGCAATCAATGAATTTGGTGCAAAGGTACAAGCAAATGTCATCGACAGATATGAATGAACACATGCCAGAGAAACTGGTTAAAGCTCTTTCCAATCCGTTATTTCCGGCGCTGGATAGTTTATTACGTGCCGGCAGGCATGTTTCCGGTGAAGATATGGATAATCACACATTTTTGTCCGATTTTGAGCCTGAGCTGGCCCAATTCTATCAGCGTTATAATACCGAGCTGGTTCGTGCCCCCGAAGGTTTCTTTTATTTAAGACCGCGTTCCACATCATTGTTCAACCGGAGCGTGTTATCCGAACTCGATATGTTGGTCGGCAAGGTACTTTGCTTTTTGTATCTCAGCCCTGAAAGGCTGGCACATGAAGGGATTTTTACGTATCAGGAATTGTATGAAGAGTTGCTCACGCTGGTCGATGAGAAGAAGCTGATGCGATTGGTGACGTTCCGGGCCGGCGGGTCGGATCTGGATCGGGAAAAGCTGTTTGAAAAAGTCAGGACGTCCTTAAGAAAACTGCGCCGAATGGGCATGCTGGTCGTGCTGGGAGAAAGTGAAAAGTTTCGGATTACCGAAGCGGTCTTTCGTTTTGGTGCAGATGTCCGTGTCGGTGATGACATGCAGGCAGCACAATTGAGATTGATTCGTGACGGCGAAGCGGTCGTTCCTGGCCAAGACGTCCATGAAGGGGTGGAAGATACCGATGAGGCAGCAGCAGCGACCCCATCAGAAGCATTAACAGGATTTGAAGGTGAAGCATGATTGAAAGAGGTAAGTATCAATCGCTGACCATGATCAACTGGAACGGTTTTTTTGCCCGTACGTTTGATATTGATAATTTGGTCACCACGCTTTCCGGTGGGAATGGTGCGGGGAAATCAACCACAATGGCGGCCTTTATCACCGCGTTGATCCCCGATCAAAGCCTGCTGCATTTTCGTAATACCACTGAAGCGGGTAGTTCTCAGTCGTCGAGAGACAAAGGGTTACACGGCAAACTTCAACCCGGTACTTGTTATGCAGCGTTGGACGTTGTCAACTCCCGTAAGCAGAGAGTGTTGTTTGCTGTCAGATTACAACAGGTTGCCGGTCGGGACAAAAAAGTCGATATTAAGCCATTTTTGGTGCAGGGAATCCCCAGCCATGTCCGGCCTACTGACATTTTGATTGAAACACTCTCAGATCAACAGGCACGGGTTCGAACCGTCAGTGAAGTCAAAGATGCTGTCGCAGGCTTGGAAGGGACGCAGTTCAAAACATTTAGCTCAGTGGTGGATTATCACACCCAGATGTTTGAATTTGGCGTTGTACCGAAGAAAATGCGTTCGAGCAGTGACCGCTCCAAGTACTATCGTTTGATTGAAGCATCATTGTATGGTGGTATTTCCAGTGCGATAACACGCTCGCTGCGCGACTATCTGTTACCGCAAAATGGTGGTGTGAAAAAAGCGTTTCAGGATATGGAAGCGGCACTTCGGGAAAACCGGATGACGCTTGAAGCGATCAAAACCACTCAAGCAGATCGGGATTTGTTCAAACACCTGATTACTGAATCGACCAACTATGTTGCGTCTGATTACATGCGTCATGCGAATGAGCGTCGTAGTAAAGTTGAACAGGCACTTTCATTCCGTCAGACTTTGTTTGGTGCGCAGCAAACCTTAGTCACGCAAAGTGAGTTGTTGACTCGCGTGAAGGATGAACTGGATGAACTGACAGAGCAGGAATCGGCACTGGAGCAAGATCACCAGAGTGCATCTGATTATTTGCAACTGGTTCATAACGCTTTGCGTCAAAAGGAAAAAATTGAGCGTTATCGAGACGATCTGGAAGAGCTCAATGAACGGCTAGAAGAACAACTGATGGTGGTTGAAGAGGCTCAGGAACAGACGTATGAAGCTGAGCACAACGCCACGATTCTAGAAGATGAAGTCGATAGCCTGAAGTCGCAACTGGCTGATTATCAACAGGCGCTGGATGTTCAACAAACCAGAGCACTCCAGTATCAGCAAGCCGTTCAGGCACTCGAAAAAGCGAAGGCAGCACTGGATGATGAAAGCCTGACGGCTGAAAATGCGTCGCAGAAAATTCAGACCTTGAATCAATCACAGCACGAGATGACCGAGCGAGTCTTGCAACTGAAACATCGTCTGGACATGTCGGCTGCTGTCACATCTCAGTTTGAACAGGCATTTCAGTTCGTCCAATCCGTACTCGATGATGTGACTCGCCAAACGGCTCATGAACACGGTGTTACGCTGATTGAAAAATCACGACAGTGCAAGCAATTGATTGCGCAGGAAAACCAGTGGTACACACGTCAGAATGACGTTTCCCGTCAGTTAGAGCGGCAGAATCATATTACAGCACTGGCAGAGGCTCACCAACAGGAATATCAGGAAAGTCTTGATGATGAATCCGCGATTGATGAAGCGCGAGAGAAACATCAAGAAGTGCTGGATGTTGTCGAAGAAGAACTGATCGCGCTTCGTGAATCACGCAGTGATTTACGCCGCAATCAAGAGGATGTCCGGGCGCAAATTCAACGATTGGAAAAGATTGCACCGCAATGGATTGTCGCGCGTAATGCGTTGGATGATTTGCGAGAACAGAGCGGTGAAGCGCTGGAAAGCTCACAGGCGGTATTTTCTCATATGCAGCATACGCTGGAACGAGAAAAACAGCAGACATCAGAGAAAGAAAAATTAGCATTACAGCGTCACAATCTTGAGCAAGACATTGAACGTCTGGCTTCTCCCGGAGGGGCCAATGATGCCCGGTTGAAATCGCTGGCTGACTCATTAGGCGGCATGTTGTTATCTGAAATTTATGATGATATTACGCTGGAAGACGCACCTTATTTCAGTGCGATGTACGGCCCCGCCAGACATGCTATTGTTGTCTCTGATTTGTCAGAAATTCAGACGCGCTTGACTGAGCTGGATGATTGTCCTGAAGATGTGTACATCATTGAAGGGGATGTCGATGCTTTTGATGACAGCTCGTTTGATGCCGATGAACTAGAAGGTGCGGTATGTGTTCGTCTGAATGACCGTCAGATTCGTTATTCCCGTTTCCCTGAGATCCCTTTATTTGGTCGGGCAGCAAGAGAGCAGCGACTGGAACAACTGCGGAGTCAGCGAGATGATCTCGTTGAGTTGCACGCCAAAGCGTCATTTGATGCTCAAAAGCTCCAACGTTTGTATCAGGCCTATCAGACCTTTGTTGCTTCTCATATGACAACCGTGTTTGAAGCAGATCCGGAACAGGCACTTCAGACGTGCCGTGAACAGTTGAATCAGTTTAGTCGTTCTCTGACTGAGTTGGACCATCAGGAACAGCAATTACAGACGCGACAACAGCAGAGTAAAAATGCGTTATCACGCCTTGAAAAAGTGGCTCCATTTGTTCACTTGTTGGCCGATGACACATTACAGGATCAAGCCAATGAAATTGAAGAAAGGCTTGCAGAACTGGACGAGGCCAAACACTTTTTAACGCGATACGGTACGACAATTGAGCAATTGAGTCATTGTATCAATGCCCTCGAAAACGATCCGGAACAGTTTGATGCACTGGAAAGTGAGTATCACAGGGCTGACCAACAGTTGCAGCAGGTGAAAACCCAAATTTTTGCGATCTCAGATCTGATTGAGCGTCGCCATCATCTACAGTATTCCGATGCCGTGGCATTGGTGAATCAGGGCGATGCCCTGAGTGGACAACTGAAAGAAAAATTACAACTTGCTGAGTCACAACGTGGCACGGCAAGAGAAACGTTCAAACAGCGGCAGGGGCAGGTCAGTCAGTACAATCAGGTTCTGGCCTCACTCAAAAGTGCACATCAGTCAAAGCTCGAAACCGTGCAGGAATTTGAGCAAGAGTTACAAGAGCTGGGTGTGCACACCGATGCAAGCGCACTGGAACGGGCAGAAAGTCGTAAAAATGAGCTTTATGAGCGTTTGCATGTTTCCCGACAACGACAGAGTGAGCTAGAGAGAACGCGGACATCGACCGAGATGGAGATGACCTCGCTGAGCCGGCAATTGAAGAAGGTTGAGAAAGAGTATCGCGATCTCAGAACGTTTATTGTGAATGCCAAAGCCGGATGGTGCTCGGTGCTGAGACTGGCACGAGAGCATGATGTTGAGCGACGCTTACATCGACGGGAGCTGGCTTATCTGTCGGCAGGCGAGCTGCGTTCCATGTCCGATAAAGCATTAGGTTCTCTGCGTCTGGCGGTTGCCGATAACGAGACGCTGCGAGACGCTTTACGTCAGTCTGAGGATAATGCCAGACCGGAGCGTAAGGTACTCTTTTATATCGACGTGTATCAGCATCTACGTGAACGGATTCGGCAGGATATTATTCGCACCGATGATCCGGTTGAAGCGATTGAAGAAATGGAAGTTGAGCTTGGCCGATTGACGGAAGAGTTGACCCAGCGAGAATCACGTTTGGCAATCAGTTCTGAGTCGGTCGCCAATATCATTCTCAAGACGATTCAACGTGAGCAGAACCGAATTCGGATGCTTAACCAAGGTTTGTCCAATATCCACTTTGGTCAGGTCAACGGTGTGCGTTTGAATGTCAAAGTCCGCGAAAGTCATGAAATGTTACTGACAGGGCTATCGGAACAACAAGCGCAGCATCAAGATTTGTTCAACAGCCCGCGTTATACGTTCTCTGAATCCATGGCGAAATTATTCCAACGGGTCAATCCGCACATTGATATGGGGCAGCGTTCACCTCAGGTGTTAGGGGAAGAATTACTCGACTACCGGAATTATCTGGAACTGAATGTTGAAGTGAACCGGGGAGCGGATGGTTGGTTACAAGCCGAGTCTGGTGCGCTCTCGACAGGGGAAGCCATCGGGACCGGTCAGTCAATTCTGTTGATGGTCGTGCAGAGCTGGGAGGAAGAATCCCGTCGGTTGCGGAGTAAAGATATCGTACCGTGTCGTTTGTTGTTCCTCGATGAGGCAGCCCGTCTTGATGCCAAATCGATTTCAACACTATTTGAGTTGTGTGATCGGTTAGGCATGCAATTGTTGATTGCTGCACCGGAAAATATCAGTCCGGAAAAAGGCACCACCTATAAATTAGTGCGGAAGATTCACAAAAACCATGAACACGTTCATGTCGTTGGTTTGCGTGGATTCGGCCAGAATCATGCGGCTGAATCCGATGACCTGACGGCAGAGGCGTCCTGAGATTTGCCGGATTTATTGCTGGTCAGATAATAAAAAACCACCTAAAACAGGTGGTTTTTTCGTTTGAGCTGGTAATGTATTGAGTTAATCGATAGAGACGAATAATCGATCGCCATGCTTTTCAACCTTGGTTTCTCCCCAAACCTGTGATCTTGGGACATCTTTAACGATGATGTCTTTATCATGCCAGCCGTATTGATACAGATAAGGCTTGATATAGTGCAGTCTCAGGTTGGACAGATTCTTGAATGAATCGGAGCCGGTGAGTTTGTAGAAGTAAGCACTGGTTTTGGTTTCATCCACACTGACAATGATTTTTCTGAATTGCTGCGGTTGTTGCAGATAATCGTGGGTATCATGCTCAGTTACCATTTCAGCAAAAAGAATTCTTTTCTCGTTATAGCCATCGTTGTATTGATGCATCTGCCAGGCAAACGGGACAAATAAGGTTACCCACAATAGGGCTCTCCACCAGAAATGAGGAACCAACAAGATCAGCATCGCCATACCCAGTGGTAGAGTAATCCCGGAGCGGAGCGGTACTTTCACACCCAGAGGGATCACGCTGGCATAGATGGACAAGACCACCAGCAGAGCCACTAACGTGTATTTCAGATGATGCTTGAGTGCCCAGACCAAGGTGAGGGCGGCCGGGATATAGAACAGAGGGCTTAACGTTGCCAGATAGCGGGCATTGCGTTCAAAATTCCCCGCACTTTTCGCGATATTGGCGATAATACCGCTGATATCCGTCGATGGGGTTGATTTTCGCCACGACACAAACTCAATAAAGTGACCGGTGCCGTTCTGGAGCAGCGTATAGCCATACACACTTAAATTTGCGACAACGTAGCCGAGGGCGTAACCGGCAATCCAGAGACACAGAAATTGCAACAGACTGCGGAAGTTTTCTTCATTCAACTGACGGATAAAGAGTAAAGGCATCAGGAAGTAGAATGCAGGGTAGGTTGCAAACAACAAGATACCTGAAGTGAGTAAGATAACCGGGCGTGAATAGCGGTCTTTGATGCAACTGAACAAGGCCAGCATCAAAGTACCGGGGATCAGCGTCATCGGCCATTTGAACAACATGGTAAAATAGGGGACATTGACGACCAGCAGGGCAAAGCAGCAGGCGAGCCAGCGATCTTTCCTGACCCTCATGGCGACCTGATAACCAAACATGAAAATAAACACATTACATAAGGTACCGGCAACCACGGCAGGGACGAGGCGTAACGTGTCGAATAAAGCAAAATTAACCCAACGGCCTTCAGAGACAAATTTAGAGACATAACTGTCCATATAAGGCAGCGCATCATGTGCCACATTTTCTAGCATGGATTCATGTAAATTGAATACTGTCCATATCAGACCAAATGCCATAATACCCCATTTTAGCAGTGAGACAGTATTGAACGGATTGTATGGCATTGAGGGGGATGGAACATGATTATTGATCATTTGTCCTCCGAGAAGAAAACACGGTGCGATAACCAAGGTAGTTGATAGTCATCGAAACACCGATAGCAATCATCTGAGCAAAATAAACCCACATTGCGAATTGTTCGACCAACAGATACAACACGCCGGTACTACAGGCGAGAGATGATAGGTTGACCAGACAAAACGGCAATAGCTGACCGCGTCTCGCGGTGCTTTTGAACACAAAGCCCCGGTTCAGTATGAAACTGATCAGCATTCCGCCGACATAGGACAGAACCGATGCAACAATATAATAACCGAATAGCTGGTATAGAATGACGAATAGGATATAACTCGCCCCGGTATTCAACACGCCCACTAACGCGAAGCGAAGCGTTTGCTGAAATTCGGGGCGAATCCGGTTATTTAGCCACGGCATGTTTCTTGGTAGATTCAAGAGCTCTTCCTTTTTTCAGGACATAAAGCGGACGACCTTTCGCTTCATTGTAGATACGAGCGATATATTCACCGAGTATGCCAATTGAGATCAACTGTACGCCACCAATAAACAAGATCGCGACGAATAGCGAAGTCCAGCCGGAAACCCAGTGATCAGTCATGAGCCGGATATAAATGGAGTACATGAGCATCGCAAAGGCGACTCCGGAGCACAGAAATCCCATCATGATCGATAATTTCAGTGGTTTCACGGAAAATGAAAGAATGCCATCCAATGCGAATTTGAGCATTTTACTCAACGGATATTTTGATTCTCCGGCAAAACGGGGCGAACGTTGATAAAGAATCGACGTTTGGTTGAAGCCTATCCAGCTCACCATGCCGCGGATAAAACGCGCTTTTTCCGGCATGGCTGTCAATTGATCGACAACTTGTCTGTCCATGAGCCGAAAATCACCGGTATCTAATGGGATCGGGACTTCTGATAAGCGGTTGAGCATCCGGTAGAACAACTTGGCTGAAGCAAGTTTAAAGGCTGACTCGCCTTCCCGATGGTCACGTGTTCCGTAGACGACGTCATACCCATCTTCCCATTTAGCGATCATTTGCTCGATGAGTTTCGGTGGATCCTGTAAATCGGCATCAATTAACACCACGGCATCCCCGGTACTGGCGTCCAGTCCTGCGCTCACGGCTTGCTGGTGGCCGAAATTACGAGACAGAGAGAGCACTCTCACCTGGTGATATCGGCGACTATGTGCCAGTAACTGTTGTTCAGTGTCATCCGAGCTGCCATCATTGACAAAAATCAACTCAAAACGGTAGTCGGGAATTGCATTCGTGACGGAAATTAGCTCTTTGACCGTGAAATCAATCACTTCACTTTCATTGAAACAGGGCACAATCACGGATATTTTCTTTTTCATATTCATAGTCTGTCACATAGCTCCATCATGGATAACGACATGCAATCAGGCTAACAATCGAATGTAAAAATCATGCCAAAGTGAGGTGAAAAGATCTGCAATCTTGGCGATAGACGCCGGATGCCCCCTGATGCTATCTCACTTCGAGCTTTCTATAACGATAGAGAGATGCAGATAGGACAGGGGGCGGAGTACCGGCTTTATTGAGGTAAATGTTGTGAGGTTATTGAGGTAAATGTAGTGAGGTTGCCGCAAAATGCTTGCAGGCATATTCAACACGTTCCTGAGCGGTTAATGGTAATTCAGGTGAGCCAATATGTTCGATATGCCTGAGTCTGGGGAGCAAGCCAGCACCATTCGCGATCTGAATGGCAAGACCGGGACGGGCATTGAGCTCCAGTACCATCGGGCCTTTATTTTTATCCAGCACCATATCGGTTCCGATATAGCCTAACCCCGTCATTTCCCATGCGCGTGCGGCAAGTTCAAGCAGGCGTTGCCAGTGAGGCACATCCAATTCAATTAATGCTCGCCCTGTATCGGGATGATGTGTGACGGGCTGCCCGAACTGCACCGCTCGTACCGCCCGACCGGTCGCAATATCGATCCCGACACCAACTGCGCCCTGATGCAAGTTTGCTTTGCCGTCCGATGCCCGCGTGGAAAGACGCATCATGCACATGACAGGGTAGCCTTTGAACACAATGACCCGAACATCCGGTACACCTTCATAGCTGAAGCCGTCGAAACAGTCGTCAAACTGAATCAGGTTTTCGATGATCGCCACATCATTTTTCCCCCCCAGAGAAAAGAGCCCGGCAAGTGCATTACTGACATGTCTTTCCACATCTTCAGCACTTAATGTTGCGCCAGAAGGTTTGACATAAACACCGTTCTGATGGGAAGTCACGACCAAAATCCCTTTTCCGCCACTACCGCGGGCAGGCTTAATCACAAAACTTGGCCATTGCTGAACCAGTTGATGAATTTGTTTGACCTCATACTGGTTACGAATCACACCGATCAGTTGGGGCACGGTACATCCGGCTTTTTCGGCAATGATTTTGGTTTGGAGCTTATCATCAACTAAGGGATATTTAGATCGGTCATTATAACGACCAATATAACTATGGTTACGCTTATTCATCCCCAGAATCCCCTTATGCTTTAAGCGAAAAGGGGAGGTATATTTTTCAAAAATCATAGCTCATCTACCAGAGGTTTGAAGCGCTTTAATTCGCTGACACGATAGCCGGTATAAGTTCCCAGCAATAGAATGAGCGCCAACACAATCAACTGTAATCCGATAAAATTAAACGTGAGATGCTGAACATAGGTATTGGTCATTCCCAGGTAAACAAGAATGGCTGTAAACAGCGACCCACCGCCTTGCAGAAAGACCTCTTTGGCGCCGTCTTCTTCCCAGAGAATCGACATTCGCTCAATGGTCCATGAGAGAATAATCATCGGGAAGAAGGTAATCGTGAGACCTTCGGTAATCCCGAGCCGGAAGGAGAGCACCGTAAAGAGCGAAATAATCAGAATCACCGCGATGATGACCGCTGATATTCGGGCCACCAGCAACAGGTTCAGTTTAGATAGGTAACTTCGGATAATTAGTCCCGTACCAACAATCAACAGGAAACCGATAATACCGGTGAGCAGTTGTGTCTGGACAAACGCCACCGCGATCAAGACGGGCATAAATGTCCCGGATGTTTTTAATCCGATAATGACGCGGAGAAACACCACGATCAGGGCACCGATAGGAATCAACATGATGGTTTTAAACATCGCTTGTTCTTCTAACGGGAGGCTATGAATCGATAGATTGAGCAATCCGTCCGAATTGACTTTACTGTTGGTGGCCTCTTGTGGTGACACCTTGCGGGAAATCATACTGAATTGTACCCGGCTGTTTTTACCACCGACCACATCAAGCAAAGAGACATTGGATTCATCCCATACCAATAAATTGGGATGATTGGCTTGTTTGCCGGTATCTGGGTTAAAGACGACCCAATGTTCCCCGTCCCAGACTTCATTCATTGGCTCAATACTCTGACGACGTCGGCCATCTTCCAGTGCCAGAACCCCGACAATCTTATTGGGAATCCCTGAATATGAAAGCATCTTCTGCGCTGCTTTATATTTGGACATCTGATTCAGCAGGAGTTGTGCATTCTGACTTTCTTCGTCATTCAGGGCTTTGATGAGCTCTCTGGTAAATGAGATGTCATCCGCTGAGCGTTCATTTGCCTGCGTAATCAGGGAGACCGCTGCTGCTTCTTCGGGGCTGTCGAACGTTGGGGGATCGACCGGTCCATGTGGTGGTTCCGGACGTGATTTAGCCTCTGGGTCAACCAGGAACTGTGTTTTATAATAGATTGTCTGTGGGCCGCTGGCTCGACGAATCGACCATTCGGCCCGGCGACTCCCCGGGATCGATTCAAGGTAAGAAACCCCGTACCCCGGTGAAGATGCGGATTCACTAATCAGTGTGAATCCATCTTGTGTGTATGGCGCTGCAAGGGATACTTTCGCTTCTTTACCCAGCGCATTAAATTGAATACGTGCTTCAATTTCCCAGACTTGTCTGGTTTCACCGGGCGTCCAGGGAACACCATAAACCTGATGGCGAAAAATGCTTAAATAAATGCCGATCGCAATCAGCAAGATGATTGAAATATAAAATGGAACTCGGGAGGTCATGGTCAATACTCACCAGATAATTATTTGGCCGTGGATTGAATGTACTTTTTACTCACATCCACCAGAGCGATATCGCGAAGGAATTCACGTCCCAATAAAATCGGGTGTGACATATGGGAGCGATCGGCAAGAGTAAATTCTGTCCGTTCACGAATATTCCCGACATTTATCCATAATTCAACAACGGCTCGCCGTTCGATTTCCGATGTCGAGGCTTGCCGAATTTTGACATAACGTAGTACGGGGGCTTCGATCCAGTTGTCCTTGGTTTTTTTCTTGGCGGTTTTATCATCAGCATTTTTTTTACCTGCTGCTTTGTCCCCATCCTGTTCAGCCCGGCCAGATAAATGAAATCTAACCCAGTTTTTCCCATTTCTTTCAAACTCTTCAATATCTGTTGCGTCCAGAGAAGACGTTGCAGCCCCCGTATCTACCCGGGCATCGAATGTTTGTTTGATCGATTCGATACTGATTCGCTCAACCTGACCAAGGACGACCTTATTTGCCGGCACTGGATCAGACGAAGCGAGAAGTTGCAGTGATTGAGTTGAGTTAATCTCCTGCGGTGATGAATGCTGATAGTGATTCTGATTGAGTTTATGTATTTGCTGTTTTAAAGAAGAAACTTCATTTTCCAAACTATCGATGTAATCGACTTGATTACTGGATTGCAATTCTAGATTGGTCAGACGTTGGTTAATGCTGCTCTCTGAACCATGAATTGCTGCGATTGTCTGTTGATGTAAGCTTCTTTCCTCTGTTGTGACGCATCCCGCTAGTGTGGATATTGCGGCCACAAGTGCAAGTCGTTTAAACATGAGTAACCTAATTCTTGAGTTGTTATGATTGATAAAAGCATTCAGTAGTGATTTCCACGACCTAGCGTACTCTGAATTTTTATATTGCGCGTTAGATGTATGTCAATTATGGTTTACGGGCAATCAGAATCGCTCTTCTCGGCGCTGGATAGCCTTCAATGGTTTTCTTCGGATCCGCCGGGTCCAGATAGTCAGGTAATGAGTTATGTGTCATCCAGGTGGTTGTGCGTTGTTCTGCTGTTGATGTTTCGTTTTCATCGGCAATGACGACGTCAATAAATCCACATTTCTCCAGCCACACTTTTAATGCCAGTGCCGAAGGAAAGAAGTATACATTTCGCATTTGCGCGTAGCGCTCCGTCGGAACTAACACCGCGCTTTCATCCCCTGCGATAACCAGCGTTTCCAGAATCAATTCTCCGCCTGCAACCAGTTGATCTTTTAACTGCAACAAATGGTCCAGCGGTGAGCGACGGTGGTACAGCACTCCCATACTAAATACCGTATCAAATGCTTCTAGTTTGGGAAGCGCTTCGATACCTAATGGTAATAAATGGGCTCGCTGGTCATTGCCCATTAATCGTCGTATTGCTTCAAATTGAATCAAAAACAAGTGAGATGGGTCGACACCAATACACAGCCGAGCACCTTCTCCCAACATCCGCCACATATGGTAGCCATTACCGCAGCCGACATCGAGCACATTTCGGTTTTTCAGCGAAGAAATATGCGATAAAACACGCTCCCATTTCCAATCTGAACGCCACTCCGTATCAATATGGATACCGTGAATGTGATAAGGTCCTTTTCGCCACGGATGGAATGTTTTCAGCAGGTTTTCCAGCTTCTTCTGTTCTCCGGTTGCCAAGGGCGTCTGATTCTTGATGGTCACTTCAGTTTTCAGCTCAACCTGATCAGGGGTGAACGTCGGGAGCTTATTCAATGATCGGAGCCAGCGCTCAAAATCTCCGTGTGAATCGTTTTGCCAATCCGTCAGTTGCTGAGGTAAAACATTCAGCCATGGCTGGAGGCGTTGATCTTGCGCGATGAGCTGATAAAAATTAGCAAAGTTAAACATTGAATCGAGTATCCTGCGAACGAAAAATAAAACTGGGAATATCCTCAGCAGAGAAAAGGAGGTGTTCCGCCTGACATTGAGTGAACCATGGTTATCCACTTGATTGGAACGGCACATATCATTTGATAGAAAACATCATTTGATAGCAAACATCGAACCGAAGTTGAAACACTGGAACCAAATGTCAAAACTACTGAAACCAATTTGGGCGAAACGATTTTTGTGTGTTTCAATGGTATCCGGTTGTAGAACGTGTTCAATGGCACTGCGTTTCTGACTGATTTCCAGCTCACTGTAGCCGTTGGCACGTTTAAATTCGTGATGTAAATCGATGAGCAGATCATTGGTTGTTGTGTCAGCAAAGCTGTATTTTTCAGACAGAATCAGAATGCCGCCCGGACGTAATCCACGGTAGATATTTTCCAACAATTGGTTGCGATCATCCGGAGATAGAAACTGGAGGGTAAAATTCAGTACGACGATCGATGCGTTGGTGATCTCAACGTCCCGGATATCGGCTTCAATCACCTGGACCGCTGTATCGGAGCGATAAGCTTCAATATGCATGCGACAACGTTCAACCATTGCCGATGAATTATCGACCGCAATAATATGACAACCTTCGTGATGAATATGGCGACGCATCGAGAGCGTTGCCGCACCCAAAGAACAGCCAAGGTCATAAATATTGGTATTTGGCTTGGCAAAGCGTTCAGCCAGCATCCCAATTGTAGAAATAATATTATTGTAACCGGGCACGGAACGCTGAATCATATCAGGAAAGACCTCAACAACCCGCTCATCGAATGTAAAGTCTCCGACCTGTTGAATCGGTGCTGAATAGATGGTGTCTTTATGACTCATGTAAGCCTCGTGATATCTCTATGACAAACCGCCAATCGGGGACGGAACCAAGAAAAGGGGCGTATTTTATGCAATAACCGAGTGATTGTCATCATGAGTGAGTTAGAACATGTTGATCTGGTTATCGGCAGCAGCGCCGGGGAAAGAGGGGAGCTTTGGCAGTTCGAGATGTTGTTGCAGTTGTTGATAGAGATGCTGTGCCAGCTCCGGCGCTAGTTGGTTGTCTGGTGTATGAATCATCAGATAAGGTTGTTTACCTTGAGCGACCCATGTTGGGAGTTTCTGTAGCCAAGCTGCGAAAAAGGCATCATTCTCCGCAATCTCCGGGTGGCCGATAAAACGAACCATCGGACGATTCCCCGTTGCAATGGCATGGACGGGAACCCGAGGTTTTTTCTTTTGTGCATCGATGATCGTATCGTTGTCCGGCTGCGCTGAAAATACGGGACGGCTATCCATGATGATTCGATCCGTCTGAGTTTCGACCAGCCATTGATTCAATTGCTTTTCTTCGGGGCCTTTGTGAAAAAAGGCCGGATGACGGACTTCGACGCCCAAGGGATAATCAGCCGGAAAGTAACGACAGAAACGTTGCAACGCAGGGAGGTGTGCCGGACTGAAAGCGGCAGGGAGTTGAATCGTCCACAAACCAACCCGCTCGTGAAGGGGGGCCATCAACTGCATGAAATGGTTCAGTAAATCTTCACAGCCATGCAACATCAATTCATGTGTAATTTGTTTGGGTAATTTAAAAGTGAACCTGAAGTCTGGTCCGGTTGCTGCTTTCCAATTGGCAACCGTTGTCGGTGAAGGAGATGCATAGAATGTTGTATTCCCCTCGACAGTGTGAAAAACTTGAGCGTATTTTTCGAGTCTCTCGGAAACGGCCGTTCCTCGCCCATACAGGGTTTGCTGCCATTGTGGGTGTGACCAGAGCGTAAGTCCGAGTCGAATAGGAAGTGTATTTGTCATTTTTTCAATTTAAATTGTGTCAAATGCGCGATATCGTTTTGAAGAAGCCGGTCTTTTAGCGCTATAATCAGCGCCTATTTCTTTACACCGTCATGCACGATGACGATTGCGACTGAGTCATGGGCGCAGCGATGATTTTCAGGTTTACCAAGTCATC
This sequence comes from Vibrio spartinae, assembly GCF_024347135.1. NCBI lineage: Bacteria > Pseudomonadati > Pseudomonadota > Gammaproteobacteria > Vibrionales > Vibrionaceae > Vibrio > Vibrio spartinae. The sequence continues at coordinate 2,385,728 of NZ_AP024907.1, read as the reverse complement.
GAATACTGCGTGCTCCAATGCAACGTTATTATCAAATATTGAATCGGCATTGTATGTCGGAATTCATGGGTTGAACAGTCGCACGGTTATTTAGGATATTTTGTTGTTGTCCGCTAGTCTGGAAATTCAAGCGGGCAGTGAAGATTTGAATCAGTTATTGGAAATTGGGAAACTCATTATGCGTAGCCATTATTGTGGTCACCTAAACAAGTCCCTTGTCGGGCAGAATGTAGAACTTTGTGGTTGGGTGAATCGTCGTCGGGATCTGGGCGGACTGATCTTTATTGATATGCGAGATCGTGAAGGACTGGTTCAGGTTGTTGTTGACCCTGATATGGCAGATGTCTTTGAGGTTGCGAACCAACTGCGTAGTGAGTTTTGTATTCGTTTGACCGGTGAAGTCCGAGCACGTCCGGACTCTCAGGTTAATCGCGATATGGCGACCGGAGAAGTTGAAATCCTTGCCACTCAGCTGGAAATCATCAACCGATCCGATGTATTGCCATTGGACTCTAATCAGAAGAACTCTGAAGAGCAGCGTTTGAAATATCGTTATCTGGACTTACGCCGTCCGGAAATGAGTGCTCGCATCAAATTGCGTGCGCGTGCTTCAAGCTTTGTCCGTCGCTTTCTCGATGGGCAGGGATTCCTCGATATCGAAACACCGGTCTTGACTAAAGCCACGCCGGAAGGGGCCCGTGATTATCTTGTTCCGAGTCGGGTACATAAAGGTAAATTCTATGCGTTGCCTCAGTCACCACAGTTGTTTAAACAATTGCTGATGATGTCGGGCTTTGACCGTTATTATCAGATTGTGAAATGTTTCCGCGATGAAGACTTACGGGCCGATCGTCAGCCAGAGTTCACTCAGATCGATATTGAAACATCATTTATGACCGCTGACGAAGTCCGTGCTGTGACCGAAAAAATGGTCCGGGAAATGTGGCAGGAACTGCTCGATGTCGATTTGGGCACATTCCCTGTGATGGAATATAGTGAAGCGATGCGTCGTTTCGGTAGCGATAAGCCTGACCTGCGTAACCCGCTGGAATTGGTTGATATCGCAGATTTAGTCAAAGAAGTTGAGTTTAAAGTCTTCTCCGGGCCTGCTAATGATGCCAAAGGTCGGGTTGCTGTGATTCGTGTGCCGGGTGGCGCAAGCTTGACGCGTAAACAGATTGATGGGTACGGTGAATTCGTCTCGATCTACGGTGCGAAAGGATTGGCGTGGCTGAAAGTCAATGATCGCGCAGCCGGTATGGAAGGCATTCAGTCTCCGGTGGCTAAATTCTTGTCTGAATCTGTGATTGAATCGATTCTGGAACGCACGCAGGCTCAAAGCGGCGATATCATTCTCTTTGGTGCCGATAAAGTTAATGTTGTATCAGAAGCGTTGGGGGCATTGCGATTAAAGCTGGGTACAGACTTATCACTGACCGACGAGTCCGCCTGGGCACCGCTATGGGTGGTTGATTTCCCAATGTTTGAAGAAGACGATGAAGGTCAACTTCATGCGATGCACCATCCGTTCACTTCACCATTAGGTGTCACGGCTGATGAGCTGAAAGCCAATCCGGCCAATGTTAATTCAAATGCTTATGACATGGTCTTGAATGGTTATGAAGTCGGTGGTGGTTCGGTACGTATTCATGATTCTGCGATGCAGACTGTTGTGTTTGATATTTTAGGGATCGAAGCAGATGAACAGCGCCGGAAGTTCGGCTTCCTGTTGGATGCACTGAAATTCGGCACACCGCCGCATGCTGGTTTAGCCTTTGGCTTTGACCGTCTGGTCATGTTGCTTTGTGGCACAGAGAATATCCGTGATGTGATTGCATTTCCGAAGACTACCGCGGCAGCTTGCCCGATGACTGAAGCACCCAGCGCAGCAAACCCTGCGGCGCTTGAAGAGCTGGCGATTGCTGTGCGTGCCAAAGCGGAAGATGTTTGATTAAGCAGCATGATGTAACAAAGGTGGCTGATTGCCACCTTTTTCGTATTCGGTGCTGAGAAAAGAAATAAGTTGTACAGGCAATTTTATGCATACACAAATTGTCTGGTAATGAACACAGGAAAATACTTTGGCCCAGATGTATTTTTATTACTCTGCAATGAACGCAGGGAAATCGACCACACTCCTTCAATCTTCTTTTAACTATCGGGAGCGGGGCATGAATCCCGTGATTTATACCGCAGCCATTGATGATCGATTTGGCGTTGGTAAAGTCAGCTCCCGAATCGGGTTGGAAGAAGAGGCTTATCTTTTTCGCGAGTCTTCCAATTTGTTTGAAGAAATCGACCAATTACATCAGCAGATGAAAGTTGACTGTATTTTAGTCGACGAATGCCAGTTTTTATCGAAAGAGCAGGTGTATCAGTTGACGGATGTCGTGGATCGGCTTGGTATCCCGGTGCTTTGTTATGGATTGCGGTCTGATTTTAAAGGTGAACTCTTTCCGGGAAGTCAGCATCTGTTAGCTTGGGCTGATAAGTTGGTTGAACTGAAAACCATTTGCCATTGCGGTAAAAAAGCCAATATGGTGGTGCGTGTCGGTGCTCAAGGACAACCGATTGCCGAAGGTGCTCAGGTTGATATTGGCGGCAATGACCGTTATGTCTCCGTATGCCGGAAACACTATAAAGAGGCATTGGGGCGTCTGTGATTGGCCCCTTCTTGATATAAGTAAACTTCTTGATATAAATAAACTGCTTGATAAGTAAAGATTATAGGTAACGGAGTGCATCCAGTGTGTGCTGATAATGGAATGGATAGCCGCAACGGCAAAGTTTATCACTGCTGACTTGCTTATCTTCTTGCGCGACAACCGGTGGCAGAGCCGCTTCCGATGATACGGTGTCTAGTGCTGCTTGATAAAATTCTGCTTTACTGACGGTTTCCGGCGTTGTGACATTAAAAATCCCTGAGAGTTCTTGTTCAAGAATATAACGGACACTGCCAATCGCATCATCAAGATGCAGTATATTGGCGGGGGCGCGTGAGCTGACTTGTTTGAGTTTAGGGACAAATCGAGCCGGATGGCGTTTGGGGCCGATTAATCCGCTAAAGCGCAGGATCGTATAGTCTAGCCCGCTCTCGATCACATGCTGCTCGGCTGTGAGTAAGACTCGGGCTGATGTGCTGAAATCAGCATTGTTCTGCGCGAGGGTCAGGCTTGCATCTTGTTCTGTCATGATACCGGGATGATTGGGGTAAACACCGGTCGTACTGATCATGACTAACTTTTTCACCTGTGCGATTTTGCACTGTTCGGCCAGATAGCGCCAATAATGCGCATATTCATCCTGCTTATTCTGTCTGAATCCGGGAGGAAAGCAGCCAATCACGACTTCCGCCTGTTGGGCGGTCAGTGTGTCGGATAAGGGCTTTGCGGACTGTTCGAAATGAAAGCAGAAACTGCGGATGCCCTCAAGTTGCAGGGCATCGGCTCCGGCCGCTGTGGTTTTACTGGCGAAAACACGGCAAGAATCAGATAAATGATGTGTCAATGGTAAACCAAGCCAGCCGGCACCAATGATAGTGATATGTTTCATCATGTTTGGTCTTTATTCTGGTTCCGGTGCCAGCACTCGGAGAATACGATCAGCATCCTGAGCAATCTCGATACCTTCATCGGTTAAATAACCACCATCCGGATGGGTGCATAGGTTTTTCCGGTAAAGGGCTTCAACAGCATCTTGGACTTTCTTTTCGGCAGTTTTGTGGACTTTTATACCCGTATCACGACTATTCAGATCAAATTGAAGCAGTAAGTTGAGCTCATTAAGCTGTTGTGCAGTAAATTTCATGGCGTTTTCACTTATTCACAAAAGGATGGCACTACCATAGAAATAACTGCTGTATATCGCAATAGTTGAATGTAGAAATTGTTAGGTCAGAAGAAGAATCTGACCGGTCGAACCGGGCAAATCGGCGCAGCTTACAACATTTGAGTGTAAAATAGGCAAATGATTCAAAAAGCAAAAAATGTTGTTGACTGCATTGGGTGAATCCGTAGAATGCAAACCCGTATCGGAGATGGTGGTTTTATCTTCTCGATATATAAAGTTGGCGCGTTGGCAGAGTGGCTATGCAGCGGATTGCAAATCCGTGGACCTCGGTTCGACTCCGGGACGCGCCTCCATTCCCTTCTGATATTTCGGTGTAACACTCACTCAGTTAGTAGAGCGCAACCTGCCAAGGTTGAGGTCACGGCTCCGAACGCCGTACCACTCTAGATTTTCTTTCCTGAACTTCATTTTTCATTTTCTGATAGAACATGTACTATTGCCAATCTGTTTGAATATCCCTTGTCTACGTTTCATTTTCCCTATGTTTGGTTCAATTACATCAGTCAATCGGAATGTGAACTTGAGCCTATATTGTCATGATAACTGATGAAATAGACTAGACTTACACAGCGCCTCATAGTATTTTGAACACTGTTTTTTATTTTGGTGTAATGAGAATTTATGGCATTCGATATTGTTTCTAGTGGTATCTATTTACCTAAAAATCGGTGGTCTTCGGAGCAAATGGACGCTTTTCTGGCACTGCCTGCCGGGACGACCAAAAAAAGATTTGGCGTTGAGTACCGGCATGTTGCCGGAGAAACGGAAAGCGCGATTGAAATGGCGCGCAGGGCAGTCGAGGACTGTTTCAGTCAGACAGAATTGGCCCTCTCTGATATCGACTTGGTTATTTATGCCAGCGGAACGCATCATCAATCGTTACCCTATGATGCTTCTGCATTGCTTGCTGCTCTTAATGCACCGTTCAGTATCGAAAGCTTTGATTTAAATAGCACCTGTCTGTCATTTTTAACGGCATTGGATTTATCCCACAGTCTTTTTTTGGCGAAGCGTCATCAACGTATTCTGATTGTCACGAGTGAAGTGGCAACGGGCGTCACGTTAAATCGTTCTTTTCCTCCCCAGCAAGAAACCGCGACATTGTTTGCCGACGGTGCTGCTGCATTTTTACTTGCGGCCAATGAGCAGAGTCCCGGATTAGTCACTCGCCGCTTTGAAACCCATCATTCGGGATATCCATATTGTCAGATCCCGGGTGGAGGCAGCTTTCTCAACCCTCATCGAATATCCCACGATGAGAATCTCAATGTTTGTCGCTTTTTTATGGATGGTAAAAATTTATTTCGCAAGGTGGCTCAGGTTTTACCGGCGTTTCTGCAGGATGGACTGGCTCAGGCTCAGATGACTCAAGACGATATTGATTATTTGCTGCCTCATCAGGCGAGCTTCCGGGCATTAGAAAAAATGCCTAAAATGACAGGGTTTTCGGCCTCGCAAGTCATCAACCGATTTTCCACGTTGGGCAATCAGGTTGCCGCTTCAATTCCGATTAATCTCCATCTGCTGAGAAATGAGCCGGATACGAAGGGTAAAAGTGTCTTACTGATGGGGTCTGCTGCCGGCTTATCACTCGGTATGGGGTTGATTTATCTATGAATATTCTCATTACCGGCGGCAGCGGTATGTTGGGGAGTGCACTGATACGGTTATTCCATCAACAGCACCAACTCCGTTTTATCGCCAGAAATGCGGATATCGCGCGTCAGCTTGAACGTGACTATCATGCCGTTGCATATTTACTGGATTTAAATGACCGGGCAGCGTTGATCGAGGCTTGTAAGGGTGTTGACGCCATCATTCACTGTGCGGCTTTATCCAGTCCTTGGGGGACTTACGAACAGTTTTTTCAAGCGAACGTTGCTGCGACTCAGAATCTTGTTGAAGCGGCCCGGATTCAGAATGTGTCATGTCTGGTTCATATCTCAACCACCAGTGTTTATTTTGACTACGCTGACCGATGGGCAATTACCGAGAAAGATGCGCTGGCGCGTCAATGGTGTAATGACTATGCGAAAACAAAATATCTCGCGGAACGCGTTGTCGAGAATAGTCCGATCAAAAGTATTATTTTACGTCCGCGTGGTATTTTTGGGCCGAATGATCGAGCGATTGTGCCGCGAGTGCTGAGTAGCGTATTCCGTGGGCAACTGCTGTTACCATCGGGTCGCAATCCGGTGGTCGATTTAACCTGTGTTGATAACGTTGCCCATGCGGCGATGCTGGCCTGCACCCAAATTGAAGATTTGTCACACGGGGAGATTTTCAATATCAGTAACGGTGAACCGATGCCGGTTGAGATGCTGTTGCAACAGTTACTGGCCTCACTGAATCATCCGGTGACCATCCGGCGACTCCCGTATCGGGTTTTGCGGCAACTCTTGACGATGAATGAATGGATCCGTCAGCGGCTCCCCGGCCATCCTGAGCCCCGTTTGACGCGCTATAGCGCCGGACTTCTCCATCATCATCAAACGCTGGATATCACGAAAGCCAGAGAAATATTAGGGTATCAGCCACATGTCACAATCAACCAAGGAATCGAGCAATATGTCAGATGGTTTGCAACTCAGAATCTTTGAAGGTGGTTATTGTGTTCATCCGGGATTTGTCGTCAAACCCGGCAGTGGTCTCAAGCCAAGGGCTTTTCCCGCAGCAGTGGCTTTGATCAAGCATCCTGAGCAGGGCTATGTGCTCTTTGATACGGGGTATCATCAGCATTTCTTTGATGCGACGCGCACCTTTCCGGAAAGGTTTTATGCATGGACAACCCCGTGTCATTTGCAGCATGGAGAAGATATTACCGCGCAGCTAGGTCGTTCAGGGGTTGATACATCACAGGTGAGCCATTTGGTGTTGTCTCATTTTCATGCCGATCATATTGCAGCGGTGAGTGAATTTGGAGATGCTGCGATTCATTGTTCAAAAGCAGGGTTTGATGCGCTCAAACATCGAGGGCGTTTCAGTGGTGTCAGGAAAGGGTATTTGCGTCAACTGATCCCGGATGATATTCAGTCACAGTTGCACTTTCATGATCACTTTGATCGCCGCATCGATGCAATTTTACCGCAACTTCGCGGTGTTGAGCTTTATTGTAAAGACCTGTTTGATGACGGCTCACTCTACCTGGTCAGTCTACCCGGACATGCTGCCGGGCAGGTGGGGATGTTAGTCCGATTGCGCGCGCAATGGGTATTTTTGTTAGCCGATGCCTGTTGGCTGATTGAGAGTCTCAGTGAAAATATGAACCAGCACTGGCTGGCGAATATTATCTGTGAAGACACCAAAGCATACCGCCAGACATTGGCGCAATTGAGGTTATGTTATCGCCTCGGTAAAGCGGATATTCAGTTTGTGCCTTCCCATTGCCTGACCAGTATTCGTGCGCTCTGTGAGCAAGGGTGGATACAATGATCACCTTGTTACGTCAGTTTGCTTTTGCACGTTATCACCGGTTTGCTTCTCGCGCTCAGGTGCTTTCCTGGCAAGACAAACAGTTAGAGCATCACTTGCAGTGGGTCTGTCAACATTCACCTTTTTATCAGTCGTTCCGCAATCAGCCGCTTGAAAATTTTCCTATCATGAATAAATCGTTGATGATGGCGAATCTGGAGACGATCAATACGCGGGGATTAAACACTGATCAGTTGATGTCCGTTGCGCTCAAAGCAGAGCAATCACGACGTTTTGAACAATCGGTTGTCAATGATGTGACGGTCGGACTCTCTTCGGGTACCTCTGGTCAGCGAGGACTCTTCTTGGCTGATCATCGCGAAAAACAGCTATGGGCCGGTAACATTCTTGCCAAGCTATTGCCTCATCTATGGCAAAAACATCGGATTGCGTTGGCACTTCGAGCAAACAGTCCGCTATATAAATCCGTTGCTAAAGGGCCGATTCAGTTCTTTTACGCGGATTTAAATCAACCTTATGAGGTCTGGATTCGAGCGTTGGATCGTTTTCAGCCAACCCTCCTGATTGGTAGTGCACAAGCGTTACAATTCTGCGCAATGTACAGTGGTTCATTCGGTGAACGGAAAATGTCTCCCGCTCGAATCATATCCGGGGCCGAAGTATTAACACCTGTCGATCGCGCCCTGATAGAACAGACATTCGCCAGTGAACTTCATGAAGTTTATCAGTGTACAGAAGGGTTTCTTGCCTGTACGGATGCGCAAGGGCAGATGCGTTGGAATCAGGATATCGTTCATATTGAGAAACATTGGTTAAATCCGGAAAAAACCCATTACAGCCCGATTATTACCGATTTCCGGCGCCGAACCCAACCAATCATTCGTTATCAGCTTGATGATGTGATCGCCGTGAAACAAGATGAAGCACCATTTGAGCCGCTCGGTGCGATTGCCGGACGCTGTGGTGATTGTCTGGTGTTAGAGCAGGGTGGGGCACAGACCGTCGTGTTGCCGGATCTGGTCTATCGCGCAGTCACACTGGCGATAGCAGAACGAGTGGATTATCGCATTACCCAAACCAGTGCGCATCACTTAAAAATTGAAGCTGCTCCCCAGTTTCATCACGTGATTCAGGAGGCGTTATTTGGGTTATTACAGCGATTGGGGCGGGTGTCCGTGACGTGTGAATATGCACCACCGCCCGACTGGAACCCGATGAATAAACAACGACGAGTGGTGAATGAATGCAAGTCTTGATTACCGGGGCCCGTGCGCCAGTGGCACTTGAGTGGGCAAATATTTTCTGTCGTCAGGGACATCGGGTGATCATGACCGATGCCTTAAAACAACCGCTGGGATCATTTCTGAAGCAGATTGAAGGTTATATTCAAACCAGTTCACCACGGTTTTCTTTTGCTGATTATCAGACGCAGATACTCGATATCATTGACCGGTTTGCCATTGATATGGTCGTACCGACCTGTGAAGAAGTCTTTTTTCTCGCTGATATTGCGAAGCAAAGACCTCATGTTGACTGGTTCATGCCGGATGGCGAATTATTACTCGTATTACACAACAAACTCACGGTCTTTGAAGCCTTATCCGGGCTACCCAACGTGGTGCTGCCATCTACTCATTTAGTCACTGATCGTCATGATGTGGTGTGTGGCCGGAATACCGTGTTGAAGCCGGTTTATTCTCGTTTTGGCGCACAAGTGATCTGTGATGTTACACCACAAGCCTTGGCAAAGATAAATATAACGGCCGATGTGCCTTGGGTTCAGCAACAAAAAATAGCGGGGCAGCCGATCTGTAACTATGCCGTGTTTGAGAACGGGCAGATGCAGATTCATCAGGCTTATCAACCGAAACTGTGTGTCAATCAGTCTGCTGCCAGTGCTTTTCAGCCCATTGATGATCCGTCAATTGAGCAATTTATGCGTGCATTTGGACAACGATTTGGTTATCACGGGCAGGTTTCATTTGATTTTATGCGTGATCAGCACGGTTTATATGTGATTGAGTGTAATCCGCGGGCAACCAGCGGGTTACATTTGGTCGCGCCATTTTGTCAGTCTGTTGCGCCCCATTTTGTGTTCTCTGAGCCAGAACTGACACCTCTTTATCACCTTGGTGCGATGGTGTTTTTAGCGGGTGGTGTTGCGTCTTTATTCCGATATCAAACATGGCAAGGCTACTTTGCGGGTAAAAATATCATGAAGCGTCATCACAAAGAACTGTCGAGATTAGCACCGGTATTGAGTCTTTCAGAACTCTATCGACAAGCCAAAAAACACCGGATTTCGCTTAGTCAGGCATCAACTTATGACATCGAGTGGAATGGGCCGGCACAGACCATCTGAAACTTGTCTTCTTGGTGCGCTTCGTCATACCGAGCAACCCTCAGGTGCTCTCGGAGAGCCTGATATCTTAGTTGATACATGCAAATTGACATGGAAAAATACACAGAAAATGAGGCAATAGACCGTTTTTTAGCCATACAGTTCATCATGTTGGATTTTCTTGTTGACGAAAATTTTGAATCCAGTAAAGTACCTCTCGTTCCTCAGTGGTGATAGCCTTTTAGGAATCATTCAAGTGAGGTAATGCTTTGATATGCTCCGCCCTGGTGGTGGAATTGGTAGACACAAGGGATTTAAAATCCCTCGGCGTTCGCGCTGTGCCGGTTCAAGTCCGGCCCGGGGCACCATCAAAGATAATGCGACATTAGCTCAGTTGGTAGAGCGCAACCTTGCCAAGGTTGAGGTCACGAGTTCGAACCTCGTATGTCGCTCCAAATTGTTGTTTATAGGCTTCATTGAGCCTGTAAATCTTTGAAAAAAGGGGTTTAGGCCCCTTTTTTCGTGTCCGCAAAACCTATCTATTCAATATCTATCTGCTCAAAATCCATCTATTCAAAACCTATCCGTTGCTCACCTTTTTTAAGACCCAGATTCAGGGCTCACAACTTTATATACAACCCTATATTGTATACAACCCGACACTATATGATGTATTGCGTCCAATGTTATGTTTCTGTCGGCAGACCAGACAACGTGTCATCTTCGGTGAAGGCCGTGAAACAGCGTTGGTGTCGCCGTTTCATACGTACCTTCCGTCGAATTACTAGGGTTAAAATATGGAATAATCCGGCGTGCCGACATACCTTTGTTGTTGTCCCCAAAGTTGTTTAGCACGAGTCATCGGGTTGTTGCTACGATTTTCCCAGTTCAGCAGACATCGTCGGAATGATCATCTGGTTTATATTTTGCTGAGAAATTGAGGCCGCTCTCTATGATCAGAAAAACTTCATTGAGGACATCGGAATAGAGAACGGAGGCGGATTTTTTTTTCTTCCAAGCATCATACGCAGCACAGTGTGCGTAATCGATCATCCCGACGACAATACTTGGTCGGAGATCAAGCGTAACATTGGCCTCCATCCGTTGAGCAATTAACGACACGATAGAAGCGCTTCTTTCCTCACTTTGTTGCAGCGCTTTGGCCCGAACCAGCGGGTGACTTCTTAGTAGTTCTTGCCGCATCATGAAGCGATCAGCAGAACCACTTTCATATTTCCTGACCACTTCTACGGCGGCATGCCGAAGCGCAGTGATAACGGGCTCCTGAAATGGACGACGATTCAGTGCAGCAATAAAGCTTTCGTGTTCTGCCTGCTGATAATCAAGCACAACATCTTCTTTCGAACTGAAGTATCGAAAAAAAGTGCGATTAGATACATCCACTTTATCGGTAATGTCTTCAATCCGGGTTTCATCAAATCCTTTCAGCGCAAAAAGCTCGTAGGACGCTGTAATGAGAGCGTCTCGCAGCATTAGCTTCTTGCGCTCACGACGTCCCATTTTTTCTTTCTCTGCCACGTGTCTGTTTCCTCCTGTCAAGGTATAGGGCTTGACTGTCTACCATTATGGTTTGTGTATGACATTTGCGCAATAAAGAAAAATAACAACAACATAAAACTGTCACTCATAATAATATGACACTTGACATATTATGTCACTCGATGACATTATTTTCGAAATTAAAGCCAGAAAGGGGCGGCTCGCTTCAGTTGAGCTTGGGTTCTTACCCAGATGGACGAAGCTTTTGCGCTGTTCATTGAGCTCATGTCATCTATTTAAGTGGAGTTTTTCACTCATGAATATTGCTACTATCACTACCGAAAAGTTTTTGGACGAAGATAAGCCGATTTCGTATGAGAGAGCGTTGAATTCGTACGAAATGGAAATTTGGTTCGAGGCCTTGCGAGATCCGCACAGCTATCAATTCACCATAGCTTATAGCGTACAACTATCAGAGGGCGCCGATTTTGCTAGGCTAAGAAGTGCTGCTGAGCAAGTGCTGAAGTCTGAGCCTGCATACCACAAAGTATTTCTCGATCAGGATCCCCCGAAAGTGCGGGTAGACTTTGGTGAAGTGTGGGTTGAATCCTGTGAGTTGATGAACGAAGAGGGCGCTGCTGCGTTTTTCACTGAATGGACTCGCAAATCCTGGGATCTCTCAAAATCACCGTTAATCAATATTACTGTGGGTAAGATGAACGATGCCGCTGTGTTGATGGTCCGAGCTCACCACATTGTTGCCGACAGTTGGGGAGTCAATCTGCTGTGTCACAAAATACTCGATGTTTATGAGGGCAACGAGGTTGCACAGCAAGAACGAATGGAAGCGGTCCGGCATTATGCTGCAAAGCATCCGGTGTTGAATCATACCGAGCTTGAGCGGGTTATCAGTGATGTGGTGGAGGAGATCCGTCATGTTGAACCTGCCTTGTTGCCGAAATCTGGTGCTGACTTTTCAACATCGCACAAATATCGTCGCTCGTTCAGCATGTCGGCAAATGAAGTTGCCGCAGGTCTTGAAAATGGCTTTACACCTTTCTTAACGGTTTCAACTGCGCTGTCGGTTCTGCTGTCTAATGTATATGGGAGTGAGAACTTCTTTATTGGTGTTCCGTTTCTGAATCGCAGTGAAGAAGAGCTTGCCATTATCAATCAAAAAGCCAACACGCTGCCTGTAAAGGTTGAAGTCGCGCACGGCAGCACGTTAAGAGACATCGGAGCCGGTATCAAGGCATTTGCGCGGTTCTTAAAAGATAAAGAATCTATCCCATTTGGTCGGATTATTTCTGCACTTGCTCGGTCAGGTGCTCCCCGCCAGCTTTTCGACGCAACCGTTTCTTACCAGCGCCATCCGCAGGTGGGCGTTGCCTCGGTTGTTGAAGAGACATTCCGCAATGTGGGTCATGTCCATGCTCAGGAAGCGATTGTTGTTCATTTGTATACCTACGGCGATAATGCGGATGTGCTGGGGCAAATATGCCTGAATAATTCAGCATTTAGTTCCGAGAATGCCGCACAGGCTTTTCTGGATTCACTGATCCAGCTTATCAGAGATGTTGGAAAGTATCTTGATAAACCCGTGTCGGATGTCAAGCTACTGCCGCTTGAGCAGGACGAACAATTACAGCGGTATGAACATGGCCCTGTAAAGCAATACAGCGAGAATGATACGGTGATGTCACTCTTTGCTGCCAGAGCGACGCAACACCCTGAAAATATCGCTATCCGAGATCCGGATGGTAACCGACTGACTTATGCCCAATTAGACCAATGGTCGTCTGCTGTTGCGGCCGCCCTGGAAGAAAGAGCAATTGGCCAGGGAGATATTGTGGCCGTGTCGATGGTTCGTTCATCGCAGATGATGGCCGCGATATTTGGGGTGCTCAAGGCTGGAGCGGTATATTTACCAATCGATAGTGACTATCCTGCGGATCGCATCCAGTATATGCTGCAAGACAGCGGTGCCAAATTAGTAATTTCTGATTTACCTCATGTCATCAAACAAGATGATCCCCGCTGGTTTGATTTAAGCGCCGTACCGACCGAACTGGCCTCTGCACGCGAATATCGCATCAAAACTCAGCCCCACGATCCTGCATATGTTATCTACACATCCGGCTCGACCGGACGTCCCAAAGGTGTCGTCGTCGCGCATCATTCGGTGGTGAACCGTTTGGAATGGATGCAAGAGATCCATCCGTTAAGCCGTGAAGATGTCATTCTACAGAAAACCCCAATATCGTTTGATGTCTCGGTATGGGAGCTTTTCTGGTGGGCGATTACCGGTGCATCGGTCGCACTTTTGAAGCAAGGGGCGCAACGCGATCCCAGAGCGCTGATTCAAGCGATCTCGGATCATGGGGTGACGGTCGCCCATTTTGTGCCATCAATGCTTGAGCCATATGTACAGGCACTGACGGATGAGCGGCAATCTCTTGCTGCGAACGCCAGCTTGAAGTGCTTGTTTACCAGCGGTGAAGCGTTAACACCGGCTGTAGTCAATCGATATAAGAAGTTGTTCAGCCGTGAGATGCCACCGCCACGGTTGATTAATCTGTATGGTCCGACGGAAGCAACGGTTGACGTTACTTATTACGAGTTGGATTTGAAACAGGATTCGGACGTTGATTCAGTGCCAATCGGTTTTCCGATCAATAACACGGCCGTCAGAATCGTTTCACGACACGGAGCAAGGCAGCCTATCGGTATGGCCGGGGAACTGCAAATTAGTGGGGTTCAGTTGGCTCAAGGTTACCTGAACCAGCCTGAATTAACAGCAGAGCGTTTTATTATCGATCAGAACGACAACGGTAGCTGCTGGTATCGGACGGGTGATCTTGCTGCTTGGTCAGAAGATGGAGCACTCCTGTATTTGGGCCGAATGGATGGTCAGGTAAAAATACGGGGAAACCGGATTGAGCTGGGGGAAATAAAAAACGCATTGCTCGGCTTGCCTGACGTATTAAATGCTGAGGTGATCGTTGAGGATGACGAAAACCGGGGTAAACATCTGGTTGCGCTATATGTCAGTCGGCGTGCTTTCAATGAACGCGATCTACGCGAGCAGCTTGGGGCGTTGTTGCCAGTGTTTATGATCCCCGCGCGTTTTGTCGAGCTGGACGAGATGCCTTTAACGCCTAACGGGAAGTTTGACCGGGCACGAGCCCTCGAAGGAATCAGTAATCAGTCGGTATTTGTACCGGTAGGGGAGCTGACAGAAACCGAAGCCATTGTTGTCAAAATATGGGGGAAAGTCCTCGGTCAGCATGATATTGCTGTCGATGATGATTTCTATTCTCTGGGCGGAGACTCCATATTGATGCTGAAGATCCGTTCTGAATTGGAGATGCATGGATATGAGGTCAATCTTTCTGAGCTCGGAGAGCATACTACGGTACGTCGTCTGGGGTATTTTTTGGAAAATACGTCGGATATGTTCAGTTGTCCGAAAGAAGCTTTGCATCCTTTTGAGCTGGTTCGTGACGTTGAGCAAAAAAGACTGGGAGAAATGTATGACGACGCCTACCCGGTATCTCAGTTGCAACTTGGCTTGCTGTTCCATAGTCGGGAAGTTGAAGGGGCAAGGGCATACAAAGATGTGTTTCGTTATACGCTGAAGTCGGCTTGGGATGACAGGGCGTTCAAGTTTGCTGTACAACAGCTAATCCGCCGCCATCCAGCATTACGTACGGTTTTTAATCTCAGTGATTTCGAACGGCCGATGCAAATGATCAGGAAGAATGTGCCGGTTGATGATGTACTCTCAATCACGACCCCGACCCGGGCTGAGTATGAACGAATGATTGCCGGGCACATGGATAAGTGGTCTAAACACAACTACTCGTTGACCTCAGGGCCTCTTTTCCATATTGCTATCTTTGTTCATCATCAGGCCGATTGTATTGATCTGGTGCTCAGCTTCCACCATGCCATTTTGGATGGTGGCAGTGTTGCAAACCTGATCCGTGAACTGCTGGTCAGCTACTTTCAGGGGGGGGAATCTTCTGATCTTGGCTATCCTGAACATGAGTTGCCAAATCCGTCGGTATTTGTTCAGGATGAACTGAATGCCTTGGGGAGTGATAAGCATCGCAACTACTGGAAGGCATATCTTGATGGTGCCGATAACGCATTGCCAATTGGCTTGGCGAGCCATCTGGGAGCGGTTGATCATGGTATCTTTTCGTATCGTTTCTTGATCGAGCCGGAGCTAGATACTGCGCTCAGCCATTTGGCGAAGCGAGTTCATGTACCTATCAAGCTCGTGTACCTTGCTGCACATTGTATGGCAATGGCAGCCATGAGCGGTACCACAGATGTTGTGACCGGGGTGGTAACACATGCACGGCCGGAGGTTCAGCACTCGGAGCATATCTTGGGGCTGTTTCTGAATACGCTCCCGTTACGCGTTGGGCTTGAGGACCTGAATTGGCTGCAATTGCTCGAAGTGCTATATCAAAACGACAAAAGAAGCCATAAACACCGTCGTTTCCCACTGAGCCAGATACAGGCTGAGAATGGTGCAATCTCAATCCAGACAGCGTTTAATTACATTCACTTCCATGTTCTGCAAGACGTTACGGCCAAGACAGACATTGAGCTGCTGGCGTTTGAGCCGAAAGAAGAAACAAACTTCGCTATCCTGACGAATGTGATGCGCGACTTTGCCGGGGGACAGACAATCGTCCGTGTAGATATGGATGGGAATATCTATGCCAAGGAACAGGGCGAAGTGTTCTTCAGGCTCTTTAACAGTGCGTTGGCGCGTATCGCTTACCAGTCACAGATGCCGGTATCCCTCAACCGTCCCCTAACCGATGTCGGATGCCTTATTGTCGGTACGAAACCATTGGTTTCTCTGCCAGCGCGGATTCAAAAGGCGGTACAACATCATCCGAGCGCTGTTGCGGTCACATATGACGATACCGAGTGGTGCTATCAGCAATTATGGGATGCTGCGACTCGAATTGCGGCCCTGCTGACCGAGTCCGGGGTCGGCAAACAGGATGTTGTCGGGCTGGCACTACCGAGATCGTTTGAACAAATCGCCACTGTCATCGCCATTTTAAGGCTCGGTGCGGTCTGTCTTCCGGTCGATCTCTCGTATCCGGCCAGCCGGATTGAACTTATCCTCAGCATCGCTGAGCCAGCGGTGGTCGTGACGACCTGTCATATGACAGCGTTGCCTGTAAATACCCCATGTTTGGTGCTGGAGCCCTGTTCGTTTGAAGGCGATACCGGGCAAATCGAAGACGCCGTAATCGATCCTGATGATGCGGCTTATATTCTGTTTACCTCCGGTTCAACCGGTACGCCGAAAGGGGTGACAATGCCCCACAGAGGGCTGGCAAATCTGGTTGACTGGCAGAATAAAACCAGCAGTGGGGCACAGGTTTCGTCTACTTTGCAATTGGCCCCGCTGAGCTTTGATGTCTCTTTCCAAGAAATTTTGTCCACGTTGTCGTCAGGTGCGACATTACACCTTATCGGTGAAACCGAGCGGCGAGATCCGGCTACCTTGATTCGACACCTTGATCGTAAAGGGGTGGAGCGGGTATTCATGCCGTATATCGCACTACAGCAGTTTGCTGAGA
The DNA here is from genome assembly GCF_024347135.1 of Vibrio spartinae. Taxonomy (NCBI): domain Bacteria; kingdom Pseudomonadati; phylum Pseudomonadota; class Gammaproteobacteria; order Vibrionales; family Vibrionaceae; genus Vibrio; species Vibrio spartinae. The sequence continues at coordinate 2,368,991 of NZ_AP024907.1, read as the reverse complement.
CAGCCGTTACTCTTGACTTGTTTCCGAAGCAGTTACGCGTTGTGGTGTCATCGGGAGAGCAACTGCGTGTTACCCAAGAGATACGGACTCTGATGAGCCATCTGCCTGCCGGGGTATTGGAAAACCAGTATGGGCCGACCGAAACCCATGTCGTAACAAGTTACAGCATGCGTGGTGATCCAGAGTGCTTCCCGGCATTTCCTCCGATAGGGATGCCGATCTCGGGGGCGGGACTATTGCTGCTTGATGAGTGCTTCAATGTGGTTCCTGACGGGGTGCCCGGTGAGATCTGTGTATTCGGGGAAGCGCTGGCATCTGGCTACTATTGCTCGCCTGAGGAGACCAGCAAGACGTTTATTGAGCATACGGACGTATCTGGCAAAGTGCTCTACCGAACGGGCGACATTGGTATCCGTGCTGCCCGAGGTGAAATTGTGAGCCTTGGCCGCAATGATATTCAGGTCAAAGTTCGTGGCTACAGGATTGAACCTTCCGAGATCGAGCTTAAGACACTGGAGTTCTTTGAGCAACGTGGAGAGAGCGTAGATGTCGCTGTGGTTGCTCGGCCGCGAGATGAGATGGACACGTATCTGATCGCTTACTTGGCTGGCAAAGAGGGGCATCACAGCAACACATTGGACGACCTCCGGCAGTTTTTGAGTGCTGAGTTACCAGCGTATATGGTGCCGACGCATATCACTTGGATAGATACGATCCCTAAAACCCCGAGTGGTAAGCGCGATGATGCCCAGTTACGGCAATTGGACATACAAATCGGTTCAACCCGGGACTATCGTGAGCCACAGAATGACTACGAAAGCCGATTGTGTCATCTGGTGGCCGAATTGTTGAAGATTACTGAGATTGCGCCTGAACAAAGTATTTTTGACTGTGGTGCCACTTCTATCACAGCGATGCGCATCGTGGTTCTTGTCGAAAAGCTGTATGGCGTCAACGTGCCGCTGTCCGCTTTTGTCAGTGCGCCAACGATCGCAAAACTTGCCAGACTGATTCAGGATGATGGTGGTCACCTTCAATTTGATCCACTGGTCCCGTTGCGTGAATCCGGTCAGCGCAGGCCGATCTTTTTGGTTCACCCGATGGGCGGAAATATTCTTTCCTACCTGCGGATGTTGCCACATCTACCGTCAGATCAGCCATTTTATGCGCTGCAAGCAGCCGGTGTTGATGTGGGTTCAACACCGATAGCGACCATTGAAGAGCAAGCCCGCTTTTATATTGAGGCTATCAAGCGAGTTCAACCCACGGGGCCTTATATTATCGGCGGATGGTCTTATGGTGGCTTTATTGCCTTTGAAATGGCGGCTCAGTTAATTCAGGCCGGAGAACTCGTTTCCAATGTCCTGATCCTCGACACCATGGCTTTGAACTCACATGCAAGAGGCAAAACAAGCGATGACGCGTTGCTGAGCTGGTTCTTTTGGGAGTTGCTGTGGACATCACGAGGATCGGCATTGCCAGTACAGGTTGTGCCTGAACATATCGAAACTCTACAAGAACGATTTGATTATATAACCAATCATGCCATTGCTATCGGAGCGGTTCCTGCGGGGAGCACAAAGGCCGTACTGCAACGCCTGTTTGAGGTGTACCGCACCAACTGGCAGGCTGCAACAGACTACAACCACAATGCGCGATATCCGGAGTTGGATATGACCCTTGTTCGCGCCAAACAACCTCTTCCTCGGATTTTGCGGGATATGCACGATTCCATAGGCAGTAAATACCACGACCCATTCAACGGATGGCGTAGCCAGACTTCAGGCCAAGTCAACCTGATAGAAGTGGAAGGGGATCATTTGACGATTATGGAAGAGCCCTTTGTCGGGCCATTGGTATCTGCAATTCTTAGCGAAATTAAATAACTTGAAAGGGATGAATGTAAATGAATAGAAAACCTTCAGCACTCATTATCGGTACAGGTATTGGTGGCTTATCATGTGCAATTGCGCTGAAAAAAATTGGCTGGTCGGTGCGTCTGTTTGAAAAAGCGGACGGTTTACGGGCAACCGGCTCGGGACTGTCTGTTATGTCGAATGCCAGTGCTGCGATGAAGAAGCTGCTTGATATTGATCTCGGTCTGGAGCATTACGGCGCGGTGATCCAGAATTTTGAAATTCGGCACAAATCCGGTTTACTTCTAAACCGGCTTCCTGTTCAGGCAATCGCTGATGAGCAAGGTGCGCCCAACGTGTGTATATCCAGAGCACAATTGCAAAGGGCGTTGTTAGAGCAATTGGGGGATGTCGATATGAGTTGTGGTAAACGGGTGGATGGTTATACCGAAACGGATAATGCTGTGCAGGTTGACTTTGCCGACGGGACGACAGCCTCGGGCGATATCCTGATTGGTGCCGATGGATTCCACTCGGCAGTACGCGAAGCCATCGGGACAACGTCTGTGATTCAGGAGGCTGGTTATATTTGCTGGCTGGCTTTGGTGCAATATTCTCATCCACAGATAACCCCTGGCTATGTTGGCCATTATTGGGGCAAAGGGAAACGGATCGGGATCATTGATGTCGGTAATGGCTGGGTATATTGGTGGGGCACTGCCAATATGCCGAATCATGAGGCTCAGCAATGGCGTGGCACAAATGCAGATGTTGCGAAGGTATATGCCGGCTGGCCAGATATTGTGTCAGATATCATTCTTTCAACACCAAGTGAATCGATAATCAGCGTTGATGCTAAAGACCGCTCCTTTCCGCAAACTTGGAGTAAGGGCAGGGTGACTCTCTTGGGAGATGCCGCCCACCCAATGCTGACGAGCCTTGGTCAAGGTGCTGGCATGTCGATAGAGGATGCAGCAGTACTGGGAGATGTTCTTCGGAATGCCGAAGACTATAGCGCTGCGCTGCGTCAGTATGAAGCGATTCGCCAGCCCCGGGCTCAAGCTATTGTTGAGGCCTCTCGGGCGTTGAGCGATGTTGAGCAGTATGAGCAGTTTCTTCCTCGTCTGAAACGTGACGTCGGAATGCTATTCGTGCAGAAACGCACAATGCGCGAGCGCCTGCAAGCGTCGCTGGTATTTGATGAACGCGCTGTTTATGCTCAATAAATGTACCCGGTACATTTCGCCGATTTATCTCTGGTGATGTTGTGACGACAGAAACAGACTTGTAGCAGGGAGGATGCCATGTCAGTGGCATTCTTCCAATGGCATTCATTTTCCTGTTGAATTATTGCTCAATAACCACATGAAAAACGATTACAATTTGGCATTACAAGCCGCTTTGGGTACTATGTATAGCTATTTTTATTAGACCTAATAATTGTTCGGGAAACCGAGAGAACCTTTGTGGGAACTGCCAAGCAAGGCAGATGAGGAAGCGATGCAACATCTACAAGAGATTATTGCCAGTGCAAGTGCGGCAATTCAGGCTGCTGACACGCTGAATGCATTGGATGAAGTTCGTGTTCAGTATCTGGGGAAAAAAGGCGAGCTGACGGCTCAGTTGCAAAATCTGGGTAAATTACCCCCAGAAGAGCGTCGAACTGCCGGTCAGGAAATTAATGCTGCCAAAAATACGGTTCAGCAGGCTATTTTTGCCAGAAAAGAAGCACTACAGCGTGCAGAATTAGAACAAAAATTGGCGGCCGAAACCATTGATGTCACACTGCCGGGACACCGGATTGAGAATGGTGGCATTCATCCGATTACTCGGACGATCGAGCGCATTGAAAGCTTTTTTGGCGAACTTGGCTTTACCGTTGAGTCCGGTCCGGAAATTGAAGATGATTTTCACAATTTTGATGCACTGAATATTGCAGAAGATCACCCGGCCAGAACCGATCACGATACTTTTTTCTTTAATCCTAAATTAATGCTCCGCACCCATACGTCTGGCGTTCAGATCAGAACGATGGAAGCCAGCCAGCCCCCATTACGCTTTATTGCGCCCGGCCGTGTTTATCGGAACGATTATGATCAGACGCATACACCGATGTTTCATCAGGTGGAAGGTATGTTGATTGATGAAAATGTGAATTTTGCGCATTTGAAAGGCATCTTGCATGACTTTTTGTGTAACTTCTTTGAAGAAGAGCTTGAAGTTCGTTTTCGTCCCTCTTACTTCCCGTTTACTGAGCCGTCAGCTGAAGTTGATGTGAAGCGGAAAAACGGCAAATGGCTTGAAATATTAGGGTGTGGCATGGTTCACCCGAATGTCTTGCGTAGTGTTGGTATTGACCCTGAAAAATACTCCGGATTTGCTTTCGGAATCGGGATCGAGCGTCTGACGATGCTTCGTTACGGGGTCAATGATCTGCGGGCATTTTTCGAAAATGATCTGCGTTTCCTCAAACAGTTCAAGTAATTCAGGGGTGAAATTAGAATGAAATTCAGCGAATCATGGCTGCGCGAGTGGGTGAATCCTTCTGTAACGACAGACGAACTGGCGCATCAAATTACAATGGCAGGTCTTGAAGTCGATGATGTGACTGCTGTTGCCGGTATATTCACCGGTGTCAAAGTTGGTCATGTGGTCGAATGTGGTCAACACCCAGATGCCGACAAACTCCGGGTGACAAAAATTGACGTTGGTGAAGACGAGTTGCTTGATATTGTGTGTGGAGCGCCGAACTGTCGTCAAGGTTTGAAAGTCGCTGTCGCAACGGTCGGTGCTGTTTTACCGGGCGATTTTAAAATCAAAAAAGCGAAACTGCGTGGTCAACCTTCTCATGGCATGTTGTGCTCATTTTCAGAACTCGGAATCGATATTGAATCCGACGGTATTATGGAACTGCCTGCTGACGCACCGATCGGCATGGACTTTCGTACGTTCCTTAAATTAGATGATGTTACTATCGATGTGGATTTAACATCCAATCGTGCCGATTGTTTTAGTTTAAGAGGCCTGGCTCGTGAAGTCGGTGCTTTGAACCGAATGGATGTTGCTTCTCCTGAGCTTTATGCTGTCGCACCTTCAATTGATGCGCAGATTGCGATTGACGTCAAAGCTCCCAATGGATGTCCTCGTTACCTCGGCCGTATTGTAAAAAATGTAAATCTGAATGCGAAAACGCCATTATGGATGCAGGAAAAACTGCGTCGCAGTGGATTGCGTTCGATTGATCCGGTTGTTGATGTGACCAATTACGTCATGTTAGAACAAGGCCAACCCATGCACGCTTTTGATTTGGCTAAAATTGAAGGCGGTATTGTGGTGCGGATGGCAGAGCAGGATGAAAAACTGACTCTGTTAGATGGCGCTGAAGTGTCACTGAACAATGATACATTAGTGATTGCTGATCATCAGAAAGCGCTGGCGATTGCCGGGGTATTTGGTGGTGAAGAGTCTGGCGTTAACGAGCAGACACAAGATATTTTGTTGGAATGTGCCTTTTTCACGCCGGATAGTATTCGTGGGCGTGCGAGAAGTTATGGCTTGCATACGGATTCTTCAATGCGTTATGAACGTGGGGTTGATTATGCTTTACAAACTAATGCAATGGAGCGAGCAACCGCGCTACTACTGAGTATCTGTGGTGGCGAAGCCGCACCCGTTGTCGTCGCTGAATCTGAATCGTATCTGCCAAAACCGAATCAAGTGACACTTCGTCGTGAAAAGCTTGACCGTCTATTAGGGCATATTATTTCTGATGACGATGTGGTCGAAATTCTGACTCGTTTGGGGATGGATGTCGCCACAATTGAAGACGGTTGGCGTGTTGTTGCACCGACATGGCGTTTCGATATTGCAATCGAACAAGATCTGATTGAAGAAGTGGGCCGTCTGTACGGTTATGACAATATTCCGCTTCAGGCACCACAGGTCGGGTTAACGATGAACCGGCACAAAGAAGCTGATTTACCACTGAAGCGTGTTCGGGATTTGTTGGTTGATCGTGGTTATTACGAAGCGATTACCTATAGTTTCGTTGAACCGGAACAACAAAAACTGATTGTCCCTGATGTTGAGCCACTGGTGCTGCCAAACCCGATTTCAGTGGATATGTCGGCAATGCGATTAGGCTTAATTCAAGGGCTGTTGAATACCGTCGCTCATAATCAGAAGCGTCAGCAATCTCGTGTTCGCTTGTTTGAACATGGTTTACGTTTTATTCCTGATCAACACGCTGAGCAGGGTATCCGTCAAGAAGCAATGATTGCCGGTGTAATTGCTGGTTCTCAGACAGAAGAACACTGGAATGTGGAGAGCAGGACAGTTGATTTCTTTGATGCAAAAGGTGATATGGAAGCGATTCTGGAGCTGACCGCAAATCCAAACGCTTATTCATTCGCCGCAACCCGACATCCGGCATTGCACCCGGGACAGGCCGCTGCGATCTACTATGAAGGACAGCAAATCGGTGTGATTGGTGCTGTGCATCCTGAAGTTGAACGTAAGTTTGGCTTGAATGGCAGAACCATTGTGTTTGAGATTGAATGGTGTGGGTTGAATCAACGCTTGATTCCGGAAATTGCATCGGTCTCAAAATTCCCGGCAAATCGTCGTGATATCGCCTTAGTGGTTGATCAAACAGTGACATCCGGTGAAGTGGTTGCAGCTTGTGCGAACGCTGGCGGACAGCTTCTGAAAGAAGCCAAACTCTTTGATGTGTATGTCGGTAAAGGGGTTGAAGACGGCAAGAAAAGTCTTGCGATTGCATTGACGCTACAATCTGTAGAACGAACGCTTGAAGAAGCTGAAATTTCTGCTGTGGTTAGCGAAATTGTTGCCGCTGCTTCTGAGCAATATGGTGCAGTTCTGCGCGATTAATCTTTGTTATCACTATATAAACAGGCTGGTGAATCTATAGCACCAGCCTGTTTTTTTATAGGAAAGAAAAACATTCAGATACACTGAGTTCACATATTTGAACTTTTGATGTAAATTTGACATTATTATGATATTAATCAATTATTTATGCTGTAGGGTTTCCACGGAGTGCGCCATTTTTTCTCGATTGAATCATCAGTTTTTGCTGATTTAAATGTGACATGCTCCCACAATAGTCACGAATAATGTGTCTCTTCTGCGAGCGATTTAATAAAAAAGTTGGCGTAAATCAGAAGGTTGGCATACACTATTTACAATAAAGCCGATATGTTGTTGATTGGCTGAGTAAAAATGCTTTGGTGCTGTCACATCGACAGTAAGGTTCAATATAGCTTTGAGGGAAGTTTTATGGCGCTCACAAAGGCCGATTTGGCTGAAAACCTGTTTGAAACGCTTGAGTTTAGTAAACGGGATGCCAAGGAAACGGTTGAAGCATTTTTTGAGGAAATCCGTAAAGCTCTGGAAAATGGCGAACAGGTCAAGTTGTCAGGTTTTGGTAATTTTGATTTGAGAGACAAGAGCGAGCGTCCGGGGCGAAATCCGAAAACCGGACAGGATATTCCGATTACTGCGAGACGTGTTGTTACATTCCGTCCAGGACAAAAATTGAAAGCTCGTGTCGAAAATATCGATCCGAATGAAAGGTAGAATACTCTGAAAGTGTGGTGATCATGCCGCTTTCATGAGAGTGAATCTATTTTTCGATCTCTAGTTTTTTGCCACTGATAAACAGTTGCGCTGGTCAGTGGCTGTTGTGTTTATATTAGAGAAGCGCTTCATGGATAAAGAATTTTGGCATAATAAGTGGGCTTCCAACCGCATTGGCTTCCATATAACAGATGTGAATCCGCTGCTGTTGGAGTACTGGCCTGCATTGTCGCCACAGAGAGAGGAACAAGTTTTTGTTCCTTTGTGTGGTAAAAGTGAAGATCTCGTTTGGTTGGCAGCAAAACATGACAAAGTCATCGGTGTTGAACTCAGTGAGATTGCCGTGAGATCGTTTTTCTCTGAACACTTTTATACACCGTTAGTCACACAGATCGATTCATTTCATCAATGTTATGAGTTTGATGAACTACAAATTTATCAAGGTGATGTTTTTACAGCACCACTTGATTGTGTCGAGCTGATTTATGATCGGGCTGCATTGGTTTCTATCATGCCATCCCAAAGAGATGCGTATGTACAGCGACTACGCGCGCTGTTAAAGACGGGCGGGCGGATGCTTTTGATTACTGTTGACTATGAGCAGACAGAATTGGCCGGGCCACCGTTTAGTGTTAATCGTAACCAGATCCAGCAATTGTTTCAGGGGATGAAAACGACATTACTCTGCCGTAAAGAAGCGGATTCAGAACACCCGAAAATTGCGAAACAAAAGCTGAGTCGATTTGCGGATGAAGTGTGGTTGATTGAAGCTTAGTTATTATATCAGAGAAAAGATTCAGGCCGGAACGTGATTGACGTTCCGGCCTGTTGTCATTCTATGGTTCTCTTTTATTCGGAGAGTCTTACGTGGTTTGTATCACCCTATTGATTCAGAACATATTTGGGTTGGTGAGATGATATTAATAATGCAGGACGATATGACTCGCACACGCCAGTGCTGCGTCTTTCGCCTGTTGTGTATCTTCGCCTGTGGCGAGCGTCACCCCGAGCCTTCTTCTGCCATCAATCTCTGGTTTCGCGAACAGGCGAACTTGCGTATTGGGAACCGTCAGGGCATTCGCCACACCATCAAAACGGACATTGTCGGATGTGCCCTGACCAAGTAAAGCCACCGATGCGGCAGGCTGATACGATACAATCTGCTGGATAGGTAACCCTGTAAATGCACGGACATGCAAGGCGAATTCAGATAAATTCTGCGAGATTAAAGTGACTAATCCCGTATCATGGGGGCGAGGGGAGACTTCGTTGAAAATGACCTGATCACCTTTGACGAATAGTTCCACACCGAAGATCCCGTAGCCACCGAGCGCCGTGACAATTTTTTCCGCAACCATCTGGGCATTTTTCTGGGCAGCCTCAGACATCGCTTGGGGTTGCCAAGATTCACGGTAATCGCCATCTTCTTGCCGATGACCAATTGGTGCACAGAAATGGATACCATCAACAGCACTCACAGTCAGCTGAGTGATCTCGTAGTCAAAATCAATGAAACCTTCAATAATCACTCGTCCGGCACCGGAACGGCCCCCTTCTTGTGCGTAGTGCCAAGCTTTATCGATATCTTGTTCTGATTTGAGGACACTCTGGCCTTTGCCTGAGGAACTCATCACGGGCTTAACGACACAGGGAAGCCCGATTTCGGTAATGGCATCGCGGAAGTCATGATAGTTATCCGCAAAACGGTAAGGAGAAGTGGTGAGAGATAATGTTTCGGCTGCCAGACAGCGGATACCTTCGCGGTTCATCGTCAATTGTGTTGCTTTGGCTGTTGGTACAATATGAACACCTTCGTCTTCCAATTCGACAAGTGTTGCCGTGGCAATCGCTTCCACTTCAGGGACCACATAATCTGGCTTTTCGAGTTCGATGACTCGACGCAGCGCATCGCCATCCAACATGTTAAAGACATGGCAACGATGTGCAACTTGCATCGCCGGTGCGTTGGCATATCGATCACAAGCAATAACTTCCAGCCCTAATCGTTGGCATTCGATTGCGACTTCTTTACCTAACTCTCCGGAGCCAAGTAACAGAACTCGTGTTGCACTTTCTCTTGTCGCTGTCCCTAACATTCTCTGATTACCTCTTCTCATTTTGAAAACTGCGGCAATCATACTGAAAAACCCCGAAAAAGCAAACGTTTGCCTTTTCGGGGTCTTAGGTGATAATTTATGTTTTTATATTGAATAATCAGATGGTTATGAGTTTTTTGGTGTTATATCTCAATATGTTCCAGCTGGATATGTGGTGCAATTTTTTGCAAGACCGAACGGGTTGTATCCAGATGAGTGACTGCTGCATTTTTGGTTTCAGCAAGCACGACACGCTTGATATCGCTAAATGAATAGCCACTCATTCTGAGCTGTATCACTGCAACTTGCAGTGGCGGAAGACTCGGATTAAAAGCCGCATTCTCGGCATAAGACCCCAGATAAATATGTTGATCTTTGAGTTCGATGGCGACACCGCCCAGTGCCTGACTATAAGGCGCATAACTGTTGTTGAGTGCTTTCAGTGCTTCTTGCAGCAGTGGATCTGAATAATCAGCATGGATTTGATGCGCTTGTTGATCCATGAGTCGAATCTTCATTCCCAGATCTGCTGGCCCAAAAGCTTCCGGAAGGTAATCGTGCAGTTTTTTCGTTGCCTGATTGGGGAGGGTAATTCGTAATGCCTCAACGTTGGCAAGTTCATTCATAAACTGACGGCAGTGGCCACATGGTGGTGTGTCAACAATAATGTCGCTGAGTTCGTTTTCACCACACATCCATGCATGCGCAATGGCGGCTTGTTCGGCATGAATCGTTTGTCCGAGTGAGACACCGGAAAACTCGATATTGGCACCGAAGTACAGCGCACCGGAACCACCGCGGACGATGGCACCAACATGGAAGTCGGAAACTGGCGTATCAGCATAAATCGCAGCCAGTGGGAGCAAATGTTGAGCAAGGGTGACGGCGTCGAAACCGGTCACGTCCATTAAATGCGCAACTTGTTGCGAGGTGAAGGTGGCTGAAAATTTCGGATTGGTGACAATCTCTTCGAGTGGTTTAGCCAGTGCTTCGGGCAATTGGCTGAGAACAGTGAATCGATTTTGGGTCATATGTTCATCTCTTTCATCACTTCAGGCATTTCATACTAACGCAGTTTGATGAAATTGTTGTGACCATAATCCTATTATAATGATGTATGTTATTTCTATTTCATCAATAATGTGATCAATATCGGATTTAAGGGTCGCAGTCACTCGCTAAGTTGTCAGTAATGGGCTTAACCACAGCACCAATGTGTAAGCGAGTGGTGCCAGCACAGAAGTGATAATGCCACAGAGCACGAGCGCAAGTGAGCTGAATGCCGCATCGCGGGGATCATTTTCCACACAGCTGGCAGTGCCGAGTGCATGAGAGATGCTCCCCATCGTTAGCCCCTTCGCGATTGGATGGGTGATATGGAGTAATCGATAAATCGGGTAAGCGAAAATAGCGCCGAATAATCCGACAATCAGCACCAGAATCGCAGCAATTGATGGTTCACCACCAAGGTTACTGGCGATTTCCATGGCAATCGGTGTTGTGACCGACTTAGACAGTAATGCTGCGATGAGCGGTGTGTCTGCATGGAATAAAACCGCAATCAATGCCGTGGTCAGCATTGACATGACACTCCCAAAAACACAGGCAAACAGGATAATTCGCCATTTGGCACGAATTTGCGGTAATTGCTCATACAGGGGGTAGGCAAGGGCGACAACTGCGGGCTGGAGTAAAAAATTTACCCATTGATTGTCTGCTGCGTAAGTTTCATAAGGCACGTTAAAATAGAGCAGAATGCCGATAATAATGATGACACAAATGAGTAGTGGGTTCGCTAAAGGGGTATTACATTTTTGACATAGCCAGCGAACGGCAAAGAAAATAACAATAGTAATCAAAAGCCACATGCGTGATATTCCTCAGTGGTGTTATTTTTTCAGCATACGATCGAGTAATAAACCCATACAGATCAACACAATGATTGTTCCACCGATTGCACTGGCAAATATGGGGAGTGCATTCTCAATCAGAGTATCGAAATGGGTCATCAAGCCGACACTGATCGGTACAAAGAGAAAAACCATATAGCGAATAAATAGTGATGCCCCCGGTTTTACCCACGAGACGGGTAACAGGCCGCTGGCTAGCGCAATAAATAGAATCAGCATCCCCAGAACACTCCCGGGAATCGAAAGATGTAACCAAACCTGAATGAGTGTACCAAGCCACAGGGAAGCCATGATTGCTCCCAAAGAAACCACAAATTTGAGTAGTGAAATGATCATGTCGATTTCCGAAATTGAGTGATGATTTATCTTTGGCTCATGCAAGTCATATTCATCAGTAGGGCTTGCATGGCAGCAGAGAGATTCAGCAAGCGGCCTATTATGATGTCAGGTTCAGCACATATTGGTAGATTGATTTTAGGATCTGCATCTTGTGGGAATCCTGCTCATGTTCATGAGCCAGATTTTCCAGACGAAGAATATAATCATCCATATGTTGGGAGAAGTAATCCTGACAGTGGGATTGCCACTGTTTCTGTTCATGCATGGTGAGTGTTTCAGGATAGTTTCTGGCTCGATAACGGAACAATAAGGGGGTGATCCGTGAGTCCTGGAAAGAGATCGATAAATCCCGTAAAGCTTCAGGCGATGTCTGTCGGATAATCTCCATCGCAGCCTTGTCCGCGGGATTGAAAAAGTTGTGGTATAACATCGTATCGACGTCAGTATTCGTTGGGTAGTCTTTCTCTTCACCAAATACTTGGACCAGCTTCTCTCTGATATCCTGAGCTTGCTTCATAAGAGATAAATGATGTAAACATTTGTCTCTATCGATCCCGATGGTATGTGCATTTTCTGCCGTTAGCGTCTTGGCAGGAGCGAGGATCGGGCATTTATTGAGATGAACCAGCTTAACCGGGATCGGTAACTCATCATCTTGTAAGTCTTCATGTTTGGTATAGAGACGCTCTTTGATTTCATCAGCATTGAGATCAAAGAGTGGCTGGGGATCCTTCGCCAAATCAACCATGATGACCGCATTTTTATTATGCGGATGCCAAGCAAGTGGCACAACCCAACTGGTATATTGGCAGTGGCTGCCGAGCATACCGGACACATGCATTAATGGCGTCATACTGACAATATCGATTAACGCATTCAGTTTGCGTTTATGGCGCATGGAATAGAAATAATCGAATAATTTCGGTTGCGCATTTTTGATGACTTTTGCCAATTCGATGGTTGCATACACGTCGGCCATCGCATCATGGGCATTTGTATGCTCGATACCATTTGCAACGGAAAGATGTTCGAGTTTAAAGCTGGTATTGCCATCTTCATTCTGAGGCCATACAACGCCTTCCGGACGTAATGCATGACAGGCGCGAGCAACGTCCAGCAGATCCCAACGCGAATTGCCGTTTTGCCAGCTCCATGCATAAGGATCAATAAAATTGCGATAACAGGTATAACGAGTCACTTCATCGTCAAAACGGATATTGTTATAACCCAGACAGGTTGTATTGGGATGGGACAATTCCTGATGGATACGCTGAATAAATTCTGGCTCTGATAAACCTTTGCTATTGGCCTGTTGTGGGGTGATACCGGTGATGAGTGCAGCTTCCGGTGCAGGCAGATAATCGACCGGTAGTTGACAGAAGATGACCAGCGGTTCGCCAATGATATTGAAGTCCATATCCGTTCTGACCCCGGCAAACTGACAGGGACGATCTTTTGCGGGATGGACTCCCCAAGTTTCATAATCGAAAAAGAAGAATGTTGGTTGTTCGTTGTTTTTCATATGCTTTATGTGTTGATTAAATCAGATAAATCAACCAATTGAATGAATACGACAGGCCATTGGAACAACGGCAGAATGGATTTCACAACTGGTAGAGATGATCATCTCGTTGGCAGTGATTCTATTTCAATAAGTATCCGGTAATCAGTCATCGAAAAGCAAGACAATTCATCAATGTATACTGATGCTGATTGTCATTGCCGATAGAGCGAATACTATCATTTTGGCGGTGAAGAGAAAACAGAATGTCTTAGAGTGTCATCATAATTTGTTTGACATAGCCGATGATGCGAAAGCGGTCGGTATCAAACTCAAGGGGAGGATAGATCGTATTGAGTGAGACGAGTAGTTGATGTGGTCCGTCAATTTCTAGCTTTTTGACAGAGACATAATCATTCGAATGATAGTCAGTCACGACGACTATTTTACCGTGTTGTATCTCATGACCGGGTTCGATAATCACGGTCGAACCTTCGGGTATACTTGGAAAACCGTTCGGATTACACATTGAGTTGCCATCCACTTGCATGGCGAATGCTTGTGCCGGAATATCATCGCTGACAGTTATCCATTTTGTTACGGAACGGATGGGAAGAGAGGCAATGGATTGTTTGAGGACTTGGTCTGGCGTCAACAGCGGTAATACTCTGGATTGATGCTTCGCCAGTGGCTTAAAGTTCCGAGTACTCTCTTCTGGGGTTGTATTCGCTGTGATGACACTCGATGAGTGATGGCTTATTTCTGGTTGTTTAATTTCCTGCGTATGCCTGCTCCCGAGTAGACACTCGACTGTTGTCCCTAGTAATTCCGCGATATTTATCAATTTTGACGTCTCTGGTATGGCTTCACCGATGAGCCATTTTCTGATTCCGGTCAGTGAGAGCCGATAGGGGAGGTTCTCCTGTAGATAGCGGGCTCTCCCCCGTACAGGAATTCCTTGTTCATCGCAGATGGTGTTGAGCCGTTGTGCAAAAGTGAGAACATTATGATTGGTCATGATTAAATCTCTAATATGAAACTGATAGTTCGCATTGTGGGCTTGAAAGAAAACCAATAGTTGTATTTAATTCTATAACTATTGGTTCTTATTGTAATGAAGTGACGTGAGAATTGCTACTCCCTGAACATTGTTTTAGATGAGACGGGATTATGATAAGACCTGACCTGTTTTTCACACACAAATATTTGTTTTTTATAAGGAAAGAATATGAGACCTGAAACATTACTGGCGAAGTTTAATCTGAAAAGTATGGATTATCAGACGATGCATCAGGGAGGGAGAGGTAAATTCAGTGTTGAGGAACAACTCTCAATGGTCGGCGTAAGCTGGAAAGCTTCACCGGTTGGTTTTCTCATTCTATTTGTCGAAACACAAGGATGTCGTCATTCTCGCCAGACTTTGGAAAAAGTGATCCAATCTGAAATTGTCACGCTGACTAAAAACTGGCGTGGCCAGCGCAGTGAATCTGGATTTGCAGCGATGATCAACGCGGCAATCGAAGAAGCAACTCAGCCACAAGGGTGTATCTGCTCATCTTGTGGTGGTACAGGCCTCTATAAAACGCCACACCGGCAGATGAGAAAGTGTACTCATTGCAAAGATGGCCGCGTATTATGGAGCCCTGAATCACGTTATGTTGCAATGTGCTCTAGCCGTTTTATTTGTTCTTACCCAATATTTAAACGATACCATGTCATTCTGGAAGAACTTAGTCAGTGGCTTGCGGCACAACGTAATGCTGCAATGTTGACATTGATGGAAAGAATAAAATTAGAAGAAGAAGCCTATGCTCTTATGAATTAAAGTCTTTTATAATGATATAAAACATCCTATTACCTTCAAATATAATTTATTTCGCAATAATGCGAATAAATATATTTGAATGGCGTATGCTATCCACAATGCAAAGCTCTGCCTCAATGGTCAGAGCTTTTTTATTTTTATTGTGATGACTATATTCTCGGTTTACTGTTCGCAATGATACGCAAGTAAATATTGAAATACAGATTTGCATGGCGCATGATATCCACAATGCAAAGCTCTGCCTCAATGGTCAGGTTTTTTATTTTTATTATGATGATGTATTCTCGGTTTACTGTTCGCAATGATACGCAAGTAAATATTGAAATACAGATTTGCATGGCGCATGATATCCACAATGCAAAGCTCTGCCTCAATGGTCAGGTTTTTTATTTTTATTATGATGATGTATTCTCGGTTTACTGTTCGCAATGATACGCAAGTAAATATTGAAATACAGATTTGCATGGCGCATGATATCCACAATGCAAAGCTCTGCCTCAATGGTCAGAGCTTTTTTATTTTTATTATGATGAATGTATTCTCGGTTTACTGTTCGCAATGATACGCAAGTAAATATTGAAATACAGATTTGCATGGCGCATGATATTCACAATGCAATATTTACCTGAATGTCGTATATCTGAAAATTTTATAATATAAAGTAATTTATAGAATATTAATTAAAGTAATGTATATTTTTTAGAAATGCTTAACGACCGGTGTTTTTATTAATGTTTCATTTTTTATGTTAATTTTTTACTTCAGCTTGATAAATTAATACACACCGAGAGTGTGATGTTCTCCCTTACATAGGAGAGGTGTTTTGAACTCAGAAATATTACAACTTGAATATCCCAGTCAGCTTTATGAACAGATTGAAAAGTCCCTTGGACAATTATTGGGAAGTGATGTGGTGGTGAAAAACTATGATGAATATCGCACCATGACGATTGAGTCTCTGACTCTCCTGATTGAGTTTCGTTTTGGCAGAGCGGGAGCCCGAAATAGCAACGGACAATATTGTCATGGCTATCACATTCGGGTTCATTGTCTGTTACCACGCTCAGCCGAGCGTTCTTTTTTACGTGTTTTAGATAACACTGCAACGATTGAACGCTTTGTTGATCGTAATCATTGGGGCATCGATATTCGTCAAATTGATGCGCCTGAATTTTTGCGCTCAGAGCCGAGTGGACTTCAGTATCAGTTAGATCAGGTGATTGCCCGAGCAGTCAGTTGGCGACAAAACTTGTATCTTGGTGAATCTCTCAATCAACCAGACGAAGAACGAGGCGGGATTGCCTGGGCTGTGAATCCAGAACATTTGGACAATGCTGATGAATATCAACCGTTGGAGGTGAAGTATGCGTCAGGCAATTGAGGGGCTTGTCCGAGAAATGCTGACCCCATATTTAGAACGAATCGAAACACTTTCCCATGAACTTGAAGATTTGCGACGCCGGAACCGAAGTCTGATTCGATTAGGACAGGTTGCTGCAATCCATGAAAACGGCTATTTGATCAAAGTGAAGCATGGTGACTTAACGACACCATTTATTCGGTGGTTTGCCTCTTCTGCAGGTGAAACCAGAGACTATCGCTGTCCATCGATTGGTGAACAGACTTTGGTACTGAACTATGGGGCCGGTGATAACGGCAGTCAGACGGTGGCTTTAACGGGATTATTTAGTGACAACTTTCCTTCTCCGAGCGGCGATCCCAATGAAATTTTACGGGTTTATCCTGATGGCAGCCGTATCAACTATCACGCACAGAATCACGTGCTGACCGTCGATATCAAAGGTGATGTCCATATTAATGTTGACAAGAGTGCTCATATCGTTGCTGGTGATGTGGCAACCGTGGATGCCAAAAGTATCGCTTTGAACGGTGGATCGCCTTGTGTCACGACAGCACACATTTGTCATTTTACCGGCAATCCACATGGCGATGGATCTAGCACAGTTACAGCGGGGAAATAATATGGCGATGGATGCACCTAAGTTAGAAGATCTAATTATCAATAAGTTAGAAGATGCGGGTTTTAAGACCAGCGGAAAACATGCCTATGCGCAAGTGATGGTTAACGCAATCGCTGAGGCGGTTGTTGAACATATTATGAGTCAAGCTGAAGTGAGCGTAACCAGTGGCTCATCGGCTGGAATCTATAAGGTGAAATGATGATTGGTATCGATCGGATTACCGGCAGAAAAATTGATAGTTATGAACAATTGGTCAGTCGGATCACCCAAGTGATGACTACCCCGTTAGGTGGTCGGGTCAAGCGTTCGGGTTTCGGTAGCCGAGTGCGGGAAAGTTTAGCGGCTAATATGACTGACAGTACATTGGTTCGCATCCAATCTGCTGCGATTGAGGCATTTTATAACCCAGAAAACGGACTGTCTGATTTTATCCCGGACAGTTGTATTGCAACACGTCACGCTACTGGCCTAAGCCTTTACTTTTCAGGCAATTGGAAAGGGCGAACAGTTAAGTTTGAGGTACCCCTGAATGTTTCCACATCAGAATCCATTACCTAAACCGGAAATCATCAAGACCCCACCGTTTGAAGTTCTGCTACAACAAGTGAAGAGCGATATTTTGGCATACTTTGCAAAGCACTCTCCAGATGATGCGACGGCGGTGAATGAAACACTCGGCAATGAAGCTGAATTGCTGACTAAATTTGTCGAAGCATTTACGGTTATTTTACAAAACCATATTCGGCAATTGAATGGTCAAGCACAACAGATGTTTGGCATGTATGCGACCGATGATGACATGATCGATTTGATTGTGAGTCAGTTAGGTGTCACCCGCCAAATTCTTGATCCCGGAGCTCCTGGTGCATTCCCTCCGATTCCACCCGTCATGGAGAGTAATGACTCTCTGCTGTCTCGATATTATTTAGCAGCGTATGCCTTGGCGAGTACCGGTACACGTTCAGGGTATCGTTTTCATGCGATGACCTTGGGGGGCAGACCTGAAGTTCAAATTGACAGTCATGAGCCAAAGCGAGTGGTCGTGACTTATGAATATTCAGATCATGAAATGGCTGGTTTGACCAAGGATACACAAGCCCGACAAGTTTCTCCCGGTGTTGTGGATTGTTTCATTCTGACACATGAAGGCAATGGTATGCCAAGCCCGTCATTAATCGAAGCCACTCAATCTTACCTAGAGCGGGATGATATTGCTCAGGAAACAGATTTGATCACCGTAAGACCAGCAGAAATTCGCCAATGGCAGTGTGAAGCGAAACTTTATATTCGTCCCGGCCCCGATGCTGATGTTGTGTTGGCAGCAGCAGAGAAAGCGGTCAACGCTTATGCGCTGAAACAGCATCGACTCGGTGGCAGTATCGAGCCATCAATGCTCTACAGTGTTCTATTGGAGTCAACCGGAGCACACCGCGGAGAAATTATTCAACCTGAGCAGCCATTGCGTTGTGCTTACAGTGAGGCGCCTTATCTTGAATCAGTCAAAATTACCGTTGGCACTGAAAACATATAGTGTCCTTCCTGATAACCGAAGTCCGCTCGAACGTTCAATGGAGTTGTCATTTAGTCAGCAAATTTATGGTATTGGCAATCCATACCCGCATCTACTGGATGCCCAAAAGACTGCGTTTGAAATCGTCCCCTATATTGCATCTGAATTTCAATTGCCGGTGTGGGATACATCTGATCCAGAGCCCGTTAAACGCAACTTAGCCGGACATGCATGGCAGGTCCGAAAAATGAGTGGTACCCGTGCCGGACTGAAGCTCGCTCTGGAGTCCTTTGATTTTCAGAGCCAAATCAAACCGTGGTATCAGCAACAGCCACAAGGTCAACCGTACAGTCTGGAGATTGTTGCCTGGGAAAAAGGCAACAAGCCGGTGGACGTGGCCAATGTGAAAAAGCTGCTGGCTTATATCGAAGACACCAAATCAGAGCGGGATCAGATCGAGCTATCGCTGATGTTTGGGGTCGAAACGAGCATAGAGATAGCCGGTGCAATCGCGCCTGTGACCAATACGCGGGAGACCTCGGGATATGCACAATTATGGGCAATGCCTGATGCTACAATTGACTTTTCTATCAATGGCGGGGCTGCTCCCGGATTGAATGTAAGTGCTGTCGAGGCAAGTGCTGTTATCCCAGCGATTGTTGGACATGGTCAAATCAATATGACTGGCTATTCAGCGCATTACAACATCACTGTTTTAACCATCAATGCGAGAGCAACACTATGAGTGAAGACACCATTAAGTTAGTGATCACCCGCAAAGGCCTGGATGAATGTATCAGTGCTAAAGCAAAAGGGATCCAACTATCATTAAAATGGGTATCAGCCGGTGATCGTGCCTATACCCCGAATCCTGAGCAGATGACTTTGCAAAATGAATTACAGCGAGTCGAGTTTGGTGAATTCAAAAATATAGGCGAGAGCCAGATACAGGCGGTGGCTAAGTTCTCTGGACCTGATGAATATCCCATTCGTGAGCTCGGCTTTTGGCTAGAAGATGGGACCTTGTTTGGTGTGATCTCTGCGCCGAATACAATGCTGAACTATAAAGCGAGAAATGGCCATTGTATTCAGCCGTTTACTTTAGATCTATCGGCCATACCAACGAACTCAATTACAGTCGAAGTTGGCACTGAGAATCTGAATATCATCTTAACGGAAGAGATGATAACAATGGCTTGTGCTTTCATTCAGTCTCAAGCCATAAGCACAAGACAAATACATCATCAAATGTCAATCACAGAGCGACTACGTCATATTGAGGGACTTTTATAATGTCTATAGAGCAAAAAATCGCAGAGCTGCAACAAGTATCTGCTGAACAAACGGCAGCGTCTCAAGCTGTCGTGCAGGAAGTGTCTGGCAAAATGGCTGCCATTGACAAAAAGACCAATGACTCGATAGCCAAGGTCGAAAGCACATATGACCAAAAAGCCAACGGCTTGACCATCATTGCCACAGACGGCTATCGCAAAGCGGTCGAGCATAACTCAGGCGGTCGAAACACGGTCATTTATGACGCTCAGGGAAACCCTAACATTATGTGCGTTATTCCGAGCTTCAACATTGAAGACTTGGGACTAACAGAGCTTGATCTGGGTACAGGTGTCCATCCGGCATTTGTAACGAACGGAGCGCCTCGCGGCGAAATTCTCGTCGGTAAGTACCTGGCATCATCGGCAGCAGGTGGCTCCGCTGTTATCGGTGGGGCACAGCCGCGAACCTCGGTTGATTACGACACGGCCAAGCAACTCTGCACACAGAAAGGCGACAACTGGCACCTGATGTCGATCCATGAATGGGCAGCCATTGCGCTCTGGTCTCTGGCTAACGGCACTGTGTCTCGCGGCAATACGAACTATGGACGTAGCCATGAGGCGAGTTGGGAAACTGCTCGCCGTGACGACAACGGATTACCTGGCGACACGAGTGGCACCGCACGAACTGATACAGGCAAAGGCCCCGCAACGTGGAATCACGATCATACCGAACTCGGTGTATGTGATTTGGTCGGCAATGTGTGGGAGTGGATTGACCAGATGAAATTGGATGACGGCCAGATCCTGACCACGCTGGATAACAATCCGGCAGTTGCCGAAGCTAACTGGCATCGTCACCCAGTCTATTTTGATTCGACATCCGACAATCAAAGCGGCGGAAATGTCTACATCGGTTCACCCGTGCTCAGCAATTCAGTAACCAAGCGTAACGGGCCTGCTGACGACGATAGTAACGACTACCCGTACATGGATAACCCGCATTTTGCTGCGATCACAAAGTCGGCTGGGTATACGCCGAACGAGCTGTTGCGTCGATTGCTCATTGAATCAGCAACCACGACTACAGTTGGTGGTGGGCTCTGGTGTTGCAACTATGGTGACCGGTTTCCGCTTCACGGGGGCTACTGGGGAGATGGCTCGGTCGCCGGGCTGGGGGCGCTCAATCTGAACTATGCGCGGTGGAACTCGTTCTTTAACGTCGGTTTTCGCCCCGCTTTGTTTGTGTAACAGGAGAAAACCTATGTTTAGTTACATTTTTCAGGGTCAAACTCAAACAGATACGACCCGCAGCTATATGAATTCGTTGGGTATGACTCAGGAGCAGATCGAGTCGGTTTTGCAGCAAAAGAATTTTGAGGAGGCTCAAAATATCGTCAAACGACAACAAGCTTACCGCCTTGAGTCAGACCCTCTTTTCATGGCGTGGCAGTATGATCAAACTGAAGACAGAGAGGCATCTTGGCGTGATAAAGTCGCTGAGATTAAAGCCCGTTATCCACTACCATCAGCATCGTAACTAACCGCCTGAATCAAGGCGTTTTTTGTATCATTATGGCCAATGCCTGATGCTCGAATTGATCTTTCTGTCAGTGGTGCAACTGCACCCGGATTGAATGTAAATGCTGTTGAGGCAAGCGCTGTTATTCCAGCGATTGTTGGACATGGTTAAATCAATATGACTGGCTATTCAGCGCATTACAACATCACTATTTTAACCATCAATGCGAGAGCAACACTATGAGTGAAGACACCATTAAGTTAGTGATCACCCGCAAAGGTCTGGATGAATGTATCAGTGCTAAAGCAAAAGGGATCCAACTATCATTAAAATGGGTATCAGCCGGCGATCGTGCCTATACCCCGAATCCTGAGCAGATGACTTTGCAAAATGAATTACAGCGAGTCGAGTTTGGCGAATTCAAAGATATAGGCGAGAGCCAGATACAGGCGGTGGCTAAGTTCTCTGGACCTGATGAATATCCCATTCGTGAGCTCGGCTTTTGGCTAGAAGATGGGACCTTGTTTGGTGTGATCTCTGCACCGAATACAATGCTGAACTATAAAGCGAGAGATGGCCATTGTATTCAGCCGTTTACTTTAGATTTATCGGCCATACCAACTGACTCAATTACAGTCGAAGTTGGCACTGAGAATCTGAATATCATCTTAACGGAAGAGATGATAACAATGGCTTGTGCTTTCATTCAGTCTCAAGCCATAAGCACAAGAGAAATACATCATCAAATGTTAATCACAGAGCGACTACGTCATATTGAGGGACTTTTATAATGTCTATAGAGCAAAAAATCGCAGAGCTGCAACAAGTATCTGCTGAACAAACGACAGCTTCTCAAGCTGTCGTGCAGGAAGTATCTGGCAAAATGGCTGCCATTGACAAGAAGACCAATGACTCGATAGCCAAGGTCGAAAGCACATATGACCAAAAAGCCAACGGCTTGACCATCATTGCCACAGACAGCTATCGCAAAGCGGTCGAGCATAACTCAGGCGGTCGAAACACGGTCATTTATGACGCTCAGGGAAACCCTAACATTATGTGCGTTATTCCGCGCTTCAATATTGAAGACTTGGGACTAACAGCGCTTGATCTGGGTACAGGTGTGCATCCGGCATTTGTAACGAACGGAGCGCCTCGCGGCGAAATTCTCGTCGGTAAGTACCTGGCATCATCGCCCGCAGGCGGCTCCGCTGTTATCGGTGGCCCTCAGCCGCGAAACACGGTTAACTACGACACGGCCAAGCAACTCTGCACACAAAAGGGTGACAACTGGCACCTGATGTCGATCCATGAATGGGCTGCTATTGCACTCTGGTCTCTGGCTAACGGCACCGTCCCTCGCGGCAATACGAACTGTGGCCGCAGCCATGAGGCGAAGTGGGAGACCGCTCGCCGTGCCGACAACGGATTGCCGGGCGATACAAGCGGCACCGGACGAACCGACACAGGCAAAGGCCCCGCAACATGGAATCACGATCATACCGAGTTCGGCATATGCGACCTGGTCGGCAATGTGTGGGAGTGGATTGACCAGATGAAACTGGATGACGGCCAGATTCTAACTACGCTGGATAACAATCCGGCAGTTGCCGAAGCTAACTGGCATCGTCACCCAGCCTATTTTGATTCGACATCCGACAACCACAGCGGAGCTGGCAACAATGGTTCACCAGTGCTCAGCGACTCAGTGACCAAGCGTAACGGGCCTGCTGACGACGATAGTAACGACTACCCGTACATGGATAACCCGCATTTTGCTGCGATCACAAAGTCGGCTGGGTATACGCCGAACGAGCTGTTGCGTCGATTACTCATCGAGTCAGCAACCACAGCGACGGTTGTCGGTTCTATCTTGTGTCGCAATTATGGTGATAGATTCCCGCTTCGCGGGGGCGGCTTTAGAGATGGATCTAGTGCAGGGCTGGGCACAATATCACTTGGCAGCTCGCGGTCTCATTCAATGTCCGGTTTCGGGTTTCGTCCCGCTTTTTTTGTGTAACAGGAGAAAACCTATGTTTAGTTACATTTTTCAGGGTCAAACTCAAACAGATACGACCCGCAGCTATATGAATTCGTTGGGTATGACTCAGGAGCAGATCGAGTCGGTTTTGCAGCAAAAAGAATTCGAAGAAGCTCAAAATCTCGTCAAACGACAACAAGCTTACCGCCTTGAGTCAGACGCCCTCTTCATGGAGTGGCAGTATGATCAAACTGAAGACAAAGAGACATCTTGGCGTGATAAAGTCGCTGAGATTAAAGCCCGTTATCCACTACCATCAGCATCGTAACTAACCGCCTGAATCAAGGCGTTTTTTTGTATCATTATGGCCAATGCCTGATGCTCGAATTGATCTTTCTGTCGGTGGTGCAACTGCACCCGGATTGAATGTAAATGCTGTTGAGGCAAGCGCTGTTATTCCAGCGATTGTTGGACATGGTTAAATCAATATGACTGGCTATTCAGCGCATTACAACATCACTATTTTAACCATCAATGCGAGAGCAACACTATGAGTGAAGACACCATTAAGTTAGTGATCACCCGCAAAGGCCTGGATGAATGTATCAGTGCTAAAGCAAAGGGGATCCAACTATCATTAAAATGGGTATCAGCCGGTGATCGTGCCTATATTCCAAGCCCTGACCAGGCAACTTTGCAAAATGAATTACAGCGGGTTGAATTTGGTGAATATCAAGATATTGGTATCGGTCAGGTTCAGGCAGTCGCTAAGTTTAGCGGAGAACTGGAATACCCGATTCGAGAGTTAGGGTTCTGGTTAGAATCCGGGACGTTGTTAGGGATTATTTCCTCCCCTGATACAACGTTGAACTACAAAACTAAAAATGGCCATTGTATTCAGCCAGTTACTCTGGATTTGAGTAATCTTCCAAGTGACAGCGTCACAGTTGTTGTCGGTATGGAAAATTTTAATATTCTTATCGATGAGGAATTTGCTCAGATGGCTAAAGCTCAGGTGGATACGATGCACCGGCAGATCCTTCAAGAGTTCCGTATATTGGATCTGGAAAAACATCATTCATCTAATTAACCGCGTATAAGGAGTAATTTATGCTTGTGCAAGAACTTGCAGAATTAACAGCATCAGTGAATATAGTGACTGAAGCCATCACAGGAAAAATAAGGCAGATTGACCAGCGGATGGCGCTGGCTGAAGCAGAATTCGAACAATTTTTAACAGATGCTGATGAACGCTATACCACCCGGGAGGGTATATTTGTTGATGTTTCTGGAGAGGAAGATAAATTCTATCCGGTTTACATTCCTGCGGCACAACGCGGTGCTACAGAGCTACAAATTAGCCGTAGTATGCATGATGACCGCGAAGGAGCCGGTGCACTCACTGCTCGATACTTATTACAAAACAATGGTTGGGGTATATTACCTGAGATCTTACTGGTTGATATCTTTAGACATGCATTTAATGGTATGACACCAGATGCAGTTAAAACGGATGGCTTTATTGCTGACTTTGTCAATGGTAGTGCTTATGTCATAGGTGCGATGTTTTGGTTGCGTGGGGGGCACCGTTATTTAATTTCATCGACCAGAAAAGAATTTCAGCAAGTGATTACGCATAACGAACTAATCACAACGAATGTTTTTGATCATCATAATATTCATATCTTCAAGTCTGGATTTGATATTGATATTGGAAACTCTCATATCGTTACTGAAGTGAAGACGTCGCGTAATCTGGATCATGTGCCGACGTTGGATTATATCCGAGGACAATGATTCATCTCAGTCCACTTCGCAACTCACAATGATGAATACCTTCATTCAGCAGAAATTCAGACTGCTGTGATTGGAAAACTAATCTGTTAGGTGACAAATATGAGTACAAAAACTACAGCAGAAGTGCTGAGTTCCGTTAGTAAATTGACTGAAACGGTCATTGATAAAATTGCTGAAATTGATGCTGCAGTAACGGTCAGAAGTCCGTGCTGAGCGTAATACGCGAATTGCGGCAACGGACAACATTTATATGCGGCATAGCCGAGAGCTACGGACCGGAAAAATTGTTGATGATGCAGATGACCCGACAACGCTGTCATCAGACAATTTAACCAAACTGGATGATTATGTTCAGACGCTCGCTGATATTCCACAGCAATACAGCGATCCTGATACGGTTGTCTGGCCGTCATTTCCTGAGTTTTGATAGGTAACATCAAGCAAAAACTGAAGTACCGCGAAAGCGGTTTTTTTGTACCCGAATCCCAGCCAAGTGCTGGGTTTTTAGTTTCTGGAGACCTATATGGTAACCCAAAAGTCAAAGCCGGCAGAGCACTTGGAGTATGAAGTGCTTGTACCATACCAATGCCCGAATCAGCGGTGCTGGTATCAAAAAGGCGACGTCGTCGATTTGCTTCCTTGTGAAGCGGAATTTTTAAAACTGGGCGGCAAGGTGAAAGCCGTGCTGACCACTCAACAGAAGGAGAAGGCGAATGCCTGAGATTGCATCATTTGTGCATAATGGTATCAGTGTAGTAAATCATCCCGCACCACCACCAATGGGGCCCCTGGGAAAAATTGTTTTGGGCATAGCCGGGACTGCACCAGATGCTGATACATCACTTGCCAAAAATACACCGATTCGTATCGCGAATATGGCGGATGCCGCAAAGCTTGATATGACCGGGGAAGAAAAAGGGACTTTATGGCGAACTTGTTATGAAACGTTCCGCTTGGTTTCGGTTCCGATCTATGTCGTGATTGTGGAGGAAGGCACAGAGCTGTCGGATACGGTTAACAATGTGATTGGTAAGATTGACGTAACAACCGGTCAACGAACCGGGATTCAAGCCTTGGCCGATTGTATGGAAACGCCAACACATATCAGTGCACCGGGATTTAATACCAAACCGGTAGCTGATGCTTTGGCTGCTATGGGGAAACGTTTATTTGCGATTCCTGTCGGTGATGGTCCGAATACCAATGACAACGAGGCAGTTGCCTATTCACAAAGTCTTGGTGGTGAAGGTACCGGTTATGAATCTTTCTATCTGGTTGATCCACAGGTTTCTGTTTACAGTCAGGCGGCAAAAGGCAATGTTTCTTTCTCTGGTGCTGCGATTGCACTGTCTTGTTTCGCACGAGTCAAGGCATGGGAAAGCCCAGCGAAAGGGGGAATGGGCGCATTGATCAACGGTACGGCCCGGACGATTGATTACAACATTATGGACAAATCCACGAATGGTGATTTGTTAAATCGTAACGGTGTTTCCTACTTTGCTCGGACATCATTAGGCGGCTTCTCACTGATTGGTAACCGCTGTGTGATGGGGCGTTTTGTCTCTCAGGTCGGTCTGGAATACGCCATTGTCCGTAAGTTGGCAAAAACTGCTCAGAGTGCGATGGCAAGAAATCTGAGTAAATCTTTCATGGATCAGGAAATCACCAAGCTCAATGTATGGTTGAAATCGCTGCAAGCAGATGAAACGGTCATGGGGGCTGAAGTTTACCTGCATCCGACACTCAATAACGTTGAAAATTACCGCAATGGCGAATGGCATATTGCAATCAAATACTACGGCTATGCGCCAAATGAACATATGGTGTACCACCTGATTGAGGACACCGGCATTGTTGAATCATTTCTTGAGGAGGTCCTTTAATGGCAGGTCAACGTTCACGTATTACTCGTCAGGCAATGATTAACAGTCATCCGTTAATCAAAGAGCTAGACGAATTTACCCCACCTGAAATCAAAAAGGTCATGCAGGAAACCCGTGGCGGTTCTTTCATTCCGGGTGAGATCATGGTCGGGCTTGAAAAAATGAATAGTAAGTGGAAAGTCAAAGGTGCCGATCAAGCGCTTTTATCTGCTTATGGATTAGCATCCGGCGAATTGTGTCAAGTTGATATCAAAGAATCCCATCAGGATGAAGATGGTAATAGCTTTGCAATCACTTATAGCTTAACCGGGGAAATTATCTCAGTGACTGAGTCGGCCAGCAAAATGGGGGAATTGCCGGAGCACGATATGGAAATGTCCGTCAGTGCGTATAAGAAAACTGAAGATGGCAAAGTCATTTATAACATTGATCGTAAGGCTCAAATACTCAATCTGGGTAATGGCGATCTGATGGAAGCTCATCGACGTAATGTCGGTATCGCATAAGTTCAGTTATTTATTTTTCTGGTATCTCTATAAATTGGGCCCCTTACGGGGCCTTTTTTATGCGAAATATGGATAAGGAGTCAATCCCATGTTGCACACACATAATCTAGTTTGGCCCATTGAAGATGATAAGGGTCAACAACTAAATCACGTACAAATTCACACGATCACCGTCGGGCAACAGCGAGAGCTAAGCCATAACCATCAGCAAGATGATAATCAATTGCTCTGGGAATGTATTTGTTTGAGTACCGGACTGACACCATCTGAATTGAAAAAATTGGTTACGCCTGACTTTAACTCAATTCGAGAACACGTATTGGAATTGATGCAATCAACCGCGGCAACATTATTGGCAGATGAGTTTAACCTTGATGAACCGACACTACTGATTCCGATTCAAGGCGATGATGGTCAGGAAAAAACCGGTTATAAATTACGCCCGCCGACGGTTGCGACCACAGAACTGATGGAAACCCATCAGGATGAATGGGAAAGAACCCTGTTCATCAGTGCCAGTTGTTGTGGTTTCACGCATCAAGAACTCATGCGCTTGAGTCTGCCAGACTGGAATCAGCTTCAGGAGAGGCTCATTGATTTTTTGCAACAACCGGCGGACTACTTTCGCTAAGAGATGTAGAAGTCCTGACCGATATGATTCCGCTGGTCTACCACGTATCCCCAAGGGAGATCATGGATTGGCGTATTGATGAAGCTCTGCGCCGTTACTATTTGGCTGCGGCAAAACTGGGGATAGAGAAGAGATAAGTCATGGCTGATTTGAAAATAACGCCCCAAATGGCGGGGGCTAACCGTCAAAGCGCGATAGAGCTTCGCGTTGATAATTTACAGTTGCCAAACCATGGTGTTGTACCGACAGGAGAAACTGACCTCAAAGGTGAAACGATACAGTTGGTTAAGCAAGTGAAAACGGATATGAGTTCGGCTCTGAAACCTGTTTTGGCATTGGGAAAACGTGTCATTGCATCTGAACGTGCATTTGCTGATGTCAAAAAAACAGTACATTTTGCCAATGACCAAGAAGCCAGCCAGTATCAGGGGAAAATGCTGCGTCTGGCCGGTGATCTGGGGCTAAAACAGCAAGTTGTTGCTCAGATTGTGAGTGATGCGTCCCAATCCGGCATTGAAAAAAATCAACTGTTGTCATTTGCTGAGTCAGTATCAAAAGTGGCTGTCGTCTGGGATGTATCTGCAAAAGAGGCAACGGCGATACTATCTCGTTGGCGCACTTCTATGCAGCTTTCTCAGCAGCAAGCTGTTGGTTTGGCGAATGCAACGAATGCCTTGAGCCATAGCATGGGCGTTAAGGCAAAATCGGTAGCTGCAGTTGTGGCACAGCAAGGGGAGGCCGGGACTAAGGCTGGCTTGAATGTTCAAGAAACAGCGGCATTATCAGCCAGCTTGCTTACCAGTGGATCCACTGAAGCACAGGCCAGTGAGGCCATCAGCAATATTCTTGGATCACTCACCGCAGGGAAAGCGAAAAACACGCAACAGAAAGCAGCGATGACAACGCTTGGTATCGAGCCCGCCGATTTAGCTCACCGGATGCAAGCAGATGCCCGAGGAACCTTGCTTGATGTTTTCGACCGCTTGAAAAATATTTCTCCTGATCAACGCGAAGATGTTGTTACTGATTTATTTGGTGAGAAATCAACCGCCGCGATTTTAAAAGTTATCGAAAACCTAGAACAGAATAACAAAGGCTTCATTGCCGCATTGAAGCTCACGAATGAGAAGAGCAAGTATTCGAATAGTATCGACACGGATTACAAGATCGTGTCGAACACCTCCGCCTATAAGCTGGCACAACTCAGTGCGCGTTTTGATCAGATCTATATCACGCTTGGCGAGCGGTTATTACCGATTGTGGATAAGATGCTGCCACCGTTGCTCAGTGTTGTGGATGGTATAAATAAATTCGCTGAAGCTAACCCCATACTTGCCACCGGTTTATTGGTTGCGGCAGCGGCTGTCACGCCATTACTCAAAGCTGGCTCTGCCATTGTTAAATTCTCCCGTTTGGTGAAGGGGAATGGTCCAGGTAAAGATCAAGGTAAAGATCGTCTCCATCCTGAACGTGATTTATTTGCTACCAAGCTGAGTAAAACGCGTCGAGCAGCCAAGCGAGCGACGTTGCAATTAGCGCGTTTGAATCGAGAATTGAATCAACTTGGATCACAATCATTGAGTGATTCCGGTGGTCGTGATTCAGGCGGTAGTGATGGCGATGACTCTCGCCGCAAGCGTAAAAAACGGCCTCGGAAACGTCCTCGGAAGCGGCCTCGGTCCCGTATCCGCAATGCTGGCGGGTTACCTCGTAAATCTTCTCGCTTCGGCCGGTTGATTGCTCGGACGTCTCGTTTTGTTGGTTCTATATTCAGCGGTACAAAAATGAAGCCCAAGCTATCGGGCGCCATGTCAAAAGTTGGTGCGGCGTTTAAAGGCGTGGGCGGTGCTGTGTTTAAAGGCGCGGGCAAGTTATTTAAACCGTTAGATATTGCGTTCAAGGGCGTCAAACTCGTTTCTGCTCTTGCCAAGGGCAATGTGAAAAAAATAGTGGGGACAGCGGGAGACATGCTTGGCGGTATGGGCGGTGCGGCTTCCGGTGCGATGGCTGGTGCTGCGATAGGATCCGTTGTTCCAATTCTTGGAACCGCTGTGGGTGGTTTGATTGGTTCTGTTGTGGGCGGATTTGGCGGTAGTGAAATTGGTCATTGGCTTGGCGATAGTGTTGGTTCGCTGTTTGGTGAGGACAGTGAGAATGGGAATAACGACAAGCAACATCCATCGAAACAACATCCATCGAAACAACATCCGTCGAAGCAACGTCCGTCGAAACAATATCCGTCGAAACAACATCCGTCGAAACAATATCCATTGAAACAGCATCTGTCAAAAAAACAGAGTGGCATTTCGCTGAGTTCTATCAGTGGTCTCGCGATGAAAGGGGCAGCCTTTTTATCTCTTGGCAGCATGTTTGGTGGAATGTTAAGCGATCAGGTCGTCTCTTGGTTGGGTGAAGATAAAACCGATAAAGCAGCGCCTGCAACGGTTTCTGAGCAGAGTAAGCAGTTAGGTAAATCGGCTCAACAACAAATTAACTTTGCCCCCGTTATTCATATCACACCGTCCGGTAATCCGACATATGACCAAGGGTTTAGTCAGCAGTTATTGGAGCGGATGAAAGCTGAGTTGAGCCCGATCCTGATGGGGAATAATGATGTAGCAACTCGGGCGGATGCCAGTCTTTTCGACAGGAGTAATACATGAGCAAGATGATGTCATTAGGTGAATTTGTTTTCTCATTGAGTGAACGAACACCTTATGAAGGGTTACAGCGAACCAGTGATGGGGGGTGGGTCACTGTCCCCCGTTATGGTCAAAAACCGATCAGTCAAAATATGGGCCAGAATTTGGATAAAATCAGCATCAATGGCACCTGGTTTCGTGGGGAAGGCATGGACAATATGAAGGCTCTGAGGCAGTTACAGGCACAGCGAAAACCTTTAGTTTTGGCGGATGGATACGGGCAAAGTATGGGCCGATGGGTCATCAAAGGGTTGCAAGAAAAGCAAGACCGGATCATTGATGATGGGACCGCCTTTGTGGTGGGGTTCTCTATTGAATTAGAGGAATATGCAGAATGAGAACTATTCTTAGTCGTAATGGAGACTTAGTGCCGCAATTATTATGGCTATCATTGGGGCGGGATGATGATGAAGCGGAAGAAGCGCTTTATCTGATCAATCCTGGTTTGGCGCTTTATGGGCCTGTGCTGCCGGCAGGTGTCGAAATCAAGTTACCGATACTACCCGAGCTGGTGCCAACGATGACGGTGAACATATGGGATTAGGCAGTATACCTCAAGTCCGAATTAGTGGGCCCGGGGAGCAAATTATGAATTCACGGTTGATCTCGTGGGAACGGATTGATGTCTCTGCTGCCCAGTCGGATCAGATTACATTGCATGTTGATACGGCAGGGCAGACCGGACTTCCCAAAGAAGGTGCTGAATTGATATTTTCTGAAGGATATCAAGGTCAGTTAGTTCATAAGGGAAAATATAAGATTACCCGTATTTCTCCAAAATTATTTCCACCGACAGTAACAATTGTGGCGACCGCTGCTCCTTTTCAGATTCAAGATAAAACAGGATTTAAAGAGCGCCACACACGGACGTTTACTTTCATCTCGCTGGCTGAAATCTTCCGTCAACTTGTGACATCACATGGTTTTAGTCCGAGAGTGGCCTCTAAATTTGAAACGGTGTGGTTTAAACATATAGATCAGATGAACGAAACGGATAGCGCATTCTTAGTTCGCTTGGCAAAGCGTCATGATGCGATTGCTAAACCGGTCGATGGATTATACGTTCTGGCTGAAAAGGGACAGACTAAAACTATCACGGGTCAAGATATACCGTCAGTGACTGTCGATGTCTCCGGTAATAATGATCCTTCAGATTTCAGAAAGTTTATCAATTGCCAGCTTGAATTGGCGAGCCGGAGAAATTTTTTTGGCGTCAAAGCCAAATGGGTTGAGAGTGATACCGGACTTGAATATGAAGTCTCTTCAGGTGAAGCACCTTTTGTCATGTTGCAACAGGTTTATGAAGACTCATCCGTGGCTCAACAGACATGTGATGAGGAACTTCAGAAAATCATGCGTGAAAAAGACTGTATCAGAATCGATTTACCCGGTGATCCTTATTTAGTTGCAGAGGGAATACTCGAACTCAACCAATCATTTCCTCCAGAAATGGTTGGTCGATGGTCGATTGATCAAGTGACTGCCCGTGGTGATAGCTCCGGTGGTTATCGTTGCTCTGTTGTTGCGACGCGACCTGCGAGAAAGAATTGAACGACAGTTTATTTGTGTCTTGTCATCAGTTCAATTGTTCATATTTTCTTACCTTCGTCACATCTTCTGTCCATCAAAACAGTAACATAGCCGAAACCATTGATTCCGGTTAGACTGGGGCGCATTGAGGTATGATGTAAATTCGCTGCTATTGAGTGCGATAAAAGGATGAGAAATGTTGGATACAAGTCTGAGTGATGCGATTCAAAACCGGATTGACCAGAAAACCAAACCGCTCGGTGCTTTAGGTAAATTAGAGGCTGTGGCACATCAATTAGCCTTGATCCAGAGCCAGGGATTGGCTCAGCCAGTTGCACACATCTGTATCAATCAACCGACTGTTCTGGTTTTTGCTGGTGATCACGGTATTGCGGATGAAGGGGTGAGCATTGCACCGAGCGCCGTCACACAGCAGATGGTCCTCAATTTTCTTGCCGGAGGCGCGGGGGTGAACTGCTTTTGTCGGGCCAATCAGGTTGCGCTCAAGGTCATTGATACGGGTATTTTGCTCCCGGTTGAATCAGAATCGGAGCAACTGATTGTCCAACGTCTCGGGGAACGGACGGGTAACTTGGCAAAAGAACCCGCGATGACGATGGCACAGGTTGAGCAAGGGATCACTCTGGGACGACAAGTGGTATTAGACACCATTCAGAACGGTTCTAACTTAGTTATGTTCGGTGAAATGGGGATCGGCAATACCAGTAGTGCCGCGGCAATTTTGGCAGCATTATCTGATGGTGACGTTGAATCTTGTGTTGGTCTGGGAACGGGCATTTCACCGCAACAGTATCGGAACAAAGTAGCGTTGGTTGCCGCTGGTGCCCACCGGGCAAAAGGACTCGCACCAAAAGCGGTCCTGGCTGAAGTCGGTGGTTTTGAAATCGTTCAGATCGTCGGCGCTTTTTTAGCAGCCGCAGAGCAACAGATCCCCGTTCTGGTTGATGGTTTTATTGTCACGGTGGCGGCTTTGGTTGCCACGCAGCTGCAACCCACGTGTCGGGAATTCATGATTTTTGCGCATCACTCACAAGAGTCGGGGCATCAACGCGCGTTGGCAATATTAGATGCTAATCCGTTGTTGGATCTTGATTTGCGCTTGGGTGAGGGGACTGGTGCTGTTCTTGCTGTGCCGCTCGTTCGTGCTGCAGCTGAATTTTATAATACTATGGCTAGTTTTGCAGAAGCCGGTGTTGAGGTGACATGTTAAGTCGGGTCAGGTATCAGGTTGAACTGTTTCTGTTGTCATTGAGCTTTTTTTCTCGGATTCCTGTGCCGGCATCCGTGCCTTATTCGACTGAACGGATGAATCAGTCCGGTCGCTATTTTTCGTTGGTTGGCTTGCTGCTCGGACTGATTTGCTATGGCATTTACAGTCTCTGTGCACTGGTACTGCCGGAACACTTGAGCATTCTACTGATGATGGGGGGCAGCCTTCTGTTGACAGGTGCGTTCCATGAAGATGGTTTGACCGATATGGCTGATGGCATCGGCGGTGGCATGACCACGGAACGGCGTCTGGTCATTATGAAAGACAGCCGAATTGGTACCTATGGTGCTGCGGCGTTAATCATAGCCTTACTTGTGAAATATAGCGTGCTCTCTTCTCTGGCAATGCATGTCTCTATGCTGCAGATTCTGTTGGTCGGTTATGGACTGAGCCGAGCCGTTGCTGCTTCTCTTATTTATGACATGCCTTATGTATCGGATACTCAGACCAGTAAAAGTAAACCGTTGGCCAGTCGTCAGACCGCCCGGGAGTTAGGAATCTTACTATTTTTCGGTGTAATTCCGTGTATTGGATTGGATTTATCTATATTGTTGGTCATCGGATGTGTCAGTTGCTTATTACGATTTGCTTTAAAACAGTGGCTACTCCGTCGTATCGGTGGCTTTACTGGTGATTGTCTGGGCGGTGTTCAGCAGATCACAGAATTGACGATTTATCTGATATTTGCAGCGATAATGATTCCGTTTTAATGGTTTCTTAAATACGCAAGCTCGACTGGTGTCATGTGGATAGGACGATGCCTGAACAATAGATAGTCATCGTCTGATGCGATGTAAAAAGCATTGGTGTCACATTGTGAATAATCACACGATGCTTTTCTGCAACTTAATGATAAAATTGCGCTTTGTCGAATCACTGGGTACTGTGGTTAGTCAGGCCTTAATATTGCTGTTCTATCGGTTGAAGGAGTAACACATGAGCAATTCACTTTTTCGTCAATCATTTCTGATTGATAGTCTATATAGTGATAGTGCTCTTTTATCGAGTGAATATACAACGGATGATGGGGTGTTGTTAAAACTACATAGCCCGGGAATTCTGGAAGTGATTCCACCACAAATGGATGAGCGGACACAGCATATCGTCGTCTCGTGTGCGATTCACGGTAAAGATGCCGGGCCGGTTGAACTCGTTAATCGGATTGTTTCTGATATTGACAGCGGATTCCAGCCTGTTCGGGAGCATTGTCTGTTTATCATTGCTCATTTAGAAGCCCTCAAACATCATACGCAGTTTTTTGAGGAGAATCTGGAACGTTTATTTGATGACAAACCGAGAGAGTCTTCACAAGAGCTGGTGATCGCTGATAATCTGAAAATTCTCCTCAAATCATTCTGGGAAAACACACCCAGTGAGCAACGCTGGCATTTTGACTTACATAGTACATTGAATTCCTCCCTCTATCATTCATTCGCAATTAGTCCCAAGGTACGACATCCTGTCCGGCCAAAAGAGCTGATCCATTTTGCTGAATTAGCCCACCTTGACGCACTGGTTTTAGCCAATGCACCTTCTAGCTCTTTCAGCTGGTATACCGCAGATTGTTATTCCGCTCGTTCTTTGGCGATTGAACTGGGTCAATCATCTCGGTTAGGGCAAAGTCCATTAGAGGGCTTTAATGCATTTGACATTACGCTCCGGGATTTGTGTGGCCGAGAAGTGAACGAGCACCTGCCAAGGAAAATAAAATTTTATCGGGTCAGCCGGACGATTGTTCGGCTCAATGAAGATTTTGATTTTATTTTTTCAGATGATGTCGAAAATTTTACCGCTTTCATGCACGGAGAAGTGTTCGGTCATGACGGTGAAAAGCCGTTGATGGCAAAAAATGAAGGAGAGGCGATTCTCTTTCCTGATAAACATGTTCAGATTGGTGAACCTGCTTTATTGATGGTCTGTCCGGTGACGGTGAGGTATGAGCAGAATCAATTGGTTTATGACTAATTGTTATTTGTGATATGACAGTATTTGTCGTCCTCCGATATATTTCAAAGCAGAGGTCTGCCGGATAGGAGCAATCATGGGCATGACCTCTTTCTATTTCTCGGGTGAAACGTTAAGGTGAGCCCATCTGTTTTCTCTGATTTGATATTCCATGAATTTTACGCAACTTCTTTTTGAAAAAAGGAAGCGCTGGTATCGTGTAATGATCGCGATGAGTGTGCTGCTATTGGTTTCTAGTGCCGTTTATGTTTTTGCCGGAGAGGTTTTTATTGCACCGTGGCGCGAGATGACAGGGTTTGAGCAACAATTGATTTTGGAACTACGTTTACCCCGATTACTTGCTGCAATGGTGATTGGTGCATGCTTGGCCGTATCTGGGGCAACTTTACAGGTGTTATTGGGAAATGTTCTGGCTGAACCGGGGATTATCGGTGTTTCCGGTGGTGCAAGTGTAGCGATGGTGGTCATTCTGTTTTTCTTCCCGTTTGCGGCCACACCGTTGGTTTTTATGTTCGGTGCCATTGTCGGTGCCATGGTTTTTACGGCGATCTTGGTCGGGATAGCCCGAAGTATGCAATTGACAACCATTCGACTATTGCTGGTCGGTGTGGCAATGGGTATTCTGGCCCGTTCGGTCGTCACTTGGGCGTTTTACTTCAGCTCTGATTTGAGTTTGAGACAATTGATGTACTGGTTGATGGGGAGTATTGGCGGTATCGATTGGTCTTACCATTTACTGTCATTGTTGATCTTACCCGTCTTGATGTGGCTGATAGGGCAAGGGCGTGTATTGGATCGATTGATGATGGGGGAGGTACACGCCAAGCAGTTGGGAATTGATGTTCATCGGATTCGCTGGCAGTTGGTTGTTGCTGTGGCGGTATTGGTCGGTGCATCTGTCGCTTTAGGTGGAATTATCGGCTTTGTCGGACTGGTGGTACCGCACTTGTTACGTTTGGCTTTCGGGACCGAGAATCGTTATCTTTTACCGCTTTCAGCGATTACAGGAGCACTGTTGCTCGTCTTTGCTGATTTAATTTCCCGGACGGCACTTGATGCCGCTGAATTGCCTTTGGGGGTTGTGACGACCACGATCGGTGCACCCGTATTTGTGTGGATGTTATTGAAAAATCATGATTCACGTTAAAAATCTCTGTGTCGGTACGCGCCTGCTTCCTTTGGGGTTTGATGGTGCTCAAGGTGAATTAATCCATATTGTCGGCCCAAATGGTAGTGGCAAAAGCACATTACTGGCTGCTTTGGCTGGCATGATCTCTCATCAAGGCAGTGTACAGCTTGGGGAGATTGATCTGACGCATCTTTCCTTACCGGAATTAGCCCGGCTCCGATCCTATTTGTCGCAACAGGAACGTCCGGCTTTTGCGATCGATGTCTGCCAATATCTTGCGCTCTCCATTCCGTCATTTTTATCTGTCACTATCGATCAGTCATCCGAAGTCATTGAGTTATTGATCCGACGATTAAATTTGCAGGATAAATTACACCGTTCTATTCACCAGATCTCCGGAGGAGAGTGGCAACGTGTCAGGTTGGCTGGCAGTTGTTTACAGGTATGGCCGACACTGAATCCTGATGCCCGCCTGATGATTTTAGATGAACCGGCCGCTGCACTCGATGTGGGGCAGGAGCACATGCTGTATGAATTATTACAAGACATCAACAGTATGGGACTGACAGTTATTATGGCGAACCATGATTTGAATCGAACACTTCGATATGCCGACAAAACCCTATTATTAAATCAAGGTATCTTGCAACAGTGGGGAGAGACACGATCCGTTCTGACGCCTGAACATGTTGCAGCAGTCTTCCAAACAACAGTTCAGTCAGTAGAAATTCAAGGAAAATCATATCTACTTTTCGATTAGTCGTCGTGTATGAGTCATATATGAATAGTTTTGGTGCATCAAGCACAATGCTAGAGCAGGGATGTGGGGAGAATGAATGCTATTTTGGGATGGTCTAAAATATTTATATATAAATCAATTGTTTATTGATAAATAAAAAGTTGGCATACAAATCGCATTAATATAATTGATACATTCTCGTTCTTGTTAGGCTTTTTATAGTCTCCTTGGCCACCTTGCTCCACAAAGTGGCCTTTTTTTTATGCTATTAAGTCAGCTTTGTCAGGTCTGCCGGACGATAATAGACCGATTTAAGGACTTTTCCCTGACGAATCGTTTTTTCCGCACTGACAAAATCTTCCGCACATTTGGCAATAATATAATCACCTTTTATGACCGGAGATAATTTGATGCCTTGTTTCGCATAAAATGATGCCGTTTCATCATATTCCGTTTGGTTACGACAGACCTTACTCATATTTGAACTGTGGACTTCATCCCAGCAAGGAATGAAATCGATGTTGCGTTGAGTTGCGACATTCAGCAATAGATCAATCAGATAGCTGATACCCGGATGATGCGCTGGCGTATCATGTCCAAGATGTACCAGACGTCCCATCAGAACGTAAACGGTATCAACAATTGCATCAGCCTGTTCAACTTTATCTTGAGCTTCAGCAAGTTCAGTGAGCTCTTCAATTGCCAGTGATGTATGGAGCGTATCTGCATCTTCGTCAAGACTCTCTGGTTGACTGACAGGGAGATCAAAGGTACGACGAAATTCAACGATATCATGATATAAATGTGTGAATACGGCTGGTGTTAACTTAGATAGATACATGGGGTCATCTCAAAACTATTTGATGCAAAAAAGTCAGGCTGAACCATCTGTTGCGATGGGCTCAGCCCAATAAATATAATCAGCGAAGAGTATCATCCCAGACCGAAAAGTGGTACCTCATCCTTATCAATCGTATGTGAGTGACTCATAACAAGGACCAGTAGTGGTTATCGGTGCAGGGTCAATTAGTAGGTGTGCCGATTGGGTGGGAGTGTGGAAAAAATAGTCCATCTTTTCTCAACATCACCTTTATAGCCAACAACCGTTGCAGAGACACGTCGATTTTTGGCATCACTCACCTGATCTTCACCCGTTGCTTCAGGGTTGGACTCGCCAAATCCCACAATTCTGATTCTGTCCGCAGAGACGCCCTCTTTTATCAACCGAGCTTTTACACGGTTTGCTCGTTGCTTAGATAATGCTTGGTTGTATTGAGTCTCTCCACTAAAGCTGGCATAGCCTCTAAGCTCGATTGACGTTTCAGGGTAGTTCGCTAAAAAACGTGCCATCTGCTTAATCTGTACATGAAAGATTGAATTAATATTGCTGGAATCATTCTCAAATAAAATCCGGAGCTGCCGTTGGGTTTTACTCCGGTGATAAGTTTCACAGCCATCATTATCTATGTTGGCATTTTTGGGTGTTTTCGGACATAAATCCCGCGCATTAATAACACCGTCATGATCTGAGTCTGCAAGATCAAAAGTTTGTACAACGGTGGGGGGAGCAATGTAATTATATTCATCCTGACTTTGGTCAGCGAGATTCTTTGACCAAACCGGTAATGAGACTAAAAATAGCAAGTAACGGAGTTTCATTTTAATCACCTGATTGGGCAGACCATTCTTGTGGGACAGTAACTTTCAGACTATCGAGTAAGTTTCCCACAGCATTCATGACACGATATTGTGCGTATGCTTGAGTGTATTTTGCCTCAAGATAGTCTTTACGTGCTTCAAAGAGCTCATTTTCACTATTCAATAAATCAAGCAATGTTCTTTGACCGATTTGATATTGTTTTTCATATGCAATGACTGTTTTTGAAACAGAATCAACGAGATCGGCGAGGAAAGTGCGTCTTTGACTTGAAAAGTCAAGTGCTTGCCAAGCTAATTCAAGCCCTCCTAATACTTCTCGGTATGATTTCTCCCGCAAATCTTTTGCTCTATTCAATGCATAGGCCGCACTCATTTCATTCGCGCGGTCTGTTCCACCATTATAGAGATTATAATGCATTCGTATCATTGCCGTTGTTTCAGTACTACTCCCGAGATAACCCGCTGCATCATCTCTGATACTATGATTCGCTTGTAAAGAAATACTCGGATAATACGGTGATTGATTCTGCTTATATTGGTAACGGGCCGCAGCAATATTTTGTTGTGTCACTTTCAAAATCGGGTGCGATTTAAATGCCTGAGCTTTCGCATCCTGAATACTATGAGGAATTTGTTCTTGATTGGCTTGGGGAAAAGTCAGATCAAATGGTTCTTCTCCAACTGTTTCTTTGAATTTTGAATGGGTTTCAAAGAGGTTGTTTTGCGCAGCCAACAGATTGGCTTCAGCTTTTGCAACACGAGCTTCAACTTGGGTTACATCTGCTGTGGACCCCAGTCCTGACTCTGTTCTGCGCTTAATATCCCGGTATATTTTCTTATGTATTTGTAAATTCGCTTCAGATAGTTTTAATATATCACTCGCTTTCTCTGCATCCAGATATAATTTTGTCACGTCCAGCGCTTTATCTGCCGCATCAGCTAATAATTGATACCGACTCGCTTCTGCTTCGGCTGAGGTTCTCCCCATATCATTGAGGGTTGAAGAGCCATCCCAAATCAATTGAGTCAAAGATATACTGACTTCTTTTCTTGTTAAATCTGTATCTTCTTTGGCATTTGCCGCTGCAGGTTCGATCCCTTCATATCCGACCCCTGCATCTAAATCTACTTTAGGTAGGTAAGCTCCCTGAGATGCTTTCGAATTCTGTAACTTGCTTTGATACTGATTGAATGAACTTTCCAATTCTGGGTTTGTCGCCAGAGTAACAGAAACCGCTTGCTCAAGTGATTGCGCGAGAACATTACCATTCATGATTACAGCAAAAAACACAACAACGTTGAGTAGGAATGTTTTCAAAGAATTACTCCTATTAGACTAATTGCACTAGATATACAAGATATCGTCTGAGAGTACTCAGCCTACGCAAAAATCAATCTCATTAATGAGAATATAGTTATGGTAATGTCTAACTTTCCATACTGTATTCGTGAATATCACTGACATTAATACATGAAAAGACAAATATATAACCTTTTTCAAGCTTTTTATCAGATTTAAAAGCTATTATTGTCTTAAGTTTTCAAAAAAAGTAGTGTTATGAGAAAGCAGAGCTATTATTGTAAAAACACCCATCTAATAACGTGACTCGTGCCACGAATGTGGTTTTGAACTGTTGTATGATATATAGTACAAGAAATGTACGCAATACAGTGACTGTCAGGTGTATCGATTGAGAAACGACTGTTATACGTTATGTTGATTAGTACACCATTGATATGCATATGATTTAGAGGCACCGTTTATGAGGTTTGAGTCAAAGATTTCTCTACCTGATGTAGCAAAAGATCAAGTTATTATCATCGATCAGGATGGAAACGTCATTACCATCAAACCTGGAGAAATTATCCCGCCAGGCGTGGTTGTTTTAGAAGGCGGAAACTTTTTAAATCATGATGAATATACGGCGCTTAATGCTAAGGTTGTTGCACCGAATGGTGATAAAGTTGATATCACGAATGATGTTAATCAATTACTTACATCGATCGAGCAAGGGGATGACCCGACACAATTAGGTGGCACGTTTGCTCCGGCTGCCGGCAGTGTTTCTGGCTCAAGTTTGTCAACAAGTGCGACGGTTGAAGCGATTAATGACGAACTTATTGCACAAACCGACTTTAGCACGCAGGGCCTTTATCGTTTCTCAAGCTTGTCGCTATCAACTACGCAAGGCATAGCCCTTCTTGATGTTTTCAATACATTATCGTCCGCGCCAGCATCTAGCATATCCACAGGAGATACCACTGGCGGGGATACTGTTGACACCAACAACGCTCCCGTAGCACAAGCCGCAACAGGGGCAGTGACCGAAGATACCACCATTACCGGCAGTGTAACGGCCACCGATGTCGATTTACCCGACGGTCAAAATCTGGTGTTTATCACCAATTCAAGCGTCCCCGGTCTGACTCTAAATCCAGATGGCAGCTACAGTTTTGATGCGTCCAGCTATGACCAATTGTCGGAAGGCGAGACGCAAGTGATTG
This sequence comes from Vibrio spartinae, assembly GCF_024347135.1. Lineage (NCBI taxonomy): Bacteria > Pseudomonadati > Pseudomonadota > Gammaproteobacteria > Vibrionales > Vibrionaceae > Vibrio > Vibrio spartinae. The sequence goes on along the minus strand of NZ_AP024907.1, from coordinate 2,327,260 downwards.
AAGTTCCGGTGACAGTGCTCGATGAGCGCGGTGCGACCGATACCACCACACTAACGATTACAGTCACCGGCACCAACGATGCCCCCGTGGCACAAGCCGCAACGGGGACTGTAACCGAAGATGCCACGATTAGCGGCAGTCTCACCGCGAGCGATGTGGATTTACCCGATGGTCAAAGTCTGGTGTTTATCACCGATTCAAGCGTCCCCGGTCTGACCCTAAATCCAGACGGCAGCTACAGTTTTGATGCGTCCAGCTATGACCAATTGTCGGAAGGCGAGACGCAAGTGATTGAAGTTCCGGTGACGGTGCTCGATGAGCGCGGTGCAACCGATACCACCACGTTGACGATTACAGTCACCGGTACTAATGATGCGCCGGTGGCACAGGCAGCGACGAACTCGGTGACTGAAGATGCTACGATTAGCGGCAGTTTGACAGCGACCGATGTCGATTTACCCGACGGTCAAAATCTGGTGTTTATCACCGATTCAAGCGTCCCCGGTCTGACCCTAAATCCAGACGGCAGCTACAGTTTTGATGCGTCCAGCTATGACCAATTGTCGGCAGGCGAGACGCAAGTGATTGAAGTCCCGGTGACGGTGCTCGATGAGCGCGGTGCAACCGATACCACCACGCTGACGATTACAGTCACCGGCACCAACGATGCCCCCGTGGCACAAGCCGCAACGGGGACTGTAACCGAAGATGCCACGATTAGCGGCAGTCTCACCGCGACCGATGTCGATTTACCCGACGGTCAAAATCTGGTGTTTATCACCGATTCAAGCGTCCCCGGTCTGACCCTAAATCCAGACGGCAGCTACAGTTTTGATGCGTCCAGCTATGACCAATTGTCGGAAGGCGAGACGCAAGTGATTGAAGTCCCGGTGACGGTGCTCGATGAGCGCGGTGCAACCGATACCACCACGCTGACGATTACAGTAACCGGCACTAACGATGCCCCGGTGGCACAAGCCGCGACGAACTCGGTGACTGAAGATGCCACGATTAGCGGCAGTTTGACAGCGACCGATGTCGATTTACCGGATAACGCCAGTCTGACGTATAGCACGGACTCAACGGTGCCCGGTCTGACTTTCAATGCGGATGGCTCTTATAGCTTTGATGCGTCCGGCTATGACCAACTGTCGGCAGGTGAAACCCAAGTGATAGAAGTGCCGATCACCGTGACCGATGATCGTGGGGCGACCGATACCACAACACTGACCATTACGGTAACCGGTACGGATGATGCCCCGGTGGTGACCGGGACCTTGACAGGTCAGGTGACCGAAGGGGATATCGGTGATGTAGCACAGGTGAATGGCACCATCGCGATCACCGATGCAGATGCCGGTGATACACCAGTGTTTGCTGATACCACGGTCAGTGGAGCTTACGGCAGTCTGACACTGGCCGATGGGAAGTGGACCTATACCTTAGATCAAAGTAAAACCCAATCACTGGCGGATGGGGAGCTGGCCACCGATACCATCACCCTGACTGCGAGCGACGGGACCACACAGCAAATTCAAATTGAAATCACCGGTACTAACGATGCCCCGGTGGCACAAGCTGCGACGAACGCGGTGACTGAAGATGCCACGATTAGCGGCAGTCTCACCGCGAGCGATGTCGATTTACCGGATAACGCCAGTCTGACATATAGCACGGACTCAACGGTGCCCGGTCTGACTTTCAATGCCGATGGTAGCTACAGCTTTGATGCCTCCGGTTATGATGCGTTGGCTGCGGGTGAACAACAGGTGATTGAAGTACCAATCACCGTGACCGATGATCGTGGCGCGACCGATACGACGACACTGACCATTACGGTAACCGGTACGGATGATGCCCCGGTGGTGACCGGGACCTTGACTGGTCAGGTGACCGAAGGGGATGTCGGTGATGTAGCACAGGTGAGTGGCACCATCGCGATCACCGATGCAGATGCCGGTGATACACCAGTGTTTGCTGATACCACGGTCAGTGGAGCTTACGGCAGTCTGACACTGGCCGATGGCAAATGGACCTACACCTTAGATCAAAGTAAAGCCCAATCACTGGCGGATGGGGAGCAGGTCACCGATACCATCACTGTGACGGCAAGTGACGGCACCACACAGCAAATTCAAATTGAGATCACCGGCACTAACGATGCGCCGGTGGCACAAGCAGCGACGAACGCGGTGACTGAAGATGCCACGATTAGCGGCAGTCTCACGGCGAGCGATGTCGATTTACCGGATAACGCCAGTCTGACGTATAGCACGGACTCAATGGTGCCCGGTCTGACCTTCAATGCGGATGGCACGTATAGTTTTGATGCGTCCGGTTATGACCAATTGTCGGCAGGTGAAACCCAAGTGATAGAAGTGCCGATCACCGTGACCGATGATCGTGGGGCGACCGATACGACGACACTGACTATTACGGTAACCGGTACGGATGATGCCCCGGTGGTGACCGGGACCTTGACTGGTCAGGTGACCGAAGGGGATGTCGGTGATGTAGCACAGGTGAGTGGCACCATCGCGATCACCGATGCCGATGCCGGTGATACACCAGTGTTTGCTGATACCACGGTCAGTGGAGCTTACGGCAGTCTGACACTGGCCGATGGCAAATGGACCTACACCTTAGATCAAAGTAAAGCGCAGTCACTGGCGGATGGGGAGCAGGTCACCGATACCATCACCCTGACTGCGAGCGACGGCACCACACAGCAAATTCAAATTGAGATCACCGGCACTAACGATGCGCCGGTGGCACAAGCCGCCACGGGTGCGGTGACTGAAGATGCCACGATTAGCGGCAGCCTCACCGCGAGCGATGTCGATTTACCGGATAACGCCAGTCTGACGTATAGCACGGACTCAACGGTGCCTGGTCTGACCTTCAATGCCGATGGCACGTATAGTTTTGATGCCTCCGGTTATGATGCGTTGGCTGCGGGTGAACAACAGGTAATTGAAGTGCCGATCACTGTGACCGATGATCGTGGCGCGACGGATACGACGACACTGACCATTACGGTGACCGGTACGGATGATGCCCCAGTGGTGACCGGGACCTTGACAGGTCAGGTGACCGAAGGGGATATCGGTGATGTAGCACAGGTGAGTGGCACTATCGCGATCACCGATGCAGATGCCGGTGATACACCAGTGTTTGCTGATACCACGGTCAGTGGAGCTTACGGCAGTCTGACACTGGCCGATGGCAAATGGACCTACACCTTAGATCAAAGTAAAGCGCAGTCACTGGCGGATGGGGAGCAGGTCACCGATACCATCACCCTGACTGCGAGCGACGGCACCACACAGCAAATTCAAATTGAGATCACCGGTACTAACGATGCCCCAGTGGCACAAGCCGCGACGAACGCGGTGACTGAAGACGCCTCTATTACTGGCAGTCTCACCGCGAGCGATGTGGACTTACCGGATAACGCCAGTCTGACGTATAGCACGGACTCAACGGTGCCCGGTCTGACTTTCAATGCCGATGGCACGTATAGTTTTGATGCCTCCGGTTATGATGCGTTGGCTGCGGGTGAACAACAGGTGATTGAAGTGCCGATCACCGTGACCGATGATCGTGGGGCGACCGATACGACGACACTGACCATTACGGTAACCGGTACGGATGATGCCCCGGTGGTGACCGGGACCTTGACTGGTCAGGTGACCGAAGGGGATGTCGGTGATGTAGCACAGGTGAGTGGCACCATCGCGATCACCGATGCAGATGCCGGTGATACACCAGTGTTTGCTGATACCACGGTCAGTGGAGCTTACGGCAGTCTGACACTGGCCGATGGGAAGTGGACCTATACCTTAGATCAAAGTAAAGCCCAGTCACTGGCGGATGGGGAGCTGGTCACCGATACCATCACCCTGACTGCGAGCGACGGGACCACACAGCAAATTCAAATTGAAATCACCGGTACTAACGATGCCCCGGTGGCACAAGCCGCGACGAACGCGGTGACTGAAGATGCCACGATTAGCGGCAGTTTGACAGCGAGCGATGTCGATTTACCGGATAACGCCAGTCTGACGTATAGCACGGACTCAACCGTCCCCGGGCTGACACTCAATGCGGACGGTAGCTACAGTTTTGATGCGTCCGGTTATGATGCGTTGGCTGCGGGTGAACAACAGGTGATTGAAGTGCCGATCACTGTGACCGATGATCGTGGCGCGACCGATACCACGACACTGACCATTACGGTAACCGGTACGGATGATGCCCCGGTGGTGACCGGGACCTTGACAGGTCAGGTGACCGAAGGGGATGTCGGTGATGTAGCACAGGTGAGTGGCACTATCGCGATCACCGATGCAGATGCCGGTGATACACCAGTGTTTGCTGATACCACGGTCAGTGGAGCTTACGGCAGTCTGACACTGGCCGATGGCAAATGGACCTATACCTTAGATCAAAGTAAAGCCCAGTCACTGGCGGATGGGGAGCAGGTCACCGATACTATTACCCTGACTGCGAGCGACGGCACCACACAGCAAATTCAAATTGAGATCACCGGTACTAACGATGCGCCGGTGGCACAAGCCGCGACGAACGCGGTGACTGAAGACGCCTCTATTACTGGCAGTCTCACCGCGAGCGATGTCGATTTACCGGATAACGCCAGTCTGACGTATAGCACGGACTCAACGGTGCCCGGTCTGACCTTCAATGCCGATGGTAGCTACAGCTTTGATGCCTCCGGTTATGATGCGTTGGCTGCGGGTGAACAACAGGTGATTGAAGTGCCAATCATCGTCACCGATGATCAGGGTGCGACGGATACCACGACACTGACCATTACGGTAACCGGTACGGATGATGCCCCGGTGGTGACTGGGACCTTGACTGGTCAGGTGACCGAAGGGGATGTCGGTGATGTAGCACAGGTGAGTGGCACCATCGCGATCACCGATGCAGATGCCAGTGATACACTAGTGTTTGCTGATACCACGGTCAGTGGAGCTTACGGCAGTCTGACACTGGCCGATGGCAAATGGACCTACACCCTAGATCAAAGTAAAGCCCAGTCACTGGCGGATGGGGAGCAGGTCACCGATACCATCACCCTGACTGCGAGCGACGGCACCACACAGCAAATTCAAATTGAGATCACCGGCACTAACGATGCCCCGGTGGCACAGGCAGCGACGAACTCGGTGACTGAAGATGCCACGATTAGCGGCAGTTTGACAGCGACCGATGTCGATTTACCCGACGGTCAAAATCTGGTGTTTATCACCGATTCAAGCGTCCCCGGTCTGACCCTAAATCCAGATGGCAGCTACAGTTTTGATGCGTCCAGCTATGACCAATTGTCGGCAGGCGAGACGCAAGTGATTGAAGTCCCGGTGACGGTGCTCGATGAGCGCGGTGCGACCGATACCACCACGCTGACGATTACAGTAACTGGTACTAATGATGCGCCGGTGGCACAGGCAGCGACGAACTCGGTGACTGAAGATGCTACGATTAGCGGCAGTTTGACAGCGACCGATGTCGATTTACCCGACGGTCAAAATCTGGTGTTTATCACCGATTCAAGCGTCCCCGGTCTGACCCTAAATCCAGACGGCAGCTACAGTTTTGATGCGTCCAGCTATGACCAATTGTCGGAAGGCGAGACGCAAGTGATTGAAGTCCCGGTGACGGTGCTCGATGAGCGCGGTGCAACCGATACCACCACGCTGACGATTACAGTAACCGGCACTAACGATGCCCCGGTGGCACAGGCAGCGACGAACTCGGTGACTGAAGATGCCACGATTAGCGGCAGTTTGACAGCGAGCGATGTCGATTTACCGGATAACGCCAGTCTGACGTATAGCACGGACTCAACCGTCCCCGGGCTGACACTCAATGCTGACGGTAGCTACAGCTTTGATGCGTCCGGTTATGATGCGTTGGCTGCGGGTGAAAAACAGGTAATTGAAGTGCCGATCACCGTGACCGATGATCGTGGCGCGACGGATACGACGACACTGACCATTACGGTGACCGGTACGGATGATGCCCCAGTGGTGACCGGGACCTTGACAGGTCAGGTGACCGAAGGGGATATCGGTGATGTAGCACAGGTGAGTGGCACTATCGCGATCACCGATGCAGATGCCGGTGATACACCAGTGTTTGCTGATACCACGGTCAGTGGAGCTTACGGCAGTCTGACACTGGCCGATGGCAAATGGACCTACACCTTAGATCAAAGTAAAGCGCAGTCACTGGCGGATGGGGAGCAGGTCACCGATACCATCACCCTGACTGCGAGCGACGGCACCACACAGCAAATTCAAATTGAGATCACCGGTACTAACGATGCCCCAGTGGCACAAGCCGCGACGAACGCGGTGACTGAAGACGCCTCTATTACTGGCAGTCTCACCGCGAGCGATGTGGACTTACCGGATAACGCCAGTCTGACGTATAGCACGGACTCAACGGTGCCCGGTCTGACTTTCAATGCCGATGGCACGTATAGTTTTGATGCCTCCGGTTATGATGCGTTGGCTGCGGGTGAACAACAGGTGATTGAAGTGCCGATCACCGTGACCGATGATCGTGGGGCGACCGATACGACGACACTGACCATTACGGTAACCGGTACGGATGATGCCCCGGTGGTGACCGGGACCTTGACTGGTCAGGTGACCGAAGGGGATGTCGGTGATGTAGCACAGGTGAGTGGCACCATCGCGATCACCGATGCAGATGCCGGTGATACACCAGTGTTTGCTGATACCACGGTCAGTGGAGCTTACGGCAGTCTGACACTGGCCGATGGCAAATGGACCTACACCTTAGATCAAAGTAAAGCCCAATCACTGGCGGATGGGGAGCAGGTCACCGATACCATCACTGTGACGGCAAGTGACGGCACCACACAGCAAATTCAAATTGAGATCACCGGTACTAACGATGCCCCGGTGGCACAAGCCGCGACGAACGCGGTGACCGAAGACGCCTCTATTACTGGCAGTCTCACCGCGACCGATGTCGATTTACCGGATAACGCCAGTCTGACGTATAGCACGGACTCAACCGTCCCCGGGCTGACACTCAATGCGGACGGTAGCTACAGCTTTGATGCGTCCGGTTATGATGCGTTGGCTGCGGGTGAAAAACAGGTAATTGAAGTGCCCATCACCGTGACCGATGATCAGGGTGCGACGGATACCACGACACTGACCATTACGGTCGTGGGTACCAATGATGCACCGGAGGCACAAGCCGCCACGGGTGCGGTGACCGAAGATGCGATCATTAGTGGCAGTCTCACGGCGAGCGATGTGGACTTGCCCGATAACGCCAATTTAACGTTTAGCACTGAATCATCTGTCTCTGGTTTAACCTTAAACGCCGATGGTAGCTACAGTTTTGATGCGTCCGGCTATGGTGCGTTGGCTGCGGGTGAAAAACAGGTAATTGAAGTGCCAATCACCGTGACCGATGATCGTGGCGCGACCGATACGACGACACTGACCATTACGGTAACCGGGACCAATGATGCACCGGAGGCACAAGCCGCAGTGGGAATTGTGGCCGAAGACGCCTCTATTACCGGCAGCCTCACGGCGACCGATGTGGATTTACCTGATGGTCAAAATTTGGTGTTTAGCACCGAATCGAATGTTACCGGTCTGACGCTCAATGCGGATGGCAGTTATAGCTTTGATGCTTCCGGTTATGATGCGTTGGCTGCGGGTGAAAAACAGGTGATTGAAGTGCCAATCACCGTGACCGATGATCAGGGTGCGACGGATACCACGACACTGACCATTACGGTCGTGGGTACCAATGATGCACCGGAGGCACAAGCCGCCACGGGTACGGTGACTGAAGATGCCACGATTAGCGGCAGCCTCACGGCGAGCGATGTCGACTTACCGGATAACGTCAATTTAACGTTTAGCACTGAATCATCTGTCCCTGGTTTGACCTTCAATGCCGATGGTAGCTACAGCTTTGATGCCTCCGGTTATGATGCGTTGGCGGCGGGTGAACAACAGGTGATAGAAGTACCAATCACCGTCACCGATGATCGGGGTGCGACGGATACCACGACACTGACGATTACGGTAACCGGGACCAATGATGCACCGGAGGCACAAGCCGCAGTGGGAATTGTGGCCGAAGACGCCTCTATTACCGGCAGCCTCACGGCGACCGATGTGGATTTACCAGATGGTCAAAATTTGGTGTTTAGCACCGAGTCGAATGTTACCGGTCTGACGCTCAATGCGGATGGCAGTTATAGCTTTGATGCGTCTAGCTATGATGCGTTGGCTGCGGGTGAACAACAGGTGATTGAAGTGCCAATCACCGTGACCGATGATCAGGGTGCGACGGATACAACGACACTGACCATTACGGTCGTGGGTACCAATGATGCACCGGAGGCACAAGCCGCCACGGGTGCGGTGACCGAAGATGCGATCATTAGTGGCAGTCTCACGGCGAGCGATGTCGACTTACCGGATAACGCCAATTTAACGTTTAGCACTGAATCATCTGTCCCTGGTTTGTCCTTCAATGCCGATGGTAGCTACAGCTTTGATGCCTCCGGTTATGATGCGTTGGCTGCGGGTGAACAACAGGTGATAGAAGTGCCAATCACCGTGACCGATGATCGTGGCGCGACCGATACCACGACACTGACGATTACGGTGACCGGGACCAATGATGCACCGGAGGCGCAGGCCGCGGTGGGAATTGTGGCCGAAGACGCCTCTATTACCGGCAGTCTCACCGCCACCGATGTGGACTTACCTGATGGTCAAAATTTGGTGTTTAGCACCGAATCGAATGTTACCGGTCTGACGCTCAATGCGGATGGCAGTTATAGCTTTGATGCCTCCGGTTATGATGCGTTGGCTGCGGGTGAAAAACAGGTGATAGAAGTGCCAATCACCGTGACCGATGATCGTGGCGCGACGGATACGACGACACTGACGATTACGGTAACCGGTACGGATGATGCCCCGGTGGTGACCGGGACCTTGACAGGTCAGGTGACCGAAGGGGATGTCGGTGATGTAGCACAGGTGAGTGGCACCATCGCGATCACCGATGCGGATGCCGGTGATACACCAGTGTTTGCTGATACCACGGTCAGTGGAGCTTACGGCAGTCTGACACTGGCCGATGGGAAGTGGACCTATACCTTAGATCAAAGCAAAGCCCAGTCACTGGCGGATGGGGAGCAGGTCACCGATACCATCACCCTGACTGCGAGCGACGGCACCACACAGCAAATTCAAATTGAGATCACCGGCACTAACGATGCCCCGGTGGCACAAGCCGCGACGAACGCGGTGACTGAAGACGCCTCTATTACTGGCAGTCTCACCGCGAGCGATGTCGATTTACCGGATAACGCCAGTCTGACGTATAGCACGGACTCAACCGTCCCCGGGCTGACACTCAATGCTGACGGTAGCTACAGTTTTGATGCGTCCGGTTATGATGCGTTGGCTGCGGGTGAACAACAGGTGATTGAAGTGCCAATCATCGTCACCGATGATCAGGGTGCGACCGATACGACGACACTGACCATTACGGTAACCGGTACGGATGATGCCCCGGTGGTGACCGGGACCTTGACAGGTCAGGTGACCGAAGGGGATATCGGTGATGTAGCACAGGTGAGTGGCACTATCGCGATCACCGATGCAGATGCCAGTGATACACCAGTGTTTGCTGATACCACGGTCAGTGGAGCTTACGGCAGTCTGACACTGGCCGATGGCAAATGGACCTACACCTTAGATCAAAGTAAAGCCCAGTCACTGGCGGATGGGGAGCAGGTCACCGATACCATCACCCTGACTGCGAGCGACGGCACCACACAGCAAATTCAAATTGAGATCACCGGCACTAACGATGCGCCGGTGGCACAAGCCGCCACGGGTGCGGTGACTGAAGATGCCACGATTAGCGGCAGTCTCACCGCGAGCGATGTCGATTTACCGGATAACGCCAGTCTGACATATAGCACGGACTCAACGGTGCCCGGTCTGACTTTCAATGCCGATGGTAGCTACAGCTTTGATGCCTCCGGTTATGATGCGTTGGCTGCGGGTGAACAACAGGTGATTGAAGTGCCAATCATCGTCACCGATGATCAGGGTGCGACGGATACCACGACACTGACCATTACGGTAACCGGTACGGATGATGCCCCGGTGGTGACCGGGACCTTGACTGGTCAGGTGACCGAAGGGGATATCGGTGATGTAGCACAGGTGAATGGCACCATCGCGATCACCGATGCAGATGCCAGTGATACACCAGTGTTTGCTGATACCACGGTCAGTGGAGCTTACGGCAGTCTGACACTGGCCGATGGCAAATGGACCTACACCTTAGATCAAAGTAAAGCCCAGTCACTGGCGGATGGGGAGCAGGTCACCGATACCATCACCCTGACTGCGAGCGACGGCACCACACAGCAAATTCAAATTGAGATCACCGGCACTAACGATGCCCCGGTGGCACAAGCCGCGACGAACGCGGTGACTGAAGACGCCTCTATTACTGGCAGTCTCACGGCGAGCGATGTCGATTTACCGGATAACGCCAGTCTGACGTATAGCACGGACTCAACGGTGCCCGGTCTGACTTTCAATGCGGATGGCTCTTATAGCTTTGATGCGTCCGGCTATGACCAACTGTCGGCAGGTGAAACCCAAGTGATAGAAGTGCCGATCACCGTGACCGATGATCACAATGCGAGCAGTACCACCACACTGACTATTACGGTAACCGGTACTGATGATGCACCGGTGGTGACCGGGACCTTGACAGGTCAGGTGACCGAAGGGGATATCGGTGATGTAGCACAGGTGAATGGCACCATCGCGATCACCGATGCAGATGCCGGTGATACGCCAGTGTTTGCTGATACCACGGTCAGTGGAGCTTACGGCAGTCTGACACTGACCGATGGCAAATGGACCTACACCTTAGATCAAAGTAAAGCCCAATCACTGGCGGATGGGGAGCAGGCCACCGATACTATTACCCTGACTGCGAGCGACGGCACCACACAGCAAATTCAAATTGAGATCACCGGTACTAACGATGCCCCGGTGGCACAAGCCGCGACGAACTCGGTGACTGAAGATGCCACGATTAGCGGCAGCCTCACGGCGACCGATGTCGATTTACCAGATGGTCAAAATCTGGTGTTTAGCACCGAGTCGAATGTTACCGGTCTGACGCTCAATGCGGATGGCAGTTATAGCTTTGATGCCTCCGGCTATGATGCGTTGGCTGCGGGTGAAAAACAGGTGATAGAAGTGCCAATCACCGTGACCGATGATCGGGGTGCGACGGATACGACGACACTGACCATTACGGTGACCGGCACCAATGATGCACCGGAGGCACAAGCCGCGGTGGGAATTGTGGCCGAAGACGCCTCTATTACCGGCAGTCTCACCGCCACCGATGTCGATTTACCAGATGGTCAAAATCTGGTGTTTAGCACCGAGTCGAATGTTACCGGTCTGACGCTCAATGCGGATGGCAGTTATAGCTTTGATGCCTCCGGCTATGATGCGTTGGCTGCGGGTGAAAAACAGGTGATAGAAGTGCCAATCATCGTCACCGATGATCAGGGTGCGACGGATACCACGACACTGACCATTACGGTCGTGGGTACCAATGATGCACCGGAGGCACAAGCCGCCACGGGTGCGGTGACCGAAGATGCGATCATTAGTGGCAGTCTCACGGCGAGCGATGTCGACTTACCGGATAACGCCAATTTAACGTTTAGCACTGAATCATCTGTCCCTGGTTTGACCTTCAATGCCGATGGTAGCTACAGCTTTGATGCCTCCGGTTATGATGCGTTGGCTGCGGGTGAAAAACAGGTGATAGAAGTGCCAATCACCGTGACAGATGATCGTGGCGCGACCGATACCACGACACTGACGATTACGGTGACCGGGACCAATGATGCACCGGAGGCGCAGGCCGCGGTGGGAATTGTGGCCGAAGATGCCTCTATTACCGGCAGCCTCACGGCGACCGATGTGGATTTACCTGATGGTCAAAATTTGGTGTTTAGCACCGAATCGAATGTTACCGGTCTGACGCTCAATGCGGATGGCAGTTATAGCTTTGATGCGTCTAGCTATGATGCGTTGGCTGCGGGTGAAAAACAGGTGATTGAAGTGCCAATCACCGTCACCGATGATCAGGGTGCGACGGATACCACGACACTGACCATTACGGTCGTGGGTACCAATGATGCACCGGAGGCACAAGCCGCCACGGGTGCGGTGACCGAAGATGCGATCATTAGTGGCAGTCTCACGGCGAGCGATGTCGACTTACCGGATAACGCCAATTTAACGTTTAGCACTGAATCATCTGTCCCTGGTTTGACCTTCAATGCGGATGGTAGCTACAGCTTTGATGCCTCCGGTTATGATGCGTTGGCTGCGGGTGAACAACAGGTGATAGAAGTGCCAATCACCGTGACCGATGATCGGGGTGCGACGGATACGACGACACTGACCATTACGGTGACCGGGACCAATGATGCACCGGAGGCACAAGCCGCGGTGGGAATTGTGGCCGAAGACGCCTCTATTACCGGCAGTCTCACCGCCACCGATGTCGATTTACCTGATGGTCAAAATCTGGTGTTTAGCACCGAGTCGAATGTTACCGGTCTGACGCTCAATGCGGATGGCAGTTATAGCTTTGATGCCTCCGGTTATGATGCGTTGGCTGCGGGTGAACAACAGGTGATTGAAGTGCCAATCACCGTGACCGATGATCAGGGTGCGACGGATACCACGACACTGACCATTACGGTGACCGGTACGGATGATGCCCCGGTGGTGACCGGGACCTTGACAGGTCAGGTGACCGAAGGGGATGTCGGTGATGTAGCACAGGTGAGTGGCACCATCGCGATCACCGATGCAGATGCCAGTGATACACCAGTGTTTGCTGATACCACGGTCAGTGGAGCTTACGGCAGTCTGACACTGGCCGATGGCAAATGGACCTACACCTTAGATCAAAGTAAAGCGCAGTCACTGGCGGATGGGGAGCAGGTCACCGATACCATCACCCTGACTGCGAGCGACGGCACCACACAGCAAATTCAAATTGAGATCACTGGCACTAACGATGCGCCGGTGGCACAAGCCGCGACGAACGCGGTGACCGAAGACGCCTCTATTACTGGCAGTCTCACCGCGAGCGATGTCGACTTACCGGATAACGCCAGTCTGACGTATAGCACGGACTCAACCGTGCCTGGTCTGACCTTCAATGCCGATGGCACGTATAGTTTTGATGCGTCCGGTTATGACCAATTGTCGGCAGGTGAGACGCAAGTGATAGAAGTACCGGTGACGGTGACGGATGATCACAATGCGAGCAGTACCACCACATTGACAATTACGGTGACCGGGACCAATGATGCACCGGAGGCACAAGCCGCGGTGGGAATTGTGGCCGAAGACGCCTCTATTACCGGCAGTCTCACCGCCACCGATGTGGACTTGCCCGATAACGCCAATTTAACGTTTAGCACTGAATCATCTGTCTCTGGTTTAACCTTAAACGCCGATGGTAGCTACAGTTTTGATGCGTCCGGCTATGGTGCGTTGGCTGCGGGTGAAAAACAGGTAATTGAAGTGCCAATCACCGTGACCGATGATCGTGGCGCGACCGATACGACGACACTGACAATTACGGTAACTGGGACCAATGATGCACCGGAGGCGCAGGCCGAGGTGGGAATTGTGGCCGAAGACGCCTCTATTACCGGCAGTCTCACCGCCACCGATGTTGATTTACCAGATGGTCAAAATTTGGTGTTTAGCACCGAATCGAATGTTACCGGTCTGACGCTCAATGCGGATGGCAGTTATAGCTTTGATGCGTCTAGCTATGATGCGTTGGCTGCGGGTGAACAACAGGTGATTGAAGTGCCAATCACCGTGACCGATGATCAGGGTGCGACGGATACAACGACACTGACCATTACGGTCGTGGGTACCAATGATGCACCGGAGGCACAAGCCGCCACGGGTGCGGTGACCGAAGATGCGATCATTAGTGGCAGTCTCACGGCGAGCGATGTCGACTTACCGGATAACGCCAATTTAACGTTTAGCACTGAATCATCTGTCCCTGGTTTGACCTTCAATGCGGATGGCAGTTATAGCTTTGATGCCTCCGGCTATGACCAATTGTCGGCAGGCGAGACGCAAGTGATTGAAGTGCCGATCACTGTGACCGATGATCGTGGCGCGACCGATACGACGACACTGACCATTACGGTAACCGGTTCGGATGATGCCCCGGTGGTGACCGGGACCTTGACTGGTCAGGTGACCGAAGGGGATGTCGGTGATGTAGCACAGGTGAATGGCACCATCGCGATCACCGATGCAGATGCCGGTGATACACCAGTGTTTGCTGATACCACGGTCAGTGGAGCTTACGGCAGTCTGACACTGGCCGATGGCAAATGGACCTACACCTTAGATCAAAGTAAAGCCCAATCACTGGCGGATGGGGAGCAGGCCACCGATACTATTACCCTGACTGCGAGCGACGGCACCACACAGCAAATTCAAATTGAGATCACCGGCACTAACGATGCGCCGGTAGCACAGGCAGCGACGAACTCGGTGACTGAAGATGCCACGATTAGCGGCAGTCTCACGGCGAGCGATGTCGATTTACCGGATAACGCCAGTCTGACGTATAGCACGGACTCAACCGTGCCTGGTCTGACCTTCAATGCCGATGGCACGTATAGTTTTGATGCGTCCGGTTATGACCAATTGTCGGCCGGTGAGACGCAAGTGATAGAAGTACCGGTGACGGTGACCGATGATCACAATGCGAGCAGTACCACCACATTGACAATTACGGTGACCGGGACCAATGATGCACCGGAGGCACAAGCCGCGGTGGGAATTGTGGCCGAAGACGCCTCTATTACTGGCAGTCTCACGGCGACCGATGTGGATTTACCTGATGGTCAAAATCTGGTATTTAGCACCGAATCGAATGTTACCGGTCTGACGCTCAATGCGGATGGCAGTTATAGCTTTGATGCCTCCGGCTATGACCAATTGTCGGCAGGCGAGACGCAAGTGATTGAAGTGCCGATCACGGTGACTGATGATCGTGGCGCGACCGATACGACGACACTGACCATTACGGTAACCGGTACGGATGATGCCCCGGTGGTGACCGGGACCTTGACTGGTCAGGTGACCGAAGGGGATGTCGGTGATGTAGCACAGGTGAATGGCACCATCGCGATCACCGATGCAGATGCCGGTGATACGCCAGTGTTTGCTGATACCACGGTCAGTGGAGCTTACGGCAGTCTGACACTGGCCGATGGCAAATGGACCTACACCTTAGATCAAAGTAAAACCCAATCACTGGCGGATGGGGAGCAGGCCACCGATACTATTACCCTGACTGCGAGCGACGGCACCACACAGCAAATTCAAATTGAGATCACCGGTACTAACGATGCACCGGAGGCGAAGGCCGCGGTGGGAATTGTGGCCGAAGACGCCTCTATTACCGGCAGTCTCACCGCCACCGATGTTGATTTACCAGATGGTCAAAATTTGGTGTTTAGCACCGAATCGAATGTTACCGGTCTGACGCTCAATGCGGATGGTAGTTATAGCTTTGATGCCTCCGGCTATGACCAATTGTCGGCAGGCGAGACGCAAGTGATTGAAGTGCCGATCACGGTGACCGATGATCGTGGCGCGACGGATACGACGACACTGACCATTACGGTAACCGGTACGGATGATGCCCCGGTGGTGACCGGGACCTTGACTGGTCAGGTGACCGAAGGGGATGTCGGTGATGTGGCACAGGTGAATGGCACCATCGCGATCACCGATGCAGATGCCGGTGATACGCCAGTGTTTGCTGATACCACAGTCAGTGGAGCTTACGGCAGTCTGACACTGGCCGATGGCAAATGGACCTACACCCTAGATCAAAGTAAAACCCAATCACTGGCGGATGGGGAGCAGGCCACCGATACTATTACCCTGACTGCGAGCGACGGCACCACACAGCAAATTCAAATTGAGATCACCGGCACTAACGATGCGCCGGTGGCACAGGCAGCGACGAACTCGGTGACTGAAGATGCCTCTATTACCGGCAGTCTCACGGCGAGCGATGTCGATTTACCGGATAACGCCAGTCTGACGTATAGCACGGACTCAACCGTGCCCGGTCTGACCTTCAATGCCGATGGCACGTATAGTTTTGATGCGTCCGGTTATGACCAATTGTCGGCAGGTGAGACGCAAGTGATTGAAGTGCCGATCACTGTGACCGATGATCAGGGTGCGACGGATACGACGACACTGACCATTACGGTCGTGGGTACCAATGATGCACCGGAGGCACAAGCCGCGGTGGGAATTGTGGCCGAAGATGCCTCTATTACTGGCAGCCTCACCGCCACCGATGTGGACTTACCAGATGGTCAAAATCTGGTGTTTAGCACCGAATCGAATGTTACCGGTCTGACGCTCAATGCGGATGGCAGTTATAGCTTTGATGCCTCCGGTTATGATGCGTTGGCTGCGGGTGAACAACAGGTGATTGAAGTGCCGATCACGGTGACTGATGATCGTGGCGTGACCGATACGACGACACTGACCATTACGGTAACCGGTACGGATGATGCCCCAGTGGTGACCGGGACCTTGACTGGTCAGGTGACCGAAGGGGATGTCGGTGATGTAGCTCAGGTGAGTGGCACCATCGCGATCACCGATGCAGATGCCAGTGATACACCAGTGTTTGCTGATACCACGGTCAGTGGAGCTTAC
Source organism: Vibrio spartinae (assembly GCF_024347135.1). Classification (NCBI taxonomy): domain Bacteria; kingdom Pseudomonadati; phylum Pseudomonadota; class Gammaproteobacteria; order Vibrionales; family Vibrionaceae; genus Vibrio; species Vibrio spartinae. Next base: position 2,310,365 of record NZ_AP024907.1, on the reverse strand, counting down.
GGCAGTCTGACACTGGCCGATGGTAAATGGACCTACACCTTAGATCAAAGTAAAGCGCAGTCACTGGCGGATGGGGAGCAGGTGACCGATACTATTACCCTGACTGCGAGCGACGGCACCACACAGCAAATTCAAATTGAGATCACCGGCACTAACGATGCGCCGGTAGCACAGGCAGCGACGAACTCGGTGACTGAAGATGCCACGATTAGCGGCAGTCTCACGGCGAGCGATGTCGATTTACCGGATAACGCCAGTCTGACGTATAGCACGGACTCAACCGTGCCTGGTCTGACCTTCAATGCCGATGGCACGTATAGTTTTGATGCGTCCGGTTATGACCAATTGTCGGCCGGTGAGACGCAAGTGATAGAAGTACCGGTGACGGTGACCGATGATCACAATGCGAGCAGTACCACCACATTGACAATTACGGTGACCGGGACCAATGATGCACCGGAGGCACAAGCCGCGGTGGGAATTGTGGCCGAAGACGCCTCTATTACTGGCAGTCTCACGGCGACCGATGTGGATTTACCTGATGGTCAAAATCTGGTATTTAGCACCGAATCGAATGTTACCGGTCTGACGCTCAATGCGGATGGCAGTTATAGCTTTGATGCCTCCGGCTATGACCAATTGTCGGCAGGCGAGACGCAAGTGATTGAAGTGCCGATCACGGTGACTGATGATCGTGGCGCGACCGATACGACGACACTGACCATTACGGTAACCGGTACGGATGATGCCCCGGTGGTGACCGGGACCTTGACTGGTCAGGTGACCGAAGGGGATGTCGGTGATGTAGCACAGGTGAATGGCACCATCGCGATCACCGATGCAGATGCCGGTGATACGCCAGTGTTTGCTGATACCACGGTCAGTGGAGCTTACGGCAGTCTGACACTGGCCGATGGCAAATGGACCTACACCTTAGATCAAAGTAAAACCCAATCACTGGCGGATGGGGAGCAGGCCACCGATACTATTACCCTGACTGCGAGCGACGGCACCACACAGCAAATTCAAATTGAGATCACCGGTACTAACGATGCACCGGAGGCGAAGGCCGCGGTGGGAATTGTGGCCGAAGACGCCTCTATTACCGGCAGTCTCACCGCCACCGATGTTGATTTACCAGATGGTCAAAATTTGGTGTTTAGCACCGAATCGAATGTTACCGGTCTGACGCTCAATGCGGATGGTAGTTATAGCTTTGATGCCTCCGGCTATGACCAATTGTCGGCAGGCGAGACGCAAGTGATTGAAGTGCCGATCACCGTGACCGATGATCGTGGCGCGACCGATACGACGACACTGACCATTACGGTAACCGGTACGGATGATGCCCCGGTGGTGACCGGGACCTTGACAGGTCAGGTGACCGAAGGGGATATCGGTGATGTGGCACAAGTGAGTGGTACCATCGCGATCACCGATGCGGATGCCGGTGATACGCCAGTGTTTGCTGATACCACGGTCAGTGGAGCTTACGGCAGTCTGACATTGGCCGATGGCAAATGGACCTACACCTTAGATCAAAGTAAAGCCCAATCACTGGCGGATGGGGAGCAGGCCACCGATACTATTACCCTGACTGCGAGCGACGGCACCACACAGCAAATTCAAATTGAGATCACCGGCACTAACGATGCGCCGGTGGCACAGGCAGCGACGAACTCGGTGACTGAAGATGCCTCTATTACCGGCAGTCTCACGGCGAGCGATGTCGATTTACCGGATAACGCCAGTCTGACGTATAGCACGGACTCAACCGTGCCCGGTCTGACCTTCAATGCCGATGGCACGTATAGTTTTGATGCGTCCGGTTATGACCAATTGTCGGCAGGTGAGACGCAAGTGATTGAAGTGCCGATCACTGTGACCGATGATCAGGGTGCGACGGATACGACGACACTGACCATTACGGTCGTGGGTACCAATGATGCACCGGAGGCACAAGCCGCGGTGGGAATTGTGGCCGAAGATGCCTCTATTACTGGCAGCCTCACCGCCACCGATGTGGACTTACCAGATGGTCAAAATCTGGTGTTTAGCACCGAATCGAATGTTACCGGTCTGACGCTCAATGCGGATGGCAGTTATAGCTTTGATGCCTCCGGTTATGATGCGTTGGCTGCGGGTGAACAACAGGTGATTGAAGTGCCGATCACGGTGACTGATGATCGTGGCGTGACCGATACGACGACACTGACCATTACGGTAACCGGTACGGATGATGCCCCAGTGGTGACCGGGACCTTGACTGGTCAGGTGACCGAAGGGGATGTCGGTGATGTAGCTCAGGTGAGTGGCACCATCGCGATCACCGATGCAGATGTCGGTGATACACCAGTGTTTGCTGATACCACGGTCAGTGGAGCTTACGGCAGTCTGACACTGGCCGATGGTAAATGGACCTACACCTTAGATCAAAGTAAAGCGCAGTCACTGGCGGATGGGGAGCAGGTGACCGATACTATTACCCTGACTGCGAGCGACGGCACCACACAGCAAATTCAAATTGAGATCACCGGCACTAACGATGCGCCGGTGGCACAGGCAGCGACGAACGCGGTGACTGAAAATGCCACGATTAGCGGCAGCCTCACGGCGAGCGATGTCGATTTACCGGATAACGCCAGTCTGACGTATAGCACGGACTCAACCGTGCCTGGTCTGACCTTCAATGCCGATGGCACGTATAGTTTTGATGCGTCCGGTTATGACCAACTGTCGGCCGGTGAGACGCAAGTGATAGAAGTGCCGGTGACGGTGACGGATGATCACAATGCGAGCAGTACCACCACATTGACAATTACGGTGACCGGCACCAATGATGCACCGGAGGCGCAGGCTGCGGTGGGAATTGTGGCCGAAGACGCCTCTATTACCGGCAGTCTCTCCGCCACCGATGTCGATTTACCAGATGGTCAAAATTTGGTGTTTAGCACCGAATCGAATGTTACCGGTCTGACGCTCAATGCGGATGGCAGTTATAGCTTTGATGCCTCCGGTTATGATGCGTTGGCTGCGGGTGAAAAACAGGTAATTGAAGTACCAATCACCGTGACCGATGATCGGGGTGCGACGGATACCACGACACTGACCATTACGGTGACCGGCACCAATGATGCACCGGAGGCGCAGGCCGCGGTGGGAATTGTGGCCGAAGATGCCTCTATTACCGGCAGCCTCACGGCGACCGATGTCGATTTACCAGATGGTCAAAATCTGGTATTTAGCACCGAATCGAATGTTACCGGTCTGACGCTCAATGCGGATGGCAGTTATAGCTTTGATGCGTCTAGCTATGATGCGTTGGCTGCGGGTGAACAACAGGTGATTGAAGTGCCAATCACCGTGACCGATGATCAGGGTGCGACGGATACAACGACACTGACCATTACGGTCGTGGGTACCAATGATGCACCGGAGGCACAAGCCGCGGTGGGAATTGTGGCCGAAGACGCCTCTATTACCGGCAGCCTCACCGCCACCGATGTCGATTTACCAGATGGTCAAAATCTGGTGTTTAGCACCGAATCGAATGTTACCGGTCTGACGCTCAATGCGGATGGTAGTTATAGCTTTGATGCCTCCGGCTATGACCAATTGTCGGCAGGCGAGACGCAAGTGATTGAAGTGCCGATCACGGTGACTGATGATCGTGGCGCGACCGATACGACGACACTGACCATTACGGTAACCGGTACGGATGATGCCCCAGTGGTGACCGGGACCTTGACTGGTCAGGTGACCGAAGGGGATGTCGGTGATGTAGCACAGGTGAATGGCACCATCGCGATCACCGATGCAGATGCCGGTGATACACCAGTGTTTGCTGATACCACGGTCAGTGGAGCTTACGGCAGTCTGACACTGGCCGATGGCAAATGGACCTACACCCTAGATCAAAGTAAAACCCAATCACTGGCGGATGGGGAGCAGGCCACCGATACTATTACCCTGACTGCGAGCGACGGCACCACACAGCAAATTCAAATTGAGATCACCGGCACTAACGATGCGCCGGTGGCACAGGCAGCGACGAACGCGGTGACTGAAGATGCCACGATTAGCGGCAGCCTCACGGCGAGCGATGTCGATTTACCGGATAACGCCAGTCTGACGTATAGCACGGACTCAACCGTGCCCGGTCTGACCTTCAATGCCGATGGCACGTATAGTTTTGATGCGTCCGGTTATGACCAATTGTCGGCAGGTGAGACGCAAGTGATAGAAGTGCCGGTGACGGTGACGGATGATCACAATGCGAGCAGTACCACCACATTGACAATTACGGTGACCGGGACCAATGATGCACCGGAGGCGCAGGCCGCGGTGGGAATTGTGGCCGAAGACGCCTCTATTACTGGCAGCCTCACCGCGACCGATGTGGACTTACCAGATGGTCAAAATTTGGTGTTTAGCACCGAATCGAATGTTACCGGTCTGACGCTCAATGCGGATGGCAGTTATAGCTTTGATGCCTCCGGCTATGACCAATTGTCGGCAGGCGAGACGCAAGTGATTGAAGTGCCGATCACTGTGACCGATGATCGTGGCGCGACGGATACGACGACACTGACCATTACGGTAACCGGTACGGATGATGCCCCGGTGGTGACCGGGACCTTGACTGGTCAGGTGACCGAAGGGGATGTCGGTGATGTGGCACAGGTGAATGGCACCATCGCGATCACCGATGCAGATGCCGGTGATACACCAGTGTTTGCTGATACCACAGTCAGTGGAGCTTACGGCAGTCTGACACTGGCCGATGGCAAATGGACCTACACCTTAGATCAAAGTAAAGCCCAATCACTGGCGGATGGGGAGCAGGCCACCGATACTATTACCCTGACTGCGAGCGACGGCACCACACAGCAAATTCAAATTGAGATCACCGGCACTAACGATGCACCGGAGGCGAAGGCCGCGGTGGGAATTGTGGCCGAAGACGCCTCTATTACCGGCAGCCTCACCGCCACCGATGTCGATTTACCAGATGGTCAAAATTTGGTGTTTAGCACCGAATCGAATGTTACCGGTCTGACGCTTAATGCGGATGGCAGTTATAGCTTTGATGCCTCCGGTTATGATGCGTTGGCTGCGGGTGAACAACAGGTGATTGAAGTGCCGATCACTGTGACCGATGATCAGGGTGCGACGGATACGACGACACTGACCATTACGGTCGTGGGTACCAATGATGCACCGGAGGCACAAGCCGCGGTGGGAATTGTGGCCGAAGACGCCTCTATTACCGGCAGTCTCACCGCCACCGATGTCGATTTACCAGATGGTCAAAATCTGGTGTTTAGCACCGAATCGAATGTTACCGGTCTGACGCTCAATGCGGATGGTAGTTATAGCTTTGATGCCTCCGGCTATGACCAATTGTCGGCAGGCGAGACGCAAGTGATTGAAGTGCCGATCACGGTGACCGATGATCGTGGCGCGACGGATACGACGACACTGACCATTACGGTAACCGGTACGGATGATGCCCCGGTGGTGACCGGGACCTTGACTGGTCAGGTGACCGAAGGGGATGTCGGTGATGTGGCACAGGTGAATGGCACCATCGCGATCACCGATGCGGATGCCGGTGATACGCCAGTGTTTGCTGATACCACAGTCAGTGGAGCTTACGGCAGTCTGACACTGGCCGATGGCAAATGGACCTACACCCTAGATCAAAGTAAAACCCAATCACTGGCGGATGGGGAGCAGGCCACCGATACTATTACCCTGACTGCGAGCGACGGCACCACACAGCAAATTCAAATTGAGATCACCGGCACTAACGATGCGCCGGTGGCACAGGCAGCGACGAACTCGGTGACTGAAAATGCCACGATTAGCGGCAGCCTCACGGCGAGCGATGTCGATTTACCGGATAACGCCAGTCTGACGTATAGCACGGACTCAACGGTGTCCGGTCTGACCTTCAATGCCGATGGCACGTATAGTTTTGATGCGTCCGGTTATGACCAATTGTCGGCAGGTGAGACGCAAGTGATAGAAGTACCGGTGACGGTGACGGATGATCACAATGCGAGCAGTACCACCACATTGACAATTACGGTGACCGGGACCAATGATGCACCGGAGGCACAAGCCGCGGTGGGAATTGTGGCCGAAGATGCCTCTATTACCGGCAGCCTCACGGCGACCGATGTCGATTTACCAGATGGTCAAAATCTGGTATTTAGCACCGAATCGAATGTTACCGGTCTGACGCTCAATGCGGATGGCAGTTATAGCTTTGATGCGTCTAGCTATGATGCGTTGGCTGCGGGTGAACAACAGGTGATTGAAGTGCCAATCACTGTGACCGATGATCGTGGCGCGACCGATACGACGACACTGACCATTACGGTAACCGGTTCGGATGATGCCCCGGTGGTGACCGGGACCTTGACTGGTCAGGTGACCGAAGGGGATGTCGGTGATGTAGCACAGGTGAATGGCACCATCGCGATCACCGATGCAGATGCCGGTGATACACCAGTGTTTGCTGATACCACGGTCAGTGGAGCTTACGGCAGTCTGACACTGGCCGATGGCAAATGGACCTACACCTTAGATCAAAGTAAAGCCCAATCACTGGCGGATGGGGAGCAGGCCACCGATACTATTACCCTGACTGCGAGCGACGGCACCACACAGCAAATTCAAATTGAGATCACCGGCACTAACGATGCGCCGGTAGCACAGGCAGCGACGAACGCGGTGACTGAAGATGCCACGATTAGCGGCAGTCTCACGGCGAGCGATGTCGATTTACCGGATAACGCCAGTCTGACGTATAGCACGGACTCAACCGTCCCCGGGCTGACCTTCAATGCCGATGGCACGTATAGTTTTGATGCGTCCGGTTATGACCAATTGTCGGCAGGCGAGACGCAAGTGATTGAAGTGCCGGTGACGGTCACTGATGATCAGGGGGCGACGGATACTACCACATTGACGATTACGGTGACCGGCACCAATGATGCGCCGCAAGCTCATGCAGCGGTGGGAATTGTGGCGGAAGATACCACGATTACTGGTCGCATTATTGCCACAGATGTCGATTTACCCGACGGTCAAAATCTGGTGTTTAGCACCGAATCAAATGTTACCGGCCTGACGCTTAATGCGGATGGCAGTTATAGCTTTGATGCGTCTAGCTATGATGCGTTGGCTGCGGGTGAGAAACAGGTGATTGAAGTACCAATCACCGTGACCGATGATCGGGGTGCGACGGATACCACGACGCTGACCATTATGGTGGTGGGGACCAATGATGCGCCGATGGCACAGGCAGCGACGAACGCGGTGACTGAAGATGCCACCATTACTGGCAGTATTATGGCAACCGATGTGGACTTACCGGATGACGCCAGTCTGACGTATAGCACCGAATCGAATGTGTTAGGCCTGACGCTCAATGCTGATGGCACGTATAGTTTTGATGCCTCCGATTATGACGCTTTAGCGGCAGGTGAGACTCAGGTAATTAAAGTGCCTGTCACGGTCACCGATGATCGCGGTGCGGAGACGGGCACCACACTGACAATTACGGTGACCGGGACCAATGATGCACCGGTGGTGAATACAGCTGCGGGGATAGTGGCGGAAGATGACGCGATTACTGGTCGCATCATCGCCACTGATGTCGATTTACCGGATGACGCGAGTCTGACGTTTAGTATCGAGTCGAATGTGGCAGGCTTGACGTTCAATGCTGATGGTACTTACAGTTTTGATGCTTCCAGCTATGATGCGTTGGCTGCGGGTGAGATACAGGTGATCAAAGTGCCGGTCACGGTCACCGATGATCTCGGTGCGACGGGTACGACCACATTGACCATTAGAGTAGTGGGCACCAATGATGCGCCGGAGGCACAAGCCGCCACGGGTACGGTGGCCGAAGATGCGACCATTAGTGGCAGTCTCACGGCGAGCGATGTGGACTTGCCCGATAACGCCAATTTAACGTTTAGCACTGAATCATCTGTCCCTGGTTTGACTTTAAATGCCGATGGTGACTACAGCTTTGATGCCTCCGGTTATGATGCGTTGGCTGCGGGTGAAAAACAGGTAATTGAAGTGCCAATCACCGTGACCGATGATCGTGGCGCGACGGATACCACCACACTGACGATTACGGTGACCGGCACCGATGATACACCCGAGGTGACCGGAACCTTCACCGGCGCGGTGACCGAAGGTGATATCGGTGATGTGACGCAGGTGAGTGGCACCATCGAGATTACGGATGCGGATGCAAACGATAATCCGGTGTTTGCCGATACCACGGTTAGTGGGGTTTACGGTAGCCTGACACTGGTCGATGGCCAATGGACTTATACCTTAGATCAAAGCAAAGCGCAGTCCCTGGCGGATGGGGAGCAGGTGACCGATACCATCACCCTGACCGCAAGTGACGGCACCACACAGCAAATCGAGATTGATATCACTGGTACCAATGATGAGCCTGTCATTGCTTTGGAAGATTCGGCAAAACAGGTCTCGATTTCTGAAGAAGGTTTAGCGCAGGGGAATCCTGATACGACTGGTAGTCGTGATACAACAAATGCCAGACAAGCTTCAGGAGCTTTTTCTGTCTCCGATTCGGACTCTTCTTCTGTGACATTGTCACTTGTTGCGCCAACAACGGCATTATATAGCCATGGTATCGCGATCATCTGGACGTTGCTGGAAGATGGTTCTTTGATTGGTCAGGCAAATGGTGAAACCGTGATGACGATTAGCCTTTCCGATCAGGGAGATGGCGACTATTCGTATACGGTTGATATGCAAGGTTCGGTTGATCATCCTGACTCAGCAGGTGAAGATTCACTTCAAGTTGATTTCGGTATCTCTGCAGATGATGGTCAAACCGTTTCAACCCAATCCGTTCAAGTCTCGATTGAAGATGATTCACCCGATTCCCATACGACAGACGTTGTGGTTGAAGCCGATGATGGCCCCTTTAATTTTTCCGTTGCTGGGACGACCGTGTCATTGGGCAACTCTGTTTTCGATAATGGTAACTGGCATACTCAACAAACGGATTCAAGCGTTGCTTGGGGAACCTCGGGGCCGTGGGATAGTAGTTATTCTTCATATCAAGTGTCATCACAGCAAGGTTCGCATGATTATACTGAGGGGCAGCCATTTGCACTGGCGACCTTAGTTCATCACAATGGTTCGGTATTGAGCAATGAATCGACACTGGATAGTACGGTATTAACAATTGTTACCCAGGTGACAATTAATGGTGTGACTCAGTCGGTTACAGTAAATTTGAATGTTGACCATGACGAAACCTCAAATAATACGGGTGCGGATGGTGACTCAATTACGGTGACGACGGATTACGTTGATGTCGAGATCGATGGTGTCATGTATCGATTGGATATTGAAGGCTTTAAGAATGACGACGGTACGATTTCGAAAACGGTCGTGACAGAAGAAGGTGACACCGAAACTTATACGCTCGTTGCGAGCCTGAACTCTCATCCGGATTCTCAGCCTGACCAAATCGTTACAGGGATGGTCGATTATGATGCCGGTGCCGACGGCATGGCTTCAGTGGTGTGGGAATCGGGCACAGAGAATAACGGTGCCACTGTGATCCATGGGGAATATGGCACGCTCACTGTTTATGCTGATGGTCATTATACCTATGACGTCAATGAAGATGCGCAGGCGGCGTTGGATGAAGGGACAACGGCAACTGACTCATTTAACTATGTGGTCACGGATCATGATGGCGATAGTGCCACCAGTTCACTGAACTTTGAGGTATCTGGGAGTTCTGCCGCACCGTTGAGCTCAGGTCTTCATGGTGAGTTTTATAATTATCAGGAAGATTGGTCTAATCACTGGAATAATGTCGATAGTCTTGCTGATGCATTGGGGATTATCCAGAATCAGGATCCGAATGCTGAATTTACCTCGACCCAAGTCAATTATCAGAGTGATTTATTTGCGCATGACTTAGGGGGATATGATGCATCCTACTGGTTGAATGGTCGCACCAATCTCGAAGAGTGGTTGGAAGACACCGGTGATGATAGCTCTGTGGTTTTCAACGATAAGGAAAATTCATCAGATGCTGTTGTTCGTTTAACAGGTGGTGTTGCACTTGATAGTGGCACTTATTCAATCAAAGTCACCGCTGATGACGGTTATCAGGTTAAGATTAATGGCGTCGTTGTCGCTGCATATGACGGTATTCAGTCTGAGACAACCGATACATTTACCTTTACCGTGGATGGCTCTGGCTATCAGACGGTTGAAATTATCTATTGGGATCAGGGTGGTGCCCATCAATTAACGGTGTCGTTGGCTGATGTGACTGATGGTGCTACTGGAGATTATTCCGTACTGGGTAGTGATGCTTATCCGACAGTGAATGGTGATGTAACCGCAGCCGGTTCTGTTGATGTGATCACTGACCATGAGGCAATGGCAGCAGGGTATGAGGAGCGAATCGACCAATTTGCAGCCGACCATTATTGGCAAACTGATGGTGACAATCACAGCAATCACTTAGTCGGCTCACCCGACAATGATCATATTGATGGCCATGACGGTGACGACTGGATTGATGGTGGACTCGGTGGTGCCGATTGGTTAAACGGCGGAAATGGTGATGATACCATTGTCAGTAGTTATGGTGGTGAGGGCGATCTGCTCGAGGGCGGACGCGGTGATGATCATCTATATGGCCGGGATGGCAATGATATTCTGATTGGTGGTCGGGGTGATGATTATCTCTCTGGTAGTGTCGGTGATGATATCTTGATTGGTGGTCAGGGGGATGATTATCTCTCCGGTGGTGCAGGTAATGATGTTTTGATTGGTGGGTCACGTGACAATCATGCGGATGGCTCTGATCTACTGGTTGGTGGTGCGGGTCAAGACCTGTTTGTTCTGGACTCATCTTCTGTTGATAAAATTCAGGATTTCGATAGCTCTGAGGATGCAATTGACTTATCTAATCTGTTAGCTGATGTATTAGATAACCAGAATAGTGATGCAATTCAACAATATCTGGATCAACATGTTGAAGTGACGTCTGAGCATGGACAAACTCACCTGAATATCAACGATGTGAATGTTGCCGATTTTGGCCATGATTCCAGTTTTGATGCAAGTAGCACCATTGCTGTGATTATTAATGATCATGAGTTCTCGGTGAAGTATCACGGTTAATCACTTCGCTGTATTTTCGCGGAAACATGAAAGCCAGTGTGGGAGTTCCGCACTGGCTTTTTTATTTGTGTCACTGGTAATGATTAGTTATCAAATAGCTGAATAATCTATTCTTTTCTTCAGATGTAAGGTTTTTTATCCGCTCAATATTATGGTCAGGAATTAATTCGGGGTGAGGGTAGTACGTAAGGGCTTTCTCGATACTTTCTTCACGGATGAGATGATAAATCGGATAGGGGGATTTGTTGGTGAGGTTGTCATCATCTTCAGGATGATTGTCGGCAAAGCAGTAATCGGGATGAAAAGTAGCAACTTGATAAATCCCTTCCCACTGATGTTGTATGATCAGAGCGTCAATCCAGTCAATGAACTGATTGTAATCATCAAATGATGAAAGAAAATGGGGCACAACAACCAGCGTTGTTTCCAGCTGTTCAGGTGGAGTCGTGTTTAATTCGAGCAACTGCTGATAGATATCTTCCAGTAATTCGTCATCTTGCCGCGCCTGGCTGATATGGATTTTGATCTGCTTCTTTTTATACGGTTTGGCTGCAAAAGGACATAAATTCAGACCGATGACAACTTGAGTCAGCCATTGTTCGACCATTTGATGGATCCGTGTATACTCTGATTGAGAGTTCATAATATGAAGTCACTGCGTGAAAAATTTGCAGGCAGAATACCATGAAATTTAGATGGAGTTCGTATGTTGTTGTATCTGGAAAGTTTCAAACGCTTTCAGTCGCCAGCATAAGATAAACAGCAATAAATAGATAACTGTCCCTCCGGCAACGACCATATGCCAGCCGCCATGCTGCCAACAAGCAATCAGAAAGAACCCGCCAAGACTTCCTCCCAAGTAATAATGCACTAAATAAAGCGCGGTTGCTGTTGCCTTTGCCTGTTTGGCATGTTGACTCACCCAAGTGTAAGCCAATGTGTGACTAAAAAAGGCTCCTGAGCTGATACAGATTAAAGCAATAATGAGCATCGGTAGCGACTCAATCATGGCGAGCCACATACCGAATAGACTCAGGCATGTTCCGGCAATCAGGCCAGTAACAGTACCGTGGTGTTTGAGCCAGCGAGCAGTAAGACGTGAACTCAGTGTACCTCCCAGATAACAGACGAAGATCAGTGATGCCAGTCCGACAGGAATCGAATAGGGCGCAGCAACTAAACGAAATCCCATTACAGAGTACAAGTTCACAAACAAAGCAAAATTTGCACCACCAAACAACATCGCCATCCATAGCTTCGGTTGACGAAGATGCATTAATACGGAGCGTTGATGTTGTAAAAACTGTCCTTTACGAGGGATAAAATGTTGCTGAGGCGGGAGCCTGAAGTAAACATATAATGCGCCAGCGATGCTCAAGACACTGACCACCGCGACAGCGGTTTGCCAGCTGAACAGATCAGTGAGGTTTCCTCCGGCAATCCGTCCACAAATGCCACCCAACGAATTCGCTGCGATATAACTCCCGATCGCAGCTTGAAAGGCCTGAGGCGAAAATTCTTCAACCATATAAGCGACAGCAACAGAGGCAAAGGCAGCAATCGCGACACCGGTCAGTGCTCGTGCTGTGACAAGGGTCCACCATGTTGGATGAATCAAAAGGGCAAGACCAAGCAAAGGGAGTGTCAGTAAGCCAATCATCATGATTTTTCGGCGTCCGAACACTTCGGAACAGATTGCCCAAGGTACTAAAGTGACGGATAACGCTAATGTTGACGCCGCGAAGAGCCAGTTAACTTTCGTTTCAGACAACTGATAGAGCTCGGCCATATGGGGGAGAATGGGCTGAAAAAGATATAAATTACAAAAGACAATGAAAGCACCGAAAGCTAATCCAAAAGAAACCTGACGATATTGGGGGGTATGGCATTCGATCATTCATTTGTCCTGTCGTTTATCCTGTGACCAACGTAACATTAGTCCCCTAATTAATAAAATATATTAAAAATATCGTTGCTATATAATTTGTATATCATGGAAATTCGTCAACTGAAACATTTCACCGCGATTGTCCAATCCGGGAGTTTTACCGCAGCGGCTCGATCGCTGCATATTGCCCAGTCAGCTTTGAGTATTTCGATTAAGAAATTTGAGCAGCAATTGGGAACCCGTTTGCTCAAAAGAGATGAGCGTAAAGTGAGTATGACTGATGAAGGTCTGGTACTGTATGAATATGCGCAACGTATTTTACAACAGGTCGATGATGCTCACTTAGCAATGGATGAATTGAAAGGTCTGGTAAAAGGGGAGGTTCGTTTGGGAACGCCGAGTATGACCGGGTCTTATTTTTTCCCTGAAATTGTCATGGCTTTTAAGAGTCACTATCCGAATCTGAAAATGACGGTAGTTGAGGCGGGTGGTCAGTCCATCCGGAATATGTTGTTGACCGGAGAATTGGATATTGGTGTGATTTTAAACCGGGATATCCCTGAGGGACTGAGCGTTGATCCGTTACTGACATCACAGATGGTCGCAGTTGTCGGTCAACACCATGAATTGGCCGATACTGCCCATATCCGTCTGGATACTTTTTTACAACATGAGCTGGTTACCTTTCAACCGGGTTATTACCATCGAGAATTTATTGAGCAAGCCTGCTTGGCTCATAATTTTCATGCTCAGATTTCATTTGAAACCAATCTGTTACCGATGATTTTAAGGATTGTGAAACGTGAGTATGCCATCAGTGCATTACTTGAATTGGTGACGGAACAGGAACCGAGTGTTCGTGCGATTCCTTTTGATCCCCCGGTACCTGTGCATTTGGCATTAGCGTGGCGTAATGATGGCTATCTGTCTTATGCAAATCAGGCCTTTATTCAGTTTGTGAAGAACCATGTGTCTTAAGATACAGTCAGTATAAAGTTGAAATTGTTAGTCAGAGCAATGTGTATACGTTGAAAGCGTGCTAGGTTTAAAGCAGATCGTTTCATGCTGAACTAGCGATCAGGGAGGTTGAAATGGATGCTGATATGTACTTGCCGTGTCAACCTTATTGGTTATGTCGGTCTTTGATGTTGACATTCTACGTCGTGGTGGCATGTGTGGTTGTTTGGATGATTATCCTTGTCATTCGTGAATATATTCGCATTAAGAATCGTACCAAATATGTTCAAGAACGTCGCAAATTGCATTATAAAGAAAGGCATCGATTGAAATCTGAACGCGTGATCAAACGTTCAAGGCGACCGAGAAGGCGAAGATAATTCGTTGCTTATGCCTGAATACGATGTAGAGCCCGCTATCCTGAAAGGAGCCTGATGATGGATGTTCAGGTTTTTTATTATGCACCATGTAAGCCTGATTGGTTGTGCCGACCGGCTCTGATCGTGATTGGTATTATGCTTGTGATTGGGCTGATTTTATTCATTCGGCTTGTCATCCGAGAATATTTGCGGATTCACCGGACACAATATGTTTTAAAACGCAGACGCCTCCATTACAAACAACGACATAAGTTGAAACCATATCATCCCATGCGTTGGCCAAGAACGCCTCGTGATTAGCGATGGCGAGTTATTTCCTGATCCAGTTGATACTGCAATGCCAGTGATTGTTTCGTTGTTCCGAAGTCTTGAATAAACGTGGCAAGACGAGTTCTGGCAACAGCGAATTGCCGAGCTTTGATTGCCATCTGAACCAGATAAAACTGAGACTGGAATCGCTTTGGGTCATGTTTCAGTGCCTGTAAAAAATATTGATTTGCCTGCAAAGTGTTTCCGGATTTGAGTGAGCAGAGCGCGGCATTCTCATAGCTGGCTGCAATCTGAGGATAGTTTGCTCTTGAGTAAACTTGTGCGAAATAGTTTTGGGCCTGTTTGACATCCCCCTGTTTACATAGAAATGTCCCATAGTTGTTGTATACATCCGGATGGTTCGGATGTTCGTTCAGTGCCAGAACATATTGTTGTTTGGCTTTGTCTGTTTCCCCAACCGTTTCATAGTAATAGGCTTGCGCGAGTTGTAATCGAATATAATGGGGGGCGATTTTGCCAGCCTGTATCAGATTGAACAGCGCTTTTTGAGGTTCATGACGGTGAAGGTAGGCAATACTCAGGGTAATTCTTGCGTCTGCAATCCGGTCATGCTCAGAAGGGGAAGGTGCTGTATGGCTGCAACCTGAAACGATCAACCACCATCCTAGAATTAACCGACGTGTCATATAATACCCTCCGCTCAATCACGCTTTCGTTTATCTGATGGATGATAAAATGATTTAACAGCGATGAAATATGGCAGCGTATATCTTGCGACGCAGATAAAAAAGAGCGACCTGAATTCAGGCCGCGCTTGGATAAAATGATGTTGTTTTAATCATCTTTGGTAAATTTATCTTCACTGAAATGTTCCAGATCATAGGGCGTTTGTTGGTAAACACAATAGTTGAGCCAGTTTGAAAACAGCAGATGTCCGTGACTTCGCCAGCTGGCGATGGGCTGATTGTCGGGGTTATCATTCTGGTAATAGTTGACTGGGATGGTTGGCTCCAAGCCTTCGCCTAGATCCCGGACGTACTCACCGTGTAGTGTGAAGGCATCATATTCAGGATGACCAGTCACAAACACATGACGTTTATCCGGGCTGGTTGCCAGATACATCCCTGCATCTTCTGAAGTCGCAAGGATATCGAGACTGGTATTTTCGCGAATGTAATCAACGGGAAAATCTGCATATCTGGAATGTGGGGCAAGAAAAGAGTCATCAAATCCACGAATCAGGGGATGAAAATCTTTCTGTAGGGAATGCGTATAGACTCCGGAGAGCTTTTCCTTACGCGTCAGTTTTGGCAATCCATAGAGAATATTGAGTCCTGCCTGAACAGCCCAACAGACATATAAAGTTGAAGTCACATGATCTCTCGCCCATTGGATGATGGATTCGAGGTGCTGCCAGTAGACAACATCCTCGAAATCAACCAATCCCAGCGGTGCACCCGTCACAATTAATCCGTCGAAGTAACGGTCTTTCACCATCTCAAATTGCCGATAAAACATATCTAAATGTTCTTCGGGCGTATTACGGCTCGGACGGTTATCGATCCGTAAAAGTTCAACATCTACTTGCAAGGGGCTATTGGAAAGCAGGCGTAAAAATTGAGTTTCGGTCTCAATTTTTTTAGGCATCAGGTTTAGTATCAGCACTTTGAGGGGTCTGATTCCTTGAGTAGAAGCTCGAGATTCATGCATGACGAAAATTTTCTCATGCAGAAGCACATCAGTTGCAGGAAGTTGATCAGGAATCTTTATCGGCACAGTATCACTCTCACAATAAATCTATCTGGACGTCTATACATCTAAACTTAACCGAATCGATCATATATGTCGAGAAAAAATCAAGTACACATGTGAGCTGATATTTTATTATGATTGGTGTTTGTACAATGGCTGCCCATTTCATGCTGAACGATGGAAAAAGTACAATCGTAGAGACAGAGATGACGAAAATTACCACAGATAAGCGCTCACGCTGAATGATTAGCCTATCTGTGGTAACAAGAGATGAGATGACAGACAGTCGTCAGATTTATTTATGAAAACTTGGGCAGAAGAAATCTGCTCGCCACATGAGCTTACGTCTGCCTTTCATCGACAATAGAACGTCTTTGCCTTTCATTTGAGGATATGCAAGCAAAGGCGGCAAATCATCGATATCATTGGCTACGGCTTTATAAGCCCGGATACAAGTAAAAGTTGAATCTAAATTGTCTACCAGCATCTCATGGGATAAACAAATACCTAGCTCATCACGTCTCATTCTATGTTCCTTCTGTTTTTGTCCTTCCAGTCTTTTCCCGGTATACCACATACTTTTTGGATGATATTTATAATATATGCAGTAGCTCCAACACTTCGTATAAAAAGTATACAACCTATATGGCAACACCAAGGACATAAGCGCTCATTTCTTTGTGATCTTTGCCAAGATTTATAATGAAATTTTTAAAGTTGTTTTCGTGATAACAGCCTCTTAGATCCGCGGTGTGTTTCAGTCAAATTAGCTCATGATACTAACGCTGACTTAGATGATGAATTTATTGTTATTTTTACAAAATCCTGACAATATGAATGACGGAACATCGATGTGATCGGCGTTGCTCTGATGAAGAGAAACTTTTTGTTTGAGGTGAAACAATCAGATACTGGTCATATTCTTTCGTTTATTCATCAATAAAATAGCGATAGTCGGGTAGATAAGATCTACAATAACAATGCTAAAATTGCTGTTTTTACAGCCCGGGTCAATCCAGAATAGAAGTAGAGCGGTATGAGTCATCCAACGAGTACGATCTTGACAGAAAGCGGTACCAATGAACTTGAGATTATCGAGTTTCATATAGAAAAACGTCTACCGAATGGTGGCACTAAAACTTGTTACTATGGTATTAACGTGGCAAAAGTCCGGGAGGTCATTCAAGTTCCGGAAACCACCGATTATCC
Source organism: Vibrio spartinae (assembly GCF_024347135.1). Classification (NCBI taxonomy): domain Bacteria; kingdom Pseudomonadati; phylum Pseudomonadota; class Gammaproteobacteria; order Vibrionales; family Vibrionaceae; genus Vibrio; species Vibrio spartinae. The sequence continues at coordinate 2,292,689 of NZ_AP024907.1, read as the reverse complement.
GAATGCTCAGCCACATATGGTTGGGGTGTTTTCTTCTCGGGATATATTAACCCCGTTGGTTGATCTGGCTGGCTGGCTTGGTATCCCGAAGTCACCGGATGTTGAGAGCAAGTTTGTTATCGTGACGGATTTTAACCGGATGACAAATGGGTTCTTAATCGACAGTGTCAGCCGAATTCATCGTATTTCCTGGAATGATGTTGAATCGCCAAGCCAGTTTCTTGAAGCCGGTGAACAGGATTGTGTTGTTGCTGTCGTACGCAAAGAAGGGCATCTGATTATGATTCTGGATTTTGAAAAAATCATTGCAGATATTAACCCTGAACTGAGTATGGAGAAATATGACGTCAAAACGGATAAAAGCGTCGACCTGAATCAGAAAATGGTAAACAAAAGAAATGCCAAAACCGTTATGGTTGTTGATGATTCTGCGTTTATTCGTAGTATGATTCAAGACACACTGAGTTCTGCCGGTTACAACGTCATTGCCTGCAAAGATGGCGGTGAAGCTTTTGAAAAACTCATGAATATTGAACAAGCTGCCGCGACAGAAGGTGTGCAGGTTCGAGAATTGATTGATGCGGTGGTGACGGACGTTGAAATGCCTCGTATGGATGGGATGCATTTGGTGAAACGGCTGAGAGATAATAACTCATATCGTGATACGCCTATTGTGATGTTCTCTTCGCTGATGAGCGATGATAACCGCCATAAAGCATTGACATTGGGAGCCAATGATACGATTACCAAACCGGAAATCGGTAGATTGGTGAGCATGATGGATCAATATATTTTTGAGACCGAGTAGCCAGACTTGAATCAGTATATTCATGCTGTCCAGTTTTGACGCTGCATTTCGGTTGATGGGGTATTTTGTTTTATCAGACAGCTTATTTAGGTGCATCACTGGGGGGATTGAATTACGATGCTGAACATTTTTATTATTGTTGCATTGTTAGTCTTGTTCTTTCTTTTTGCGCAGCGCTACATCATTAAAAAAGATGATACTAAAGAATTCAGTTATCGACGATTCGGACCGCTGCTTAACCCTGCTGAAAGTATATTTTATCGTGCATTAATTGAAGCGGTCGGGGAGCAGGGGGTTGTATTTGCCAAAGTGAATATGGCGCAGTTATTGGTCCCGACAGGTCTGAAAAAGAAAAAAGATATTTTTATTGCCAGCCACAAGATTTCAAAATATAGCTTTCAGTTTGTTGTCTGTGACCCCAGAACATTTGAAGCCCGTGCGGTCGTTGAACTCGACAATGGCAAATCGTTGAGTAAGGCTAAAATCGAGCGCGAAAAACTACTATTGAGTGTCTGTCGCTCTGCCAATATCCCTCTGATTGGAACAACCATCAAATATAGTTATCAGGTGAGTCGCCTGCGGCGACTTTTAGCCGCTCATATCGATTTGATTGAAGCTGATAAAGAAGTCCGATTCTGTAAAAAATGTGGTAGCCCGATGATCATTCGGGTGGCGACGCAAGGCGACCATAAAGGGAGACGATTCTTTACATGTAGCCGTCAACCTCACTGCAACTATACGGAGAATTATAATGTCGTTTATGAAGATAATGAGGAGGCGAACTAAGTTTACAATGAGGTATTAAGCCGATTTATAACGCTCAACATTATTGTCAAGCGACGTTTGTGAGTCTCCCTGACAAATCCGCACTTGATTCTTGCCATTTTTTTTCGCTTTATAAAGTTCAATGTCTGCCAGTTTCAAAATGTCAGAGAGGTTATCGCCATTACGGTAACGACAGATCCCGATACTTAACGTCAGCTGTAACCGTTTGTCACCGAAGTTGAACAAATGATTGCTAATGGTGTAGCGAAGTTGTTCACCGATTTTTTTCGCCTCATCCAAGTCTATATCAAGCAGGGTGACACAAAACTCTTCTCCGCCAATTCGAAAGAGATTTTCATCACCGACGATACGGCTGATGATCAGGCTAGTTTCGATCAAAACCTTATCACCGATATCATGACCAAAGCGATCATTAATCTGTTTAAAGTAATCAATATCGAGGATCAGCAAGCTTAAATGCTGTTGCTCTTTTTTTGTACTGGTAAAACGATGGAACGATGTTGACAGAGATAATCGGTTATGTGCACCGGTCAAGGAGTCTCTGGACGCGAGATACATTAGTGAGTTTTCAATGTCGGAACGATTGGATTCATAAAGATGCGACACCATCCAGATTCCGATATAGCAAAGTACCAGATTAGACATGCTTTCTAACATGCTGTAGCTTCCATCCAGGTTCAGCTTCATCACGATGATTGTGGATTGAATCACCAAGAACAGACCGCTGGTATACATGCCGTGTTTGATGCCGAGTAATAAATACAGCACGATCGGGGCAAGACAGCTCCAGACAAATAATCCCTGAGCAATCGGTTGAAAGTAGGTCCCGACCAGCAACATAAACATCAGATAATAAGCGTAATAAAGAATGTACTGCTTGGGATATCGTTTTTGTTTGAGTTGGGTATAAATGAAGTAAGAATAAACGGACAAAACACATTCAACGAAGGCGAGAAAGAACTCGTTTCGATAAATGACATGGAAGAGAGCATAGAACAACGCTATCAACGTTAAAAATAGACAGATACCGGAAAGCACAGAAGTTCTGAGCAAATATGATTTATTAGGTAATCGGTCATCCATTTTAAGAGCGTTCTGCATATGTTCTAGCCAATTGAGGTATGTTACGCAATCATTGTAATACTTCAACTAATTTTTTGGGTTAATGTCACAAAATTGGACTCGTATTACAATTTGTATTCACAGGGGAAAGTGGTGGCATTTCGCCGAAGAATGCTTGGAATTGAGCAAAAAAGATTCATGTTGATGAACTTAAAGGCAATCGGTTCATTTTCAGGGAAATTTTTCTTGCACAACGTTAAGACTGTCGTTAATATCCTCTCCGTTCTTGATTGATGCGTCCGTAGCTCAGTTGGTTAGAGTATCGCCTTGACATGGCGGGGGTCGGTGGTTCGAGTCCACTCGGACGCACCATACAAGAATATATTGACACCCTATGCGTCTGTAGCTCAGCTGGTTAGAGTATCGCCTTGACATGGCGGGGGTCGGTGGTTCGAGTCCACTCAGACGCACCAAATTCAGATAAAGCCCGCTATATGCGGGCTTTATTGTTTCTATATCATTATTGTTTCTACATCATTGCTTCTACGCATATCATGTTTATCCCTGTCCTTTCTTCTGCTCACGGAACGATTCAGGATGATCAACACGATTAAAACGGTTGTATCACTTCCTGCATTTTTCAGATTGCATCATATTGATGGCATGGATAAATGTCTGCTGAATATCCGGTATGCGGAGTGCCTTTGCTTCATCTAACAACGCCAGTGCTTTGGCGATGTCGTGTTCACTCACCGCATGTTCGATAGCTGACCGATAGTAATGAGTGGATTCCGCTTGCGGTGGCGCAGTGTGTTGCCATCGATTGTTCTTGATATTTGACTTCGGAGATGTCGGTGTATTTACCATCGCACGGTTACCTGATGTTGGCGGCGATTGTTGGAGAGCATGTTGACGAATCGACTCCGTTTCCACGGTCATCGTCAGCGAGCCCTGATAGCCAGTGGTGACGGGGATATCTGCGACAATCGGCAGCGGTGCACCATCTTCAATCGCACGTCGTTTCGCGGGATGGGGAATGGTGATGGTTTGACCAACCTGATTCGGTTGCGTAAAAATAATCAGATAAGGCGTCTGCTCTGCATTGATTTGGTAGCTCTGTTCGAGTCGGTCGGGTTCAAATACATCGCTGAACCGCAGTTGATGCGGATCGATCTGAAACGTCTTTTGTGGGTGGTAGTTGGCATCAAGGAACACCAGCGTTGGCATGAAAATCTGGTCATTGAATACCAAACTCTTGAGCGTCAGGTTGACCGTACCGGAACGCGGTGAAAATTGAAATGCGCCAAAATATGAGCGCCCGCTGCTGAAATTTCGCACCGGAGACGATGAATCAATTTTGAGCTTGATGTTGTCGCTGGCATTCAGTGGCGTCCAGTAAACCTCTTGATAACGGGTACAGCACACTGAGTCTGCAGCAGGCGGCGAAACGATATTCTGAACCTGTTTTGTCGCTGAGCACCCAGAGACCATAAATAGCGCCAAGGTAAAATGGATCAGTTGCTGCATTTTCTGCATAGTGACTTCCTGTTATGTTCGGCAATCGTTATGTTCGACAAATGGACGATTCAGGCAACCATGCGGTTGCCTGTTTTCACAATGGCTTCTCCGGTATCAGAACCAAATTTCAGCCTCGATACCAACACGTGTTTCAGTGTTGTCATCACCGGAGGTCCAAGCGTAACCATGGTCGCTTGATTTCATATAAGTGATATAGGGTTTGATCTGTGGGCGTCCCCAGTAATCCGCATTGACAGTCAGAACCGGTGCTAAAGTTGCGGTATAGAATGATGTATCGGCATCTTCACGTCCCCATGTTCCGGCTGCGCCGAGACTTTCCAGTGCGTAGCTCAGGGTCGCTTCCATGCGGAAGTTTTCATTCACTCGATAAGAGGGGGTGACCCCGACAATCAGGCGTGATACCCCGTCTTTAGAACCCCAGACATCATGAGTCGTGTTATTATCCAGTTGCCAATAAGTGACTTCGGTACCCAATTGAATATCCTGAGCAATATTGGCGACCCCATAAGAAGTCAAAAACAGCGAGCGGTCGTCTTTTTTCCAGTTTCCGCTCCACTGACCGAAGTTGACCCCCCGGTTGGCAGAGACGCCTTTCCCGTAAGTAATAGCAGTGGTTGACCAACCATCGAAGCCGTAATAGTCGCGATGATAGGTGATCGCAGCCCCGAAGCCATCTTTGGCGGTGCTCGATTCATCAACATGTTTACGCGAGGTGATCTTCAGATCAAAATCGAATTTCCCCCCCAATCCTTCAATGCCATAATAGTAAAAATCAGCCGAAGTGAGTGTGGTACTTCGTCCGTCACTATCTAAAGAACACTGTTTTGAATTGACGTTTGCCCCCGAGAGCGTACAACTGCCTTCTCCGGGATCCGCTGACATGACCGCAAATCCGGCGTCATGATACTGAACCCCGGCCCCGACACCGGAAGACTGCTTCCAGAACTCCTTCGTAATGATACCTGATTGACGGTTCAGGTAACGTTGACCAGCCCAAAGGCTAAGTCCATCAGCAAAATAGGATAAGTCACCCAGCTCAATATAAGCTTCTTTGAATTCCACCTGACCACTTTCCAAGTGTCCTTCATTGCCTGAAGATGAGGTATAAAATCCGCGGCCGTTACCACCTTCATTATTGCCGTACTCAGCTTTCAGCACATATTTTGCCCAGGAGCCGGAATCAAAATTCTGACCTTTGGTCACCGTAAATTCGATCTGTGTCGGGTTACCGGAAAATGCAGCGCCAGCCGCGTGATAGTCTCTGCGGTGACCATAGCTGTCGTTTAAAGAGAGTGATTCGCCGACATTGTATAGTAAGTGACCATAACCATTGACTGTCCAGCCTTCATGAACTTTGTCTTCGGCTGAGGATTGCATCGAAAGCACTGCTCCGGAGATTGCTAAAGCAATTAAGCTTACCTTCTTCATGTGATTTGCTCCTGTTTATTGTGATGATTCTTATGTTCTCCGCAGGTTCCCATTCATGAGGCAGAACCGTGGTGGCATTGGAGAGGAAAAGTGTGACGACGTCGTTTGAATAAATCCCGACTCATCACGAATTTGTTCTGACCAGAGAACAAGATAAGCAACGCAACAGGGACTGACTTCCTCTTCAGGCGTGAAATCTATGGAGGAAGCGCTGGGATGAGAAAGGCGGAGAAAAAAAGGAATCGCGATACAGTGTTAGCTGAATCACAAATCTGGGGTGGAGGCGGGGAAGCTGTTGTGACAAATCCCCTGTAATTGGGTGATCTGTATCGCATTTAATCGTTCAGCAATACAGGCATACCTCGAACATCAATGTACAAAAATGTGAAATACACCCGATTTGGTGACGGGCTATCCAACCAAAAGCGGACATGCCAACCAAAAGCGGACATGCCAACCAAAAGCGGACATGCCAATGGACGTGTAATTGTCACCACACATCCATTGGCACGGTCATTTAGTATCCCATTAAGCTCAGTAATCGCTCTGCCGTTTCTATCGCTTCTTTCCGGTTGGTCAGATTCAGTTTCTGATAGAGATTTCTGATGTGGGTTTTGATCGTGGTTCCTGCAACTTCCAGCTCCTGAGAGATTTGTTCATTGCTGAAACCTGAATAGATCAGGCCAAGCACTTGCCATTCACGTTGCGTCAATGGGCTGGTGCGAACCAGCTCAGGCACCTTCGGATGATGCAACAGCTTATCGATAAATTCTTCATCGAAATGCAATGAACGACTGCGCTGTTTCTGGGCAATCTCACGGAGCAGGTATTTGGCGCGATGCTTTTCTAAATCCGCCAGTGTTTCATCTTGTAGCAGTTGCTGTAAGATCGGGTATAAGCGTTGCCCTTCGATGAGAAAATCCGCCACCATGCCCGTTTGATTGGTCATCTGTAAGGCTTGCCGTAACACCGTTTCAGCAACTTGTGGTTGTTGGTTATGCACCGCGAGAACCGCTTCGACAATCAGGTTACGATTGGTATCGGTAAAGAGTTCGGACTGTTGCGCCTCATGCTGCAAAAACGCCAGACTCTGCCGCGCTTTTTCGAGTTGGCCGGTATAGATCTGAGCCCGTGCGATATTACGCCACTGGAGTTGTAAAAAATGATTTTTCGCTTCAGAAGGGCGGGAAGCCTGCGCCAGCCATGTTTCGATCGCGTCGGCATCATCCCGAACCTGCCAGTAGAGCAATAAAGCGAACGATGCATTTGCAGTCCAGTCAATATGGTAGCTGGACTGGTTTAACAGTGTTTCTATCTGCGCAACAAATTTTGCTGCCCGATCAATTTCCCCCCGGGCAATCGCAATCCGGGCAAGAATCGAGTAACTATGCAGATGTTTACTGATGTCTAAGTTACCCAGCACTCGTATTCCTTTCTGAGCGAAGACTTCCGCTTCATCCAGCGAATTCCAGCACCAGAGAATCTGCGCATGGAGCCGTAGCAGAAATTCATGTAACGGCACCTGATGCAACTGTTGGGCTTCAATCAGTTTAAAGGCTGACTCGTGTAGCTCAAAGGCGGCCTGAACATATCCTTGTGCGAGTAAAATTTCACTCTGCTGGATTAAAGCCCATAATGCCTGATGATAAACCTGATGTTGACGGGCTAATTTCTCGGTTTGTTGCATCAGAGAAAGTGCCCGGTTGAGTTCCCCGTGTACGTGATTGACTTCTCCGACAATCGAGGTAGCAATAATCCGGCTGCGAAAATCGGTTGTTGCCAATTGACTCAGGGCGAGTTCAGCCAGTTCTGATGCAAGCTCCGGATCATTATTGTTGATAGCAACCTGAGCTCTGAGCGTGTTGATTTGCCCTTGTTCCGGCTGAGAAATCGATATGTTTCTCAGACGCATCTCATGCTCGGCCTGCGTTAACATATCCTCGACCCGGGTATAGCAGTGCTGGCTCTGGGCTAACCAAGCCTGAAGTAACGGCAGTTTCACCCCCGCGTAGAGATGCTCGGCATCGAGCTCATCAATGGCCGTTTCCAGAATGTTTAACTCACCATGATTGAACATTCGCCAGCCGTGGGCGAGCAGAATCTGGGTGGTCAAATCACTGTTGTCGGTTTGCTGCGCGTGTTTCAGCGCCTGATGAGGAATATCCAGTTTCAGCCAAGCCTGAGCGGCCCGGCTATGTAGCTGTTGCTCTTCATCGGGAATGATTTTATGCCGTTGATGGGTTAGAAACTCCGCAAACAAGTGATGAAAGCGATACCAGTTCTGTTCACTTTCCAGCCGATGGATGAACAGACCATAACGGTTAAGAGACTCAATCATATTCAATGCATCGCTGCGCTGGGTCAGTTCAGCAACCAATATATCGTTAAAGGTCTCCAGAACCGCACATTGCAACAGAAACAACCGGGTTTCGCTATCAATATAAGCAAACACTTCTTCAATCAAGTACTCCCACAGATGATCATGATTGAAACGGGCGACCGATTGCCGTGATTGAGCCAACGAGCGGTTCTGATGTTTGGCCTGTAACGCGATCAACTGTAGGGCGGAAGGCCAGCCTTCGACATAATGCCTCAGTTCGCTGACGGTTTCCGAATCAAATTCATCATGAACCACCCGACTAAAAAAGCGGCTTGTTTCATCATCATCAAATGCCAGCATATCGTGATCAATTTCGATGAGCAGATCGCGCACACGCAGATTGGCAATGCCCAATGGTGGATTGGAACGGCTGGTCACGACCACTGTCATGTTGTCCGGCATATGTTTAATAAAGAAACGCACGGCTTCGTGGATTTTTTCATCATCAATCAGGTGGTAGTCGTCAAGCACCAGATAGCAAGGTTGCGTGACATCCTGAATTTCATGAAAGAGTTCAGCGAACAGAGAAGAGATGGAGGCGTATTGGCTGCGCTCGGCGAGGGTCTGGCTATTCGGACAACCATTGCTGGTGGCAATATTAATCGCCTGAATAAAGTAATTGATGAAACGAAACGCATCATTGTCCCCATCATCGATACTATACCAGCCGACAGCAGGACTATCTGCGAGCCACTGTGCCGCCATGGTGGTCTTACCATAACCGGCTGGTGAGCGAAACAACACCACTTTACATCGATGCGCATGGCGCAGGGTATCGAGTACCCGTTGTCGAGAGATCGCATGGTGTAGACGACTCGGACGTGTCAGTTTTGATGGAATCCACATAAATTCTGCATTATTTCTTCAAGTTGCATTCATGCTCGGTAGTTTAGCGTGGCGTGTACGGTCTGGAACTTGATCGACTTCTTAATAAACAAATTTATAACAATTTTATGAATTGAGTGATGCCTTTTTGAGTCATCGGGCAAATAATCAGGCTCTACGCCTACTGACTCCTACCATAATTCCCTTTCTGCGGGAGGATGTTTCATGACGCAGGACTATGCAGGATATCCCCATACCTTTAGCCCTTCAATTAAGCAAGATGCTGTAATGAGAGTGAGATAGTCATGAACAATGAACCAACCAATCATTTTGAGCCGGAGGCATTCAGACAGAGTGTCTTACATCATTTGAAGACCACCTATTCGCAAGAGATCGAACATGCAAGCCCTCGGTCATGGTACTTGGCGATGGTGAGGGCGTTGTCTGAAATGACCGTTGCCGATCTGGTCGATACGGCACATGACCCACGGGTTCGCAACGCCAAGCATGTGAATTATCTGTCACTCGAGTTTCTGATGGGACGCCTGACGGGTAACGCACTGATTAACATGAATTTGTATGCGCAGGTCGAGCATGTCATGCAAATGCTGGGACAATCGTTGTCTGATTTATTGGAGCAAGAGCGAGACCCGTCGCTCGGTAACGGTGGGTTGGGGCGCTTAGCGGCCTGCTTTATGGATTCCTGCGCTGCTCAGGAGTACCCCACCGTCGGATACGGGTTACATTATGAATACGGGTTGTTCAGACAGTCTTTTGTCGCCGGACGACAACAGGAAGCACCCGATGAGTGGCGCGGAGAAGAGGGATATCCGTGGGAACGGCTGCGGCCTGAACTGACCCGGCGAGTCGGATTTTTCGGCCATGTTGAAACCTATCAACATCAAGGCAAAACCAAGCACCGCTGGCTGCCGGCCCAAATTGTAAAAGCCATCGCATGGGATATTCCGATTGTCGGTTATAAAAGTCACACGGTTTACCCGCTGCGGCTATGGGAATGCCGGGCAGAACAGGGCTTCTCGCTGGCTAAGTTTAATGATGGTGCTTATGTCGAAGCACAGCAAAGCATGCTTGAAGCGGCCAATCTGACCAAAGTGCTGTATCCGAATGATAATCATGAGCAAGGCAAAGTCCTGCGACTGATGCAGCAATACTTTCATAGTGCGGCCTCAATTGGTGACATTGTGGCTCGTCACGAGCAAGCCGGACGGGATTGGGAAAGCTTACCCGACTATGAAACCATTCAACTGAATGATACGCATCCTGCAATCGCAATTCCCGAACTGATGCGGCTCTTGATCGATGAGCAAGATTTGGCGTGGCAAACCGCATGGTCGATTTGTACGCGGATTTTTGCTTACACCAACCATACCTTGATGCCAGAAGCCTTAGAAACATGGCGTAAATCTCTAATGACGAAGTTGTTGCCCCGACATATGGCGCTCATCACGGAAATTGATCAGCATTTCCTGAAACAGGTCGAGCAACAGTGGCCGGGCGATACCGACAAGCAAGCGAAGCTTGCGATCGTGTCCTTGGAGCAAAAGCCTACGAAGAACGAACCCACGGAGCAAGATGTCTCGAAGCAAGAGCCCATGGTGAGAATGGCTAATCTGTGTGTCGTCGGCTCTTATGCAGTTAACGGTGTTGCTGCGATGCACACCGAGCTGGTGCAAAAAGAGCTGTTCCCTGAATTCAATACGTTATTCCCCAATCGAATCCGCAATGTTACAAACGGGATTACCCCGCGCCGCTGGTTAACCTATTGCAACCCTGATCTGGCGAATCTGATCCGTCATAAGATTGGACACCGCTGGGAAGACAATCTCGAACATCTGGCAGCGTTGGCTGATTATGCCGAAGAATCGGATTTTCAGGCGGCATTTATGGCGACGAAAAAGGCCAATAAAGAGCGTCTGGCGCAATGGGTTCAGGCGAATCTCGGGTTAGAAATTAATCCCAATGCGCTGTTTGATGTACAAATTAAGCGCCTGCATGAGTACAAGCGTCAGCATTTGAATCTACTGCATATTTTGTCTTTGTATCACCGACTGTTGCATGAACCGGCGTTTGATATGGTGCCACGCGTGGTCTTTTTTGCTGCCAAAGCCGCCCCCGGTTATCACCTTGCAAAAGAGATTATCTATGCCATCAATCAGGTTGCTGAGACCATCAATCAAGATGAGAGAGTCAACGATAAACTCAAAGTCGTATTCATTCCCGATTACCGGGTCAGCATTGCGGAATTAATCATTCCCGCCGCGGATCTGTCTGAGCAAATTTCAACCGCAGGGAAAGAAGCATCCGGGACCGGCAACATGAAACTGGCACTCAACGGTGCCCTGACTATCGGGACGATGGATGGTGCGAATGTGGAAATTCGGGAAGAAGTCGGTGATGAGAATATCTTTATCTTTGGCTTGAACGTGCATCAGGTCAATCAATGCCTGCGTGAAGGCTATGACCCTCACACTTATTACCAGGCTGACCCGCTCCTGAAAGCAAGCCTTGACTGGCTGAACAGCGATGATTTCACACCTGAAAATCCACACGGATTAAAAGCGGTTTACGACACCTTGTTACGTGACGGAGACCCTTATCTGTGTCTGGCGGATTTCCGTGCTTATGTCGATGCCCAAGAGGCGGTTGATCGTCAGTATCGTGATGTGCAGGGCTGGGCCCGAAAAGCGATTTTAAATACGGCCTTGGTTGGTAAATTCAGTTCGGATCGGTCCATTCGCGATTATGTGGAGACGATCTGGCATCTGCAACCCGTCAAACGTTAATTCAGCAATCGAATGACATGGTGTCTCGGAGCCGGGCATTCCGCCTCGGCTCATTTCATCTTATGAATGTTTATCAATGCAATGTCATTGGAGTGAAACATGATAACAAAACCAACATTGGAGCATGTGGCCGATCTTGCCGGGATTGCCAAATGCTACACGGATGCATGGGGCAATGAAACGGAAGTTCCCGAGCAGACGTTGCGTCAGATTCTTGCCATTATGGGCTATGATACGTCAGCCGATACCCGACTGATGGCATCGGCTCTCCACAAACATCAATCTCGCCTGTCAGAGCCGGTCATAGTGGTGCGTGGCGACGAACAACCCGTCGATATCACACTCAGCATCGGCCGCGATATTTCATATGAGCATTTCTCCTGGCAAATCCAGACAGAAGACCATCAGCATCTTGCCGGTGAAGTGGCAACGCACCTCCTGACTGATCACCGTGACAGCGACGGCACCGTGATCCTGCGGATCACTGGGTTAACGTTGGGCTACCATCAATTATGGGTGAGAGACAAACGCAATGGCCACTTTGAGGAGAGTCTGCTGATCATTGCGCCGGTTGCGTGTTATAAACAGCCCGCGTTATTGTCAGGCAAAAAAATGTGGGGGCTGAGTATTCAGCTTTATACGCTCCGTAGTCAAGCTAACTGGGGCATTGGTGATTTCGGTGACCTGAAACAGCTGATCACCGAAGTCGCAGATCAAGGGGCTCAGTTTATCGGGCTTAACCCATTGCATACGCTTTTCCCTGCCAGCCCTGAGTTTGCCAGTCCTTATAGTCCCTCTTCGCGCTTTTGGTTAAATACGCTCTATATCGATGTCAGTTCGGTGCCTGAGTTCGTCCTCAGTCATGCTGCGCAGTCGTTGGTCGGCAGTGCCGATTTTCAGCACCGGCTGGCGCAGACAAGAGCCAAACCATGGGTTGATTACACCGAAGTGAGTGCCCTCAAAATGATGGTGTTGCCGCTGTTGTATCAGGAGTTTCGTCACCGTCATCTGACGCATCATTCTGAGCGGGCACAAGCATTCATCCAGTTTGTGGCACAGGGCGGCGACAGCTTGACTGCACTGGCCGTGTTTCATGTGCTGTCCGAGACATTCGGCCAGAGCGGGGAAGGGACGCAGGATACAACCCAGCCTCGGGGATGGGCACAGTTTCCGCCCGAATATCAAGACTATCAGGGGGAGGCGGTACAAGCTTTTATTGAAACGCATCAGGATGCCATTCAGTTTCATATGTACTTGCAGTGGATTGCGGCAAGCCAGTTGAAAGAAACACAATTAATGGCGCGGGAACAGGGTATGGCGATTGGCTTATATCGCGACTTGGCTGTTGGTGTCAGTAAAAATAGTTGTGATACTTGGGTTGATGGCAACCATAATACGTTGGTCAAAGCGGTGAGTGTCGGTGCGCCACCGGATATTTTAGGGCCCCTCGGGCAAGACTGGGGACTGCCGCCATTTCACCCGGTTACGCTCCGGGAACACGGGTATCGTCCTTTTATTGATCTGCTCAGAGCCAATATGAAGCATTGCGGGGCACTGCGGATTGATCATGTGCTGGGATTATTAAGACTGTGGTGGATCCCGGAGGGGAAAACAGCGCAAGAGGGAGCCTATGTTTATTATCCGGTTGAGCATTTGCTGGCGATTCTGGCTTTGGAGTCTCACCGGCATCAGTGCGCGATCATTGGTGAAGATTTAGGAACCGTTCCGGCGCAGATGGCTGAGATTCTCGCAACCGCAGGTATTCACTCATATAAAGTATTTTTCTTCGAAAAATCTCAGCAAGGCGTGTATACACCACCGTCAGACTATCCTTATCAGTCGATGACCGCTTTATGTACACACGATATGCCGACTCTGAGAGGGTTTTGGCATGGTGCTGACCTGTCACTGGGGCAGCAACTGGGACTTTATCCCGATGAGACACAACTCGAACAATTGCGTCAAGATCGTGCTCAGATTCGTCATGGGGTGTTACAAGCGTTGGGAATGCTAAGCTCACAAGAGCAAGAGAGCACCGGTCAGATGGCAACGGCCGCTGTTGAAGAACATCGGGTGATGGCGCCATTGTTGGGTGAGCTAATCCAGCTACATGTGGCCTCGGGGCGTTCAGCACTGGTCAGTATTCAGCTTGAAGATCTGCTGGCGATGGATGAACCGGTCAATGTACCGGGGACGGTTGATCAATATCCCAACTGGCGGAGAAAATTGTCGGCTGATTTAACCACGATTTTTTCGTCGCCGGCCATTCGGAAAATGCTGGTTAATCTTACCCAGATTCGCACCGCCTGAAGCGATTGATCAAGCGATGCAGGTATGAAGCAGGCATAAAAAACCGGTTCTCAGATGAGAACCGGTTTTTGGTTTGGGAGTCATCATGCCTGACTCATGACACGACAAATTCATTTGTATCAATCGTGATAAGCAGTCTCGAAATCTACACCTTTTTCACGATAGCATCTCGGACAAGCGCTGCCGTCACTGTGGAACAGATGGCAGCGGTTCGGTTCGATACCAATTGTATACGTATCACCAACCTCAGCATCAAGGGTATCCATCACCCGATAAATGACATTGGCATCAGCACCTTTCAAATGCAGGTAGATCTGTGTTTCGTTGCCAAGTTTTTCGACGATCTGGACCGTGCCTGACACCGTAAATGAGGCGGATTCGGCACTGATTAAATGTTCCGGACGAATCCCCAAAGACATCCGTTCTCCCGGACGAACCTGATCGCCTTTGACCGGAATCCAGAACGTTTCACCGTTGGGTAATTGCACCATCACTCGCTCGGATTCTGCGGCTTCGACATTCACCGTCATAAAATTCATTTTCGGTGAGCCGATAAAACCTGCCACAAAGCGGTTTTTAGGATAATGATAGAGTGCCAGCGGCTGGCCGACCTGAGCAACCGACCCCGATTGAAGCACAACAATCTTATCTGCCATTGTCATTGCCTCAACCTGATCGTGCGTAACATAAATCATGGTGCAACCGAGTTGTCGCTGTAATTTGGTAATTTCACTCCGCATATTGACTCGTAACGACGCATCGAGATTCGAGAGTGGTTCATCAAGGAGAAACACATTCGGTCTTGAGACCAAGGTCCGGCCAATTGCGACCCGCTGACGTTGTCCGCCGGATAATGCTTTGGGCTGACGATCCAGTAAGTGGCCGAGCTGGAGGATTTCAGCCGCTTCAACAACGCGGGCGTGGATTGCTTTTTTATCGGCTTTGGCGAGTTTGAGGCCAAACGACATGTTGTCATACAAATTCAGATGGGGATAAAGGGCATAAGACTGAAAGACCATCCCCACACCTCTTTTGGATGGCTCAATATCATTGACACGTTGTTCACCAATATATAAATCACCGGAGGTGATATCTTCTAAGCCGGCGATACAGCGTAGCAGGGTCGATTTACCACATCCTGACGGGCCGACGAAAACGACAAACTCACCATCGTTGATCTCCAGATTCACATCCTTGGAAATCACAACATCATTGTAAGCCTTCGATACATTTTTCAGGGTGACACTTGCCATCTCGATCATCCTTAACTCAAATATAGATTTGTGACATGTAATGGGGGCAGCCATACTCAGTGACTGTACTCATTATCGGGTATTGTTCCACTTTGCGCAGTAATTAGGGAATGCGCGGTGATTTGGCAATAGTATGAGTGAAAGGATGACGCGGTGCATCCTCCTATTGCGTGGAACCTCAGGGTGGACGGCGAAGGATTAGCATCCGGGAAGGGAGGAGATAGAGGCAGGTTTGCGTTTGCCGGAAATCAGAAGTAAAAGTGTTATCTATCACATTTTATCCAATATTTAAGTGATTCAGTAATGCAGATGTTGATGGGAGTCACGAAAATACCGTTATACCTCAGGGGCGTAGGGCTCAGGAGGATGAGGAACGGCGTAATATTTCTCATGATATGACATCACCTCCTACGACAAGTTGAAAAATAAGGATAAGCGCATGAAAAAGACCCTACATGCTGTCGCAATTTGCACCTGTACAGCTCTGGGCTCGTTGAGTCTGAGTTTGAGCGCAAGTGCTGCCATTGCGGAAGGACAGCTCACAATCTGGATTAATGGCGATAAGGGCTACAACGGTCTGGCGGAAGTTGGTAAAAAATTTGAACAAGACACAGGGATTCCGGTCACGGTACTGCACCCGGACGGGTTACAGGATAAGTTCCCTCAGACTGCAGCAACCGGTGACGGGCCTGACATTGTATTTTGGGCGCATGACCGGTTTGGCGGATACGCTGAAGCCGGGTTGCTGGCGGAGGTTCATCCGTCCCCGGAACTGAAAGCAAATATGTTCGATTTCGCATGGGATGCAGTCAAGTATCACGGCAAGTTCATCGGCTACCCGGTTGCGGTAGAGTCACTGTCGCTGATTTATAACAAAGATCTGGTACCGGAACCGCCCAAAAACTGGGAAGATATCGCCAAACTGAATGATAAGCTGAGCAAACAGGGTAAAAGCGCGATTATGTGGAATTTGAAAGAACCGTACTTCACTTGGCCATTGCTGGCGGCTGATGGCGGGTACGCGTTTAAATTCAGTAGTGATAAGGGTTATGACATCAAGGATATCGGGGTGAATAAGCCCGGCGTTCGCAAAGCGATGACGTTCTTGAAAGGGCTGATCGACAGTCACGTTATTTCACCGGATATGGATTATTCCGTGTCTGAATCTGAATTCACCAAGGGCAATACGGCGATGACCATTAACGGGCCGTGGAGTTGGGGCAACATTGACAAATCCGGTATCCATTACGGTGTCACGACATTGCCTAAATTTAATGGCAAAAACTCAAAACCGTTTGTTGGTGTGCTATCTGCCGGGATCAGTACCGCCTCACCCAATAAAGATCTTGCCGTTGAATTTCTTGAGCACTATCTGTTGACCGATGACGGTCTGGCGATGGTGAATGCAGATAAGCCGTTGGGCGCAGTTGCTCTGAAATCTTATCAGAAGAAACTTGCCAGCGACCCGCGCATTGCCGCCACGATGTACAATGCGACCAATGGTGAGATTATGCCGAATATCCCGCAGATGAATGCATTCTGGAGTTCGATGAAAAATGCCATTATCAATGTGGTCGATGGGCGTCAGTCGGTTGACTCGGCACTCGCTGATGCGCAAAAGCAAATTGCACGGTAATGGAAATGAGTCAGGTGATATGAAACTGGTATGTGCCATCGGGAATGGTCTGTCGGTTTGGTCTCACCTGACCTGAATTAGCTTGATTAAATTTCAGGAAGTTTTATGCAGTTCGTTCAGAAAGCAGACCCCGGCAGTTTGAGTACCGGTCATAAAATCAAGTGGATCAAATGGGTGATACTGTTTGCGATAGGCAGCCTGAATGGTTATGTCAGTATCATGATGTATGCGCGTGGTGAAATTGCGTTTGCGCTGTTAACCATTGTACTGACGGCGCTGGCTCTCTACATTTTTGGCAGCCGGAAAACATACGCACATCGTTATATTTATCCCGGCATTGCCGGCATGATCCTGTTTATTCTGTTTCCGTTGGCTTACACCATCGGACTCTCATTCACCAATTACAGTGCTAAAAACCAGCTTTCGTTAGAACGCGCACAGTCGGTATTACTCGATCAGACTTATCAGAGCGGTCAGAACTATCCTTTTACCCTCTATCACACGCAGAACGGCTACCGCTTGGTGATCCGCGACAAAGAACAGTTACTGGCGACACCGGTATTTTCATTGGGACGCCATACGGCTAAACAGTTGGCCTTAACACCAATTCAGTCCCCGCAAGGGTGGACAAAAGAGTCACTCAAGACAGTGATTCAACATCGGGATACACTGGCCGGGCTAGAATTAGTGACCCCTGCCAAACAAACCATTCGGATGAATGGATTACGTCGGTTTTCAGCCATTTCCCCCAAATATCAGTTGCTCGATGATGGGATGACGCTGCGTCATCAGCAAACGGGTGAATTACTTAAGCCCAACATGGATATCGGTTTTTATCAGCCGATTGATCAGAACGGCCAGTTTGATAAAACCCCGATTTCTCCGGGATTTATCGTCAAAATCGGGACGGCTAACTTTCAGCGGGTGTGGCAAGACGACGGCATTAAAGAGCCGTTCATCAGTATCTTTATCTGGACGGTGGTTTTTTCCGCGCTGACCGTCGGGCTAACCCTGATTATCGGTTTGGTACTCGCCAGTGTCGTGCAGTGGGAAGCGCTGCGCGGAAGGTCGGTTTATCGTGTGTTACTGATCTTGCCTTATGCCGTACCGGCTTTTATTTCTATTCTTATTTTCAAAGGGTTGTTTAATCAGAGTTTCGGTGAAATCAACATGGTGTTGAATGCGCTGTTCGGTCTGAAACCGGCGTGGTTTTCCGACCCCATCATGGCACGGGTCATGGTGATTACGGTCAACACTTGGCTTGGGTTTCCCTACATGATGATTTTATGCATGGGATTACTGAAAGCGATTCCTGAAGATCTCTATGAAGCATCCGCCATTGATGGCGCAGGGCCGTTATATAATTTTACTAAAATCACGCTGCCTTTGATGATTAAGCCGTTGACCCCATTGTTGATTGCCAGCTTTGCGTTCAATTTTAATAATTTCGTGATGATTTATCTGCTGACCGGTGGCGGGCCAAACATGATCGGGACGACTGAGCCGGCCGGTTATACGGACTTGCTGGTCAGCTACACCTATCGGATTGCCTTTGAAGGCAGTGGCGGTCGGGACTTCGGTCTGGCTAGTGCAATCGCAACGCTGATCTTTTTACTGGTGGGTGCATTGGCATTAATCAATCTTCGTTTCACTCGGACAGGACAGGATTAAGGAGTTGCATGATGGCAATGGTTCAAGGGAAAAGTTTGAAATACCGAGTCTGGGCAACCCATATTGGCTTATGGTTCTTTCTCTCACTGATTATTTTTCCGATGCTGATGATCGTGGCAATCTCATTACGGGAAGGCAACTTTGCCACCGGGAGCATCATTCCGGAACATCCGTCCTGGGAGCATTGGAAATTAGCGTTGGGATTTGCAGTCACCCATGCTGACGGGAGTGTAACTCCACCGCCATTTCCGGTTCTGACCTGGCTGTGGAATTCAGTCAAGGTTGCGACGATCTCATCAGTGTTGATCGTCGCCTTATCCACCACGTCGGCATACGCGTTTGCACGGATGAAATTCGGAGGTAAAAGTCTCATCTTAAAGGCCATGATGATCTTCCAGATGTTTCCGGCAGTGCTGGCGCTGGTGGCGATTTACTCCCTGTTTGATAAGTTAGGCCAGTATATTCCGTTCCTCGGTTTGAACACCCACGGTGGACTGATCTTATCTTATCTGGGGGGAATTGCGCTCCATGTATGGACCATCAAAGGTTATTTTGAAACCATTGATGGCTCATTGGAAGAGGCCGCAGCACTGGACGGTGCGACCCCGTGGCAAGCCTTCCGTTTGGTACTGTTACCGCTGTCCGTGCCGATCCTTGCCGTGGTCTTCATTCTGTCGTTTATTGCCGCAGTCGGAGAAGTGCCGGTCGCATCATTGCTCTTGTCTGATATTAATCAGTACACGCTGGCGGTCGGAATGCAGCAGTACCTTTACCCGCAAAACTACTTGTGGGGCGATTTTGCTGCGGCAGCGGTATTATCGGCACTGCCGATCACCTTGGTGTTCTTGTTAGCGCAACGCTGGTTAGTCGGTGGTCTGACGGCCGGTGGCGTTAAGGGGTAATGCTACTTAAGGGGTAATGCTACCCATTTTCTCGCTCGGTGGCGGCGCGTAGCCGCCCTGACGCGAGGTTTTGACTTGGAGTCTGACCAGACTTTCGCACAGCGACACAGCGCAAGTGACCCCATCGAGCACCGGGATTGAAAACTGAGTCGATAGTTTTTCCGCCAGATCAACCATCCCTGCACAACCGAGGACAATCGCTTCCGCGCGATCTTCGCCAATCGCTTGCTCAATTTCCTGGCCGATTTTCTGCACCGCATCTGAGCCGTCGCGTTCTAATTCAAGCACCGGGATTTCAGAAGAACGCACGCGGATACACTGTCTTTCCATCCCGTAACGCAATAAATTGTGTTCCAATGCCGGCACCGAGCGGGCGAGGGTTGTCACGACACTGAACTTATTGGCGAGCATCGAGGCAACCCGATAACCCGCTTCACCAATTCCAATCACCGGTTTATCGGTGATGCAACGAGCGGCGTCCAGACCGGTATCATCAAAGCAAGCTATCACCACCGCATCGAAATTCTCATGGGCCTGAATGGCCTGAAGCATCCCGGGGACAGCCAGCGCCTCATCATAATAGCCTTCAATTGAAACCGGCCCATATGCCGAGGTCACGGCGATAATTTCCGTGCCCTCAGAGGCAACTTGTCGGGCGGCAAGACAGGCTTTTTCGGTCATACTGGCTGTTGTATTCGGGTTAACAATGAGAATCCGCATTGTTTTAATCTCTCCATGAGTAAAAGTTTGGCTGATGACGTGTGTCAGAGCATGATACAGATTGTATACAATTTCAAATGGAATTTATTGTTGGTTTTGATCTGACGGTTGTTGATTTTGATTCGATGTTGATTTCGATCTGACGGAAGAACAGATCAAGATGACAGAAGTTATTATTGATGAACATATAAATGATGAACATATAAACAGCGTGAGCTGGCGACCATTTCAACGATTCTGCGCGATACACCTCAAAATCACGGTGGCGGTAGCGCCTATTACCATCTGGATGATGTAACATCACCGGTGCTGAGCCCCTCAGTCAGTTTCGACGTCTACTGTTTTCGATTTGCTTGCTTTCATATATCAGACATTCATCAATGGATAAAAAGAATATCAAAAGAATGACATTATTTTATCGCAAAGCGTTACTTTGTGTTGCTGTTCTCCTGGTCCTATCCGCTATTCTGCTATATGCAGGGCTGCTCCTTTCCACCCATGAAACAGCTTTTTTGCCGCAGGAGCACAGCGATATCCACTGGTTTTACAGAACTGAGCCGCCCGATCAGCAGCAAGACGACAAGGTCCTTGTGTTAAACCGTGGAGAAACGTCGCAGCCCATCACCTTCGATTTTTTTGTTTCTACACAGGAGAAATATCCCTATACCTCTTTTATTGTCTATCTTGCCGACCCACAAGATGTTCGTGATCTGATCGACCTAACTCCTTATTCCAGAATCAGTTTTCGTATTAAATGTGAGCCTGAAAATATTCTCGTGTTTGCGCTCTATACCTATGTGGACCATGTGACAAAGCTTGAAAAACCGGAAACCTATCGCGTTAGCCTGGATTTTCTAACCTGCAATCAGCAAAGCAGCAAAATATCGTTTGAATTAAACGATCTGGATTCCGCTGACTGGTGGCTTGAGCGGTATGGTCTGGCGTATACAGATCGCACTGCAGATTTACGAAGAACGCACGGTTTTTCCATCAATAACTCGCTCCAGAGTCCAAGAGGAAGTCACTCGAGAATTGAAATATCCGATTTGGTACTCGTTTCGGAGAACGTGAGTTATGTGTGGGGGAGTGTCGCGATCATCATCGTTGCTTGGCTTGCCTTGGCATATTTTTTAATGAAACGATATGTACAGGAAAAAATACGCCGCGCAAAAGAGCAAGTGAATACCAATCGCCCCTTCATTGCCTATCAGCAGTTATCGATCAAACAGCAATCTGACGATCCGAAGTCAGCGCTCCTCTCCCATATTGCCGTTGAGTACATTAACCCAGAGATCAATATTGAAAGCGCTGCCGCCACTCTGGGAACCACCCGCTCAAAAATTAACAAGATCCTAAAAGCTGAGTTAAATCTCACGTTTACCGCATACGTGAATAAACTTCGTCTGGCAGAAGCCTCGCGACTACTGATTGAAGAGCAACACCTTAGCGTCAAACAAATCGCCCTTGGCGTCGGTTATGCCAATGTGACTTATTTCAATATGCTGTTTAAAAAGGAATACGGCTGTGCACCAAAAACATTCAGGCTTAACCGCTTTAAGGACTCCGAAGAATCGTGTTCGTGATCCATGCACAAAATATGGCCCTTTGGGTGTGGCAATCCCCCGGGCTGCACTGGCGAGGACTTCAGCGCCCAAGGTGCAATCGCCTTCATAAACTTTAACGATTTAAACAAAGTATTTAACGATTCGGATTACAAAAATTTAAACCTTTTTTGTTTATTTTCTTATTCTCCAGCGTTTTAAACAATGGCTTTCTCAAAAAGTGAGCATGGATAGGCGAATCTGCGCTCGATCATAGCCATAAAGAGAAAAGTTCTCCCAGCATGTTTTTCTTATGAAACACGCCATTTCAAAAGAATGTCGGTACTTACCTCAACGTTAGTCAAGGATTCAAAACGATGATCAAAAAACGATTTTCGGCTTTGTGCGGTGCACTGTTGTTATTTTGTACGAATGTTCACGCACAAAATGAAACACTCACTGTCGACATGTCAGATCCGATTGGTCCCGTCACACACGCCGCATCTGGCGCACTTTACGGTATCACCGAGCGTTTACCTACAGACATCAATGGTGATGTCGCGCCGCTTCATCCCAGAATGTATACGCAACCGGCCAGAAGTGGGCCGGGGTACCAACAGCCGATTGGCGCTGCCATCCCTGTTGCTAAAAGATTGGCCAACACCACCGCTGAAGTGACTGTCCGCTTGGCGGATGTACTGCCCGGCTGGCCTTATCAGTGGTCGGGCTGGTCACATTGGTCTGCGAGAGTTCGCTCGGTTATTGCAGACAAGCGTGCCTCGGGAGTCAATAACTACTACGGTTATGAAATTTTCAATGAGCCCAATATTACCTGGGATGACGATGTTAACGGAAACTTCAAATCATCCCTGTGGAAACCCACCTACGACTTGATTCGCAGCCAGGATCCTGGTGAACGCATTATCGGGCC
This sequence comes from Vibrio spartinae, assembly GCF_024347135.1. Taxonomy (NCBI): domain Bacteria; kingdom Pseudomonadati; phylum Pseudomonadota; class Gammaproteobacteria; order Vibrionales; family Vibrionaceae; genus Vibrio; species Vibrio spartinae. The sequence continues at coordinate 2,270,093 of NZ_AP024907.1, read as the reverse complement.
ATCAGCAGCCTGGTATCATGCCTCATACATTCAGGCGTTTCTTGAGTATTGCGTCGCAAACAACTGCCTTCCCGATGTTATCAGTTGGCACGAACTGGGAGGCTCAGGCAATATCACTGCAAATATTGCTGACTACCGTGCCCGGGAACGTGCGCTGGGCATTTCGCCTCGTCCCATCAGCATCAACGAGTATTCCCATGACACGCATAAATATGAAGGCGCGCCCGGGGTATCAGTACCGTTTATCGCAAAATTCGAGCGTAATCGGGTAGAATCCGCGAATATCTCTTGGTGGTTCACCAACCTGCCGGGCAGGCTTGGGAGTTTGCTAACAGCCAATAATCAACGCGGTGGTGGTTGGTGGTTGTATAAATGGTATGGGGATATGACAGGCAACATGCTCAATGTTACACCGCCCCGTCAAAATGGTGATGGTTTGGATGGCTTCGCCAACTTAGACACTCAGTCCGGTTCCGCCAGTATCTGCCTCGGCGGTAATTTCACCGGTACTGCGAATGTTGTATTCAACAATATCCCTGCCAGTTTTGGCGATACTGTCGATGTAAAAGTGGAATATGTCGCTTGGGCAAATAAAGATACACCTGTTGCCGGGCCCGTTACCGCGATGCAATCGGTAGAAACTGTGTTTAACGGTTCGCTCACTGTACCCGTTGATGTTTTTAATCCTTTTTATGGTTACCGAGTTACGATTAACGGGCAGGGTTTCGGCTCCGAAGGTTCCTCCGCTCAAGTCGAACTGGAAAGCTTGTCGAGCCAAGAACGATTCGCGCCGTTTTCCGTGTTATCAGATGCCGGAGCGCAGTATATCGTTTGGCCCAATAACGGTGATCAATTCCTGAATACTGCATCGGATGATGCAAGTGGCCAAGTTTTAATTCCTTTTAGCTTATCGCAGTCGACCGCTGTCCAACTGCAGATCCGTGCCAACTTGCCAAACGCCAACGACGACTCGTTTTATTTCAAATTGGATGATGGTAACTGGACAATTCAAAACAACAAACAAACCAGCGGCTGGAACACACTAACACTGGCGACTTTCGAGCACCTCGCGGCAGGCAATCATACGTTGCGTATCGAACGTCGCGAAGATGGCGCCAAACTGGACTTCATTACACTATTAACGGCTGCTGGTGATATCGATATCAATTCATCAGGTAGTGATTCGGGAGACCGCTGCAACGGTGTGAATGTTTATCCCAACTGGACTGCCAGTGACTGGCCCGGGAGTGGCTATAACCACGCTAACGCCGGTGATCAGATGGTTTACCAAAACACGCTGTATCAAGCCAATTGGTACACCAACAGCGTGCCGGGCAGTGATGCATCCTGGTCGTTGATTGGTGATTGCGACTGATGTTCAGCACCAGCTTTTCCGGGTGTTCTGCCCGGAAAAGCTTCATCATTTTCCCTGAATGGTTTTCTTCTTTCTGTTGCTTATTTGAATTGGGTGAAACATTTTCAAAGAGATTGAATTTGTTATTTATAACTATCGTTTTTTACAAATTATCAATTATTTTTTAACTAATGATTTATGATTAATATCAGAAGAACGAAGTGACGATTTGGAAAAATAATAATCTTGTAATAATTAATTTAATTGATAATATTCATGGTAATAATTTAGGTGCCAAAAATATAATACAATATATTTTTAAAACTGAGATTTATACATAGTATTAGGCGAATCCCTGTAAATTCTGATTGGTAGAGAAGTTATGAATCCATATGAACAGTATAAAAAAAATGGCTTATCTAAGCCGATAGCACTTAAGCCGACTTTAAAAATGCATCTTCTAGTTTGGGGGGGTGGATTGTTTCTTATATGGTGCTGTTTTCTGGCACTACGCGTTGATGATATTAAAATGAACCTAATTGGAATTCTCGGGATAGCCTTCTTTGGTTTTGCTCTTGCTCTGTTTGCAAGTGCATTGCTTCGAGGGCGGGATAAAGGTCTTGTTGAATTTTCAGAAAGTGGCCTTTGGCTATCTACAATAGGAATAACTTTGCCTTGGCACTCTATTGGTCCTGCATGGACCAATACCACTAGTCATGATGGTGGGAAAACGGATGAAGCTGTTTTTATTGTCAAAGGTATAGACAAATACACTTCCGAAGTCGGCTTGTTTTCTCGTATTTTTATAAAACTACTGAAACGTACATTGAATATTGGCAACGAGGGTGGTGTTGATTTCGGACTAAACAGCGTACTTTATCTTTTAGATAGTCAAGAATCATTTGATGAAATATCTGAGCAGATAGAATTTGTTAGACAGCAAACGGGAGATGACCCGTCAGCAATATTGTTGAACATACCAGCGCCATTTAGAGTCGGGATTAGTTCTAATGAATTGGTGGCAATTATAAACAGTGAAGTATTAAAAAAATAAGAATAATACGCATACTTAACAAGAAACACTTGGTATGTAATCTTACCTGAAAGCCGAGCTATTTTCCCTGAATGATTCTCTTGGTTGGGTGGTCCACTTGATTTGAGTGAAGCATATTGAAGCCAAGATGAGCGATGGGCTTAGGGTGAAAAATCCAAGGATGGATTTTTCAGGATTGTTTGGGCAGGAGTGAATCGATCCGACCCTGATTCGGTACGCTGAACTCAACCCTTAGGCATTTTGGGGTACATTTTCTGCCGTGAAAAAGTATCTGGGGCGCAGTCGGAGATGCCATTGATATCGGCAAAAGTAATCGCGCACCAAATCACTGCACCTCAATTTTCAAACTTCCCAGCCTCCGGCCCCAAATTGTGACGCACAATTACGTTTTGCGGTTTCAGAGGCATTGGTGCTCTGTGCGCCAGTTCATCTTTCAGAGATGAAAGACGAACCAGAAAATCTTTTTTTGTTTGGCTTGGTTACGCGTTGTCCAGAACCAGTTTTTACGGGCGTCCTGCCCGGAAAAGCTTAATCATTCTTCCATGAATGATTTTCTTTGTTGGGTGGTTGATTTGCGTTGGGTGAAATCTTTTGCAGCCAAATTGGTCGATGTTCTCAGGGTAAAATTCATGGATGAATTTTAAGCAATTCCCTAACAAAAGAGCTGAGCAGGAGCGAATAAAAGCGACCCGGCCAGCGTCCACGAACTAAAACGTTCTTTTGGGTACTTTTGGAACGCCAAAAGTATCTGGGGCGCGTGCATCAGATGCCGCAGAAATCAATAAACTCATTGCGCACCAAATCACTGCACCTCAATTTTCAACCTTCCCAGCCTCCGGCTCCAAGTTGTGACGCACAATTGCGTTCTGCGATTTCAGAAGCATTGGTGTTCTGTGCGCCAGTTCATCTTTCAGAGATGAAAGACGAACCAGAAAATCTTTTTTGTTTTGGCTTGGTTACGCGTTGTCCAGAACCAGCTTTTACGGGCGTCCTGCCCGAAAAAGCCTAACCATTCATCCGTGAATGGTTTTCTTTGGTGGGTGGTTGATTTGAATAAAGTGAAACATTGAATCAACAAAGCTCAATTGATCGATGATCTCAGGGTGAAAAATCAGGACGATTTTTCAGGATTGCCTGAGCAGGATGCGAATCAATCCGACCCTGATTACGTGCGCTGAACTCAAAAAGATGCTTTTGGTTACTTTTGACATCTATCAAAAGTAACTGGGGCGCATTCGGAGATGGTAATGAAATCGGCAAAAGTAATCGCGCACCAAATCACCACACCTCAATTTTCAACCTTCCCAGCCTCCGGCCCCAAATTGTGACGCACAATTACGTTTTGCGGTTTCAGAGGCATTGGTGCTCTGTGCGCCAGTTCATCTTTCAGAGATGAAAGACGAACCAGAAAATCTTTTTTGTTTGATTTGGGAGAACGTTGTCCAGAACCCGCTTTTACGGGCGTCCTGCCCGGAAAAGCCTTTGAATGGTTTTCTTATTTCAGTGGCTGATTTGAATTGGGTGAAACATTCTAAAAGCCAATTTGATCGATGCACTCAGGATGAAATTTAAACCGTTTAGACCTTCTTTTTTTGCCCTTAAAAAATAACCAATAAAAACAATAAGCTACGAATAGGTGATTTTAACAAGGTAAAAAAGGGTTTTTGTCGCTAACCACTTGCTGCCACTTATTTTTTCGTGATATGTTCATTGTTCACTGCCGCATAGGCAGCTTAGAAAAATACAGTCCAAGCGAGTGAGAATTACCATTGGTTCACTGCCGCATAGGCAGCTTAGAAACGAAAGCCAGCGAATGGTTTTTTTCATTGCCCGTTCACTGCCGCATAGGCAGCTTAGAAAATTCGGCGGCATGAACTGCTCCCAGAACGGATGTTCACTGCCGCATAGGCAGCTTAGAAACAGTGTAAATTTCATGTGCGTGTTCTTCTGCCGTTCACTGCCGTATAGTGGGTAAGCAGAACTATTGCTTTGAATTGAATCGCATTTTTCCCAGTAATGTGCGTAAAGTGAGGGTTGGTGGTGTTCTTTGTCAGTCCCTTCTTTTATGCTAGCGCTATTCATCCATAACTAACCCCATATTGTGATTATGAAAACATCTCTCGATCACCTGCCTGAATATAAACAGCAAGAGCTTGCGACGATCTCGACCATTCTGCGTGATACGTTGGAAGACTATCTTGAGGGTAAGACGGGGAGTAAAAGCGAGTTTCGCATCCTGAAAATCATTCTGTTCGGTAGTTATGCCAAAGGCAATTGGGTCAGCGATCCGGTTAATGGTTATATCAGCGATTACGATATTCTGGTAATCGTCAACAAAGCTGCCTTAGTGGAGGATTATGCAGTCTGGCAGCGCGCTGAAGAGCAAATTGACCGCAAAGTGAAATCTGCCCCGCTGGGTTTGATTGTGCATGATTTGCAGGAAGTAAACGAGCGGCTACAACAGGGGCACTATTTTTTTAAGGATATCCGTGAAGAGGGAATCGAACTGTTTGCCGCAACATCGAAACCGCTGATTGAGCCGGGGGATTTAACCGAGGCCGAAAAACGGGAAATTGCCCGAAAGCATTATGAACAGTGGTTAAAAGCTGGTAGTGACTATGTAAAAACATACCATTACCATCAATCAGAAGAAGATATGATTAACCTTGCGGCTTTCGATTTACATCAAGCTACAGAAAGATTCTTCGCCTGTGTATTACTCACATGCACCAACTACTTACCCAAATCCCACAATATCGAAAGGCTGAATAAACTGTGTGCGCAAATCGAGCCAGAGTTTAAGACGATTTTCCCACTCGACAACAAATTCCACCGTCGTAGTTTCCGCCGCCTGCAACGGGATTATATTGAAGCGCGTTATTCAGAGCATTATGAAATCACCGAAGAAGAACTCAATTATCTGGTGGCAGAAGTACAGCGCTTGCAGGTGTTAACCGAACAGGTTTGTCGGGGGAGAATCGGGGACTGAATGATCGTTGTATTTGGATTCTCTTAGCCTCCGGCTCCCTTATTTGACGCACAATTACGTTTTTCGATTTCAGAAGCATTGGTGCTCTGTGCGCCAGTTCATCTTTCAGAGATAAATGGGGCTTGATGTTTTTATACTTATCACTCTCTTTCTTTATAATTCACAAGTTTGCATTATTAATATATAACTATTTGAATAATATGTATTATTTTATTCTTAACGTTTCACTCTGATTCGACGGTTTTCTGAATAAATCCCTTGCATACTGTATTTATATGTACCAAACTTGTACAAAATTTTTGGTACATACAGGATGGATAATGGCAATTACAGATGCATGGCTACGGGCGAACAGTGGTAAACCATATAACGGAAAACCGGAGATAACGTATCGGGATGGTCTGGGCGTCCGGATTAGCCCTAAAGGGAAAATCTCATGGATTTACCGGGTTAATTTTTTCGGTAAACCACTCAAAATGACTCTCGGTGGTTATCCTGAGTTGAAAATCCGGGATGCATTGCGAATTCGGGACGATAAGGCTGATCTGGTTGCTCAGGGTATTGACCCGCGTTCCGGCCTGAATCTGAAAACGAAAACCAAGCCAATAACAATCGATGAGGCGATTACCTACTGGATTGAAAATCATGCGATGGATAATGTGATACAGTGGCAAGCGCATCAAAAGATGTTTAAAACGGATATTAGTCCCTATATTGGTGCTTATCCGGTCCGACAGCTTGAGTTGATTGATTTTATGCCGGTTTTCAAAAAAGCCCGGGAGCGTGTGAGTGCTCAACACGCAGCGGGTCTGATGTCAAAACTGAAAAGTGTTCTTTCCTATGCAGTCAGGCATGGTTTAATTAAGTTTAATCCTATTGCAGAACTACGAAAAACTGACGTCGGAGAAGGGACTAAGGCACGAAAAACCCGGCAGGGAAAAGAGGGGGTCATTGCGCTATGGAAGGCGATTGATACCGTACCAACGCACCAGAGTAATCGGAATTTATTAAAACTGATGATGATTTTTGCCTGCCGGGGAAACGAACTCAGACTATCGACAAAATCTGAGTTTGACTTAGAAAAGCGAATCTGGACCGTTCCCGTTGAACATAACAAAAACAGAAAAAAAGATCCGTCTCCCATTGTGAGAGCCATACCGGATTTAGCCACTGAAATTATTGCCGAGCAAATGAAGCTCTGGCCTGACTTTAAAGTGATGTTTCCGTCCGTAAGGTTTGGCAGGGATCAGGTGATGCATCGGTCAAATGTTGTGAAAATCGGAACCAAGCTGGCGGACACAATACAAGCTCTGGGATACCCAAGAACCGCAAACCATGACATGAGACGAAACGCCCGTAATATCTGGGAAGAGCGCAAGGTTCCTTACAAAGTGAGTGAGGTGATGCTTGGGCATAAAGTTCACACCGGCATTGATGCTCACTATCTGGATTACAAATATCCTGATGAGCAGCGAGAGGCGTATGAAATGTGGTGTCAGATTATAACCGAAGAAATTGAGTAGCCGTCATCATCCCACGTTCAATGGCCCATGCTTTAAATTTTGCATAGGGTCGCTTGCCTCTCATTCCGGAAATTGACTCCGGTAAGCCACCATTTTTAGTCAGCCGCCATAACGTTGGCTGGCTGATATCCAGTAAATCTCTGATTTGTTCATCGCTGATATACAGTGGTTCACTCTGCTGTTCATGTTCATTCGTTTTCATTACTTGTTTCCTGTCATCACGCTAATGCTCAGTAGCATAGAAAATATAGAAATGAAATCAACATAATTCAGCGGAATTGTATTTGATTCGAGTATTTATGTGATGTGTATCACTTATTTAAGGGCGTTTTTATCCAAGATGAAAAGTTGTGAATAGATATGAATTGAAGGTTTTATTTCATTGCGTCTCAGGCGGGTTGTTTTGAACTTTTCCAGCCTGAGATTTTATGGTGTGGCAGGTGATTACAGTGAGCTGACCGTCGTGATAACGGTGCCGATGATGGTATGACTGCCGGTGATTTCTACATAACGCAACGCTGGTGGATAGTCGGGATTAGATACCTTCAGAAATTTTCGACCCTCAATGACCTGAAGCTGTTTGAACGTATATTCCCCATCATGTCGGGAAATCACAAATTGATTGTGGGTAGGTTCAATCTGATCAAGATCGATAAACAGCCAGTCACCCTCTTTAAACCGGGGAGTCATGGCTTCCCCCCGGACTTTCAACACAAAGGTTCGGGGACCGGTGGGCAGAGGACAGAGTAAAAACTGTGTCGTTTCTGAAATTGTCGCATCCGGTGCCTGAATGAATGAGTGAAGCAGTTCCCAAGACTGCACCGGGCAATACTGCATGTGCTCTTTGTTCTCAACACTGAGTGGCTGACTGATTGCGGCAGGGCAGGGAGGCTCTTTCTCGCCAGTCCCGCAGACCAGCCACTCAGCATTACAATTCAAGACTTTCGATAATGCCAGTAACATCAAGTCCTTGACTGATTTCTGCATCCCTGTTTCCAGGTTGGAAATCGTCATTCTTGACAGTGAATCAACCTGTGGATAGAGACGTTTAATTTCTTCGATCAGTTTATCCTGAGTCAGCCCTCTTTCCAGCCTTCTCGCTTTTAACCTTTCTGATAATGTTTCCATTGAAATGAAACCTATTGAGTAAGTTCATTGAAAGTATTGTTTCATAATGTCATGAAAATTATGGTTTGTCACGAAAATCACTTGTCGAAATGAAACTATTCCTTAGAATGCAATGAAACATAACATTCCATATGAGGCAGTTCAGTGAGCACGTTGTATCAGATCCTTATCAATCATTTCGGAACCGAAGCAAAAATATCTCAGGCGTTTGGTGTGACCAGAGCCCAGCATTTTAAAAACAGAGTGCCTGAGCATGTTGCGTTGTTATGTCATCTCGATCCCCGGATCCCCTATACATATAACCCGGATGATTTTGGTCGGAATAGTGCTGCACTGACTCTGGATTTGGCGAAACCTCAGCAAGCAACAAAAAGGGCAGGTTAATGGCTATCCAGAGGGCAAGACGAAGACACAGTTTCACCCTGATTGGAAATCATGTTTATCAGAGCGGGCACCTTTCTTTTCAGGCGATGGGACTACTCGGTTACATCCTGTCAAAGCCGGATAACTGGCGAATTAGTCCCTCTCAACTGGCAACGGTTACATCGGAGACAGCGAAGAAAACCGGACGGGATGGGGTCTATGTGATCCTCAGAGAATTGAAAGATGCCGGATATATCAAAACCAGAAAACATGCGTCCGGAGAGCTGGACTACGTTATTTACGATGAGCCTGATACGGCAAATCCAGATATGGAAAATACGGATAAGAATATCCCTGAGCCGGAAAAGCCAGATCAGGAAAAGCCAGATGTGGCTTTCCAGACACTAATAAATACTGATCTAGTAATAAATACGGATCAAAAACAAGATGGAAAAAGTAAACCAAAAAAGAAAATTGCTCAGAAACTGGATTTCTCATGTTGGCCGACTCTGCCTGATCCACAGGTGCTGAATGACTGGAAAACCCTCAGGAAAGGTAAACGGGCGGCCATTACGCAGACCGTCCTGAGTCATATGGGGAAGGTGATGCATCGGGCCGGAAATGAACTGGGTTTATCTGTCGATGCGGTGCTGAGGATTTGTATTTCCAGAGGCTGGCAGGGGTGTGAATTTGAGTGGCTGGCGAATCATATCGGTCATCGCCATTCCTCGCCGTCTGTTTCTCAGGGAGTGAATTATATCGGAACAGATTTTACCCCGCCTGCCGGGTGGGAATGGGAGCCTGACGGGGGGCGAGAGTCATGACCACTTTGAATGAAATTAAACACCGGGCTGCTCAGGGGAGCCATAAATATTCATGGGAAGACTTGAAGCGTTTACGTGCTGAAGATGAAGCCCGACAGGACGAAAGATTCAGGAAGCAGTTTCATGATTTTAAGGCTGAACGGACTTTCAGCCGGTGTGGTGTTTTACCCATCCATCAGCATTGCCGGGTTGAAAACTTCGAACTTTTAACCCAAGGGCACCGCAAAGCAGCGGATTTTGCCCGGTGGTATATCGATAATTTTTATCTCAACAATGGGACAGGATTTATTTTCGGAGGACAGCCGGGAACCGGAAAAAATCATCTGGCAGCAGCAATCTGTAATGAGCTGATGGCCGTCGGATATTCATGTCTGGTCATCACCGTCAATGAGCTGATGCAGAAATTACGAGCTTGTTACAAGGCAAGCAGTGAAGTCTCCGAAGATCAGTTTCTCCGAACCATGATTGATTTCGACTTGCTGGTTCTCGATGAGGTTGGGCTACAGAGAAATTCTGATGCGGAACGGCTGGTGCTCAATCAGATTGTGGATCAGCGGACATGCAGGTTTAAACCTACTGGGATGTTGACCAATCTTCCCTCCGGTGCTGAAGCGCCGGACACTCAGACAATCAACAGTGTGCTGGGAGTCCGGATCATGGATCGGATGAGGGCTAACGGTGGGAAATGGATCTCGTTTCAATGGAAAAGTTACAGAAAATAACAGGAGGAAACTATGCAATTTACAATCAACGAAATCGCAGCCATGCGTCGTGAACTGATGAACCATGCATTTTCAGCATTGGTCCGGCATATGCCGATGAATACCAGTGATGCCCATGATTTTATTGCCAAACATCTGGGCATTTCACTGAGTACAGTGCTCAAGATGTCTCAGAAAGAGGTTGCCGCAGAATATGCCTGTCAGTTGAACGAAGTTGCCCAGTACTTTGGTATCCGGATGTTCAGCTATCAATTTGTTCCGACGGATATTATCTGCCGGAGCTGGCTTGCTCATGCGTATCAGAACGATAAAGGGAGACAGCCTCACAAGCATATTTTTGAGCACTGGGAGCGGGATATGACAAAAGTGAAAGTCAGGGAAGCCGCTTAATCATTGTACCGGATATCGCGCTGGTGGACACCGAAACTGAATTTAACCCGGAGAGTAAAACGATGAGTGATAAGGCTATCGAACTATTCATCAGAATGCATTTGGAGAGAGCCCCGGAGCTACAGCGAGGCCGACCAATACTGACTGGTGATGTGATTATTGCGGTGCTAGGTGTTATACAGTATCAGCATCCGCTCGGGTGTGATTTAATGATGGCGCGTTGGCTGAATGATAGCTATGCAGTTCGGCGGGTCGGGCAATATCTGGATGACTATGTGAATGAATCCAGTACAGCTCGTCCCGATATTCTGCGTCAATTATCATCTATAGCGTTCATGATTTTTCTGGGGCGGCCTACGGAAGACCAAATCAGAAAACTGGCCTCGCTGTGGCAAAAACACTCTGCTCAGGCAAAACGGAGTAGACGGTTGGTAAAACAATATGAAACCCATATTGCCCTCTTGAATAACCGACTCCTAACAGTAATGACAGATTTCAGAGTATGGGAAATAAATAATGAAATCAGCAGATATGAACAATTGATCAACCGTGAAGAATCGCGATTATGTCTCTGGGCAAGTGAACAAGCCCAAAAATCATGTCAGTGTCCAAAGTGTCATGGGTGTGGGAGGTCGGCAAAAGCCGTGTGTTCAGCATGTTCAGGAGTCGGAAGTTTTATGCCGAATGCTGGCAATGCTTTCAAGTATTTACGTACGAAAGGCATTCATGTTTCAGAGAAGTTATGGCATTCAGATCTGAAACCCGCATTTGATGGGATTCTGAGTATGCTGTACCGGGAGCATGACGAGGCGGCTCGGTTACTGGATAAACGGCTTAAGAAAGAATCATTTAATTATATAGTTAACAAATCAATATGAGCCTAGTACCATTTTATCCCATGGCCTTTTTCTTTCATCAATAAGTTGATTATGCTTTACAAAGAATTGTTTAAAAATGCATTGATAAAAACCCAGAAACTGGGTCTGAGTGTTCCGGAGTCTATTCTTCCTTTCAAGTCTTCTCTTTCTGACTCTTTGAGAGATAAAATTTATTTACTCGCAGTCGGTGTTGCCCAAAGGCATGGTTTTGAGGATTCATCAACTCTTGCCGGAAAATGTATCCCGGTTCATTTAGCGATTCATATGGTGTTAAAGAAGATACTTGGTGTGAACAGCATTGTTACTATTGGAGAACGACGGTGGTACAACGATGTTTATTGTGAGATGTCCTATGAATATATTGAAAAGGAGATAAATTCCCCACAATCCGATAAAACATTAGATGCGCATATCTGGCTCACTTTACCGGACGGTACAATTTTAGATCTCACGTCTGAAGCTCATCAAGACATTCAATCGGGGAGAGGAAATTATCAAACTCATGAATGTATAATTTTTACCAAACCAGATGAAGAATTATCTTTAGATGATGGAAAATTTATTCCTTTTTTGGTTGGGCATGATTTTCTATTTCGTACAGATTGTTTTGATCTAGAAGGGCATCCGAATCCTTTTGGGCTGATGGATTAGGTTGTAAGTAATAATTATTTACCTGTTTAACTAAGAATTATAGAATTAATTAAGGAAATACGATGAATATATTGAATGGCAGAATTTGAACGAAGCCGATGATGATACTATGACAGTAGTTGTTCACTCTGAAAGAGTTGCTGTTGACGATTTAATAATGGGATACCGTTCTAAAATTGGGTTCTAAGCGTTGGTTAATCGTTCATACTAAAGAAAAATTTTCGGTTGTTCGTATGAGCCCATCCCATGTTATCCGACTGACTTCACATAAATAAGTGTGCTTTAAAGATCAAAAATTTATATGATGCTTTTGCATTATCAAAACCTAGCCGATAGTGTCTTTTGCAGCCTCGTTATGTTGACGGGGCTATTTTTTGTCTAAACTTTGTGTGTATTGGCTGACGGGATTAAAACAATGAGAAACGGACAATTTCAATCTATTTGTATAGGGTTAATGTTTGTATCCGGATTAGTGTATGCAGACTGTTTCCCCCATGATAATTATGGAATACCAGAAGGTGATACTCTTCTCTGTCATGAGTCATTTGAAGTAGGCTATAACCGGAAGCTGAGAGAGCCTGATTGGACCGCGTATCAACTCACTAAAGAAAGCGTTGAGAAAAGCTGCTCTTCGAATCCAGACTTTAGACCAGACCCGGCAATCCCGGAGTCTGAGCAAGCGAATGATGATGACTACGATGACAATGTCTGGGACAAGGGGCATCTGGCTCCCAGAGCAAATGTTGATGTATCGTGCAACGCCGAAACTGAAAGTGTGTATTACACAAATGCGGCTCCGCAACATGAGAGAATGAATCGGGTAGGATGGAGAACTCTTGAAGGACGGATCAATAAACTTGTTCGAAATTTGGATGTCCCGGTGTATGTTATTACTGGCGTGACTCACAATACTCATGACTTTGTCGAGGGTGGTACGATAGAAATCCCGGATAAATTCTACAAAGCGCTCTATATTCCGTCATTGCATCAGTCGATAGGGTTCATATACAAAAATGAGGAATTGCTGACAGAAAATCTGGTCAATGGTGTTCGTTCACTGGCAACCCTTGAATATGAAATAGGAATGAAGACATTTCATGTCAGTGATGATGAAAAAGCAGTTGTTGGGGTAGTGTTCGACCCACTCTACAAGTAATATTCAATTGAAATAGCTGAGACTCGACCTGTCAGTTCACAAACCACAATGTGATCAGGTCTGATAGGTCAGTCTAAGTTGATTCTGCCCCATTTTAATTTTGGCACGAGCTTCTTGACCATTTTCTCTTTTCATTCCTTGACCTACTTTTTTTAATGGCAGATTATGAGTCTAGTTGAGCACTCACGACTGTATAAACATGTTCTGCAATTTGAGAGTGCAAAGAAGAATAAGACTAATATAACTGTGTGTTGCTGGCGTTGTGTCTTTATTATTTTCTGGAAATAATAAAGACAATGTCTGCTGAAATGACGCTGTTATAGGGCTGTTCGATAAGTTACAGGTCTAGTAATCGTTAAGTCTTTTAAGAGAATAGCGTTAAATATGTGCATGAAAAGGGGTGAAAAATGGGAGCAGAGATAGCAAGTACTTCAAGTCTTTCGCCAAGGGTATTTCTAAAAGCTAGAAGACCAGAGCGTTTTTCCGACTCAATAATAAAGGAAGTTGGTAAACTAGATCGTTCTGTTTTGGAATTTCAGCTGTCTACGCTTAACAGAAGAAATATGGAGTTGGCATTTGAAGATTTCGCTAAAAAACTCTGTGAAAAAGTCATATGTCCAAATCTGCTGGAGCAAACAGGTCCGGTTGCCGGTGGGGATGGGAAGGTAGATACACAAACGTTTCCTGTATCAGAACAATCTAAAGTTCTTTGGTATATTGGAATTAATGAAAATTCAAATAACGAACGATGGGCTTTTGCAGTAAGCACACAAGAAGCTTGGAAAGCTAAGTGCAGGAAAGATGTTCGAAAAATAAAAGCTACTGACAGAGATTACAAAAAAGCATTTTGTGTAACAAATATGTATGCAAAAGCTAATCAGCGAAGTGAGTTGGAAGACTCGTTAAAGAAAGAAACTGGAATTGATGTAAGAATTCTAGATATCTCTTGGATACTAGATCAAATATTTACCAATGGCTACGAACAGTTAGCGATTGATTGCTTGTCGATTGATATAGATTGGCGCCGAGAAATAGAAATCGGGGTTAATGACTACGCTAGAAATGTAAGGCTCAATGAGCTTGAAGAATCAATAAAAAATGAAATAGTCACTAGTAAAGTACTCCCCCACCAATTGGATTGGTTATTAGAGGTCGCGGTATTGTCAAAGGAGCTCGAAAAACCCACAATTGAAACGCAGGGTCTTTTTCTAAGAGCTATTAAAGCAGCTGAAAAATTTGGCACAAATTTCCATCGATTTAATGCTCACTATCAGTATGCTTGGGCTGCCTATTGGTGGTTTGAAGACATGGCTATATTTGGCGAGCAGCTACTGTTATGTTTGCAGATAGCGAAAGAAACTGAACAATCACGCCAATGGGGAGATACAGTATCGCTTCTTGGTCTCTATTCGAGCTACTATCGAGGTAGTGAAAGTGATTTCGATATCGAATCACTTCTTTCAGAGGCAAAAGGCGAACTAAATAAGCTTGCAGAAAAGGATGAACGACCCAGTAATTCCTTGATGTCTAGGATCTATATTGAATTACTAAATTTGCATTCCATCATGAATATAGACCAAGCCTCAGCCATATTTTCATCAATACACGAAATTATGAAAGAAGGTGAGAATTTAGTAGGTTTCTCATTTAATGAAGTATCCAACTTGGTTACCGAATTAGATAGTTTGTTTAGTGAGTTAGAAAATTATGAAAATTTACTTGACTATATCACAGAGTATACCTCACGTCGTGAGGGAGAAGTTAAGGGGGCTGTTTTATGGCTTAAGAGGGGCGCAAGGCGCCTAGAATCTAACGAACCATATCAATCAATAAAGTTAATTGGTAAATCTCTTGCAGCACTATACAAAAAAGAGTCCCAAAAACACCTTTATGCTGCATTAAATATTCTTTCAGCGGCTTACAAGAAAGTTGGTTTGCTTTGGGCATCGCGCGCGAATTTATTGCTCGCTGCATCAATAGTTACAGACGAATTTTGGCGTAGTGGTGACATTCTATCTGCCCAAGTATACGCATATATGCGGCTTGCTAAAATTGAACTTCAATTAGGTCGATTAAATTACGCTCTCGCATGGTGGGAACTGGCATCTGTTGTCTCGTCTCAGGTTGAAGAAGAAACCATATCGGAAACTGAATACCTTTCTTTTGATGCATATTTGTCTCAATGCATACTCAATACCCCTATCGATGGGCTAAGCTCACTTCAATGCTTACCCGATCTTTTAGATAAGGCTCAACTATTCGTTAGTAGAGCTATGTTGTTATATTCACTAGGTCATGAAGATCTTGTAAAAAAAGAGTACGAATTGAATATAGACAACGAGTATATAGATTATCTAACAATGGTTAGAGATACAGATTTAGGTGCGCCTGTACCAGAGCTAATTGATTGTGAAGAAAGATATGGTTACTTGAAAAGTTACGTCATGGGTTGTGAAATTGGGGTTTCTTTTCCGTTTAGAAGTCCTTTGGTGGAACTAGCGGAAACACTACTTTCTGTCTTAGAAGGTTTTTTATCAACAGGAATGGTTGATCAAGTATTTATATACGAGTCTCATCTTGAAATTGAAATTACAGCAGATGACGATGACGAAATTGAGATATCACATGAAGTTGATGATGCAAGTGGAACTCTGAAAATGAATGTTCTGTGTTCATCATTCACCCCTGATATGTTGAACGTTTCTGGGCAAATAATTATCCAAAAATGGCTTCATAATTTTGTAATTGACGTATTCTCGCGCATCGTTAGGCCAAAAAATATAGAGAGTACTCTGGAATCTATGCTTGACGAAGATAGGGCTCTAGAACGTTCCGTATCATTTGGGTCATGCTTTGTTGGTTTACAAAACATAATGGGTAATGATGCTGTTAATCATATTAAATCTATTCTTCGTGATTCCGAATACAAAAAATATGACATGCTTCGTTCTTCGCCATGGGATTCTAGCTTTCCAAAGTCTAAACCAGCGACAAAATCATTGACCGATTTGAAGACCGGAGAGGGAAAGCCACCCGAAGGGTTGATTGATGGTGAAAGTTTGTCTCATATAGATATGAAGGTACAGGATCTTATAAAAATAAGGTTGTGGGATAGAACTGTATGGTGTGGGACTGGATATGCAATTTATCCCAATGGAGACATTGAATTAACTTTACTTTTTGAAGATGAACAAGCTGCAAAAGCTATTTTCTCAGATTTAGAAAATGAAATTGGTAGTGAAGACAGAGAAGATCGCTTAAGAATATCAATTATTAGAAATATTGACCGAAAACATCCTGCACATTACAGAGTTTGTATTAGTGAAAACCCCACTTTTGACTCGAACAAAACTCTTCAAATGATTGCGAGAATAAATACTATGACCCCCTCGACATCTGAAAACCTTAATAGGTTTCTATCTGCATTTAAAGAGCAAAAAAGCTATATTTTGAGCTATGCAGTAGTTAAGAATGAACGGATTATAGAGAACTCATTAGCGAAGAAAAAATCAATCCGAAAATTTGACATTAACGTTTTAGAAGCATGGAAGATAGGGCCAAATGATATAGAAGTTATGGCTATTCATTCAGATGACGACCCTCTAATTCCAAAAGGGGTAAGTGATGCTCCCATAATTGAGTCTCTAAAAAGGAAGTTTAGTCAGTGATGCCTTATAACAAGTCAAAGTACGCGGAAGAATAATGAAAACTGAGCAGATAGAAGAAATTGCAAAAAGGTTTAGACAAGCGATTTTATCGTTTCCTAAATCGGCTTTTCCGTGGAACTCATCAATGGGTATTTGCCAATTTCCAACAGCTTGCTGCGGTGATACATCACAAACGCTAGCAACATACATTTTCGAGCAAACAGGCATTGTATGCAGTTATGTTCATGGTCGGGATGGCGGAGACGATGGAGAAATTGGATCTCATGCTTGGCTAGAGTACGGAGATTTAGTAATAGATATTACAGCTGATCAATTTAATGATAATGGGTCCTGTCATGCAGAGGTCTACATTGGGCCTAGAACTGAGTGGTATAATTCGTTCGAACTTAGCATTGAACCAGACGGGCGACATTCATCACTAACGGACAAAGGTAGTCTGGACGATGTCTACGCGAGAATATGCAGTGGGCTATAACAAGAGCTAAAGGCCTCAACATACTTTTACTAATCTGACAGAAACGTGTTATAGCAATAGTGCTAGCTCACTTCTGTCCAAAACCAATTTAGTTAATTATGTACTGACACAGATTTGATTCTCCCAAAAAACTAGTCCAGAATTTCCCCATCATCTAAAGCCGCGTCCAAAAAAGACGGGGCTTTTTTATTGCGCGCAATTCAGGAATACCAGACGACATCAACCGATAGCTGCAAGGCTGTCGGTTTTTTTATAAGTGTCATTGTTTATTCATTAAATAAATTCCGAACAATGACTAAGAATAAAATCATTAGAACAAAGGATGACCAATAATACAAAACACCATGAAAAGTCCCACCTCCACCTCGGCTAAAAGCCATGTGTTTTGTTATCTTGCACTCATACTTCTTTGCCATATTTCTGTAGACAATGAAATACCAACCAGAAAGCAACGGCCACATAATAAATAATGCAGCTTGACCATTCTCTTTAGTCGATAAGGCTGCCAATACGAAAGGTAACAACAACCCTCCAAGATATATTTTTGCCATCCACCTTAGCTTTTTTGTTTTTTGTATATCATTCATAATTTTTGTTGCAATTAAAAGCCTTTTTCACTAGGGGCGTCTATATGATTCACCTAATGGTTATAAACGAGTTATTAATGGTAATCCATAGAGTGCATATTAAATGCATTAGAAAAGTTAAGCAAATGGTCGTGGAAACGGGGCTGTCCCCCTTCAAAACCTAAAGTTATCAAGCAAAGCTCAATAAAGTTCAAAAATCATTTCTCAGAAAGTGGTTTGATAAGTTGTTCTCTTAAATGACACTATTGGAAATATAGATTGGGTAAACTGCTGCAATCACGCTGTCGTTATGATGAAATCTGTTCAACATTTATTATTATGGAGCTGTGAGTAATGGACATTCCGAAGGCTATTATTGGAGCCGCTGTAATTATCGCAATTGCGATGATTATTTCACCAATCACTCTGAGTGCCTTTAAAGCGTACCAGTGCAAAGAAGCGGGCGTTTCGGCGTTCTATTGTGTGGCTCAGGTGAAGAGATAACACAGATTTGATTCTCCCAAAAAACTAGTCCAGAATTTCCCCATCATGCAAAGCCGCGTCCAAAAAAGATGTGGCTTTTTTATTGCGCGCAATTCAGGAATACCAGACGACATCAACCGATAGCTGCAAGGCTGTCGGTTTTTTTTTATGCCTGTGAGTCAGATGGTTTTTACGAGAGCTACCGAGCGCACAGACAGCGATAAGTCTATAGCAGGAGAAGAGATATGAGTTTTGAACTGGATGAATTAACCGGCAATGAATCCCCGGAAGAAATTGAGGCACTACTGGATCGAATTGAAGCTGACGAGCTGGAAATTGACAATGATGCCGATGTTTCGAACGGGCAGAGCGCAACAGGTAAACCGACCGCCGATAACAGCGAAGGTTCGGCAGCTTCGCAGGATGAGCCTGACACCTCTGAAACCACCGCTTTGCAGGGGATCGCCGCCAAAGATGGTGAGCACATTATCCCATTCGATGTGCTTGAACGGCAGCGGGAGACGAACAAACAGCTTCAGCAGCAACTTGATGAGTTTAAGTCGCGTGAAAGCCAGTGGAGTGATGATCAAAGGCTGCTTGAGCTACGGAATCAGCAGTTAGAGTCATTGGGTGTTGCCCCGGCAGATCTGCCGGAAAACTTCAACGTCACTGAAGAGCAGTTAAATGAACTGGCAGAAGACTATCCGGAAATTGGCAAAATGATCCGTCACCTGTATGCAAGAGTCGATCAGTTTGAGTCCCGGCAACCCCATGAGCCAGCCTCACCGTCAAATCCGCTTGCAGATGCAATTGCGGAGAATAGCGATTTACGGGCATGGCAGCAGGAAGGGGGGGCGCAGTGGAACAAGGCTCTGGACATCGACGACGAGTTACGAGCCGATCCGAATTGGAGTCAAAGGCCGTTGAATGAGCGCTTTGCCGAGGTGGCTCGACGGGTAAAAGATCAGAAACAGTCCGAAGTCAAAGCGCAGCAGGAAACCGCAGAAGCTCAAGACCTGTCTGATGATTTACCCGCCTCTCCGTCGGAGGTCGGGCAGACCACGACACACCAGCTTTCCCCCAAAGACCGGCTGGCAACAGCAGATGAAACCGACATCCAGAGCATGTTCTCAGGGATGACAGACGCACAGATTGAAGCGCTGTTGTCCGAATTCGATACATAACCCCGGCGTATCCACGCCAACCGTTTAAAAGCGTCCACCCTCACCGGTGGGCGTTTTTGTTTGGAGCATTTATGACAACCATTACTCAGGCGCAGGCCAGAAAAATTCAGCAAGCGGCGTTGTTTACTGCATCCCAGCGTAACCGTTCGTTTGTCAATATGTTCACCGAAGATGCGCCGAAGGCAGCGACCGGTGATAAAAAGGGCAATCGCCAGACATCACCTCACGCCCCCATTATCCGTGTGTCTGATTTAAAAAAAACCGCAGGGGATACCGTCGATATGAATATCGTTCACGGTCTCTCTAAACGTCCGACCATGGGGGATAAAAAAATCTCCGGGCGGGGTGAATCGTTGGATTTCACCGAATTTGAATTATCAATCGATCAGGGACGCCACCAAGTTGATGCTGGTGGAAAAATGAGCCAGCAACGTACAGTTCATGATTTGAGAAGAACAGCGCGCACTTTGTTAGGGCCATATTTCAATACATTGCAGGACCAGACCGCAACTTTTCATCTGGCCGGTGCCCGAGGGGATTATATGCACGATGACATTATTGTTCCGCTGGAAAGCCATGATGAGTTTGATGAAATCATGGTTAATGACGTGTTACCGCCCACTTATGACCGTCATTTTTTCGGTGGCGATGCAACAACATTTGAGGCAATCGATCAGGCTGATGTGTTCAGTCTTGAAGTTGTCGATAGCATGTCCCTCTATTTAGAAGAAATGGCACATCCCATTCAGCCAGTACGGTTCACGCATGATGAGCTGGCCGGGGATGAACCGTTTTATGTACTGAACGTAACCCCTCGTCAGTGGTTTGACTGGAAACAGACCGCCAGTCACAAAGACTGGCAACAGTTGGTGGCTAACGCAATTACCCGGAGCAGGAACTTTAAACACCCGGTCTTTAGTGGTGAGTGTGCAATGCAGGGCAATATTCTGGTGCGTAAGTACAAGGGGTGTCCGGTTCGGTTCAATCCCGGCTCAACGGTGAAGATCTCTATGAATAATCATGCCGCTACCGTAACACAGCAAAGTGCCGGGACAACGATTGACCGGGCCATTCTTCTCGGGGGACAGGCACTTGCCTCTGCTTGGGGTAAAACGCAAAACGGCAGTCAGTTTTCGATTCATGAAGAGAAAACAGATGCCGGAAATCGCACGGAAATCACGATTGCATGGATGAATGGTCTGAAAAAAATCCGCTTTAAAGATAAGTCGGGTCGCTTAAATGATCATGGCGTCATGGCATTAGATACGGCAGTCAGTACCAAATCAGCCGGGGCATAACTTTTTACAGGAGAACAAATCATGACAGTGATTAGCGCGCCGTCGATGCATGACCAGCTGTATGTCGGGACACACGGCAATGTTTCTGTTGCAAAATCAAAAGTTACTCTTTTGGGGGCTGCTGTCGGGGATGTGATTGAAATGTTGGACATCCCCATTGGGATTGAATTCATCGGACTGCGGATTGCGACGAGCGGTCTGGGTGAGGGGGTCATGGCCGATATCCGGCTGGGAGAGATATTGCTGGCCGAAGATGTGGACTTATCCGGAGAGTACAGTCAGTCCATCAACTGTGAGGCGTATACACGGGAAAAACAGAAACTGACGGTTACTCTCAAAGGTGACTCCGCCACCGGGACTCTTCAAATCAGACCCGAATACATTGCCACGGGCTATTGACCGATAACCCACCCACATTGAGGGCGCTTGCGCCCTTTTTCTTTTTCCGGAGAGTGATTTTATGAGTAAAGTTTCGATTGTTTATATCGGTCCCAAAGCATTTAAGCGGGATACGGTCAGTGGCACCCGGCAGGTATTTCCCCGGATGACCCCGATTGAAGTGGAAGGCTCTGTTGCTGCAAACCTGCTGCGGTTTGAGCAGGTGTTTATCGAAGCAGAAAAATTAGATGATGTGCTCAGTCAGAAAGCGGCGCAGGAGCAGGCACAAGCCGAGGCTCTGGCTGATGAGGAATATGTGGCCAGACAACAGATAATTGATGCGGACTTTACGGTCATGGTCGGAGACAAACCGTATGATCTGAAGAAGATGAACAGTCCGAAGATTGCAGCTTTGCTTGAAGGGGCTGACATGCTTATTGATGACAAAGGGGCTCAGGAGAGTGCCGAGGACTACCGGCTCCGGGTTCGGGATACGATCCGCGCAATGCAGGACATTGGAGAAGGGGAGTCATCATGAATATGATTGCTGTTGATAAATTTCTGCCGACACTACGCACGATGGTCTCCGATAGGATTGTCCCGGAAATGAAAACGGCAATCGTCCGGGCGGCAATCACGTTCTGCCGAAAAAGTCAGGCGATTGTTCACCAGCGGACCATTGACCTGATATCAGCCGGGGAGACGGTCAACGTGGTGGAAGGCTCCGATGAAAATCGTAATCATCCGGGCAGTATCAAAGCGGCGAAAGTGCTTGGTATTCAATCGCACGGGCAACCACTCTTACAGGGTATGGATTACATCATGACCGGTCTTGACGCTGTCCGGTTTTATAAAGATGCGTGTCATGTTCAGTTTGTCTCTGTTGTTGAGCCAAAGCCAGATACCCGGTATGTGCCTGAAACGTTGCTGTCCGACTGGTGTGAGGTGATTTGTCATGGTGCGGCGGCGATACTCGATTCAGAAAAAACCGGTCCGGAGAGTCAGTTGACCCCACATCATGAGCGCGAATTCACGGAAGGGATTCGCCGTGCTTACCGCTGGCGGATTGAAACTTTCCCTGAGCTGAATCCGTCACCGGAGCACCGCCGCCACCGGGAGTTTTTCTGATGATTGATGTCAATCAACTGATTATCCGTGTGGGCAATGCTCTTGTTGATGACACATTTACGCTCTGGTCAAAAGATTTTCACCGGTGCAGTCTCAATGATGCATTGGCCGCCATAACGCTGGCTTACCCGGCGCTGTCAAATAAAACCGTGGAAATTCAGCTTACTGCCGGACAGTGGCGGGTGCCGCTGCCGGATGATGCCTATCTACTGCTGTCGGTGAATCACTGTAACGGGTATGGCTTAGAGCAGGCAGAGCGGGAGCGCATCAGTCATCTTTATCCGGACTGGCGCAGACAAATGGATACGCGCCCCACAAACTGGATGCGAAACCCAGATGATCCACTGACGTTTTTTATTTTCCCGTCAACTCAGTCGGTACAGCCGATTGAGTTGACCTACTCACGGTACCTGCATGTCAGCCGGGACGCCGATGGGGTGGATATTCACGACATCTATACGCCTTTGCTGTTTGACTATCTGATGTACCGTGCCTATTCACGGGACGGACAGGCCGAAGCGCAGCAGGCAAAAGCGGCTTTCCACTTTCAGGCATTTCAATTGGGCCTCGGTCAATCGGACCAATAACAACCGGTTTGTTTTTATGATTAATATTTCGATAATGAAAGGCGAAGTTCCCCGTCTGATGCCCCATTTGCTGCCTGATGACGCCGCAACGGTGGCAAGGGACTGTCAGTTTGAAAATGGGGTGTTGGCACCGGTTTTCAATCATCTGTTGGCATTCCAACTTCCGGGTGAAGTCGCCACACTTTTGAGATACACCGATAACGACTGGCTCTATTGGAAAAATCGAGTCCATGCGATTGCCAATCCGATGGCTCAGGATGCCTATCAGCGGGTTTACTGGACAGGTGATGCAAAGCCGCGAGTGACAGCTCAGGACATTGCACTGGGAACTGATGGTTTTGGTCCGGTGGCATGGTATGACTTGGGCGTTCCGGCTCCGGCAAATCCGCCGACCATTACTCATGTTGATAGCGCGACAGGAGAAAACCCAGAACCAGGCGAACTGGCATCATACGATGATGAAGACCGGATATACATCCAGACCTATGTGACCCGCTTCGGTGAAGAAGGCGCACCGGGAGAGCCGTCAGCACCGGTCGTGATTGAAAAACCGGGGTCTACCGTGACGGTGACACTGGTTCAGCCGGTCCCTAATACCCACAATATTACGCACACCCGATTATACCGCTCTGTCACCTCATCAACTGACAGTGAATATATCCTCTGTGCTGAGCTGCCGATTGCGCAGGCGCAGTACATTGACTCGGTGCGTGATGTGAGTGGTGCAGTGCTTGAAACCTATGATTATGACCTCCCCCCGGAGAACATGCATGGATTGTGTCAAATGGCGAATGGTATCTGTGCCGGGTTTGCAGGAAACGAAGTGATGTTTTCTGAAGCGTATTTGCCTTACGCATGGCCGCCCGGATATCGGGATATCACCGAGCATGGCATTGTTGCGATTGCTGCAATCAGCAATTCACTGGTCGTTGTTACAAAAGGCTATCCGTATATTTTTAGCGGCGTTACCCCGAGTGCAGTCACCGGCACAAAACTCGATATTGAGCAGGCATGTGTCAGTCCGGACTCACTTGTCGTGCTGTCCGGCATGGCGGTTTATGCCTCACCCGATGGTCTGATTGCGGTTAGCTACGATGGTGCAACCAATATTACCCATCAGTTGATTACCCGTGAGCAGTGGCAGGGCTTCAAACCTCAAACCATCCGGGCGGTTGTTGTTGAAGGAAAGTATGTTGCTCAGACCGATTCCGGTGGATTTATCTTTGACCCGGTGTCTCAGGATTTTACTCGCATCAGCGATAGATGGGATTGTGCCTACAACGATTTAGAGCGTGATGTATTAATGATTGTCTCTGGCCTGTCGGTCTCACAATGGCGGCAAGGAGAAGAGATCATTGAATTTGAATGGCAAAGTAAAACATTTCTGGTGCCAAGGCATTCTATTCTGTCGTGCGCCCGTATTCAGTCTCCGGCTCCTGAATCGGTTCAAGTGTCATTTATTGCGGACGGAAAAACTATTCTGACTGTGCCAGTGGGGCAACTCACGGATGATGCATTCCGGCTGCCCCCTGTACGAGCCAGCAAGTGGCAGGTTCATGTCCAAGGGACTTCAATCATTGAACGTATACTCGTGGCAAGTTCGCTGGAAGAATTAGCATGACAAAAAGAGCATTTCGCGCCGGTCGTAATGAGCAATCGGTTCAGGAAAATATTGAGTTACTGACAGGCCAGCGGGGCAACGGATTAGATCGGGCTGTCACTGTGCGTGACCTTGCCTCTGTAAAACTTGCCAGCGTCAGACTGGGGAGTGGTGGGGGCTATGTTTTAAGTCAAAACCCCGCATCAGGTACAGATGGTGATTTGGCTGCATATCCGACTGTGCCTACCGGATTTGAAGTCAACGGTGGCTTTTCCTCGATCATGCTTGTTTGGGATATGCCAAGATATAAAGGACACGCATACACAGAGGTGTGGCGCTCAACAACAGATGTACTTACAGATGCTGTACTCCTTGCAACAACACCGGCATCAGTGTTTGGTGACATCGTGACGACAGGCTCCACGTTTTATTATTGGATCCGACACGTCAATATAAAGAATAAGCCCGGAGCATATAATTCAACGGTTGGAACGGTCGGTGAAACCAGTCAAGACATCTCATCTGTCATTGATGAGATTGGCGAGCAGATGGAAGGATCTGAGCTTATTCAGGATTTGACGAGCAATATTGACTCAATCAACGCAAACGGTAGCGCTGCATTTCAGGATATGTGGACACAGAAAGCAACTGCCGGAAACATTACTGCCGGAATTGGTATCCTCGCCGGGGCGGATGGAACCAGTCAGGTTGCCATTTCTGCCAGTCAGCTTTTTGTGTTTGACCCCAATATTGAAGACTCTTTGACACCGCTGCTGGCGGTGAGCGACGGTACAGTAAAAATCCCGAAAACCTTGATTGAAGAGGCGACGATTGAAGTGCTTCAGGCTCAGGATATTGTTGCAGATACGATTCAGGCCGGGATAGAAATTGATACCCCGATATTAAACAGCGCCGTGATTAACGGTGCTGAGATACACATTGGTTCGCTGTTTAATGTGACCCATGAGGGCGTGATGACGGCCAGTAGCGGGACGTTTTCAGGCCGTATTGAAGCATCCGACGGATATTTTAACGGGGATATTTCGGCATCAACGATGAACGGTGGGAATATCAACGGTGCAACTATTACCGGGAGTTCAATTATCGGCTCTCAGATATACACCGGTGCGGAGCTATTTCTGTGTTTTGGGGACAATATGACGACCAGCCGAACCTACCCGTTTAACCGGAATATCTATGTTGCCGCATCAAGGAAGGTGACGGTTGAAACACGGGTGTCGGCTCCGTGGAACGGCAACACGCCAAACACTTGTCTGGATTTTTATGCAGCCGGGGATATTTCCATGAATTTCCCGACCCAGAACCGCGCACGATTTCGCACCATTCCGGCAAACGTGATTGATATTCGTGTAGACCGCCCCCGGATAGGCGGCTCCGGATTTCTTGGGTTTATCATGCAGATGGTTGGGATTAACGGAAATGTGATTGCTAATGTCGGGATGTGCTCTGCCGGCTATATGCCGCCCGTCGGGCGGGAGTTTAATGTCGGTGGGGTGGTTTTCTATGTTTATGACAGTAATGCCGCCGGTGGTGGCAACCGTTACGGTGTCCGAAGCTTTGGCGTGAGAAACCGACGAACAAACTTCGGCCCGGGATGGACGAACAACCCAGCCGCTGTTGGCCGGTTCAGAGTCCGGCTGGATTCAACAAATGATGGCGGTGGAACCGTTACTTATAGAGCAGCAATTGATAACTCAGTGGATCCACGATGAATGACTTAGAGATTGAAAAATCAGTTTACCGCTTTTACCACAATGATGAGATTAAGACGTTGGATGAACTGCCAAAAATGCGCTCTGACGGTCTTATCACTCAGGAGGAATATGACCACCGAATGGCAATGTATCAGAGCTGGTTGGATTCGGAAGAGTATAACGAACGGACATGGCGGAATACGGAGCTTCAGAAGACCGATTATATGTTGATTGCTGATGCAACCTACGGGGGGAGCGTCGTCGCAGACACCAACATGTTACAGGAGGTGATTGACTACCGTGATCGGCTGAGAAAATACAACCTCAGGGATGAAACCCGCCCAACTCGGCCCGAGTGGTATACAGGATGAATTTAGTCAAAGCCGATTACAGAAAACATCGTTCACGAATTCTCCCCTTCATACTCAGAGCGCAGCAGCGTAACAATGACCAGTTCGCAAACCAAATCGACAGCGCCTTGCTTGAATGCAGGGCGTTTTTGTTTCTGTGCGATGGCGGGTTTTATGTCCTTCAGCCGACTATCAGAAATGGCGTTGTATGGGTCAATATCATGTTTGCCCAATCCTTGGGGAAATGTGTTTTATCAACACACATGTCTGAAATACACCAACTAACGAGACAAGTCGGTGGTCGAGGCATTGAGCTATTCACCGCTGTTGATCGCTTGTCCGGATTTCTGCGACGTCAGGGCTTTTCAAAAGATAGCAGTAACGACCGGGTTCAACACTGGATAAAGGAGCTTTGAATCATGGGTGGCAATAAAAACAATGAGGTCAAAGAAACCTCATATGAGCGTGCAGCAGCTGATGTTGCCAATCAGCAATGGCGTATTTATCAGGATGAATTATCCCAGTATGAGAACTCGTTTATTGATCGTGTAGGAAATTACAACAGTGACTCAAATATGTCAGATACAAAATCTGATGCTGATTTGGCTTATAACGCTGCATACAGCCAAAACCGGGATAACACTGTACTCAGATTGGCAGCATCCGGGGTTGACCCGAGTAGTGAAAAATTCAGGCAGGCTCAGGCTGATATCACCACCGACCAAGCGGTCAGTCAGGCAAATACGGTCAACCGGGCTCAGTCCTCAGAGCAGGATAAATATGTTGCTGGATTGAGTGATGTAGTTGCGATGGGAACTGGTCAGAAGGCCACGGCTCTTCAGGGACTCAGTGATGTTGCAACGATGAGTGCAAATCAAGCGGCCAGCGATGCTCAAAGCTCATTTAATACCCGGTCAGCAAATATGCAGGCGGTTGGTGCAGTGGCCGGTGCAGGTCTTCGGAGTTATCAGGACTATCAGAAGCAGAAGATGGATGGGGTTGATGGCATGACCACTCAGAGAGCTGGACTCAATACATACAATGTCCAGAGTAATCCAAGCGGTTATATGTATAGCTAAGGGGGACTTTATATGGGAATAGCATCAGATACTTATGCGGGTATTGTCCGACAGCAATATGATGATTGGTATAATCGTTTTTATCCCAAACAGAAGGAGTTGCTTAGAAATACTCAATCCGGTGTATTGCTTAATGAGCAATTGTCGCGGGTAGATGACAATGCTGCTTCTTCTTTAGCAGCTGCACAGCAGGGAGAGGCGAATAAAATGGCTCGATATGGACTCAGTTCAACCCCCGATGCCAGCCAATACACGAAATCAGCACTAGCATCAGTTTCAGCAAAAAACAGCCTCAGAGATTACGAGCGAGAGCGTTCAATGAATGCCCTCTCTGGCGCTGCTTATGGCCTGAAGTCACAAGCCACATCACAAAGTCAGTAGGAGAAAAATTATGTCATACAGCTTATTGAGCCTTGCTGGAGATACTAAACGATCTGCAATGCAAGGGTTACGAGATGCAGCTCAGCGAGAAACCCAAAGAGAAAGTAAAAATGAAGCGCTGAAGCAAGCTGCAAAACAGAAAACGATGTCGGCTGTTGGGAGTGGTGCAGCGATTGGAACCATGGTTGCCCCCGGCCTTGGGACAGCGGTAGGCGCTGCCGCTGGCTACGCGATTGGTGAATTATTCTAAGGAGAAATGAAGATGGCATTGGATACCCGTGGTTTTGCCGATGGCGCGCTACGCGGATTTGAGGTAATGGATAATTACTATCGTCGCCAGCATTCGCTGAAACAGGCCGATGAGCAAATGACCATGGCGAGAGAAAATCAGGCGATATCGCTTAAGGCCCATGACCAACAGATGAAACTGGCGCAGGAGCGCTCAGACCGCGAGCGGTCTGAGTTTGATGCAAAATACGGGACAGTGGGTGAGGATGGTGAAAGAATCGGGGGCTGGCTGGCAAAACAACGGGCGCAGCAGGGGAAGGTCGCGGATGCTCAGCTTGCCGCCAGCCAATCGAAACAAAAGCTCAGTGACTATCAGTTGAATCAGGCGCAAAAAACGAACTATATCCGTGATAACCTGCCACTGGTTCAGAATGCGTGGAAGCGATACAACGATAGTGGCGAAGTCGATCCGGTGCTCGACAATGAATATATCAGGGGCAGTGCCTACGATCCCCGGCGTTATCTGTCCAAGAAAGTCAATCATGCCTTTGATGTGATTGAGAGCAAACTGCCTCAGATCGCTCAGGGACAGGTCAAATCTGATGATCCGGATTTTGTTTCTGCACTCGGGGTGATGTATGAAGGTCAGGTGAAAGCCTCTATCGGGCAACAGGATCCCATTACCGGCAAAACGATTCGGGATGCAAAGTTGGGCGGGGTTCACCTTGCCAATGATATCGATCCAAATCAGCTGGGAGATCAGCCCGGCATAGTGCTGACAACGATGGTTGATTATGGTGATGGAAAATGGGTGGCGAAGCCGGTCACGAATAACAGAAGTACAGATCTCAATGATACCGTCAAGGTCATCCCGCTTAACCGGGCCATGAAAGATATCACCTCTCAACTGGCTCTGCGCCGTCAGGCGGCTTCATCTGATGCATACAAGCAAGTTTTTGGTAAAAGTCGTCAAAACCAGTCCAAATATGACGATGCGATTGTGGCGTTGGAGAAAGAGAAGATGAAGGCGATTGCACAGGTTCTTTCCCCTGAAAGCGAAGCAGGCCAGAAACAGATTGCGGCGATTAATGCGCAGTTTGATGCATCTGCCCAGAATTTGCAGCAACGTTTACTCGGAGAGCAGCGCAGTAATGCCCGTACAACAACTGGTACAACACAGGTGCCTCAATGGGCAGGGGGGAACCCGGTGAAACTCAAATTTGCCAGAGCCCTTCAGGCGAACGGTTATGATGTCGGCCAGATGCCAAAGGCTGACTTGGATGATGCATGGAAAGCGGAGCGGGAGTCCAGACTTGCAGCCGACAACAGTCAGTTGGTGGGGCAATATAAAAACCGGGGAGCAGCAGATGCCGATAATGCTGAAAACGCTGGTCAATCGCACTTAATGTCTGTTATGGGCTATCGACCCTAAAAGAAAGAGGAATGAAGCCGGGTGGTTTCATTCCTCTCAATAACAACATGAAGTAGCTCTGTGTTAATGCTTTTTAATTTCAGAGGTCAGCCACTCATTCAAATTATGGGCCGCATCTCTGATAGCCATCATTTTCTGCTGTAAGGTTGCGATGCCCGGAATGCCGTTGAGTGTTTGGGCTTCCAGTGCCAGAATGGCCAAATCCGCTTCACTTCTAATCATTTCTACTTCTTCGATTCTACGATTCATTGCTTATCCCCATTATATTTTCTACGACATATTTCAAATAAATGACTTCATCATAAAATGCTTTATGCATTGCGTGTTATATTGATGACTTTCTTTTTGACAGACATTAAAATCCCTACAGCATGACGATAAATAGTCAGGAAAATCGCTGTGATTATACGGCTGTCATGTTTGTTGTTTTTATTATTGATATATAAAGCAATAATGCAATATAAATCTGTCATCAAATCTTCATATGACAGACTAATTTTATATATTTAGTTATTATTTTGTAAAAATGTACAT
The DNA here is from genome assembly GCF_024347135.1 of Vibrio spartinae. Taxonomy (NCBI): domain Bacteria; kingdom Pseudomonadati; phylum Pseudomonadota; class Gammaproteobacteria; order Vibrionales; family Vibrionaceae; genus Vibrio; species Vibrio spartinae. Next base: position 2,239,975 of record NZ_AP024907.1, on the reverse strand, counting down.
TATTAATTATCAAATGACAAATATATGAATAATTCGTATAGTTCACTCTTACATTCGAAAATGTGTAAATATATATTGTGCGCAAAAATGATACACGAGAAGGATTGACATATCTAAAAAACTTAATACCCTCTGTGTTTACGTAATACATAAAATATTTATTGTTAAGTAATGAAGTTAGGTTAGGTTTATATGATAGAAAAAAAGAATAACAAGGTTGAAGTTGCATCTGATCAAGAGATTTTATACTTAGATGAAATGCTAAAAAGTATAGACTCTGATATATCCGTCGGTATGTCTTATGTAAGACGAACTCTGGGAATGAGCTTTAAAGAATTAGAGAGAAAAGTTACTGGAATAAAAGGTGATACTTTACAAAGATATATGCAACAAAGCTATCACTCTATGCGCCCCATCCATGCCGTTGCGGCTTTCTCATGGATTACAATGGTTCCAATGACAGCACTCTACTATGGCTTTAAAATTAAAGAATTTTATCGAGGAATGGATGATGATGCAGTTGAAGCTTTAGTCCGTTCTGGCCGATTGCCTACAAGTGTGATTAATATTTACCTAAATTTAATCTGTGATAAGCTAACTGATGAATCTGCAAGGGAGTTCTTAGAGTTTCGGCAGCAGGTAGAATCTGAGTTTGGTGTTCTCGAAGACCATGGTGACTTACTTCCTCCTACTGTTTTGGATATGAATGATTTTGCGATTGATTACTATAGATCCGTTGCGATTACACTGAAAAGATTCAGAGAAGAACACAATATTTCGATTGATACTATGTCAAGAGTTCTTGGCTTAACGAGGTATCAGTATGGTGTTCTCGAAAACCCCAATAAAATAAGCCATTTCTCAGTATCGATTGGTTTTAGAGTTAAACTGGGCTTTAAACTCAATACTCATGTATATTTTACTAGTGAGATGAAGCAGTTTCCTGAATTCCATAAGCTTAGACAGGTTCAGCATGTCCGAGACCTGTTAATCGTTGAAGCTATGAGAAGGATTGATGAAGACACCAGAAAGCCAATGGTCAGTGTTTTGATTAGTCTGTCAAAACTATTTAAATAAATTGTGACCTCAATCTAATGAGTGGGAATGGTCAACTTAAAATACGCATTCATTTAAGTTGACCAAAATAGATATTAATTTAAAAATAACACTATCGATTAAACAGTTTTTAGTTTGTTTTCAATTACGACAGAAGATGATGCAAGAATAATTAAAATTGATTCCACTTTTTCTGGATGTTCTAAATGAATCAGGTGATCTGCATTTTTAATTACAACGAAATTACTATTTGAAAGTTGTTTTGAAAATTCATGTGCAACTTCTTTAGTTACGTAAGGATCATATTCTCCCACACATATAGTACAGGGAATGTTTATATTTTTTAAATTTGATGGTTTGTGTACTAATAACCTAATGGAGTTTTCAAAAAATACATCTATTCTATCTGATGTCATCTTAGATATATTCCGTTCGGTTGCTTTTCGTATTGCTTTATTTTTGGGAATTTCAGGGTGTTCAATAGTCAGGGAACGAGTGAAAACTTTGGCAAATGAATCAGCCCCCTGCATTGCGGCTGCGATCATTTGTTTTGTTGCATGACGCCCGGATTTTGGTATTCCCGGAACACCACAACAAATAGATAAACTACTCACATGAGGCCATATATCACAAAGCTCTACAGAAATCGCAGTAGCATATGAGAACGCAATAATATGGGCTTTTTTAATATCTAGATAATGAATGAAATCTAACAACATCAAAGTTTGTTCTCGGATACTGACAGTTGAGTCAAGTGGTTTTGTACGTCCCGTTCCGGGGATCTCTATAGTTAAACAGTTCAGATGCTTAGAAAACGAACAGGAGTATGAATTGACAGACTCAATATCCTGTAAAGCTCCAAGTAAGAAAATGACATATTGATCCGATTGGTCATTTTTATATAAAGAATATCGGTATAGGTTTTCATTGAGGATTATTTGATTGATTTGCATTGTTTTCTCCTTTGTTAATAGAGAACGCAATATAAATCATTCCTACAAAAGAAAGGTTAAACAGCTTGATAGCTGTAAACAAATTTCTAATGCAAATGTTGGCGAGGTTAAACATGAAACAAAGCAATCTATCCAGTTCTCTGGCTGAAGCAGATCAGTCCGTGAAAGATTTTATGGCTTCTCTTTATGAGACATTTAGCTCTCAGATTAAACAGGAAAATGAACCCTCAGTACGGTTAGAATTCTTCGGGGGAGTGCTGGAAGTCCGGCTTCTTTCTTTCGACGGTGTATACAATCACAAAAGTCGAAAATCATAAACGTTGCAATTCAGTCTTCGTTTGGCGAGTCGGCTGACTATATGACTTTGAGAGTTCATATAAAAAACAGAGCCGTTAATGCATGACACGACTCTAGATTGATTTGCAGAACCATCATTCTTGATGCATCAATCTTGCTACCTCATTAGTTAAGAGGTTGTTAAGATACAGCAGGACATCACATAACTCTTTCCTATCAGTGTCTTTATATATATCTTGTAACTGAATCAGGTATTCGCGTGCTTTCTGTGTGAGTTCGAATTCTCGGGAGAGTTTTTCAGACATTTAATTGTCTCCTATGTCAAAGCTACAATCACCACGCAAAGGTTCCAATCGATGGGTGGTGAGCTGGCGGAGTTGGAACTACCGTGACATAGGAAACGGCCTGACCGAAGTCAGCCCCATCCAGCCCACCATAATATTCAGGTGTGCAAAATCTCACAAAAACAATGAGAGGATGTTTTTATGCCTATATCAAACGGGGTTCCAATCCCGGCACTGGATTTTGCCAGTGCGCGGGTAGGTTAGTTCTGATTGGATGTGGTGTCAATAATCTGTCTGATAAGCTTCTGTTTGACCGATAGAAACTTAAATTAGAATTTGATGTTAAATCTTCCTTCTTATTGATGATGTTATTCAATGAGTTTTGTATAATCTCTGCTTTAGAGCTGTTCTGGCTCCCAAACGAAAACGATAATAAAGAATAATTAGTCAAAGCTGAAATTAATCAGCCACTAACAATCAAGGCATAGGTATTATCGCAACATGAGAAATTTAATGTTTCGTCTCACCATCGACGGCGTCAATGATGAGACATTGGTGGTCCGTGACTATCAGGGCATCGAATCGATTTCAGACTCGGTGGATGATCAGGGTCAACCAGTTTATGGCTATCGGTATCGCATCGATATTGCCAGTCGCAACAGCGACCTGAGTTTCGAGCAGATGGTCGATAGCAGTGCATTACTGGAAGTGCTGCGTGATCAGGAAGTGGTGCAAAAAGTTCACGGCATTATCCGCAACTTCAGCCGGGGCGATACCGGGCATCACCATACATTCTATTCACTGACGTTGGTGCCTTCTCTGGAAAGACTGTCGCTGCGCCATAACAGCCGGATCTTCCAGCAACTGGATGTGCCGGAAATTCTCTCGGTGCTGTTTCAGGAAATGGATATCAATGATTATGCGTTTTCGGTGCGGCGTGAGTGTGCCAAACGCGAATACTGCGTCCAGTACCGCGAGACCGATTTAGAATTTTTCCACCGTCTGGCGGCTGAAGAAGGGCTGATGTATCACTTTGAGCATCAGCAAGACAAGCATGTGTTAGTCATCACCGATAATTCTGAGGGGTTCGGCCGCCTTGCCATGCCGGTGCCGTATAACGCGCTGTCCGGTGGGGTGTTTGAAACCCCGTATGTCTCGACCCTGACCGAGCATAAACAAATGGACGTCAGTGACGTCCGACTGGGCGATTACAGTTTTAAAAAGCCATCCTACAATCTGGCCCAGTCCGCCACTGGCGCTGATATGAGTTATCAGCGCGGTGACTATGAGCACTTTGACCAGCCGGGACGATTTAAAGACGACACCAGCGGTCAGGCGTTTACGCAAATCCGCCTTGAAGCCTTGCGCCGACATGCGCATACCTTCAGCGGTAAAAGTAATGAGGCGCAACTTCAGGCCGGTCAGCGTTTTGATCTGATGGAGCACTTGGACAGTGAAATGAATCGCAATTATCTGCTGATTCAGGTGACGCATCAGGGCAGTCAGCCGCAAGCGCTGGAAGAATCCGGTGGCAGCGGTGCCACCACGTACGCCAACCAGTTTGCTGCGGTGAGCGGTGATCAGGTGTGGCGGATGACCCCACGCAACAAACCGATCCTGAAATTTCCAACCATGGGGAAAGTAGTCGGCCCTGATGGTGAAGAAATCTATTGTGATGAGCATGGCCGGGTGAAAGTGCAGTTTCCATGGGATCGCTATGGCAGCTCAAATGAGCAAAGTTCTTGCTGGTTACGTGTCACACAAGGTTGGGCCGGAGCGCAATATGGCATGATGGCCGTACCGCGGATTGGTCACGAAGTGGTGGTGCATTTCCTCAATGGCGACCCCGATCAGCCAATCATTACCGGTCGGACTTACAACGCCAATAATGTGACGCCGTATCCGTTACCGGAGCACAAAACCAAGACCGTGATCCGCACCGAAACTCACCAAGGCGAAGGTTATAACGAACTGAGTTTTGAAGACCAGTCAGGCAGTGAAAAAATCTATCTCCATGCGCAGAAAGATACCGACACGCTGGTCGAGAATGACGCGACCACGCATATCAAGCATAACCAAAGTACCACCATCGACAATGACCGTTACAGCCATATCAAGGTCAATGATCACCACACCGTCAGCGGTGAAGCGCGCACCAAAATCGCCAAAAGCCAGACACTGATGATTGAAGGCGAATTACATGTGAAAGCCGGTAAAGTGTGGGTCAATGAAGCCGGTACAGAAATCCACATCAAAGCCGGTGAGCATGTCATCATCGAAGCCGGGAATGAAATCACCCTCAAAGCAGGTGGTAGTTTCGTTAAAGTTGATCCATCCGGTGTCTCCCTCAGCGGTGCCGGGGTGAATCTGAACTCTGGTGGTAGTGCCGGAAGTGGCAGTGGGTTTGAAGGGCAATTGCCAAAGGTTCCAATAAGTGAAGGACAACGATTGAATATGGGGGTTCGCCGTGAATCATAAGCACAGTTCCGAATTGCTGGTTAACCAGAAATACCGTCTGAGTGAAGATATCAACCTTCCTGACGGGACCGTTGTTGATATGACGATTCAACTACAAGATGAAGCTCAAAAAGATCTTGCTATCGTAAAAGAAGCACTGACAATATCAGATAAGAGTGTGGACTTCCCTATAAAGATTGATGATCTTGCAAAGCAAAGTGGCGCTGATGTTAGTCGGATCACCCGATTGATAGCAACTCATGATGTGGATCATGCGCGGGTATTTGAGGCTCAGAATAAAATTGTTCTGCCTGTAATTGCTGACATTGATGATACCTATATCACCTTTGCTGATGAAAGAATGACGATAGAAGGATTTGCCGATCAAGTTTATCTTTCCCATGACCCGGTTATCATTGACCATATCATGACAGCTAATCCACACCTCAAACGTAGCTTTAGCCAGATTGTTGAGGGGATGCCGATGGTTGTTTCTCCTTACTCATATACGCATCCCGATGAATCCTATGCGATTCAGCAAGCCGATGAACTGATGAATGAATTCCTACAATTGTCTGAAGAACAACAACAATGGTTTGCGCAGCATCATGAAACGGCCACCAATGCATTGTTGGTCTCGGCGGCATCACAGTTAGATGTATATGAAGGGAGCGAGGGAAGTAATGAGCTCTCAGTATTAAACCTGAGTAATATTCTTGCTGGAACAGGTTCTGTTATTGCTGGAGCTCAGGTTCAGGGAGATCGAATTAGTAAAACAATGAAATCATTTGCTGAATATTCACGAAGTATTTCAGAGCAAACGAAAGGATTATCCGGTCAGGCTCTATACTCTCATCCTGCTTATAAGGAGTGGCGTAGGGAAACGCGTCGTTTCCAACAAGAAATGAAAGGTATTCTGTCTGAGATCGGAAAACCCGGTTACATTAAAAGCGTACAAGCTAAACGAATTAACAGCTATCTGAATGTTGGTAAAAAACAACTTTATCGAGCCAAGGATTTTTCTAAAGCTGTAGCCGGAGTTGAAATGACCGCTTTGTATAAACAAGCGATATCATTTAGCAAAATGCTCAGTGGGGCAAGCTGGGCAGTAGCGTTAACTGGTACTGCCGGTAATGTACACGATATTTATAAAACTTGTAATGTCAGCGGTATTATCAGTGAAGCCTGTGGTCGCTCGACTGTGAAGAATTTTACATCTGGTGCTATTAATGTTGGTATGGGATATGGTATCGGGGTTGGTCTTGGTGTTGCTCTTGCTCCAGTCTCTGGAGGGGTATCTATACTCTTAATCGGAGCAGGGACGCTGTTATGGGGTATGTATGGAGGAGACATTTCTAATCGTGCTGGAAATCTAATTGAGGAATTTCTCTTTGATTAAAATTATTGAGTTTACATTCGCACTTGTGTTTCTCATTTCGAGTGTGTTGTTTTTTGTAACAAATGCATATTTGTCCTTAAAACTAAGAAAAAATAAGTACATATTAATCAATAGGATAGCTAGTTCTGCGCCTGAAAATTTTAGGAAAAGGGTGTTACTTATAATGAATGCTAATATGTCTTGGGTTTTTGCTAGTTCAATTTTATATCTGTGGTTTGGGTATTTAATGCTTAGATATATATGGAGAATACCTCACCAAGATTTATATGGTTGGCATAAAGATATCAAAGAAGTATATGGTCAATATTTCTTTATATATTTACTATCAACATTTGTTGCAAACGTTTTCTTTACATTGATTCCTGTTATTTTTATTGTTGTTTACATTCGTTAATGTGATATTTCATGCCACAGCTTCGGTGACAGAGGGAATATCTATTGCACTTGTCGCTGGAGGTTCATTCCTATGGGGACTTTATGGTTCTGAGATTGCTAACCAAGCTGGTAGTTATGTAGAGGAGTATTTTTTTGATTGATATGGCGATAAAGATAGGAATGATATTGTTTTTACCAACATTTTTTCCGTGGATTATTATTAACATTTATCTATCAATTAAACTAAAAAATCAAAATATTCAATGATTTATAAGATATCAGAGAGTGCGCCGAAAAAATTTAGACGTCGAGCTAAATTGTTAATGGAGGCGAATGCATCGTGGATTTTTGCTAGCTCCTTTACTCATATTTGGTTTGCTTACTTAATGCTTAGATATGCTTGGAAAATACCAAAGAATGAATTGAAAGAGTGGAAAATTAACATTAAAACCATATACGGAAAATATTCTAATGTGTATGTTGTTGCTGCAAAACTTGCAAATTTTACCTTAATGGGATTCTTTGTTTTATTATGTACTTTACCATTTAGATAGGACTCAGATGGATGGATATGTTCCTAGCTAATTTTTGCCCCTTTTTAATTTAGAGTTTCTGATAATCCCATTTCTAACCATCAGTATTTGACCCAATTTCCCTAATGATTCAGTATGGTACTGATTGTATTATGATGTTGATTGGATTAAATCCTTTGATTTAGCAGCGATTCATAATATTGAGAGCTAAGTACATGTACCGTCATTATGTTACCCTACTCGTTTAAATCTAATAACTATACATATATGAATAAAATAATTACCTCATTTGTAAGTTGGCTCATCAAGGGGCTTGATAAGACAGTGTCTTGGTTGGAACAAAAAAACGCCAACGATATGCAATCGAAGTTCGTAGATCTAGCTCCGACAGATGACGCGGATAAAGCAGGCATCTACTCAGAAGCGTTACGATTTGCAACGAACAATTCTAAAATCTCAAATATAGCCCTGACGGGCCCTTATGGCTCAGGAAAGAGCAGCATTATTCAATCCTTTTTGAAGACGTATCGACGGCCAGTTCTTCATATTTCTCTCGCGACTTTCATTACCGAAGCTGAAACGAAGGCAGAAACTGTGGATCGTCAGGAGATCGAGAGGAGTATTTTACAGCAGATGCTTTACGGTGCTGATGCAAACAAACTCCCGTTATCTCGCTTTAAGAGAATTCAGTCGCCTGGTGTTGGGTCGATCTTTAAGTCACTGTACATTTTGTTGGGGATGTTCGCGCTTTGGTATGTGTTTCAGCAGCGGGAAGGAGTCATCAGTGGTACTTATTTCAAACCTATTGCGTTCGAAAACTCAGTCAATTTAGGTTTCTTTGTGTTTGCTACAGCATTCCTCTGGTGGATACTACATCACTTCTATGTCGCGAGCTTTGGTTTGTCACTCAAGGGTATTTCGCTAAAAAATGTCGAAATTAAGTCCGCATGTGATGATGAATCCTCAATACTGAATCGTCATTTAGACGAGATAATCTACTTTTTCCAGGAAACTAGTTACGATCTTGTAATCATCGAGGATCTAGACCGATTCGACAATACTGATATTTTCGTTACGTTGCGTGAAATTAACGGTCTTGTTAACGCAAATTCAGGCGTAAAACGTCATATTCGATTCCTATATGCACTACGCGATGACATATTTGCGAACACAGAGCGAACCAAGTTTTTCGAGTTTATCATTCCAGTTATTCCGATCATCAACTCATCGAACTCAATTGACATGGTCTTGAAGGTAGGAGCGAGACTTGCGCTTAACGAAGGCCTTGATCGTCAGTTTCTTAGAGAGGTATCACGTTATTTAAACGATCTACGGTTGATTCAAAACATCTTTAATGAATACAGCATTTATGTTGATAATTTGAAAACAGATGGAGAATATTTGCTCGACGCCAATAAACTCCTTGCCGTTTTGATCTACAAAAATGTTTATCCACGGGATTTCGAAAAATTACACCGAGGCGAAGGGACCCTCGCCGCAATATTGAACTTCCAAGATGAGTTAATAAGTCACGGAGAAAAAAAATTTAGAGCTGAAATTACTTCACTCGAAAAGCAACTTGATATCGCTGAATGTCAAACTCCTGCTGACTTAAAAGAGTTGCGTCAAATATATGCGATGGCTCTAATTGAGATGCTTCCATCACGCACCATTAGTGTGGGTATTGAGCAAAATAATCAAGTGGCTACTGCCCAGTTGACAGGCTTTGGAAAGTTTGAAGAGCTGATCGAGGCTCGATACATCTATTCTCGAAACACTAATGGTCATAATAGTCGCTTGGATGTTTCTGCACTCCAAGCTAATGTAGACCAGCACAAAACTTATCTTCAACGCAAAGAGGAGATAGAACATAAGGCAGAGGAAAATAAAACCAAAACTCTACGAGCAATACGAGATCTTAGACCAAAGGTTGCAGGGCTTAGAACTGCGAAATTTCATGAACAATTACGATTGAATGGCGACCATCTACAGGAGTTTTTCGAGGAGTTTGGTCAGAATGGAGAGCTCGCTCGGTTTCTGCTGTTAGAAGGTTATCTGGACGATACCTATTACCAATATACCTCACTTTTTCATTCTGGTCGATTGTCTCCCAATGACAATAAATTTCTCATTAAAATACGTGCATTTATTACGCCAGAGCCAGATTTTCCTATTGATAATCCAAACGAAGTTATTGCGGCGATGAGAGATGAGGACTTTGGACAAAGTTACGTTTTAAACATCTCGCTTGTTGACACTCTGTTGAGTGCTCAACACCGTTACCAAAGTCAATTAGAGAGGCTTTGGGGGTACATTATGGAAGAGTTTTCCAACTGCGAAGACTTCTTTATGGCTTATTACAGCAGCGGGAGTGATGTCCCAAAACTTCTCCAACAGTTGGCTAATGTCTGGAGTGATTTTGTACTGACTGTACTTTCTAGTCCAAACAACCTTGGACACGTTGTTCAGCTGGTTGGGGGATTAACTGAACGTTTGCTTAAATCTATTTCAAGAGATTTTGAAGAATTCCCCGTTTTTGTATCAGATAATCTCTCCGATATTCTGATTAGTTCGCTTGAGCTCGATCCAGAGCGGCTCGTTTGCCTCAATTTTGACGTTAAAGACTTCGAAGCAATCAAAGGCCACTTTGACATTGTGAACTCAATGTTTGAAGAGGGGCTTTTTGACCTTACGTTAGCGAACATAGAGTTCGCTTATCAATCGATATTGGGAGAGGAAGATATCACCCCATTGCATACAAGGAACTTCACGGCAATACGTGCGACGAACAGTACTGTCTTGATAGATCGAATTGAGAGTAATTTTGGCGATTACTTACGCAATATTCTTTTGGCTATCCAAACTAATACTGAAGAAGAAACATCCGCTATTTTGGAAGTAGTTCGCCGTGAAGAGATTGACCTCAATACGATCCAAGAGTTTCTTGAGCAACAGACGCAACAATTACCGACGTTAGAAGATGTGCCCGATAGATTACATTCTATGCTCTTCAGTTTAACTATGATTGTGCCAAACTGGGAAAATTGCCTTTTCTTTATGGCAAGTGAAGGTTTTGAAGCACAAAGCTTGGTTGAGTATCTCGATCGAGACGTTGTTAGATCGGCTATCCTGAAACAAGCGGTCCCCAGTGATAGTGATTCGAAGTCTATACGTTCTTTTCTTCTTAACGCGAATTCTCTTTCTGATGTTAGCTACAAAGAGTATGTGCGAGCTTTACCCAAGTCATTTACACATTTTCCAGAAGGGATTGAACCAACAAAGCTTATAATATTAATTCAGGAAGCGAAAATCGAATTTTGTACTGATACTCTAAACGCGCTCAACGAAAGAGAGTTGCAAGTATTGTTTGCGGCAAATAATATCGATACATTTCTGGCTGGGCCAGAAGACTTTTCATTAGAAGATGATTTCTTGGAAGAGCTGCTTGAGTCGGATATTTCTCAGAAAAACAAGATAAAAGTCGTCGAACTGATGGATTTACATTCGTTAGTTGATCTTCCAGAGCGTTCTGCACTTGTTGGTTCAATCATCGTCAATTCAGATACAAATCTACCAAACATTGACGGAGATATAACTAGTGCTCTGATAAAGAACTCCTCTCCGATAGCAACGCAAATTTCACTCTTCAATAAATATCACTCTCATTTGAGTAACAATGAAGTACGTGATGTATTGGCGAGTCTACCGAAGCCATATTCCGAAATAACCCGTGGTTACCATACACCAAGACTAAAAGAGACACCTGAGAATCAGGCACTGGTCTCCTGGCTTGATTCTAGGGAAATAATTTCCTCTTGGAAAATTAGCGATATATTTAAAGAAATAAAGGTGAACCTCTACAGATCTTGAGAAGATAATGCTTGATTGTTTTTGGGAGTATCACCTTACTAGCTAGCACTCTTAACTTTGTATTTTTGGTATTGCACACATTACTAATCATAAATACAAAAATTTGGCCTGCTACGTGTAGGGTGGCCTTATGATTGCAATCCTTTTTATTAGCCACTCCGTCATTTTCGCTAAGAAGCTTTTGTCCAGAATCGTGATAGTCGGACTACTGATATCAAAAAATCACTATCAAATGTGTGGTTTTAGAGATGTTCGATCCAAATGATTATAGTTATTTGATGGGTAATATTCTCATGATGTAACACAGATTTGATTCCCCCAAAAAAGTAGTTCAAGATTTTCCCATCGTGTAAAGCCTCGTCTGAAAAGACGGGGCTTTTTTATTGGAGAAATCAAAATGAATCTATTTTCAATCCGCTCCGATGCTGGTGGGACAATCATTTCAGAAAAAGCCACGATGTCGATTGCAGTTGGCAGTGGGACTGGGGTTGGTGTCAGCGTTGCAAAGGGTGCGGAAAACTATCAGTCGATGCTCAATTCGAGCCTGCATGACATTCTGGCTGGGAACTTTGTCTGGTACGGCTCAGATATCGCTTTTGTTGTCGGAACGATCCTCTCTGTGGTCGGCATTGGCGTTACCCTTGCCCGGATAATTATTTTCCGCACTGGGGGGGGCTGATGAGATATAACCGACTGCTCGGGCCGGTTCTGTTCGGTGCCATTGCGGTGACAGGGGCATTTGAAGGGGTGAGAAACCTGTCCTATCAGGATGCTGGTGGTGTCTGGACTATCTGCCATGGAGAAACTGCCGGAGTGACACAAAATCAGTCATATACCGATGAACAATGTGCCATGATGCTCGCCAGCTCTCTGAGTTACCATAATGAACCCCTAGAATCGCTGAATTACCAACTCCCCCCAAACGTTCACATTGCCGCACTTGATTTCAGCTATAACTTGGGGACAAACGCACTTCGCCGATCAACTCTGTATAAAAAGTTGCAGGCTCACAATATCGACGGTGCCTGTCGAGAGTTTAACCGATGGGTGTATGTTGCAGGAAAGGATTGTCGGAAGGACGGCAGCAACTGCTCTGGCATTGTTACTCGCAGAGAAATAGAAACTCAGCTTTGTACCGGCCAGCTTCCTGTCAAAGCAGCACTGGTGCAACTTGGTCATCTCAAATCGGATTCAGAAATCATCCATGCTATTCGTCATTAAATACATCAAGTATGGCATCTATGCGCTGGTGGCAGCGCTTGTCATCGGTGTGTTCGTCAAAATCACAACCGTTGCAGCAGAGAACGATAGCCTGCGCGCCAAGCTCACGCTGTCAGGCGTTCAGCTTTCGATGCAGACCAATGTGATTGCACAGCTATCTCAGCAGCGGGAAGAGATGAACGTGCTGTTACTCAACCGGCAAACCCGAATGAGCCAGAATGAAGAGAAATTACGTCATGAAATCAAAAACCTTCAGCAGAAAATGCGCGGCAATACTTGTGTCATCCCTGCTGATGTCACTAAGCGGTTGCGTCAGTCCTACTAAGCCGGTTCCGGTGATTCAGACACAATCGATCTTACCGCCGGAAGGGCTGATTGTTCCCTGTTATAAACCCACTATTAACGGCACATGGCCAGCCGTTGTGACTGAAGATATTCCCCGTCTTAAAAGTGCGCTGGCTGAATGTGCCGCTCAGGCTGATGAGTATCTGAAATGGAGGATACCAGAAAGTCCTCAGCAGTGACCTAACTTACAAGCGACAGACATAACCGATATGGCGAAACACGATTGGAACGCATTGCAGCGTCAGTTTGAACATGATCACGCAAAGTATGGAACTGGCGCAAAAGAGTGGTGTGAAGCTAAAGGACTGAATTACGCAAGTGCGCGCCGTTACATTAAAGTGCGCAAAGCTGCGCAGTCTGCGCAGAAAAAAAGTGCGCACAACGATAATGCGCAAAGTGCGCTATCTCAGCCGAAAGCAGGGCAAAATCAGCGTCGAGAGAAATCCGAATTACCAAAAACTTATGAAAACACCCAACTTTCACCGCCTGAAATCGGGAATCACAACTTGGATGGTGAGCGGGATGAAAAAGGCAGGTTCAAAGCCGGTCATTCGCAGTCGGTTGGTAATTCCGGAAATCTTCATCCTGAATACTCATTTGAGCCGGGCAATCAGTTGAGAAGGAAGAGCGGGATGTATGCCCGGTATCTGCCGCCGTCAGCTCTGGAAATGTTTGAAGTCTCTGAGACGGCGACGCTTGAGGATGAGCTGGCACTGACTCGGGTCCGGCTGCAAATGGGATTGGAGTACCTGAAACAGATTATGGCTGATTTGCAAAGTGCGCCTTCAGCGGAGGTGCGAGCGTCTTTATATGAAAGTTATGCAAAGGCGCAAACCAATCTGGATGTGCTCACATCCCGCATTGAATCTATCACCAATACAATATCGAAGTTAGGGCTTGATGTGGTTGGTCGAAAGAAAATCGTTGCCGACACCGGTCGCATTGAAAATGCATCTCGGAAGCTGTCTCTGGAAGCGGACGCTATTCAGAGCGCCGGGAAGGCGGATGAGACGCCGATGAGTGAAATGCTCAGTGATATTCGCAGCATGAGCCGAAGCGGATTGATGAGTGATGAATAAATACCGAAAAACAGATGAATTGAGAGAACCCGCTTCGGCGGGTTTTTTGTTGTGAGAAGGAGAAAGAGTTATGTATAACATCAGAAAATTGACCGGAAATATGACCGCAATCGAGGTTGCCAATGTCCTGAAAGGGGTTCATGAAAGTGGCTTGAGTGCTGAGCAAATCACAGCAGCGCTTTTTGGTCGTGAGGATCGCTCCCTTGTTTCCATCCGTGGGGATTCAGAATACGGGAAGACCGTCAGGGCAGTCATGCCCGATGGGATGGATGCCGAGCAGTTCCGGTGGTATCTCGATGGTATCCGGGATGAAAACACGACCGAGGATACCTATATCATTGGTCAGAATGCATTGGGTAAAACACTTACGGTTGAGGCCGTGAACGTCCGTCTACTTGGCGGGGCTTTGATTGGAAACAGTCTGTCCGTTCCGGTTGCAGTTGATACTTTCGACAGCCTTGAGCTTTGGTCTGTTCCGAGTAAATCCACATTGACACTGGCTCAGTCCGGTGATGACGGCGTGAGTGCCACGGATAAGCCTGCCGGGATACGGCTGAAAGGGGACGGAACCAGTTATCCGGGAGTCCGCACTCAGAAAATACTCTCTCAAGTTATCGATGGTGATGAACTGGGGGTTGTCGTCGTGGGTATCGAGAAGAAAATTCCGGTCATGAATATCAATCTGGTGGCTCAGTTCGGGATTGATGATGATTATGTCGGGTTCTATCTCGATACGGAGGCCGCGCCATGGGGGGTGGATTACCTGTCTTATGGCAAAGATACGGTCATCAACAAAACCATCTGGGAAGCCTACCACGCCAGTGAGAATGCTGAACTGGCAGCCCTGACAGGGATTGATAATGTTCAGGTGCGGATTTTCAATACCCACGCACCGTATGCGGCTGATGTGGTTCTCAATGGCTGGTATCACACCGCAAAAGGAAAAGGCACCGTGGTGATGGGCTTTGATGACGGGGAAGATACTATTCGCACCATTGCCGCGCCGTATATGGCTCAGTATGGCTTTAAGGGGACGGCATATATTCCGACGGAGGTCATTGGTATTTCAGACTCACTGAACTGGGAGCAAGTTCGGGCGCTGAAAGATAGCTATGACTGGGATATTGCGCTCGATGGTCTGCCTGATGATTCCGATATGACCGCACAGCCAAGCGTGGCGGATGCGGTTGCTTACTGCATGAAAGGACAGGCTGACTTGAAAGCTCGGGGATTGCTAAGTGATGCGGCAAATTTCATCTGTTATCCGTTCGGAAATCATTACAACGCTGATATGGCAAGAGCCCAGATTGCAACGATGACTGCCGACGGTTCAACCACCGTGACTTTTGATTCTGCCTATGTTGTCAAAGACGGCTGGCAAATCTTTGGGGGCAATGTGGCGGATAACACAGTGATTGTCTCCGGTGGTGATACAGACGGTGCCGGGGTGACAACGGTCGAGCTGAGTCAGCCGGTTCCGGAAGGCGAATTACCGGCACTGGCTGTTGATATCACCGATGCATTTTATTTCGATAAGTTGCCACAAGCACTACGCGAAGCGGGGATTAAATCAGGACGGATTACCGGCGGCGGTTTCATGTATACCCGGTTTGGTTTCGGTGGCCGTGAAATGACGATACCGGGACAGGGCTGGTCTGGTGCGACGCTCAATGAGGCAATCGGGTGGATTGATACCTGTGTGCTACGCGGAACATCCATGGAAAGTTACATGCACCACATTATGCCTGACCCGGAAGGCTGGACTCCGGATACACCCAATGAAGGCATCAACGTCTATGAGTCGTTTTTCACAGGATTCATTGACCGGTTAGCCTACCACAGCGAGCAGGGCAATCTGGACGTGCTGCGAAAAACAGAGTGGTATCATCGGGATATCAACGCGACAGCGCCTTAGACCGAATGATGCAAGCTATTCACGACATCAGGACAAGACTGTCCGATAAATGGTGGCGACTGGATAATCTCTACATGATTGAAAACGAACGGGGTGAACTCGTTCGTTTTCGTTTGAGGCCAGCACAGAAATCGTTGTTTCAAGTGATGTGGTACCTGAACATCATTTTAAAAGCACGTCAGCTTGGATTTTCTACTGCTATTGATATCTACTTGCTTGATGAAGCCCTGTTTAACAACAACCTTAAGTGCGGAATTATTGCCCAAGACCGGCAGGCCGCCGGGGAGATATTCAGAACCAAGATAGAAATACCGTTTGATAATTTGCCCCTGTGGCTGAAAAGCCGCTTCAGAATCAAGTCGCGTCGCTCCGGTACCACCGGCGGCGCGATTTTTTTTGAGCACGATTCGAGTATACAAGTTGCAACTTCATTCCGCTCCGGGACTGTCCAGCGCCTGCATATCTCCGAGCACGGGAAAATCTGTGCGAAATATCCAGAGAAAGCAAAGGAAGTTCGTACGGGAACGCTCAATGCGATTCATTCCGAATGTATCGCGTTTATCGAATCTACTGCTGAAGGTGTCGGCGGGGATTACTACACCATGACCATGAAGGCGCTGGAGACGGCTCAATCCGACAGCGAGTTAAGTTTGCTGGACTGGAAATTCCATTTTTTCGCGTGGTGGCAAGACCCGAAATACCGCGCTCCGGTTCCGGTAAGTGGTGTGGTGATGAGCAAAGCGCAGCGGGAATATTTCGATGCTGTTGAAAAAGCCATGAACTGCACCATCGATGATGCGCAGCGGCAATGGTATGTGCTCAAAGAGGCCGAGCAGGGCGCACAAATGAAACAGGAGTTTCCGTCAACGCCATTAGAAGCGTTTCTGGTATCCGGTCGCCGGGTATTTGATGCAACCCATGTGATGAGTGCTGAGGGAGATTGTGAAGCGCCGCTGGTTGTTTACGACATTGAGCCCGTGACCGGCAAGCGCACTAAAGCCGATAAACCAAACCGACTTGATGAGCAGGGGCAGATTTCATTGATGAACATGTTACTGGTCTGGGAACTGCCGGATGAAGACGAAGAGTACGCCATTGGTGTCGATATTGCCGAAGGTCTGGAGCATGGCGACCGCTCCAGTATTGATGTTATCAGGCAATCCACAGGCGAGCAGGTCGCGCACTGGTACGGTTATGTTGATGTCGAACTGTTGGCATATCTGGTCAAACACATCGCGACATGGTTCAACATGGCATTCGTCGGTCCGGAGCGTAACAACCACGGCCATGCATTTATCCTCAAACTCAAAGACATTTACCCAGCCAGTCGAATCTACGCAGAGCAGTACATTGACCGGGAAGATGAAGACGAAACACGGAAACTTGGCTGGCTCACAACAAAGCACAGTAAACCGATTCTCACAGAAAGCATAAAACCTCTTTTAGCGAACCGACAGTCCGGTATTCGATGGATTGGCACCATCAGCGAAATGAACACGTATGTCTACGACAAGCGCGGCAGCATGAATGCCCAAGAAAGCTGTTTCGATGACCAGCTCATGAGCTACCTAATTGCTCAGGAAATGCGTGTCCGGATGCCAGTCAGACCGAAGAAGAAAGACACCCCAAGAGAACCCACTCACTGGATGACAAAATGACCGTTCAACTGAAAACTAAAGCAGTCGATCACATGAAGGTGCTCGATTTAATGTCCGATATTGATGGACAGCCGGACTGGCGTTCGAAAGCAAAGGTTGCTCATGCATATTACGACGGCGACCAGCTACCGGCCAACGTTGTCGCAGTCCTCAAAGAGCGCAATCAGCCGGAGACAATGCACAATCTGATTGCGCCGACTGTAGACGGTGTACTCGGCATGGAAGCCAAGACCAGAACCGATTTGATGGTGATTGCCGATGACCCCGATGAAGAGATGGAACTGTTGGCCGAGGCTGTTAACGCTGAATTTTCTGATGCCTGCCGACTGGGGCGAATGGATAAAGCGCGCTCGGATGCGTATGCCAATCAGATTAAATGTGGCATTGGGTTCGTGGAAGTTTATCGCAATCCAAATCCATTCGGACCACGCTATAAAATCAAAAATGTGCCACGGGATGAAATCTACTGGGACTGGTTTTCTGTTGAATCAGACTGGTCAGATTGTCGATGGGTGATGCGCCAGCGCTGGATTGATGTTGATGAACTGATATCCATGGTGCCGAATAAAGCCACCGTGATTGAGTATGCAGCAAACAACTGGCAGGGGTTTGTAGATACCACTCTGGTTGACGGATACGACCCGGATTTGCTTAGTGCATGGGAGGAGCACAATAGTTGGACTCGTGAACAAACAGAATATCTCAGCCAGAACCGTAAACGGATAAAGTTGCAAATCATCTACATCCGTAAATTTGAGCGGATGCCGGTGCTGCGTTTTTCAAACGGGCGGGTGATTGAATACCGGAAAGATTTTATTCCGCACCAAGTTGCGCTCGCACTGGGTAAGGCGCAGCTAGAAAACGCTCAGGTGAGCCGGATTTATGAAAGCTGGTTCGCCGGTCCTCATCATCTGGGAAGCCGGGAGTGTCAGGCACCCAATGGGATGTTTCCGATTGTGCCGTTTTTTGGCTATCGCAAAGATTCAAACGGTGAGCCCTATGGTCTGGTGGCGCGGGCTATTCCGGCGCAGAACGAAGTGAATTTCAGGCGGATTAAACTGACATGGCTGCTTCAGGCAAAACGGGTGGTTGCTGATGAAGATGCGACCAATATGAGCCGCACCAAAATCCTTGAAGAGGTTGAAAAGGCCGATGGTTATATTGAGCTGAATCCTGACCGGCGAAACAAGAAAACCATTTCAGAGGCCTTCCAAGTCCAGCAAGATTTCAATATCGCGGCACAGCAGTTTAATGTCATGCAGGAGTCGATGAAGTTAATCCAAGATACCATGGGGATTTATTCAGCGTTTCTGGGGCAGGAAAGTGGCGCAGATTCCGGGGTGGCGATTGCTAATCTTGTCGAGCAGGGGGCAACGACACTGGCTGAAATTAATGATAACTATCGGTTTGGTTGTCAGCTCGTCGGAGAGTTACTACTGGGTTACATTCTTGAAGATATGAAATCTCACAAAGACAGAACAATTGTGATCCACCGGGACGACAGACACAAACGCAAGACCGTCATGATTAATCAGATGACAGAAGAAGGGCTGACGAACGATATTACCCGGCTGAGAGCGCATATTGCGCTGGCTCCGATCCAGCAGACAACTGCATACAAGGCTCAGTTAGCTGACCGGATGATGCAGTTAACCGTTCAACTCCCACCACAGGTACAGGTTGCGGTGATTGACCTAGTGGCTGAACTCTCCGACATTCCGAATAAACCGGAATTTATGGAACGAGTTCGCGGCGCGCTCAATATTCCCAAAGACCCCGATGATATGACCCCGGAAGAAAAGCAGGCTCAGTCTGCCAAGCAGCAACAGGAGCAGATGCAGATGGAATTGGCTATGCGGGAACTGAAAGCCAAAGTTGAGAA
The DNA here is from genome assembly GCF_024347135.1 of Vibrio spartinae. Classification (NCBI taxonomy): domain Bacteria; kingdom Pseudomonadati; phylum Pseudomonadota; class Gammaproteobacteria; order Vibrionales; family Vibrionaceae; genus Vibrio; species Vibrio spartinae. The sequence goes on along the minus strand of NZ_AP024907.1, from coordinate 2,220,651 downwards.
GTTGGAAGCCGAAGCTGTGAAGATTCAGGCCGGAGCCCAGAAAGAACAAATATCGGCAGATAGCCAGCGGTATGACAATGCCAAGACTCAGGCTGAGACAGCGAAAATCCTGAAAGAGATGGAGCGGTTAACGCAGGAGATTTATTCGGTCCAAGGGCAGTTTGAGCAAAGTTTACAAGAGCAGATTGATAGTATTAGCTTATAGTTCTAATTTGCTAAACTCATTTTTGCCCCTTTTCGAGTTAGAGCAAAAGTTTATTCATATTGCGATACAACAGATTTCCCCTACTAAAATTTATCTGAAGGTCGTAAAAAAGCACCCTGCATCCTACTTAAGCAACATCTTGCGAACTAGTTTACTCTAGCCGTCATTAACACACTGACTTTTTGATATAGCAGAATAAAGGAGGCATTATAAGGATACAAAAGAAGCAGGTTCGCTGTCTAAGACGCGTTATGTACTGGAGGAATTTGAATGATCATCAGCAGCAAAACGAGTGAAAAACTTCGAAACTTAATAAATGAAGATACTGAGTATCGTTCTGGGCCAAATTTGGTTAAATTTTTTAATGCTCTAGGTTTTAATCACTCATATGGACAAGGCTTCCCCTCCCGTTGGAAGTATACAGACGATTGTTTAGAAGCAATCAATGGAACACCTCAACTTGATAAATGCATTAAAGCAGTATTCAATCCCGTCAATTTTATTAGCCGTATTGACGAGTTGGATCGCTTGATCGCCGAACTTAACCAGTATTTAGCTTTTGACAAATGGCAAGTTGTTAGAAATGAAGCTGAAATATCCTTCAAGAAACTTCATAAAGTGGAGTTAAACGAGGATAGCGTGAAATCAAATAGTTTGTCTGAGTCTGACTTTTTAAGTCGTGAGTTTAGTGGTTTCACTATCTCTGATTTAGGCTTGGACCCTACCGTAACTGACGTACTGAACAAACGAGTAGATGAAATTGAAAAAACTTATAGTTCGGCAGCTTATCTTTCTACGATTCTAATCGCTGGTAGCACTTTAGAAAGGGTTTTTCTTGGATTAGCTTCTAGTTATCCGAGAGCATTTAACACAGTGAAGTCTTCCCCCAAAAATCGTGAAGGTAAAGTTCAACCGTTTCATGACTGGACTCTTGCCGCCTTTATTGATGTGGCAAAAGACTTAGAACTAATTCAGCTTGATACCCATAAATTTTCACATACTTTAAGGGACTTTCGTAATTACATTCACCCCTATCAACAAATGTCATCAGGCTTCACACCAAGAGAGCATACAGCTAAGATTTGTTTACAAGTACTTAAGGCTGCAATTACTGAAATAACTTTAAGTATCAATAAACTACGCATTTAACTCGGCTAAAGTTCATTCGAATACTGAAATACAATGAAATTCAGTACTTTTTTATGATACATGTAGAGTAATCCCAAATTGAATAATCAAGCAGTTGTCGTAACCTGTAAGATAGAACTTTTTAATAGTTTGAGTGAGCTATATGTATCCTAACCTTGTTGAAACTTCGATTTTGCATGTGCTGATAATGCCGCGATCAGAAGACATTAAGGATCAATCGCCTTTTCAAGGTTACTTGATCGATTTGATTTCTAGTCAGCACTCTAGATTGCTTGAATACATGAGCATACTTCCAACTTCAGCAAATGAACTTTTCATTTCACATGAAGAGCTCATACGACATCGCATAAACTTATCTGTAAGCAATAACTTTTTGCTTGATAAAATCGCCTTTAAAAAATGGTTTGAAGTCTTTCAAGCACATCCATTTATATTTTGTTACTGCGTAGATGAAGAGAGTGCTACGTATGTTAAGGATATTAGTAAAGCTTCAAAATATCCGCTGTTAGCTGTGGGCTGGTCAGATATCTGCGACATTGTGTTGAGGGATGAATTTACTCCTTTTCTTTTGGATGAAAAAATTTCGGAAAGATTAAATTCACTAAAAGAAAATGGCGACTTAAATGAAAAGTCAAAAGACTTCTTATCATCAAGAGTAGCAAGAACTACTCAGCAGATAGAACTGGATCAAAAATCGTATAGCCACTCTGTTTCAAATGCGAATGAAGCAGTCTTATATTCACTTGGTTACAGTCTCTCAGGTACAAATGCCTTACAAGGAAGTAATGAACGTCAACCATACATTGAAGCTATTCTGGATACCTCACAAAAAGTTCTTTCCTTAACAAATGAGTATAAATCCACATCACTAAAATCAGACTTAGTCCTATACTGTCCTAGCATTTTTACTCACCTGTATAACTTCAAAGATCAATTCTGGAACAAAATTAGAAGAGATTTAAAAAATAAGAAATCCCAAGAGCTTCTAATTGACGGAGTATTTAGAAATAAATCTTACTCCGGATTTAATATGCGAGATTTCAACAAAGAAGATGTTACGAAAGTTTTTGAAAACAAAGTTTTTCAAATGATACTTTCAACCAGACAAAGTGAATTACGTTTGTCATCGGCAGCGATCAATATGTTATGTACTTCTTATTGTGTGCCAGCGGTTCGTCTAGCTAACTCATTAAATTTTTTCCATGGTAATTTTAAAGATATTGAAAGCTTAGTTTCTTCTGGTACAGATAAATCAAAAAGAAAGCTTGATCGAAAATTCAAAGATTTAGTTGAAAAAATGAGAGGGGAGATTGATGAGCCACTTATTGACTTTATCGTTCAAAATTCAAATTCAATAACACTTTGTTCAAACATACATCTAGATTGGGTTTCTCTTGATCGAATCCCACTCATGTTCACACATGAAACATCTAAAATCCCTACTACACCGGGTAACATGTTTCTTCAAAGTTGTACTAATTTTTCCAATGTTACAGTTAAAAAAAATGAGTTGCTAAACATCACTGTAATCCGTTCATTTAGAGAAAATGATCCTCTGAAATATAAACTCGAAGAGGCACTAACTCATTACTCAAAATTAGTTGATGACATCGAAATAACGATTGTAGATGTGGGGTCTGAAGATGAGTTTGTAATTGCCCTCAACGAAATTAAAGGGAGTATTTTAATAATGGATTGCCATGGAAATCATGGCGGTACTGATTCATATGGTTGGCTACAAATTGGCAGTGATCAAGTTGACATTTGGCACCTGCCGATAATATCACCACCAATTGTTATTTTGAGTGCATGCTTAACTTCAGCATTAGCAGGATCACATGCATCAGTTGCAAATTCATTCCTTGCTAGAGGTAGTATCTCTGTATTGGGTACATTATTACCTGTGAATGCGATAAAATCTGCCATTTTCGTTGGTCGATTAGTATACAGAATAAGTGCTTTTCTAAAGGCTATTCAGAAAATGAGAGTAGAGGTATTAACATGGCGTACATTTATTACTGGCTTTCTACGCATGTCCTTTTGCACCGATTTTTTAATGTCTTTTAGAGACGAGCTGAAATGGATTACACCTGAAGAGTATACGGAACTGCATATTCAGTGCAATTACTTAATAAATACGAATCATTCAAATTGGTATGATGAATCTTTAAAGTTAATTAGCGAAGTTGCTAATAAGCCGATAGAAACGGTTGACATGACAATTCAGGATATAGGGTTGACCGAAACAATGTATTACTCTCAATTAGGTCGACCGGAAAGTATAGTTATTGAGATGTAATAGGAGTCTAAAGCTGGATGTTGGCAAAAGAACTTAGGGCAGAACCCTAGCGACTGTTTGAAGTATTATAGCTGCGATGGTTAAGTCTGGTTGCAGCATGAAGGAACTAAAAAAAGCTAGCCATCCAAAGATGACTAATAGGGTGGATTTGATTCCAAGTTTTGTAGATTGCAATTGTTTTTCCATAGACGGCACCTCGCTTGTTTGGCTGGTGTCGCTAGGACTCTGCTCCGCAATGCGTACTGCCCTAAATTCTTTCAACGACATTATACATATATTTTAAGTGATCAACATCAAACCTAGCTTTATGGTATTTGCTCTAATTCTTATTGGCTTATGCTTCACACCTCGATTGGGGGTTACCCTTAGAAATTTTTATCCGAAATCCCCCTGATACAGCCGACATCCTAACTTGTTTTTGTCCAGAAGTGTGTTACATACTTCTACTATATGATCGCAAAATTGAGCTGTATTGTGATGATATGATGATTATCAGTAATCCAGAAACTCAGATTTGATTCCCAACTTAAACCAAGTCATCATCTCCCCATCGTGCAAAGCCTCGTCTGAAAAGACGGGGCTTTTTTATTGCCCTTTTTCGGAGATTAGCCCATGCAGGATAAGCAATTGCTTGGTGAAAACCCTGACGCAACCGTCAATGCCAGAACCGATATGACCGATGATTATCAACTGCCGGAAGGATTTGATAAACGTTTTGCAGCGTTGCGTCAGAGACGACAACCGGCCAAAGACTATGATGTTTCACTCGGTGATATGACAAAGGCTGTCGGGACTGGAGCGCTTGGTATGGTGGCCGGAATGGGCGAGCTATCAGAGCAGGTATTTGGTGTTGGTGAAAGTGTTCGGGACTTGGCCCAGTCAGGTTCGGATTATCTCGTTGATTCCATGACCGACGACGGCAAAGCGGCCCTCAGCGGCGAACTGTTTTCTGAAAACGATGGTTCTCTGGGCCTTGGAAAAAATATCGGTGATATTGATGTCTGGGCGATGAAATTTGCTCAGGGCGTGGGTTCTATGGCCGGAATGATGATCCCCGGTGGTGCCGCCGGTCAGGCTGCCAGAATGACTATCGGACGGGCCGTTGCCAGCTCTATGTTAAAACGTGGCGCTTCCCGTGCCGTTGCTCTGGAAACAGCGAAGAAGACTGTGGAAAAGATCGCTGGTGGTGCAGCCGTCGGAGCTGGTTTTGCTGGCTCCCATGGTAGTGCCATGCTTGATGGTCGTGAGCAGGTGATGAACATGGACGCGAACTGGCTGTCATCGAACTCTGAATATTTTCAGAATTCATTGCGCCGTATTGTCAATGACCCCGCTAATGAAAGTATGAATCCTACAGATATGGTCAATCTTGCTAAAGAAGAGACGGCCAATTACGTTAGCCGGACCATTGCAGGCGACCCCGCTGCAATTGCCTCGTCTGTTGCCGGAGCACTGGGAGACCGTCTGTTATTCGGCGCAGTGACCGGCCATGTAGCCAAAGGTGCGTTTAAAGGCGCATTCAAAGGGGCAATAACAGAAGGCGTCACTGAAGGCATGGAAGGTGCAGGACAGACTTATGCCACCAATACTGCAATCAATACAGTGACCGGAACGGATCGTGACCCATGGGCCGGAGCATTACAGAGTGCTGCTGAAGGTGCCGCTGTCGGGATGGGGATCGGCGCTGTACCGGGCGGAATTGGTGGCCTCAGAGGCAAAAATAACAGTACGAAAGAAGCCCCACCGGCTGGCAGTGATACTACAGCACAAGAGCCGTCTTCGGCACAGGATGAGTCACAGCCCCGCACCGAAGATGTTGATATGTCCGGGGATGAGAGACAGCCGGATATACCTGAATCTCACTCAAAGACTATGCAGGACTCATTTGTTCAGGGGATGGGGGAGAGTCGGGAGCAGTTAAAAGAGAAAGGCGTATTAAGTACCGCTGACCGCCGTGAGATAATGTATCTTGCCAGAGCATATAATCCAGAACGTGCAGCGCAGATTGAGAAAGAGTTATCTGACCCGGATGTAGATAACGATCCGGATTATTCAGTTGCACTCGCTGATGAATATCAGCAGTTAGCCCAGAGTGCAAAAAATCTGGAAGTTGATCCGCTGGCGACCGCCGTTAACCAGCGTGAGACCAGTAATCAACGTGATTTAAAAGCTCGCAATCAGCAGCTAAAAGAGGGGGGTGAAACGCCGGAGCCTCAGAGTCCACAGTCCGATCTCTCTCATCAGCAGGCTGAATACGACCAAATCCGCGGGCAGGTTGCTTCACAACTGCTTTCAGAAGATCAGGGTAATCAGGCATTGATTGACCGTCTGACTCAGATTCAGTACGACAAAATCCACAACGATGCCTCGGTTGAGCGGGGACAGCCGTATCATCCCCAGCCCTATCAGGATAAAGGGGCTGCATTTGATAAGAAAAAATCGCAGGCTGTCATTGACGATAAGGCGCTTCAGGCCAGAGAGGTGGCATTGCAGACTCAGGCTGAAAATGAACGGTCTCAACGACCCCAACTCACGCCTAATCCCAACTGGACCGGTGATATTGATGGGTCACCTGTAACCCGTACTTACCAAAGAGATCAGGCGAATACTGCCGTTCGGGAGCAGCAAGTCAGACAGGATGAAGCCGATCTGAAAAAAGACCAGATCCGGGATCGAATGGGGCGTGATACATCAGGCAGGTTCCAGCAGTTCAACAATGATGCAGAGCGCATCCAGTCGGATATGCCGACAAAGAGTGAAGTTCAGGATGTTAAACATCAGGCCACTGAACGGCAGTTAGAGCGGTCGTTCTCCGGTGACAAAATTACCGGTATGAGTAAACGCCTTCGTCGCCGGATCCAACGCTCAAAAGGATTTGATACCGAAGCGGTTTTGAATGAGTTTCGCAACCACGAAAAGCGTCTTCAAGCATATCAGGAAGAGGCTCGACAACAAGCAGAGCGTAAAGCGAATGATCCCGAAAATATTCGGCGGAGACAATCGGCACAGGCACTATTTGAAGAGAAAATTACTTCTCCGGAGGCGAAACAATTCAAAGAAAACCTGATTCAAGAAGCGATTCGTCGCGTAAACGCCAGTCTCGATAAGACTGCCGGAACAATCCTTGAAATAGACAGTCGGTCGAAGTCACTGCCTGAAGTGAAAAAGCAGCTTACGAATAGTGTTCGTTCGCTGGCAAATCAGTTTATCGGTAAAACGGCGGCACTGAATGAAAAGCTACGTGCAAAATTCGCAGAAAATGAGTCCCGGTTGTTGTCTGATACACAATCTGACCCGGTTGAAAATGATATTACCGCTTTGGAGACTGCAAACCCGGATAATTCCCCCGCTGTTGTAAATCAGCCAAAAACGGAGGTTCGGGAAGACGAACATGACACGATTTTAAAAGCCAAAGCACTAATAGAAAAAACACTTCAATCGAACAGAGAAAGTACGGGTAAAGCATCACTGAAAGGTATCCGTACCGTTTATCGAAATGAGGGAGATTTTACCGCAAAAGAGCTGGATAAACTGGTTAAAAAGAGTGGGTATCAGAATATCAGTGACTTTGAGCGAAAAATAAAAGCAGCATCCGAAGGGAAGGAACCATCTGAACCTGAAGCTCAATCCCAACAGGCCTCTTCGCAACCGGAAAGACAATCAGAGGAAGAGCCGCAGCCAGAAATCAGTGAAAATATTCAGCTCCTTGAAGCCATGCAGACCCGTATTCAATCCGGGTTTAAACCGTCCAATAACCTCGCGCTGAAGCGAGCAGGCAAAGATATCTATGAGCTGGGCAGCATCAGTGATGTGACGCCACTGATGATGAAAAAACTGCAAGAAGCTTATGAAACTGCGCAAATTAATCAACGGCGTCTGAAGGTAAATAAAGCACTTGAGCGGGATAGTTCACCTCAGTCGGTCGAAACAATTTTCAACCAACTGTCTGAGGATTATCAGACCCAACCGAAACTGAATATCAGAACCGCTCACAGTTCAGATTTACAGGCATACAGTACCCCGGCTCCCCTGTCGTTTCTGGGGAATATCGTAGCTGGGGTTGATGCAGATACCACGGTGTTGGAGCCAACGGCTGGGAATGGTCTGTTACTGATGACTTCCGCACCGGAGAACACCTTTGCCAATGAACTGGATCCGGTCCGGGCTGAATCACTCGCATGGAGCGGCTTTGAAGTCACAACACTCGATGCCACCGGCGATCCGCTCACTAATGGGATGGTGACAGAGCAAGTGGATCGCGTCATCACCAATCCACCTTTTGGGAAAATAAGAGACGAAAAAGGTGAACCAGAAAAGTTTTCTTTTGAAGATAGTTTCGGCAATATAATCCAGTTGGGTGAGCTGGATCATGTGATTGCCAGAAATGCATTACAGGCGATGAAATCTGACGGTAAAGCGTTTCTTATCCTTGGCACCAGTAAAGTCGTCGGTAAGCTCTCCGTCAATCAACGGATTTTTCTCAACTGGCTGCATCAGAACTACCATGTGAGCGACTACACGGAAATTGACGGGAAGCTCTATGAGAAACAGGGAGCCGGGTGGCCAGTGATGCTCATCAGCATCGATGGCAGAGCCAAAGCGCCGACCGGACAGTTTGCGCCGACAAAATCACGGATAACAAGACATCAGACATGGGACTCTCTCTATGAGCACTACCGGAAACAGGGGTTACTGGATACCCAATCATCCAGAGATGGACGAAGAACTACAGAGCCTGCTTACGTGTCGGGTAAGCGGAGAGCGGGAGCTGTCTTACGAACTGATGCTCAGCGAACTCAGCGAGGCGCTGCCGCTCATCATCGAGGAGGCAACGAAAGAAGAGCAAAGGGAAGCCGTCATTCTGCTGGATACACCGCCGGGGATCGGTCCACACGCGCCGTACGAGATGTCCGACTGGATACTGGAAGGCTCATCCATCGGGCTGCTGGAAAGATTCGGGGATCTAGAGAATTATCCACAGAAAACAGTGCCGACCCTGCCGGACGAGCTGAAAAGGACGCAGGATCTGATAGAAGTCATCAGCCTGCTCAACCTTTAGACGAAAATGAGATTAAACCAGCTCCGGACAGCAAGCGGGCGAATGCCTTCCAGTCGGTTTACCGGTCTAAATCGGGCGGTCTGAATGACAGCGTATTAACCCCGGCCAATATTGAATACTACACCTCAGAGGCGCTGTCAGATTTAGAAGCGCGTCATGGCAATATCGATACTTATGTGATGGACAAACTCGGATATCCCTCGATATCTGAGCTGCACGATGCGTTTATGGGACTGCAAACCGATGCTGTCGGACTGGCCGTTTCTGCGATTGAAAATAATAAGGCAATTATTATCGGCGACCAGACCGGTGTCGGCAAAGGCCGTCAGGCTGCTGGTATTCTCCGTTATGCGATGAATGCCGGTAAGACGCCCATCTTCATTACACAAAAAGATAATCTGTTTACTGATATGGTTGACGACCTTACCGATATTGGGGTGAGTCAGTTCACCCCACTGATTATGAACACTGGGGTCGGTATTAAACAGGTAATCTCTCCCGGAACCCCGCAGGAAAAAACAGTATTCACGCACCGGAACAGCGGTAAGACCCTCAAAAAATATTTTGCTGAAATGAATGAGACCGGTCGGTTACCTGACGGTTTTGATGCGCTATTTGCCACATACGATCAAATCAGTACGGACCAGCGCGGTATCAAAAAGTCGATCCTGAATGCGCTGGCTAAAAATGCCATTCTGGTGATGGATGAAGCGCATTCAGCCGCTTCCGGAGAAAAGGCAAAGTCAAATCGTGGGCTTTTCTTTAATCAATATGTAGAAAAAGTGGCCGGTCTGACGTATCTGTCTGCCACCTATGCGAAACGACCAGAAAATATGGCCCTGTACCGACGGACTGATTTAGGGGTTGCGGCGGGGGGCGATGATGTGACCGGAGCGATTGAAACCGGTGGCCTCGGGATGCAGAACTATATTGCCGCCAAACTGGCACAGGCCGGACATTATATTCGTCGAGAGCGCAGCTTTGATGGCATTGAAATCAAAGATGAAATCATCAACTCAGGCGGTGATATCGAAAAAGCCTTTGATACGACCACGACAGCTCTGCGGGGGTTACAGCGTTTGTCCCGAGCGTGGGACGATTATGTGCAAGAGGAGCTTGCTGAAAGTATTGCGGCGGAGCACGGGCTGGATACGCTGACCAGTGGTAATAAAGCTGATAAGAACATCAATGTTAATTCGTTCAGTTCGGTGGTGCATAACTATATTGCGCAGTTAACGTTAGGACTGAAAGCTGACGCAATTGCTGAATTGGCTATTGCATCATCCGGGCGTGGTGAAAAGCCGGTGATTGCTCTGGAAAGCACATTGGGATCGGCATTAAAGAACTATATGGCAGATAATAATCTGAGTGATGGAGATTCGCTGGGGTCACTATCTTATGCTGATTATTTGGGTAGAACGATGGACAATGTGCTGGCGTACCGGGTGAAAGCACCGGGCGAGAAGAATTCAAAGAAATTTACCATATCGATTGATGAGATAGACAGTCCACTGGTGAAAGTCCTGTATGACCAAGCCAGAGCCGCTATTGCTAAAATTGCGCACTATCATATTCCCGCCTCTCCAATTGATCATATCAGACACCGGCTTGAGCAGGCAGGGCTGAGGGTTGCAGAAATCACCGGTCGCAAACGGATGGTAGATTATGATTCTAGGAAAATAATTCCGAGAGCAACAGCAGAAGCGAATGACCGACGGGGGCAGGTCGATAAATTTAATGCCGGAACACTGGATGTACTGATTTTAAATCAGGCGGGTTCGACAGGGTTGTCTATTCACAGTCGCGCCGATTATCGGGATACCCGTCAACGGTTTATGATTGTGGCTCAGCCGAGTCTCAATATTGATACCTATATGCAGATGCTGGGGCGTATCAACCGGACCGGGCAGGTCAATGTACCAAAGTATGCGAATGCGTGGCTGGATTTACCCAGTGAAAAACGCCCGGCAGCGGTATTGGCCGGGAAAATGGCCAGTCTGAATGCCAACACCTCCGGCTCAACTGAATCTGCGACCTCTGTGAAATCCTTTGATTTACTCAACCCATATGGGGATGAGGTTGTGATTCAGTATGTCAAAGAAAATCTGAAAGCACTGGGTGAATATGGGGATGATTTTGTCAAGGTGAGTGAGGCAGACCAACCCGCAAACTATTTTCTGGGAAAACTTGCCGTATTGCCGGTTGCGCTCCAGCGGGATGTTCTGGCTGAGCTGGATACCCTGTATGCAGAAAAAATCAGTTATCTCAATGCCACCGGTCAGAACTATCTGAATATGACTGAGATCGATTTACAGGCCGAACCGGTCGAGCAGACGCAACTGGTCGAAGGTGATCCGAAGCGCGGCGTATTCTCCGAGCCGGTTTATCTCACCCAAATAAGAGCGAAGATGCAGGGGAAAGCACCGCACTGGGATGAAGTTCAGGATCGGCTTAGTCAGAGTAGTGAAGTCTCGTTCAAATCACTGGCTCATCAGGTAAAGGTGCAGGCCAATGAATTTTATGATCAGATGCTGGGTAAAATTGAGTCTCTGAATCAGTCGATTGAAACCCGTCGCGCCAAAGGGAAATCGGTGAAATCACTCTTGTCTGAAAAAAATGAGATAACTTCTGCACTCGCGGCCTACAGACTCCGTATCGGGAATTATGAACGTTGGGTATCAAGTGCATACGGTCAATTTGTTCGGGTTAAATTCAGTCCTGACGAGATGGTCAATCCGTCTGTGATGGGGGTGGTGGTCGGCGTGACTCATGTTGGTCAGTCCGGCGATCCTATGGCTCCGTCAAAAACCAAAATTGAAGTGATGGTTGCTGATCAGGCCCGGCGTATTTCTTTTACATACCGACATATTCACGATGGGACGCTGACACGGGTCGGTGATGAGATGGATGCAAGCCAGATGCAAATGATTTTTGACCATCAGGCATCTTTGCCATCCGTTGAAAACCGTTATGTCATGACGGGCAATTTAATCATGGCAAAAAATCAGACTATCAAAGCGGGGCAGATTGTTCCGTTTACAACACACGACGGTCGTGTGATTCAGGGAATGTTATTACCTCGCAGTTTTGAGCCGAACAAGCATATGAAGGCGACTGTGGATGCTACAGCGGAGCAGTCCCTTGACTGGCTGATGAATACCCGAGATAACGAACTGGCATCATTAGGGCTTTCGACCAAACAGCATGATGCGCATCTGCGCCGGGACTCTCGCGGCGCTGAAGCAAAGTATGTACTGCAAATGCCAAAATCAGTCAGCAAAGGGAAACGTTTTTGGGGGAACCCAGAGATTGAAGCCATTATCGGAGAGCAGGCCGTCAGTGGCAGTGGGATATTGAGTGTCGGGGTTAAGCCCTCAGACCTGTCAGCGCTGGTGAATGCATTTGAAAAGATTGCTCCCCTTCGGCCTATCAGCAAAGCTCAGATTGACGATTTTATTCGTCTGAATCAGCTAGCGCAGCCGAAAACCAGTTCGTCAGAGATTGTTTTCAGCAAGGCCAGTATCGCAACCCGGACACCGGCTAAAGGCATGTCCCTGAAATCGGCAGAGCTGGTGGTCAGTCAGTGGCTGAAAGCCTATCAAGGTGGAGCCGGTGTGAAAGTGACCGTGGTTCCGACACAGGCAGCAGCAGAGAAAATTGCGGGAATGAACTTCGGCCAACGTGTGATTCATTCATTTTATCGCCGGGACAGCCGTGAAGTTGTCGTAATTGCGGAAAACCTTGAGAGTGCAAAACAGCTTCGCCAGAAGCTGCGCCATGAAATACTGGTGCATCATAGTCTGAAAACAGTGGTGGGGGCTGCTGAATATCAGAGCATCCTCCTGCGTGTCAGGCAGGGGCGGAACTCTCCGTATCTGAAAACGTTATGGGAGAGCGTTGACCGGAACTATCGAGGCCAGAGTGACCGTGATTTGGTTGAAGAGGTGCTGGCACGCGCCGCTGAAATCGACAGAAACAAAATCCGGCAGTGGTGGGACCGGGTGGTGGAAGCCATTGCTCACGCCCTGAGAAAAGTTGGGCTGATGAATGCATCGGATGTCACTCAGGCTGAACTAAACAATATTGTGCAGAGGCTGGCGGATCGGTTCAGAATGGCAAATAACCCATATCTGAAAGCTGCGGACAGCAGGATATCAACATCACCTGATATTCAGTTCTCTCAGGAAAAGACCATGACTCTGGATGAAGCGCTGGCTCAATCTACACCACGAGCCAGATTCAGCGGTGTGCTCAATGCTGTTTCTCAGGGGGTGGGAGCGGTTCGTGGCAATCTGGGACTCGGAGCTCTCACACTACGCCAGCTTGCGGACCTGTCCCAGCGGAAACTGCCTCAGTTGAGTGAGTATGTTGATACCGTCCACCGGATGTTAAGCCGCCGGAATCAGCTCGCCTTTGATGCCCATGACATGGCGGATTCTATCCGCAAATGGATGTCCCGGAACAGAAAAGATGCCGATGAGCTATTTGATATTGCCCATCAGGCGACTATTGAAGGTGTTGACCCGGCACTGGTGTTTCAGTCGGCGCGGGAAGTTGTCGAGAAACGGATACAGCATCTGGAATATGTGAACGACGGCAGTCATAAAACCAATGAGCAGATGAAAGAACTCAGAGCGCTCAGGAATCTGCTGGCCGGTGAGCCCCGGCGCATGAAAAAACATGCTGAGTTAAAACGGCGATTTGACAGGTTGCCGGAGGAAGCGAAACAGCATTACCGGGCGATGCGCGATACCTATCGGGAGCGTCATGACCTGTTTAAACATCTACTTGAGCAGCAGATTGTCAATGCTGCGATTGACGGCAGGATAAAAAAGGCGCGTCTGGCTGATTTAAGGGCGCAGTTTGAGCTACAGGAAGTCATGGCTCCGTATTTTCCTCTCGCCCGGTTTGGGGATTACTGGCTGAGCACCACAGATGAGAATGGTGAGAAACGCTATATGATGTATGAGACGGAGCGTGAGCAGCAGGCAGTCAAACAAAAACTTGAGCGTCAGGGCTTTCCTGTCTTTACCGGCTATAAGCTGGACAAGAACCAGCATATTGAAGGCGCGAGTCTGGGCTTTGTGGTTGATTTAATCGGACAGGTTGAAGAGTCCAAAATGGGGAAGCTGGCGAAAGAAGATCTACAGGACATGATTTATCAGATGTATCTTCAGTCATTGCCCAACCGCTCGATGCGTAAACAATTTATGCACAGACAGAAGGTAAAGGGGTGGAGTAATGACGCTTTAAGGGCGCTGGCTGAAAACATGGTCAAAGGGTCTTATCAGTTAGCCCGGCTGGAATACGCTGATGAACTGACGAAACTCGCGTCTGAGACGATAGAAACCGCGAAGAAGAGTGGCGAGAATCAGGCATCGAGGTATGCCAATGAACTCATGAAACGTCATGAATGGGTCATGTATCCGAAACATTCCAAAGCCGCGCAGAAAATCACATCCCTTGGGTTTTTATATATGTTGGGTTTTTCTCCGGCAGCGGCGGCAGTGAACATCACTCAGAATTTTGTGGTCGCGTTGCCCATGATTGCCAGCAAGTTTGGCGCAATACGTGCCTCGTCTGAGCTGGCAAAAGCAACGAAAGAATTCATTTCGGCGAAAGGAAATATTAAAGCCAGATTGACCCATCCGGATGAAATCGATGCATTTAATCAGTGGTACGACTCCGGCCTGCTGGATTCTACCAATGCGCATGATTTGGCTGGCATCGCTGAAGGGCAGAATTGGAAGTACAGCCCTGCGTACGAGAAATATTCCGAGTGGATGTCTAAGTTGTTCCACAAAGCCGAGGTCTTTAACCGAGAAACGACCGCATTGGCAACATATCGGTTAGCCCGTAAAAATGGGATGAGTCATGAGGGTGCTGCTAAATTGGCTGAGAAGCTGACATGGGACGCTCATTTTGATTATTCAAATATTAACCGGGCTCGTTATATGCAAAACCCGGCGATGAAAGTAGCAACTCAGTTTAAACAGTATTCACAGAACATGACCTACTATTTGATGCGTAATGCATACCTATCAATGAAGGGAATGACTCCTCAAGAGCGCTCAGAAGCAAGAAAGCAGCTTGTTGGGACTCTGGGTATGACGGCTCTGCTTGGGGGGCTCTCAGCGTTGCCTCTTAGCTTGGTTTATGGCCTTGCGAATAGTCTGAATGCTGCTTTTGGTGATGATGATCAGCCGTGGGATGCTGAAACTGAGTTCAAGTCATACCTGTCTGACGTTTTTGGATCCGATGTAGCGAATAAAATCGTTTATGGAGCCGGTGGTGCAGGAATATCCCCACGAATTTCACTTGATGGGATGTGGATCCGTGATCCGAACCGGGATTTGGAAGGTGAAGACACATGGAGCTTCTACGCACAGCAAGCCGCAGGCCCGGTTCTTGGGGGGATTGTTCTTCAGGCTATCAAAGCCGGAGGTCAAATGCTTGACGGGGATTATTACCGTGGTATTGAGGGGGTGACGCCTAAAATTGTGAAAGATGCGATGAAAGCATATCGGTATGCCGATGAGGGCGCTCTAAATCGCCGTGGTGATGCATACAAGGATGACTTCGACGCTTTTGAAATATTTGAACAGTCGATAGGGTTTACTCCGAGTGAATTATCAAAACAGTACCAGATGAACAACGCGCGTAAGCAATATGAGCAACATGTTCTCGACCGTCGTTCGGATCTGATGAAGTCATATTATCTGGCATGGAAGCAGAGTGACGAACAGCTGATGATTAACACTCAGAAAGCTATTTCGCTGTTCAATCGGAAGTATCCAAAATTAGCACTGACATCAAAGTCGATCCGGCAATCACTCAGAACGAGAATGCGGTACAGCCAGCAAACCTCTAATGGTGTGAACCTCAACAAACATCTTCGGGGTGTTGAAGCAGAGGTTGTCTGGTGAGTTTGGGTATACTCAATACACTTGAGTTACTGTCATTAAGTGCTCACTCAGCTTTAAGGAAAGTTACACAAGCAAAGCCTGAATACCTGCTTAAATATAATTTCACAAGGATTCAAATATTCAATTTCGCATACACGAGTGGTTGTACCAAATGTTGTACTATTTTTTATGGTTTTGCCTATTTTATGTGTTTAACTAATTGTTTTATAGCTAATTATTAATTTAAGGTGGTTATCCAGAGATGAAAGACGAACCAGAAAATCTTTTTTGTTTGATTTGGGAGAACGTTGTCCAGAATCAGCTTTTACGGGCGTCCAGCCCGGAAAAGCCTAACCATTCTTCCTTGAATGGTTTTCTTGGTTGGGTGGTTGATTTGAGTTGGGTGAAATATTTTTAAAGCCAAATTGATCGATGCTCTCAGGGGAAAAATCATGGACGATTTTTCAGGATTGCTTGAGCAGGATGCGAATCAATCCGCCCCTGATTACGCGCGCTGAACTTAAACCTAGGCCTTTTGGGGTACTTTTTCGGCCGTGAAAAAGTATCTGGGGCGCTTTCGGAGATGGCAATGAGATCGAAGAAAGTCATTGCGTCCCAAACTCAGCATCCCCCTTTTACTTTTCCAGCCATCGGCGTTGCAGTTTGACGCACAATTGCGTTCTGCGGTTTCAGGGATATTGGTGTTCTGTGCGCCAGTTCATCTTTCAGAGATGAAAGACGAACCAGAAAATCTTTTTTGTTTGATTTGGGAGAACGTTGTCCAGAACCCGCTTTTACGGGCGTCCTGCCCGGAAAAGCCTAACCATTCTTCCTTGAATGGTTTTCTTTGTGGGGTGGTTGATTTGAGTTGGGTGAAATATTTTTAAAGCCAAATTGATCGATGCTCTCAGGGGAAAAATCATGGACGATTTTTCAGGATTGCTTGAGCAGGATGCGAATCAATCCGCCCCTGATTACGCGCGCTGAACTTAAACCTAGGCCTTTTGGGGTACTTTTTCGGCCGTGAAAAAGTATCTGGGGCGCTTTCGGAGATGGCAATGAGATCGAAGAAAGTCATTGCGTCCCAAACTCAGCATCCCCCTTTTACTTTTCCAGCCATCGGCGTTGCAGTTTGACGCACAACTACGTTTTTCGGTTTCAGCGGCATCGGTGTTCTGTGCGCCAGTGACTCTTGCTAAGATGCAAGAGTCACCAGAAAATCTTTTTTGTTTTGGCTTGGTTACGTGTTGTCCAGAACCTGCTTTTACGGGCGTCCTGCCCGGAAAAGCTTAACCATTCTTCCTTGAATGGTTTTCTTGGTTGAGTGGTTGATTTGAGTGGAATGAAACATAGCAAAAAGCCAATTTGGTCACAGGGCTCAGGGTGAAAAATCAGGACGATTTTTCAGGATTGCTTGAGCAGGAGCGAATCAATCCGACCCTGATTCGGTGCCGCTGAACTCAACCCTTAGGCATTTTGGGGTACTTTTTCTGCCGTGAAAAAGTATCTGGGGCGCTTTCGGAGATGGCAATGAGATCGAAGAAAGTCATTGCGTCCCAAACTCAGCATCCCCCTTTTACTTTTCCAGCCATCGGCGTTGCAGTTTGACGCACAACTACGTTTTTCGATTTCAGCAACATCGGTGCTCTGTGCGCCAGTAACGCTTGCTAAGATACAAGAGTAACCAGAAAATTTGAGTCGCTTGTTGTCCAGAACCGGCTTTACGGGCGTTCTGCCACAGCACATTTTTCCTTGATGTGACTGCGCTCGTGCCTCGCACATTTTAGCCAACCATAATTTTCTTCTCAGCATGAATCGGCCAATCACAAGTTTGTTATATAGATCCAATACGACACAAAGGTAAAGCTTCCCCTCTTGTGTGGCGATTTCAGTCACCCATTTGATTTCTGGCTCCAGAGCCGTAAAATCCCGCGCCTTTTTCACCTTAGCGAGCTCTCGCTTGAGCCGTGCTACGGCTTCACGTTTAAATTCTGGGAAATACTTTCTTCGTTTAGTCATGAACACGCCTTTTAGACAGACCATGCCTCTTTTTAGATGTATTCGCTAAATTGGGGTAGAACCCATACGGCGTGCCAGCCTGCCTGAGTACATGGCATTCGTTAATTAACAGAGAAGTGGACAGTTACGGCCGGTAAAAGACGATTTTTTGAAAATAACTGTAAGAAGACTTTCGGTTGTGGCGTCTAATGTTTAAAAGATGAATTTTTTGTTCAACAAGTGAATTGAATAAACGCTTTGTATGGGTGGTAATATATTGATTTATAATTGGTTTTCAGAATTACAAACACAACTGAACTCAGGGGAATTATCTCTTGGGGTGGCGTTTGTGGCGATTATCTTATTGTCCTATTTATTAGAAGATGTGGCGATTGTGACCGCCGCTGGTTTGGCCACACAACAGTTAATGTCACCAGAAATGGCTCTTCTGGCGATTTTTGTTGGCATTGTAACCGGGGACATTGCGCTCTATTGCCTTGGTAAGTATGGGCGTAGGGTTAGGGCGCTACGCTATCGAGCATTGACCAATAAGTCGTTTAGGTTTTTACGTCGTCGGTTGCACCAAGGCGCGGTTTTCAATCTATTTATTATTCGCTTTATACCGGGCTTAAGAACCATGGGATTTACCCTGAGTGGTTTCTTTTCGGTTCCGTTTCCTGTGTTTTTTAGTGCGGTGATGGCGGCTACGGCGTTATGGACGTTGTGCGTATTTTTTGTCCTGTATTCATTGGGCAGCAGTGCTTGGTTACAGGTCAGTGGTTATCAATGGGTTGTGGTGCCGCTTGCGATCTTGGCGCTATTTCTGATTAATCGTGTTCTTAATAAATCATTGCTTAGAGGACAATCATGAGCTCAATGATAGGTATTCAATGTATTGCCCCAGATAAAATTAATTCGGGTATGCCTCTACTGCAGATGAAGAACGGGCGTAGTATCTCTCCTTATGAGTTTGTCCCCGGTTGGGTTTTCTATACACCTGTCATTGCGCAAAGTTTGTGTCTTGGCATTAAACATCGCTGCCTCGGGTTACCACTGATTGCTAACCCGACCATCAAGCTCAGCGGAATGGTCGGTGAGTCCAAGCAGGATATTTTAAATCTTGCGGGGGCGCACGCTAAGCAGTGGATTGAACCATTTATTAGTTGTATTCGAAACGGTGAAGATATTGATCTTCAGACCAACCGAGCCTTGGCCGAGATGGTACAGGCGAACCTGTCATTTCCGTTGGTAGCCAAGCCCGACTTAGGGTGCCGTGGCGTTGGGGTGAAGCTGTTGCATAGCCGTGCACAACTACGGGACTACTTTGCCTCATTTCCATGTAATGCGAGTTTTCTTTTGCAACGCAAAGCGCCCTATCAAGCAGAGGCAGGGGTGTTTTATGTGCGTTATCCAGGGGAAGAGCAGGGCGAGATTATCTCTATTACGCTGAAGTATGTGCCTTCTGTTATCGGCGACGGTGTGCATACCTTACAGCAGTTGATTGAGCGTTGCCCCAGAGCGGGTCAGCTAACCCATTTGTATTTCCCAAGGCATCAGGACAAATTGAATTGGGTGCCAGACGCAGGGCAAGAATTCCAGTTAGCGTTTGCTGGCAGTCATAGCCGAGGGTCAATCTTTCGTAACGGAAACACATATATTACCGAAGCGTTGACCCGTAAGTTGGATGAGATTCTAAAAGATGTGGAGGGCTATCACTATGGCCGTCTGGACATCAAGTTTGAAGATATGAACCAGTTTATGGCAGGTGAAAATTTCACCATTTTGGAAATCAATGGTGCCAGCAGTGAAGCAACGCATATTTGGGATCGTAATACGCCACTAAAGGATATTTTCACAACCTTACTGAACCAATACCGCATTCTTTTTGAGATTGGTGCCAGACAAAAGAAGCAAGGCCATAAAGTGCCTTCTATTATTTCTTTACTAAAAGAGTGGCGCGCAGAGAAAGCGCTGGTTCAACATTATCCTACTACGGACTAAGACAGACGAGACTTTATGTTTGCAATGTTAAATACACTAAATAAAACAGAGCAGGATGGTACGAATTTACCTGTTATCAAAGGGAGCTTTGAGGCGTTGGCGCAAGGCCATCAGTTTTTGGAGCATTTGAGTGATGAGCAATATACCTATGTTGCTTTACCTCATGTGGCTAGCTCAGTTGGACAACATTATCGTCACTGGTTGGATATCTTCCATGCCATAAAAAGCGCTAACAAAGTGATTGATTATAACCAGCGCCGACGAGGCCATGGTGTGGAAAGCTCTCGTCAGATGGCCATGTCGGAAATATCAGAGCTAGTGACATGGCTCTCAGCGAAAACAGAGCTGGAGCTAAAGCGTCGTGTCAGTGTTGTTACGGAAGTGTGTGTGACGCAAACGGAAGCTTGCACCATGACTTCGACATTAGAGCGAGAGCTGACGTTTGCCTCCCTTCACGCTAACCATCACTTTGCCATGGCAAAAGTCGTGTGCAGTTTATTGGGCGTTGAAACGGATGCAGCGTTTGGTTTCGCACCGGCCACCATGACTTATATAAGGGGGCAGTAGTATGTGCTCGGTTTCATGGCTAGTAGATAGCGATGGCTATCAAGTTTTTTTCAATCGAGATGAACAAAAAAGCCGTGCCTTGGCTTTACCTCCCGCTCGGCTGTCCATCAATGATACCGATGTATTGATGCCCATTGACCCGGTCGGTCAGGGGAGTTGGATTAGTTTGAATGAGTTTGGTATGACCCTGTGTTTGTTGAATAACTATCAAGGTCAAGTTCCCGAGGGGAAGCTGATTAGTCGTGGACAACTGCTTAAAACGCTCTCTTGTGAGGTCGGTGTTAAGCAGGTGAAGCGTACTTTTGTCGCGCTCGATTTACAGCATTATGCGCCCTTTACATTATTGGCATTCGATCCGAGCTTGAGTGCCAGTTGTTCAGAGGTGATGGCGTTTTCATGGGATGGTCGTCACTGCACGATTGCCCCGACGGACTCGCCGCTGTTTTCCTCCGGTGTTGATCTCGAAAACGTATTGAATTATCGCAATGGCTTATACCAAGCACTGACTCAAGCAGACAAAAGCTTTGCCCAGTTGCTTCAGTTTCACACTTCCCATCATCCTGAGCACACACATATGTCGCCCTGTATGCATCGCGATGATGCTCAAACGGTGAGTTTCACTTATGTGAAGGTGAGTGCTTTGCGTGAGGAGAACAGTCGGGATCAGGTAATGGCTTATGTGCCGGGTTCTCCCTGTCGCAGTCAGTTATCAGCGGGATCTTTAAAACAGCATAGTTATCGCTTGCATCGTGCGGAGTTGTTAGCGTCCTGATGGTGCTGAGTCTAAAAAGGTTGATTAAAAAAGGGTAGGAGGTAATTTCTAATGAAAAAGTTATTCGCGTTTTTATTGTTTATGGTAATGAGTAGTGCAGCTATGGCTGAGGATCAGATCTATACGGGGACATTTAGTAATAAAGCCGTAGATGGCTATGATCCAGTGTCTTACTTTATGGATGATATGCCAGTAAAAGGTAAGTCTGATTTCAAAACGGAATACAAAGGGGCGGATTGGTATTTTGCTTCGCAAGAGCATTTAGATATGTTCGAAGCTGAGCCGGAAAAGTACGCACCGCAGTTTGGTGGTTACTGTGCTTGGGCGGTTTCTACGCAAAAAGATTTTGCGCCCGGAGACCCAGAGCAATGGGCAGTGGTCGATGGCAAATTGTATTTAAACTATAACAAGAATGTAAAAAAACGCTGGGACAGTGATCGTACATTGCATATTAAGCAAGCGAATGAAAATTGGCCTGAGCTGATCAATAAATAGGAGTTTGAGCCATGAAATTTCAAGCAACAAAGTATCTGGCATCGGCCTTTATCGCGTTTGTTTTTGTACAGTCATTGTTTTTCAAATTCACAGGCTCTCCTGAAACAGAGTATATCTTTGGCACGTTAGGGCAATGGTCTGGGCTAGATTTCTTTGGTGCGTATGGTGCTTACATCATAGGTGTTGCGGAGTTGATCGCGACGGTTTTACTGTTCAGTCGCTTCCATGGATTTGGCGCACTGATGACGCTAGGTATTATAAGTGGTGCCATATTCTTTCATTTATTTACGCCGTTAGGTGTGCAGATGCCAGAGTTTAATAGCAACGGTGAAGTAATAGGAAACGATGGTGGCTTGTTGTTTGGTATGGCTTGCCTTGTTTGGCTATGTGCGGCGTTTTTAACGATTAGAGACTACCAAGCGGAACGCAGTTTGCTGCGTCAGCTCATGAATAAAGGAGCATCATGATGCTAGCAAGTCCATTTCGATTACCTCGATACACACCTTTTGGTTTAGCTGAGGCAGCGTTTGAACGGTTGACCGGGCTTGCCAAACTGGATCATTTGTATCAACAAAGACCTCAGCAGTTATCCAGCTTTGAGTTTATGAGCTACACCTTGTCAGCCTTGAAAGTTGGCTATGAGGTAAGTTCAGGTGCGGTAAGCAATATTCCTGAGCAAGGCCCTGTTGTTATCGTAGCCAATCATCCTTTGGGCGCGATCGAAGGCGTGATCTTGGCGGATCTGGTTGGCTCGGTGCGTAGCGATGTGAAAGTACTGGCAAACCAGTTGCTAAAGCGTCTACCGGAAATCAGTGATTTGTTTATTGGCGTTGATGTATTTGCTGGCAAAGACGCGGCCAGGATCAATAGCTTAGCGATCAGGGAAGCTCATCGACACCTAGCAGATGGTGGTGTGTTGATTGTCTTCCCTGCTGGGGAAGTCTCGACCTATCGTAAAGATGGGGATGGTAAAGGCGAGCAGGCGTTATGGGATATCGAATGGAGTCAGTCCGTTGCTAAGTTTATTCAGCGTAATCAGGCGACCTCGGTACCGATTTATATTAATGGCAAGAATAGTCCCTTGTTCTATCAAGCTGGGCGTATTCACCCCCTACTGAGAACAGCATTACTAGGACGCGAGCTATTAAATAAAAGCGCCGCGCGGATTGCTATCTCGATTGGTGACCCCATCCCTTATTCTGAAGTATCAGGCTTCGAAAAAGACAAAGATTTAGTCAGTTATCTGCGTTTGAATACCTACTTGATGAGTGATAACCAAGTCAGTGATGTGTCGCATGATAAGGCCGATTATGCCAACGAAGCTGAAGTGATTGCTGCCATTGAGACAGACCTGTTAGTGCAAGAAATCAGCGCTTTACCGGCTGAGAGCTTTTTGCTGGAGCAAGGTGACTACGCTGTGTATTGTGCACCGGCGTCGGCTATCCCACATTTGATGCAAGAAATTGGTCGTGTGCGAGAAGAAAGCTTCCGTGATGTGGGCGAGGGCAGTGGCCTGGCCTGTGACGTAGATAAATACGATGATTATTATCATCAATTATTTGTCTGGCATAAAAGCGATAAGCAGCTTGTGGGAGCTTATCGTATGGGAAAAGTCGATGAGCTGATTAAGCGCTACGGTTTGAACGGGCTTTATTCTAGAAGCTTATTTCAATATGATCAGGCGTTTATCGATACCTTGGAAAACAGCATAGAAGTAGGGCGCTCGGTGGTCGCTTTGCCATATCAAAAAAGCCTTAACTCACTGCTAATGCTGTGGAAAGGGCTTGCGACATATGTCCACAAAAATCCTAAATACACCCACTTTTTTGGTCCTGTAAGTGTCAGTAACGACTACAGTCATACGGCGCGGCAGCTGATTGCGGCCACTTTGTCGATCCACTACTACGATCAGGAAAAAGCCGCTTTAGTACAGCCTTCCACACCACTGAGAAGTCGTGGCAATACCTTTTGGCAACCTAATTTACTGTCTGCTTTAGCGAATGTTTCTTTGCTTTCCAAGGTATTGGCGAAAATGGAATCTGGTAAAGGCGTCCCCGTTTTGCTACGTCAATATCTTAAAATGAATGGCAAGCTTGTTTGCTTCAATGTGGATCCCGCTTTTCATAACACACTGGATGGACTGATTGTTGTGAATCTTAAAAATGTCCCAGTGAATACCTTGGGTAAATACATGGGCAAACAAGAAGCGGAAAGCTACCTAAGGGAAAAAGGTTGTTTGGATTCTCCCCCCGTTTTCCCGGACGGTTTTGGTTTGATTTAGCTTTCGTGTTTACGGTGCATCCCGTTATTTTCATCGGTTTCGATATTGTGTTGTTCATACTTGGGGCGCAGTCGGGGATGTGATTGGAATTGAGAAACGAGATTGCGTCCCACACACCTGCATCACAAGTTTTATTGGTCTAGCCTTTGGCTATGAAATTTGACGCACAATTACGTTTTGCGGTTTCAGAGGCATTGGTGCTCTGTGCGCCAGTTCATCTTTCAGAGATGAAAGACGAACCAGAAAATCTTTTTTTGTTTGGCTTGGTTACGCGTTGTCCAGAACCAGCTTTTACGGGCGTTCTGCCCGGAAAAGCTTAATCATTCTTCCATGAATGATTTTCTTGGTTGGGTGGTTGATTTGCGTTGGGTGAAACATAGCAAAAGCTGGATTGGTCACGAGACTCAGGGGGAAAAATCATGGACGATTTTTCAATTATCCCCTAACAAAAAATCTTGAGCAGGATGCGAATCAATCCGACCCTGATAACGCGCACTGAACCCAAAAAAGATGCTTTTGGTTCCTTTTGCATCCATCAAAAGGAACTGGGGCGCTGTCGAAGAAGTTAATGAAATTGAGGAAAGTGATTGCGCACCAAACCGCTGCACCTCAATTTTTATATTCCCCAGCCATTGGCCCCAAATTTTGACGCACAATTGCGTTACTCAATTTCAGAAGCATTGGTACTCTGTGCGCCAGTTCATCTTTCAGAGATGAAAGACGAACCAGAAAATCTTTTTTTGTTTAACGGCGTCACATGTTGTCCAGAACCAGCTTTTACGGGCGTCCTGCCCAACCAAGAAAATCATTCTTCCTTGAATGATTTTCTTGGTTGGGTGGTTGATTTGAATTGGGTGAAACATTTTAAAAGCCAGTTTGATCGATGCACTCAGGATGAAATTTAAATCATTTAGACCTTCTTTTTTTGCCTTTAAAAAATAACCAATAAAAACAGCAAGATACAGGAGGGCGATTTTAACAAGGTAAAAAAGGGTTTTTGTCGCGAACCACTTGCTGCCACTTATTTTTTCGTGATATGTTCATTGTTCACTGCCGCATAGGCAGCTTAGAAATCTATCTGTAATAACGGGTATTAGCGCATTACGTTCACTGCCGCATAGGCAGCTTAGGAAATAAATGTTAATAGTTTTCACAGAGGAATCTTGTTCACTGCCGTATAGTGGGTAAGCAGAACTATTGCTTTGAATTGAATCGCATTTTTCCCAGTAATGTGCATAAAGTGAGGGTTGGTGGTGTTCTTTGTCAGTCAATTGCTATTTATCCATGTTGTCGGACTGGTTTTCCGCTGGACTTCAAACAGCCGCAAATGCGAGCGTTAGTGCTTATCTGTCGACGATGAACGGAGTTTGTTATGGCGAGACCAAAGACAAAGGAAGCGTTAATCTACCAAGCTGATGAGAATTTCATGAAGCTATTTCGGTATATTGATTCAATGCCCGAAAGTGTATTAAATACTGAATTTGATTTTTCCAGTGATAAGGACAAAACGGAATTGCATTGGGCGCGCGATCGAAATCTTCGCGATGTATTGATACATCTGTACGAATGGCACCAGTTGTTACTCAAATGGGTCAAATCAAACATAGCGGGACAGCAAGCCAACTTTCTTCCTGAACCATATAACTGGAAAACATACGGACAAATGAATATTGAGTTTTGGGAGAAGCACCAAGCAACAGAATTGTTGGCAGCAAAACATTTAGTACAGGAAAGTCATGACGCGGTGCTTGAGTTAGCGAAAGGCTTTACGGATGAGGCGCTTTTTACTAAACAGTATTTCAATTGGACTGGCACAACAACTTTAGGTAGTTATTGTGTATCTGCGATGCCAAGCCACTATGATTGGGCGTTAAAAAAGCTCCGGGCTCACTTAAAAATGCAGTCGTAAACCTGAGCATCGCTTTCTTTTTACGATGCATTCCGTTATTTTCATCGGTTTCGATATTGTGTTGCTCATACCTTTAGCAGGGCATTCTATTCCTGGAGATACAATGACAACCCCACGAATTTTAAAAGCTCAAATGAAAGATATAACCTGTGGTGAAAACGTTACGATTGTTGAGCCTGCGAATATTTATGGCTGCGAGCTTAAGGATGACGTGTTTATTGGGCCGTTCGTCGAAATACAAAAGAACTCAGTCATTGGTGCCCGGACAAAAATACAGTCGCACACTTTCATTTGTGAGTATGTCACGATTGGCAATGATTGTTTTGTCGGGCATGGGGTGATGTTTGCGAACGACCTTTTTAAGAACGGCCGGCCGGACCCAAACCCGGATAATTGGGGGCGCACCGTGATCGCAGACAACGTTATCATCGGCTCGAATGCAACCGTGCTGCCTGTTGATATCTGTGATGGCGCTGTGATTGGTGCCGGGAGTGTGGTGACGAAGGACATTACTGAGAAAGGGATCTACGCGGGAAATCCGGCCAGAAAGTTAAGAGACTTACCGTAAGTACCTACATTTCCCTCGCTACGAGATTCTCAGCATGGACGTGTTGAAGAATAAATTAAGATGATTGAGCTTGTCATTTTTAGCCTCCGGCCTCGAAATATGACGCACAATCAGCGTCAGTGATTTCAGAGGCATCGGTGCTCTGTGCGCCAGTTACTCTTGCCAAGATGCAAGCGTAACCAGAAAATCTTTTTTGTTTGGTTTGGTTACGCGTTGTCCAGAACCAGCTTTTACGGGCGTCCTGCCCGGAAAAGCTTAATCATTCTTCCTTGAATGATTTTCTTGGTTGGGTGGTTGATTTGAATAAAGTGAAACATTGAATCAACAAAGCTCAATTGATCGATGCTCTCAGGGTGAAAAATCATGGAGGATTTTTCAATTATCCCCTAACAAAAAATCTTGAGCAGGATGCGAATCAATCCGACCCTGATAACGCGCACTGAACCCAAAAAAGATGCTTTTGGTTCCTGTTGACATCTATCAAAAGGAACTGGGGCGCAGTCGGAGATGCTAATGAGATCGAGAAAAGTAATTGCGCACCAAACCACAATCCAATCCTAATATCCCCCTTTATTTCATGTTACCCCCATTCCAAAAATAACCTTTTCCCTATCAGGAAACCAAATTCAAATATGACTTATAAACTCTATCGAGTATAATTATAGATTCATATGAAAACAAAATTATCAATAAACGAGTATCAATAAGCATCCATCGATAAAACAATTACGGCTCAGCCAACAACGTCAATGAACGATCAAACCACTCAAATTTACAACCTGATGAGATATGAATTTGCTCAGGTTGAAGGAGACTTCACTTCTCTAAGAGAGTCAGATGTGAAATCCGTTATCCCTGCTGGAATGCGCTTTGCTGATTTTCTCGGACAGCTTCGCAGCGCCCATCAGGTATTACTGACGGATGTGCCGTCGATTCCGTTACTCATTCAGGATAGGGATGAATGGGGCAATCAATATTGGCGAGTGAATCCTGCGGTTGAGCCTCATCTCGATTCATTAGCCTTCAAGGCTTATACCGCCAGAGTTGAATTGGTCAATCATGGCATTGGTTCAACTTATTCCGGCAGTGTGAATGCCTCAGTTTCTACCGAGCCTTATGTCGAACGTGAACCCGTGAAACTCACTTTAGCAGCGCGTCTGAACAAACAACGTCAGGAGCGGTTACGGGAGCAGGATAAAATCCCACTGCCTTCATCCGCATGGCAAAACGCATTTAACCAGCCACCAGCCAAACCCTCCCGTTTCGCCAAATCCGCTCTGGTGCCGAGAGGTAGATGTGACATCGGCACACAACGAGAGTCACTTTCTTCGCTGGGGGATTATGCGGCTTATACAATTGCCGTCGGGCAGGGGATCAGTGCTGCTTCTGAAGACGCGTTTTTAGCACGTATTGGCGGTGCAGCGCTGGCAGAACTGCCGGGACTGGCGATGAAAATCATTGGGCGAGCCGGAGTGTTGGCCGCATTTGTGCCCAATAAATTCGCTGACAGCACGCTCTACAGTGCAGAAGATATTCGCGAGAAAGACAGGGTTGAAACCAATATCCGCTTGGGTTTCAATACGGAAGGCCGGATTTACGGCTATCACGTCAATGGGGCGATGATTCCCAAGCGTGAAGTCAAACGGGTCGGTGAGCAGTTTGTCGTTGCGTTAGAGCCGGATGTCACCATTGAATGGGTGCCGATTAGCGGCGATTTCGGCGGCAAACCGATTCTGGTTAATCCGATCCCGGAGATGGAAAAATTCGATATCTGGATCCATCCGCAAGCGGAGCAAGGCCAAGCATTTGATAACACCTACATCACGCCAATCGCGGATGCGGATTTACAAGACTATATTCTGACCTTTCCGGCTGAGACCGGGTTACCACCGTTGTATGTGGTGTATCAGAAAACGGATAAGCCAAAAGTAAAACCGTTGGAAGTTGGGACTTATGGCGAGCTGGCGGCAAGAAGTGCGAAAGATGGGATGGACATTGATCATATTCCTTCATTTAAGGCGATTGAAAAGTGGGCTTCAAGCGATGGTGAGGATTTAACAGCCGCTGAAATCCGGGCTTTAAAAAATACTACAAATGGGCTTACCATACCGAATGAGATTCATAGAAAATGTTCCCGTACGTATGGAGGACGAAATACTGATAAGCAAAGTTCACTTGATGCTTTAGATTTAGAGACAGCGGCTAACAAAGATATGAAGGCAATTCGTGGTTGCTTAGCGCAACATGGATACAGTAAGAACGATATTGATAATACATTTGATAAACTGCATAGATTAAATAAAGAAGCGGGGTTATATGACTAAACCAACTCAGTGGCTCAATCAAACTTATCAAGAACTTGTGCATGATTCGTCGTTCATGGCTGTAATCGGTGGAAACGTTCCTCAGTTTGATGAAGTGTTAGATGAAAGACATGACATTGTTTGTTGTGACGGTCATGTGAACATGATTTTTGATCGTGATTATCGATTGAAGACGCTGATTTTTTCATTATCGCCTGATAGCGCTGTTTGTGTTCGCTATATTGCGACAGAGTTAATCTTTTTTAATCAATCTACTGTGATTCATGATGTGCTTAACACATTAGGAGAGCCTGATGAGATAGGGAAAGCGAAGAAGATTCCCGGTTTAATAAAAAAGGGCTGGTTAAGGTACAACCGTGAATTTTACAGAATAACTTTCTCTATCGATAATAGTGATCCAGATAAGATTGCAGACGTTCGTTTCAGTGCTTCTCCCAACAATTGAATTTTTGATACTATTTTACCTTCCCAGCCTCTGGATAGACATGGCTCAAGATAAATACGAATAGCTACTCCTTTGAATTGCATCGCATTTTCTCTCAAGGAACAATGTAAAACGAATGGTGATGGTATTCTTTGTCAGTCGCTTCTTTTATGCTAGTGCTATTCGTCCACAACAAGCCTCAATACTGCGATTATGAAAACATCCCTCGACCATCTGCCCGAATATAAACAGCGTGAGCTGGCGGACATCTCAACGATTCTGCGTGATACATTGGAAGATTACCTGCAAGGCAAGCAGGGCAGTAAGAGTGAGTTTCGCATTCTGAAAATTATTCTGTTCGGCAGCCACGCAAAAGGCAGTTGGGTCAAGGATCCGGTTAACGGTTATATCAGCGATTACGATATTCTGGTGATCGTTAATAAAGCCGCCTTGGTGGAGGATTATGTAGTCTGGCAGCGGGCCGAAGAGCAAATTGATCGCAAAGTGAAATCGGCACCGTTGGGTTTGATTGTTCATGATTTGCAGGAAGTGAATGAACGATTGCAACAGGGTCACTATTTTTTTAAGGATATTCGCGAAGAGGGAATCGAACTGTTTGCCGCGACGCCGAAACCGTTGGCGGAGCCGGGAGATTTGAGTGAGGAAGAGCTGCGAGAGATAGCCCGTAAGCATTATGAACACTGGTTTAAGCGTTCATGTAGCGGGTTAAAAATGTTTCATTTCGCGTTTGAAAAATCAATGATTCACGATGCCGCTTTTACGCTTCATCAAGTCACAGAAAAACTCTTTGCCTGTACATTGCTCACTTGTACCAACTACTTGCCGAAGTCTCACAATATCGAGAAACTCGGTAATCTGTGTGCACAGATTGATTCGGCCTTTGCTGAGATTTTCCCGATGGATAATAAATTCCACCGCCGCAGCTTCCGGCGTCTGCAACGGGCGTATATTGATGCGCGTTATTCTGCGCACTACGAAATTACTGAAGAAGAATTGAATTATTTGGTGGCAGAGGTGCAGAGGTTGCAGGCATTAACCGAACAGGTTTGTCGGGGGAGAATAGGGGATTAAGTGATCGTTGTATTTTGATTCTCTCAGTATCCGGCTCCCAAATTTGACGCACAATTGCGTTTTTCGGTTTCAGGGATATTGGTGTTCTGTGCGCCAGTTACTCTTGCAGAGATGCAAGCGTAACCAGAAAATCTTTTTTTGTTTGGCTTGGTCGCACGCTTTCCAGAACCAGCTTTTACGGGCGTCCTGCCCGGAAAAGCTTAACCATTCTTCCTTGAATGGTTTTCTTTGATTGGTGGTTTGTTTGAATTGGGTGAAATCTCTTTAAGGCGAAGCCAACTTGATCGATGTTCTTAGGGTAAAATTCAGGGATGAATTTTAAGCAATTCCCTAACAAAAGAGCTGAGCAGGAGCGAATAAAAGCGCCCCTGATTACGCGCGCTGAACCCAAAAAGATGCTTTTGGTTACTTTTGACATTTATCAAAAGTAACTGGGGCGCAGTTGGAGATGCTAATGAGATCGAAGACGGTCATTGCGTCCCAAACTCAGCATCATCCTTTTACTTTTCCAGCCTCCGGCGTTGCAGTTTGACGCACAATTGCGTTCCTCAATTTCAGAGGTATCGGTGTTCTGTGCGCCAGTTACTCTTGCCAAGATGCAAGAGTCACCAGAAAATCTTTTTTGTTTGGCTTGGTCGTGCGTTGTCCAGAACCAGCTTTTACGGGCGTCCTGCCCGGAAAAGCTTAACCATTCTTCCTTGAATGGTTTTCTTGGGTGGTTGATTTGAATAAAGTGAAAGATTGAATCAACAAAGCTCAATTGATCGATGCTCTCAGGGTGAAAAATCATGGAGGATTTTTCAATTATCCCCTAACAAAAAATCTTGAGCAGGATGCGAATCAATCCGACCCTGATTACGTGCGCTGAACTCAAACCCTAGGCATTTTTGGGTACTTTTTCGGCCATGAAAAAGTACCTGGGGCTCAGTCGGAGATGCTAATGAAATCGAGGAACGTAATTGCGTCCCAAACTAACAGATTTACTATTGGTCACACCAAACCACAATTTAATCATTTCAAGCTGGCTTCCCTGCTACCTTGTTTGTTACGGTTAGTTGAACTATTATTTGTACGTAATTATGTACAAATAGAGACTTTTGCAATGAAACGTATTCGCTTTGACCAAGACATCAAACCGTTATCTGAGTTTCGTTCAGGTGTGGCTTCGTTTATCAAACAAATCAATGAGACTCGGCGTCCGTTGGTGATTACTCAAAGGGGCAAGGGGGTTGCTGTGGTTCTGGATGTAGAAGAATATGAAGCAATGCAAGAAAAAATAGAATTACTTGAAGAAATGCGAGCGGCAGAAGCACAACTTGCTTCAGGTATGGGAGTTTCCAACGAAGACGCTCGGGCTAATGTACTGGAACGTATTAAAAAATGAATGTTGTTTGGGCGCCATTCGCTCTTGAAAAATTAGGGGATGCGGCAGAATTTATTTCGTTAGACGATCCTGTAGCAGCAGAAAATTGGGTTAATGATGTTTTTGATAAAACGGAATTATTAGGAACTATGCCTGAAATGGGGAGAGTTGTTCCCGAGCTGCCGAATACGAACTATCGAGAAATTATCTTTGGTCACTACCGTATTATTTATAGTTGTTCTATTGAGATACGGATACTCACAGTAAGAAATTGCCGTCAGATATTAACAAAAGATGACGTATGCTGAACTTAAACTTAAGGCATTTTTAATTTGCAGCCTCCGGCTCCCAAATTTGACGCACAATCAGCGTCAGTGATTTCAGAGACATCGGTGTTCTGTGCGCCAGTTACTCTTGCAGAGATGCAAGCGTAACCAGAAAATCGTTTTTGTTTGGCTTGGTCGCACGTTGTCCAGAACCAGCTTTTACGGGCGTCCTGCCCGGAAAAGCTTAACCATTCTTCCTTGAATGGTTTTCTTTGATTGGTGGTTGATTTGAGTTGGGTGAAATCTTTTTAAAAAAGCCAACTTGATTGATGTGCTCAGGGGAAAATTCAAGGATGAATTTTAAGCTTTTCGTGAGCAGGAGCGAATAAAAGCGTCCCTGATTACGCACACCGAACCCAAAAAGATGCTTTTGGTTACTTTTGACATCTATCAAAAGTAACTGGGGCGCAGTTGGAGGTGCTAATGAGATCGAAGACGGTCATTGCGTCCCAAACTCAGCATCATCCTTTTACTTTTCCAGCCTCCGGCGTTGCAGTTTGACGCACAATTGCGTTTTTCGGTTTCAGGGATATTGGTGTTCTGTGCGCCAGTTACTCTTGCAGAGATGCAAGCGTAACCAGAAAATCTTTTTTGTTTGGTTTGGTCGCACGTTGTCCAGAACCTGCTTTTACGGGCGTCCTGCCCGGAAAAGCTTAACCATTCATCCTTGAATGGTTTTCTTTGATTGGTGGTTTGTTTGAATTGGGTGAAACCTCTTTAAGGCGAAGCCAACTTGATCGATGTTCTCAGGGTAAAATTCAGGGATGAATTTTAAGCTTTTCGTGAGCAGGAGTGAATAAAAGCGTCCCTGATTACGCACACCGAACCCAAAAAGATGCTTTTGGTTACTTTTGACATCTATCAAAAGTAACTGGGGCGCAGTCGGAGATGCTAATGAGATCGAAGACGGTCATTGCGTCCCAAACTCAGCATCATCCTTTTACTTTTCCAGCCTCCGGCGTTGCAGTTTGACGCACAATTGCGTTTTTCGGTTTCAGAGGCATCGGTGTTCTGTGCGCCAGTTCCTCTTGCAGAGATGCAAGAGGAACCAGAAAATCTTTTTTTGTTTGGCTTGGTCGCACGCTTTCCAAAACCGGCTTTAACGGGCGTCCTGCCCGGAAAAGCCTAACCATTCATCCTTGAATGGTTTTCTTCGGTGGGTGGTTGATTTGCGTGCGGTGAAATATGCTTAAAAAGTTAATTTGGTCACTGAATTCAGGGTGAAAAATCATGGACGATTTTTCAGGATTGCTTGAGCAGGATGCGAATCAATCCGACCCTGATTACGCACACCGAACCCAAAAAGATGCTTTTGGTTACTTTTGACATCTATCAAAAGTAACTGGGGCGCTTTCGGAGATGCTAATGAAATCGAAGAGCTGGATTGCGCACCAAACCAACAACGTTACTGCTTCGTGTACCAATCCTCTTCATCACACCTTACTGATTGTTTAAACACTGCAATTTCTTGCAAACCTTACCTACATCAAAGAATTTCATGTTTGTGTCAATTTTTTCTGGCGATTTTCTAAAACCTATCCAATGCTATTTTTTGACTTGAATTATTTTTTATGAATTTCTGAAGTGGAGTTAATATATTGTTTCGCGATTCTCATTGCGTAATTTTCGTCTGAAAATTCTAGGAGAAAATGGGGAATCTGATTGTCTATTTGTGGTGAGAATGTTGGTGATTCCGCAGTTTGTTCGGCGACGGCTATAAATGTGTGAGTATTTGTTACATTAAGACTTTTTGCATAAATATTGATATTTGAATTTTGAGAATCAATATCGTAGACAGTTCTACAGTTGTCAATAAATAAACTATCAATGTCAAGGGTTGAGTTGTTCCCCAATCTAAATACTGTGCGGCAATTAACAATAGAACCGCCTTTTATCGTAATCATAGTAAAGGTACTCCAAGAAATTATGGCAATCAAAATTATCACTGAGAACTCATACATATTGGTTAAAACCTTTGCTAAAGCTCCAGAATCAGCTGATTTAGAAATTAAGTTGTTAGATGGAACCGTAGTTAAAGCGGATACAATGCTTGAAATAACAAGTGTTGATAGCCTTTTCAACTCCCTAGGTTTGCCTAAAGATTCTATTACTAATGAACAGTTTCTCGCACTTGCCGAGAAAGTTATCACTCAAGGTAATGATGTCAATGAGCAATCATTACTAAAGTGGGCGAATAATAGCGCTATATTTGCAACTTTAGTCGGTTCCGAACCTCTTACCTTGTTAGTCTCGGCTCTGGTTGGCGTTGCTTCACTAGGTTGTAAGGGGATTGATAAACTCAAGTCTTTAGTAAATAGAAAAGACATGTAACAAAATGAGCATAGCGTTACAACTAACTTTTCTCCATATTTTCGTTTCACATTGACGGCCTTTTCGCATCGAATTTAGGAACACAGCCGTTTTCGGCGTTTTTCTAACACTGGTGATGATAGCGACTACCTTGGGTTCCCAGCCTAAGTAATTGTTGAACAATTAATTTAAAAATTTAAAAGCAGAATCGGGTTGCATCCTGACATCATTGCCAGATACAAAACAGTGTCACCTGAGCATCGCTTTCTTTTTACGATGCATTTCGATATTGTTTTGTTCATGCCTTCACTGCGCATCCTATTGCTGGAGATACAATGACAACCCCACGAATTTTAAAAGCTCAAATTAAAGATATAACCTGTGGTGAAAATGTTACGATTGTTGAGCCTGCGAATATTTATGGCTGCGAGCTTAAGGATGACGTGTTTATTGGGCCGTTTGTCGAAATACAAAAGAACTCAGTCATTGGTGCCCGGACAAAAATACAGTCGCACGCTTTCATTTGTGAGTTTGTCACGATTGGCAATGATTGTTTTGTCGGGCATGGGGTGATGTTTGCGAACGACCTTTTTAAGAACGGCCGGCCGGACCCAAACCCGGATAATTGGGGGCGCACCGTGATCGCAGACAACGTTATCATCGGCTCGAATGCAACCGTGCTGCCTGTTGATATCTGTGATGGCGCTGTGATTGGTGCCGGGAGTGTGGTGACGAAGGACATTACTGAGAAAGGGATCTACGCGGGAAATCCGGCCAGAAAGTTAAGAGACTTACCGTAAGTACCTACATTTCCCTCGCTGCAATGAACCCAATCATTACTAGGCATCATTGTTACATATTGTTGTTATGTATTGTTGTGGCGAACATCAATCTGAGCTGACCACGACAAATTAACGCTCACGCACAAAACACCATCCCCCCAATCCCATTGCTTTTCCCCCTCGTTCGGGCAAAATCACAGGCTCACTATGCGGAGGAATCTATGGCGACATCTCTTTTTATTGGCGGGGCGCGGAGCGGCAAATCCAGCTATGCGGAGCGGCAGGCATTGGCGCAGCTCAAACAGCGGATGTCGGAAGGCGTCACCGCACAACTACATTATGTTGCGACCGCAATTGCGTTTGATCCGGAGATGAAACAGCGGATTGAACAGCATCAGCGTCGCCGCGGGCCCGAATGGTGTAACCATGAATCTCCGCTCATGCTGGCGCAAACACTGGCGCAGTTTCAGCCGCAGGATATCGTGTTGGTGGACTGCCTGACTTTGTGGCTCAATAACGTTATCTATAACGACGGTGAGACCGCCACTAAAGCGATGATCGAGCAGCATGTACAGGCCTTAGTCAGTGCGTTGCAGGACTCTCCGGCGACGATTTTCTGTGTCTCCAACGAAGTCGGTCTCGGCATTATCCCGATGGGTGAAATTTCCCGCCTGTATGTTGATCACGCGGGATGGATGAATCAGGCGATTGCGGCACTGGCTGAACAAGTGACGTTTATGGCCGCCGGTTTGCCTATGTTGCTAAAAGGCGCTTAAATTTTAGCAATGCGCAAGCACATCCCTGAGTGCCTCAAGTAATTGCTGATTGTCCTCACGGGTCCGAATTGCCACGCGATAATCGTGTGTCGACAGGCCGGGGTAGTTGGCGCAGTGGCGGATCAGGATGTTGCGCTGCATCAGGGCATGTTGTAAATCGAAATCAGCCCGATGCAGGCGAAAGAAAATATAGTTGGCCGCAGGCGGATAAACCGTTAACCCCGGCAACTGAGACAAGCCTTGGAACAGATAAGATTGCTCGCTGTGCAGCCAGTGATAAGTCTGCTGCGCATAGGCGTGATCCTGTAAGAGGATGTCTGCGGCCAGCGCCGCAAAGGCATTGATTGTCCATGGCTCTCGGGTGTCGCGCAATGTCGCCAGAACCGGCTGATTGGCGGATAATAAATAGCCAAGCCGCAACCCCGGAATGGCGTAAAACTTCGTCATGGAACGGAGTAGAAACAGGTTCGGATAGCGGTCAAGGACATCGGTGAGCCCCCGATGTTGCGGCAGAAAATCAATAAAGGACTCATCGACAAAGAGCTGAATTCCAAGTTCAGCCGAGCGGTTTAAAATTTGTTGCAGCAGCGCTGGCGCCGGCATCAGACCGGTCGGGTTATTCGGTGTGCAGAGAAACAGACAATCCAATTCCTCATGCAGTGCCGCCAACAAGCGCTCGGTGACTGCAAATCCTTCTTGTTCTACTAAGACAAAACGCTCAATGTCACACCCGATACGTGTCAGTGCCTGACGGTATTCCGCAAATGTCGGTTCGACAATCAACGCTCGACGGGGCTGTGTCTGTTGTACCCACTGAAAAATCAGTTCGGTTGCCCCGTTGCCTGCGATGACATAACTGGCTGGGAAATCACTTTCAGGACGACTCATTTGCGCAGCATGGTGACGCGCAATTGCTTGATGCAGATGTTGGTAGTCAATGTCCGGGTAGCGTTCAACACAAGTCACTTGACTGATGATGGCATCGCGTAATGTTTGAGGCATCCCCAGCGGGTTGATATTGGCGCTAAAATCTAATATGTCTTCCGCTTTTCGGCCATACTTCTCGGCCATTTGCCGAGTGTTACCGCCATGTTGTCCGCTTTTTGCCATTGAATCTTCTTTTGGGTTATCTCTGTCATCAATGGCTGACAATGTAGCGAATTCCCGATTGAAGTGCCAGCTCAGGCGGATACTGCCGACGGATCGGGCGTTGTCGGTGATGTTTTGCCCCAGTGATAAATGGTCCAGTGTGGTTTGCCTTCGGCCTGTTGAGCAAGCGCCGGCGCCGGGTTGATCAGATAGACATAATCGGCGTGCCGGCATAGCGGTAAATCGTTGATGGAATCGGTATAGAAATGTACAGCCGAAAAGGGTTGCGGCTGGCTAGCGAGCCAGTCGTCCAGCCGCTGGACTTTGCCTTCCCGATAGCTGGGAATGCCGTCGATGTCGGACGTGTAACACTGATGCTTTGTGATGAGATTAATCCCTAACGCATCGGAGATGCCCATTTTTTGCGCCACCGGGCGAACAATAAAACTGACTGTGGCAGAGATGACTAACATCGGAATATGTTGTTCAGTTAGTTCGGTGATGAGTTGCTGCGCTTCACTGAAAAGTCGTGGCAGGATGCGGGTTGTAACGCACTCTTCGGCCAAGGCATCGACCGTTGTTTTGGGGAGGTGAGCCAGTGGGGTGAGGGTAAAGTTGAGATAGGTTGCCATCTCCATTTGACCGGCTGCGTATAAATCCATCATCTCGCGGTCCCGCGTTAGAAAATCTGGATCGGTGACAATGCCTTTCTCGACTAAAAATGCATTCCAAATCATGGCACTGTCACCATCGATCAGAGTGTCATCCATATCAAAAACGTACAAAGGGTTGGACATATTAATCTCTCACGGGTTGGATTTCGTTCAGGTTAAATAAAAGTTCCAGTGGTTGTCCAACGGGAAATAATCGTTCTGAGGATCGATTGAGCAAATCAACCGTCAGATGCTGAGTCCCGATAGCTGCTGTGTAGCGAATCACATTGCCAAGTAACTGATGACTCACCACTGTGGCTGATTGAGGCGCTGAAATGTGTGGTTCATAATGGCGGCCGGCTTCTCTGACATAAATCGACTCGGGACGAATGGCAACCTGTGTGGCGCTCTCGATCCCGAACCATGCGTTGGCTGTCTGGGCATCGATCAGATTATAATGACCCATAAATTTGGCAACAAAGGTATTGGCAGGTTGCGTATAAATACTTTCGGGACGACCTTGCTGGACGATTTCTCCCTGATTCATGAGAAAAATCCGGTCAGAAAGTTGCATGGCTTCTTCCTGATCGTGGGTGACAAAAATTGTTGTTAGGTTCAGTTCTTTTTGAATGGCGCGGATTTGCTGGCGCAGAATCTTCCTGATTTTGGCATCGAGTGCTGAAAGTGGCTCATCCAACAGGAGAATTCGGGGCCGGACAATCAGCGCTCTGGCTAAAGCAACTCGCTGTTTCTGTCCACCGGATAATTCGTGTGGGTAATGTTTTTCTTTTCCTTTTAGTTCAACCAGTTCGATAAAGCGCTGCGTTTCTTGCGCAATGGTTGGTTTATCGAGGCCTTTCATTTTCAGACCAAAGCCAATATTGTCGACCACCGTCATATTCGGAAAGAGTGCATACGATTGAAAAACCATGCCGATTTCTCGTTGCTGCGGTGCCTGACGGGAGATCTCGTTGTCATCAACCCAGATTTCACCGTTATTGATAGGATCTAGTCCGGCAATACAACGCAACAGTGTTGATTTTCCGCAGCCGCTGGGGCCGAGTAAGGTAATGAATTCACCTTGCTCGATCGAAAACTGAATTTCTTTGAAAACGGTATGCTCACCGAATGCTTTGGCGAGCTGGTTGATGTGAACATAACTCATTGTGGTATTCCCCGGTTAAAGCGGCTCGCGAGCCAAGTACAGACAAAAATAAAGAAAAAATAGGTCATCACCAATGCTGAGGTAAAGTGACCGCTGGTCTGACGCATGTTGTACAAATAAACCTGCAACGTTTCATAACGGGTACCGACCAGAATATTGGCAAACACAAATTCACCGAGCAAAAATGAGAAGGATAAAAATAGTGAGGCCATCAGCCCTTTTTTCAGGTTGGGCAAGATAATGAACCAAAACGCTTTGGTGGTGCTGGCACCAAGCAAGTGAGCGGCATCAATCAAATCGCGCAGATGGAGCGCCATCAGGTTATTGGCGATTGCCCGGTACATGAATGGCAGCGCAATCGTGAAATTGGTACCGATCAGAATCCACGGGGTGCCGACGAGTGCAATCTGACTATCGGCATAGAGCTGAAGCAGCCCGACGGAAGAGACGACCGGTGGGACGGCAAACGGTAGCAGGATCAGAATGTTCATGATTTTATCCAGCTTTGGATAGTAATAAAAAATGACGAACATCATCGGTAGAATGAGCACGGTTGCCAGCAGCAGAGCCGTGATGCAGACAAATAACGAACGGCCGAATGCCGCCAGAAAGCGTGGGTCGCTGAGTAACTGCACATACCAATGGAAGGTAAAACCTTCGGGGAGAATTGAGGCCCCCCATCGCGCAGATAGTGCATACGCAAATGTCGCTGCGATCGGGATCAGTAAAACCAAGAGAATCCCGTACACGACACTTTTATGGTAGATCTGATTCGTGTTTTGCATGGTTTTTCCTTCTTATCGGACGATGTTTGGCCGGGCGGCTTTTGGTATGGTCACTTTGAGCGATCAGCCATTGATTGACGATGGTGACCAGAGCCAAAATGGCGATCAGTAAGACGGAGATGGCCGCGGCGAGATTGGGTTCGAGAAACAGGTCACCGGAAACCAGACTGGCAATCCGAATGGTGATCAGGTTGTAGTTGCCGAGGGTGAGTGCATAAGCACTGGCATAGGCCCCGATGGCATTGGCGAATAAGATAATAAATGTCCCGAACAGCGCCGGCGCCAGCACGGGAAGGGCTATTCTGAACCAGTATTGACGCGTATTCGCGCCAAGCAATGCTGCCGCTTCCTGCCAGTCTTTTTTCAGTGCATCGAATGCCGGGTAGAGTAAAAGGGCACCGAGTGGGATCTGAAAATAAGTATAAATTGTTAGCAGCCCCCAGCGACCATAGAGATTGAATTCATCCAGAATCCCGAGTTGACGCAGAATCAGAGTCAGTGCGCCATTGGTGCCGAGAATAATGATGAAAGCAAAAGCGAGGGGGACACCAACAAAGTTACTACTCATATTGGTGAATGCAATCACGGCATCTCGGATGCGGTTGTTGAGATGACGCAGAGATGAGACTAACAGCGCTGCGATGAGCAGCCCTATCAGACTCGACCATAAAGCCAACCATAAACTATGACTAAAGCCTTGCTGAATAAAGGTTGAGTCAAAGATTTCCCGGTAATTGTCCAGTGATGGTTGCGTGCCGTCGCTGAAACTGTTGGTGACGACCCACACCATGGGTGAGAGCTGAAAAATATAGAAAACTACGGCAAACGGAATCAGCCACAACAGCGGTCGCCATTTTTTCAGGCGCATCAATAATGTATCGTTCTGACAATGTTTGAGTGGGCGTATGACGTTTTCTTGCTGATTCATCAGAGAATACCTCTTGCAATTGGTTTCTGGTGAATCAGTCCAAGTAATTCGCAAATGACACCGCAAATGTCAGTCTGATCAATCTGTGCCTGCTGGTGGCTAAAGTGTTCACCGATCACGAAGAGTGGGACTTCGCGCTCCTCGATCAGGGTGCCACCGTGAGAGCGATCATTGTTCATACCGTGATCACTGGTGATCAGAATCTGATACCCCGCAGCCATCCATTGGGGCAAGATATCAGATAAAATTATATCGGCTTGGCGCACCGTATTGCGATAGTGAGCGGAATCAAGCCCGGACTGATGGCCGGCATCGTCAATATTCATCGGATGGATCAGCAAAAAATCCGGATCATAATGACGGCGAAGGTATTCGGCGTCGAGAAACAGAGCTTCATCTGGATAGTGGTCCCAGTGGTAAAAGAGGCCATGCTGAA
The DNA here is from genome assembly GCF_024347135.1 of Vibrio spartinae. NCBI lineage: Bacteria > Pseudomonadati > Pseudomonadota > Gammaproteobacteria > Vibrionales > Vibrionaceae > Vibrio > Vibrio spartinae. Next base: position 2,179,990 of record NZ_AP024907.1, on the reverse strand, counting down.
TATGAAGCGCTGGGTTGTCGGTGAAACGATCTTCAGCCGGCTGATAAGGTGAACGGTTATAGAGTTCGCTAAACCAATGATAAGCTGCTGCTGCGGTTTTCCTGCCCTGCTGCATTGCCAGACTAAAGACCGACTCATGCTGGGAAAGGCGGTTGACCTGATTGTGCACAATGCCACTTTCGACCGGACAGACGCCCGTCAACAAACATTCATAGAGTGGTCGGGATAACGAGGGCAGTTCACAGGTGATTGGATATAATGTTGCTTGCTGAGATGCGATCAGGCCATTCAGGTAGCCCAGACATTGCCGGGCTACTGAAAGATTGAGGCCGTCCAGAACAACAAGGATTACTTTATTGCTCATAGGGCTGCCTTACTGCTGGTGGATGAGGACACTTTCTTGCCATTGACGTGGCAGACGGCGGGCTGATTTTTCCCAGGCATCAAAGTTTTGAATAGGATGAACGTTTTTGTACTGTTTGTTATCGAGTAATTTGGCTTTGGTTTCTGCCGGGAGCGCAATGTCGGTTCGGATCGGGCGGGCATAACCATTGGCAAGATTGATCTGTCCCTGATTACTAAAGATATATTCACGGGCGAGTTTTGCCGCATTCGGGTGCTTTGCGTATTTATTGATGATGGTGGTGTAGCCGGAAATGACGGAACCATCTTGAGGGATGCTCACCGTGAAGCGAGAACGGTCAATTTTATCGCGGTAGTTGAGCGCATTGAAATCCCACAAAACTGCCACTTCAACTTCTCCTTTTTCTAAGTTCGCCAGACTGGGGTCGGTGAAAGACAGACGCCCTTGTTCTGCCAGTTTACCGAAGAACTTGAGGGCTGGTTTTAAGTTAGATTCATTACCGCCGTTGGCGAATGCAGCCGCCAAAACAGCATTATTGGCTTGAGACGCGACACCAACATCACCGATGGTCACTTTATAGTTTCCGGTGAGCAGATCGGCCCAACTCTTCGGTGGATGTTTTACCAGATTATTGTTCGACATAAATGCGATCGTTCCCGTGTAGGCAAGGGCCCAGTAGCCGTCTTTATCTTTTGCCCAGTCAGGAATGTCGCGCCAAGTTGAAGGTTTATAAGGTTGAGCGACGCCCTTTTGCACGGCAACACGCCCGAAAGCGAAGCCAACATCACCGATATCTGCGGTGGCATTGTGTTTTTCCGCTGCAAATTTGGCAACTTCTTGCGCTGAACTCATATCGGTATCCTGATGTTGCAGGTGATATTTCGTATTCAGGTCTTGCCAGGTATCTTTCCAGTTTGCCCAGCTATCGGGCATTCCGACACTGTAGACTTGCCCTTCCGCTTTAGCCGCCGCAACCAGTTCATCAATAGACTGGGTTTTTGCAGTTGCATGAAACGTCAGTGCGACAGAAATAAGCGCTAATGTTGTCGGTATCATTCGGGGGGAGCAACATAATTTCATAAAAAGCCATCCTTTGGACTAGTTCAGTTTGTTTAATATTCATCCTATGCAGCAAATGTGACGATTCCTTGGCTGTTTTCTAAATTATTTATGACAAATTGATGAATATTTCAGCGGCTACCTTGCTTGCATTTGGGGCAACACTTACATTGAATCGTGTCGGTTTGGACTAGTTCAGGTAAACATGATCAATGACGCAACTCACTAAAATTAAAGATGTCATTCGGGAGCAGATTCTCGGTGGGACGATGAGTACCCGACAGAAGTTACCTTCCGAGCGGGAGTTATGTGCCCTGTTTTCGACCACGCGGATTACGGTCAAAGATTCATTGGCGTCTCTGGAAACTGAAGGCTTAATTTATCGGGAAGAGCGTCGGGGCTGGTTTGTTTCACCACCAAGAGTCCATTATAACCCGCTGTCCCGGAGTCACTTTCATCAGATGATCAGTGAACAGAATCGCATTGCTGAAACGCGATTGATTCAAGTACAGAGCCGGATGGCGACCAGTGAAGAAGCTAAATTACTGGCACTGAACGAGATGACGCCACTCCATATGATTCAAAGGCTACGTTTTATTGACGGGCGAGTCGTGCTGTATGTTGAAAACTGCCTGATTGCGCATTGGTTCCCCGGAATTATTGAAGAAAATCTGACTCAGTCACTGACCGGGCTGTATCGGCAGAAGTATGGGTATGTGACCAGCCGTTCTCGCTTTGATGTAATTTCAACCGCCGCGACGCCTCAAGTTGCGAAAGCGCTCAACATTGCTGCCGGACAGCAAGTCCTGAAAATTTGTCGAGTCAATTATAAACAAGACGGGGCAATCATCGATTGTGAGTTTGAATACTGGCGTCCGGATGCGGTTATGATTACCATCGATAGCCATACTGAAAATGAGTGATCCAAATGCTTATGATGTCATTGAATGCTTTTGTGCATGGGATATCGTGAGCAAAAATTTATGGCGATCATGTATTTGTCACATTGCGGTTCAAAAATTAAAGTCTGTTGATAATCATATGGATTCAGTTTCATCATTATCAGTAAGCCTTGTTGATTTTTTGAGAACACGATTGATTATTTACATTCTAACGATGTTTTTTCACATATTTGCTAGGCTAAAATAGAGAGCGTTATCTCACAGCCATGTTTTTGGTCAAGGATTGATTACTGATACATGGTGGCGTGATATATAAAGTGATTGATGTATCAAGGAGTATTCGGTGGAACCTAGGATTAGTATTATCACACTTGGTGTGAAAAATTTAGAAGCCTCATATGATTTTTATGCTGCACTCGGCTTTACTTCCCCCCAAAAACCAGCGGACGGTATCATTTTCTTTAAAACCGGTGGTGTGTGTCTGGCGTTGTATCCGTTGGATGATCTGGCTGAGGATATCTCACCGGCGTATGCATCTCACAGCCCGGGGTTTTCTGGTATAACATTGGCGCATAATACGCGTTCGAGAGAAGAAGTTGATGAAGTTTTGGCATTGGCAGTCAGTGCCGGAGCCCGGTTAGAAAAACCGGCAAAGGACGCATTCTGGGGCGGTTATAGTGGCTATTTTTCTGATCCCGATGGTTACCTATGGGAAGTCGCGTATGGGGATTGCTGGGATTTCCATGATGATGGCAGTCTGGTGATTCAGTAGCTTTGCTGTTCGTCTGTCCGACTCAGATGACTTGAGTTCGGCTCAAAATGCGCAGAGACGGATGATTTATCCGCTAGCTTTGACGAATATCTCAGGTTCGTCGTGTCGAAATCGATAGAATGCCGCATTCGTCATGAAAATCGTTGCAAAGAAAAAATGAGCAACGAGACAATAACTGATCATGATATTAACACGAGAGAATAGGGCGGATCTCCCCACCTCATCTGGCGGTTGTCCAGTCGTGTCGTTTTGTTTTTTGATGTTGGCATTTTGCCGGCATTTTTGATTTTTTGGATTTGAATTTTAATGGAGGATTTTATGCCCTATCAATTTGCGTTGATTGGCGATATTGGTGGCACGAACGCCCGTTTGGCATTATGCGAACTGGCATCAGGAAAAGTGAGTCACGCCAGAACATATGCCTGTGCTGAATATCCGAGTCTTGAGTCTGTGATCAAGCATTATATTGACGATTCAGAAGTGGCAATTCAGCAAGCCTGTATTGCGATTGCTTGTCCGGTACAAGGTGACTGGGTTTCGATGACCAATCATAGCTGGCAATTTTCGATTGAGACCCTGCAACATAACCTCGGGCTTGAAACATTTCAGGTGATCAATGATTTTACTGCGGTCTCGATGGCGATTCCGGTTTTGGCTGAGTCTGATGTGGTGAAAGTCGGATACGGGGAGGCGGTCAAAGGAAAGCCGATTGCCGTCTATGGTGCCGGAACGGGGCTGGGTGTGGCGCATTTGCTGCCAGTGGGTGAGCAATGGCTCAGTCTGCCGGGTGAAGGTGGCCATGTGGATCTGGCATCGGGAAGTCAGGAAGAAGACCGGATTTTAGCCGAGTTACGCCAAGATTTTGGTCGCGTTTCAGCGGAGCGATGTCTGTCGGGACAGGGGATTGTCAATCTATACAATGCGATTGTTCGTGCTGACGGGAAGACACCGGAAGCATTCACCCCGAAAGATGTGGTTGAACAGGCGCAGGCAGACACGCAAGTGGATTGTCGGAAAGCACTGAACTTGTTTTGTGTGTTGATGGGCCGCTTTGCCGGCAATCTGGCATTGAATCTGGAAACGTTTGGCGGGGTTTATATTGCCGGTGGCGTTGTGCCGCGCTTTGTCGATTTCTTGCTCAATTCTGAATTCCGGACTGCGTTTGAAGATAAGGGGCGGTTCAATACTTATTTAGAAAATATTCCCGTCTTCCTTATTACCCATAAAGAGCCGGGTTTACTGGGTGCCGGTGCTTATCTGAGACAATCGCTTGGTTTGTCTCTCGCGGCAGCGTGATGACTGATGTAGCGTAGCGCGTAACACAGTCTCATACCAGAAGGGCAGCGTTCGGAATGGTACGCTGCCCTTTTTAAATGCAAGTATTCCTGTCCGTAAGATCAATGGTGCATCGTACTAATTTACCAACCAAGCGTTTCAGGCAGATTCGCCACTTCATGCGGCTATTATGTTGTATGTTGCGACTTGAATGAATCGTATCGAAATGAATCGAGATGATTGTACTTAGAGAATTGTACTTAGGGAATTGTACTTAGGGAAATGCGACAAGAAGAGTACTCGGCTTATTGTCAGTATTTTATCGACGATTATGGCCCGTTTACTTGGGTGAACTAGTGTTTGCTTTTATTTGTTGAGCGTTGGGCATAGTGAGGAAATGAATGTCAAAAGTAACATTGAAAGGTTTTATTTTAGTGCCTGAGTCAGAGCTTGAATCGGTTAAAAATGAGTTGGTCAATCATCAACGTCTTACTCTCGAAGAGCCGGGGTGTATTTCGTTTAGCGTGACTGAAAATTTGGAAAATCCGCTTCGTTTTGACGTTTACGAGGAATTTACGGATCAGGGGGCTTTTGAGCATCATCAGCAAAGAGTCAAGGCATCCTATTGGGGTAAAGTGACAGTGAACGTTGAGCGCCACTATGAAATCTTGACATAAACGCATCCAAACGGTTTTCGCTGATCCTCAGTGCGAAAACTGATAGAACCACAGCGATGCAAAGCACAATAGCAGCATGGTAATCGCGTAACGCCAGTTCATTTTCAGCAGGCTAATGGCACTGATGTCATAGCGGGATTGAATACTGAGCTGAACACCAGAGAACGGGGAAAGTAAGATACCGAGTGACCATCCCATCAATAAAGTCATGCCTAACAGATTCGGATCATGAACGGATGGCGCAAGCAGGCTTCCGGCGAGTACCACGCTTGTGACCGGGTGCATTCCCGTCATTGCCAGCGCAACCAGAATCGTCACGGTAATACTGGCTTCCATTGGTCCGAAATGCGCCGGGGCAAGGTGGATATGCAAAGATGCCAGAGTGGCAGCGGTTCCCGCTGCTAACAACGCTGCGGCTGCAAATAAAACCACTTCACCCGCTGAGCCGACAATGCCTGACTCTATGTGTTGCTTGAAACGAAATAGCCCTTTGAGGCCATCATGGGTGAGTAACCAAATAAAAATAAACAGGATAGCGGTCAGGGTAACCAATGTCAGCACGCTAACTTGCGGTTGCCATTCATGCATTCCGATGACGATGAAAGCCAGTAAGCAAGGCATCCACAGTGAGTGACGGGCAATCGGATAACCGTGCAGATCGCCAACGCCCGGCTGTCTGAGAATTTCCCAGGCACTGAAAGCGATTGCGGCAATACTGATCGGAATACCATACAGCACCAGTGTGCTGAGTTGTGCACCGGGGGAGCTGATCAGCGCTAATCCCATCGCGGCAAAGAAAGGCGACCAAAATGCGCAAATACAGAATGCCCGGAGCAATAATATCCCCTGTAATGGTGTCATACGGCGCTGGCTGGCAAGCCGATCTCCGACAATAATCACCGAAGACATATTTAACACGGCACCGAAGAGGTGTGTTCCAAGCAAGGTCCGAAGTAGTGCCCCTTTGCCCTTGGGTAAGTTTTCCTGGCTGTGAATACTTGCGGTGGCAAATATTTTGAGAAAACCGACACCAATCAGCATATTAATGACTTTTTGATTGGCTTCTATCGCTTTGAAGACGTAGGTCATGTCAGCTTGATTCAATAACCCGAACAGCAACCCCGCCAAACCGAGCCCGAGTAAAATGAATATTTGCTTTTTCTGCGTGGCTTTCAGGATCGGAATTAACAAACAGGAGGCCAGCCAAATTGGGATGCCAGCCCAGTAGGCGGGAACCGAGTCACTAAAGGTGGATGTGACCGAAAGGGTTAAACTGAGCATTAACATCCAGCCACAGAGCGTTGCTATTTTTTCTTTCATTGTTGAATTACCGCAACCAACACATGCATCGTAGATGATCGTCCGTGTGAGAAGAGCTATATCACACTAGGCGCGTATACGAGTTGACTCTGATGCATGAAACAGAGATATAGGGACAATAGATGAACAGAGATAATAAGGAATTGATCTCATATAAATCCGTGGATATCGGCAATCATACGCATTGATAAATAACACAGCAACAGATTCTTCAGCGATGACTCACGTTTGTTTGCAATATTTTATTATGACCGCCTTACTTTTGAGAATAAAGAGGAATGAACCTTATACAAAGTGGCGGTATTGGATCTCGTCCTCTAGCGAGGGATGAGAGATGGTGGTCAGTGTATGGACGGCATTGCTGTCCACAACAGTGCATTCATCGTCCATAAAATGGAATAACGGTCAGCACAAAGTTTGTGATAACAATTACTTTTACAGATTTCCACATCGTGGGTAAACTCGATGATGAAAGCGAATGATTCACGAATATTGGCCGCTAGGAAACCAAATAGTGGCAGAGGGACAGGGATGAGTAGTGGGAAATGCCATGAACAAGCAACCGCTTGTGATCACTGTGACTGGGTGAATGTGATGCCATCGATGCAGGCCGGAGAACAACTGCATTGTGCCCGTTGTGGTCATTTGATCGTCACGTGTCATCCGAATGCACCACAGCAATTGCTGAGTAACGGATGTGCAGCGGTGTTGATGTTTATCATGTCACTTTGTTTTGTTTTTCTCGGGTTTTCTTCGCAAGGCAGTCATCAGCGGATCACCTTGTTAGATTGTATTTATGGCCTTATGGGAGAACATTACATCTCACTTGGTATTATTGTGGCCCTCACTTTGCTGGTGTTACCGGTCGTCTATCTGAGCGCGGTACTCTTGACCGCCCTGGCTTTGCGGCAAGGGCGACTGAAATCTATTCATTATGGGTTGACTCATACGATAAGCGCGCTGCAACCTTGGCTGATGGTCGATGTCTTCCTGCTCGGCGGATTAGTTGCTTTAGTCAAACTGCATAGCTTGGCTGAAATTGAGTTGGGATTGTCTTTCTGGGCTTTTTGTGCCTTCACTCTCTGCTTATTCAGAACGGTCTCTTTTGTCGATAAGCGCTGGATTTGGCATTGTTTATGTGGCCCGGCACCGACGGTCGCAGTCCGTTCCGGCTCCGCATTATCTCAGGGGCTCAAAGGGTGTCAGTATTGTGGTGCATTGGTGTCTGCGGACACGCATCAATGTTCTCGCTGTCATCATATTCTCCATCAGCGTAAACAGGGCAGCCTCAATAATACGTTAGCGTTATTATTCGCATCTTGTGCTTTGTATTTTCCTGCCAATTTTTTTCCGATTATGATTACGACCTTTTTGGGGAGCAGTGAGCCGTCAACCATCATGGGCGGCGTTATTTTATTGTGGGGAATGAAATCATATCTCGTGGCCGGTGTCATTTTTGTGGCCAGTATTTTGGTGCCGGTCACGAAAATTTTGATGTTGTTCTGGTTATGTTGGCAAATTCGTTTTGGTCATGGAGAGCATGAAAAACCGACCCAACGGATTTATCACATCGCAGAATTTATCGGCCGTTGGTCAATGGTTGATGTGTTTGTGGTCGCAATACTGTCAGCGTTGGTTCAGCTTGGGCCGATGATGAACATTATTCCTGGCGTTGCCGCTATTTCTTTTGCTGCTGTGGTTATTCTGACTATGCTGGCAGCAATGTCGTTCGATTCCCGCCTGATCTGGGATAAATCTGAGGAGATCACCATTTGAGTCGCTCATCATCTGTTACGGAATCCGCTCACCGGATGCATTTTAATTCGATCTGGTTCGTGCCTTTAATTGCCGCAATTGTCGCTGGCTGGATGTTGGTCGAAAACTGGTCCCGGCAAGGGCCGGAAATTACCATTGTCGCAGAAAATGCAGATGGGCTCGTCGCGGGAAAAACCAAAGTGAAAGCGCACAATGTGGATGTCGGAGAAGTCACCGACATTCAGCTCAGTGATGATTTTAATCATGCGATCATCCGTATCCGGATGGAGCAGGGTTCGGAGGCGATGTTAAACAGTAAAAGCAAGTTCTGGGTGGTGAAACCCAGAGTCGGTAAAGAAGGTATCAGCGGTCTGGGTACCATTCTTTCCGGTGCGTTTATTAACGTTCATCCGGGCAAAGGTGGTGAAAAACACGACCGCTTTATCATGTTGAAACAACCCCCGTTATCGACGGCGGATAATCAAGGGATTCGGCTAAAACTCTATTCAACGGATAACGCGAAAATGGAGGTGGGTTCTCCGGTTCATTTTCGTGGATTTGAAGTCGGCTACATTGAGAATGTTGGTTTCGATGTGAAACGAAAAGCGATTACATACCATGTCTTTGTGAATGCGCCTTATGATGCTTTAGTCCATAGCAATGTACAGTTCTGGATGACGCCGGGACTGGTGGTTGAAGGAACCGCAAAAGGGGTGGAAGTGCGGATGGACTCGCTACAGACCCTGTTCTCCGGTGGGATCTCATTTGGTACGACAAACGCGCAGGACTCCGGTTCACCCATTAAAGATTTAACCGAATTCCGTCTGTTTTCTTCTAAAGAAGCAGCAGCCAATAATCGCTATGACAAATACATTGATTACATCATGTTAGTTCAGGGCAGTATCAGTGGTCTGCTCCCGGGCGCACCACTGGAATATAACGGGATTCGTCTGGGAACGGTGGAAGAAGTACCGTTTCGTGGTGGCGGAATTGAGAGTGACAAGGATATTCGTATGCCGTCGATTCCGATTCTGGTTCGTTTGGAGCCACAAAGAATTGCGGCTCATTTGAGTGACAAAATCATCAAGCTGGATGAGTGGCGTGAGATGTTGGCGCAAGGGTTTGAGCAAGGTATGCGCGCCACGTTGAGTAGCAGTAATTTGCTGACCGGATCGAAAGTGGTGTCGGTTATGTTTGTTAAAGATCCCAAACCGATGACGGAAACAATGTATCAAGGATATCCGCTTTTCCCGACAGTCAGTAGTTCTCTGGCTTCAATGCAGGAAAAAATCACCCTGATTCTCGATCATCTGGCTGCGTTGCCGATGGAGAAAACCGTCGGGCAGTTGAATCAAACGCTGGTTGCGGCCGATGACACCTTCAAAGAGTTACATCAGGCGAGCAAGAGCCTGAAAAAACTGCTGTCACAACAGAAGACACAGGCGATTCCAGACCGATTGGTGGGCGTATTAGAAACCTTGAATGAAACGTTGAGTGATTATCAGGCACAAGGTCCTTTAGGGCAGAATATTCAGCAAAGCCTTGATGCCGTACAACGTAACCTTGAAACATTATATCCATTACTACAGGATTTACGTCGGCAACCGAATTCGATTATTTTCGGCAAGCAGAGTGAAGAGGATATCGAGCCGAAAGTCAAAGAAGGGAGTGCGAAATGAGATTGACAAGGCGAGTTGTACTGCTAACAGTCATGCTGGTATTACTCAGTGGATGTGCGAGTAGCACCGCATTAGAAACGACGCAATATCTGCTTCCAATGCCGGAACAGGTACCGATGCTGAAAACATCGGCCAAGATGAATATGAATCAGCCCATTCAAATCAAAGCAATCAAGATGCCGGGATATCTGGAAAAACCCAATATTATTATGGTTGATCCCGATGGACAGGTTTATCTGGCGTCACAACATTTATGGGCTGAATCCTTGAGTTCTCAGTTGGAAAAAATGACGTTGAGACGGCTGAAAGAACGATTACCGACGATTACATGGATTCCTTCTTATCAATATATCCGGCCTCACTTACTCTTGGATATTGAAGTTTATCGCTTTCATGCTGACAGGTATGGAAAAATTACAGCATCCGGACACTGGTCACTTTGGTCAGCGTCGAAACAGTTGCTCTATGAAGCGTCATTTGAAAGTGTGGAGATGATGCAACAGAGTGGTTATCCGGCAATGACCCGACAGCTTTCCCATCTTTGGCTGACACAAGTTGTTGATCCGATTGCCACAACATTAGCCACTCGCCAGTGAATTATCTCTGACACCGGATTCGAAGAATGGTCCGGTGTTTTCCTCTTTCTGTTTGGTGATGTCTTCGATGGCGTCATCAATATCTGTTCACTTCAATTGTTATCTTGTCTCCCAACCATTTTGTGACACACCACGCTCAATATTGCTTTCATTGATATTTTTACTCAAGAAAACGTGATCAATGTCGTTAGAAGAGCGGTGACGATTTTATCTCGCAAATGTACCAATAGGTAGGATGGAATCTTGCTATTACTTGTTATTAAGGAATGTGATGAACTGCTATATAATGAAATGTAATATATTGGATATGGAACGTTTCTTTAATGCTTGAGTTAGATACGCTTCACATATCTTTTTCCATATTTTTGTATTGTTCACCTATAGGTAGGAAAAAAGAGAAGTCAGTAAAGACGACATCAGTTTTGGTCGTAAAAAATCAGTTGGTCGTAAAAAATGGGGTAGAGCGTAAAAATTTATGGACAGAGGACAGCGATTCCTCCGTCATTTTATGATGAGTTATTGATAAAAATAACATACGAAAATGTTTCATAAACTTAGGGAGTACTTCCTATGCAATTGAGTTTGAAGAGGAAGATCGTTCTTTCTGTGGTTGCTGCCATTACCTTGACAGCAACCATCTTAGTGGTTGTGAGTTATCAATCATTTAAGCAAGACAGTTGGCGTGCCATTCAGAGTGAAAGTCGCAATACATTACAGGCTTATGCGAAAGGAATTGGTGAATGGTTTCATGACAAGCAACTGGCTATTGCAGGGTTAAAAGAAGAAATCGAACAGGACCCGTCTTTAGATGTCGTGCCCCATTTAAGACAAACGTTGAAATCTGGTGGATTCGGTTTGAGTTATTACGGTAATGAGAAAGGGGAGATGTACCGACAAGACCCTTCTCTGAACAAACCCGGCTATGATCCACGAGTCAGAGGGTGGTACAAACTGGCGAAGTCAAAGAATGAAGCCGTGACCACTGATCCGTATGTCAGTGTGACAATGAAAAAGTTAGTGGTGACCTTGGCAACTCCAGTTCGGCAGAATGGACAGTTGATTGGTGTTGCCGCATCGAATCTGGCGTTGGATCAGTTAATTCATGACGTCTTAAACATGAAAGTTTTAGGAAACGGTTACTCGATTCTGGTGAATAAGAAAGGGACAGTCGTTGCGCATCCGCAGAAAGACCTGATCCTGAAACCTATCAGCGAAGCGATCCCACAGTTGAATACTCAGTCTCTGTCTCAGGCATCTGATTCCGGGAAACCATTGTTCATCGATATTGACGGGAAAGATAAAGTGGTGATGGGCCAAAATATTGCCCACACGGACTGGATGCTGATCATGATTATGGATCAGGCAACGTTGGAAAAACCGATGAATTCGTTGTTGCTGAATCAAATCATCATCGCAGTTGTGATCCTCGTCGTGATCGCACTATTAACATCGTGGGTACTCTCCCGACAACTTAAAGCCATTGGTGATATTGGTGAAGCACTGGCTGAGATTGCCGAAGGAAATGGTGACTTAACCAAGCGTCTGGATGTGAACCGTCAGGATGAAGTCGGCATGTTGGCCGAGCGATTCAATAAATTTGTCGATCGCCTGCATGCCATGGTGAAAAAAGTTCACGATGTGTCGATTGCCCTGAACCAGAAAGCAGATAATGCTGCATCGGCTGCGACGAAACGTAGTCAGCAGTTGAAGACCCAGCAAGATGAAATCACCATGGTTGCAACTGCGGTGACTGAAATGGCTTCAGCGACGGCTGAGATTGCCGGTAATGCTGACAATACAGCGAAAAGTGCCAACCAGTCAGTTGAGTTGGGTGCGGAAGGTTATGAGCAGATGCAGAAGAGCATGAAGTCGATTAACCAGCTGGCTGAAGAGCTGACGCATGCCGCTGGGATTGTCGGGGAGCTTGAAGTTCATGCGAACGAAATATCAACCATTCTCTCGACGATTCGGGCGATTGCCGAGCAGACCAACCTATTAGCCTTGAATGCTGCCATTGAAGCAGCGAGAGCGGGTGAGCAGGGACGCGGTTTCGCAGTTGTTGCGGATGAAGTGCGTGTGCTTTCGCAAAGAACGCATGCATCCACAGAAGAGATTCAGTCGAAGATTGAAGGGTTGCAGAAAGTCACCAACAATGCGGTCAACGTGATGCAGGCCAGCCATCATTTGGTTGAAAATAGTGTCCAAGACTTCAATCATACGGGTGACAAACTGCAAATGATTAGTGAATCGATTACGATGATCAGTGATATGGCAACCCAGATTGCTTCAGCGGCAGAAGAACAGTCTTTGGTGACCGCGGATATTAATGGGAATACTGAATCTGTCCGGGAAGTCAGCGATCAAATGACTCATGAAGCACAACTGGCGGCTGAAGAAGCACAGGAAGTACATCGTCTGATGACTGAACTCGGCCGAGAGATTTCTCGCTTCAAACTCTGAAATGTGGTCAATCATTCAATGACGGTCACATAGTAGAAAAGCCCTGATCAGTCTGTGATCGGGGTTCTTTTTTATGACAAGGTTGTTATAAATACGATGACAAAGGGAAATTAGAGATGAAAATTATCAATGCGCGTTTAAGAGGCACGGAAGGGTTGTACTCGATTCAAATTGAAGCGGGGGTTTTTCACAAGATTCAGTTACAGGATCGATTGCTTGATGAAGCCGCGGATATTGATGCAATGGGGAAATTATGTTGTGCCCCGTTTGTTGAACCTCACATTCATTTGGATGCGGTGCTGACCGCTGGTGAGCCGCGCTGGAATATGAGTGGCACGCTCTTTGAGGGGATTGAGTGCTGGGCGGAAAGAAAGGCATTACTGGATATCGATGATGTCAAACGACGCGTGCTGACTGCGGCTGAGTTGTTGATTGCCAACGGGGTTCAGTATGTTCGCACCCATGTTGATGTGACCGATCCTGAATTGACAGCGCTGAAAGCGATCAATCAACTGAAACCGATACTTCAACCTTATCTTGATTTACAAATCGTTGCTTTTCCTCAGGAAGGTATTTTCTCCTACCCGAATGGCAAAGCATTGATGGAAAAGGCATTAGAGATTGGAATTGATGTCGTTGGTGGCATTCCACATTTTGAATTCACCCGGGAATACGGTGTTGAGTCGATGCACTGGGTGGTTGAATTTGCCCGCCAGCATGGGAAGTTGGTCGATGTGCATTGTGATGAAATTGACGATGAAAACTCTCGATTTCTTGAAGTGCTGGCAACGGTGGCACTAGAGCAGGGGATGGGGCCTCAGGTCACCGCCAGTCATACGACTGCTATGCACTCGTATAATAATGCCTACTGTTCGAAATTGTTTCGTTTACTGAAAAAGTCACAAATTAACTTCGTCTCCTGTCCGACGGAAAATATGCATTTACAGGGACGCTTTGACGAATTTCCGAAACGGCGAGGTATTACCCGGGTCAAGGAACTTCATCGGGCAGGGATCAATGTTGCGTTGGCGCAAGACTCGATACAAGACCCATGGTATACCTTAGGGAATGGCAAATTATTACGTGAATTAGATTTTGCGATTCATGCTTGCCATATGATGGGGTATGAAGATTTAGTCAATGCCTTAAGCTTTATTACTGACCATGGTGCCCAAGTGTTGAATATTACCGATCAATACGGGATTGCTGAAGGAAAACCGGGGCATTTGATTATTTTGGATGGCATTGATGATGTCTCTGTTTTGAGAAATCAGAGTGAAGTGCTTTGGTCTGTCAGAGCCGGGAAAATCCTTATTGAGCGTCAGCCATCAATATTGAGACACTTGGTTAAAATCAATTCTTGAGGGGCACATTGTTGATGATTTTATAATCTAAACAAGTTAATCTGCTATAAATAACTTATTAAATAATAAATTGATGATGCGTATTTTATTAAGACTCCCTCGATAGTTGGGAAGCGGTTAAAAAACAATGCTAAATATGATTTGAGAATTCGCGGCTATGAATCGTGCAAGTTCGCCTTTGGGAAATGAGCGACATTTATTGTGGATTATTCAACTGGCGCCAATATTTGTTGTTGGTTGTTTGGCATTAGTGCTGAACGGCTATTTATATGAAGCGGATCGGCAACGGCTGGCTGAAAGTAGCAGTACGTTGTACCATGAAATGATGCTCTCAGAGAAGTTGTTGACCCAGCAGCATGTCGCATTAATTCATAAGGAATTTGATCGGCAAAAGGCTTACTTGATGCAACATCTTCAGTATCAAGTTCGTCAACGGGTCTATGACGCGTATGAGCTCATTCGTCATCTTTATTCTCAGAATAATGCCCTTTCTCCGGAAGAGATTAAACTTGCGGTCACGCAGGCGCTTCAATCTCAAGGCGAACTCCCTCGTTCTAGCTATTTCTTTATTCAGTCCCGTCATCAATCGGGAATGTTGCGTACACAGTCTGACAATATTCAAGTGTTACCGGCCTCTTTTCATCCCGACACCTCCGTCTCGGAAGATTTTCTGAGGCAGATTGAACGTCAGGGCGAATCTTTTTTTCGCTGGGATGTTCAGTCCCGATTTCCCTCATCTTTGTCGAAGTCAAGCCAGAGAGAGAAAATGGGATTCGGTAAGTATTTCTCCCCATTAGGCTGGGTCGTTGGTGCGGTTGAGAATGTTGCGGATATGGAACACAACGTTCAACAGTCATTACTCAAGTGGATCAATCAATATCCTTATGAACATGTCCGCCACCAAAACGGCGGTGCGTATATGATATCGGTGATTGATCAATATGGTCGGGTTCTGGCGGATAATGAATCTGCCTACATCGGCAAACAACTGCAAGACATATTATTACCCGAAGGGCAAACCAATACTTGGCAGTCATTGGCATTATCACATCTTCCCAACCGGTTTGTACGAGGACAGATGAAGTTCAGTGACGGTTCGTTTGGCGCTGAGTCGATGCTTTATATCGAAAGTCTGGGTGATTGGGGATGGCATGTTGTCGCCGGATTTCCTATGACGCGTTTTGATGATTACTTCCAGCAGAAATTCGCGCAAATCAAACAGAAAAGTGACCAGGCCTTGTGGAATATCGTCATTTTCAGTGTACTGTTCTCGGGGATTGTTTTACTGCTGTCTTTTTATATTGGTCGGCTGATTGCTGGCCGTTTTCAGCGATATCAGGACAAAATTCGTCAGCATATTGAGCATGTAGAAGATTCGCGGGATGAGATGCATTTTATGGCCATGCATGATGTCTTGACTTCATTACCCAACCGGATGATGTTTTTGAAGGGCGTGAAAAAGGAAATATTCAGGCTGCGCGCTCAATTGCACATGAAGCATCTGGTCATTGTGTTTGTTGATCTGGATGAATTTAAGAAAATTAATGACACCTATGGCCATGCAGTGGGCGACCAGTTATTGATGACCGTGGCTGACCGTTTTCGTCACTTACTGGGTGAGTATGATTTGGTTTCAAGGTTCGGGGGAGATGAGTTTGTCTTTTGCTTTTCAGCGCTTTCCCACAAAGCTGATGCGGAACACCGGGTCTCACGGATACAACGGGTGTTCGATGAACCTTTTGAGTTGAATGGAACTCAATTACAAACGACGTGCAGTATCGGCGCCAGTTTATATCCCGATGACGGAATACTAGCCGAGGAATTATTGAATAAAGCCGATGTTGTGCTTTATCAGGCGAAGAAAAAACAGAGAGGGAGTGTTGTCTTCTACAATCAGGAGGTTCATGCGCATTTGCAACATTTTCTTGCGATTGAAGCGCAGTTACAACATGCCTTACGTAAACATGAAATGTTTATCTGCTACCAGCCGTTAGTGCATGTCAAAACGTGGAATGTGCTCGGTCTTGAGGCTTTGGTGCGGTGGGATAATGATATTCTTGGGCGGGTGAAACCGGAGGAATTTATCCATATTGCGGAAGATACCGGTCTGTTTTATACCTTGGGAAACTATATTTTTGAACGCGCTTGCCGGGAAGTCTTAACGTTGAGCCCGAATGGTCTTTATGCGTTAAGTCTGAATGTCAATGTATCCGCTAAACAGCTTCTGACACCGGGATTTGTGGATGATATTGTCGCGATTATTGCGCACGTGGGGATTGATATCAGTCGTATCCATATTGAAATTACAGAGACTGTTTTTATTCGCGAGTTTCAGCAGGCCAAAGAGGTTTTATTCTCTTTGAAACGGGCGGGGATCCGTATCTCGCTGGATGATTTCGGTAAAGGTTATTCCTCCCTCAGTTATCTCAGTCAGCTCCCGATTGATGAAGTCAAAATCGATAAAAGCTTTATTGATAAGATGTTGTGTAGTGAAGAGAGTTGCGCGCTGATTAAAACTATACTGGCGGTTGGACAGTCAGCTTCTTTTAGTGTGGTTGCTGAAGGCGTCGAAACCCACGCACAATTGCTGGCATTGACCAATCAGACAGCGACAGGGTGTCTGGTCCAAGGATATTATTTTGACAAACCCATGAGTGTTGAAATGATTCAGCAAAGAATGCGTTCTTCAAAACGTTGGGACTGTCACCCTCATTAAGATTGATGAGAACATACCTAGACAGTTGGATGTCCTTATAGCAAGATGAACCGGATTCTATTCACAAAAGGATATATCATGTTTAGTCACATCGTCGTTGGTTCAAACGATATCGAAAAATCAAAGACATTTTATGATGCAATTTTGACCGTTTTAGGTTACCCGGCAGGCGTGATGGATGAGAAGGGGCGTTGCATATATGCCAACTCCGAGGGCGTTCTGATTGTGACACCGCCAATTGATGGTCAGGAAGCAACGCCGGGGAATGGGATGACGATAGGTTTTAGCGTTTCAAGCCCAGAACAAGCTGATGCGTGGCATCAGGCGGGAGTCGAAAATGGTGGCGTGACCTGTGAGGATCCACCAGGGGTACGTTCTTATGCTGGGCGGGAGTTATATCTAGCTTATCTACGCGATCCGGCCGGCAATAAACTTTGTGCGCTTTATCGTATTTCTTAATGATATCCGTCTGTTGATATAAAACATCCCGGAGATTTCCGGGATGTTTTTTTTGGGTCACTCATACATCAGTGATATCGCTGCAACGAATTAAACGACTGCCGCGATCGCCTTACACAAAGGCAACATGTTGTTCTTAGTCATACCCGCAACACTAATCCGACCGGATCCGACAATATAGATACCAAACTCATTTTTGAGCTGTGCCACTTGTTCAGGGTTCAGGCCTGAGAATGAGAACATGCCATTCTGACGGGCAATGAAACCGAAGTCTTGCTGAACACCTTGTTCTTTCAAGGTTGCGACAAACAGATCACGCATTTCCTGAATGCGATCACGCATTTCTGCCACTTCCTGAATCCACGCGGCATAGAGTTCCGGATGATTCAGAATCGTGGTGACGATAGCAGCACCGTGAGCCGGTGGGTTGGAGTAGATTGAGCGAATAATGCCTTTCACTTGAGAAAATGCAGTTGTTGCAATCTCTTTCGATTCTGCCACCAGTGTGAATGCACCAACCCGTTCGTTATACAGCCCGAAGTTTTTCGAAAATGAGCTGGCGACGAGGAGTTCTTGATTATAGCGGGCAAAAACACGCAGACCTGCGGCATCTTCTTCAACTCCTTTTGCAAAACCCTGATAAGCAAAATCGAAAAGCGGAATCAGTCCTTTTTCTGCCACAAGCTTGGCGAGGGTTTCCCACTCTTCAGGCGTCGGGTCGATACCTGTCGGGTTATGACAGCAACCGTGTAATAAAACGATATCACCAGCTTCTGCACCTTGCAGGTCGGCAACCATCGCTGAAAAATCTTTATCTTTGGTTGCTGCGTTGTAGTAGCTGTATTGCGCGATTTCTAGGCCGGCAGCTTTGAAGACACCGTTATGGTTCGCCCAAGTCGGATTACTGATCCAGATTTTAGAGCTACTCATATGACGTTTAATGAACTCACCCGCGACACGGAGGGCGCCGGTTCCGCCCGGAGCCTGAGATGTTTTGGCTCTTTGGCTGGTGACGATTTCCGCATCCGCCCCAAACAGGAGTTTTTGCACGGCTAGCGCATAATCAGCCATTCCTTCAATAGTGAGATAAGACTTGGTTTTTTCTGATTCGAGCAGTATGGCTTCCGCTTTTTTTACTGTCGCGAGGATCGGGGTTTGACCGGATTCATCTTTATAGATCCCGACCCCTAAATTAATCTTTTCTGAACGGGGATCGCTTTTGAACTCTTCAGTGAGTCCGAGAATGGGATCAGCCGGTGCTGCGACAACGTTTTCAAACATATTTTTCGTCCGTGTAAAATTGAAAGGAAATGGTGAATTTTTATGCCAGTTTCGTGACATCATGATGCAATTATTTATACCTCTATGGCGATCTTGTTACAACCGTCACACGGTGAAAAAGTTAAATAATTGCTGATTCTTCTGTTTCACGCGCATGGAGAATGGCCTTGCGGCATACCGTCACCAGACATCACCAAAGGGACAATAAAAAATGCCACCGTGAACGATGGCATTTTGCAGATCAAAACGAATCTTCGGATTCCAACCCATATTCGGATTAGAAGTTAGCCGAACGTGGCGCTCTCGGGAATGGAATTACATCGCGGATGTTACCCATCCCGGTGACGTAAGAAACCAAGCGTTCGAATCCGAGGCCGAAGCCTGAATGAGGAACCGTGCCGTAACGGCGCAAATCACGATACCAGTTCATACTTTCTGGTTCGATTCCCATCTCGATCATCCGTTGATCCAGAATGTCTAAACGTTCTTCACGTTGAGAGCCCCCGATAATTTCACCAATTCCCGGTGCGAGTACATCCATCGCGGCAACGGTTTTACCATCATCATTCATCCGCATATAGAATGCTTTGATATCTTTCGGGTAGTTTTTCACGACCACAGGTGCTTTAAAGTGCTCTTCAGCGAGGTAGCGCTCATGTTCTGAAGACATATCGATGCCCCATTCAACCGGATATTCAAATGTTTTACCGGAATCCAACAGGATTTGAATCGCATCCGTGTAATCCACTTGTGCGAAGTCTGACTCAACAAAGTTTTCCAGACGGCTAATCACGTCTTTATCGATTCTTTGGGTAAAGAATTCCAGATCATCACGACGTTCTTCAAGGACTGCTTTAAAAACATATTTGAGCATTTCTTCAGCAAGCGCAGCGACGTCATTCAACTCTGCAAATGCGACTTCGGGTTCCACCATCCAGAATTCAGCTAAGTGACGGCTTGTGTTAGAATTTTCAGCACGGAATGTCGGGCCAAAGGTGTAAATCTTGCTTAATGCACACGCGTAGGATTCACCATTTAATTGGCCTGAAACCGTCAAGAATGTCTCTTTACCGAAGAAATCTTCATTAAAGTCCACATCACCTTGTTCAGTCAGCGGCAGATTGGTCAGATCCAGCGTTGAAACCCGGAACATTTCACCGGCGCCTTCACAGTCAGCCGCTGTGATCAGCGGGGTAGAAACCCAGAAAAAACCCTGCTCATGATAAAAACGGTGAATGGCCTGAGAAAGACAGTTACGCACACGGGCAACGGCACCAATCACATTGGTACGCGGGCGCAAGTGAGCGACTTCACGCAGGTACTCAATCGAGTGACGTGTTTTCGCCATAGGATAGGTATCCGCATCTTCAACCCATCCGACAACTTTGACGGCTGTTGCCGCCAGTTCAAAGTCCTGACCTTTTGCCGGAGATGCAACAATTTGACCGGTCACTTCAACAGAACAGCCGGTTGTCAGCTTTAAAACTTCTTCATTGTAATTATTGAGATTATTCGGGACCACGGCCTGAATCGGGTCGAAACAAGAGCCGTCATAAATGGCAAGAAACGAAATTCCGGCTTTGGAATCACGACGTGTACGGATCCAGCCGCGGACAGTAACTTCACTGTCAACTGCAAGCTTACCGCTTAATACGTCAACAACAGGCGCGTACGTCATAGTAGTGTTTGTATCCTTTGGTTAATTAATTATTACAAATCAAATTTTTATGCCGAAAGTGTTGGGGGCAGTCTCTGACAGTCATTCTTCCCCAGCATCAGTGGATGCTTAACAATACACTAAAATTAATGACTCTTGAATGGTTTAGCATGAAGAAAGGCGGTGAAGCGTATCCATAGACGACGTTTTTAAGACATCTTTAACCAGCATGGTTGAACTTTGTGCGATTTCACCCGCTTTTCTACTGACGCATGATGGCTGAGCCGTATTTCCCGGACTGATTTTTTTAATTCACCACTATGTCGCAAATCGACATCGGTGAGGCGTTTCGAAACATATCGACATAGAGGTCTGCCGATAACATCAGCGGGTAAGGACGATATGCCCTGAATAAAAGGTCAGCATGGAGAAAAATAAATGTTTACAAAGAATGATTCGATAGCCGGTTTCGATGATGCGGTATGGGCGGCAATGCAGCTTGAAGCAAAACGACAGGAAGAACACATCGAGCTGATTGCATCAGAAAACTATACTAGTCCGCGTGTCATGGAAGCGCAGGGTTCTGTACTGACAAATAAATATGCCGAAGGTTATCCGGCGAAACGTTATTATGGTGGCTGTGAGTACGTCGATCAGGTAGAAAGTCTGGCTATCGAGCGTGCTTGTCGTCTTTTTTGTGCCGATTACGCCAATGTACAACCTCACTCAGGCTCTCAGGCGAATGCCGCGGTTTACATGGCATTGTGTAACCCGGGTGATACGATTCTGGGAATGAGTCTCGATCATGGCGGGCACTTAACGCATGGGGCGAAAGTCAGCTTTTCCGGAAAGCTCTACAATGCAGTTCAGTATGGTCTCAATCCTGAAACCGGTGAAATCGATTATGAACAGGTCGAGCGTCTGGCGAAAGAACATCATCCGAAGGTGATTGTTGCCGGTTTCTCTGCTTATTCAAGAAAAGTGGATTGGGCTCGTTTCCGTGAAATTGCCGATATGGTTGATGCCTATCTGTTTGTCGATATGGCGCACGTGGCTGGTCTGGTCGCTGCCAAACTCTATCCGAACCCCGTCCCATGGGCTGATGTTGTTACCACCACAACGCATAAAACATTGCGCGGTCCGCGTGGTGGCCTGATCTTGGCACAAAGCAATCCTGAACTGGAGAAAAAACTCAACTCAGCGGTTTTTCCCGGTGGTCAGGGCGGCCCGTTGATGCATGTGATTGCGGCGAAAGCTGTTGCTTTCCAAGAAGCGCTTCAGCCGGAGTTTCAAGCCTACCAGCAACAAGTCATCCTCAATGCTCAGGTCATGGCTGAAGTGCTGATCGGTCGCGGGTTCGACATCGTCTCTGGCGGGACGGATAACCATCTGTTCTTGCTGAGCCTAATCAAGCAGGGTCTCACCGGAAAAGCCGCTGATGCCGCACTTGGCAGAGCAAACATGACCGTGAATAAGAATGCAGTCCCCAATGACCCTCAGTCACCCTTTGTGACGTCTGGGTTGCGGATCGGCTCTCCCGTCGTAACGACTCGAGGATTTAAAGAGCAAGAATGTACACTGCTGGCGGGCTGGATCGCGGACATTCTCGATGTCCTTGATGACGAAGCGAAGCTGGAGAAAACAATAGAAGAAGTGAAGTCACAGGTTGTCGCGCTTTGCGCTGAATTCCCTGTGTATCGCTGAGTCTGCTAAGGATTGTCTGGGAGTAGTATTTATGGAGCGTTATTCTGGATTTGGACTGTTGAAGCACAGTCTGGCCTATCACGAAAACTGGCAACGTGTTTGGCGTAATCCCAAACCGAAGAAGAAATATGATGTCATTATCATCGGCGGCGGCGGTCACGGTTTGGCGACAGCTTATTATCTGGCGAAAGTGCACGGCATTACCAATGTTGCCGTGATTGAAAAAGGTTATCTGGGCGGTGGCAATACCGCTCGTAACACCACCATTGTTCGTTCGAACTATCTATGGGATGAAGCCGCTCATCTTTATGAACATGCCATGAAACTCTGGGAAGGATTGTCTCAGGATTTGAATTATAACGTGATGTTCTCTCAGCGTGGCGTGCTGAATCTCGGTCATACCCTGCAAGATATGCGTGATATTGAACGACGGGTCAATGCGAACCGTCTCAACGGCATCGACGGTGAAGTGTTGGATGCCAAACAGGTCAAAGAAATTGTACCGCACATGGATTGTTCACAGAATCGTCGTTACCCCGTGATGGGGGCCTCGTGGCAACCCCGAGGCGGGGTCGCCCGTCACGATGCCGTCGCATGGGGTTATGCCCGTGGTGCGGACAGTTACGGTGTGGACTTGCTCCAACAGTGTGAAGTCACCGATATGGTGATTGAAGATGGTGCCATTGTCGGGGTGAAAACCAACCGTCACGGCATCATCAAAGCGAACCGAGTGGGTTGTGTCACGGCCGGCAACTCGGGCGTGATGGCAAAAATGGCTGGCTTTGACATGCCGCTTGAGTCTCACCCGTTGCAAGCGTTGGTCTCTGAGCCGATTAAACCGATCATCGACACTGTGGTGATGTCTAACCACGTGCATGGGTATGTCAGTCAGTCTGATAAAGGTGACTTAGTCATCGGTGCGGGTATCGATGGTTATAACGGTTACGGACAGCGTGGCTCATATCATACGATTGAACATACGCTTCAGGCGATTGTTGAGCTCTTCCCAATCTTTAGTCGTGTCCGCATGAACCGTCAGTGGGGCGGGATCGTGGATACCACACATGATGCCTGTCCGATTATCTCGGATACGCCGGTCGAGAATCTGTTCTTCAACTGTGGTTGGGGGACAGGGGGCTTTAAGGCGACTCCCGGATCCGGACATGTTTTTGCTGAAACACTGGCAAAAGGTGAAGCAAATGCGTTGGCAAAACCATTCTCAATGTTCCGTTTCCATGATGGTTCATTGGTGGATGAGCATGGCGCAGCGGGCGTAGCACACTAAGCAAAGATAAGCGAAGGAGAGCATTCTATGTTTCACATCTATTGCCCGCACTGTCATGAAGTGCGGGAAGAAGAAGAATTTCATGTGAAAGGTCAGGCACATATTTCTCGCCCGCTTGACCCCGAACAATGCACAGACAAAGCATGGGGGGAATTCCTCCATTTTCGGGAAAACCCCCGCGGGTTACATCATGAGATTTGGTATCACGCACTGGGATGCAAAAAGTTTTTCAATGTGTCCCGCGATACAGTGACTTACGAAATCAAACAGGTTTACAAAATTGGTGAACAACCTGAAAGCATGGTGAAACAGGGCTAAGGAGCGGAACAATGAAGCAGAAAAATCGCTTGTCGTCAGGTGGACGTATTCACCATTCAAAACCGCTGAATTTTACTTATAACGGTCGTCGTTATCAGGGTTTCAAAGGGGACACGGTTGCCTCGGCATTACTGGCTAATGGGATTGACATCGTTGGTCGTAGTTTTAAATACAGCCGCCCGCGCGGGATTGTCGCGGCCGGTGCAGAAGAGCCGAATGCAATTTTACAGTTAGGTGCCAGTGAAGCCACGCAGGTGCCGAATGTCCGGGCGACACAACAAGAACTATTCGATGGTCTGGTCTGTGCGTCAACCAATGGCTGGCCGAACGTTGAAAAAGATTTGATGGGCGTTTTCGGTCAATTCAGCGGGAAGATGATGCCACCGGGATTTTATTACAAAACATTCATGTCTCCGGCGTCTATGTGGCCGACTTACGAAAAATATATTCGTAAAGCGGCCGGCCTTGGGCGTTCTCCGGTGGAGAATGATCCGGACATTTACGATCACCTCAATCAGCATTGTGATCTGATGGTGGTTGGTGCCGGGCCAGCCGGTCTGACTGCCGCTTTGGGTGCCGCGCGCGCCGGTGCAAGAGTGATCATCGCTGATGAACAGAATGAATTCGGTGGCAGCCTGTTAAGCACACCGGATGTGATCGATGGTCAGCCGGCACTGGAATGGGTGCAGCAGGTCGTTGCTGAACTGGAAACTTATCCGGATGTTACGCTGCTCAAGCGTTCGACCGTGAATGGTTACCACGATCACAACTTCCTGACGATTCACGAACGGAAAACCGATCACTTAGCTGATCGTGCCGGACCGGATCAAGTCCGTCAGCGTCTGCACCGGGTTCGTGCCCGTTGGGTGGTTCTGGCGACGGGAGCACATGAGCGTCCGTTAGTTTACGGTAATAACGATGTTCCCGGCTGTATGCTGGCATCTGCGGTATCAACCTACATCAATCGGTACTGTGTTGTTCCGGGCGAGAAGCTGGTCTTGATGACCACCAATGATGGTGCTTATCAAACCGCGATCGATTGGTTGAATGCAGGGCGTGAAGTGGTTGCAATTGTTGATACGCGGGCGACCCCCAAAGGGGATCTGATCGATCAGGCGAAAGCGCTTGGTATTTCGGTCGTGACCGGGAGTGCTGTGATTGATGTTGAAGGGAAGAAACGCGTCTCCGGTGCGGTCGTGGCAAGTATCGATAGTGAAGGGGACAAGGTCACCGGCAATGTTCGCACGCTGGCCTGTGACACGATTGCCAGCTCAGGTGGCTGGAGTCCGGTTGTTCATTTGTCTTGCCATACCGGCAGTCGCCCGATTTGGGATGACAATGTGATTGGTTTTATTCCCGGCAGAACGGTACAACGTCAGTTGACGGCAGGTGCGATTAATGGCCTGTTCAGTCTGGACGAAGTGCTGAAACAAGGGGTTGCTATCGGCCAGAAAGCGACTGAGTTGCTTGGTCTTCCAGTCGAAAAAATTGCGGTGCCACAAACTGCCACAATCACCGAAGGTCCGGCGATGGCATTCTTCCATGCGCCTCATACCAAACCGACCTCGCGAGCGCCGAAACAGTTTGTTGATTATCAAAATGATGTCACCGCTGCCGGGATTGAACTGGCAACGCTGGAAGGTTTTGAGTCAATCGAACACGTCAAACGTTATACCGCAATGGGCTTTGGGACTGATCAGGGCAAATTGGGCAATATCAACGGTATGGCGATTGCCGCCAAAAAACTGGGGCAGACCATTCCAGATACCGGAACGACCATCTTCAGACCAAACTATACACCGATCACCTTCGGCGCTATTTCCGGCCGCCACTGCAATGAGCTGTTTGACCCGATGCGTTATACAGCAATGCATGAATGGCATGTTGCCCACGGTGCAAAATTTGAAGATGTCGGTCAGTGGATGCGCCCGTGGTATTACCCGCGCGGCAACGAAACGATGCAGGAAGCATTGAACCGCGAATGTAAAGCGGTCCGTGAAAGCGTTGGTGTGCTCGATGCATCCACACTGGGTAAAATCGATATCCAAGGCAAAGATGCCCGGGAATTTATCGGCCGGGTTTATACCAACGCATGGGCGAAACTGGGTGTCGGTAAGTGTCGCTACGGCCTGATGTGTGGTGAAGACGGCATGGTGTTTGACGATGGGGTTACATCTTGTCTCGGCGAGAATCACTTCCTGATGACGACCACTACCGGTGGGGCTGCACATGTGCTTGAGTGGTTAGAATTCTATCATCAGACCGAATGGCCGGAGCTTGAAGTTTACTTCACCAGTGTCACGGATCACTGGGCGACGATGACTATCGGCGGACCAAATAGTCGGAAGTTGTTGTCTGAGCTGACTGATCTCGATCTCAGCAACGATAGCTTCAAGTTCATGGACTGGAAACAAGCCCATGTTGCGGGGGTTCCTGCCCGTATCTTCCGGATTTCGTTTACCGGGGAACTGTCGTTTGAGATTAACGTACAGGCAAACTATGCCCAATATGTCTGGGACAAACTGTTTGAGCATGGCGAAAAATACAATCTGACGCCATACGGGACTGAGACCATGCATATTTTGCGTGCTGAAAAAGGCTTCATTATCGCCGGGCAGGATACGGATGGCTCCGTGACACCATACGACTTGAATATGGGCTGGTGTGTCGGTAACAAGAAACCGTTCAGCTTTATCGGCAAACGCGGGATGGCACTGGAAAGTAATGCCCGTGAAGGCCGTAAACAACTGGTTGGCCTGAAAACCGTGGATCCGAAAATTGTGCTCCCTGAAGGCGCACAGGCGGTGAATCATCCCAATCAGCCGGTGCCGATGGAAATGATCGGTCATGTGAGTTCAAGTTACTGGAGTGCAAATTTGGATCGCAGTATTGCGATGGGATTTGTGAAAAACGGCCTGCAACGGATGGGAGAAAAGGTCTATTACCCATTGGTTGACGGACGGGTGGTTGAAGCAGAAATTTGTAGTGCTGTATTTTTTGATCCAAAAGGAGAACGCCAGAATGTCTGATGTATTAAGCCCTGAAAAACAACAAGTGTCTGAAGCTGACCTTGTGGCGGTCATGGATCAATATGCGTCGGTGCCCACCCAAACGCCACTGCATATGAGTAAAAAGGCATCTGTTGCAGCGCATTCTGCGACTGCCGGTGTCACAATGAAAGAGGTCGCGCTACTGGGTCACCTCATACTCAGAGGTGACAGTGACGATCAAGGACTGGTTGACGCCGTGGAAAAAGTTCTGGGACTGTCGTTACCAACACTGCCGCTGACGTCATCAGAGAAAGATGATAAAGCGATGTGCTGGCTGAGTCCTGATGAATGGTTGATTCTGGTTCCGGGAGAGCAGGCTTACGCGGTGGAAGTTGCGCTGCGTGACAATCTTGTCGGTCATTTTTCAATTATCAATCAGAGTAGCGGACAGACGGTGATTGAGCTGAGTGGTCCTCAGGCTGTCAATATTCTGAAGAAAAGCACCGTACTTGATGTACATCCGAAAGCGTTTCCGGTTGGCAAGACTGCCGGTTCTGTTCTGGCGAAAAGCTCGGCGGTGTTCCGCCGGGCTGATGAGCAACGCTGGCAAATTATTGTCCGTCGTAGTTTTGCGGACTACATCTGGCGATGGCTCTCGGATGCCGGCAAAGAATATGGCTTAGCCATTGAAAAATAAGAAGTAACAATGCTGCCGGGCTCTGACCCGGCAGTTTTGACTGGAGTAACGAATGAAGCCTTCTTCTGACACTTGGATTGTGACAGCAAGCTGTCCCAGCCGTTTAGGTACGGTCGATGTCGTCACCCGTTTTATGGCGGAATCGGCTAATTATATCAATGAAATCCATTCATTTGATGATCGGGTGCTTGATCAGTTCTTTTTGCGGATCGAATTTACGCCGGAAGATGAGAACTTTTCTCCTGAACAGTTTAATCAACATTTTGCACGAAGAGCCAAGCCATTTGAAATGACTTGGCAACTCTATCCGGTGACGAAAAAAGATCGGGTGGCAATACTGGTATCGAAATTTGACCATTGCCTGAATGATTTACTGTTTCGCTACCGGACCGGTCAGCTCAATATTGAAGTCCCGGTGATTATTTCCAACCACCCGGATTTAGAGTCGCTGGCGAAGTGGCATAACATTCCGTATTACCATCTGCCGATCACACCGGAAACCAAACGCGAGCAGGAAGAGCATATTTTACAACTGATTGAACAATATCAGGTCGATTTAGTGGTATTAGCCCGCTATATGCAGGTACTGTCACCTGAAATGTGTGCGGCTCTGAATGGTCGGGCGATCAATATCCATCACTCATTACTTCCCGGATTTAAAGGGGCTCGCCCTTATCATCAGGCTTGGGAAAAAGGCGTGAAAATGGTCGGGGCAACCGCTCACTATGTGAATAACGATCTGGATGAAGGGCCGATTATCACGCAGGGGATTCAGCCGGTTGACCATGCCCATTACCCAGAGGATTTGATCTCGAAAGGGCAGGATGTTGAGCGGATTACGTTGTTTAATGCAGTCCGTTATCATGTCGAACGGCGGGTTTTTCTCAGTGGTAACCGAACCGTTGTTTTCAGTAATTAACATCTGAAGCAGAAAGATACGCAACGCTCTGCTATAAAATAATGATAAAGGGAACCTATTATCGGTTCCCTTTATCATTTTCTCGTCGACATCAGTGGTCAGGATGTCGTTTTAGAGCATGTCTTCATGGTCTGAATCACCAATAATTCAGCATAAAACAAGAAACGGATTTTTGTAGGAGCGAGTCATGAGTATCAGCGTATTTGATCTGTTTAAAGTCGGCATCGGACCATCCAGTTCCCATACCGTTGGCCCTATGCGGGCAGCCAGTCTTTTTGCTGAAGCGCTGGTCAGTCAGCAATTGTTGACCCGTATTGAGCGGGTTGAAATAAACTTATACGGCTCGCTCAGTGCGACAGGGGTCGGGCACGGCACCGATAAGGCTGCTGTGATGGGACTGATGGGATATCAACCGGATACCATTGATCCCGCAGCGATTGAGCCGGCAATCAAAGCGACAATAGAAACAGGCACGCTGCGGCTGGCAAAACAGAAGACGATTTCTTTCGACTGGCATACCGATTTACAGTTCATTGATGAAGCCTTACCGTATCACCCCAACGCGATGTATCTGGCTGCTTACGGCGCGGATAATACGGTGGTGATCGACAATACTTATTATTCGATCGGTGGCGGGTTTGTGCTGGATGAAGCATCGATTCAGAAAACGGAATATGTCACCCCACAGATTCAACTCCCTTACGAGTTTACCACCGCTCAAGCGTTACTTGAGATTTGCCAGCAACACAAACTGCGCATCAGCGAGTTGGTGATGAAAAATGAGCAAACTTGGCGGACGATACCGGAAATTCATGCCGGGATTGAACAATTGTGGCAAGTGATGCAGGAATGTATTGCCAACGGCATTGAGCAAGAGGGGATTCTGCCCGGAGGATTGCAGGTGAAGCGGCGAGCGGCTTCTCTGTATCGCTCTTTAATTCAATCCAACGACGACAACGTGATATACACGTCACTGAGTGGCATGGACTGGGTCAATCTGTATGCATTGGCGGTCAATGAGGAAAATGCTGCCGGTGGGCGCATGGTGACGGCGCCAACCAATGGTGCTGCGGGGATTATGCCTGCGGTATTGATGTATCACATGCGTTTTCATCCGAAGGCCAAAGCCGAAGACGTCAATCAGTATTTTCTGGCCGCCAGTGCGATAGGGGCTTTGTGTAAAATGAACGCTTCAATTTCCGGTGCTGAAGTCGGATGTCAGGGAGAAGTCGGTTCTGCCAGCGCGATGGCTGCGGCAGGATTGACAGAAGTGCTTGGCGGTACTCCTGAGCAAGTCGAAAATGCGGCTGAAATTGCTCTGGAACACAATCTGGGGCTGACTTGTGATCCCGTCGGTGGGTTAGTCCAGGTCCCTTGTATTGAACGCAATGCGATTGCCGCGGTGAAATCGATTAATGCCGCGAATATGGCGTTACGTGGTAATGGGGAGCATTTTATTTCGCTCGATAAAGTGATCCGCACGATGAGAGATACAGGACGGGATATGCAGGATAAATATAAAGAAACATCCCGTGGCGGATTGGCGGTCAATGCGATCGAGTGTTAAGCCAATTGATATCGCACCAGCAAAATCGACGATTCACGGATGATTGATGACCGCCATATCATCGTTGTCTCAATATAATTCCGCTGGTGTTGTCATTCTTCCTCTCGGTTCATTCAAAACTGGTCGGTTCAAAACTGATCGGTTCAAGACAGATTGATTCAAGACAGATTGATTCAAGACAGATCGGTTCAAAATAGATCGATTCAATACACCGCTATTCGGCTCTTATCGATTCAATTCTCATCAATTCAGGACAGATTCATAAATATTCATTCAGACCAAGGTCGCTTCATCAAATATTCACCGGAATATTCGTTCATAACATTCGTTTATTTCGTTATTCAACGCTATGTATATTAAAGAAATACAGGCCAGAACTGTCTCGGGCTGACTGAGTGCGCCATTTTAGGGTGATCTGATGCGTCATCTTGGTGCAGGACCTTTATTTTATGCAAGTTAGTTGCAAAATTTTTCATATTTTAGTGACCTATTTTCCCTTCTATGCCTGCCAGAAAATGTGCTGCATCGCCCTTCTTTTCTACGTTTGCGACTTCGATCAATTTTTGTCAAGCCAATAGATGAATTTTAGAGGGAGGCGTGTTTATTTTAAGGTATAAATGTTGCTAATTTGTTTCTGTAAGATATCTACGGTTAACTAATTGTTAAAAGGTCCTCCACTATTACAAAGCAAAATGGAGTCGCGCAATGTCAGCATTATTAAATAGCTCGCTCAAAAAAGAATATCCGCAAAAGGAAGTTAGTCGTATTGGTTTTTTGTTGTTAAACAATTTTACCATGATCGCCTTAGCGTCAGCTGTTGAGCCATTGAGAATGGCCAATCAGCTCAGTGGCAAAGAACTCTATGATTGGTATACGATCACAGAAGACGGGGAGTCGGTTTCGGCGAGTGATGGCATAAAGGTGACTCCGGATACATCAATCAATGCCGCACCAAAACTGGATACGTTGATTGTTGTCGGTGGCGTGAATATTACCCGGAGTTATACGCGTCGTCAGGTGAGCTGGGTTCAATCCTTAGCCCGTAAGCATGTTAACCTTGGTGGTGTCTGTACCGGCCCTTATTTGTTGGCCGATGCCGGTGTCATGGATGGTTATGAATGTAGCGCGCATTGGGAATGTATTGCTGCCTTGCAGGAAGCGTATCCCCGCGTTGCATGTACCAATAATTTGTTTGTGATTGACCGTGATCGCATGACCAGTACCGGCGGCTCGGTACCCATGGATATGATGATCAACATGATTAAACGTGATTACGGCCATCAGTTGGCCGCCAGTATTTCTGAGATGTTTATTTGCGAGAGAATTCGGGGCCAAACCGATTATCAGCGAATTCCGTTGCGGCATGTGTTGGGTACTGCGCAACCGAAACTGGTTGAAGCGATTACGCTGATGGAAGCCAATATTGAGGAAACGATAGAACTCGATGAATTGGCGGCTTATGTCGGACTGTCGCGCAGACAGTTGGAGCGCCTGTTCCAGAAATATCTGCAGTGTCCGCCGTCAAAATACTATTTGAAGTTGAGACTGTTCAGAGCCAGACAGTTGCTACGTCAGACATCGATGTCGATTATTGACATCGCAACCGCTTGCGGATTTGTCTCATCGCCTCATTTCAGTAAGTGTTATCGCATTCATATCGGCATTTCCCCTCGGGCTGAACGTCTTGGTCACGGTGAAACAGAATTCGAGAATGTTCTGCTGACGCCTGATGTGGTCGAAGACAACCCGGTTCAGGCCGATATTTCCGTGTTTGAAGTCCCGAGTCTCCGCTCTTCACGCGCTCTGTACGAAGCACAGTATGAACCGACTTATGGTTCGGTTTTAGTCTGATTCTTCTCTGTTTTCCTGCCAAGCCGCCGGGATATCCGGCGGCTTTTGTTTCTGTGAGTCCCCCCTGAATCACCTCAATTGAATACGTGTATTGGTAACGATAGCCCAAAACGATCACCGGAAACTATCACCCGAAATGAACCCCCGAAACTGAAGCCCAAAAAACGGCCGAAAACGACGTATCAGGTTACGCAAAAGGTGTTCTGAGTGACGTTTTCAGAACACTACTCAATTGCAGTAATACCTATTCTGAATACCAAGCTCACAGTGAAATGAATCAGGTGAAAAATGGACTCAAGGGAATTGCATGATGATGCGATCGTTATCGACGGACTCGTGATAGCGAAATGGGATCGTGATTTATTTGAAGATATGCGTAAAGGCGGAATCACGACGGCAAATTGTACTGTATCAGTCTGGGAAGGCTTCCAGAATACAGTCAACAACATCGTTGAAATGAATAATCTGATTGAAGCAAACAGCGATATTGTGACCAAAGTACACTCGACCCACGATATTCGTC
Source organism: Vibrio spartinae (assembly GCF_024347135.1). Lineage (NCBI taxonomy): Bacteria > Pseudomonadati > Pseudomonadota > Gammaproteobacteria > Vibrionales > Vibrionaceae > Vibrio > Vibrio spartinae. The sequence continues at coordinate 2,147,800 of NZ_AP024907.1, read as the reverse complement.
GGGCGAAGCGGGAAGGAAAAACCGGTGTGATGATGGGTTTCCAGAATGCGAACGCCTATGAAGATCAGCTTGGCTATGTACAAGTCTTTAAAGATTTGGGGGTCGGGGTGGTTCAGATGTGTTACAACACGCAAAACCTCGTGGGAACCGGTTGTTACGAACGTGATGGCGGGTTATCCGGTTTCGGTCATGAAATCGTGGCGGAAATGAATCGTGTCGGGGTGATGTGTGACCTTTCTCATGTCGGCGCAAAAACTTCAGAAGAAGTGATTCTCGCGTCGAAAAAACCTGTTTGTTACTCCCACTGCCTGCCCAGCGGGCTCAAAGATCATCCACGGAATAAATCTGATCAGGAATTGAAGTTCATCGCTGATCACGGTGGTTTTGTCGGTGTCACGATGTTTGCGCCGTTTTTGAAAAACGGCATTCATTCAACCGTTGAAGATTATGTGGAAGCAATTGCTTATATATTCAATTTGGTTGGCGAGGATCAAATCGGCATCGGGACCGATTTTACACAAGGTCATGGCCAGCCCTTTTTTGAATGGTTAACTCACGACAAGGGCTACGCCCGTCGCCTGACTAACTTTGGCGAGATTATCAACCCGGAAGGTATTCGTACTCTTGGTGAGTTTCCCAACTTAACTGACGCGCTGTTACGGCATGGTTTTACTGAGACGCAGGTCCGGAAAATCATGGGCGAAAACTGGCTTCGTGTTTTAGGTGACGTGTGGGGTGAATAACCCACCGCCATGGCGTTTAACATCAAATTAAAAGGAGAATTCTAAAATGGGAGTACACGCACCTGAAATGCCAATACTGGTCGATGATGAGACTGGTGTCTGGACAACTGACGCACTGCCGATGCTTTATGTCCCTCGTCATTTCTTCGTCAACAACCATATGGCGATTGAGGAAGAAATGGGGGCGGAGCGTTACGCACAAATCCTCTACAAAGCGGGTTACAAATCGGCTTACTACTGGTGTGAAAAAGAAGCACAGGCGCATGGTATCGAAGGGGATGCCGTCTTCGAACATTATATGAATCGTTTATCGCAACGCGGCTGGGGCATTTTTACCATCGAGCACTTAAATATTGCCGAGGGAAGCGCCCGGGTGCGTCTGGATAATTCCGCATTTGTTTATCAATACGGCAAAGTGAACCGCAAAGTTGATTATATGTTTACGGGTTGGTTTGCCGGTGCGATTGACCAAATCGCCCAAAGTCTGGGGTATACCGTACAAACTCAGGCAGAACAGGTCCAGAGTGCAGCAGAAGATGGGTGTGACTACGGCATCTTCGATGTCTCGCCGGTGGCTTGATAACACATATAAATACAAAAGTACTGATTACTAAACAGTATGAGTCAAGGAAGACAGCCTTATCCGGTCGGAGATAAGGCTGGTATAGAGGTGAAGCATGTCTCAGTTTGATATTCTGTTCCAACCATTAAAAATCAATAACCTGACGATTCGCAACCGCATCGTCAGTACCGCTCACGCCGAGGTGTACGCAACCGACGGCGGTATGACAACGGATCGCTATGTCAAATATTATGAAGAGAAAGCCAAAGGCGGCTGTGGTCTTTGTATTTGTGGCGGTTCCAGTGTGGTTTCTATCGATAGCCCACAAAGTTGGTGGAGTTCGGTCAATCTTTCAACAGACAGAATCATTCCTCATTTCCAGAATCTTGCCGATGCCGTCCATAAACATGGCGGTAAAATCATGATTCAGATTACTCATATGGGACGCCGTTCGCGCTGGGATGGTGAAAACTGGCCGAGTCTCATGTCACCGTCGGGGATCCGTGAACCGGTTCACCGCGCAACCTGTAAAACCATTGAAGAAGAAGAGATCTGGCGTATCGTTGGTGATTTCGCCAAGGCGGCGGTACGGGCCAAAGAAGGCGGTCTTGATGGTGTGGAGCTTTCCGCGGTTCACCAGCATATGATTGATCAATTCTGGTCTCCCCGGGTCAACAAACGGACTGACCAATGGGGAGGCACGTTTGAAAACCGGATGCGCTTCGGGATGGAAGTTTTGCAAGCGGTCCGTGAAGCGGTCGGCCCTGACTTTGTGGTCGGTATGCGAATTACCGGTGATGAATTCCACCCGGATGGCCTTGATCACGAAGAGATGAAAAAAATCGCCGCTTACTATGATGCGACGAACATGGTGGATTACTTCGGTGTCGTCGGCTCCGGCTGTGATACGCACAATACACTGGCTAACGTTATTCCGAATATGAGTTATCCGCCAGAGCCGTTCCTCCATCTGGCAGCCGGGATTAAAGAAGTGGTTTCTGTGCCGGTGATTCACGCACAGAACATTAAAGACCCGAATCAGGCGAAACGTATCCTTGAAGGCGGTTATGTTGATTTTGTCGGGATGACCCGTGCACATATTGCCGATCCGCACCTGATTACCAAAATCAAACTGGATCAGACTGATCAGATCCGTCAGTGTGTCGGGGCAAACTACTGTATCGACCGTCAATATATGGGGTTAGACGTTCTCTGTATCCAAAATGCTGCGACATCCCGTGAATATATGGGGATGCCACATATTATTGAAAAAACCACTGGCCCCGTCCGTAAAGTTTTGGTGATCGGTGGTGGTCCCGGCGGGCTTGAAGCCGCAAGGGTGGCGGCAGAGCGCGGCCATCAAGTGACGCTGATCGAAAAAGGTGAAGCGCTGGGCGGACAAATTACCATTGCCGCAAAAGCACCACAGCGTGATCAAATGGCCGGGATTACCCGCTGGCTGGCGATGGAGCTGGATCGTTTAAAGGTTGAAATTATTCTCAACACGAATGCCAGTGCGGAGATGGTTCGGGAAATGAGTCCGGATATTTGTATTCTGGCGACAGGCGGACATCCGTTTATCGAGCAAAACCCTGAATGGGGTGCAGCAGAAGGTCTGGTCGTTTCGACTTGGGATATTCTCAACGGAACCGTTGAGCCGGGTAAGAATGTGTTGATTTATGACACCATTTGTGAATTCTCCGGCATGTCAGCCGCTGATTACCTGGCGTCGAAAGGCGCGATGGTTGAATTGGTGACAGATGATATCAAACCGGGCGTCGGCATCGGGGGCACCACCTTCCCGACGTATTACCGCAGTTTGTATGAGCGAGAAGTCATCATGACCTCTGATCTGATACTCGAAAAAGTCTACCGAGAGGGCGATAACCTGATTGCGCTTCTGGAAAATGAGTATACCGGTCAGCAAGAAGAGCGGGTTGTCGATCAGATCGTCGTTGAAAATGGTGTCCGCCCGAATGAAGCGCTGTACTACGCACTGAAAGCTGACTCGATCAACAAAGGTCAGATTGATAATGAAGCGCTCTTTGCTTCAGCCCCTCAGCCCGTGTTGTCTGCTGATGACCAAGGCATGATTCTGTGGCGTTTGGGAGACTGCGTGTCACAACGTAACACCCACGCTGCGATCTACGACGCATTACGTCTGTGTAAAGATCTCTAAGGAGGTGCCTATGAACCTTGAATGGTTGCTTCCCATTTTAGTAGTGACCGCCAGTATGCTGGCGGTTCTTGGAATGGTCCGGCGTATCCGCATGTGGTTGCGGGGACAGGCATCTCCGGTTGCCATTATTGGTGGATTAATGGCGATGCCCCGGCGTTATCTGGTTGATCTGCACCATGTGGTCGCCCGCGATAAAGTCATGTCCCACACACACGTCGCAACCGCAGGCGGGTTTGTCCTGTCGGTATTGTTGATCTTTGCTGTGCACGTCTTTGGGGTTGCCAAAGAAATTCTTTCCTATCTGTTACTGGCTTCTCTGGCGTTGATGTTTACCGGCGCGCTGTTTGTTTTCCGCCGTCGTTTAAATCCCCCATCGAGATTATCGAAAGGGCCATGGATGCGTCTGCCGAAGAGCTTACTGATGTTCTCCGTCAGCTTCTTTCTGGTGACGCTCCCGGTTTCGGGTGTACTGCCAGAACAATTTAGCCACTGGGCTATCGTCACGGTGTTATTGGTTGCCATTGTCTGGGGAATGGGCGAAATGTTTTTCGGTATGGGCTGGGGCGGGCCAATGAAGCACGCCTTTGCCGGCGCACTACATTTGGCATTTCACCGCAGACCGGAACGCTTCGGTGGCGGACGGTCAACCGGCCTGAAACCTGTTGATCTTGAAGCCGACAAACTCGGTGTTGAGCAGCCATCCGATTTTAAATGGAATCAGCTCTTGGGATTTGATGCCTGTGTGCAGTGCGGTAAGTGTGAAGCCATGTGCCCGGCATTTGCCGCAGGTCAGCCCTTAAACCCGAAAAAACTGATTCAGGATATGGTGGTCGGATTGGCCGGTGGGACTGACCAGCATTATGCCGGCAGTCCGTATCCGGGCAAAGAAGTCGGTCACGCCAAAGGTGACCCGCATCAACCGATAGTCGGTGGCGTACTGAACTCGGAAACATTGTGGTCTTGTACGACTTGCCGGGCCTGTGTCGAAGAGTGTCCGATGATGATTGAACATGTCGATGCCATTGTGGACATGCGGCGCTTCCTGACTCTGGAAAAAGGCCAGACGCCCGAAAAAGGTGTCGAGGTACTGGAAAACCTGATCTATACCGACAACCCAAGCGGTTATGCACCACAGCGTCGTTCGCACTGGGCTGCGGATCAGTCATTGAATCTGATGTCTGATGTCAAAAGAGCGGATGTGCTGTTCTGGGTCTCTGATGGTGCGTTTGATATGCGCAGTCAGCGGATTCTCAAATCTTTCGTGCAGATCCTGAAAGCGGCCAAAATCGACGTCGCCATTCTCGGTGACGAAGAGCTGGACTGTGGGGATGTGGCCCGTCGCTTAGGGGATGATGCCACCTTCCAGCGTCTGGCTCGCCGCAATATTGAAACGCTGGAAAAATATGAGTTCAGCTGTATCGTCACGACCGATCCGCATGCATTCCACTGCCTGAAAAACGAGTATCCGGAGCTTTATCCGGCAGGTCAATCACCACAATATCAGGTCTGGCATCACACCACGTTTATCAATCAACTGGTTGAGAAAGGTCTGATTCACTTACGTCCTTATCAGGGCGGCAAAGTCACTTACCATGATCCGTGTTATCTGGGACGTTATAACGGTGAATATGATTCTCCTCGCGCTGTTTTGGCTCAGCTGGGCATTGAGGTGAGTGAGATGGTGCGTTCCGGTTTCCGTTCACGCTGTTGCGGTGGCGGCGGTGGCGCACCGATTACCGATATTCCCGGAGAACGCCGGATTGCAGACATGCGCATGGATGACATTCGCGAAACCGGCGCAGAACTGGTCGCTGTCGGTTGTCAACAATGTACAGCCATGCTTGAAGGGGTGGTTGAGCCAAGGCCTGAAGTGAAAGATATTGCTGAGTTGGTCGCTGAAGCATTATTTGAAACGAGTGGTGAATCAAGTGGTGAAACAAGTGTTGAAGCGAATAAAAGCCATTCAGCGGAGACTGGTGTATGGACACCGGATACTCAGGCCGTAACGGTGTAGGGGAGAGCTATGAGTGAAATAATTGTACGCCGTGATCGCCGTATTGAATGGATTATGCGTAACCGGCTTCATCCACAACATGACAGCTTTGTCACGCAGCCGACAGAGGAGAGAGGCCCGAGCGGCCTCATTCGCTACTATCCGCACCGCGTCGGTTTTATCGGCCCGAATGGTCTTAAGCGAATTGATCGGCTGCATGGCAGTGGTGCGCCGTCATTCTCGGTTCGTTCTCAAGGGACTTCAGCCGCAGTTCAGTTGCCGTTGCATACGGTTGCCGAGCCTGATTATTACATTGTGGTGGTACCGGATATGCCGGGCGGCCGCTTAAGCAGCCATGATCGTGATGTACTCGGACAGGCACATCAGCTTGTTCAGCAGCATGGTGGTGCAGGTGCGGTGATGGCGGTTGTTTTTGGTGTTCACCGTGAAACCCAGTTTGATACCGCCGGGGTTGACCGCTTGCTGAATCTTACCGATGACATTTATGGCGGATATTGCCCGGAACAGAAAGTCGCAGCCCTTGAACAGGTGGAGGCACACTATGCTCCGAAACACTGGTTGTTCCCGGATAGCATTTCCGGTGGATTTGAGTTGGGCGCACGCCTGACAGCGCTGATTCATGAGCGACCCGCGACCCAAGCATGGCAGGTGAATTCGCAACAGACAGTCTGCCGTGCCGCCGGTGGCCGGAGTGATATCAAACGTGCCACTCCCCGATGTCTGCTGTTAGCAGAAGAGTGCGCGCCACAAATTGATGAAACCCGTCACGAAGCGTTGGCCGTCACCCTAGCGGCAACGCCACCAATTCAGCCGACGATTGCAGATCTGGGACAGGTTGCAATTGATCCGCAATCCGTCCCTTTGACCGAGGCCGAATTTATCCTGTCTGCCGGAAACGGTATCCATGACTGGGAATTATTTCATCATGCAGCACAGGGACTCGGTGCCACAGAGGGGGCGAGCCGTGTCGCAGTGGACAATGGATTTATGCCGCGTTTCAGACAGGTCGGTGCGACGGGGTCTTGGGTGACCGCCCGGGTTTATATTGCGGTGGGGATCAGCGGTGCAATTCAGCATCTACAAGGAATTGGCAGATGCGACAAAGTGATTGCCGTCAATACCGATTCCGGATGTGACATGGTGAAACGCGCTGATTTGAGTGTGATTGCTGACAGCCATGAGTTGCTGGCAGCGCTGGTTTCACTGGTCGAGAACCACCACAAAGAGGAGCTCAAGGATGCAGCCTAGTTCAGCCAAATCATTCGTTGTTAAAACCCTGGTCTCGATTGGTGCCCATCCTGACTCTGGTCGTCCGCGTCGGGCGATGACCGATTCCAGAGCGGTGGAGCTGGCACTCAATTTGCCCGACAGCGAACTGGAAGTCATTCATGCCGGTGACCCCGAGCATCCGGCTCTTGGGTATTACAGCGGTATGGGGTTATCCCGTATTCGTGTTCTGGCACAGGAAGCGCAGGCCGATGCCGTGGACACATTAGCCCAGTATCTGCAACAAGAGATGCCGGACATCGTCCTGACGGGGACACGGGCCGAAAGTGGCGAATCGTCAGGATTATTACCTTTTTTTCTCGCTCAAAAACTTCAGTGTCCGGTTGTCGTCGGGATTGCAGAAATTCTCTCGATTGAAAACGGGCAGGCGAAAGTGCTGCAGGCTTTGCCCCGGGGGCAGAGACGTGCTCTGAGCGTTTCTTTACCTTTTGTTGCCAGCGTAGATATGGCAGCACCACTGCCAAGGCAAAGTGCCTTCGGCATTGCCCGCCGTGCGCAGATTGATGTCAGTAAGGTCGATCATGTGGCACTCGATCATGAGTGGATGAATTGGGAGGAAACCCCCGCGAAAGCGAAAATAAAACGTTTGAAAGTGGTGAAAGCTAAAACGGCAGCAGACCGATTCAAGGCTGCGACTGCAAAAACGACGTCTTCAGGTGGGCGGGTCATCAAAGATCAGCCAGTCAGCGAGATGGCTAAGGCGGTGTTTGATGTATTGCTTGAAGAGGGCGTCATTCGTCAAAAATAACAAGTGCATTCCGGGAACAGGAATGACCGGATGAAAAGCGAACGTCTGTCCATATCGTGACAGACGGAATGGATGAGGGATCGCATGAAAACGACAATAGATTCTCCAAAACGTCGCAAACCCGTATCACGGATTCAGTATGACACTGACTATTGTGCCGGGCAGGATAACGTTAAGATTTGGGGATTGGACATTCACAATCCCGTATTTGGTGTCAGCGTAGGTTTGATACTGTTATTTATTATCCTCACTCTGATTTTTCCTGATGGCGCAAAAACAGTACTGACACAAGCGCGTGGCTGGTCAATTAATCATTTTGACTGGTTATTTATGGCGGCTTGTAACCTGTTTGTGCTTTTTTGTTTGGTATTGCTGGTTTTACCCGTTGGTAAAATCCGTCTCGGTGGTGTAGATGCCACACCGGAATTTTCAACCCTATCTTGGTTCAGTATGTTATTTGCTGCCGGAATGGGGATCGGCTTGATGTTCTGGAGTGTTGCCGAACCTGTGGCTTATTATACGGATTGGTACGGCACGCCATTGAATGTCGCACCTCGCACCGAAGATGGCCGGGCGCTGGCGCTCAGTGCAACGATGTACCACTGGGGATTACACCCTTGGGCGATCTATGCGGTGGTCGGTCTGGCACTGGCATTTTTTTCTTATAACAAAGGACTGCCCCTGACGATTCGCTCGGTTTTCTACCCGATTTTCGGCAAACGTTGCTGGGGTACACTGGGGAACATCATTGATATTCTTGCTGTTCTGGCGACTATCTTTGGTCTGGCAACCTCTTTAGGCTTTGGTGCGCAGCAAGCGGCCGGTGGTCTCAGTCACCTTTTCGGCATTAGTAATGGCCTCGGGACTCAGATTGCGTTTATTGTCGTCGTCACCCTGATCGCGATTATATCGGTCTCTCGCGGACTCGACGGTGGGGTGAGGATCCTGAGCAATATCAATATGCTGATGGCTGGCTGTTTGATTGCTCTGGTGATTGTTGTCGGTCCGACATTGTCTATTTTTCAGACGGTTGGCACCATTGGTAAAGGTTATGTCGAAAACTTTATACCATTATCTAACTGGGTTGGGCGACAAGATACCGAATGGTTCCATGGCTGGACGGTGTTCTATTGGGCATGGTGGGTATCGTGGTCTCCGTTTGTCGGCATGTTTATCGCTCAGGTTTCCAAAGGACGCACCGTGCGTGAATTCGTGACAGCGGTATTACTGATCCCGACACTGGTCACGGTTTTATGGATGAGCGTTATGGGAGGAACCGCCCTTGAGCAAGTCACACATGGTGTGGGTGATCTTGCCAATGGGATCAGTGATGTCTCTAAAGCAATGTTCCAGATGTTTGATCACTTGCCGATGGCGTTTTTACTTTCTACACTGGGTATTCTGCTGGTCTTGTTGTTCTTCGTCACATCCTCGGATTCCGGGTCGTTGGTGATCGATAGTATTACCGCTGGTGGTAAAACCGATGTCCCGACGGCACAGCGGGTGCTATGGGCATCGCTGGAAGGGGTGATTGCAATTGCCTTGTTGTTGGGGGGTGGTGATCAGGCACTGGCAGCCCTGCAAGCCGGCGCGATAACCACCGGGCTACCATTTACACTGGTGCTGATTTTGATGTGTTGGAGTCTGTACCGCGGGTTAGTGACAGAGAAACATTTATATTGAAACACACAAATATCAATTGACACGGTAGAGGAAAGAACAAGCTTTAACGAAGTCAGACGATCAGGGTTCAGGCGCTGAACCCTGAATGATTCGATATCAAGGAGAGAAATGATGATGTATGCCGAATTGGTCGATATGGACGATTTCACTTTTATGATGGGGAAATTCGGAATTACGGCCAGTCACCACAATACAGCCAGTCAAGAGCACACGGAAAGTGATGAAATCAAAGGGCAGATCAAAGCTTGGTTAAATCAGGCCGATGAACGTGCATTAGGCTCTTTCTGGGAAACCATCGATCGCATCGAAGATGATGGTATTCTCCTACCGGATGTTGAAAATATTATTTGTTGGAGTCGCCAGTATTACGCCTCACGTTAGTCATCTGTTTGATCCGTTCAAGGCCTCATCAGAGGCCTTTTTGCTTTTATTCGTTTCCTGCCGATTTATTTCCTGTTAATTCGTTTCCTGTTGATCCGTTCATTGCATTCTTCACGCTTTAATACATTAAATATTGAGAGATGCATTCAATAAAATGCATCTGGTAATGAAAGTGAACTGATAAAGGCTGAACTCCGTAAATTAAATTGAATACAATAGCAAGTTGTTGAATAAACTATCGTCGCACGCTTGGCGGGTTTGCTTATGCATCAATTCGCATTGGCGATGCAAATTAGAACAAAATATCGACACTCTCAAATCAAACATCAAAGGTTTTCTTCATGGCAACGTTAGGTTTCAGGCTCACGATCAATGGGGTCAATGATGCGTCATTGGTGGTTCGTGACTATCAGGGATTTGAATCCGTTTCAGCATCGGTGGACGCCGGCGGGCATCCGGTTTATGGCTATCGCTATCATATCGCGCTCGCCAGTCGCAACAGTGATTTGACCTTTGAACAGATGGTCGATACCACCGCGCTGCTTGAAGTGCTCCGCAACGGGCAGGTGGTACAGAAGGTTCATGGCATCATCCGCAATTTCAGCCGCGGCGATACCGGCCATCATCACACCTTCTATTCCCTGACGTTGGTGCCGTCGTTCGAACGGCTCTCATTACGGCACAACAGCCGCATCTTCCAACAAAAAAGCGTGCCGGAAATCCTCTCGGTGTTGTTACAGGAGATGAACATCACCGACTATGCCTTTTCCACCAAACGGGAATGCCCCCCGCGTGAATTCTGCGTGCAGTACCGGGAAACCGATTTAGATTTCTTCCACCGGCTCGCCGCTGAAGAAGGGCTGATGTACACCTTTACCCACGAGGCAGAAAAACACACCTTAGTGGTGACCGACAATTCAGAAGGTTTTGCCCGGCTCGGCGGCACGGTGCCGTATAACGTATTGTCCGGTGGCGTATCGGAGATCCCGTATGTCTCCGCCATCACCGCGCACAAGCAGTCTGAAGTCAGCTCGGTGTGGTTGCAGGATTACAGTTTTAAAAAGCCGACCTACAGTTTTAAACAGACCGCGGAAGGCAGTGATTTAGACTATCAGTTGCCGAATTATGAATATTATGACGCACCGGGACGGTATAAAGACGATGCCAGCGGCACAGCATTCAGCCAAATTCGCCTCGATGCGTTGCGACGCGATGCGCATACCGCGAGTGGCAAAAGTAATCAGGCGATGCTTCAGGCCGGGGTGCGGTTTGACCTCAGTGACCACCTCGATGCCGCGATGAATCAGAACTGGCTGGTGGTACAGATTGCGCACCAAGGCAGTCAACCGCAAGCGCTGGAAGAATCCGGCGGCAGTGGTGCCACCACATATGCCAACCAGTTTACCGCGATCCCCGGTGACAACTTATGGCTGTCACCGATTATGCATAAGCCGCGGGTTGACGGCACGATGATCGCCACGGTGGTCGGCCCGGCCGGCGAAGAAATCTACTGTGACGAGCATGGCCGCGTCAAGCTGCATTTCCCGTGGGACCGCGAAAGCAACGGCGATGAACTGAGCTCCTGCTGGGTGCGGGTATCACAGCAGTGGGCGGGCAGTCAGTACGGCATGGTGGCCGTGCCGCGCATCGGCCATGAAGTGATGGTTGATTTTCTGGAAGGTGATCCGGACCAACCGCTCATCACCGGACGGGCATTCAATGCCAGCCATGTGCCGCCTTACCCTTTACCGGCAAACAAAACCAAAACCGTGTTGCGGACCGAAACCCACCAAGGGCAGGGCTTTAACGAGCTGAGTTTTGAAGATCAGGCCGAAAGCGAAAAAGTCTACCTCCATGCGCAGAAAGATACCGAAGCCCTGATTGAAAATGACGCGACCACACTGATCCGTCACGACAGCCATTTAACCGTTGAAAACGACCGGTATGAACACATCAAGATGAACGATCATCTGACCGTGGACGGTGAGCAGCGGATCAAAATCACCCAAGATCAGACCCATGACATCGGTGGTGATTTACAGCAGCAAGTCGGCAGCCTGACCGCGGTCGAAACCGGCAGCGCCATCACCCTCAAAAGCGGGGCGAAGATTGTGGCCGAAGCCGGCTCGGGGCTGACCCTATCGGCCGGTGGCAGCTTTATCAGCATCGACAGCGGCAGTGTCAACCTGTCCGGTGCTGCGATTAACCTCAACGCCGGCGGCAGCGCTGGCAGTGCGGTCGCTTATGGCGGTAAAGCCGCGTTGTTGCCCGAAGAAATCACCACCAAACCGGATAATCCGGCACCGATTTTGACCCCCGCGCAGATTGCCACCATGAAATCGGCCGCGCCATTCTGTGAAGAGTGTGAAAAATGTAAGGACGGGGTATGTGCGATTTAAAACAGCAACTGACCGCAGATTTAAACTGGTACGTGATCCTCAATGAAACCAGTGACGGCCAGCCACAGCGTTGGTTTTATCTCAACGGCGGCAGTGATGCGCAGGGTATCTGGCTAGGCACCCCGTATGCCGAGTGGCGTGAAGTGATGCCGAACATCGCACAGATTTCTCCGGAGCATCCGTTTCTTGACTGGATGACCGATGAATCCTGTGCTGACTGGGGGATTCTGGTCGGCGCTGAGGCTGATTTCGCCACGGTGCAGGCCCATTTTCGCAGCCTGACCCATGTCTGGCTGCCCACCGGTGAGCATGTGTTCTTCCGCTTCTATGACCCGCGTTTCGCGCTGGATGTGGCGAGCCTGTGTGATGATGAGCAGCGCATCGCCCTGATGGGCCCGACTCAATGTTGGCTGCGTGTCACTGCACAAGAAGCACTCACACAAGTTGATAACCCCGCGCCGATAAGCCAAACCAATTTTCAGGAACGCGCTTTCCCGTGGTGGACGGTACCGGAGGCCGTGCTGGCGGGGTTGAGCGAAGACCCGAGTGTACTGGTCAACAATCTGCTTCAGGGGTTGAGTGAATATCAACAGGCCTTGTATGACGCCTATCCTGAGCCGGTGTTACGTCAGAAAACCGAACGGTTTGTGGCGCGTTATCAAGGGGAAGAAGACGGTTATCTGGCGGCTTTCATTGAATTAATCGAACAAGAGCAACAACGGCTAGGGATGCTTTGATGAGCGAACAACAACAATTTTATAATTATATCAATCAGCAGCTGAACAGCTTTCCTGATTTGTTGACTGACTATCGGCAAATGACCAAGAAGTGGTATTTCGAACTCGCAGATAAAGCCACAGAAGCGATGGATCGCCCTTCTCTTTTTGCGATGGATAAACGGCTCAAAGTCAGTGGCGAGAGTACCACGGTCGGCAAAGATGATGATAACTACAAAACCACCGTGCAATGTCCGCTCAGTGGCAAGCTGGAAATCGAAAGTGTGTTCCAGTCGATTTATCATGTGCCGCTCGGGAATATTCAGGCGATTGTCAAAGCCGAAGACGGCAGCGATACGCGGAAAGTGATGCTTGATGCGCAGGGTAAAGCCACTGTCGCTGGCCTGACTCCGGGCAAATACTACGAGGTCTTTATCGACCATCAGCCGACTCCGGCAGAGATGGACTCGCTGTTTTCCCATTATGATACGTTGAGTGATGGCCTGTCGGGTTGGCTGAATCAAAAATGGCAAGGGTATCAGCCGCAGTGGGACAGTTATTTTAACAGCTCGGCCGCGCAGTCGGTCTTAAGCGTGATTGCGAATTTTGCCGATGGGATCTGGCGTGGTTTGAAAGCGCTCTGGAGTGGCATTGAAGAGCTTTATGAGATGCTCAAAGACCCGGTCAAAACACTGAAAGATCTGGGTGAAGGTGTCGCGGATATTATCAATACGATAAAAGAGACGGCCAGCAGTGCACCGGGGATGATGGAAAAGGCCATGCTATTCGCCTCGGATGAAGCGGCCATGTATCTGTTTGTGCGCGGCATCATGACTTACATCTCGATGGTGCCGATAACCACGATACTCAATCAGATCGCCAATTTTGGCGGTCAGGTGATTGTGGATGTGTTAATGGGGCTGCTTGGTGGGTTGATTATCTCTTTTATTGCCACTCCGGCAACCGGCATGGCCTATGCTGTGCTGCGGGCGATGAAAACAGCTGGCAAACAGATTTTTAAAGCGATTAAGTCGCTGGTAGACGTTGTCAAAGAGCTATTTACCTTTGCCAAAAAGCTGATTAACTCGGCCAGCGATACTTTTAAACGTCTGGCAATTAACAAAGGCGGGCAGGGCGTTTACCGCAACGGCAAACTTGAATTTGTTGCGGATAACCGCCGCACTAGTACCCTGCACCATGATAAAGACACACTGCCGGACGACAGCCATGCGCCGACCAATGAATCCGGAAAGCCGACCCAAGACAGTAAAGACACGGTGTGCGACAAAGACCCGATATCGATGGCAACCGGTGAAGAGTTACTGTCGCTGACCGACGGCCATCTGATTGGTCTGTTGCCGTTTGAATGGCAACGGTTGTATCGGACCGCTGCGGTTGAAACCCATGTCGGGCTCGGTTATGGCTGGTCACATTCACTGTCACATCAGCTGACCGTGGACGGTGATGCGATTATCTGGCGGGACGGCGAAGGCAAACTGACCCGCTTTCCCAAACCGACAGAGCAATTGCCGGCGATTACCAACCGCATGGCGAAATCAGCGGCATTTCTGGGTAGTGATAAACAGCAGATGATTATTGCCAGCGGTGAGCGGTTTTACACCTTTAAAATGACTGGTGACTCGGGCTTACTGACGTCTATCAAAGACCAATATGACCATTCACTGAGCATCACTTACGACCGTCAGCACCGTCCGGTCCGGATTTCAACCGAGACCAACCTTAGATTTGAGCTGGTGTATACGGATGACCTGATTACCCAAGTGGATTTGTACGCTTATCTGGCTGAGCAGGACGAATGGCAATTTGTTCAGACGCAAGTCAGTTATGGCTATAACGCGCAGTCGCAGCTCATCACCGCCACCAATGCCAGTGGGGAGACCGAGCGATACACCTACGATACCCAACATGTGATTCAGTCGCGCGAGCTGGCCGGTGGTGCGGTGTTCCGCTGGGAATGGCAGGGCGAAGGGAAGGATGTTCGGGCGGTGCGCCAGTACAGTAACCTGACGCAGGTCGATACCCGCTATGACTGGGATGAAGAGGCCGGGACGGTGACGCTGACCAACAGCGACGGCTCGCAGCAAGTTTACCAGCATGATGACAACGCGCGGCTGATTAAAGAAGTGGACGGCAGCGGCGGGGAATACCTCAAGGCCTACGATGACAAAGGGCGGTTGACTAAAGAGACTGATGCCCTCGGCAATGTCTCTGAGTCGGTGTACAACGATGCCGGTGAGTTGGTGGCTAAAGTCGAGCCCAATGGTTTAACCACCCATTTCAGCTATAAAAACGGTTTACTGGCTCAGGTGCAGCAGGACAAAGCGGTGTGGCGTTACCGGCATGACCGCTGGGGTCATATCACCGAGCAGACCGACCCGCTCGGTCATACCACCGTTTATGATTACAACGACCACGGCCTGATTGAGAAAATCACCTATCCGGATGGTGGCATTCACCAACTGACGTGGAACCGCAACGGTCATCTGGTCGATGAGACCACCCCACAGGGGGAAGTGATTCGTTACCGCTACGATATTCTGGGGCGGTTGCGGCTACGTCATGACAGTCAGGGCGTCACCGAGCTGTCGTATGACCGCAGCGGCCGATTGACCAAACAGGTGTTGCCGGGCGGTCAGACCCGCTTTTATGAATACAACGCCTATAACAAGGTCACCAAGTTCACCGATGAGCAGGGCAGAGCCACCACCTACGATTATGAGTTCCCGCTGCATCTGGTGACGCAGAAGACCAACCCGGACGGCAGTACGGTCCAGTATCGTTATGACAACCCGTTCCACTTTGTCAGTGCCATTATTAATGAGCGCGGTGAGCACTATCAGATAGACTACCTGCCGACCGGCCATGTGCAGCGGGAAGTGACGTTTGACGGTCGTCAGTTTGTCTATGAATATGACGCGCACACCCAACTGACGGCAAAAACCGAAATCGGCAGTGAAGGCACCGAGCTGACGACCCGTTACGCGTATGACGCACAGGGCAAGCTGATTGAGAAGACCCTGCCGGATGAATCGACAGTTCAGTACAGCTATGACTTACTCGGCAATCTGACCGGTGTGGATGATGGTCGCTGGCCGCTGGCGTATGACTATGATGTACTGGGCCGGCTGACCACCGAGCATCAGGGCTGGGCAACTACCGGTTATCGTTATGATGCGCTGGGCCACATCACGGCTCAGTTACTGCCGGACGGCCAGCAGCTTGACTATGACTTCCGGCATGGGCGGCTGCATCAGGTTAATCTGAACGGTCACTGCCTGACACAACACCAATATCAGGTCAGTGGTCTGGAAACCCGCCGGACACAGGGGGCGCTGAGCAGTCATTTTCAGTATGATGAAACCGGTCGCCTGACCGAGCATCGGGTCAGTCAGGCGCAGCAACAGACGTTGTTCCGCCGTTATCAGTACAACCGCTCGGGGAACTTAACGCAGGTGGAAGATAACCTGCGTGGGTTGACACAATATCACTATGACCCGTTAGACCGCCTGACACAGGTGCGCGGCAGTCTGAGTGAGAACTTTGCCCACGACCCGGCCGGTAACCTGATACAGAGCCGGCAGAGTAATGTGGCGGGGAACCGGTTGCTGTTTCAGGGGGACCGACACTATCAGTATGATGAGTTTGGTAATCTGATACAGGAAGCGCGCGGCACCAACCAGTCATTGGTTACCACTTATCAGTACGACGGCCAGCACCGCCTGACCAAAGTTGAAAAGCCCGACGGCACTATTGCTGAATACCAATATGATGCCTTCGGCAGAAGAACCCATAAAACGGTCACTGACAAAACCGGTCACCAGACCAGCACTGAGTTTTTATGGCAAGGCGATAAGCTGTTGGCCGAATCGGGTGAGCGTCACTATCAGACTTATCTGTACGAATACGGCAGCTTTAAACCGCTGGCACTGGTCACCGGTGAAGGGGCGGACAACGCAACCCCGTACTTCTACCACCTTGACCAAATCGGCACCCCGCTGGAAATCACCGATGTAGAAGGCCGTGTTGCCTGGTCGGTGGATTACCACAGTTACGGCAATGTGGCTTATCAGCGCAAGGCCGACATCGTCAGCCCGCTACGTTTTCAGGGGCAGTATTACGATGAAGAAACGGGTTTACATTACAACCGCCATCGTTACTATAGCCCGAGCACCGGACGCTTTATCACCCCGGATCCAATCGGGCTTGCGGGCGGTTTAAACAACTACCAGTATGTGGTGAATCCGACGGGGTGGGTGGATCCGCTGGGGTTGAATCAGTGTGAGGGGAGTTGTGCGGGGAATCCTTTGACTGCCGCTGAACAGTCGGCTGCTTATCAAGGTTCTGATCCTTACTTCGGAGTAGATAAATTAGAAGACATTTCTATACCGAAAGGAACTCAGCTAGCTCATATAACCTGGAAAGAGCAAGGTGGTATTACGGGTAATTATTTTACTACTCCAAGTGCAGTTGAAGTTAGTCGGGCCAAAGATGGATTAGTTAGTTCAAGGGCACTGAACCAAGGGGTTCAGGTATATGCTGGCGATGGACGAACTGACTATAAAAAATATGTTCAGATGTTTGAAGTGAAAGAAGATATTCCTATGGGAGGTGCGGCATTTGGTCCTACTAAAGCAAATCCACAATTTAATCCGGGCCGTTATAAGACACATGATCAATACTTTATCCTAGATGAACATTTAATAAAGTTGGTGCCTGTTAAAGGTTCTTTAGAGGTCATGAAAGATACTAAAGCACCTGATATTTCTAATAAATTAGAAAAGTTAAGGAATAAATAATGATCAAAATTGAAACATCTGCTCCAGATGGAATGCCAGATTACTATCATTTACAACCTATAGTTGACTATTTACTGGAACATGGTAACGAATCTTGTAATTCGTTTTTATGGGGCAATAATCGAACAGGATATTTTTGTCATTTAAAGAATGAAATTGATTTTGAACAGCTGTTAAAGGTTTTTGATATTCCCGATACCATTAAAGTTGATACTGATAAACAAACAATAGATTGCTTTAATACATATTCATTAATAAAAGGGAATATGGGGAATTAAATTAACCCAGTTGACACATTCAAACCCTTCCAAAAAACAGCCGGGTTAAAAATAGTTCCGGCTGTTTTTATCCATATCAACTGATATCGGGGACGAGTACAATACAATCCGCTGCAATATTGGCGGTGATTCTTACCCCGGTTTAAAACACAGCCTCACTCAGCCACTTGCCCTTGAGATGAATATCTGGGGTGCAGGTATTGCCCTGATAAATATGTAGCCAATGAGTTACATCTTATATTCCAAATCGAGCCGCAACTGCGGCTCGAAAACTAAATCAACCAATCATCACACCAAATCTGATTCATCCGGCTCTTCATGATAGCGCACGTAATGGGTGGTAATCAGATTATTCAGATACAGCAGCACGTTGCGCAGCTCTTGACTATTGTGCCGCTGTTCGGCTTCAAATATTTCTTCTAACTGGCGCAGATATTCGCGGGCTTTTTGGGCGAATTGGTGATCGTAAGGGATGGTTTCGTACATTATTTGACTCCTGGATAGTGATCAAAATAATTTCACCACAGGAGTTCCTACGCTCGGGTGGTGAACTGGAACAAGGTGTAGGAATGCCGTAATCCAGGACACGGCCAGCCAAAGCTGCCTTGCCCAGCTCACCATAATTCAGATGTGCTGAGGCCGCATATAGTAAAAAACCAACGTAAAGTTAGCAACCTATAATGTCTGGATAGATATCAGCGGGTTCCTACGCCCGGCACCGGATTTTGCCAGTGCAGAGCGTAGGTTATCTGTTTTTGGGAAAATAAAAGTATTAAAAAAGTATGAGATTTTGGGTGTAGGTTCTCAAAATAATCAGCCGATGAGCGTTTCAGCGAATTTGAGTACAGTTTTAAAAAGGAATTGGGCAGGGATGTGTTAGAGATATCAAATGACGGTGCATCGGGCTCCGATTCAATCTGCTGTGCAAGTCTGAGGCAACCATTGTAGGATTGATTTTGTTACCACATTACTAAGAGCCTTTTTATGGATATCCCTAGGTACGTTTTTATTGATTCTCAGTGTTATATTCAAGGGAGACTCAACTTTGAAGGCCGAATCACTCCATATCTGGACTTATAAAAATGGGCGTGACACAGAATAATGAACAGTCTCATGAAAGCATGAGGACAGTGAAAGTTAAACTTTTACCGCATTGCCACTCTGTAAACCCGTTGCAAGTATTCGGGCACTCGCAATAGCCTGAGCCCCTAAAATTGGCCAGCTTTGTACGATTCCTTCATGAATTAATAACAAAGGCTCCCTCATGGCGACAAGGTTGGAACTTTCTACCAGTTTATCGGCGACCTCCGCCTTATGCCGTTCCAGCATCTTGCGTATAGCTTCACTATTAGGATGGGATACAACCGCATTATGGAACAAGCACCCTTCCGAGTTATTTTCACTCATCCAGTGGCCTACCCTAGCAAAAATCTCGTCCAGCACTTGCGGGTTATGTGTTGGTAAGCCTTCAAAAAGATGCGTGAGATATCGGGCATGCCTATGCTCAAGTGCCATGATAATCATATCCACTTTTGACGGACAATATTTATAGAGCGTGCGCAAACTGACCTTCGCCGCATCTCGCAACCCATCCACCCCGAGCTCGGTAAATCCGCGTTCAGCAAAAGCCTGCTCAAGACCTGCTGCAATTTTTTCTTGTGTTTTATTCATGTTTGACAATGTAAAACGATCTCTCTACTATTTCAAGTAGAACGATTGTTTTACCTTATAAATAAAAACAATAAGTTTGATTTCAATTCAACAAGCGGATGACGAGAAAACCATCCGATTCGGCACAATTATCAACCGTTAACACGGTCACTATGGAGATAACGACATGAATATAATCACGATTTATGCCCACCCTTTCAGAAACAGATACCCCGGCGCAGTCATGGATGCCTTCCATGAACCGATTCTCAAAGCAGGTCATTCCGTCGATATACTCGATCTGCATGCCGAAGGCTTTGATCCTCGCTTTACCGAAGCGGACCATGCATGTTTTTGGGGCGGAGAACTGCCAGATGAAATAAAAGCAATGCATCAAAGGGTGGCACAGGCAGACCAACTGGCTTTCGTTTTTCCCGTCTACTGGTGGAGTATGCCAGCTCTGATGAAAGGATGGATTGAACGAGTCTTTACCCAAGGTTGGGCGTATCAATATGGCAAAAGCGTTGAAGACCGTGGTAAAATGCCACTTGATGGTCTTCTCACCAATCTACCCACCACTTTAATCGGTATTGGCGGTTCCAAAAAAGCGACCTACGATAAATACCATTATGACCATGCAATGCGAACGCAAATTGATCTTGGTATCTTCTCATACTGCGGTGTTACAGATGTGGAAAGTCACTTGATCTATGATGTGGAAGGTGACATTAATGCGCCGAATAGAGAGCAAGGCTTAAAGTTTGCCCAGAAAATCGGTGAAGATTTTATCTCTCCCAATCGAGTACAAAAAAACGTTAAACAAGCATTTTTAAACGACATGATGTCAAAGTAATTCTCATCGGACACCATAAGTGGTTGTCGTGGATTAACAAATTTGGCCACACAGTTAGATGAGAAAAAGTATGTCAAATTGCTAGATTTGAAATCAGGTTCAATCTCATCCTAGCTTACTTTGGGGCACAAATTAGTTATCACCTCACCTTTTTAATCATCAAAACCTTCTCGCAAACAATACAGCTACGATACCCAACATGTGATTCAGTCGCGTGAGCTGGCCGGTGGGGGGGGAATACCTCAAGGCCTATGATGAGAAAGGGCGGTTGACCCAAGAGACTGATGCGCTCGGCAATGTCACCGAATCGGTGTACAACGATGCCGGTGAGTTGGTGGCTAAAATTGCGGCCAAACCACCCATTTCAGCTATAAAAATGGCTTGCTGGCTCAGGTGCAGCAGGATAAAGCGGTGTGGCATGACCGCTGGGGCCATATTACCGAGCAGACTGACCCGCTTTTATGAATACAACGCCTATAACAAGGTCATGAAGTTCACCGATGAGCAGGGCAGAACCACCACCTATGATTATGAGTTCCCGCTGCATCTGGTGACGAAGAAGACCAACTAGAAATTTTGATACTGAGAATTTCGATGAAAAAGCTTACGAACTCCGTTGGTAACACCAAAATTCACAGCCAAATAATAAGGTGAACGAATATGCCCGTCGACTTTTTAACAAACGAACCAATACACCGTTACGGGCAATTCTGCGGAGAACCCAGCGACGTTCAACTCGCTCGTTACTTTCATTTGTTTGTTGCTGGTTGACAGAGTATAATTTAGGGGTACGTCGTTGAGTCGTTTATCTGCGTGACTTAGGCGAGATGGCCGATATTTTGGATTGATACGCTTCCGATAAAGAATAGCTTTCGCAAGCGGGGTTACGGGAGAGAACTGTATCCAGTTTGTAAAGAGGTTTAGGCATGAGGCTACGGCGATTAATGGATGTAGTCGATCAGATCGTAGCTTCTTGATTTAGTTCCATCAATTTAAGCAACAAAGCCTCGTAGATCGGAAGCACTCACTCATAATACTTCATTTACTGTAATAAAAGCGCAATCTTTCTGACATGCATCTAGTTGATTACCTTAATAAGGAGATTTATGGAAAATTATGCGTTCAGTAGTGATGAGCCTGCTAAATTTGTTCAATTAAAAATACTCTTGATTTGTTTTTTATTCATCTCAACATCTTCCGTTATCGGTTTCAACATATTATTTTTGTCGAAAATAAATAATATTAATCACGAAAACTATGGATTTATTTTTGAACTAATCGTCTTATTATTGCTTATATTAATATTTTTTATCATTCAAACGTCTCCTTTAAATCCAAAAAACTATCTCATTATAAATATGGGAATGATTCTTTGGATCGTATCTGGAACAATCGACTTTATGGATGAGTTATTCCAACAGCCACTATGGTTATCCGTTTGGGGGGAAGACCTTCTACGATCGGTTGGTATGGTACTGTGTATTATAGGTTTGGGAAGATTAGTCAAAAGTGTTAAGCGATACATCTGTGATATAAAAAAATTAGCTATCTATGATGAATTAACTGAACTGCCCAATCGGCGATTTTTTAATAGCGTATTGTCTAATTATAAAAATCGTATCCTAACCATCATCATACTTGACTTAGATTATTTTAAAAGAATCAATGATACTTATGGACATGAAAAAGGAGATACAGTTCTTCAAGAGTTTGGTCAAATCTTAGCTGACAAAAACCTACCTAACGCCATGTCTGCCCGCTTAGGTGGAGAAGAGTTCGCAGTATTCATCGACACTCAAGATCTATCAAGTGTAGAAAATTACATATCCTCGCTGTTAGAAAGTAGTCGCTCCATAAAAATACACAAAGATACGCACTTGACCGTTAGTGCAGGAATAGCGCTAAAACAGCAACATGAATCGACACACAATGCAATGAAAAGGGCAGACCATGCTTTATATCGGGCAAAAACTAACGGACGTAACCGTCATGAATGGTCAATAGATAAGTAATTTGCTTGATGAAAATATTAGGGATAGGTTGTGTTCGAACCTCTCCTTACATAGTAGCATTACTAAAATTTGGTCAATAATCATGATTCAGAAGCGGTCAGTTAGCGAGGCTGAAACAAGGAACGTTATTCATCCCCGAACTGAGGTGTAGGATTCACTTTACTTCGTTGAATATTTACTGGCGTCAGACGTGACCAAAGATAATTCGTGAGTTGTATTTTCTAGAAATTTTTTGTTCGGACAATCAAGATCGTCATTACTATTAAAGAAGACAACACATTTTCGCGTATTCTTCGAACTCTTTGACCTTCTTGGGAGTTATACAATAAACAAGCCGCTTCATTGATAGGTGTTGCTCCCATGAACCGAGAAAGTGGTCGATATAAAGGTAAACGAATTATCCAAGGCGGGCGCACCCAAGTGCGAACAGTCCTGTATATGGCAATGATGTCCGCAATGCAATCTAACCCGATTTTCAAGGCAACTTATCAGCGATTACTTGAGGCAGGAAAACCAAAGAAAGTCGCTATCATTGCCTGCGTTAGAAAGATGGTTGTGATCCTGAATTCAATGCTAAGAGACGGCACTATGTGGGATGAGAATATGGCGAAAAATTAACTATTGACGCCATACTCGTTTGTTAGCACACAATTTCCAAACTGTACTCCGCTGTATTTTCATTATTAGAAATTATCTGTTCAAAACCCAATTTCTTTAGTACCGAAGTACTTCGACTATTCCAAGAATGGACACCTGCCCAAATATTACCTTGATAACCCGAATTGCAAACATGTGATAACAAAGCCTTGCACATTTTCGTCGCTAAACCCTGCCCCCAGAATTCCGGATTAACCCAATAAGCTAAAGCCAAACGATGTTCCTGAGGAAACAATGTAACCTGACCAATAACTTGGGAATCGGCCAAGCGGCGACAACTCCAAACGTAACATTTATCCATCTTCCAGTCTGAAGCACGATCTGAACACCAATCTTCGGCTTGGTTTAGTGTTTTAATGTTTGCTAACGGAAGCGACTTAGGGAATAAAGCTGAGCTTACTGCTGTTAGCAAATGCACAGCATCACCAGTTTCTATTGGAGTAAATACAAAACTCGAACATTCAAATTTTCTCACGAATTTCAAAGCTTTCCCCTTGTGTGCTAACAGTTATTATACAGATATAGTCTATATAAAATTGTGAGAAATTACAGATACCATTTAAGTAACATACTGTTTTATAAGTCTTAAAATTCCCTGAACTCACAATTTACAGAAGATGTCTGTATAAGTTTTTTCTACTAGATGCATATTCTGCTATTAGGAAAAATAGGTCAAGGAATAACACAAGACAGTGGTCAGGAACTTAGGGCTAAAACATTCTGGGGCACAAACTAGTTATTACCTCACCGTTTTAATCATCGAAATCTTCTCGCAAACAATACAGCTACGATGCACCGCATGTGATTCAGTCGCGCGAGCTGGCTGGTGGTGCGGTGTTCTGCTGGGAGTTACAGGGTCGGTGGAAGAGCACAGTCATAGGCCGATTATTGATTTGAGTCATCTTATTGAGAGAAAAAGCAAATGGTTAAAATGAGTTATCTATAATTAAACAAGTACAACTTGATGCCCCTTGGAGGATTGATGAAACATCTTAGTTTACTTGCTCGTTTTAGTGCCGCAGGCTTTATATCAATTCTCTTGGTCTGCTTTTTATTTATCTGGGGCGCGGTGCGTTTAGCACAACAGTTATCGGATGATTTTATTGCGGCAAAAATGGCCGGATTGGAACAACAGGTGCAGTTTCAAATCGATTCGATCCTGTCCAAAAGTCAGTTAGCGGTCGACACGATTGCCGCTTTACCTGACGTCCAAAAGGCGGTTGCACAGCGTGATAAGAGTAAACTGAGTCAGCTATTTGATGCGCAATGGCCACGCATTCGGGCATCGGGGGTCAGTCAGTTTCAATTCCACATTCCGCCGGCTTACTCACTGTACCGGGTCCATAAACCGGGGAAAAGTGGGGATGACTTATCGTCTTTTCGCCATACGGTGGTTGATGTCAATACTTCACATCGGTCTATCTCCGGCATTGAAGCCGGTGTTGCAGGGCTCGGTCTGCGTTATGTTGCCCCGATCAGTTTTGAAGGGGAACCTGTCGGTAGTGTCGAATTCGGGATGACACTGAATCGGGAAACCTTCACTGATTTGCTCAGAGATAAATCGACCGATTTAGCGATTCGTGTCCCAAAAAATGATGGATTGAAAGATGTGGTCAAGCCTCGGGCGGGAGATGTGCCGGTTTTGACGCCGGAGCAATATCAGCAGGTTCTTTCCGGTCAGACGATGGATATCCGTTCCGATCAGCAAGGTCATGAAACGGCCGTCAGAGTTTTCCCGCTCAAAGACTATTCCGGAAAAGCTATCGGGGTGGTTGAAGTCAGCTATCGTATTTCTCGGTTACAAGCGATGATTTGGTCTGATATCAGAATGATGATGATGTTCGGGCTGATCAGCGCATTAGTCGTTGCCGGGGGATTGATATGGATGACCCGTTATTCAATCCGTCCGATGAAGGACATTATTGATGCCATCGACAACATGGTTGAAGGGCAACAAGGGTTAGATGCCAGACTCGAAGAAGGTGGTCCTCAGGAGATAGCAAGCCTGACCCGGGTATTTAACCGTTTTTGCGATAAATTGCAGGCGACTTTTTACCAAATGTCAGATGCGATCAATCATATGGTCGTCCAGTCAGATCATTTATCGAACGAGTCGGTGATGACCGACAGAGGGATGAAGGAACAAAAAGATCAGCTGACCTATGTGTCAACGGCAATGACGGAAATGACGGCAACGGTACATGATGTGACCCGGAATATTATGCAGGCTGCCGACAGTACATCGCAGGCAAATGATCAATCTCAGGTCAGTAAAGAAGTGCTGCAACAAGCCATCGATCAGATGCTTCAACTGGACGAATCGATCCATCAGATCGGGGATCTGAGCGCTCAGGTTTATGAAGCCAGTGGGTCGATCGCATCGATTCTCGAAGTCATACAAAATATTTCTGAACAGACGAATTTATTGGCTCTGAATGCAGCCATTGAGGCCGCCCGAGCGGGAGAGCAGGGGCGGGGGTTCGCCGTCGTTGCCGGTGAAGTGAGAAATCTGGCACAAAAAACGCAGACATCAACGGAAGAGATCCGCCAGAAAATCACGATTCTGGAAAACAGTGTGAATAATACGATTGCTGTGATTCAGTCCAGTCAAGAACAGGCTCGGCAAAGTGTCGATAACGTTCAGGTCGCCGGTGGGGCAATCTCTGAGATGGAGCATTCTGTCGGACAGATTAATGAGATGACTGCCCAGATAGCGACCGCTTCCGAACAACAGGTTCAGGTCTCCGATGAAGTGAATGCGAACATCAGTCACATTCATGAGTTAGCGGAGACGACGGCCAACTCTTCACTTCTGACAGCGAAACTATCGGCGGAAATAGCCAGAGATGTAGAACAACTGAATAAATATTGTACCAGTTTCGGGGGGGATGCTGATTCACAGAAACTGAAACAGGCCAAGACAGCCCATTTGGCATGGAAAACCATTATCCGCAGTTATCTGTCCGGATTGACTCAGATGGATCTGCAAGAAATCGTCTCTCATAAAGAGTGTCATTTCGGTCAGTGGTATGACGCGATCGGCCGGCAGAAATTTATCGATATACCGGCGACAGCAGCAATTGATACACCGCATAGTGAGTTGCACGCAACCATCAAGAAAATTATTCAGGCGAAAGAGAAGGGTGACATGGTTGAGGCTGATCGTTTGTTTCAGGATATGGAAAAATATTCCGCTCAGCTTATAGCACTGCTCGATGAAATTATTCTTCAGGTAGAGCAGCAGGAAACCGCTGAAAAACAGAAAGACTAAGGGGAGACATGAACCAGCGCAGAGGAACAAAAAAGCCCCAACGCCTGATGGTGATGGGGCAATTAAATTTATATATTACAATTAGTTATGTGGTTAGTCTCAATGTAAACGACTCGTTACCAAGCATAATGTAAAGAAGCATTAAACGAGCGACTTGGGTTGTAGTAGTTTGCTGTCCCTGAACCGACCACATATTGTTTATCCGTTAGGTTGTGCACATTCAGTGACAGCTGAGCCGACTTTGAAATACGGTATGCAAATGCTGCATCAAATAGTGTTGCCGAATCGCTTTTCCCTTTATTCGCGGCATCAAAGTAATACGTACCCACATAGCGTGCCCCTAAACCAACATCCATGGTTTTATTTGGCAGGGTGTAGTAACCCCATACCGAAGCGCTATGGTTTGGTGCTGTCACAAATTCATTACCGTCTAGCACATCACCGCTTCTCGTACTGCCTCGAACCACTTTCGACTTCATGTAGGAGTAGCCACCCGTGACATTAAAACGGTCGGTCACTTCTGCTTTTACTTCTAAATCGAGGCCACGGACACGCGTTTCACCGATCGTTTCGCGTTCAATCGTTCCATTGTCCTGAACAATCGCCATGGTCACATCATTTTTTTCAAGGTCGTAAATCGCAGCAGAGAACAGCGCATTCATACTCAGTGGCGCAAACTTCACCCCCGCTTCTAGTTGTTTGCCTCTTTCCGGTTTCACGCCAATACTTGGCGGCGCAACAGACTCGACCTGACTAATATAGGTTGACCACTCTTGAGTCACTTTTACGGTAAACGCACCGCGCAGAGATGTCTCAGAGAATTCACCACTTGAATCGCGGTTACTGATATCACGGTTCGTTAAGTCCATGTAGTCATGCCGGGCACCCAATGTCAGGATGTATCGGTCATCCCATGATAAGTTCTGTTGAATGAAAACTGATTTTGTCGTCTCATCCTGATCATTTTTGCTGTAAGGCGCACCGATTGTCGGCATGCCAGAATATGATGGTCTGTCGATATTGATGCTGCTTGCCGTTCCATAAACTGACGTATCCTGAGTCGAAGCATCACGGTATTCCAAACCAATTAAGGTGCTGCTATCAATCTGTTCAAAACTCGCATCGTATTGCACAATCGTATTGCCAATGATCTGCTTAGAGTGAGTATCGGTTCCGAAATAGTAACGAGCGACATCACTGCCTGTTCTTCCTGCGTAATCATATAAATAGACATAACCGAAATCGTCTTCGAGTTTGCTATAGCGTAAGTTACCGCTGAGCGAGATGCCATTGTCAAAATAATGGGTGATTTGCGCCGTAATGTTCGTCCGATCAACATCGTGTTTGTTGTAATCAGGCTCACCATAAAATTCACTGCGATCGTACTCTCTATCCAGTGGGTAACCGCCACTGTTCGGTGTGGTGTCTCGGCCAAGATAGTCAACAATCAGGGTTGCCGTGGTTTGTACAGAGGGCTGCCATGTCATCCCACCCATGAAGAACTGAGCGTTGTCTTTTGAATGATCGTATTCAAGATCGCTGTCTTTCACTTTCGTGGTAAAGCGATATGCGACCGTTTCCGACTCATTGAGTGTGTCACCAAAATCTAACCCAATCTCTTTGCTGTCATAAGACCCATAGGAAACATAACTGTTTCCAAAGCGTTTAAATTTCGGTTTTTTACTGACAAAGTTCACTGAGCCACCCGGATCAGCAGGACCGAATAGGGTAGAGTTCGCCCCGCGAATCACTTCAACACGCTCATAAGCATAAGGGTCTTCACGCACACCCCGCATCGAGCCAAGTGTCATGCCATCACGGTATGTTGTTGCCTGATAACCCCGAATCATAAAGTAATCATTGCGGTCATCAGAGCCGTAGTAATCTGTCACCAACCCAGGGGAATACTGCAAAATTTCTTCGGTTGTTGCGGCATTACGCTGGTTGATCTCTTTTTCCGTGATAACCGAAAGCAATGCTGGCGTATCTTGAATATTGGTTGCCACTTTACCGCCGACCCATAATTCTTCGGCGACAGTGGTATCGGCATCTTCTGCGATGGGCTGGCCATACACGGTGATGGTGTTGACACGATAAGCTTGATCTTCTTGAACACTGTCTTGTTTTTCTTGAATATTATCTTGAGCTTCTGCATAAACAGAGCCTGAATAAGAAAGAACAGGAACAAAACAGAGGAGTAAGTGCATCGCACGCCACCGTTCCTTACCACTTCTAATATTTTCCATTTTTTACGGATCCTATACGACTAGTTTTTATTGTCATTTAATACTATTGATAATACAAATGATAATGCTTATTATTTGTGATAAATTAAATTGATATATAGTTATCAACCGATGCCGAGAGAGAAACAACCACATGGAGCTACGCCACCTCAAATACTTTTTAGCAGTTGCTGAAACACAAAATATTCGCTTGGCTGCACAGAAAGTGCATGTGACTCAACCGGCCATATCAAGAAAAATCAAAGAATTAGAAACAGAACTGGGCGTTTTATTATTCGACCGCCAGCCGAAAGGATTACGTCTGAATCGTGCAGGAAAGATTTATCAAAAACAGTTAGGTGCAATTATCAGACAAATTGACGACGCGAACGAGCATGTTCGTCAGTTTACTCATACAGAATATGGCTCTCTCGCTTTAGGGGCGCATGACTTCGTGTTGTGGGAAGGGGCCATGAATCAGTGCGTGAGTCAGTTTTGCCATGATAACCACGACGTTGAACTTGAGGTCTATTCAGATACACCCATGGTGTTGCTGAAACGATTAGAGCTTGATCAGATTGACGGGGCTTTCTTGTATCATTTCTCTGAGTTGTCTTCTGAATATGCGGTACAACCTGTCGCTCAAGACAAGTTGGTTCTGGCTTATCCAGCGAGTTGGGGGAAAACCATATCACCTTCAATCACGGTTGAAGCGCTCAACCGATTGCCTGCTGTGCGTTTGCCAAGAAGCGTGGATCCTTATTACTTCGACTGGCAAGAAGCGCTGTTCCATGAGATAGGCTGGGCACCAGACGTTACTCAATGGGCACACGGAGAAAGCACCATGCTTGGTTTGGTCGCAGCGGGCAATGGGGTTGCCATCGTCAATGAGCGCCACTTCACGCGACCTTCGAATATGCTCTGTTATACACCGTTAGATGTGTTACCCCACACATCGCCGCTGCACTTTGTCTATAAAAATACGTCTGATAATCCGGCTCTGCTGGCATTTGTGCAGCGACTTTCCAACGAAGAACGACATCCATATCGTGCTGGTGGAAGTCGCTTTGCTTTGACAGCTATTTAAGCTTGTGTCGACCGATAGGAATCATCATCGGAATGTTCGACACCGGGTCAATCATGATATGGTTGTTCAAACCAAACACGGCTTGAATCGTCTCATTCGTCAGCACTTTTTCCGGCTTGCCGTGTGCATGAACCTGTCCGTTGATCATCGCAAGCAAATTGTCTGAATAGCGGGCAGCTAAGTTGAGATCATGCAAAACCATCACGATGGTAATCCCACGCTGTAGATTCAGATCCACCAGTAAATCCAACACTTCGATTTGATGCGTCACATCTAAAAACGTTGTCGGTTCATCGAGCAGCAAAATATCCGTTTCCTGAGCCAGCGCCATTGCTATCCAAACGCGCTGACGCTGCCCCCCGGACAGCGCATCCACGTCGCTCTCTATCAGGTCGGTTAGCTTGGTGACTTCCAGCGCATTCGCGACCGCCTCGTCATCTTGTTTGCGCCAGCGTGACATGATCCCATGATGCGGATGACGCCCACGACTGACGAGATCACCAACCGTAATACCTTCGGGTGCAATCGGAGACTGAGGCAACAACCCCAATGTCCGTGCTAATGTTCTGGTCGGGCTGTGATGGACCGATTTTCCATCAAGTAACACTTGCCCTTGAGAAGGCGTCAGTAAACGAGACAGGGTTTTTAACAGCGTTGACTTGCCACAGGCATTCGCCCCGACAATCGAGGTGATTTTTCCCGGTACTATCTTGAGCGAGAGATGTTTGACGATCGTTTTTTCGCCATAACCGGCAGATAACTGCTCGACCACAAGTTCATGAGCTTTGGTCACAAAGATCCCCCTTTACGATTCACGCGAATAATTAAATAAATGAGATAAGGTGCACCCAAAGCGCCCGTTATCACACCGACCGGATAGCGGCTTGGAAGAAGAAACTGTCCAATATAATCGCCCGTCAATACTAATACCGCCCCGACGAGCGCAGCAGGAATGAACAGGGTGCCGTTAGAACCGACCATGCGCGCAGCGATTGGCCCGGAGAGAAATGCCACAAAAGCGATAGGGCCTGTTACGGCGGTGGCAACCGCAATTAAACCGACAGCACATACCATAACGATGATGCGGGTGACGGTGATATTGACACCCAGAGCCGCAGCGGTGTCATCGCCTAGCCGTAATGCGTCTAAAGACTTTGTCTGACTCAGGAGCAAACTGCCAAAAATAACCAATGAAATCAACAGTGAAATACTTTGATGAATCTGTACTGAATTGACGCTACCCGTTAACCAGCGCATCGCTTCTTGCAGATCCCAGGATGAGGCTTGCGACAACAGATAGGCGATATAACTTTCAATCATTGCGGAAATGCCAATCCCGATCAGAATCAACCGTGTTCCTGCGACACCATTTTTATAAGAGAGGCCATAAACCGTCAGCGCAACAGCCAAACCCACCAAAATTGAAAAAATAGCGACGGCAGAACCATCCATATTCAGAACAATAATGGCAAACACCGCCGCTGCACTGGCCCCGGAACTCACACCCACGATATCCGGGCTGGCTAAAGGGTTACGCAGCATGGTTTGAAATGCGACGCCGGCTAAGCCAAAACTCATGCCGACCAGTAACGAAATCATCGCTCTGGGCAATCGTAAATACCCGACGGTGAAACTCGCGCCGGGAATATGCTCTCCTTGTAACACGCCCCAGACGACAGCCGGAGAGGTATACGATTGACCCAAGATCAGGGTTAAGCACCAAGCAGACCCGGCTAAAATCAATAAGCCAAGGGTGAGTAAAGACCAGCGTCGCATCCGTTGCTGACGGGCCGATCTCACTTGTTGTAAAAGAGGTAATTCAGCGGACATCATAATTCCCTAACGCGCTGACGACGCACAATCCAGATAAAGAAGGGGGCACCAATAAACGCGGTGACCACCCCGACAGATAACTCACTGGGACGGGAAATGATTCGTCCTGCAATATCTGCAAGCAACAGCAAACTTGCCCCGCCCACCGCAGAGAAAGGCAATAACCAGCGATGATCCACGCCCACTAACAGACGGCAAAAATGCGGCACAACCAAACCAACAAAGCCTATCGGTCCACAAATCGCGGTTGTCGCGCCACATAGTAAAATAGCGCCCAGCCCGGCAGCACTGCGCGCCAAAACCACATTTTCACCCAAACCGGCGGCGAGTTCGTCCCCAAGTGCTAAGCTGTTTAATTTTCTTGCAGTCAGCGCTGTGATGACTAACCCAACAAGTAAGAAAGGCAAAACGAGAGTAATGGTTTCGAATGTTGCACCACCGACACCGCCAATCTGCCAGGATCTGGCTCCGCCAGCGATATCGTTACGTGGTAACACAACCGCGATGGTGAAACATGATAAAGCCGCTGAAGTTGCAGCGCCTGCTAACGCGAGCTTCAGCGGTGTTGCGCCACCTCGTCCCATTGAGCCGATGGTATAAACGAATACGGCGGTGAGTGCTGCGCCTAAAATTGCCATCCAGACATAAGTCTGGATTTGATTGATACCCAACCAAGCCAGCCCGACGACCACAAAAAAAGAAGCGCCAATGTTTACACCGAGAATGCCGGGATCGGCCAGAGGATTGCGAGTTACGCCCTGCATGACAGTGCCTGCCAAGCCTAAAGAAGCGCCCGCAATGACCGCCAAAGCGGTACGCGGAATGCGCATCGCGACTGCGGCTTCGCCCACGGTATTGAGGTTTCCCTGAATGGCGCTGATAATTTCGTTCCATGTCACTTCTCTTGTCCCTAAGGCGACAGAGAGCAGGCATAAAAGCAACAACACAATCAGCAAAGTAACGAGAGTCACCGGGCGCGAAATTGCAAAACGTCCCACTGTAAACTGATGATTTTTTGAAACAGGGGACTTCATTGCGCTTTGCGTGCAGCCGCTGCCAACGCCTCTAGGTAATCATCCAATACCCATGAGATAGATAACGGGGTCGGATTGGCTGCGGTGGCTAACGGCCCGCTGCCCAGCATGACAATCGAACCGTGTTTCACCGCATTCATTTTTGACATCAATGGGTTATTGGAAAGCGGCTTTAACAGTGCTTCACCACCATAGGTGACAAAGATATCGACATCATTAAATGCGTCGATTTGTTCAATACTGGCTTCACCGGAAAACTGCCCGGAACGACTCAAATCACGAATGCTCTGGGGGGAGATTAGAGTTAAGTCATTGAAGAATTTCACACGTGTATCGTTATCGGTGTAAAAGTGCACCACACTCAAATCGGTCGGGTCTAAATGGGTAATAAACATGGCCGATTTCCCCTTAAGTTCAGGGTACTTCGCTGTTCGCGATGCGATGTCTTGCTCAATGCGTGTAATGAGCGCTTCCCCTTCTTGCGCCATTCCCATGCCCAAACTGTTGATGCGAATCATGCTTCGCCAGTCAGTCGACCAAGGTGCATTTGGATATGCCACCACCGGTGCAATCATGCTGAGTGTGTCGTAATCAGCACGGCTTAAACCAGAATACGCAGCAAGAATGACATCCGGCTGCGTTGCAGCAACCGCTTCGAAATCAATCCCATCGCCTTCATCGAACAGTGGCGGTGTTTGCGCCCCGAGAGCATCGAGTCGCGCTTTGACCCAAGGCAGAACGCCGTCCCCGTCATCGTCACCAAAAGTCGCGGCAGCAAAACCAACCGGTACCACACCAAGCGCCAGCGGTACTTCATGGTTCGCCCATGCGACTGTCGCAACCCTCACCGGTTTTTTCTGAATGATGGTCGTACCAAAGGCATGCTGAATTTTGATGGGATACGTCACGCTATCGTCTGCCCAACTCAACGTTGTCGTGAAAGAAAAAAGAAAAACGGTAAAAACGGCTTTGAGGTTCAACATACGATTGGCTTCGGTTTATGGCTGTAAATATCTAAGAGTGACATCTCGTCGAGATGGCATTTGACTCTGTCCTATGAGTTAGAACATGATAATGCAAACCAATTTCAAATGATACTTACTATCATTTACAAATAGTTTATGACCGATAACAAAAGAGAAAGTATAAAATGACGCAAATCACCACATTGGAACAATTAAGAGCGCTCTATAGCACACCGCATCCACTTGCTGTTGCCAAAGAAATCCAACACATTGATCAGCACTCCCGCACCTTCATTGAAAACAGCAGACTGTTTTTGCTCGCGTCAACCAATCAAGATGGTTCGTTAGATGTCTCTCCTCGCGGTGGCGAAGCTGGATTTGTCCAAGTATTGGACGACAAAACGTTGGTTTTTCCGGACAGCCCGGGTAACAACCGGTTAGATACCTTAACTAATCTCATCACCAACCCAAAAGTCGGGTTACTGTTCATGGTTTCCGGCATTGAAGATGTGGTGAGAGTGAAAGGGATGGCATCGATCCATATTGATGATGAAATCAGAGACTTTTGTCTGGATGGGAAAACAAAGCCAAAGTTAGTGATCAAAGTGACTGTAGACTCACTGTTCTTTCATTGCCCTAAAGCGCTCATGAAATCCAAAATCTGGCGTAGTGAATCGTATATCAACCGAGATTTTTTACCGTCTCTGGGGAAGATTATTCAGGATCAGAAAGCAGAGAAAGAGCAGCGCGGAGACGATTGAGCAGCGAATTTATGGGCGTCAATCAATCATTCATGACATCATGTCATGAATATAAATATTCAATGATGCTCTAATATGAATTTTATTCATGTTTGTGATGAGAGATTCTCAATATAATTTCCTGAATACTGTGGTTAAATACCTGCATGGATGTTTAGCAGTATAGAAGTCTAAAATGGCAAATATTACAATTTTGGATGGTGGGATGGGGCGTGAGCTAAAACGGATTGGCGCTCCTTTTTCTCAACCACTTTGGAGCGCTCAGGCGCTGATTGAATCGCCAAAGCATGTGAAGCAGGCTCACCAAGGTTTTATCGAGGCCGGCGCACAGATTATCATCGTCAATAGCTATGCTTGTGTACCTTTCCATTTAGGCGCAGAACGCTTTACCGAACAAGGGGCAGAGCTTGCCAAAAAAGCGGCTCGAATTGCGCAAGAGGTCGTTTCTGAATCCCAGCAAGAGGTTTTGGTCGCAGGATCGATCCCGCCAGCGTTTGGTTCATATCGTCCAGACCTGTTTGAAGCTGCAAGCGCTTATGAGATCAGTTCGACGCTATTTAATGCCCAAGACCAGTATGTTGATCTCTGGCTGGCTGAAACAGTGGCGAGCCTTGCGGAAGCGGAAGTGATCTCAAAGGTTTTGGCTCACACGGATAAACCGGTTTATTTCTCTTTTACCCTGATGGATGAGGTGGGGCAGCAATCCCGCCTTCGCTCAGGTGAATTGGTCACCGATGCTGTTGAAGCCTTATTCGCAACCAATGCCGCGGGGATCTTTTTTAACTGTTCGGTACCAGAGGTTGTTGAGCAAGCGATTTTGGATGTCAATCAAGTGCTGGAACGCTCAGGCAAGATGCTGACCATCGGTGTATTCGCGAATAGTTTTACGCCGATCAAGTCAGGGCACCAAGCCAATGACACCATCCAGACAATGCGCAATGTTTCACCACAAGAGTATCTTGAGTTTGCTCAGAAGTGGCACCAGCTAGGCGCGAGTATCATTGGTGGATGCTGTGGGATTGAACCAAGTCATATTAAAGCGCTAGCGACATGGAGAGACAGCGTTGAATAATCTCAACTTTGGACTCACGATTCCGGCTATCATGCTGGTATTACTTCTGCTGGTTGTCTCTTCACTATATCCAGATTTGTCTCAGGCGATGGCCGGTAATGCCATGACTTTTGTGACAAATTGGTTCGGCTGGTTAGCGCAACTGGCTAGTTTAGCATTAGTGTTTTTTCTGTTTTGGCTTGCATTTTCTAAATACGGAGCGATTCGTTTAGGGGACGATAAGCCTGAATATTCAAACTTCTCTTATGGTGGCATGATCTTTACTGCGGGCGTTGGGGCTTCTCTGATATATTGGGGTATTGGCGAACCTATGTATAACCTGCAATCCCCACCATTGTTCGCAGACGCCAATAGCTACACCGCAGCAGCATGGTCAGTCACCTATTCAATGTTTCACTGGGGCATTACCGGTTGGGCGATTTACTGTTTTCCTGCGATTCCCTTTTCTTACGCCTTTTATGTCCAGAAGAAACGTACATTAAAGCTCTCAACGCTGTGTGAGCCGGTATTAGGCAAGAACCCTATTGTCGCGAAATGTATCGACTTGGTTGCCATCTTTGGCACATTAGCTGCTTTTGCCAGTTCATTGGCGCTGACGGTGACGCTATTGAGTGAAGGCGTATCTCAACTGTTTGAGATTGACAACAATTTGATGCTTCAAGGCAGCATCATCTTGCTGTTCGTCTTGGTATTGTTTGTGGTCATGCTGGTGGGGTTCAATCGAGGGATCAGCAAGGTTTCTGACTACACTGTCGTTGCGGCCATCTGCTTTGCACTGTTCGTGTTATTTACGTCAAACGCCCCCTTTATTTTAAATAACGTCACCGATTCTTTTGGGGTGATGTTGGACAGTTATTTCCGGATGTCATTATGGACCGACCCGGTGCAGCAGAGTGGTTTCCCACAGAGTTGGACGCAATACTATTGGTTCTGGTACTACGCTTATCTCATCATGATGGGGTTATTCATTACCCGTATATCAAGAGGTCGTACAATCCGTGAAGTGATTTTGTACACGATATTTATGGGGTCGTTGGGATGTGCATTCTTTATCTCTATCTTTGGCGGGTATGCAGTTTGGGCACAGCTTTTTGGCGGCTATCCGGTGCAAGATTGGATGAGCGAGGGCGGACTAACCTTTGCAGTTGTTTCACTCATCCAAACCCTGCCGGCGAAAAATGTCATTTTAACCGTGTTCTTAGTGATTCAGTTCTTCTTGATGTTAACCACGATGTCGAGTGCGAGTGTGGCTACGGCCATGCTGACGACGAATCAGTTATCGTTAAGAGGTGACCCGGATAACAAAGTAAAACTCATGTGGGCAGGGGCAATCGCACTGATCAGTTTTAGCGTTTTCTTGTGTGGCGGCGGCATTGATACGATTAAGTCACTGTGCGTTGTCGCAGGACTCCCCATGATGTTTGTTTATGCTATTTTGGTGAAGCAGCTACTGATGCAACTCTCAAACGGTCAGGCGCAAGAGGGGCAATCCGAGGAATTAGTCGAATATCAAGAGTTCATGCCTTAATGGTCAAATGAAACATATTCCTTAGCTTATGAATGGGATACGGCATAGTTTTAGAACAACTCAATTCAGTGTAAAACTACAGATCGCGATCGACATATAATTAAACATAAGGAATATAGAGTGATAAATAATCTATTTTATACACAACCAATATCATTGGATAAATTATTAACATAATAGATGTACTTTATCTTAAATTACCAAAAAATGCCGAGTAGAGTATTAAGATGTAATACTCTACTCGGGACTTGCCTGAGAATACAGTAGCACGCCCTATATATTTATTTTTATATAGATAAAGATAAAATTAACTATAGCATTGTATAATGTGATTAATTTTTTAACTTATTAGCATATTATAGTTGGGGGTTTTAAAATAAATATTTGACGGCAAATTGATAATCATCAGCTGCATCGACAGCCTCTGAATTATATGAGCCTGAAGTCTTACTATAATCACCATATGCTCTTACCGCTGCAGGATCCCAAGCATTTTTATCAAGGCTATTAATGCGGTATTCAAAAGATACACTCAAATGTTGGTTGAAGTTGTATATAGCACCCAATGTTGTTGAATTATGAGAATCTAGACTTTTCCCATTGACATCAACAGTTTGTTTTTCCCAAGTAGTAAGTAACCCGAAACCATTGGTAAAAGTATAGCGTAATGCAGTTTCTATACCTTTATGATCTACACCATTCGTTAGAAAATCAGTTCCCTTAGAAGCAGTTACGGCTGCATACCAAGAAGAATCATCATACTTTAAACCTGTTAAATATAATTTAGGATCACTCGTACTGACACCTGCTGTACTTTGAGGACGATTACCATTTATAAATCCAGCACCGACAGACATATGCATTGGTAAGTCATACGTCATCGCTAAATTATACGCGCTATTGTCTTTATCTAGGGTACTCGTATCTCTTTTAGTCTTAAATTTATAACTTGCTAGAATATGTGCTTTCCCGAATACGCCAGAATATTTCAATACATCACTTGCTCTTGCTGATGCAAAACGGTCAGTCCCCAATCCTAAAGCAGCGCCTGTATATCCATCTGTATAGCCAATATCTGTCCATCCAGTGAAAGTATCTGCATTAGGACTCCATTGACGGCCAAATGTAAATGTTCCGATATCTTTCACACCAAGCCCAATAAAAATTAATCTGGTACGGATGTTAGTGCCTTGTGCATCACCAGCATTTCTATTATCTGAGCTGTTTACATTTGATGCAAAATTTTGCTCACTATCCGGGTTATTTAATTTAAATTGAGCCTCATATCTACCTATGGCAGTCAATTTTTCATCGATGGCTGTTTTAGCATCTACGCCAAATCTTAAAAAGTTATTACTACCATAGTTCGCACTATTTTTTTCATTACCAAAGAAATGTCCGGCATACGCCATACCAGTTAATTTCACATCATTATCATTATCCTTAATAAGTTGATATGCTTGTAATTGTGGCGCGATAAAAACAAGTGAAATAGTGACAGCGAGAGTATTTAATTTAATGTTCATAGTTTACCTTTTCTAGTGTGTTTGTCATGTCTTTAGATATAATTATTTTTCATCAAAACCAATCAACGTTATTGCTATTGGTGTAACAATCAGTGATATGCCAAGAGTAATTAATGCGTAGTAGAAATTATTTCCTTCACCGATCCACATCGGTAAAGAGGCTAAGCCTGGTCCTACCGGCGCATAAGCTTTTAATGTCACAAGCCCGGCAAATGCTCCAGCGCAACCAGCACCGACCATGCAACCTAACAATGGGCGTTTTAATTTTAAATGTATGCCATATAATGCGGGCTCTGTAATACCAAATAATGCAGAGATACCTGCGGGTAATGCAACTTGTTTTAATGAGACATCTTTAGCCATAAACCAAACTGTTAATGCACCTGCACCTTGAGCAATATTTGAAGAGAGCATCGCACTATGAATTAATGTCTCATACCCCGGACTTGCCATAGCTGCAAATATGATTGGATAAAAAACTTTATGCATTCCAAACATCACAATCAGTGGCATGAATATTGATAATAATGCAACAGCTAACCAACCAACTTTACTTTGTACCCAGAAAACACCACTTGATAATCCCTGTCCCAAATAATTACCAAGAGGGCCAAGAATAATTAATGCTATTGGTGCGACAATCACTAGAACCAATAAAGGCTTCATGAAAATTTTGACAGCCCCTGGAGACACTTTATCTGCAAGCGGTTCAATATATGACATCAACCATATTGAAAAAATAATTGGAAGTACTGAAGATGCATATGAAACAGAAGGGATGTGGAAACCAATAAAATCAATTGGCGTTCCAGAACCCATCAATGCAATTAGTTTTGGGTGGATTAATACACCAGCTAGAGCTACAGAAACAAAAGGATTTGTTTTGAATTTCTGAGCACAAGAAAATGCAAGTAATAAAGGGAGAAAATAGAATGCGGCATCTGCAATAAAACTCATTACTAAGTAAAATTGGCTAGTTTTACTTGTTAATTCTAGAGAAACTGAGAGCAGAAGTAATGCTTTTAACATTCCTGAAGCTGCTATTGCAGGTATAATCGGTTGAAAAATACCAGTTACTACAGCTGCAAATTTATTAAATATTCCTTTAAATGAAAGGTCCATTTTTTCTGATTTAATCTCTGTTTTCTCAATGCTACCACCAATAGAATCAGTTAGGTTTTGAAAAACAGTACTTACATTGTTTCCTATAATAATTTGGCATTGACCTCCACTATATACAGCGCCCATAACTCCTGGGATTGTCTTTATTTTTTCTAAGTCAGCATTAGAAGAGTTTTTAAGTTCCAATCGGAGTCTAGTCGAGCAATGTAAAGCACTCGATATATTTTCTTTACCGCCGACATACTCCAAGATGGACTTTGTTAAATTCTCGTAGTTCATCAGTTATCCTTTTTTTTGACAAAAAAAAGACCTGGAAAGACAATTTCTTGTCCATTCCAGGTCTTGCCTGCTTAGCAGTAACACGCCCGTTTGCATCTAATGATGCGTCGCTTATTTAATGTGAGTTATAACTAATTCATTTTTAAAATTAAAGGAAGTAAACAAGAATTCGTGATTTGTATCACTGCGTTTATATAGCTTATACTAATTTGAATTCATATTAATACTGCAAATTATTCACAATTTATCAGCGTTATTGGAACAATTCTGAAATCCTCTAAAAGTAATGTTTTTTAATCCAGTCACAGATATGGTGGCTACCATATCTGGCTAAAACCTTTGAACTTTTCTCATAAAGTCACTCTTTCTTATAAAATCACTCCCCGAGCCTGAGCAACTTATTATTATTATCGAATTTGACGAGATATTTTTATTTTTTGGTCTGCTCTTATTTTTAACCGAATGTATCTAACTAATTTCTATCCAAATATGAGTTATATCATGTTACGTGCAGACTACGTTGGTAAAGTCTGTGAACCGCTCTATTCGAGAAATATTTATCACTCAATCGCTGTCACTCGCCTGTAGTGCAATTTGACTCATATATATCTAATGTCATAAAAACTTAAATAGGGTGGGGTGTTGATGTGTTCTCATTCCTTGTCATACTTCCTTTCAAGACGAGCCGCGATTGCGGCTCGAAAACGAAATAAACGAATGAGCAGGATTATTTCTCTTTTAGGTTATTCAATACGCTATCCGAATACCAATCGACAAAGTTAATTACGCCAAATTCAAAGGTTTGTGAATAAGGTCCCGGTTGATAAGCAAGTGAATTAATGCCGCGTTGGTTCTCCTCTCCCAGAATTCGGTCCTGATCATTGGTTGCATCCCAAACCTGACGTAGCCGCTCCGGATCATAGTCCTGACCTTCGAGCGCATCTTTGTGCACGAACCATTTGGTGGTGACCAGACTTTCCTGTGCTGAAATCGGCAAGACACGAAAGACAATAAAATGGTCACTTTGCATGTGGTTCCACGAGTTAGGCAAATGCAGGATACGGAGCGAGCCGAGTTGACGGTTCTTAATTCGTCCCAGTAGTTTCTCACAACCGTGGTTACCATCAATGGTCATCACTTCAGTGCCTTCCTTGAGTGGCATACGAACCAGACGGTTACGAGCCCCGAAGTTTTTGTGCTCATGCGGGATTTTCTCAGCATCCCATTCGTTTGCCATGCGCTGGTAGTGGGCAAGGAATTCTGCTGAGGCGCGAGGATCATTGGTATCATCCCATTCCAGCAGCGTATTCAATAGCTCTGGATGGCTTCCGGAACAGTGATAACACTCACGGTTGTTTTCCAGGACCAGCTTCCAGTTAGCTTTTTCATACATGTTTGACTCAACCGCTAGCTTGGTGTTTTCGACATCATACGGTTCCATGTATTCTTCGAGGGTTGCCAGAAATTCATCGAAGTCAGATTCAGGGGGATTTTCACCAAGACAGATGAAAATAAAGCCGCCCGCAGTTTTACAGTGAACTGCGTGGAGCTTATGTTTTGACATGTCAAAATCATCCCCCATTTCTGTGCCGGCAAAGAGCAAATTGCCTTTGGTGTTGTATGTCCATTGGTGATAAGGACAGACAAGATTGGCAACTTTTCCCCGATGTTCGAGACAAATGCGTGAACCACGATGTCGGCAGGTATTGTGAAACGCATTCACAGAACCATCGGCATCGCGAACAATCAGAACCGGGTTTTGAGCAATTTCAACAGTAAAATAGTCTCCTTTACTGGGGATCTCACTGGTCATCCCGACAAACAACCACTCTTTTTGGAAGATCTCTTCTACATCAACCCGGAACATCAACGGATCATTATATAAGGGACGTGGTAATGAGTAATTCGGTTGACGTTCACTCAGTAGTTCGGTCATTTTATCGCGGGCTATATCCAAACTTGCATAGCTAATATTGAGTAAATCATTCTGTGTCATTGCTTCAATCTTCTTTTCTGGGGGTTAGTTTTATACCCGATCTGGGCTTCCTTGCTACACACCTCAATCCCCGCCCTTAAAAAAATAAGGGAATGAGCGAGTGTCTTTGCTTATCGTGCACGTTTACATTATTTGAGAAGAGTCTATACACGACATCGAATGATGCTGTTTGAGACAAAGAGAAAAAAAAATCAAAATAAATGACTGTATTAGACAATAGGACGTCGTTGAGAGATAAATGTATTTTTGCGTATACCTGAACAATACGATCAACCTCCATGGAGGGATATAACTATATAACACCGTTGCGGAGATGCCGGATATGAATACCCCGAACAACACACCAGCCATTAGCAATTCATTTATTCCCGTTACGACACAAACATGGAGCAACGGTCGTCATGTTGTGAGATGTGTGAAGGCGATACAAGAAACGTGGGATACCAAAACATTCTGTTTTATGGCTGATCAGCCGATTATGTTCTTTTTTAAACCGGGTCAATTCGTCACATTAGAACTTGAGATTGCAGGTGAACAGATCTTCCGTTCATATACGATATCCAGCCCGCCGTCTGTGCCTTATAGTTTCTCTATTACGGTAAAACGTGTTCCCGGTGGGTTGGTGTCAAATTGGTTGCATGACAATATGGACGAAGGGTTTGAGCTGGCCGTTCACGGTCCGGTCGGCAACTTCAATAGCATTGATTTCCCGGCAGAAAAGATTTTGCTGTTATCCGGTGGGGTGGGGATTACGCCGGTGATGTCGATGGCACGCTGGGCGTATGATACCAACACTGATGTCAATATTGTGTTTGTGCATAG
Organism: Vibrio spartinae; assembly: GCF_024347135.1. NCBI lineage: Bacteria > Pseudomonadati > Pseudomonadota > Gammaproteobacteria > Vibrionales > Vibrionaceae > Vibrio > Vibrio spartinae. Next base: position 2,105,300 of record NZ_AP024907.1, on the reverse strand, counting down.
CGCCAGAACGCCTCGGGATGTGATCTTCCACCGGGAGCTGGAGTTTATGTCTTCGCGAATTTCTAACTTCAACTTACATCTGATTTGTGAAAGGTTGGAGTCAGGACAGAACTGGTCAGGATACCGGGGCTTTTTCGATGAAATTAAACTGAAAATGATGGCACCTGATTTTATGGAGCGAGAAATTTTCTGTTGTGGGCCGACGCCATACATGAAGGCTGTGCGTGCGATGCTGGAAAATGCTGGCTTTGACATGCGCAATTATCATGAAGAAGCCTTCGGTGCGACCCCGGATGTCGTTGAAGAGCAGGCGGCTCACGATGCGGAAGTTGCTGCTGAAGAAGCAGAAGCGATTCTCCCAAGTGAAATGATTGAAGTCGTGTTTACAGCCAGTGACAAAACCGTCCAGATTGCACCGGGAGAAACCGTGCACTCGGCTGCTGCCAAAGTGGGGCTGACGATTCCGAAAGCTTGCGGGATGGGGATCTGCGGTACCTGTAAGGTGAAAAAACTGAAAGGTGATGTTGAGATGACGCACAACGGTGGGATCACTGACGAAGATGTTGAAGAGGGATATATCCTGTCGTGTTGCAGTGTGCCGCAGGGTGATGTCATGGTTGAGTATTGATCACTAAACGGTGTTAGATTGCGCGAACGCTGCAATACAGTTATCACATTTGAATGCATCAATCCCCGGGCAAAATAGTCCGGGGATTTTTTTATGTCATTTTGCAGCCGTTGACGGAAGCAACTGAGGATTATATTCGTTTGTACAATTTTAGCATGTGACAATAGCGCGTTTTCGCGTATAATAACTTGTTTGTTTTTATTTTAAGTTATTGATATTTATAGAGTTTAAGATGATCATATATAAAGAGTTTACATTTGAAGCCGCCCATCATCTGCCTTATGTGCCTGAAGGCCACAAATGTGGACGTCTTCATGGGCACTCTTTTCTGGTTCGGGTTAGCGTTGAGGGCGAGGTTGATCCTCAGACTGGCTGGGTCATCGATTTTGCAGACATCAAGGCTGCGTTTAAACCGATTTATCAACGCCTCGATCATTATTATTTGAATGAGATTGAAGGGTTGGAGAATCCGACCAGTGAAGTGCTGGCTCGTTGGATCTGGCATGAATTGAAACCAACTTTGCCATTGCTCAGCCAGCTCGAAGTGAAAGAGACCTGTACGGCCGGATGCGTTTATCGCGGAGAATAATGCGTTAGCCAATGGCTTAATGCATTGTTATTTAGGTTATTTAGGTTATTTAGGTTTAGGTTATTTAAGTGATTAAAAACGCCCTTCATCATGAAGGGCGTTTTAGTTGGTGCGTCCGGTCAGCTCAGTATCCGGTTTGATTGGTGAGGCTTAGCGCCAGTGACATTTTAGCCAGTGGCATTTAGCAAGTGGCATTTAGCAAGTGACTTTGACCGCGAGGCCACCTTGTGACGTTTCACGATATTTTGCATTCATATCTTTACCGGTTTCGAGCATAGTTTCGATCACTTTATCCAGAGACACCCGTGGTGCAGAAGAGCGTCTCAGCGCCATACGTGTTGCATTGATGGCTTTGACCGCTGCGATGCCATTCCTTTCGATACAAGGCACTTGTACCTGACCGGCAACCGGATCACACGTCAGACCAAGGTTATGTTCCATGGCAATTTCTGCGGCCATACAGACTTGTTCCGGACTAGCGCCTAACAGCTCTGCCAACCCCGCTGCGGCCATGGAGCAGGCGACACCGACCTCGCCCTGACAACCGACTTCTGCGCCTGAGATCGATGCATTGCGTTTGTAGAGTCCGCCAATGGCGCCCGTCGTTGCCAGATAGCGAATATAATCCTGTTCATGCACGGTCTGAATAAACTTATCGTAGTAGGCCAGCACCGCCGGGACGATGCCGCAAGCACCATTGGTCGGTGCTGTGACCACGCGTCCGCCGGCAGCATTTTCTTCGTTGACGGCAAAGGCATACATGTTCACCCAGTCGATCACGGCCATCGGATCGTTGGATGTTCGTTCTGACGTTTGCAGTTGTTGGTTGAGTGCCGCTGAACGTCGGGGGACTCGCAATGGTCCGGGAAGAATACCTTCAGTTTTCATGCCTCTGGCGATACAGTCTTTCATGGTCTGCCAGACTTTGTTCAGGTGTGCATGAATCGCTTCTTGGGAGCGCAGTGCTTTTTCATTCTCTAACACCAGAGTGCTGATGGATAACCCCGATTCACGACACTGGCTGACCAATTCTGAGGCACTGATATAAGGGTAGGGCACCTCGTCAGATGATTCGATTGACAGCCCAAAATTTTCTTCATCGACAATGAATCCACCGCCGATTGAGTAATACGTCTTGGAGTAGAGGCACTCATCATGCTGCCAAGCATGAATTTTCATGCCATTCTCATGCAGAGACAGATTACTGGTGTGGAATGTCATCCCATCGGCTTTGAGAAAATCGACTTGATAGTCATAGCAGACGATAGGGAGTTTCTCTGTCTGTTCGACTTGGCGGATAAAATGGGGAATCTGATCGATTTCTACAGATTCGGGGCTATACCCGGCTAGACCGAGAATGGTTGCGGTATCGGTTTGGTGGCCTTTCCCTGTCAACGACAGAGAGCCATAAACATCAACCGTAATCTTCGTTACATTGGGTAAAATTGCTTTCTGGTATAGCTCGTCAATGAACTGTTTTCCGGCCTTCATTGGCCCTACCGTATGAGAGCTTGACGGCCCTATGCCGATTTTAAAAATCTCAAAAACACTAATCATAGATGGCTTACTCACAAACAGCTTATATCAAAAAATAACAATAAATGATTATTTCATCCTGAATGACGCGAATTAACTCGGTCTGAGCAGGTTGAAATTGCGCAGGGAGAGTACATGACTCCCCCTGCCTGCACAACTGATAATCTACTTAATCTGTGGTTATTTTTACTATCTATGAACTGCTTCAAAATGCTAAAAATTGAGGCCGATGTATGCACCATACATGCTGTACTCATTTTTACCGCGGTTTGCCGTTTTATAATAGCGAGCATAGGTTGCCACTTTCAGGCCGAAGAGTGACAGCTCGACACCGACCTCTGGATAAATCCCGACAGTCAGATCTGCATCGCAGTTTTGGTAATCATAACTGTTGCTCACATTGTTATAGCTTTTATCGCACATTTTATTTTGTCCGCCAAACAGGCCTGTTCCCACATAGGCTTTTAAGACAGGAGTGCCAGTGGTGAGATTAAATCCGGCGTTGATCCCTTCATAAAGGTTTTGATCATGAGCAAACCACATCGCAGCGACATTGAATTCGGTAAACTGGGAGTAAGGGACGCGGACCCCGAGTTCAAATACACCGCTTTGATTCATATCTTCATGCAGATACCCCATGTAGTAGGTGCCTTTTCCTTCTGCTGCGTTGGCATAGAGAGGGGCGAAACATAGCGGGAGGAGTAAAAAATATTTTTTGTTCATCGTGTTATTCCAAACTATCTGGATAAGCGTTGTTCAATCACGCTTTAAAAAGGGGCGGATGATATGTAACTGATTGGTGGCGCAGATGCTTATACTATACTCAGCGCACAATTTCTACTGTGCTTCCAAGTTATGGGCTGGCGGTATGTATTGGTATCTGTTTTTGTAATGCATGGACGATCTGAGCAGTGACGCCCCATATAAAATGTCGTTGGTAGGGGATGGCAAACACCCGGTGTCGGGCATGTTTCAGGACAAACGTTGCATGGTGAAGATTACGGGGGTGGAGCAAATAATCAGCCGGTACTTCAAAGACTTCTGCGACTTCATTTGGGTCAATCGTGACTTGATAGCGGGGGGATGCAAATGCCACGACGGGGGTTACCGAGAAGCGGCTGACGGTTGTTAATTCCGGCATGCAGCCAATTAACTCAACCTGCTGTTGAGTCAGACCTATCTCTTCGTGTGCTTCTCGGATCGCGGTTGCGTAGACGGATTCATCCCATCGTTCACATTTGCCACCGGGGAAGCTGACCTGACTCGGATGATGTTTCAGATGCGCTGCACGTTTGGTAAAAATGACATTTAATCCCGTTGATCGTTCGACAAAAGCAACCAATACGGCTGCTTTGCGTAAGTTTTGCCCGGAAAGATGCTTGGTCCGCGATAATGATTCCGAGGCATAGTCACTCGGCTGACGGAGTTGAAAATCTCTTAATATCGTTGTTCGGGTCAGATGCATCTTCAGTCTCGTCGTGGCAGATTATGATGATAATACAGGTAATATCCGGCTCAGTTTATCAAATGTTTCCTGATATTCGCTGGCACACTCACTATCAGCGACGATACCACCGCCAGCCCAGACATAAAGCTGCTGATTTGTGGCGATCAGCGTGCGAATGGTAATACTGGTATCCATCTGACCATCGCGGCTGATATAACCGATACTTCCGCAATAAACACTTCTGCGCTGGGGTTCCAACTCTTCAATGATTTCCATCGCCCGGATTTTCGGCGCACCGGTAATGGAACCGCCCGGAAAACAGGCGCGCAGCAAATCCGCGGCGGTGTAACGGGCGTCTAACTCCGCTTGGATGGTACTGACCAAATGGTGAACCGCCGGAAAACTTTCAATTGCAAATAATGTTGGGACATGGACACTGCCCGGTTTGGCCACCCGACCGATGTCATTGCGTAATAAATCAACAATCATCAGGTTCTCGGATTGATCTTTTTCCGATGTGGCTAATGCTTGTGCATATTGCTGGTCAAGAGCCTGCTCTGTACTACGCGGCATCGTGCCTTTAATGGGCTTGGTCTCAATGACCGGTGCTTTATATTGTAGAAAACGTTCCGGAGAGATACTTAAAATGACGCCTTCTTCAATGCGGAGATAAGCCGAAAAAGGTGCCCGGTTTTCATTTTCTAATTGTTGATAGGCTTGCCATTCACTGCCGGTATAACCGGCTTGAAAGCGCTGAGTCAGGTTGACCTGATAGCAGTCTCCCGAATGCAGATATTCATGAATGGCGTTGATTTTATCGCGGTACTCATGCGCCGTCATGTTCGCTTGCCAGTCGGATGTCAAACGAAAAGGGGGCTGTTCAACGGCTTGTTGGGCATTGAGCCATTGCGCTGCGGCGTCTGTTCCGGTTCCGACCAATGTTGCAGTTTGCTGACGATGATCGACAACCAGTGCCCAGCGATAAATACCAACCGCCATTTCCGGCAGAGAAATATCTTGTGCAGCTTGCTCGGGTAATTGCTCGACACACCGTCCCAAATCATAAGCAAAGTAGCCCAGTGCGCCACCGACAAACGGATAGGCAGTGATTTCATCAAGGGCCGGGGCGTATTGATTTTGGTAGTGTGTCAGCAGTTCGAACGGGTCGTCCGGTGATGAGGTGTAGCCGTCACTTGTTTGAATCTGAGTCACGGCGCCTTGTGTTTTTAGCGTGACAACGGGCTGAGCTACGAGGATATCGTAGCGACTGTCGGTATGTTCCGCCGGAGAGCGCAGCAGCATCGACCAAGGCAGATGTTCAATACGAGAGAAATACTCAATAGCGAGCTGAGGATGATATGTGAGTGACTTGTGTTCAATGTATTGATCCGGGGCATTATTCATGGCTATTCATTTGTATAAACTGTGACGAAAAGTCCAATCGTCGCATGGCTTGTTGGTGCAACCAAGCGTATCATAAAAAGCAATAACTATATCTAATATAAGCTAGTGAAATCTCCGGTAAATGACAGTATTTGATCGGTTTATAATCAAATTTTCTGTTGTCTGAAATGGCCCCGGAAGTATAAATAGAATGAGGTAAGCAATGACACTAATTCGGAAAGAAGATCTCATCAGTAGTGTGGCTGATGCGCTTCAGTATATCTCTTATTACCATCCGCTTGATTTTGTTCAGGCGTTAAAGAAAGCCTATGACCGCGAAGAGAGTCAGGCCGCGAAAGATGCGATCGCCCAGATTCTGATTAACTCGCGCATGTCTGCGGAAGGACACCGTCCAATCTGTCAGGACACGGGTATCGTGACTTGTTTTGTCAATATCGGTATGAATGTCCAGTGGGAAGGTGATATGACCGTTCAGGAAATGGTTGATGAAGGGGTTCGTCAGGCATATACCAATCCGGAAAATCCACTGCGGGCATCGGTATTGCACGACCCAGCCGGGAAACGGATCAATAGCCGTGACAATACACCCGCGGTTGTTCATATCAACATGGTTCCCGGTGATCAGGTTGAGATTCAGATTGCTGCCAAAGGGGGCGGCTCTGAAAACAAAACGAAAATGGCGATGCTCAATCCGTCAGATGATATTGCGGAGTGGGTCGAAAAAACGTTACCAGCAATGGGTGCCGGCTGGTGTCCGCCGGGAATGCTCGGTATCGGTATCGGTGGTACAGCAGAAAAAGCCGCTGTACTGGCAAAAGAATCCTTGATGGAACATATCGATATTCAAGAGCTGATTGATCGCGGCCCACAAAATGCCGAAGAAGAGTTGCGTCTGGATATTTTCAACCGGGTGAATCGTTTAGGAATTGGTGCACAAGGGCTGGGCGGCTTAACCACGGTAGTTGATGTGAAGATCAAAACCGCGCCGACACATGCAGCATCGAAGCCTGTGTGTCTGATTCCGAACTGTGCAGCCACACGTCATATTCATTTCACGCTCGATGGCAACGGCCCGGCTGAGTTTGTTCCGCCTAAGTTGGAAGATTGGCCGGATATTACGTGGGAAGCGGGTGAAAACACGCGTCGCGTTAACCTTGATCAGGTCACGAAAGAAGATGTCCGTGAATGGAAAACCGGTGAAACCCTATTGTTGTCAGGCAAGATTCTGACCGGACGTGATGCGGCACATAAACGTATTCAAACCATGCTAAACAATGGTGAAGGTTTACCTGAAGGTGTTGACCTGAAAGGTAAGTTTATCTATTACGTTGGGCCGGTTGATGCTGTGGGCGATGAAGTTGTTGGCCCTGCGGGTCCGACAACGTCAACACGCATGGACAAGTTTACCGATATGATGCTTGATGATGTGGGTGTGATGGGCATGATTGGTAAAGCGGAACGCGGTGCGGCAACGGTTGAATCGATCAAAAACCATCAAGCGGTTTATCTGATGGCTGTCGGTGGTGCTGCTTACCTCGTTGCCAAAGCCATTAAGAAAGCCCGTGTTGTGGCATTTGAAGAACTGGGCATGGAAGCTATCTACGAATTTGACGTCGAAGATATGCCGGTGACAGTGGCGGTTGATTCTCATGGTGTTAACGCGCACCAGACCGGCCCGGATGTATGGAAGGTCAAAATCGCAGAAGCCGAGAAATAAAACCTGTCCGTGATAAAAAAAGCCTCTGTTCAGAGGCTTTTTTACTGGCTGATACAGCATCACTCATCTCATGATCATCATTGAATCATTTTCACTTCAAATTCTCAGACTCTTCAAGGTACGAGAATCAGCAATCAGATATTGCGAATGCTGATTGATTTAAGATCAACTTCGTTGTTATTTCCCGTGTAATCATATGGGTTATCCGTAAAAGTGCCTTGGCTGAATACATCTTTAGCGGGGATATAATCAGCACTACTGACGCCATCGCTGAACTCAATATTAAATGGTGTTGCACTGGAAATGAGGTTTAAGCTTTGTTTGATCAGTGGGACATCTGCATGTGTTGCCGTGAAGGCGCGGTTGATCCTGAAAATCAGATAATTACTGACAAAACCACCGTTGAATGTTGTAAGTCGATAGGCGACCGAACCGATATCATTGGTCAGAATGTTATTACTTCCGACAATGACACCACTGTTTGGCCGCACGGACATGATTGTCCCTGCTTTATTATATTCGACAATAAAGTCGCCACCCGTCCAGTTTGTCTCATAGTAAATATTGGGGACTTTTGATGTATTCCCGACTTTAATCCGAATGTCACCATCATCGAATGTTGAATTATGATTCAAGTCGAATGTCACTGTGATATTGCCTTTTTCAATTTGTTTTTCATTCAATTGATTATATAAGTGGATGGCGACATCGAAACCATTGGTAATATCATTGAATCCTAATCCATTGGATTGGTAATTGACGGGGGAATATGACCCATCGCCATCGGAACCACCACAGGCAACGAGTGACATGCTCAGGATTGTACTGTAAATAATTTTTTTCATTTTTTGTGGTCTTGTTGTTAGATAAAAATATCGTCATTTTGAGGAAAAACTGGCTGATATATTCATAAAATGGATAAATGATATGAATCGCTTATTATATCTATGACTTCCATGGTTTTATCAATATATATGCCAGCATGCATTCAATAAAAATGCATATAGTTGAATGATAACGTGATAGACCCTCATAAAATGTATCGTTCGTTGTCAGTTATGTGACGGATTGTGACCGATTCTTGATTCAATCTGCTGAGAACCGTTTGAGGAATGATGAAACGCTTTCAATTTCTATCCAGTTTGGTATGGTTTGCTACCGATTTAATTTTACGAGAACAACCATGCAGTGGTTAAAAAAAATCATCCTGATTACCGCCATTATTGCTGCCAGTCTTTATATGGCAAGTGTCGGATTTCTGACCTATCTGTTTTCTTCTGCGGAAGACGAGCCGCAGGAACAAGAGCAGATTTCTGAACAGGCGGCTGTCTCTGAAAACCCGGTAATAACCCATCATCAATTACGACGTGGTTAGGGATTTAGTTCGTCAATAATGCGACTGATGAATGGGGAAGCGGGACTTGATAGACTTTTTCTTCAATCACAGTGGTCATATTTAAGAAAGTCTCATAAGTAGAACTCAATAATAGTTTATTTTCCAGCCAGAGCGGAATATGACCGGCAGCACGCCCCTGACCTTGATACGAGATCTGAGTCTGCTGGTCGTTCAGTCGAATTGCTTGCCACTCACCACTGACATGTTTCATGCGCACATAATTTCGTTCCAGAGGATATTGATCACCCACATCCTGCACACTAATCGTTAATCGTTGGGCTTGCGGATCATAATGAATCACGGAATCAATCACCATGTCCCGATCTTCAACAGGCCAGGGCGCATTATAATAGACATGGATAATTCGTTCATGAGCGGATTTGGTTTCAATCACAACCTGATGGCAGTTTGCAATCCATTCGGGGCCACGTTGTGCATCATGCAATAAGGCCACTAATGCACCGGGAATCGCTTTAACAATGGCGACCGCTTTGACCTCTCTATGATCCGTTGCCGTTTTGTGGCTGTATATTTTGACGCTGCCATGTGTTTTATAAAGCGACCATGGCGCTGTCGATGAGTCTGTGGCATGAGCCGATGTGGGCAAGTTAAGCAGTAGCAACACAGCCAGTGAAATCAATCTCATGATATCGGATATCCCTGATGATATTGAGGAATCTCCTCAGCGTCGTTCTATCATCATAGCGGTGCGATCACCCGTTAGCGAGGGGAAATTTGTATCCCCCTCACAAGATTGCTTTTTCACCACACGTCAGCGCTTTTTCTCACCGATATTACTCAACTCCGAGCGAGTCTTAACCGCTGTCCGAACAAGTTAATCAGTGCACCGGAGACGATGAGAATACCGCCGATCAACGTCCAGATTGATGGGATTTCATCAAATACAGCGATACCGATAAGCACGGAGATAACAATCTGTACATAAGCGAATGCTGCTGCGCGGCCTGCATCCTGAGTCTGCATCGCTTTGGTCAGGCCGTATTGACCCACCTGAGTAAATATACCAACCAAAATCAGTAAAATAGTGATATTGAAATCAGGCCAGACGAAATCATCACCAATCAGCAAAGACGCGATCGGGAGTGCAACCAGCGGGAAATAAAAAATAATGACTGAGCTGTCTTCAGTCGTGCTCAGTTTTTTGACGATGACATAAGCGATTGAACTGCCGAATGCGCCCATCAGTGCGAATGCGACGCTCAACAAGGGGAGTGGTGTGGTTGAATCTGAGGATATATCAGACTGTAGGATAAAATAGAGCCCGAGCAGACAGGTCAAAATACAGAGAATGGTTGCCGGTTGAACCCTTTCTCTTAAGAAAAACACGGCTAACAGCGCCGTAAACACCGGATGGACATATTGTAAAATCGTTGCTTCAGCCAAAGGGAGTGTGGTGACAGAATAATAGACGCACATCAGAGCGACTGTACCGACAGCGCCCCGGGCAAACAGCAACGGTTTATTGTTGCCCCAAATTGAGATTTTCTTACGCTTGACATCGATGTAGCTGATGATCAGCGATACGAGTGCTCGGGCAGCAACAATTTCGAAAACGGGAATACCATACTGATTGGTCGCTTTGACACATGCCGTCATGAGGGCAAATCCCAAAGCCGACAGAAACATAAATTGGACACCGATAGGAAAAATCGGTTGCTGGGGTGATTTCATTTTTATAACAGCTTATATTGGTCAGTAGATTGGAGAAAAGAGAGAGGTCACATTTTAGCTTGATTCAGTTGATTTGTCTCTCTTTTACTGATTCTAAAAGGCGGATAACGAGATTCAGAGTGAGAATCATTTTAATGAATTTAGATGAGTACAATGTGTTCTGTCGTTCATTGCCTGCGACAACTCATGTGGTGCAGTGGCACCATTCCCATGTGTGGAAAATCGGTGGCAAAGTTTTTGCCATCGGTCGTTTGAATCGCGAAGGGCAACCGGCATTTACGTTTAAGACATCGCCACTGAATTTTGATTTTTTAAGTGAGCAACCGGGATACCGACCGGCCCCTTATTTTGCTTCCCGTGGGATGAAGTGGATCCAGCATGATAAAAGCACCGCCGACACTGATGAAGCGTTGATGTATTATCTGTCTGAATCTTACCGGATCGTTTCATTGGGATTGAGCCGACGCACACAGCGAGAATTAGGGCTGAATCAGCCCCCGTTACCCTGAGTTATCTGCACTGTATTTTAGATGATTTAAATATATAATTTCATATTAATATAATTTAAAAGAATAAAGGTGATATCGATGCGACAAATTGGTCAGGATGTTTCGGAATTGATTCAGCGTGGGCTGGACGCGAATATCAAAATCGCTGTCACAGGGCTATCACGGGCCGGTAAAACGGCATTTATCACCTCATTGCTCAATCAAATTCAGTATCTCTCGACCCATCGCCATCTGCCTTTTTTGGCTGCGAGTCAACAGCAACGGATTATTGGCACCAAACGGATTCCACAACGGAATTTGATGGTCTCTCGTTTTGATTATGAGAAGGCCATTGCAGCAATTCAGAGTCATCCTCCTTTTTGGCCGGAGCCCACCCGGGATGTCAGTGAAACACGCGTTGCTATCAAATACCGACCGGAAAAAAGGAGTAAACGTCTACTGGGGAAGTCGCTGACATTGTATATCGATTTGATCGATTACCCGGGAGAGTGGTTACTCGATTTACCGTTATTGGAGATGAGTTTTGAACAGTGGTCGGCTCAGCAGATACAACAGTTAAGCGGCCAAAGAAAAATCATGGCCGATGGGTGGCTTGAGATGAGTCAGGCACTGGATTTGAATGCGGAAGCCGATGAGCAACGATTAGCGGGTATTGCTAGCGAGTATACGGATTATCTGCATCGCTGTAAGGCTGAAGGATTCCACTGGGTACAACCCGGTCGCTTTGTCTTACCCGGAGAGCTGGCCGGCGCGCCGGTTTTGCAGTTTTTCCCGTGTCTCCCGCCAGAGGAACAGGGCTCTCGTCGCTCACTGACACAGCGGGTTACCACCAACTATGAAGTGCTCAAAGCCCGTTACCAAGAGTATCAATCAAAAGTGGTGCGCCACTTCTACCGGGAATATTTTGCCACATTTGATCGTCAAGTGGTGCTGGTGGACTGTCTGAGTCCCCTCAATGCCGGACATGATGCGTTTGTCGATATGCAACACGCCTTGGTACAACTCCTGCAAAGTTTTAAGTACGGACGGAGTGGTTTACTGTCACGACTGTTTGCTCCGAAAATTGATAAAGTGCTGTTTGCTGCCACTAAAGCAGATCATGTGACACCGGATCAACATGTCCATTTGTTGCATCTGTTGAATCAAATGATTCAGCCAGTCTGGCAGGATGTATCTTATGAAAATGTGTCGATGGAATGTCTGACTTTAGCGTCTGTTCAGGCGACACAAGCCGGATATATTTCAACGCCGGAAGGGCGCATCCACGCGGTTCAAGGCACGACACTGAGCGGAGATAATGTGACGCTTTTCCCCGGAGAAGTCCCGGACAAACTCCCATCCTCGGCATTCTGGCAATCTCAGCAGTTTGATTTTACCGAGTTCCGCCCACAAATTTCTGACCCCCGGCAGCCGATCCCTCAAATTCGTCTGGATACGGTACTGGAATATTTAATCGGAGATAAATTGCGATGACACCTTATCAACCGAAACGCGTCTTTCAACAAGACTTAGAATCATCGAATGAGAAAACAGCATCACTGCTGGCGCAACAGCAGTTTGATGAGGCAACCTTTACGCCTGAGCCGGTCTCTGAGTCATCATTGGCGGAATCAGAAGCCGTCGATCTCGGCACGGTTATTCGCCCCCGGAGCAAAACGCCTTGGTTTTGGCGGTTGAGTAGCTGCACCTTTGTCGGTTTAGTCGGCTGGCAGGCGGTAGATACTATTTTTTCGGCATATCAAAATGGTGAATGGTTAACATTGGGGTGGACAGCCCTCGTCACAGCGGTTGCCGGAGCAGGGCTCAGCCAGTTATTGAAGGAGTGGTTTACACTGCGCGCATTGCGCAAACACTTCAACCGCCAGACGGAAGCTGAAGCGCTGATTCAGTCACACAGTGTCGGTCAGGCAACCGATCTGTGCCGTAAAATTATCGATGATGCGGGTTTGGTTGATGGCTCCGTGTCAGCGATCGAACCTCAGCATGTGACTGAATGGGAAAAGCATCTGAATTCAGCTTATAACGATGGTGAGGTTCTGGCGCTGTTTGATGTGTTTGTTCTGAAGCATCTCGACGAAAAAGCAATTCAGCTGATGTCCCGCTATGCAACTGAATCCGCTGCGCTGGTTGCGGTGAGTCCGCTGGCGATCACCGACATGCTGCTGGTTGCGTGGCGAAATCTGACGATGATCAACCGATTGTCTGATTTATATGGGGTTCGTTTAGGTTACTGGTCCCGGATTCGTTTGCTACGGACGTTGTTTATCAACATGGCGGCAGCCGGAGCGAGTGAAATCGCCATTGATGCCGGAACTGACCTGCTTTCGGCCGGATTGGCCGGAAAAATATCAGCCAGAGCCGGACAAGGCGTCGGGGTCGGAATTCTGACCGCACGTTTAGGGCTGCAGGCAGTCACCCTATTGCGGCCATTGCCATGGGTACCTGAACGGAAAGCGAAATTGACCAGCGTCAGAAAAGCAATTGTTTCGCGAGTGCTTACCCTGATGAAGACCTCTTGAGGCGTATTTAGGATGTGCAACAGATCCAGTCATATGACTCTTGGATCAGTATCTTAGCAAACTGTGATATCAGTACATTCATTCTGATCGGGGGATGTTTGTGACTTGACGGAGATTGAGTGTTGATAGACACTACTGTCAACTTTTCCTTACACGTTTGGGTTGCTTTTTGTGCGTCTAGAAGTCTTTTGTGAAGATCGGCTCGGGTTAACCCGAGAGCTGCTGGATATTCTGGTATCCAGAAATATTGATTTAAGAGGCATTGAAATTGATATTTCTGGGATTATTTATCTGAATTGTCCGGATATTGATTTCGCGACGTTTAGTGAACTGATGGCTCAGATTCGGATGATATCGGGCGTAAAAGATGTCCGAAAAATTCAGTTCATGCCAATGGAGCGGCATAACACGGAGTTGATCTCCCTGCTGAACAACTTACCAGATGCAGTATTAGCGATTGATTTGAAAGGCTTCGTCGATACGGCCAACTATGCGGCGTTATCATTGTTCAATAAGCAGCACAACGAAGTCGTCGGTCATGCGATTTCAACACTGGTACATGCCTTTAATTTTTCTCGCTGGCTTGAGGGGAGTAAATCCCGTCAGCGTGAGGACATTGTGCTCAATGGTCTGGACCATATTCTGGAAATCATGCCCGTTTACATTCAGAGTGAGTCAAAAGAATCGATTCTGGCGAGTGCCATGGTAATTCTACGAGCCAGAGAGTCTTATCATGAAGTACAACATACGCAATTACCGCTGCATAGCGAGCTGGGATTTGAACACTTCGTCGGTATTTCTAACCGGCATAAACATCTCATCAATCAGGCGAAGAAATTGGCGATGCTGGATCAACCGTTGTTGATCGAAGGCGAAACCGGAACCGGCAAAGAAATGTTGGCGAAAGCCTGTCATAACCGTTCAGAACGTGCATCGAGACCATTTTTGGTGGTCAGTTGTGCGTCGATGCCGGATGACGTCGCCGAAACCGAGTTATTCGGTCATGCGCCGGGATCGTTCAATCATCGCGAAGGACATAAGGGTATTTTTGAGCAGGCCAATGGGGGGACTGTATTTCTCGATGAAATCGGTGAAATGAGCGCACATCTCCAGATTAAATTATTACGTTTTCTCCAAGACGGGACATTTCGCCGCGTCGGGGAAGAGCATGAAATCCATGTCGATGTCCGGGTGATCGCTTCTACGCGGCATAATCTGGCAGCCTTGGCTGAATCCGATCAATTCCGTGAAGATCTGTTTTATCGGTTGAATGTACTGACCCTGTCGATCCCACCATTGCGCGAGCGGCCAAGTGATGTGCAACCCTTGCTAGAACTCTTTATCGCCAAGCACGTACGTCATATGGGAATGGTCAAACCGCACTATGACGAATCGGTCATTGAACAGTTGTCGCATTATCAGTGGCCGGGCAATATGCGTCAGTTGGATAATATGGTGCTGAGAGCATTGACTGAGATGCCGGACGATGAATTAAAAATCGAATATTTCCATCTTCCGGGGGTTGAAGTGGTGAATGGGGCGATTGGATTGCTGAACCTCGATGGCTGCCTGGATGATATTATGAAAGATTATGAAGCCAAAGTTTTGGAGCGGCTCTATCAGTCATTCCCGTCGAGTCGCAAGCTAGCCAAACGGTTGAGCGTCTCTCATACCTCAATTGCAAACAAATTGCGAGACTACGATATTCGGAAACATTAATTTTTTCGGGATGTAAATCGCCTTGTGATTGAGGCTGATTCTCTCGAAGTGACAAGCAACAGGACGCTAAGTAATTTATGTATAAACAAGTCTATGATGTCGATGGTGACATTGTGATTCGTTCGGCTCGGGTTGATGACGCCAGAACGATCGCCCAGTATTTTAATGTCAACCGCCACTTCCTTGCCCCATGGGAACCGAAGCGAGAAGCGGCGTTTTTTCTTGAACAAGGTTGGTCACAACGTCTGATTAAACTCAGAGAATTAGAAACGATGGCGGTGGGTTTCTATCTCCTGATTTTCGATATGTCTACCCATGAAATGCTCGGTACGATTTCGTTTAGCCAAATTTCACGTTTTCCGGTTCATAGCTGTTATGTCGGTTATTCATTGGCTGAAAATGCGCAGGGGAAAGGTGTGATGACCCGGGCATTAAAAATGGCGTGTCGGTTTATGTTTGAAGCGCAGAATATGCATCGTATCTCCGCCACATACATGCCCCGTAATCAACGCAGTGAAGCTGTGCTGAAGCGGTTAGGATTTCAGTATGAAGGCGAGATGAAAGATTTTCTGTTGATTAATGGCCAGTGGGAAGATCATTATCTGACTTCACTGATCAATCCGGGGTGGAAAGCCTAGTCTGCCTCCTGATCCCCGTATTTTGAATTACAGCGGATATATTCTTATTACGGCTAGCATCTGTGATGCTTTTTGAGCTGTTGCTGCGCTTCCTGTCTGATTCGATAGTCATTCAGGTCGCGCTTATTCACCGATTCACCTATTCATCGATTTACCTCTCATGCATGACATTGCTCATCATGCCACTCGGCTTTTCTCTCCCTTTCATTCGTGCTTTTCGGCCGTTCAATCAGTTCTACATGCCTATAAAGTCGATGACTTTAGGCTAAATTGTTGACAATTTTTTTAGGTCTAAAAAAGTATTCAAACTATATTGTTGTTTTTAAATAATTTAATTTTTAATTGATATATGGTGAAGATTTCATGGGTTAGACATTAGTCTAAATTGTCAACAATCTGCTTGCTGTTCTACCTGTGGATCGGCTATTTTTTACATGAAGTCGGTCAGAAGACCTCATTAAAAGAGAGACGACAGTGGATCAAGCGACAGATTTAATTCAGCCGGAGAAAGACAACACCAAGTCAGAACATCTGACGGATTACCTGATTGAAGCGATTGTTCAGGGAGAGATTGCATCGGGGAGTAAAATCTCCGAACCCAGTCTTGCCCGCCAGTTTCAGGTCAGCCGGGGGCCATTGCGGGAAGCGTTGATGCGCTTGGAAGGTCTTGGCCTGATTGAACGGATACCGCATGTCGGTGCCAGAGTCATTGGGCTGTCTTATGAAAAGTTGATTGAACTGTATGCGGTGCGGGAAGCGCTTGAAGGCATGGCTGCACGTCTCGCAGCCCGATATATCACGCCCGCAGAGTTGAGCAATTTAGAGACCGTGTTAGAAAAACATGCCCACCATCTTACTCAAATTGAAGGGGCTTCATACTTTCATCAGCATGGTGATTTTGATTTCCATTATTGCATTATCAAAGCCAGCCGTAATCAACAGCTTATCCGACTATTGTGTGATGAGTTGTATCATTTATTGCGCATGTTTCGTTATCAATCCCCCCGGGCGCACAGCCAGCCGAAAGAAGCACTGGGGGAGCACCAGTTTATTCTGAAAGCAATCCGGGAGCGGGATGAAGAATTGGCGGAAATGTTGATGCGGCGTCATATTGCGGGCAGTCGGAAACTGATTGAAGTCCACATGCTGTCCGAACAGGGAGAACAATCATGAACAGTCCGGGTAAAAAATTCAGAGCAGCAGTCAGCAACAACCACCCCCTCCAAATCGTCGGTACGATTAATCCGTATTGCGCCATGATGGCGCAACAAATCGGCCATCAGGCGATTTATCTGTCCGGTGGCGGTGTTGCCAACGCCTCTTACGGGGTGCCTGATTTGGGGATTACGACACTCAACGATGTATTGGTGGATGTTGAACGAATTACCAATGCGAGTGATTTACCGTTGTTAGTCGATATCGATACTGGATTTGGCGGGGCTTTCAGCATTGCCAGAACGATCCGGGCGATGGAAAAAGCAGGCGCTGCGGCAGTCCATATTGAAGACCAAGTGTTGCAAAAACGGTGCGGGCATCGGCCCAACAAAGCCATTGTTCATTGCGATGAAATGGCCGATAGAATTAAGGCTGCTGTTGACGCACGTGTCGATGATGATTTTGTCATCATGGCACGTACCGATGCTTTAGCCGTTGAGGGGATGGAAAAAGCGATTGAACGGGCGATTGCTTATGTTGAAGCTGGCGCCGATATGGTTTTTCCCGAAGCGATGGTCGAGCTGGGTCAATATGAGCAGTTCGCGACAGCACTGGAAGATGCCATTGGCAGACCGGTGCCGGTTTTGGCGAATATTACCGAATTCGGCCAGACACCTTTGTATGACTGTGATGCGCTTGCCGGAGCGAAAGTGAGCATGGTGCTGTATCCGTTGAGTGCATTCCGAGCCATGAATAAAGCCGCGGAAATGGTCTATCAACATCTGCTCACGACGGGTCATCAGCAGGCGTTATTGCCACAGATGCAGACTCGGCAAGCGCTGTATGACTATCTGAATTATCACACCTACGAGGACAAGCTGGATCAGTTATTTTCTGCCCAGCAGTCGTCGCATTGATAGGGGGATTCAGGTCATGACCTGATGTACGACAAGACAGCCGATTATCGGCTGCATCAAACAATTTAAATCCATAACGTGAAATCAATCCTGCCGACTGAATCATTGCCCATTCCGGGACCATGGTTATCCGTCAGAGATAAGCGGCAGGAAACAAGGAGCTCAA
This sequence comes from Vibrio spartinae, assembly GCF_024347135.1. Lineage (NCBI taxonomy): Bacteria > Pseudomonadati > Pseudomonadota > Gammaproteobacteria > Vibrionales > Vibrionaceae > Vibrio > Vibrio spartinae. Next base: position 2,087,268 of record NZ_AP024907.1, on the reverse strand, counting down.
TATGCCAAACAAGGAATTGGGAGGCGCAGGGTTGCGGGGCCAGAGTGCTGGCACGACTGCTTTATGTACTGTCGGACAAAGCGGAACAGGATTAACCTACCGTGGTTACGATATTACAGACCTTGCCAATCATGCGCAGTTTGAAGAAGTGGCTTACCTGCTACTCAAAGGCAAACTGCCGAACCAACAAGAGTTGGATGCCTACACCACGCACCTGATGCAGTTACGTGGATTACCACAGGTACTCAAGGACGTTTTAGAACGCTTACCTGCAGAAACACATCCGATGGATGTGATGCGCACCGGATGTTCGGTACTCGGAAATCTTGAGCCCGAGACGGATTTTTCCCAGCAGTTGTCAGCCACTGAACGGTTATTAGCCTGCTTCCCGGCCATTATCTGTTACTGGTATCGGTTTAGCCATGATGGGGTGCGGATCGACACCGAAGATCGGTGTGAAGCTTCCATCGGGGGCTACTTTCTGAAGATGTTGCTTGACCGCGAACCCGACGAGCAATTCCGTCAAGCCATGCATTGTTCACTGATTCTATATGCTGAACATGAATTTAATGCATCGACATTCAATGCCCGGGTGTGCGCGTCGACCTTATCGGATCTCCACTCCTGTATTACCGGGGCAATCGGCACGCTGCGCGGCCCGCTGCATGGGGGTGCGAATGAGGCGGCTATGGCAATGATTGAACAATGGGGGACACCGGAACAAGCGGAAAACGCACTGCTCGAAAAACTGGCCCGCAAAGACAAAATCATGGGGTTTGGTCATGCGGTTTACCGGGAACGTGACCCTCGGAATGCGCTGATCAAACAGTGGTCCCAACGTCTTTCACAACAGGTTGGCGATCACCACCTTTATGCTGTCTCCGAACGGGTTGAAGCGGTGATGAAACGGGAAAAGGGACTGTTTTGTAATGCCGACTTCTATCATGCTTCCGCTTACCACTTCATGGGGATTCCTACGCCATTATTTACCCCGATTTTCGTCATCAGTCGTTTGACCGGTTGGGCCGCTCATGTTTTCGAACAGCGGGACAATAACCGGATTATTCGTCCGAGTGCCGACTATCATGGCCCTGAACATCAGGACTGGCTTCCCATTGAACAGCGTTAACCAAGGACAGACTCATGAGTCAGAATGTAGATTTTAATCAACGGCAACAACCGGATGAACTACTGGTTCAAATTGCCGATTATGTTGATCAACAGCCCATTACTTCACAAGAAGCCTATCAGACAGCGCGTAATTGCCTGATCGACACGTTGGGATGTGGTCTGCTTGCATTACGTTTTCCTGAATGTACCAAGCATTTAGGTCCCACCGTTCCGGGCACCACCGTGCTCAATGGCGCACGGGTTCCGGGCACCTCTCATGAACTCGATCCGGTTACGGCCGCGTTTAACATTGGCTGTATCATTCGCTGGCTTGATTTCAATGACACATGGCTGGCGGCCGAATGGGGTCATCCTTCAGATAATCTGGGGGGCATTCTCGCGACGGCAGATTATCTGAGTCGCATGGCGGTCTCTCAAGGCAAACCACCGTTGGTCATGAAAGATGTTTTAACCGCGATGATCAAAGCGCATGAGATTCAAGGCATTCTGGCATTGAACAATAGTTTCAACCGGGTTGGCCTTGACCACGTACTTTTGGTACGAGTGGCGTCCGTTGCCGTGGTGACCAAGATGCTTGGCGGCAGCCGAGAGCAGATTATTGATGCACTTTCTCAGGCTTGGGTCGATGGGGGCGCGCTGCGAACCTATCGCCATGCGCCCAATGCCGGTTCGCGAAAATCCTGGGCAGCCGGCGATGCGACATCGCGAGCCGTTCGGCTGGCGATGATCACCATGAAGGGCGAAATGGGGATCCCGACGGTACTCTCAGCCCCGCAGTGGGGATATTATGATGTGCTGTTCAAAGGCAAAGCATTTGATATACCACAAAAATTTTCCAGTTATGTGATGGAGAATGTTCTGTTCAAAATTTCGTTTCCTGCTGAGTTTCATGCGCAGACGGCGGTTGAGTGTGCGGTTCAATTGCATCCTTATGTCCGAGATCGGATTGACGAGATTGATCGCATTGAAATGACAACGCATGAATCAGCCATTCGTATCATCTCCAAGGTCGGTGAACTGGCCAATCCGGCAGACCGCGATCATTGTCTGCAATATATGACGGCTGTGCCATTGCTGTATGGTGATTTAGTTGCTGAACATTATGAAGATAGCTTCCATCAAGGCGACCCGCGTATCGATCAGCTCAGAGATAAAATGGTGATTCAGGAAGATACCCGTTATAGCCATGAGTATCTCGAATCGGATAAGCGTTCGATCGCCAATGCCATTCAGGTTTTCTTCCGTGATGGTTCATGTACAGAGAAAGTGGTGGTCGAGTATCCGATTGGTCATCGGCGTCGCAGAGAAGAAGGAATTCCTGTACTTGAGCAAAAATTCATCCGCAATTTACAGACGCGTTTCCCTCAAAGCCGTGTGAAAGCTCTGACGACCCTGTGTCTGGATCAGGAACGTCTGGAGCGTACACCGGTTGATGAATTCATGGCGCTATTCGTGATCAATTAACTTGTGATCAATGAACGGGTGCGAAATTAACTTCCCAAGGTCGCTGGTATCAAACGGATACCGGCCACTATCGATGGGGGAAATGATGCTTACATATGAACAAGAGTATCAATTTGCCAAAGATTACCCAGATAAATTCTGGGGCGAACAGGCAGATAAACTGGATTGGTTTCAGAAACCGCAAACCATTCTGAGTGTCGATGAACATCAGGTCGAGCGCTGGTTTTCTGATGGGGTAATGAACACCGCATGGATGGCGCTGGATTATCACTGTCAGCAAGGGCGGGGTGAACGAACGGCGCTGATTTATGATTCACCGGCGACTGGTGTCCAAAAACAGTGGTGTTATCAAGCATTGCGGGATGATGTGGCTCGTGTTGCCGGCATGTTAGCGGCTAAAGGCGTCACCAAAGGGGATCGGGTGGTGCTTTATATGCCGATGATTCCAGAGGCGGTCATGGCGATGTTGGCTTGTGCACGCCTGGGAGCAATTCACTCCGTGGTGTTCGGTGGTTTTGCTCCCAGTGAGTTGGCGGTCAGAATCGAAGATGCGGAACCGAAAGTGCTGATAACGGCTTCATGCGGTATCGAAGTCAACAAAATTATTCCGTATAAGCCTTTGGTTGATAAAGCGATCATGGACAGTCGCTGGAAACCGGAACAGGTCATTGTCGTACAGCGGCCGGTTCATACTGCGGAGCTCAATCACGCAAGAGATCAAGATTGGCAACATCTGTTTGAGGTTGCGACACCTCACGAGTGTGTCCCGGTTCGGGCAACCGATCCGTTGTATATTCTCTATACTTCGGGGACGACGGGTAAACCGAAAGGTGTGGTCCGGGATAATGGCGGCCATGCTGTGGCAATGAAGTATTCGATGTCTGCTATCTATAATATGCCGCAGGATGGGGTATTCTGGGCTGCTTCGGATGTCGGTTGGGTTGTGGGTCACTCCTATATTGTCTATGGGCCACTGATTCATGGTTGTGCCACGGTGCTTTATGAAGGCAAACCGGTGCGGACACCGGATCCGGGGGCTTTTTGGCGAGTCTGTGAGCAATACCAAGTCGATGTGCTTTTTTCTGCACCGACCGCGTTCAGAGCGATAAAAAAAGAAGACCCGCATGGTGAATTTATCCAACGTGACTCACTCCAATCGTTGCAGGCGATTTTTATGGCCGGAGAACGGCTTGATCCGCCGACACTGGAATGGGTGCAGTCTCATACCAATAAACCCGTGATCGATCACTGGTGGCAGACCGAAACCGGTTGGGCGATTGCCGGTAATCCGTTAGGCATTGAAACGATGCCGATTAAACCGGGGTCATCAACCAAAGCAACGCCGGGTTATGTTGTTGATATTCTCGATGAGCAAGGCGAACGTCAGCGCTGTGGTCAACAAGGCTATGTGGCCCTGAAACGACCATTGCCGCCCGGTTGTATGCCAACAATCTGGCGTAATCATGATCGGTTTGAGTCGGGGTATTTGAGTCAGTTTCCCGGTTACTATGTATCCGGTGACGGGGGATATACGGATGAACAAGGTTATCTGTTCATCATGGGGCGCATTGATGATGTGATCAATGTCGCCGGACACCGATTATCGACCGGAGAAATGGAAGAGATCGTCGGGGCTCATCCTGCTGTGGCCGAATGTGCTGTGATTGGTGTGCATGATGAGCTGAAAGGTCAGCTTCCATTGGGATTGGTGGTACTGAAAAATGGCATGAAAGTCGATACGCACCAGTTAGAACTGGAGTTAGTCGGGGAGGTGCGAGACAAAATCGGCGCTGTCGCCTGTTTTCGCCATGCTGTTGTGGTCGAGCGGTTGCCCAAAACGCGTTCCGGCAAAATTTTGCGTCGCGTGATCCGGCAGATTGCGGATGGGGAAAATTACACGATGCCTTCAACCATTGATGATCCGCTGAGTTTGTCTGAGCTTGAACATACATTGCATCCTGATAAACCATAAAGCGGTGTGAAAGATGCGACGTATGATGGGGTCGTCATCTTGTTGCGGAGGGTGTTGCCAACGCAAGGCAGCCTCTCCGCGGTCTTGTTTGTGCGTTATTTTTTTACCTGAGAGAACGTCGGGTATAAACTAGCATCCTCTTATCTTGTGCCTGAGGCTGCTATGGTTAATATTCGGTTGGCGAAATCGTCGGATCTCCCCGTTCTTGAACAGATGATGTATGAGTTACACAATGAACATCACGTGGCTTGCCCGCAGCACTTTAAGTCGGCAGAAGCGGTGATGGAAGAAAAGCGAATTGCTGATTATTTAGAATCCCCAGAAGGGCTGGTGTTTGTCGCGCTTTGCGATCATTGTTGTATTGGGTTTGTGTCTGGTCATTTCGCTGATTTAGTCTCTTCGGTCAGCAAAACCGTGTTGATGGGCAGTATTGACGAATTTTATGTGTTGTCATCCTATCGCGGGCAGGGCGTCGGCAGTCAGCTTTTCCAGCGGATAGAAAAAGAATTCGAAGACTATGGTGTGCAACAAGTCTTTGTTGAAGTTTGGGATTTTAATCAGTCGGCCGTCAAACTCTATCAGAAACTCGGATTCAGCCATCACATCCATTGCTTAAGGAAGGGGATTCGATAAAAAGCGCCCGAGTGATTCAACAGCTCTGAGCGCTTTTAAGTTGATACGGACGTTGATACGGACCACTTGAATCACGGATTCGAGTATTTATTTGTCCACTGTCGCCATTGACTTGATACCGGTGATTTGATGCCGGGAATTTGGGGACAGATATCGTTTACGCCAGTACAAATTTTTCAATAGCCTGTGCCACACCGTCTTCATCGTTACTTGCAGTAATGTAGTCAGCAATGGCCTTGGTTTGTGGCATCGCATTGTCCATCGCAATGCCTAAACCTGCATATTCGAGCATATGATGATCATTTTCTGCATCCCCGATACATATGACGGCTTCTGCCGGAATGCCCAACCGTTCGGCTACGGCCTGAATTCCTAATCCCTTATTACTTTGCGGGTTCAGAAATTCAAGAAAATGTGGGGCGCTCTGGACAATCGTAAATTTTTCGATGACGGCCGCAGGCAAGTTTTGATAGGCCTGGGTCAGCTTTTCCGGTTCATCAACGATCATCGCTTTAATCATCGGGTGATCGTCATCCAGTGTCTCAAAATCGACTTCATGGATCTCGATCCCATTGATTTGCGCTTCCAACTGGGTGTATTTCGAGCTTTTGGGAGTAATCAGCCCTAGTTTTTGGCTGAACGCATGGGTATTGACGTTAAGCGCCCGGGCTGTTCGACCAATGGTTTTGACATCGGCTGCGCTGACAACTTGTTGACGAATGATTTCGCCCGTCAGCACATTCTCGACAAATGATCCGTTGTAATGAACGGCATAGTCGTGCTCGCGGTTCAACCCTAACTGGTCGAGATAGGCACGAAGCCCTTCAATGGGGCGGCCAGAGGACAAAACAATTTGAACGCCCTTATCTTTTGCCGCCTGTATGGCAGCTTGAGTGCGGGCCGAAATTTGTTTTTGACTGTTTAGCAGCGTGCCATCCATGTCGAGTCCAATCAGTTTATACATGATTTATCACCGGTAACTTCAGAAAATGTGGGACTAAAAATAAAAAGAGGCATGGGATTCTATCCGTGGGATGCATTCCCAAGATGCACCAATATGAGGGAGTTTCAGCACAAATACAAGCATAACATCCAGTGTCATGATGTTGTTTTATCGCGATAAAACCCCGATGACTGATGTGTTTGGAATCGCCTGTCCGATGGTTTAAATGTGGTGGCAAGAATTTGAACGGAGAAATCGGGCAGAGGCGTATCTTTTTGAATTTTATTATCATTGCAAAGCATCACATTGATTTTAATGTTAATACGGCATGGGTTTAATTTGACCTTCTGACACGCTTCTATTAAGGTCTGCGACTCGCATAATATGACCGCTGAATTAGGATTCATTTTGAGTATTTATAAAGTCAATGAAATCTTTCAAACTATCCAGGGTGAGGGTGTCTTTACGGGCGTGCCTGCTGTTTTTGTCCGATTACAGGGGTGTCCGGTCGGGTGTTCTTGGTGTGATACAAAGCATACTTGGTTTACCGAGCCGCAGGATCAGCGGTCTGTTGACGATATCATCGTGAAAACTCAGGATAGTCCGCTTTGGTGCCCAATGAGCGCAGCGGCGATCATCGATTGTTATCACCGCCAAGGCTATACAGCGAAACATATTGTGATGACGGGGGGAGAGCCGTGTCTGTATGATTTGACCGTGTTAACCGAAGCTTTTGAAGCGATCGGGTGTCATTGTCAGATTGAAACCAGTGGTACGGCTGACGTTCGGGCTTCAGCACAGACATGGGTGACAGTGTCACCAAAAATAGCGATGAAAGGCCGCTTGCCGGTGCTGGAAGGTGCCTTGCGACGAGCCAATGAAATTAAGCATCCTGTCGGCACACGTAAGGATATTGAGCAGCTCGATCATTTACTGCACCAGACACCGGTTGCCGATGATACAATCATTGCTTTACAACCGATTAGTCAGAAACCACGAGCGACTGAGTTATGTATTGAGGTGTGTATCGAGCGCAATTGGCGTCTATCGGTTCAGACTCATAAATACCTGGCTATTGCCTGAGGAATTGTTATGAAAAAAGCTGTTGTTGTCTTTAGTGGCGGACAAGATTCGACCACTTGCCTTGTTGAAGCACTGCAAACTTATGATGAAGTTCATGCGATTACGTTTGATTACGGCCAGCGGCACCGGCTTGAGATCGAAACCGCACGTCAATTAGCGACCCAGTTGGGCGTAAAAGCTCATAAAGTGATGGATGTCGGCTTGCTGAATGAATTAGCGATCAGCTCACTGACACGTGACGATATTCCGGTCTCCCATGAGTTACAGGACAATGGATTACCCAATTCATTTGTGCCCGGCCGAAATATCTTGTTCCTGACACTGGCAGGCATTTATGCGTATCAGATAGGTGCTGAGTCCGTGATTACCGGTGTCTGTGAAACAGATTTTTCAGGCTATCCGGATTGTCGGAACGAATTCATCCAAACCATGAACCAAGCGCTGGTGCAAGGGATGGATCGAAAGATGAACATCGTCACCCCATTAATGTGGCTGAATAAAGCCGAAACATGGGCAATGGCCGATGATTATGATGCATTAGCGTTAGTCAGAAACCAGACGCTCACATGCTATAACGGTGTGATTGGCGATGGGTGCGGCGAATGTCCTTCCTGTCACTTAAGACAAGCAGGGCTCGATGAATATCTGAACAACCGAGATGCAATCCAACAAGCCTATTTGGATAAGCGAGCCACTCAAACGCATTCATGATGATGATAATGTTTCTTTGCTAGGCATCGATGCGTGCCATTGAAGCATATCATTGAAGCGTATCATTGGAGATAGTCGCGAATTCCCTCAGTGAACCCATCTTTCAGAATTGATGTTCGCCTGAAAGGTGAGGTTCTGTTTTTTTGAATGATATATTTATCTCGTTGGAACACGTTTTATTTTGCGCTCTTCTTTGTCATATTTTGCAACAATTTTGATTGCACCATTGGTCAAAAATGAGAGCCAGAGAGAATGTTTATTGCATAAATGTAATGACTAATATGTAAATTACATTAAAATAGATCAATATAATTAACGATGTATCAATTACATCAAATGACAGATGTAATAATGTATAAATGAATGATTGCAATATAAGTGAATATTTTATACACCTTCTCTTATTTGATAAGAAAAATTAACATTGATAACTGAGATAGAACGTTACTTTATTTTATAAGGTTCTATTGTTTGTTGGAGACTATTGATGTTTTTTTGATAAAACTACGTTCAATTTTACAGTGTTAATTTTTTAGTTAAAATGATAAGAAAAATAAAAGCTTAATCAATCGAGAAGATAGGTGTTGACGAAAATGGATTACGATTTATTTTGCTATTATTTATTTATCCGATGGTCATATTTTCTTATCTAAAATAAGTTGTTCGGTCTTTTATATCCACATAATGGGCATCATACGCTGAGCTATCGTCTTACACTGCCAATACAAAAAATGGAGTGCCTGACAGCAAGATGAAGCACTGGTCCCAGAGAATGCCTGCATCACCGTGATATTGATTGGCCGCAGCAAGCTAGTGAAAGGCTGTTGAACAGGTACCATGAGCAGGTACTATGAGCAGGATTAAAGCCCCTGACGATGCATCCTCGATTTGATTCGGTAAATTGAATAAACCGAATGGAATACTGGCCTTCTATCGGTGTAATTAAATAATTTCGATGAAGGATACTATTTATATTCAGCGATCTACATCAGAATAAACTATGCGTTAATATTAAATTGAATAATACAATAAATGTTGTTTATATCATTATAAACAGCATCTCAGATATTATTCGATCATGCTCTCATTTTTAATGTCTCTTTAGGTTTTTATACAACAAGTTGAACATTGGGTGTTGTGGTGTGTATATTTAAAGAACATAATATACGTGCTTGTTCATTCTATATCGGCTTTTATTCATCAATTTTAATGGATGGGTAATATAAAGAGTGACAAGGGGGCGGAAGTTGAATTTATTCTCTGTTACTCCGTATGCTGGTTATTTTTAATGTCAGCGTGCAGGGGATGTATTGAGTTGGTTATTGTCTTTATCCAATAACCGGATTTGAATATATTTTGGCTTTCGTTGTTAAATGGACATTAATGTTAATTAACGTTAACTGAACAAGCCTATAAAAACGGAAGAAAATACTATGAAATTAACACCTATATTCGTCGCGCTTATCGCATCAGTTGGTCTAAGTAGCCAATCAGCTTTGGCTTCAACACAAGAACATGCAGCTGTAGACAATGCGCCCACTACTGCCAGTTGTAACGCGCCTGACTGGCTGATTGCTTCAGGAAGTCTCTCTCCGGGAACCGTTGTTGCTGGCGGCAAAGTCTCTGTTGAAACCACTGTTGCCACGGGATGCCCTCAAACATCGGGAACAGCGCCAACGTTAGGCGTTTTACTGGCGGACGCGAATGGTCAGCCGCTAGGTCTCTTCGGTGAAATTCCGATTGCACTACCATCAGGGGCACGTTACAGCTTCACGCTTAACATTCCTAAATCACTTCCTGCCGGTAATTACATGATTGTACTCTCTGCCGATTATCGTCAGGTCGTAAAAGAGACGAATGAGAGTAACAACGTTGCCGCAGCACGTCTGACTGTTGTTAGCAGCGCGGCTGAAGTCGCTGAAGCACAAGCCGAGCAGTCTTCGCAACTCAGTACCAGTGGACCGGTGAATTATATCGATCGCAGCACAATGAGTAGCGATATCTTCATGGGAGCAGGTGTACCTGAAATCAAAGGTATGACTGTAGTGGAAGAGAATACCAAAGTTGTAGATGATTTACTCAAACGTTATTCAGTCAAATAATTCATTGACTGATTCCGGGCGAAGTTTTTCGCCCGGGTTTCCCTTCGGTTGAAACCGTCCTGACTCGTTTCTCTCTGTTTTCACCATTCACCATTGATCATCTGTCATTGATGCCGCGTATTGGCTGCGGGCAGTGAACTAGCGAAGTAAAAGTAATCCACTCGGCAGGGTATCACCGAAGATGCGTTTTGAGTCACTTTCGGAGGCTTGGCTGACTTCATCAATGAGTGCAAGCCAGCTTTGCGGTGCTCTGCTTTGTTTGAGTTTATCCGCGATAGCCGCACGCAGCTCATCAGCAATATCGACCTGACGATCTCCGGTTTTCCGGCACATCATCATGGCTGCAAAACCGATCATCGGTTCTTGTTTCCAATCCTGTTGCAGTAATTCCGCTAACCAGTGACTGAGTTGCGTTCTCGGAATGACTTTATGCTGGCTGCCATAGAGTAACACTCTTGACGCGAGACGGCCGACGGCCCACCAATGCGCCTGTGCATATTGAGATTGGCGCTGCGCCCGTTTGATGAACCAGTTCGCCAGCAATATCTTATCTTCCGTTTCCAGATGCTCCAGTGAAGCAGCCAGACGAACCATCGCTTCATAACCTTTTTCCTGTGCTGCTTTGGCCTGCTTACTGCTGTTATGTGCACCGGGATGAAGGTATTTGGCGATATCGGCCAGAATCGTTTCTTGTTGTTCCTGATTGAGTCCGCCGCAAACCCGACGCCAGAATGTCCACCAGTCACTCCAGGTTTGGTGGGTCTGAAATTGAATGCCTTGCTGATAGAGCGACCAAATTTGCTCGATACGCCAACTATCGACCGGATCACCGAATCCCGGACGTAGGGTGAAACCCGCCAGCCGCAGCCAGTTTTTTTCGTGTGCTTCGGAGCGGCGGCGTCTTTTCTTGCCTTGAGCCAATCGATCAAATAACTGGCGGTTGGTGGTGATATCCCAGCCATCTTTGTCACCGAGCGACTGGGTTAGTGATTTGTTCAGTGTGCGCGGATCGGCCTGAGAATCACTGTTTTTATTGCCGCTGTATAAGCCGGTAATCAATTCACAGGCTTGAGCAAGCCCCGGCACATCAGACGATGCGGCGACTTCATGATGTGACTGATGACGCACCTCAAATTCCAACTGCCAGCGGTGTTGTTCATCATCAACCTGAACACATTCTAGCTGCAAGGTACCGACTGGCGTGAGCTGCGTGGAGAGAAACACTTCAACCCGGTCTTTTTGATTCGCCGCCAGCGATTGATCAGACATCCGCTCGAGTGACGTAATGTAGGGCGGCAAGGGGGAAAAATAGTCGGGATCAACATCAACCAGTTGTCCGTTTTGAATCGATGACTCGTCACCGAGGCTATCATGTCGTGAGGTCAGCAGATTAAAACGAACCGGCTCGCCAAGGGTGAGAGAAAAACGACGGCTCGATAAACGGATCTCGTGGCCTTCATCAGTCCCTTTGGCTAACAGGCAGAGCGCCTGAGAGGTTTGCTGTTTGCGCTGTTCTAAATGCAAAAAATAAGACCGTGCGGCCCCGCCACCGATTTTCAGCTGTGCGCCTCGGCAGGCCTTAAGGTATCCGACAGAACCGAGCGCGACAGCCAGATCGGGATGAGGATTGTCGAGGAGGATGATCGGTTGTCCGGTCCAGTCCGACAAAACTTGCGTGAGCCGCTGTTGAATCAGATCGCTATTGAAAACCCCACCGTTAAGCAGGAGGCCGAGTGGGGCTGACGATTGATCGGTTGTCCGGGTTAAAGCCGGATGCTGCGCTAAAAATGCCGCGATATGTTTGGTAATCGCAGGATCTGCCGCATAGGGCAGACCGAACTCCAGCACCGCGCCTTTTCTTTGGGCGGGCAGGGTATCGAGCGTGGTGTGAGGAAAGAATCCATCCAGTGCCATCTGCCGGACCTGCGTTTTATCGAGGTGAATACTTTTGGTGCCACCCAAAAGTTTTGAACCACTGCCCAATAAGGTAATTTTGGCTGATTCCGGTGACTGAGCCGCAAGTAAGCTCTCTTTGGTTTTGCGGGTCTGCTGAATGAGTTTACTCAGGCGCGCCGAACTTAGTTTTTGAGTCTGATTATGCCGTTGAGCAAATTGTTGCTCGGCAAGATGGGCCAGCGCGAGATCGATGTTGTCACCACCGAGCATCAAGTGCTCTCCGACTCCGACCCGATCTAATTGCAGCGCATCCTGTACCAATGCCGCCGAGATCAGACTGAGATCGGTTGTGCCGCCCCCTACATCGCAAATCAGAATCGCGGACACATCTTTGAGCTGTGTGGTTGCTTGTGACTGGTAGCGATTATACCAGTCATAACAAACGGCCTGTGGCTCCTCAAGGAGTTTGACATGAGGCATTCCCGCCAGTGCCGCCGCTTCCAGTGTCAACTTTCGGGCACTTTCATCAAATGAAGCAGGTACGGTAACAACAATATCTTGCTGTTCGAGCGGGTCGGCCGGATGATGATGATTCCATGCCTGACGGATATGATTGAGGTAACTGGCGCTGGCGAGCAGCGGAGAAACTTTTTCGACATCTTGCGTGCCGGCCCAGGGTAAAATCGCTTCGTAGCGATCAACCGAAGGATGCGACAACCAGCTTTTGGCACTGACGACCTGTCGTCCTTCAACCTGTGCACCGAGTTCTCTGGCCCATTCTCCGATAATCACGGGGGTGAAATCACCAGCGACGGGCTGATGCGTCCAAGGGAGTGCAGTATCCGTCGGGTGGTGTTGTCCTTGTGCCGGATGAAAACGAAACGAGGGCAGGGTCGGTCTACGGGCGACTTCACCGGGGCCGATGAGTTGGTCGATTTCGAAAAGCCGGATCGGACATTCAGATAGATTCTGGCCGTTCTCGCAATAGGCCACAACCGTATTGGTTGTGCCCAAATCGATGCCGACTAAATAATGTTGTGTCGCCATAGTTATCCTTCACGTACATCAAACTCGACATGCCATTTCTGGCCGTTATCGGTGGCAATTGCTTCTAGATACAACGTGCCCACTTCGGTGACCCGGGCGGCGAGCGTGACCGGAACAATCTGGCCGTTTTGGCGGCCTTCGGTGACGGGGAGTGTCACTTGAATCTCTGGGAGTTCCTGAAGTTCATCGCCAGACCACGTCTCCAGTTGGGTGCCGGCTGAGTCATCGCGCCGAACCGTTGAACCGAAAAACTGGAAGTGAACCGGTTGACCGATCACCAAACCGAACTCCCGCTGGTTGATGGTGACACTGGCGCCTTCTTCCATTCCGAACGGGGCGACACACATGGCTTCCAGTGGTGGTGCCATGCCCGGAATTGCCGGCATCGCACTTTCAATCCCGACATAATAAGCACTGGCTAATCCGCCGCGAATTCTGACGCCACTTCCCTGACGAACCGCACCGTAATACGCCGCGCCCTGAGACACCGCCAGATCCAGGTGAATGCCAGTCAGCGTACGAGCGGGCTCGGCACCGGCATCGGTCAGCCAGCGATTGATGGTGGTCAGCAAACGTTCTGTCAGTAACGTCGATTTGAGCACACCGCCATTGAGTAAAATCGCGCTGGGTTGGATAAAAGTCGGTGCATTGGCCGCTTCCAGACCGGGAATTCCGCCAAACGGCATCATGGTATCTGTTGTGTCAGTGGATGCACTTGCTTGCTTGGTTAAAAATGCAGCTACATGGCGCGTAATTCCGGCATCTTGCGCATAGGGCAGCCCCATTTGCGTCAGTGCGCCCCGGGCTCTTTGCTGAGGCAGTTCATCAACCCCAACTTGGGGGAAGAAGCCATCGACCAGCGTCTGACGGACCTCTTGTTGGGTCAGTTCGGTTTTCAACGTCGAACCGAACAGTTTCGAGCCTCTGCTCGGTACAACAATGGGTACTTCAGCCAGCTCTGCATCGTTGAGCAGGGCTTCTTTGGCATCACGACAGGCGTGGGTGAGCGCCTGAATTTGCCACGCTTGCAGTTCTTGACCATTTTGCGCCAGTTTCATTTTCAGACGATAGGCGAGGGCGAGATCCATATTGTCCCCGCCCAGAAGAATATGTTCACCGACAGCAACCCGCTCCAGAACCAGATGACCGTCACTTTCTTTGACTTCAACAAGCGATAAATCGGTTGTTCCGCCGCCGATATCGACGACCAGGACCACATCACCGACATTGACACGGTCACGCCATGACTCGCCATTCGCATCAATCCAGCTATAGAGTGCTGCTTGAGGCTCTTCCAGCAGTGTCCGGCGGTTGAGGCCGATATTTTTGGCGGCTTCAGCGGTGAAGTCGCGTGCTGCCGGGTCAAACGAGGCCGGAATCGTGATGGTGACATCCTGTTCAGCCAAAGGATACTGGGGAAACTGATGGTTCCAGGCGTTTTGTAAGTGTTCGAGATACAGTTCGGTGGCCTGTAGTGGCGACAGCTTACTGACATCATCCGGACTACCGGCCGGCAAGAACGCATCACGACGGTTAACGCCACCATGACACAGCCAGGATTTGGCACTGGCGATGAGGCGAATCGGGGTTTTGCTGCCTAACTGACGGGCGATTGCCCCGACCAATGCTTGCGGCTCATCACTCCAAGGGAGAATCCGTGCACTGGGTGACATTTCATGTTCATGGGGTTGATAGATAAATGAGCCTAACTGAGGTAATGATTCAACCGTCCCCGGTGCGGTCATTTGTGGAATAGATAATACCGTGACCTGCGGGGGTTCAGCATGCATATCCACATAAGACAGCACACTATGAGTGGTTCCGAGATCGATCCCGACACAGTAACGCGCATGTTGTTCCATTACAGTTCCACCTCTGCTGGCGCAATAATTGATGCATCATAGTCTGGTGCGATTTGAGGAAGATGGATTGCGGTGACTTGCCAGCCTTTGTGCACCAACAGGCCCTGATAAGGTGCATGACCGGTGACATGTCCCGTCAGACGAATGGCTTGTGGGTTGAAATCCGCTTCAATCGTAATGTTGCTTTCTTCTGCTTCGTCACGAACCGGTTGCAGACTGAGATAGTCATCGAGCACTTTCTTACCACCGCTGTGGATCACGCGTGCTGCGGCACCCACTTCTTCATCGGAATAGTGGATGATATCTTCATTGAGAAAATCGACCAATCTGGCTTCTTTCTGGAACAGAGCAAGTATTTGTAAGGCAGAGTCCGTTGATGTTGTTGCCAGCTTGGATTCAACGACTTTCTCCACGACTTTTTCAACTTCAACGACTTTTTCTACTTCGACAATCTTTTCAACCGGTTTTTCAACGACGGTTTCGACGGGTGTTTCCACAATTTTTTCGACAACTTTTGCCCGGCGGCTAATGACTAAAATGAATAAAACGATGGCACACAGGGCCAGAATGGCATGAAGCATGTCGAAACTCGTCGGTATTGTGTTTAGATCGAAGGTCATATGTAATTCTCTGCTACATTAAAATAGTGGCGCAAATCTTAACACAAAAGGCCATCAATCCATGAATGAACTCTCTGGATTTGCCGTTATCAGGCGCTTGTTCGCTGATTATTTGTGCATCCTGTTCGGGGTGTAGTATCCGTGGTTCGCTTTTTGCGATTATTTCATTATGATCACGGGTTTGAGCGAAATACTGGGTATATAGGTTATGAACTGCAATCGGGTAGTCTGCTTCGATCTGGAAATGTGTTGTTGGAATGAAAACGGTGTCGGCACAACCGGAGAAATTATTGAAATCGGTTTAGCTGAAATTGCACTGGATGAAGGTAAAATCGTCAAAAGAGCCCAGTATTATGTTCTGCCGGAACAGGATGAGGTGTCTTTATTCTGCGCTGAATTGACCGGAATTACGCCGCGTAAATTGGAAAAACAGGGGCGACCGCTGGCGCAGGTGATTCAGTCGATGATCAAAAACTTTGGTTCAACCAAGAAAGTGTATATGGCTTGGGGCCGGGATGATCTGATTTTGCAACAAGAGTGCGAGCAGAAAGGCATCGACTCACCAATTCATGAGTTTATTAATCTGGCAACCTTGTACCGGATTCAACACCGAATGAAAGAAAATCGCATCGGACACCGGACGGCTCAAGAGTCGGCAGGGATTCCGTGGGAAGGGCGTCAGCATTCCGGCTATGTTGACGCCTATAATCTCGCGAAACTGGCGTTGACCATGTTATAACGCGAGTCATTTGTGGTGCGAGGAAGCAATGTACCGGCTCACCGCATTGCTTTTTTTATCGCGTGATCGTTTTATCGCGTTGCTTTCGTGTTAGTTGCTTTCGTCTTATAGGAGCGTTGCAATTTTTTATAGGAGCGTTGCAATCGCGACCAATATGACACTACCGATAATCATGCTGCCACCGAGCCATTGCTGTAAGGCCATCCGTTCATGGAAGCGACGCTTGGAAAAGTATAGTGTGCCGAGAATCTCGATTTGCCCCAGCGTTTTGACCAGTGCCGGATTAATCAGGGCAAATCCGGTGAACCAACCGATCGATCCCATTGAACTGAGAATGCCCACTTTGCTACTGAGCAAAAAAGACTGTTTCACCGGTGTTAAGTAATCACGGCTGCGATAGATTTGCAGACCACATAAGAGTACCGATTGCAGCGCAAGGACGTACCAGATGGTGACACCCGCGCTGGTAATAATCGAGCCTTGCAGTGAATGACTGGCAAGTGACGCTGTCACTGATGTGATCGCAAAACAGAATCCACTGCCCAGCCCGGCCAGTAGTGACATATCTTTATGTATATGCCGTAAATTACTCAGTCGGACACTCATGACTAACGTCCCCATGACGCCCAGTGCTATACCGCTCCATGCAATCAGATTCAGCGAGTTGTGTAACAGCGGAATACCAATCAGGGCGGCAAGTACCGCTTCTGTTTTTGCCAGAAGTGTCCCTAACGCAAAACTGCCGGACTGAAAAACGCGTAGCATCAGGTAGGTGGCGAGGACTTGCGCAATGGCACAAACGGACGCATATCCCAAAAATAGCCCGACGGACGGTAAGGTGACTTGCCCGACGAAATGCCAGCAGATCAATAAATAAACACTCACAATGGGTAAGCCGTACAACGAGCGTGCCATGGTTGCGTGTAAAAAGCCTTGCTCTTGAGACAATGTTTTTTGATAAGCAGTTCGGAGCGATTGGCAGGTTGCGGCAAAGAGTGTCACAAGAATCCACATCTTTAGGAATCCTTTATTAGAAAAATAGAAAGAAAAAGAAAAAGCAAAAGCAGCATAGCCTCAGTTGATACTTTTGTAAAAACAATCCTCATCATAGGAGCAATCAGGATGGCGGGTGTGTAGAGACTAAACAGAAGAGGTCGAACAGGGATGTTCGACTTTTATCATAAAATGGATGGATGTTCGTGAGTTACGTTGATCGTGACGAAAAATCGCAGCTAATTCCGTGAAGAACGATTGCCCGTTAAGACTTATGCTCAGTCACGGTTAATTTTGCTCGGATAAATTCACGGTGATCAACATATAAAAGCTCTGCGGTCTTACGAATCACCGCATCTTCAAATGGGTCGATGTAATCATCGGCATTGGCGACTTCCCACATAGCACGGATCAGTTCAAAACGTCTTTCTTGAGATAACGCTCGCAGTTGGGATGTAAAATCATAGAGCGAAACGGAATCTTTAACTTGTTGTGCAGCCTGTTTTAATAGGTTGTCAGCTTCGGGGTGAGTCAGTTGACACAGTTTGATGAGAAGCTGAGTTTGCGCATCTTTTTCTGGTCCGGATATGTCGTGGTCAGCCCCGGACACCTCAGTCAGCAGGCAAGCGATTGCCAGTTGCGGACTGTCTTCATGATGACCGAGATCTTGACCTTCAAGTAGTTCTTTAAAAAGCGATGTAATGGTATTAAACATATTTTCCTCACAGAAGCGCTTGATTATCAGCCGTAAGAAATATCATAGGATCAGCAGAAAATAAACGTGATCCGGTCGATATTGATTATTTTATACCCAACTGCATTTGGCAAAGACTATGCAATGTCATCTTCTGGGTCAATGAAACCATCTTGCAAACCCCATTGATGCTCTTTTGATATTTTGACTGCCAATGACATTTTGACCGCCAAAGTGCGATCCGGTTCATTTTCAGCGCCACCGTATGAGTTTTGCTACAAATGTGGTTTGAGAAGTAAAGTGCGGTTTGAAAGGTAAGCAGTGACTTGCAAGGTGCAAATGATTCTCAATTAAATAATGATTGACGCCATTGGTACTTCTGCATTATTTTAGAGTGACTAGTCACTCTAAAAGTTTTGTTTTTGATGAATACCAAGAAACGTCAGATCATTGAAGCCGCGATTCGTTTATTCGCTCAGGATGGCGGTGGAGTCTCGACGGCGGCGATTGCGAAAGAGGCCGGTGTTTCCAATGGCACGCTGTTTAATCATTTTGAGACCAAGCAAATGTTGATCGATGAGGTCTATATCTTTGTCAAGCGAAACATGGCTGATGTCATTTTGAGTTATGTTGATTTCTCTGCTTCGGTCTTCGATGTCTGTTTTACCCAATGGATTGCTTTTGCGCACTGGTCTTATGATCATTTGACCGAATACCGGACAATGAATGTCCTGAATGCCTCGCAGTTATTGGGTGAAACTGCACACCAGTATGCAGAAGAGTTATGGGTGCCGATGTACGACAAACTCAAAGATGCTCAGCAGATCGGCATACTCCATCCGACTTCTCCCGAACTGATCTGTATCAATGTGCAAAGTTACCTTCATGCGCTGGTGGCATATACGAACCGGAAACAATATTCCCGGCATGAGAGAGAAGAAATATTTCGGGAGGCGTTTCGTGTATTTTGGCGTGGCATTGCAATGTCTACATCCTGTTTAGATGGGTTCGATTGAATTATGTATCGCATTGACCGTAAATGGCCGGTACTTGTCACTGGCGCGACAGGATATGTGGCTGGGTGGCTGATAAAACGCTTACTTGAATCCGGTGTAACAGTACACGCGACAGTTCGTGATTTGAGGGAGCAGGACAAACTCAACGCTCTCAACCAAATCGCGCGCACGGCACCGGGAACGCTTCGCTATTTTCAGGCCAATTTACTCGATGACGGGTCATATGCTGAAGCGATGCAAGGTTGTCGAGTCGTCTTTCACACCGCGTCTCCGTTTCGGCTTCTGGTCAGCGATCCGCAAAGTGAACTGATTGCGCCAGCCGTGCAAGGCACGCGCAATGTACTGAGTCAGGCAACTTTAACGCCGTCAGTACAGCGTGTTGTGCTGACCAGCAGTTGTGCCGCCATCTATGGCGATAATGCTGATTTGTTAAACTTAGAACATGGTATGGTGACTGAAGAAATCTGGAATCATTCCAGCTCTTTGGAGCATAATCCATATTCATATTCTAAAACCGAAGCTGAAAAAGAAGCATGGCGTATCGCGGAGGCTCAGCAACAATGGGCATTGGTTGTCATTAATCCTTCTCTGGTGATGGGGCCGGCTGTCACCTCTGATATAACCTCTGAAAGTTTTCATATTATTCGTCAGATGGGGGATGGTTCCATGAAAGCCGGTGTGCCGGACTGGGGGGTCGGAGTTGTTGATGTTCGGGATGTTGCTGAAGCCCATTTATCAGCCGCTTATACTGCTCATGCCCGAGGTCGATATATCATCTCTGGTTGTAACACCACATTACTTGAAATGACGCGTCAGCTGTTGCCCAAATACGGCAAGCACTATCCGCTACCTAAACGCGTATTGCCGAAATGGCTGGTCTGGTTGTTTGGGCCGCTGCTCAACCCTGCGATGACTCGGAAAAGTATTGCGCAAAATGTCGGCTACGCCTGGAAAGGCAACAATACCAAAAGTATTGGGGAACTGGGGCTGAAATATCGGCCATTGTCGGTGACGATGAATGATTTCTTTGCGCAGTTAATTGAGACAGGAAAATTGGAGCGCTGACAACGCACTTCGCTGACGTGACGGAATTAAGTTTCTTGATCGTTTGCTTGAAGATGGTTTGCTTGAATATTATTTTCCTGGACATTGTTTTCATGAACATTGTTTTCATGGACATTGTTTTCATGAACATTGCTTTCATGAAAATGGTTTTCCTGCAAACTGCTTTCCTGCAAACTATTTTCTTGCAGGCTGATCTGTTCAAGCATTTCGACCACATCCGATGACGAGTGTTCATGCGCATAAAGAATCAAAGCCAGAATCGCATCCCGCTTATGTTCCAAAGGTGCTTTTTCCGTAAAAATCTGCATGATATGACTTTTCATCAGCGACAGTTCATGATCGACGAATCCTCGGCCTTCTTCGTCCCCCTCATTTTCTTCCGGCGCATTATCAAACTGACAAAACAACAAATCATCAAGACATTTGGCGTGCAGCAAACGTTCCGGAAGCCACGTTTCTCCGGTCACGATTTCCGGATCATTGGGCAGGGCATTCAGTATATGAATCAATTCAGAAGCTTTCACGTTATCTCGGGTCTCACCTGCATGTCTGACATCAAACGAAATATACATCAAAAACGTCGCACCTGCACCAGATTGGAGTGAGAACTGTCTTGTCAGCCTGATGATGAAAACCAAGGAGTTTTTGGTGTCATGGCCTGACAGTGATACAATCCGGCCAGTTTTAATCAAGTATACAATAGGATTCGCTTTGACGTCGTCACAGCCACATACCCAACCCCCTCAGGCACAGGCCAATACTCTGGGAACTCTGCGTCATGCATTGAAACAATGTATGCTCAAAGATCGGTTCCGCCTGAGTAAACGGATTCAGGGGGCCAGTAAAATTAACAACCCCAACGCCAAACAGGCCGTTTTTGATGAAATCGCTCAGGACATTGCCAAATCGATGATGGCAGCCGAGCTCAGACAGCAAACCTCTGCGGTATTAGAGTACCCGGAGATTTTGCCTGTGAGTCAGAAACGAGATGATATTGCCCAAGCAATTGAAAAGCATCAGGTCGTGATTGTGGCGGGTGAAACCGGCTCAGGGAAAACCACACAGTTGCCGAAGATCTGTGCTGAATTGGGGCGTGGCACATATGGGGTGATTGGTCATACACAACCGCGTCGATTAGCCGCACGCTCTGTCGCGGCCCGGATTGCTGAAGAAACCAAAACTTCACTCGGCGATTTCGTCGGTTATAAAGTGCGTTTTAATGATCAGATATCCGATCAGACTCAGATTAAATTGATGACGGACGGGATACTGCTGGCTGAAATTCAGCATGATCGATTTCTCAATCAGTACGATACGATCATTATCGATGAAGCCCATGAGCGGAGTCTGAATATTGATTTCATTCTCGGCTATTTAAAACAGTTGTTGCCGAAGCGTCCTGATCTGAAAGTGATTATCACGTCGGCGACGATCGATCCTGAACGTTTCTCCCAGCACTTTGACAGCGCCCCGATCATTGAAGTATCCGGCAGAACGTATCCGGTTGATACCCGTTATCGTCCCTTAGCCGGTGAAGATGAGAGTGAGCGTGATCAGCTCGACGGTATTTTTGAAGCTGTTGATGAGCTGAGTGATGAAGGGCCGGGTGATATCCTGATCTTTATGAACGGGGAACGTGAGATCAGGGATACCGCCGATGCCTTGAGCAAGCGCAACCTCAAACATACTGAAATTGTGCCTTTGTATGCGCGTCTCTCTGCGGGTGAGCAGAATCGGATTTTTCAATCCCACAGCGGGCGGAGAATTGTTTTGGCGACCAACGTTGCTGAAACATCGCTGACGGTGCCGGGGATTAAATACGTGATTGATCCGGGGACCGCCCGCATCAGTCGTTATAGTTACCGCACTAAAGTCCAACGTCTACCGATTGAGCCCGTTTCTCAGGCCAGCGCCAATCAGCGTAAAGGGCGTTGTGGCCGGGTTGAAGCCGGGATTTGTATCCGGCTTTATTCTGAAGATGATTTTCAATCTCGTCCGGAGTTTACCGATCCCGAAATTCTCAGAACCAATCTGGCATCGGTCATTTTGCAGATGACCGCCTTGGGGCTCGGTGACATTGAGGCATTCCCCTTTGTGGAAGCCCCGGATAAGCGAAATATTCAAGATGGGGTTCGGCTGCTTGAAGAGTTAGGCGCGATTCAGACGCAAACTCAGGAACGCAAAAAACAGTTGACCGAGATTGGACAAAAGTTGTCGCGTCTTCCTATTGATCCGCGGCTCGCCCGTATGGTGCTTGAAGCGCCGAAATGGGGATGTCTGAAAGAAGTGATGATTATCTCGGCGGCTTTGTCGATTCAGGATCCCCGAGAGCGTCCTTCGGAGAAACAGCAGTCAGCCGATGAAAAACACCGTCGTTTTTACCATGAAGACTCTGATTTTCTGACCTTTGTTCATCTATGGGATTATATCAAACAACAACAAAAGGCTCTGAGTAGTAATCAGTTCAGACGTCAGTGTAAAAGCGATTATCTGAATTATCTGCGCATTCGCGAATGGCAGGATGTCTATTTTCAATTGCATCAAAGTATGCATGACTTGGGGCTGAAACTGAATGAGGAACCCGGCAGTTATCAGGGAGTTCACACCTCGATTCTGGTTGGTTTACTGTCTCATATCGGGATCAAAGATCAGGAAGAGAAAGAGTACCACGGGGCGAGAAACGCTCGTTTTCATATTTTCCCGGCTTCCGGCCTGTTTAAGAAGCAACCGAAATGGGTGATGTCGGCTGAGCTGGTGGAAACCTCGAAACTTTGGGCCAGAGTGGTGGCGAAGATTCAACCGGAGTGGATTGAGCCGCTGGCACAACACTTGATCAAACGGAGCTATAGTGAGCCGCATTGGTCGAAAAAGCGCGCAGCGGTGATGGCTGATGAGAAAGTGACCTTGTTTGGTGTACCGATTGTTGCCAAACGTCTGGTGAACTACGGCCCGATTGATGCAGTCTTGAGCCGGGAAATCTTCATTCGGAGTGCGCTGGTAGAAGGTGAGTGGGAGACTAAACACGCTTTCTTCAAACAAAACCGCAAGCTGTTACAAGAAGTGGAAGAGCTGGAACATAAATCGAGACGCCGGGACATTCTGATTGATGATGAGTCCTTGTTTCAATTTTATGATCAGCGCGTCGGTACGGAAGTTGTCTCTGGCCGTCACTTTGATACATGGTGGAAAAAGACCAGCCGGGAGAATCCGGAATATCTCCATTTTGAAAAAGAGATGTTGTTCAAAGGTGATGCCAGCCATGTGACCGAACTCGATTATCCGAATTTCTGGCATCAGAATGGCATCAAGCTGAAGCTTAGCTATCAATTTGAACCTGGTGATGATAGTGACGGTGTCACGGTTCATATCCCGTTGGCCGTATTGAACCAAATTGAACCGATGGGGTTTGACTGGCAGATCCCCGGGCTGCGCCATGAACTCGTGGTCAATTTGATCAAATCGTTGCCGAAAACATTGCGCAAGAATTTTGTGCCGGCGCCGAACTACGCAGATGCCTTTTTGGCCCGGACGACGCCGATGGAACTGCCATTATTGGATGCACTGGAAAAAGAGCTGAAACGAATGACCGGGGTGACCATTCTGCGGGAAGACTGGCAAGTCGATCAGCTCCCGGAGCACCTGCGAATCACATTCAGAGCCGTCGATCATCGTCATAGAAAGCTACGGGAAAATAAAGACTTATTCACGTTAAAAGAGAGCCTGAAAGACAAAGTCAAGGAGACCCTGTCTCAGGTTGCCGATGATGATATCGAACAGAAAGGTCTGCATACCTGGAGTTTCGGTGAGCTTCCTCTGGTCTATCAGCAGAAAAAAGGTGGCTTCGATGTCAGAGCCTATCCGGCTCTGGTTGACGAAAAAGACAGTGTTGCCATTCAGTTATTTGAGACCGAGCAAGAGCAACAACGCGCCATGCGAGCAGGAGAGCGGCGATTAATTTTGCTCAATGTGCCGTCTCCGGTGAAATATTTGCACGCTAACTTACCGAACAAATCGAAACTCGGACTCTATTTCAATCCATACGGCAAAGTGTTGGATCTGATTGATGACTGCATTGCCTGTGGGATCGACAAGCTTATCGATGGGCAAGGCGGATTAGTCTGGCAGGCCGAGGCGTTTGAAGCGTTGAAAGAGTACGTTCGCGGTGAATTGGGCGATACGGTCGTTGATATTGCAAAACAAGTTGAAGAAATTTTGACGACTGCGTATCAAATCAACAAAAAACTGAAAGGGAAAGTCGATTTTACGATGGCATTTGCACTTTCTGATATCAAAGCGCAAATTGAAAGCCTGATCTTCAAAGGCTTTGCCACGGAATGCGGTTGGAAAAAGCTCCCGGATATCCTAAGGTATATGAAGGCTATCGAGCGTCGATTAGAAAAATTACCCATCGATCCCAACAAAGATCGACTCCATATGCTGAAAATAGAAGCGGTGACGCAAGATTATCGGGAATTATTGAACAAAATTCCGCAAGGTGCTTCGATTCCCGAAAATGTTAAAGCGATCCGCTGGATGATTGAAGAGTTAAGGGTGAGCTTTTTTGCCCAACAACTTGGCACGCCTTATCCCGTTTCGGATAAGCGGATCAAGAATGCCATCAGCGAATGTTAATTTTGGTTCAATTTTTGCATGAAACAGATGATTACAGAGAACTCTGTTAGTTTTTTGGCGAGCGCAGGCAATTTTATGCCGCTTGTGTATGAACACCAGCAGTTATGAACATCAACAGCTATAAACAACAACAGTATGAACACCAGTAGTACGATCACCAATCGTATGATCACCGATGAAAAAGTAGAGAAGGTTCATCATGAAAAAAACATTAATTGGATTGGCACTTTTGGGTGCATCAACATCTGCCTTTGCAGATTCATGGATTTATGGCGGCGCTTCCGTTGGACAATCTGACTTTAAAGGTGAACATGGTACAGCCTACAATATTCATGTCGGCACAGGTATTCTGCCATTGATTGGTTTAGAAGCCGGTTTTACAAAGTTTGAAGAGATTGATGTCTCGCCAACCAATAAAACAGAAGCGACGACTGGTTATTTTGCGATTAAGCCAAGCATCGATTTTGGCCCGCTCCATGTCTATGCCAAAGGTGGCCTGCATGCCTGGGATGAAAAGGTGAATGGTGCCAAAGTGGATGATGGTGTTGACCTGATGTACGGTGTCGGTGTGGAATACTTCATGATGGGGCCGATTTCTGTCGGTGCCAGCTACCAAACCTATGTCATGGGTGACAATGACATGAAAACTTTCAATCTGAATGCTACATTCCATTTTCTTTAAGTTTTCCCCATCGTCGAACAATCAATTTAAGCCAGCATTTTGCTGGCTTTTTACATTTCAAATCCCGGTAAACAGAGGAGAGACAGCAGATGGCATTGCCATATAAAGCAGTTATTTTTGATATGGATGGCGTATTAATTGATTCAGAACCGTTCTGGCGGCAGGCACAGATTGAAACGCTGGCTACTTATGGTGCTGAAATCACGGTTGAAGCATGTATTCAGTACACCATGGGAAAACGGTTAGACGCGATTGCTTCGACTTGGTGTCAACGTTGTCAGCTTCAGATTGATCCGGTGATTCTGGCGCAGCAAATCCTAGAAAAACTGATTGTTCAGGTGAGGGCGCATGGTCATGCACTGCCGGGTGTTCATCAACTGTTGAATGCGCTGAAACAGGCGGGCTATCGCATTGGTTTAGCGACCTCATCCGGGCCGGAAATTATTCAAGCCGTGCTTCAGCGTCTTGAGATAGAAACGTACTTTAGCCAAATTTGTAGTGCCGAAGATGAAGATTACGGTAAGCCGCATCCTGCCGTTTATTTAAGTGCTGCGCAAAAACTCGATGTTTCGCCCGATCAATGTCTTGTGATTGAAGATAGTGTCACCGGCATGATTGCAGCCAAAGCCGCATCAATGACGACATTTGTTGTGAACGCGCACCAGCAGGATCCTCGGTTTGCGCTGGCCGATCAATACTTGACGTCACTGGAAGCGATCGTCTCGCTAATTCATGTCAATAACTAATCAGCCGAGACGATAAAGAGTCAGCCCCGTATCTAAACCGTATCGGTTACAACAGATATAGGGCTGACAGGCAGTGTGGTTGGAATTTAGAACAGATATTTAACCCGCAGACGTAGACCGCTGTCGGTATTGTCAGAATCTTTTACGTCGGAGTAATAGCCACCGGCGTACAGCGCCAAGTCTTCTACATCCATAATGTTGGCGAATTTATACGAGGAATAGACGGTGGTGCTTTTCGCTGTTGTGCCTGTATCTGTTTCGGCATAGACATAGGCAATAAAGAAGTTTTGGTACTGCGCGTTGACACCGTAGGTAGTATCTTCTTGGTTGGTGGTATCATCAAAGTCACGGGCGGCATAACTCACATTCATATTGAGGTCACCCATGGTATAGTTCAGCGTTGCACCATAACCGGAAAAATCATTAGCCGCATCTTCTTCATCAGCAGTTGCGTTAATTTCTGCGCCGACGGCTAATTTCAATGAGTCAGTCAGCGTGGCGGCGACGACCGGACGAAGAAACACCGCATTATTTCTTGCGTTGATATTATCGTCATCGTTGGCCATAAAGTTGGTGCTGAGCTCGAAATAGACGCGTTCAGTCGTTTTGGACAAATTGATCTGACCATTGTCACTACGTCCACGGGCATACTTGGTCATATAAACGTCTTGGGCGTAATTGACAATTGTATCCTGACCTGCAGGGAAGAGGTCATATGCTTCAAAGCGTCCCATTTTAATTTCCCAGTCCGCTTTTTCACCGATTGCAATCCACGCATCATCGGCAGTGATGTCACCATCGAGATGCAGCAATGTTTCAGCATTTGCATTGATATAGCCATTACTCCCCACATCCCGAGAACCGGCAACACCAATCAAAAGACGGCCATTTTGATCATAAGTCGTGGTGTCGGGACCGGCCGTTTCTTGGTTACGGTAGTCATTATTAAACTCCACATCACCATGAATCGCGAATGTTCCCATTTCATTGGTCACGCTGGTTCCCGCATGAACATTGAGTGCAGCAGAAGTCAGTAGGGCGACAGCTGATAATTTCAAAATACCACTTGTTTTCATCGTTATACTCCGTAAAAGTTACTTATGCTTGAGCCCCATGAGTGGTTTCATCCACCATTCTTATTTTCTGGGGATCCAATCGTTGATTGAATTTCATTGATTTCATCTTGGTGATGAATTTAGAGATTACATTTGCTATTTGAATGAAACTTTCGGTTTGATCACTTTTTGGGATCGTTCCCTATTTTTGGCGTGGTAAATTTGATTTTCTTCATACTATTGATTTTATGATTAGTAATTGGTGGGAATTATCTATACAGTTGATCGGTTTTGCTTGAGGGTTATTGATGATTTATTGGCTTTTTAGCTATGAAATTGAGTGTATTGGCTTGTTTTATCGTGATCACACTTTTGGGAACGTTGTCTTTTTTGGACTTATAAGAGGGCAAGTGTTGCTTGCCCTCTGTGACTCAAATGAGTGTGTTTAGTTCATTTCTGCAATTGCGGTTTGTCCTGCAATGCGACCAAACGTAAAGATATCAGCCAGGGCGTTACCACCAAGACGGTTACCCGCGTGGATACCACCTGCGACTTCTCCAACCGCATAGAGATTCTTGATCGGCTGGTTGGTTTCATCAAGAACATGTGTTGCCGTATCAATCTTCAGGCCGCCCATGGTATGGTGCACTGCTGGTTGTCGTGGCGTTGCATAGAAAGGCGCTTTTTCCACTTTCAAGCTAAACGTATCTTTATGGAATTCAGGATCGTGTTCAGCTTCAACATAGCTGTTGTACTTGTTTACGGTATCCACCAGCACGGCCGGATCCATACCCACTTTGATGGCTAAATCTTCAAGTGTATCGGCTCTAAACAGGGTACCCGCTTCAACTTGACGGTCAATTTTCTCCTGACTGGTATTGGCTGCCGTCTTCTTGATTTCATCATCCGCAATCAGATAGAACAGTCCTCCCTCAGCCAATGCCGCTTTGGTCAATACATCACGTCCTGCGAATTCATTGATAAAACGTTTCCCTTGTTTGTTGACAATGACGAAGTTCTCTGGTGGAACTTGCAGGCCGCTGAACAGCTCGCCGGTGTTCGGGTCTGCGACAGGCATCATCTGAGTAAAGCCCATCCCCGTTAACCCAGCCCCCACGGATTGACCAAGCAGGATGCCGTCACCGGTCATTGCGTAGGAGTTGGTTGTTTTGATATCGTCAGCAATGTGGCTCCAGTATGTGTTGTACTGTTTGAGCATCTTGGTATTGGCACCAAATCCGCCAGTCGCCAGAACAACCGCTTTCGCCCGAACCGTGATCTTCTGCCCGTTGACACCCGTTGCGATGACTCCTTTAATTTCACCATCTTCGATGATGAATTCTTTCGCCGGGCTATCGGTAATAATGGTTCCTGACATGTCTTCTATATATTTGCTTAACGCAAGAATGAAGGCCGTTCCGTATTTTTTCACTGGCTTATGGCCACGGCGCCATAGCGCACCAACCGGGGCAAAGACGATATCTTTGTCATACACCACACCGATATCTTCAAGCCATTGAACACTCTCTAAAGCGCGATCGGTTAAGATTTTAACCAGATCATACTGGCCATAGATATTGTTGCCCTGAAGGTCAGTCCGTTTACCACCGAAATAAGTCTGCATTCTGTGGAGCAGCGGTGAATCAAACAAGTAGCCTTTCGCTTGGCCAAATTGTTCTTGGTAAACCGCAAATTCTTGCTTTAAAGCGCGGAAGTCATCCAGATATTCTTCGTGAATATCACTTTCATCGGTGTTTAGAAGCGATTCAATGGTGTGTCTTTCACCCGGGTTTTCTTCAAAAGTACGCTGCCATTCAGGATCTGCCGCGTTAATTGGACCTCCGGTACGGATCGTATTTCCCCCTACGGCTGGGTATTTTTCCAGTACAATGGCACGTTTCCCTTGTTGTAAAACGGTTGCCGCAGCACTTAGACCTGCGCCGCCACCACCAATAACGACCACATCACAGGTGTATTCTTCGTCACCCTTGTTTAAGCTACTGGCTGGTTTCGGACGACGTCTTAAGATGTCAGGGTTAACTCCTGCCAGTTTCACTGCTTTCGCTACACCATCAAGAACCGCATGACTGGTTTCAGAAGCACCAGACAGAGCATCTACATTCAACGTTTGACCTTCGATGATTTTGTCTGGGATACGCACGAATACCACATCTGCCAGACCTTCGGTCTCATTACCGGTGTCAATTTCAATACTTTCAATTTTATTCTCGCTGAACGCCACTTTCATGGGGAGCGCGCCCCCGTGACCCAGCGCGTGAACGTCATAAGTGCCCGGCGTGAATGAGAATGCCTCTTCTTCATTCAATTGATTTGAAATCTTGGCAAAACGCATGAATCGTAAGAAACAAATGTCTAAAAAGTCGATTGTGCCATCACTGTTCAACTGACCATTTTCATCAAAAGCTGTGTGGGCATTGCCCAGTAGGAATTCGTATCCAGGCATCACGTTCGCATTGACCCCAGGCGCATCCAGTATTTGACGCAGGTGCAACTGAGCACGTGAAGACCCTTGAGAATCAATAGATGCACCGATGATCATGACGGGCTTGCCATCAAGCGGATGAAGCTCGTAGCTTAACCATTCAAGTACACTTTTCAGGCTAGACGGAATCGAGTGATTGTACTCGGGAGTTGCAATAATAACGCCGTCACTCGCGATAATTTTCTCATTGATCTCTAGCAGTTGTGGATTGTTGGACGGGTTGTCCTGATTAAACATAGGAACGTCGTTGATTTCCAACAGCTCGATATCTGCTTTGTCCTTAAAATGCGCTTGCATGAACTGAAGCAGTGTCCGGTTGTGGGACTTTGGAGAAGTGGTTCCGACGATTGCTGTAAATTTCATTTCTCTTATGCCTCTTGAGTTTGCCAAACGTATTTTTTGTCTTTTTTGATGGTGACTTTTTCTGATAAGAGTTTTGTTATGAGTTGGGTAAACAGCATAAATTCTCTAAAAATCTCATCAAGCTCAGCTCGCTTATCTTCATCGATTAAAGTGCCGCCAGCATTAAAGGCCGCTTGCGATTTTCCTAACAGGAATTCGCTGCTTGGCATAAGGCGTGCGGCTAATTCTGGTGAGTCAAGGATCTGGCGAAGATGGGCTTGAGCACGTGAAGATCCTAGTGAACCATGGGATGCACCCACAATCAGCACAGGCTTGTCGGTCAGCGCCTGACTGGTATAACTGATCCATTCTAATGCGCTTTTCAGTACCGCAGGGATCGCGTGGTCGTATTCAGGCGTAGCAATGATGACCCCATCAGCCTGAAGGATTTTAGCGGATAGTGCTGCAACTGCCTCAGGGACTTGATCGTCTTTCACTTCGTAAAAAGCTGGCAAGTCTCTGACTTCATAGAGCTCAAGTTGCGCGTCTTCTTTGAAGTGCTCTTTCATAAATTGCAGCAGCATACGGTTTGTTGACACATGAGAATTGGTGCCAACAATTGCTAAATAGTTCATATGAGAAGTTTCCTATATTTACAATAACCATAATTAGATTCTGGTTACTGTTGTAACACAGTCTTAAACGGCTATCTAATAGCAATATATTAACTATTAATAAGTAATTTGTTATTATGGAAAAGTGAATCACAGGCAGGGAGCCAGAGATGTCGAAGTACCACAACCAAAACACCTTACATCATATTGATGCTTTGTTGCGGTTTAGCAATTACAGTAAGGCTGCTGATTCCCTCTACATTTCCCAACCGTATTTAACACAGGTCATCAAACGGATTGAAAATGAGCTGAACTGTCAGATCATCAACCGCAGTGAACTGCCTTACCGTTTAACCGAACAAGGCAAAATTTATTACGATTACCTGAGCGCTCTCGAAACAGTTTACGCCAATATGCGCAGGCAGATCACAGCCTTAAATGACGTGAATAAGACGACGATTAAAATCGGCATCTTAGGCAGTATTGGCAGCTACCTCATGCCATTGTTTTTGCCAAAATTTTTATCGCGATACCCCAATAGCCAAGTCGAGTTGGTGGAAGATATACCGGAAAACAATGAAAAACGGCTATTAAAGGGAGAGGTGGACTTTTTTATCGGGCAGAACTCAAACAATATTGCCCCGAATTTACTTGCTGTGACATGGGGAAAACATGGCTATTTTGCGATTATTCCTCAGTCTTGTGAGCTTTATCAAGCGGATATCGGCACGATTGTACCTGGCAGTATTGCCATAGAAGACTTATTGCGACAGAAGCTGGTATTAACTTCCAGAGGGTCTGCTATCAGAGCGCAAATAGACTATTTATTAAGTATTTATAAAGTGAAGCCCGACATCATTATGGAAAGCCGTGAAATCACCACTGTGAAACACCTTGCGATGGCAGATCTCGGGGTTACTTTTGTTCCTGAAAGTCTGGCAATTGCGCCCAGTCCTTCAAAGTACAATGTTTATGAACTGCCTATGGACCAATTAAATCTGGATTACTTTATCGCCCATCATTGCGACAGAGAGCTATCCGCGTTAGATCAAGGTTTGCTGGATTCATTTCTGCACAATAAAGATATACAGCCACGCATGGATTAAAAGAAACGGACGGATTAAATGAAACCGAATGCGGAGGAGGATAACTCATGACTGACGCCAATCAATTGATAGATCTGATGGGGACGAAAATCCGCCTTTATTTTAAGGGGGAACAGGCCGAGAAATGGATAGCAGAAGCGTGTGCGCTATTAAGACATTATGAGCAGGTTTTTAGTGCCAACAACAAGGAATCGCAACTATATGCATTGAAAACGACAGCGGTGAAAGAGCCGGTCGTCGTTGATCGAGACTTGTATGAACTCATCAAGATCGGCAGGGCACATAGCCTTGACCCCAATAGCTTTTTGAACATTGCTATTGGTCCATTGATTAAACTTTGGCGGGTCGGTTTTAAAGAAGCGAGAGTCCCTGACCAACAAGAAATCAACAACGTCTTGGGCTGTTTAGACCCGACCAATATCATTCTGGACGATGCGCGTTGTTCGGTATTCTTTGCCCAAGAGGGGATTGAAATCGACTTAGGGGCGATTGCGAAAGGCTATTTCAGCGACAAGATTATGAATTTTTTCAAAGAAAAACAGCCGGTATCAGCCATGATTGATATTGGTGGTAATCTGCTGGTTTACGGAGAGTCACCGAAAAATAATCTTGACTGGGATGTCGGGATCCAAAATCCCTTTCAACCGAGAGGCCATTGTGTTGCCAAGGTAAAGATAAGAAATCAGTCGGTAGTCACCTCTGGCATTTATGAAAGAACCTTTAAACACAATGGCAATCAGTACCACCACATTTTTGATAGTCACAGCGGTTATCCTGTCGATAACAATGTGGCCTCGTTAAGCATTATTGCCGATCAATCATTAAATTGTGACATTTACACCACCAAGCTGTTTGGATTAGCCCCGCAAAGTATTATAGAGACGGTGAATCAAATTGATGGTATGGAAGCCATCGTGATTACGGTTGACGGGCAGTTTGCCGTGACGGCCAATCTCAGGAATCGGATAACGATGGCTTAGGCCGTCATGATGCCCCTCTGATGATCGAGGGGCCGGGAATCTCCGTTATGCATTATTCAAGGAAAGCATCCAGCGCCTCTGTCGGGCGGCGGGTATTTGGATTCCATGCGCCTAGGGTATAGCCTTGCCAGTTATATGCCTGTGGCTCCCAATAGAAAATTCCGATCCCTTTGCCCTGATTGACATGACGTACTTTTTGGATCATATCTGCAACGATACGTTTAGATTCAGGGTCATCCCAGGGGACACCGATTTCGGTAATCATCACTTCAGTCCCATAGCGATTGACCAGATCATTGAGATTATTCAGGCATCGCTTGTTTGCTTCTTGCCAAGACAGGCCGGTCGCATTCTTGGGATAAGAAGAGGCTCCTATCACATCCCACCAGGCACTATTGGCCTGTAATCCATCCAGTATCCAGCGGAAATTGGCGCTGTCATGGCAATTGGCTAAATGGACAATGACTTTGGCATTGGGGAAGACTTCTTTAGCGGCGTTGCGTCCGCTATTAAATAACCATGCATAGTTACGCATGTGGCTTGAAGCCATACCATCATTCCACAGCATGCCGTTATTGGTTTCATTACCGACCTGAATCCATTTTGGGGTAATCCCCGCAGCTTTTAAGGTCGTGAGTGAGTCACGAGTGTAAGACCAGACGCGTGCCATTAAATCGTCAAAGCTGAGTTGCGCCCATGCCGCAGGTTTCCACTGATTGCCTGGATCTGCCCACGTATCGCTATAGTGGAAATCGATCATCACATCCATATTGGCGGCTTTGGCCCATTTTGCTTTGACGATCACATCTTCAAGTGAATTGTAATAACCATCACGCGGGTTGACCCACACACGTAAACGCACGGCGTTCATGCCATGGTCTCGTAAGATTGACAGGACATCTTGTCGATAGCCCCAATCGTTGTAGAACTCGTAGCCACTGTCTTCCATCTGAGTTATCCAACTAATATCCGCGCCTTTAATCAACGCGTGAGAATAGCCTGATGTCACTAATGAGCTGCAGATTGCTAGTGTTTTTAGGGTATTGTTCATTGTTCCACCGTTTATTATCGATTCACGTTATCGTCACTTGAATGACGTCAGGAATAGAATAGCAATGGATTTTAATATTGATGTGATTAATCAAAGTGTTGTGGGGATTTGAATTGATTATTTTGTGTGGTTGTGATGATGGGGGAATTATCTAAGTAAATTTACTTAGATAATTGTGAAGATGGTCTTTGTGAAAAATAATTAAGTCTACTCGTTTGTCATGACATTTTTTGCACAATATGACGTATTTTGCACAATATGACGGCCTTGAATAACAGACTCATTCGAATAACCAATTATTATTGAATAATAAGCCCTTTTGAATAACCAATCCTTTTGAATAATCAATCCTTTTGAATAACCAATCCTTTTGAATAAAAAGTGCAGCAAAGTTATGCCATTTTAAAACTGTCCCGCCATATAAATTCATGACCAAATAAAACCGTTTTTTTATACGGCCTGCCAGCCATTTTCTCAATAAACATATCGATTGCTATTTCTCCCATTTCAAACGGAAATAGTCTCATTGTTGTCAGGCTTGGACTCATGTGCCGGGCTGACGAGATATCATTGGTTCCGATGACTTGTATGTCTCCCGGAATGGTTAGCCCACACTCATAAATGGCGCGATAAACACCGACAGCAACCATATCTGTCGCAGCGTAAACCACATCAGGCAGTTCATCGAGGCGTAACATTTCTTTCATCGCTTGATATCCGGATTCGATGCAATATTCTTTACTGACTTTACATAACGTCTCGTGATACAAGCCGTTTTCTTTGGTCACTTTCCGAAAAACATGCAAGCGTTCTTCATTATTGCCGATAAAAGCAGGACGTTTGCAGCGGTTTTTTAATATATTCTGCATCACTTCTTCGGATAAGGCGAACCGGTCAATTAGAACGGCATCTGTTTTGCTGCCCAAGGGATTCGAATCAACAAAAATAATATTGCGGTTCGCTTTATATAATGTATCGACAACATGGTCGGCGAAATGTCCGACCGCGATCAGGGCAGGGGAGTTTTCTATAAGTTTGAGATTAGTATCGACTTGATCTAAATGGAGTGTTCTTAAATCAATGCCTTTTTCTAAGCAGCGATTTTGAATACCAGCACGAATCGAAGTGAAATACGGGTCGTCAATTTCTTGTGTGGGGGTTAAAAAGTTCAACATCACCACATGTGCGCCAACCGGCTCATTTGTTTTGGGGGCTTCATGATGAATAAACTGTTTTTTACTCCGTTTGGGGGATTGATAACCCAGTGACTCGACGGCTTCCAAAATCGCCCGCTTTTTATCTTCACTGACGGATAAAGTCGGGTCTTCGTTCAGAAAGCGCGAAATCGTAGAAGTAGAAATGTTAGCTCTTTGTGCAATGTCTTTAAGTGTAGCCAAAAGATTACCCTATATTATTTTTATCGGACGGTCCTACATGCCAAAGCGCATTTAAAATGCACTTTGGTGCCAGAGCGTTAATGCATTGATTGTACAGAATCAAATTTTATGACGCTTCCATCAGGTTCAAAAATGTGTAAATGGGAAGGTGATGTAAATAACGAAATTGACTCACCCGGCTGTACCTCTGTATCCCCATGATGGAGGTACTTAAAGTCATCCACACCGCCACATTGGCCAAAGATGTACGTCATGCCTCCCAGTCTCTCAACTACTTCACACTGGAATGCGAGCGTGATCATATCCGAACTTGTTGTGAGGTGTTCAGGCCGAATCCCTAATGTGAGTGTTTTGCCGATTTCAATTTGCGCGGTTTTGATCGGTAAGGTGATTGAACGACCGACATCCAGCGTCACCGTTAAGCTGGTTTCATCCCAGCCTTCAACAGTACAAGGCAGAAAATTCATTTTAGGCGAGCCGATAAATCCGGCAACAAATCGGTTTACTGGGTGATGGTACAGCGCCATCGGTGACCCTACTTGCTCAACTTTTCCATCACGCAGTACCACGATTTTATCTGCTAGTGTCATGGCTTCGACTTGATCGTGCGTGACGTAGACCATGGTTGACTTCAGTTCTTGGTGTAATTTTGCAATGTGCAGGCGCATGTCTACACGTAATTCAGCATCAAGGTTTGAGAGCGGCTCATCAAATAAAAAGACTTTGGGATCTCTGACAATTGCCCGGCCGATGGCAACGCGCTGGCGCTGCCCGCCTGACAGTTGGGCCGGTTTACGATCAAGCAGATGTTCCAACTGGAGTGCTTTACCGACCAGTTGCACTTTTTTCTCACGCTCTTCTTTTGGCACTTTGTTCACCTTTAACGAGTACCCCATATTTTCTGCAACAGTCATATGCGGGTAGAGCGCATAAGATTGAAATACCATGGCGACGCCTCGCTCTGACGGGGGCGTGTCGTTCACAATATTTCCTGAAATAGAGATAGCGCCATCACTGATATCTTCCAGACCGGCGATCATCCGCAACAGCGTCGATTTCCCGCAACCAGATGGACCGACAAATACCACAAATTCACCTTCTTCTATCGACAAGTTTACGTTGTGAATGGTTTGGGTATCGTCAAAACGTTTTACGACATTGGATAATTGAATCGAAGACATTTTCAGTTCCTCATAAATGATAATGAATAAAGTGTGTGATCTAATTCGTCTTTTATTTAGTAAATTTTATTTTTAATTGCTTGTTTTATCACAATAGCTGTCAGTTATGGTGATTTATATCACGTCAATGAATTGCATCTATGGAAAAAATAACACAAAAGAGCATATTTGCACCATAAATTTTATTTTTTACCAAAAACGAAGGCGTGAAATTTTATGAATAATAATAAATTTAGTAAAAAAATATCTGCTCTCGCAGTGACGGCTCTATTCTGTTCGCCAATGGTGTTGGCGCAGCAATCCTTATTAGTCTGGGAAGACATTCAAAAGTCTTTTGGTAATGAAGAAGCAGTTGCAGCATTTGAGAAACAACACGATGTGAACGTGAAAGTGCTTGAAATGCCATACGGTGGTCAGGTTGAATCTCTGCGTATGGACGGCCCGGCGGGTACCGGTCCTGACGTTGTTTTGATTCCCCATGATCAGATTGGCGGGGCCGTTATTCAGGGGCTGCTTGCTCCGGTTCAGGTCGATAAAGCGGTTACCGATACCTTTACGCAATCTTCGATTGATGCATTGACATATAATGGTGTGCTCTACGGCTTGCCAAAGTCGGTTGAAACATTATTTATGGTGTACAACAAAGACCTTATTGCGAAGCTCCCGGATACGATGGACGAGATATTTGAGCTGTCGAAGACGTTTCGCAAGGAAAATAAATACGGTTTGTTAGCTAAATGGGATGAGCTTTATTACACCTATGGCATTTTAAACGGGATGGGGGGCGATATTTTCGGTAAAAAAGCCGACGGTTCTTACGACCCCGATAAAATATTACTGAACACTCCCGGGGCGATAGAAGGCGCAAAATTCATTCAGAAGTTCTACCAGTCGAAAGTCTTTCCGACGGGCATTATTGGCAATAACGGACTGAATGCTATTGATTCATTATTCACTTCGGGCAAAGCCGCGATTGTTGAAACGGGCCCTTGGTCGCTCCAGCCGTATAAAGAAGCGGGCATCAACTACGGTGTCGCACCACTTCCGAAATTGCCATCTGGTCAGCCAATGGGATCATTTATGGGGGTGAAGAGTTACAGCATTTCCACCTTCTCGAAAAACAAACCACTCGCGCAAGCATTTATTACGTTCATCAATAATTATGAGAATGCCAAGCACCGCTTTGAGCTGACCGGTGAGGTTCCGGCCGTGAAAAAATTGGTGAACGATCCAGTCATCAAAAATGACCCGGGTGCAAGTGCGGTCGCGATTCAGTCCATCCACGCGACTTCAATGCCTTCCATTCCAGAAATGAATGAAGTCTGGGGACCAGCCAACAGCGCCTTGCAGTTGATTGCGACCAATAAACAAGATCCGAAAAGTGCACTCGACTCTGCGGTAGAAAGCATCCAAATGCAAATTGAAGCGAACCACGCAATGATGGGTCAATAATTTAAACATATTTCTCTAATCAATATGTTCTAGTAAATATTGTTCTAGTAAATATTGCTCTAGAAAGTGTTTGTCTGGTGAATATTTTTCTAGTGAATATTGATCTGGTAAATATCGTTCTGGCGAAAGCAGTTGTTAGCCCTATGTACCCGTTTTGGCTTGGGCTGACAGACGCCAGAAGTTTTCCTCAGATGTTTTCTGAAATGGAGTTTGTAAGTGATACCTGACATGAGTGAACATTTTAAGCATGACTCGGGACTATATCGATCCCACCGATTGACGGCCTCCATACTTGCGTTAATCCCCGGTTTTGGCCAGTTCTATAACCGCCAGTTTGTCAAAGGCATGATGTTTTTCATCTTGCTCACGAGTTTTTATGCCGTCACGCGTGACTTTATTTCCCACGGTATGTGGGGGCTGGTCACACTGGGTGAAAACCTCCCTGAAGACAACTCAGTTTTCCTGCTCGCACATGGGATTATCGCTGCGCTTGTGGTGGTATTTGGTTTAGTCGTGTATGTCCTGAGTATCAATGATGCCTATAAAAACGGCCAGTTGTTTGATCAAGGCCGCCCGCTGAACTCATTGCGCGTTCAGTACCGCAATATCATCAATGCCGGTTTTCCTTATCTGATGATCAGCCCCGGTTTTATCCTCTTAGTCTTTGTGGTTGTGTTTCCGATTATCTTCGGTTTTGCCATTGGTTTTACCAACTACAACCTGTACAACTCACCACCTGCGAAACTGGTTGACTGGATTGGGTTAAAGAACTTCTTCAACATTTTCCATATTAATTTATGGCGCAATACTTTTATTGATGTCTTGCAGTGGACGGTCGTCTGGACGCTAGTTGCATCAACGCTGCAATGTACCGTCGGGGTTCTGTTGGCGATTCTGGTGAATCAGAAAGACCTTAAATTTAAGCCATTGATCCGGACTATCTTTATTCTGCCTTGGGCGGTACCGGGCTTTGTGACCATTCTTATTTTTACCGGGATGTTTAACGACAGCTTTGGCGTGATCAACAATGTGATTCTCGACTTCTTCGGTATTGAACCGAGAGCTTGGCTGACCGACCCATTCTGGACCAAAATTGCGCTGATCATGATTCAGACCTGGCTCGGTTTCCCGTTTGTCTTTGCCATGACAACCGGGGTGTTACAGGCGATCCCCGGTGATCTGTATGAAGCGGCCACGATGGACGGTGCGAGTAAATTTCAACAGTTAAGAACTATCACATTACCGCTGGTACTGTATTCCATTGCACCGATTCTGATCACGCAATACACGTTTAACTTCAATAACTTCAATATTATTTATCTGTTTAACAATGGTGGTCCTGCGGTTATTGGGAGTAATGCGGGCGGCACCGATATCTTAGTGTCATGGATTTATAAATTGACGATGTCTTCATCGCAATACGGGGTGGCATCTGCAATTACCTTGCTACTGTCAATTTTCGTAGTCGGTATTGCGCTGTGGCAATTCCGGATGACCAAGTCATTCAAAGAAGAGGCGAGATAACAATATGAGTATTAAACGCAATAATATGAGTATTAAACGTAGTAATCGCATTCGACTGACTTTGAGCTACGGCCTGATCCTGTTGGTATCGGTGATCATTATTTACCCATTAGTGTGGACGGTTGGCGCGTCATTCTATCCGGGCAACAGCATCATGGGAGAATCCATTTTTCCGGATAACCCAACGCTGAGCCACTATGCCACGCTGTTTGCCAATGACAAAGTCGCCTATCTGACTTGGTTTTGGAATAGTTTGAAAATCAGCTTTTTGACCATGGTTCTCACGCTGATCTGTGTGTCCTGTACATCCTATGCTTTCTCACGATTTCGCTTTAAGGGCAGAAAAAATGGTCTGATGTTGTTTCTTCTGTTGCAGATGATCCCTCAATTCTCGGCCTTGATTGCGATATTTGTTCTGGCACAGATGTTGGGTTTGATTAATAGCCATCTTGCATTAGTGCTGGTTTATGTCGGCGGGATGATCCCGATGAATACATATTTAATGAAAGGGTACTTAGACGCTATACCAAAGGATCTGGATGAATCGGCCAAAATGGATGGTGCCAGTCATATTCGTATTTTTCTGGAAATTATATTACCTATTTCCAAACCGATTATTGCGGTGGTCGCATTATTCTCTTTCACGGGGCCATTAGGCGACTTTATTCTCGCAACCACGATTTTAAGAACACCGGAAAATTATACCTTGCCGATCGGTTTATATAATTTGGTCGTGGAAAAAATGGGCGCAAGTTATACCACATATGCCGCAGGTGCCGTCCTGATTTCAATCCCTGTCGCGCTGCTCTATCTATCACTACAAAAATACTTTGTATCTGGCTTAACAGCAGGTAGTACGAAAGGCTAATACGAGAGAGAAAGATATGAATAGAAAATTAAAGGTTGCACTCATTAGTGCGGCAGTGGCTCTGGCTGGCTGTCAATCCGCGAATTCATCGGCTAATCATCGTGCTGATATGAATGCCGACTCAGGGGATGTGGTGATCACTGCGCCACACCTGAGCGCTGATTTTATCCGGGGTATGGATATTTCTATGTTGCCTGAAATAGAAAAGTTAGGCGGGAAATATTACCAAAATGGTCATCAGGAAGATCTGGTCAACATATTAA
Source organism: Vibrio spartinae (assembly GCF_024347135.1). Classification (NCBI taxonomy): domain Bacteria; kingdom Pseudomonadati; phylum Pseudomonadota; class Gammaproteobacteria; order Vibrionales; family Vibrionaceae; genus Vibrio; species Vibrio spartinae. The sequence goes on along the minus strand of NZ_AP024907.1, from coordinate 2,046,901 downwards.
AAGAAAATGGGGTGAATTCGATCCGCGCACGTTTATGGGTTGACCCGATGTCTGCCAGTGGTGAAGTGTTCGGTGGCGGGAATAATACGTTAGAACGAGCCATCGAGCTTGGTCAACGCGCACAGGAAAACGGCATGTCATTCCTGCTTGATATTCATTACAGCGATTTCTGGGCGGATCCGAAGCAGCAACAAAAACCCAAAGCGTGGCAGCAACTGACATTTGAGCATCTGACTGAGAAAGTCTACGACTACACCGCATATGTGATGAAAGCACTCCACGCCAAAGGTGTTGTGCCAGACATGGTTCAGGTCGGTAACGAGTTAAATAGCGGGATGCTATGGCCTGACGGCAAGAGTTGGGGGCAAGATGGCAAAGAGTTCGACCGCCTGTCACGTCTTTTGAAATCCGGCATTCAAGCCGTGCATGATAACGACAGTGGTAAAGACATCAAAATCATGTTGCATCTCGCGGAAGCGGGGGACAACGGCCTGTTCCACTGGTGGTTTGATGAAATCACCAAACGCAGCGTCGATTTTGATGTGATTGGTATGTCTTACTACCCGTGGTGGCATGGACCCATCGATAAAGTCAAAGCCAATATGAATGATGTGATCCGTCGCTATCACAAGCCGATCGTATTGGTGGAAACGGCTTTTCCTTTTACCGCTGAAAATGGGGACTCACTCAGTAACAGCTACGCCGGATCAGGCCCGATTGAAGGGTACAGCGTCTCAATCAAGGGTCAGGCACAATACTTGGCTGACATCATGACGCTGTTGAATGAACTGCCTGATGGACAAGGTTTGGGTCTCTATTACTGGGAGCCGGCATGGTTACCGATTGATGGTGCAACTTGGTCCACGAAAGCCGGCATGAAATATAGTGGCAACAAAGGGGACATGGGGAACTCATGGGAAAACCAAGCGCTGTTTGATTTTGAAGGTAATGCTTTACCGTCATTGAAAGTATTTAAAGGTCAATAATGAATTATAAAAAACATATTATTCCCAAGATAAAAGGTTTGCTCCATGGGGCTGATTACAACCCTGAGCAGTGGCTAGACAGGCCGGATATTTTAGCCAAAGACATTGAACTGATGAAGCAGACACAATGTAACGTGATGTCGGTCGGTATATTTAGTTGGTCCGCGCTTGAACCGGTTGAAGGGGCGTTTCAGTTTGAATGGCTGGATAACGTCCTTGATACCTTGGCAGACAATGGCATTTCTGTGTTTCTGGCAACACCAAGTGGCGCTCGTCCTGCTTGGTTGTCGGCGCGATACCCTGACGTGCTTCGGGTCAACAGTGCACGGGTGAAACAGTTGCATGGCGAACGACATAACCATTGTTACAGCTCGCCAAACTATCGCGAGAAAGTGGCAATCATCAATACGCAATTGGCAGAACGTTACAGCCACCATCCTGCGGTGATCGGCTGGCACGTCTCCAATGAATATGGTGGCGATTGTCACTGTCATTACTGCCAGGCTGAGTTTCGGGGGTGGCTGCAAAACAAGTACGGCTCGCTCCACAATCTGAATCAGCTGTGGTGGAGTGCTTTCTGGAGCCATACGTATACCAGTTGGGAACAAATTGAGTCACCATCTCCGATTGGAGAGAACTCCGTGCACGCACTGAAACTGGATTGGAAACGGTTCTGTACGGACCGGGTCGCCAACTTCTGCGAGCATGAAATTGCACCGCTGAAGTCGATCAATCCGGATCTACCGACCACGGCAAACTTTATGGAGTATTTTTACGATTACAACTATTGGGCGCTGGCGAAGTCAATTGATGTCGTTTCTTGGGACAGTTATCCGCTATGGCACCGTGACCGCGATGAGGTTGCACTCGCTTGCTATATCGGGATGTACCATGATTTGATGCGTACCCTGAAAAACCAGCCGTTTTTACTGATGGAATCAACCCCAAGTCAAACTAACTGGCAGCCGATTACGAAACTCAAAAAAGACGGTGTTCATTTACTGTCTTCATTACAAGCTGTGGCGCATGGTTCTGATTCTGTTCAGTATTTTCAGTGGCGAAAAAGCCGTGGTTCTGTTGAGAAGTTTCATGGAGCCGTGATTGATCATGTGGGGCATGCTAATACGCGTACCGGCCGGGAAGTGACCGCTGTCGGTGAGTATCTGCAACAGATCAATGCTGTCGCGGGAACCGGCACGCAGGCGGAAGTTGCGATTGTTTTTGATTGGGAAAACCGTTGGGCAATGGATGATGCTTCAGGCCCTCGCAATGAAGGGCTGAACTATGAACAAACCGTGTGTGATCATTACCGGGGTTTTTGGCAGCAAGGAATCAGTTGCGACATCATTGAACAGCTCTGTGACTTTACGCCTTACAAAGTCATTGTTGCACCGATGCTGTACCTCATCAAACCGGGTGTTGCTGAACGTCTGGCAGCGTTTGTTGAGCAGGGCGGCATATTAGTCGCAACGTATTGGAGTGGCATTGTTGATCACAATGATCTGTGCTTTTTGGGTGGCTTCCCCGGCGGAGAAGGGAGTTCACTGCGGCGCACATTCGGCATTTGGGCTGAAGAGATTGATTCACTCTATGACCATGAGCGCGTTGCATTTGCCATGGAAGTGCATTCCGGTCTTGGTTTTAGCGGTGAATTTCAGGCCAAGCACTTAATGGAACATATTCATTTAGAGACGGCAGAAGCACTGGCTTATTACCGCGAGGATCTATTTGAGGGTTGCCCGGCCATCACGAAAAATCAAGTCGGTAAAGGTTGCGCTTATTATATTGCCGCCCGCACTGGAACAGAATTCAACCAGTTATTCTATACCGCACTTACGCATTTACATGGGATTCGCAAGCCCATTGACAATATTCCTTACGGTGTGTCAGTGACAACGCGTGAAGATGAACAGTCGCGCTATTTATTTATGATGAACTTTATGGATGAACAGCAAACTGTGAATATTCCACACGGGCAATGGATTAATGTCAATACAGGTGATGCAGTTCAGGAGAATATAATGATTCAACCTTATCAAGTCATCGTTATCAAAAATAATAAATAACGATTCCGCCTAATAAGTTAGGCGGATATCAATCACCCTATTTAAAAATGAGATGATATTCATCTCACGGGTAAGTATTGCCTGAATTAATGGCATGGCAATATTTACCCATCCAATAACTCAAAAATAAAACAAAAGGAAATTAAGATGAAAAAAGCAATATTGACAGTCGCTATTTTAAGCGCTTTATCTGCCACTCAAGCTTTCGCAGTCGATTTTAGTGGTTATGTCCGGGCTGGTATCGGTGCGAATTCTGATGGGGGGGGGACGAAAGGTGGCGATGAGTTTAACAAAACGAAATTAGGCCGCTTGGGGAATGAATTTGATACCTATTCTGAAATTGGTTTAGGGCAAGAGTTATTCAATGAAGACGGCCGGTCAATGTATTTTCAAAGTATGATTGAAATGTCGTCAGACGGAAACCTTGAATCTGAAAACAGCAAAGATGACAGTGCCAATTTTGGCATTAAACAGTTAAATATTCAGGCAAAGGGCTATATTCCGGCGTTACCTGATGCTGTTATCTGGGCGGGGAAACGTTTTTATCAGCGTCATGATATCCACATTATTGATACTAAATACTGGAATGTTTCCGGTTATGGTGCCGGTATTGAAAATATGAAGCTAGATACCGGTGCGGTGTCAGCCGCAGTCATCCGCGCCGATAATGAGTTGGCCACATGGAATGGTGGTAAGAAAACCAGTCACGGTGATCTGAATACCTATTACTTAGATTTACGCTACGCAGGATTTAGCCCATGGGAAGGTTCGTGGACTGAGTTCGGTGTTGACTATGCGATTGTGAATCCAACCGATAAACAAAAAGAGTTGACGGAAAATTTCGACAACGGTTTGATGTTAACCGCTGAACTGAGTCAGAACTTTTCATTGGGTTATAACAAGTTTGTCTTGCAATACATGGACAAAGGGCTGGCACAAAATGCTATCTCGCAAGGCGGTGGATGGTATGACATCTGGAGTGGTGATGTGAGTCATGCAAAAGGCTTTCGTTTCATCAGTACCGGTGATGTGAACTTAAGCAAGAATGTCGTGATCGATCATGTCCTTACTTACGGTAACGTGAAAGATCATGGTGACGGGCTCGATAAGGAAACATTGTTCTCATTTGTCGCGCGTCCGACCTATATCTGGTCGCCATACAACAAAACCATGTTAGAAGTCGGTTACTTTGACCAAGATAAAACGAAGGACTCAGGTTCTGAAGAGAAGTTTAGCGGTACAAAATTCACGCTTGCCCATGCCATCTCTGCCGGTGAATCTTTCTTCGCTCGTCCCGAAATTCGCTTCTTCGTGACTTATTTGAAAGATGATGAAGGAAAATCTTTTGACAACAACAAGCGTAACAACACGTTCAACTACGGTGTGCAAGTCGAAGCTTGGTGGTAATTGATTAACATTGTGAATTAATCCTATCGCGAGGCCAGCGGTAAGTATGCTGGCCTATCTTGGGAGCCTCTGCCATTTGCTCTTGAGGTGAGTGATATTTAGCCGCACAAAGTTCAAGAGCCTTTTTATCTGGACCGATATATGAAACCGCTGTCGTTAAAAAATAAGATTATTACCTTGTTTGGGATGTCATTAATTATCACCATTATGAGTGCGTATTTTAGCGTTAAATATGTGATTGGTGATTATATTAATAAAACTTACGACAGTCGTATGGCGAGTAATGTAAATTTAATCAGTAGTGAAATCAGCAAGTCGATTGAACGCGATATATCGGTGATAGAGAGCCTTGATTTTGGCATCATTGGTATTCGCGATACCAAGCAAAAGCTCGGTTATGAACAAGTTGTCAAGTTGATTAACAAAACGGCGTTAAGCGATACAGGCAGCTTAGATAAAGCGCAATCCCAATATTATATCAACTTAGCTCATGACCACCCTGACGGAATTAAAATCACGCAAATTTTTGCAAAAAATGGTCAGGCAAAGATCATGATTTCAAAAAAGAAAAATGGGGTTGTGGACTTCTTTACTATCAATTTGGGCTTAATTGGTGAGTTAATTGAACGGTACAGTGTGCCGGGCGTTTATTTTGAATTACTGGATGAGCAGGATAATGTTATTTATTCAACCAGTAAATCCAATTTAACGTTAAAGCAAACGGATACGATCACGGTTGCCGGTTCAAACTGGTATTTACGTTCATATATTGATTATGGCTATATCAATACAATCATCGATAAAATCAATCAGGATATTACCAAGTATATGGCACTTTGTGCATTGATTATGCTGGTGATGAGTTTAATGATCCTGAATACCCAACTCAATCCGTTATCAAAATTAAAGCAGCTCATGGAAAGTCTATCGGGTCGTGATGCTGACTTAACCCAAAGAATTAATCTGAATCGCCAAGATGAAATCGGTGATATCTCTCAGTCAGTCAATGGCTTTATCGACAATTTACAGGCTTTATTTAAAAACATCTCTGGCTCGAACCAAGCGTTGAATGAAGCCAGAGAAGCGCTTGATGTGCAAATTGGGCGCAATGTTTCGACGGTCGCCAGTTATAACCAGCAAAGTGACAGTTTGTCGGATGCTATCAATGATATTCAACAGTCATCACTGGACATCCAACAACAAACACATCAGGCAATGCAGTTAGCCGGGCAAGTCAGTCATCAGGTCGGTGAAGCGGTCGAAAAAGGTATGATTGCTGAAAACACGGTGATCACTTTAGGCGAGAATACCACGCAAATCTCATCATCAATCGGTGTGATGGAAACGGTCTCGCAGGGGATCAGTCACATTTTGAGTTCCATTCAGAAAATTGCCGATCAAACGGATTTGTTAGCGTTAAATGCATCGATTGAGGCGGCGCGCGCCGGTGAATCAGGCAAGGGGTTTGCGGTGGTTGCTGAAGAAGTACGGGCACTCGCCTCGAAAACACGAAGCAGCACCATCGAAATTGATCAGTTTCTGATGCAGTTTTCCAATTCATCGGATCAAATTGTCGGACAAATGTCTCAGGTTCTCAAAAGTAGCGAGTTAAGCCGCAACAGCACCTTAGCCGTGATTGAACAAATTCAACTGGCTGAGCAGGCCGTCGGTGAGATCAATACCATTAACTCAGGTATTTCTCAGGCGTCAGATACCCAGTGCGCGATGATGCAGAAACTGAACGCAGAGATTGAACTGTCCAACGCGTTGAGCGATGAAATCACGCGGAGTGCCAATGCTATCGCGAGTGTGCATGGTGATATTAGCCGGGTTTCCTCTGCATTAACGAAAGACGTCGCAATTTTCAAAGTGTAACGACCCAACGGAATCATCCGAAATGAGGAAAGGAGAATCAACAATGAAAGTTCTGGTGACAGGCGGAATGGGATATATCGGTAGTCACACGTGTGTCCGGCTCATTGAATCGGGTATCGAGCCAATCATTATCGATAATTTGTCTAACGCCAAAGTAGAAGTATTAAGCAGAATTGAAGCACTCACGGGCCAACAACCTTTGTTTTATCAAGGCGACGTCCGGGATGAAGTCTTCTTGGATTCAGTATTTGCAAACCACAATATTCAAGCGGTCATTCACTTTGCCGGTCTCAAGGCGGTGGGCGAGTCCGTTGCAAAACCGTTGGAATATTATGACAACAACGTCAACGGCTCATTCGTACTGGCGCGGTGTATGCGTAAAGCCGGTGTAAAAAGTCTGGTCTTTAGTTCTTCTGCCACTGTATACGGCGATCCTGACACGGTGCCGATTACCGAAGCATCACCGACCGGTGCAACCACTAATCCTTACGGGCGCAGTAAATACATGGTGGAACAGGGATTGAGTGACTTATTTTTTGCCGAAGGGGACTGGAGTATTACGTTGCTCCGTTACTTTAATCCGGTCGGTGCGCACCCCTCTGGCACGATGGGCGAAGATCCACAAGGCATCCCCAATAACTTGATGCCATTTATTGCTCAAGTCGCGATAGGGCGTCGAGAGTATCTGTCGGTATTCGGTCACGATTATCCGACACCCGACGGCACGGGCGTGCGCGACTACATTCACGTCATGGATTTAGCCGAAGGCCATATCGCCGCGCTCAAAACAGTTGGTGAACAGTCAGGATTACACATTTATAACCTCGGCACAGGTAAAGGATCGAGCGTGCTTGACATGGTGGAAGCCTTTAGTGCGGCGTGCGGTCAGCCGGTGCGTTATGAGTTGTGTCCCCGTCGTCCGGGGGATATTGCTGAATGTTGGGCAAGTACAGCAAAAGCAGAACGTGAACTGGGTTGGCAAGCAACCCGCAGCGTGGCAGAGATGACGGCCGATACTTGGCATTGGCAATCTAAGAACCCACAAGGTTATTCCCCAGCATGAATAAAGTTGCAGTGTTGTGACCTGTGCTTTCTATGTGGTCTGGCTGCATCCCGCAATTTTATGGGGATGCAGCGAAAAGAAAAATATGAAGAGTTGAGAATAAGATGTCGAACGTTGAATTTAATCCTGTGGATCACCCACACCGCCGTTACAACCCACTGACGGGTCAATGGGTTTTAGTGTCACCTCATCGCGCAAAACGGCCTTGGAGTGGTGCCGATGAGCAACCTGCAATGGATCAATTACCCAGCTATGATGAGATGTGTTTCCTGTGCCCGACAAACGCGCGTATTTCTGGCGATGTGAACCCGGATTATCAAGGCACATATGTGTTCAACAATGATTTTGCCGCACTGATGGTGGATTCACCCGATGCGCCAGAGTCAGACAGTCCACTGTTCAAAACTCAAGGCGTTCGGGGTTTGAGCCGCGTGATCTGTTTTTCTCCTGATCACAGCAAAACCTTGCCAGAGCTTCCCGTGGACAGCATCCGCAGTGTGATTGATACGTGGAACGAGCAAATCGAAGCGCTCGGCAAAGACTACATTTGGGTTCAGGCGTTTGAGAATAAGGGCGAAAGCATGGGCTGCTCTCAACCGCATCCGCATGGCCAAATTTGGGCGAATAGCTTCTTACCGAACGAAATCGCGCGCAAAGATTATCACCAGAGAGCGTATTACCAAACGCATGGCAGCAACTTGTTGGTGGATTATGTTCAAGCTGAACGAAAAGACGGCTCGCGCACTGTCGTTGAAACTGAACACTGGCTCGCGCTGGTGCCTTATTGGGCTGAGTGGCCATTTGAAACCATGCTGCTGCCGAAAACCCATATCCGCCGCATGAATGAATTGAGTGATGCGCAACGTGACGATCTCGCCGTCGCGATCAAAAAGCTGACCAGCCGTTACGACAACCTATTCCAATGTGCTTTTCCCTACAGCATGGGGTGGCACTATGCGCCGTTCTTTACCGAAGCGGATGCGGAAGGGGAAAACATTGAACACTGGCAATTACACGCGGTGTTTTACCCGCCACTACTCCGCAGTGCGTCGGTGCGTAAATTCATGGTGGGTTATGAAATGTTGGCTGAGGCACAACGCGATCTCACCGCCGAACAAGCGGCGCAGCGTCTGCGTGACCTGAGCGATGTGCACTACAAAGCGCAATAAGCCCGCGAATACGGCTGATGACGAATCACGGGATAGTGCGGCTGAACAGATAAAAGTCAGGTTCAGCGTGCTATCCCATTCCAATTTTTATGTTTAAGAGAGCGTCCCTATGTCTGATTGTATCCAAGATGTGAAAAAACACTTTGAACAAGTGTTGGGCTATGCACCAAGCCATATGATTCAAGCCCCCGGTCGGGTGAACTTGATTGGTGAACACACTGACTACAATGATGGTTTTGTCTTGCCATGTGCGATTAACTATCAAACTGTGGTCGCCGCCGCAAAACGCAATGACAATCTGGTGCGGGTTGTATCGGTTGATTATGACAATGCCATCGATGAATTCGACCTCACTCAGGCGATCACATTTCAGCCAGATCAAATGTGGGCGAACTATATTCGCGGCGTTATCAAGTGCTTGCTGGCTCGCGGTTATCAGTTTTGTGGTGTTGATATTGCTGTCAGCGGCAATGTTCCTCAAGGGGCGGGATTAAGTTCGTCAGCGGCGCTTGAAGTGGTCATCGGACAGACGTTTAAAGCGCTTTTCGATCTTGACATCAGTCAGGCTGAAATCGCATTAAATGGTCAGCAAGCGGAGAACGAGTTTGTCGGTTGCAACTGCGGCATCATGGATCAAATGATTTCTGCGCAAGGTCGTGAAAACCACGCCATGCTATTGGATTGCCGGAGTCTGGCAACCGAAGCCGTATCGATGCCAGAAGATATGGCCGTACTCATCATTAACTCCAATAAAAAACGCGGTTTGGTAGACAGTGAATACAACACGCGTCGTCAGCAATGTGAAACCGCAGCGCGTCTTTTTGGGGTCAAAGCTCTGCGTGATGTGACTATTGAGCAATTGTATCAAAGACGCGCAGAACTTGATGAAGTCGTCGCTAAGCGTGCCCGTCACGTCATCACTGAAAATGAGCGGACGCTTGAAGCTGCCCAAGCACTGCGCGCCCATGATATGCACCGTATGGGGCAATTAATGGCGGAGTCACATGCGTCGATGCGTGATGATTTCGAGATCACCGTGAAAGAAATCGATACCTTAGTTGAAATCGTCAAAGCGGTGATTGGCGAACAAGGCGGGGTGCGAATGACCGGTGGCGGCTTTGGCGGCTGCGTCGTTGCGCTGCTCCCATCGACCTTGGTTGATACCGTCAAAGTGGCTGTTGAAGCGAAATATGAACAAGCAACCGGTCTCAAAGAATCCATTTACGTTTGTAAAGCAGAAGAGGGCGCCGGTCTTGTTGAAAGTGGTTGGTGAAATTGGGGCGTGACGACTGTCTTGAAAAACACTGAATAGCAAGCCAGCGTGAAAACGCTGGCTCGACATAGCGGTATGAATATGATTCACAAAGGATACTGACGGTATCGTGCCTGATAGTATAAATACCAAGCCGTTGTGACGAAGTCGCATCCCCATTGTTTATTGATTTTATTTACGCTCCGATAAACGCCCCTGTGCGTCCAAAATTTGCTCCCCATCTTCCTTGAAATATGGACCAGCCGGCCACTTGTCGAGTAAATCCAGCACCGCTTCACTTGGTCGACATAATTTGACTCCCTTAGGGGAGCAGACGATGGGCCGATTGACTAACACCGGATGTTCAAGCATGGCAGTGATGAGGGTTTCATCGGCGACATTCTCATCGAGTAATCCCAGTTCTTTGGCAGGAGATTTTGTTGTTCTCAGCGCTTCACGAGGCGTGATGTTCGCCGCTGCAAAAAGCCCCATGAGCTGATTTCGCGTCCAGCCATCTTGTAAATATTCCACGATGACCGGGGCATATCCCGCATCTTGAATGATCTGCAAAACATTTCTCGATGTACCACATTCAGGGTTGTGATGTATAACAATCATAACTTTACCTTATTCTTCTCATTGAATATCCAGCATCACAAAAGCGTCTCGACAATCACGACAGTGCCGATCGAAATGCAATATTCACATGAGCCAGGACTTCAAATTTAAGTTGCTTAACTATTCAGCCACGTTTTTATCTGGGCTGGTTGAGGGATCGAACCCGAATGAACAAGCTGTTCATCAATGACAACGGCTGGCGTGCTCATGACACCGTACTGCATTATCGTCTGTGGGTCGGTTTCTTTTGTCACATTGGCTTCTACATCGAGTTCAGCCGCAATTTTCTCAATCTGTTCTGCTGTTTTTGTGCATTTTGCACAGCCACTGCCAAGTACTTTAATATTTTTCATCGTTCACCTCATATATAAATGGATAAGGCGTTAAATAGCCATCCGACCAAAGTAAAGGACACTAGTAACATCAAAAAGACGGTGACCAATAATCGCCATTGCATCACTTGTTTCAATAAAATAAATTCAGGGAAACTGGCCGCAACGGTACTCATGCAAAATGCCAATGTGGTTCCGATAGGTAGTCCATTGACGACTAAACTCTCCATCACCGGAATAACGCCGGTGGCATTAGAATAGAGTGGAATGCCAAGGAGTACAGCCGCAGGGACTGACCACCATTGGCCGTCACCGAGGTGTTGTGCTATCCAGCCGTCAGGGACGAAACCGTGTAAGGCGGCCCCCAAACCGACACCAATAATCACCCATTTCCACACCCGGCCAAAAATCTCGACGGCCTCATCTTTGGCAAACTGATGTCTTGCTGAAAACGTCATTTTTTGTGGTGTTGCCGATGTTGTAGTTGCGGTGCAGTTGTGCGCATTTTTCAGGGCCTTTGCTGCAAAATCTTGTAGCCATCGTTCGGCCTTGATGAAATCCAGAAATACGCCCCCCAAAATGCCGACAAGCATCCCGATTGCAACGTATGCCAATGTGAACTTCCATCCCAGCAGACTCATCAGTAGTAAAACTGCAACTTCATTGATGAGTGGCGAAGTGAGCAGAAAGGCCATTGTGATACCAACGGGAATCCCTGCTGACGTAAAGCCCAAAAAGACGGGAATACTAGAACAGGAACAAAAGGGTGTAATCGCGCCGAAAGCAGCCCCTAAGACGTATCCTACACCTTTGTGCTTGCCTGCAAGATAATCTCTGACACGCTCAACATTGAGAGATGCTCGCAGTAAGGCGATGACATAAATCATCACAACCAATAGAACATAGATTTTACTGACATCTTCGATAAAAAAATGTACAGCGTCACCCAATTTAGACTCAGGTGACAGTGAAAACACTGAATTAGTCAGCCAGTCGGCGAATTGGGTGAACACTTCAAACATGTTTACGCACCGAACCAATGACGGGTGCGGTTCACAAACCATACCAGTGACAGCATGACGGGCACTTCCACCAACACCCCAACTACAGTGGCAAGTGCGGCGCCTGAATGCAGACCAAACAACGAAATTGCTACGGCAACCGCCAGTTCAAAGAAGTTAGAGGTGCCAATCATACAGGCAGGTGCTGCAACGTTATGGGGTAACTTCATCTGCTTTGCCATAAAGTAAGCAATCGCAAAAATTCCGTAAGTCTGGATAAGCAGAGGAATGGCAATCAGCACGATTGCCTGCGGTTTTGCCAGTATCGTTTCAGATTGAAAACCAAACAGTAAAACGACGGTTGCCAGTAAACCGATCACTGACCAAGGTTTCATCGTCGCTAAAAACTGATTCAATCGTGAATGGTCATCCGCCTTATCCAGCTTTTGCCGTGTCATTGCCCCTGCAATCAGGGGAATCAGCACATACAAGATGACCGACAAAAATAATGTATCCCACGGCACGGTAATATCAGTAACACCTAATAGCATTCCTGCAATCGGTGCGAAAGCAAATATCATGACGATGTCGTTGATGGAAACCTGCACCAGCGTGTAGTTCGCATCGCCTTTGGTCAGTTGACTCCAGACAAACACCATTGCGGTACAGGGCGCAACACCGAGTAATATCATCCCTGCGATATATTCGGTTGCCGTTTGTGGATCAACCCAGTCAGCAAACAGCCCTTTGAAGAATAACCAGCCAAGGAAAGCCATGGTAAACGGCTTGATTAACCAGTTAATCACGAGTGTGAGGGCGAGACCTTTGGGTTTTTTACCCACGTCTTTCAACGAGGAAAAGTCAATCTGCACCATCATTGGATAGATCATCAGCCAGATGAGTACGGCAATCACCAGATTCACGTGCGCATATTCAAGACTGGCGATGGCAGCGAAAGCATCTGGGACAACACTACCAAGGATAATGCCAATCACAATGGCAATCCCCACCCATACTGATAAATAGCGTTCAAATAAGCCCATCTTTTTCCCCTTAACTTAAATAGAACGCTGGTTGACGCGCTGGCTTAACTGCTCAGCCGACTCAACACGTTCCGAATAGCGGTCTACGAAATAGTCGTTATTACTCCGGAGCAATAACGTGAACTTCATGAGTTCTTCCATCACATCAACAATACGATTGTAGTAGGAGGAAGGCTTCATCCTGTCGTTTTCATCAAACTCAAGGAAGGCTTTTGCCACACTGGATTGGTTTGGAATCGTGACCATGCGCATCCAGCGACCAAGAATGCGTAATTGATTCACCACGTTGAATGACTGTGAGCCACCACATACCTGCATCACCGCTAACGTTTTACCCTGCGTCGGCCGCACGGCACCGATGCTCAGAGGCACCCAGTCAATCTGGCTTTTGAATATGCTGCTCATCGAGCCGTGACGTTCTGGCGAACACCACACCTGACCTTCTGACCACATCATGAACTCTCTGAGTTCTTGCACCTTGGGGTGATTTTCATCTTCAGTATCCGTCTGTGGCAGACCTTCGGGATCAAAGATTTTCACTTCTGCGCCCATTCGCGTGAGGAGGCGAGCGCACTCTTCAATCACTAAGCGGCTGAATGAGCGTTGCCGTAAAGAACCGTAAAGCAAAAGGATGCGCGGCGCATGGTCAGCCGGTGTGCTCTGGCACTTATCCAATGTTGGCATATCAAACCGCAACATATCAATATTCGGTAGTGTAATGTCTTGACTCATGGCTACTGCATTCTCCTTCGATTAACAGCAAGACGTTTGCTGTTTGGCTGCTTTCAGTTTTGACAAAGCTTCAGCAAAATAGCTGTGATTGCTTTCAGCCGTTTGACTGATCACCTTGTTAGCCCAGTCAGGAAGCTGTTCATGGAGTTGGTAATACACCCATTTGCCACGGCGCTCATCTCGCAAAATATTACATTTACGTAGCTCGGCTAAATGGCGTGAAACTTTCGGTTGATCAAGCTCAAGTGCTGCCATGAGATCACACACACAAGCTTCTTCGAGTTGATGAATAATCAGGACCGACTTTAGTCTGGTGTCATCAGACAAGCATTTGAACAGTTGTAATGGTGTCATACTTCACATCTCTTAAAACACATATATGAAATATAATATATGTAAATTTCCATATGTCAACTTTGTCAGCTACATATCTTTGCAAACAGAGTGCTTTTGTAAACAGAGTGCTTTTGTAAACAGAGTACCCGCAATGTTTGCTGCCCTGATGGGGATTCAGCACCGAATTTTGCCAGTGCAGGCGTCAGGTTATCAGTTTGTGGTAAATGGAAAGTATGAAAAAAGGATGAGATTTTTTGGGGAGGGAGGGGAACAGGTTCGTACGACCGTGAACAAAAATGAGCGATAAATCAGTCACATGATAGTGCTAACAATTCACCCATACATTCAACTCAAACATTGGATATTACCGCGAGCAGGATGCAAAATTGCATCCTGCTGAGTGGGTTTATTGTGCGTTTTAGTTAATATCAAGTTCTATCCAACCAGAATCCGGATCGTTGCCAAAACAATCCAGCGATGCCCGCGCCTGATAGGAATGCTGACAATATGCGCCACGATATGGTGGAAGCGCGTCACTTGGCAGCTCTACATTGACGGTCCATTCATATTTTTCATTGGCATTTAAAACTTGCCCGTCATCAACGGTGATTTCCAATTCTGTTGTGGTGGACTCCGCGCGTACGATTTCTATGCGCCGTTCTTCTTCGCCATCTTCCTCATAAATGACATCGACATCCGGTACTTCTATCTCTTCTATACCTTCAATTTCGACATAAACGCGATCGATTTTTAAATCAGCATCATCAACCTGAACTCTAATTCGCAATTCAAACTGCTCACCAAATACGATTTCTGATGAGTCTAAATAAACTTTCGCAGCACCACCGGTAATAAAATTCTTAATTGATTTTACTTTATCGAAAAACCCCATTTTTCTTCCTTAACTTAGCTATGGTTTGATATTTTATCTATAAATAGATTCTGAAATGTTGACGTTGCCTTGTTGAATGCATAACGCTGTGTTCTTACGAATCTTATTATTTCCATATAAAAAAAGAGCACCGCGTATCGTCCCTTCAGCGGATGAGTTTCGTCAAAAAACGCTGTGAAATAGGGAAGGGATGAGTCTATAACGATGCGCGATATTTATATTCTACAATAATTTTTTTATCAATAGTGCATTTGTATTCACAAAAATGCTGATTTATCTGATGGTTATAAAACAACCAGGTCTAAATGGTGTGGCGCTGATTTGGCTAAAATTGGCCGGACTATTGGTCATATTTGAGCCTCGAAGAGCAGTCAAACTTTGTCATTCAACATATCACCTACAGTGATTGGTGTTTTTATTGTATAAATATTGGTCGAAACTATAAATTTTTTATAGATATATTATCAAGTCTATTGATAATTCGAATAGGACGATAAACTGGTTATATTCAGAAATATATACGTACTGGGTAAATAATAAATTGCTAACAATTTTGATATATTTAAATCTGAATATTTTACAATTTAAAGAATTTTATTTGGATGTTTTAACAATTTAAAACCAACATTTATCAATGTCTGTTTTATAAAACGAGCCGCAATTGCGGCTCGAAATCCAATCAATAACTAATCCTCTCCATCAAGTTCTTGATGGTAGCGCCCATAATGGGGGGTAAATATTAAACGTCATCCGATTGTCTATCGAGATGATTTTTACGTCTTCTATCGTATTTTTTGGCGTATTTTGAAGTAATGGTGTTGTCTTTCAACATAATATCACGCGTAGTCTGATAGGGGGCGTGGTCTGTTTCTCGACCACTGAGTCACTAGCCATGATCACCAAGCGATTCTGTCGGACCTTAACTATCCATCAGAACCGCATTGATTGAAGGTTATTCACCTTCAACCGGCGATTTATTGAGATTGTTCTGTGAACGTACAGTCTGACGCCATATTAACGGTGCTTGAAACAGCAAAGCTTCTCCACTTTGTTTACTCGCGTCAGTGTTTTCTAACCGTTCAATAATGGCATTGGTCATATCTTCCAAAGGCTGGCCAAATGTCGTGAGCTGGTAACTTAACCAACCAGCCTGCTCGATGTTGTCAAAGCCAATCACACAAATATCATCGGGAATATTGAGATTAAATTCTTGTCGGGCTGCGTCCATAAAACCACATGCAATTAAGTCGGTGACACAGAATACGCCATCGGGTCTATTTCGGGAGACGAGAATCTGCCTTGCTGTGTCAACACCGGTTTGATAACTCGTGGAGCCACAGTGGTACACATGACATTTTATCTTTGCTTCCTGAGCTGCTTCTAAGAAAATATTTTCTCTTCCTAACAGGCTAGGTGACTGAATCGTTGATGAAACGACGGCAAGGCGCCGACAACCCGCTTGTTTCAGCATGTACAAGGCGTCGAACATGGAACTGGAATAATCTAACGATATATGGTCTGCACCTTCGAATTGTCCGGCACGGTTGACCAGAATGACGTGTTGGCCACTGTTGACGCACGTTTCGACTAACGAAGCTTGTGGCGTACCTGATAACACTATAGTTGCTGAAGCCCGATAGTTGAGGGTTTGACGAAGTGCAGCATCGGCGTCGGCTTCAAGGCCGGATGTATTAATCACCATGACAGCACGCCCGGCTTGCTGCAATCTTTGGGTTAAGGTATCCAGCAAACGTGCCTGATAGGGCGCATTCAGATTTGCTCCAAGCAGGCAAACAGGCCGGCTTCGTTCATTCGAAAGGCCTCGGGCAAGATGGTTTACGTGATAATTTAAAGCTTTGGCTGCTTCCAGAACACGCTGGCGAGTGTCTTTAGAGACGCTTGCCCCAGGCGTGAAAGTGCGTGAAACCGCTGAACGTGACACGCCTGCTAAACGTGCCACTTCTGCTGCACTGGCAGCTCCTTTTTGTTTTAATATACTCATAGATCCTGATTCAATGTCTCTTTACCAAAACCAGCTTGTCGCAATGAAGTCTCCATCATAACTGCTCGGTGCGCAAGTTCGATCAACATAGGTTTGGGTGTCTCGAACCATTCATCCGGGTGCAACTGGCGTTTATCCCGAATATGAGCGATAGCTGAGTCTAACGTAGGAAACTTTTCCGGCCATTCTAAATGTAGAAAAATTGCCACTATGGTCACTGAACGGCTTCTTCCGCCGCGGCAGTGAACAAGAATGTTGCCTTTTTCACGGACTTTGTATGATGGCTTCTCTGGTATTTGCTGGCTTAAACTTGAGCGCATTAAGTGATAGCCAGCAAGAATCATTGATTCAGGGTTACCATCGCCATCGATCAAACCAATTTTGTAGTAACGAATGGGGCCCGCTCCAAAATTGCATAACGGCTGTTCATGTTGTGCATCCAGTTGTTGCACTAAGTCGATATCGAGATTAACAGCACAGTTAAGAACCGTCGTGATATTATGTTCACGCAGTAGTTGAGCATCCGCTGCGCCTGTCGAACCACCAATATAGATATCGATATTCCAGTTAGGAATATTACTTTCAATTAAACTGATAGGAGGGCGAGGGTAATGAGGAACATTAGTTGTCATAATCAATGCCTGTTGAATTCATAGCAGATGGTTTGATTTCAATTTGAGTTGCCTGAGAAAGTGCTTGCGCAACCTGAGGGGCCGCTGCTAACACTGAGCCTCCGCACGTGATGTCTGCGTGACTTTCCGGGAATCGGCCAATACTCCCACCGGCTTCTTCTACGAGTAATAATCCTGCAAGGCAGTCCCATGCGTTCATATGCAGTTCTGCATACCCATCGGTGCGCCCTTCAGCAACCCATGCTAATGCCAGTGCGCCAGAAGCGCCACGCCGAATGTTAGCGCCTAATGAAAGCAGTGATGAATAGGCGTTGACATAATGTTGTTGAGGTACACGATTTGACCAACCAAGTTCAAATGACGCTGATTGTAAATCCGGAGTTTTTGCTATATGCAGAGGAATGTTGTTTTTACTGGCGTAAGCACCTTTACGTGCAAAATACAGCTCATCTGTTACTGGATTATAAATGCCGCCTAATAAAGTGATGCCATCTTTAACAAAGGCAATCACTACACAAAAGTGTGCGATACCACGGGCAAAATTGGCTGTGCCGTCAATAGGATCGATAACCCATAGCTGTGAGTTCTTGGTATCACCTCCGGTTTCTTCACCTAATATGCCATCGTCCGGAAAAGCCGCTTGCAGTTCCTGCCGAATATATTGTTCAACGATAGTATCGGATTCAGTGAGGAAATCCTGAGCGCCTTTCAGGGTGTATTCACCCGGGTGACGAGAATTGAAATGGTGTAAAGCGAGCGAACCGGCTTGCTGTAATATCTCTTTGAGAGTGGTTTCTCTGGTTTGGAGTTCTAGTTCGTTCAAAGAAGCTTGTCCTGTTGGGCTGCGCAGAGGTTGTCTACGCAGCGGGTTATATCAGATTCAGTATGTAGATTAGCGTTGGTAATTCAGGCTCCAAAGATCCATCCAGTCCTGACGTTTTTGCCAGTCTGAATTTGCAGTGGCAGTTTTGTACATCATCAACTGGTTCCGGTATTGCTGAATGCCGGAAGCCTCTTCTGCGGGTAACGATACTTTCTGGTTAGATGACATTTTGCCGTCAACACCTTGTAGCTTGATGCCTTCCGCCGTCATCAGGTAATGAATGAAAAGCTTTGAGGCATTTGGGCTATTCGTTTTCGTGGTAATGACACCTGGTGCTGGATATAGTGCGCCGATGAATGGCTTCATATCGTGACAAATACCTAATTTCATACCGTTTTTGTTTTCACGGAATTTAGCGGTACTGATTAAGCCAACAAAGCTATCTTTAACGTCAGGAGCACCAATAGCCTGTGCAGCGTCACCGTCTGATTTGGTTAACAATGGGCCGTTTTGAGCAAGGCGCTTAACAAATTCGGCCGTGGCTGAGCCTTCGTCAGTGTTTAAAGGTTCACCATAAAGATCCTGATACGCTTTTGCCATTTGTGCATCATAGTTGGTCGCCAATTGGTTAAAGGTATCGGAATACAAAGGTTTGATCAGTGGATCTTGCATCGCGATTTTATGACGCCATTTGGGTTCCGTAAGTTGCCAGATGTTGGTAATAGGGCAGCTATCGTACTGAGCGGTGTTGTATGACCATACATTCGGAGCCAGTACTACAGTGAGCGGGTTTTGATAGTCTTTGGGGATATCCTGCTTCATATCATCCGGAACCCAACTCGTCACATAGCCTTTATCCAAGAGCTGTACTTGAGTTGCTGGCGCATCTTCAATTAATGCCACATCTGCTTTTACATTATTTGCTTGTGATTCTCGGCTTATGATTTCAATAATATGTGGTGCTTTCGCTTTGATACCGACGGCTTTTACGCCGTATTTCTCGGAAAAATCTTTCGCTTGTTGAACGATTTTTCCGGTCGGGGCGTAAACGGTAATTGCCTCTTCTTGTTTGGCTGCAGCAATCATTGCCTTTAAATCAAACGATTCATTTGCGTTTGCTGCGAATGATAGGCCAGCAGTAGCAATCGATAGAGCAAGCACGTTATGTTTCATTTTCATGGTCCATTTCCTTGAGGGGCACAGTCATCGGGTTTAAGTTAAGCTAAATGAGCACAAACGTTTGTTGCGTTTGGCCACATAGGTTCAATGGTTCGTGGCGAAAGTTTGAGCCTTTCACCGTTGGGTGCAAAAAAATGCAAAGCTTCATCTGGCAGCTCGCAGAAAACGGTATCGCCAGCCTGATATTCTGGTCGTAATTGTGTTGAGTGAAACAAGCGATCTTCACCTTGAATCAGTTCGATTACCCAACTGCCTCCGGTAGGCATAATGGATTCAATGATCATTTCTGTCGTGTTAGCTGTTTTGCTTTGGTGCAGAACGATGGCTTCCGGGCGAATACCGCAGTGTTCAATCTGGAAGATGTCTGCATATCGTTGTGATATTTGACATCGTATTTTACTATGCTCAACAGTCACTTCTGTGTTTTGGTTGGTGGTGCTAAAGTCGATCATATTGAGCTTGGGCGTACCAATAAATTCGGCCACAAATCGGTTGGTGGGCGTGGCGTAAATCTCGTCGGGAGTACCAACTTGTTGTAGTTCGCCATTACTCATGACGGCAATGGTCGTTGCCAAAGTCATTGCTTCCCATTGATCATGACTGACAAACACGATGGTTGTGCCAAATGTCTGATGTATACGCCGTAGCTCAGCACGCATTTCTAGACGTAATGCCGCATCGAGGTTCGATAACGGTTCATCCAGTAAAAGTACGCCAGGGTTGACGGCCAGCATACGAGCTAAAGCCACGCGTTGTTGTTGCCCTCCGGAAAGTTGTGAAGGGTAACGTTTGGCGTAATTCGCAATACGCAGTTTTTCCATTACATCCAGACAACGCTCCGTACGTTCTTGCTTTGGCATCTTTTTCAGTTTCAGGCCGAATTCGACATTTTCTTCTACTGTCATATGTGGCCAGAGTGCGTAACTTTGGAATACTAGGCCGATACCGCGTTTTTCCGGAGGAACAAAACAGCCCTGTTCAATGGAATCCATAATTTGCTCGTCAATAGCAATGGCACCACCCGTGGTGTGTTCAATACCCGCTATCATGCGAAGTATGGTTGTTTTTCCACATCCGGACGGGCCTAACAGACACATGAACTCACCATCTTTGACGGTTAAATCCAGCCCTTTTACGGCGGCACTTTCCGATCCGGAATAGGTTTTTTGTAGTTGAGATAAAGTAATGGTTGGCATGTTAACTCTCTAATCCTTGTGCGAGGCCAGTGCCTGAAATTCGTTGAATCAATACAGTGCCTCCCCAGGCAACAAGAGCGATCATCAGCACTACTGCATTGGCGGCTTGGTCGTAGTTGTAGTCAATCAGACGTAACGAATAAGTGGTTAAAACATCCGTAGCTGGAATAGCAAGAATGATAAACAGGCTCACACCTTTGATACCGGAAATAAAAGGCAACAAAATCCCAGTGGCTAACGGGGCTGCCTGAATCGGTACGATGATGCGGGTTAAGCGGGTAAACCAATTGGCGCCTGCAATACGCGCGGCTTCTTCCGGCTCTTTTCCTAACTGAGACATCGCTGCAATACCGGAGCGACTGGCAAACGGCATTTGTTCCGCAATTAGAGCAATAATCAGCAGTACCGGTAGTCCATAGAGTGCAGGGATGGGGCCGCGCGAAACGGCAAAGAGAGATAGAAACGCAGCGGCAAAAGCAATTCCCGGAACTAGATAAGGCATAAACGTTACTTGCTTGAGGGATTGGCCGACCCATGGAATAGTGCAACGTAGAACCGAATAGCCGACCAGAAGACCGAGTACGCCTGAGATGACAGAAGCGCTTCCAACGATCATGATGGTGTTCCATGCCGCATCCCAGAATTCTTGTGTGAGCAGAATTCCGCTGTGCATCGCCAAAGTATCCAGATTCTCACCAATCCAGTAATCAAAGGTAAAGTTCTCCGGATTAAAGCGACCCGGTAAGATCATGATAGTGGAAAGAAATAAGGTCAAAAGTGGTATAGCGACGCCAATCATGACAAATGCTGCAGCCAGACCTGTTGCCGGTAGTCGCATGGCTCTAAGTTGATTCGTGCGTTCCATTTGTCCTTTACCGCCCACGGTGACAAAGCGACGTGCTTCTTTCATCATGCGGATATCAATCATCAAAGTGATGATACCGATAAGCATAATGACCAGCGCAACAACAGCAGCGACACCGTTTTGACGTGAGTCCAGTGCTCGATAAAGGCCGGTGGATAAAGTATTAAAATTGACTGGTAATCCTAAGATATACGGAATCGCAAATTCACCAATACAATCTGCGAAAATCAGCAGTGCAGCAGAAAGCAGAGCAGGTCGAACCAAAGGTAGAATAATTTTTAGTGAAATGGTTCTGCGGTCTGCACCAAGAATTCGGGCACAATCTTCTAACTGAGAATCGAAGCGGCGCAATGCGTTACCGACAATAAGAATAACGAGCGGAACATAGTGGATGACTAAGATCACGACCATGGGGAAAAAGCCATAAGCGACCCAGTCTGGTGTTGTGATCCCCATAGCTTCCAGCCATCCTGGTTGCCCGCCCACTGTGCGATTTTTGAAAATGGTTGTCCATGCCAAAGCGAACGTCCATGAAGGCAGCATAAATGGTACAACTAATGCCGTTGTAAACCATTTGCGTCCGAACATATCTGTACGGTTTACCAGCCAGGCCAGAGTCACCCCCAGTAGTAATGCAAAAAGAACGGTTAGTGTCGCAATGCTTAGGGTATGTTGTAGCGGTTGCCACAATAGCAGTTGTGACATTCGCGATGTGATCACTCTGACAAGGTAATAGTTGGTTAAATCACCCTGATTTTCGTGAGTACGCATTTCGTCACCGGGATGAACAGTAAAGGCGTCGGTTGCAATGGATAAAACAGGGGCGACAATCAAATAAGCAAAAAACATTAATAGCAGTATGGCTAATACATTCGCTGGTTCTTGTCTTGCGACTGCAAAGCGATGTTTTATTTTCTGTAGTGCACTTGTTTGCATCGGCATAGAATAGCTTGGTACTTCTAACACAACACTCTCCTCCCGTGTGTCTATGAGAAATACTTTAGAAAAGTCAGATGACAGAAATATGAATATTTTGCACATAGTTGCAAAAACGATGGTATGCAATGAAATTGTCATAAAGCAACTTTAATGTTCAGTGTGTCTTAGTATCCAAATACAACAACTTAAGGAAGATTAATGACTCGTTATACTCTTATTGCGTCAGCGATTACTGTGGCTCTACTCAGTGGTTGTAGCAGCAGTGAACATTCTGAAAATGGAACGGATGGATACCAGTACAGCAGCAAGGCAACTTATTCACCACAGCAAGATTTAAGTAGTTATGAGGCTGCGCCATTGGGCTATAGAGTTGTTTATACTCAACTAGTCGAGCGGCATGGTGCCCGCGCACTTTCAAGTCCGAAATATGATGTGCTCACCAAGCAGGTGTGGGATTTGGCTAAGAAACGTGGTCAGTTAACGGAGCGAGGTGAAAAGCTTGGTCCGGTTACAGATAAAGTCACTGGGGCAAACGAAAAGCTTGGCTATGGTCTATTAACCCGAGTCGGTGAAGAAGAACCGGAAGGGATTGCTTCACGTATGGCCGAGCGTTTAAGTTCAATCATGACCAATGATGCGAGTAACCCTGTCTGTATTCAAGTGCAAACTTCTGGTGAAGAGCGTGCGAATCAGACTGCGTATTACTTTATGCAGTCGTTGGCGAATGATGTAGCTTATGTGAGTAATGATGCTACTCGATGTTACCAAACGCAGACTCAGCCAAACAAAATTGATAATAAGCTTGTAAACAAATATGAGCTTTATTTCCATAAAACAAATCCAGCTAAGAGTGTTGAATATCAACAATATACCGCTAACTATAAGGCTTATAAGAATTTTAAAGATTCGGATAAACTAGAAGCTGCATTTGATGAAATTTCTGAACTGCCAAAAACGAAATTGCTGGCGCGTCAAATGTTGGAACGTATCTACACTAAAGAGTTTGTAGACTTTCTGGAAAATGACGTTTCAGACGACAAAAACTGTGATATTGCAGCAGAAAATTGCTTTAAAACGAATACCAGAAAACCTGATGAAACCGAAGATGACTGGAAGTATGTGCAAAATGAGGTAGATGCTGCATCAAAACTATACAACATGTTTATTATCGGTCCGGGTATGTTACGTGAAGCACAGGCTCAGGGGGGCGAGTGGAACTTAAAACAATTTATAACTCCTGAAGAGTCCGCATGGTTCTCATATCAGTCTGATGCAGAAGACTTTTATGAAAAAGGTCCGAGTTTCTCTGATAGCGATGGTGTAACGTACAATATTGCTAAGCCACTGTTGAAAGATATGTTTAGTGAAATGGATGCAGTAGCAAATAATAGCCAATCTACTCAGCACGTGGCGAAAGTTCGCTTTGCTCATGCAGAACAAATGATGCCTCTCGCAGCACTATTACATGTTGAAGGCAGCACTCAATCCGCCGATCCTTCTATTCTGTATTCTCAGGAAAATAACGAGTGGCGTGGTGGCTGGGTAACGCCATATTCTGCGAATATTCAATGGGATGTGTATAAGAATGTTAACGGTGGGGAGACTTTAGTTAAAATGCTTTATAACGAAAAAGAAGTCGGCTTTAAAGATAGTTGCAAAGTGTTCTCCGGGACTCAATATTTTTACAGTTTGAATGAACTTAAACGCTGCTACAGCAAGGAACTAAGTGTTAACGAGTAATTATATTATTCAAATTTAATTAATTTCTATTTTATAGCGAACAACTCATTTAAATTAATATTGATTAATTTAATGAGGATGAGGTTTGTTTTTAAATAGAGTGATTAAATAAATCGCATTCATTAATTTTATCTAATTTATGTTAACTAAAAATAAAATATGCACTGATTTCAGTGTGTGTTTTATTGCCTAGAAAAAGGCAAATAGAATAAATCAAGGAAATAAAAATGAAAAATAATGTACTAGCAGTGGCTATTATTTTTGCAGCAGCGACTACTTCAGTTAATGCTGCTAATTTAGTCGAAAAAGATGGTTTCATTTATGAACTAAATGGTGATATCCAAATTCAGTTACAGAAAGATAGTGGTAAAGATCAACATCTTTACGTCAATTATGACTCTTTGGAATTTGAAAATAAAGTTGCTTATGAAGTGGCAGAAGACTTTACCGTATTGGGCGTCCTAGGGTTTGATTTTGATGATGCGGCCAATGGTGATAAAAACCAAAATAGTGCAGCGCTAAAAGATGCGCTGATCGGTTTCGAGAGCAGTAATATCTCACTGTCGGTCGGGAGACAAGACTATGCTTCAGATGAGTTTGGTATTGCGGAAGATTATGAAATGGACTCAGATGATGTCGCGTTTGACGAAACCGATGGCGACAATGTGATTCTGTTGAATTTCAACCTGAATAAAATAAAGCTGATGTTGTCTACAGATTTACAGGCGAAAGATAAGGACAATGAAGGTGAGCAATCATTTGATGCCTTCGCTTCGGTTGAAATAGAGCAACTGGAACTGGCTGCCTCTTATCAGAACCGAGAAGTTGAAGTGGATGGTGATACCTTTAACACCTACGGTGTCAGCGCCTTGTATGATGCAGGTTTTGCAACCTTTGCTGTCGATTATTCAGAATCTGAAGACACCATGAAAGTTTATAATTTTGCTACCACATTTGGTGTTACTGATTTGACTAAAGTTGCTCTTGGTTTTGTTAATAATAAACCAGAATCTGAAGAATCGGTGAATGAATGGTATGCCAATATCACCTATGAATTTTCAAAATTTGATGACGTAAACCTATTCGCCGAAATTTCAAATACCGATGCTGAAGATGCGCAAATCGCTTACGTTGTTGGCGCCGAAATTAAGTTTTGACTATATAGATAAAATGACTGTGTACTATAAATTGTACTCATTAGATCAATTTACATTCTTTATTAAGTAATAACCTTGCATAATATAAAGTGAGTGGTTTATCTAGATATCCAGATTGCCGTGCAAGTCACTTTATTATGACCACGATTCTTGATGATTTCTAGAATAGGTGTCCGAGTGGACACCTATTCTAGTTTTTAAAAATATCGGTCTATGAGATGTTGTTTGAAATGAGCGGGATTGAGTACTTTCCCTGTTGCTTGTTTCACCAGTTCATCAGTAGTCAGCAAACTCCCTTGACGCCAAATATTGTCAGATAGCCAAGTGAATATCGGGGTCAAATCGCCACTTCGAATCGCTCCGTCAACATTTACGTTTTTCTTCATCGCTGCCATCAATTGAGCGGCATACATTGCACCGAGGGTATTGTCCACTTCCCCTAAACAGAGTGCCTTTGCAAACAGAGTGCCCGCAATGTTTGCTGACCTGATGGGGATTCAGCACCGAATTTTGCCAGTGCAGGCGTCAGGTTATCAGTTTGTGGCAAATGGACAGTACCACTTTCTATATTAAAAATCGCTTAGCGGATATGAAGTTGAAACTCGGTAACCCAGCTTAGTTACACTGGGTCTAAGCCATTAAAACCTCAAATCGCTTCAATGGCTAATTGTAATGATGGGCTGACAAGTTGCTGAAGCAGAGCCTTGTTATTGCTAGAGTCGAAAAGCGCTTTTAAATCGTCTTTCTTTTCATGAAAGGCTAGGGCTATTGGTGTTGAATCACCACGAATAGTTGCTTTAGCTTTAGAATTACACCAGTCTCTGTAGTGTTGCAAAGTGATGTTGTAGCGTTTGGTGTTTTCACGCATAAGGTGCTCAGACAGCTTGAATTTCCCGTAACGGTCACAGAGCTGGCTTTCTAAATAGATAGCTTTAGGCATGATATCAAGGACCATCGTAATAAAATCAAGCATTTGCCCAAGGTGACGCTCTGTTAGTTTGTCTGCAAATGAAATAAGGTTATCAATTAACGATAGAACCTCATTTCTCTCAATTGAAAGCTGAGATATGAGGTTTGCCGCGATGTCTTGGGTTTCAGAAACGAAAGACTTATCTAGGAGGAGGACTCTTGCAGATTCGATAGCACCGAAGTATTTGGATAATTTTTCCATATAAAACATCACGTTTTGTGCATTGATGTCAGAAGAAATAAGATCCATTGTCTCTTGGAGTTTGTCTATTTTTCTTACTAAGTACATAGTCTGGACAACGATAGCCCCGACAATGATCGTGGTGGATAAACTTATCGCAGCCATTTGAGTGGCGTGAGACGCTTGAATTAATTTACTAATTTCATTCAGCTTTTCTGGGTCAAATGGAACGCCCTTTAAAGGCATATGCTGTGCTATCCCAGATTTATCCGCGAGTTCCGTCCAGTATGCGACCCCGTCTCGTATAGTAATTTTACCATTCTGTATACCTTCTAATACTTCAGGGTATACATTTTCCCAGTCAAAAGTAAAAACAGTTTCCATTAGAAAATTGTCTCCTCTTCATTCAGCATTTGTTGGCGCATTGCAGCAATTTGTACGACGGCAGGTAGGGTTACTCTAAATGCAGGGCCACTAATCGCTGGTACAGTTAGTAACACTGTAATTGCTATACCGATAGGGCCTGCAAAAACGCCTATAGCACGAGCTAAGCCAGCATTGGCTGCTAAAGATAAGCCTCTTCCAAGAAGGGCTTTAGCGACAGCATTTGCTACAATCATTGCAACTTGATAAGACATAAATCCACCCATGCGGATAGCTGCAATTATTGCGGTTAGTGCTGCACTACTGGTTAGCGATGCGTCTATTTGAAGTTCTTTTCGCAAAGCGTCTCTTTCTGATTCCGACATTTTTTCCCAAGAGTCTGCAAATAGCTTTGCTAACAGAGCTTGTTCTATTTTGACAATCTCAGCTTTGTAATCGGTTTTGATGCTGAGCTTTTTACAAACATCAATGAGTATTTCTCTATACTCAACGCCAGTTCTTCTAAATAGATTAACGAGTGTATCGCCGCCGAAATGTTGCAGTTCACCAGCAATAAGCTGCCATACTTGCTGGTAGTCACCTTTAGCTGCTTTGAACTGCTTATCATCAGTTAAAGTCTCTGTATAACGAGTTTTACCATCTTTATCAGTCGTTAGGTATTTCACCAATACCTCAAGCATGTCGTTGTCAGCGTATCGTAACAACTCTAAGTCTTTGTCTTTTCTGTATGAATTACTCATTTTGTCTTCTTATGAATTGAACCTGTGCGCCGAGCAATAGGGTTCTACCCCGTTTTCACGGACGGTTTAGTAAAGACGTAAACTTGCTGTCTTGATTCGCCAGTCTACGTCGCATTCTTGGATTATGGAACCGTTCGATATAATCAAAAATATCTGCTCTGGCTTCATTTCTTGTCCGGTATTGTCGATAATTGATTCGTTCCCGTTTCATCACACCGAAGAACCCTTCACAAGCCGCGTTATCTGCACAATGGCCTACAGCACTCATGCTGCTGGTTAGGTTCTTTTGCTTGAGAAAGCGCTGATAGTCTCCGCTGGTAAATTGTGTACCACGATCTGAATGTAAGATAACATGATGTCTTTCCTGTCGCTGCCAAACCGCCATTTCGACGGCTCGAATCACCATATGACGGTCTTGTCGATGATGCATCGACCAACCAACAATGAGCTTGCTAAATAGGTCAAGCACCACGCACAGATAAAGTTTTCCTTCAAGTGTCCCAATTTCTGTAATGTCTGTGACCCATTTGGTTTCCGGCTCCAAAGCATGAAAGTCCCGCTCAAGATGATTCTTTAAACCGTCAGGACGTGCGGACTGTCGCTTTGCCCCTCGACCTTTTTTACGCGGCCAGCCATAAAGTCCATTCGCTGACATCAGCCTGGCTACACGATTTAAGCTCGCTTTCAACCCTTCGGCTTGCAGATCTTCGTGCATACGTGGTGCGCCGATAATGCCACCGCTATCATCATGGATCTCGCGCATTCGTTTTAATAACGTTGCGTTAGCAAGAGCACGCGCACTTGGCTGACGTTCCACCCATACCACTTACGGTATTCTCCTCCTTTGGGGTGTAGTCGCCATTTAGAATTTGATCCAATTTCAAAAGCGTTAACTTCCCATAGGTTACGAAGAAACTTGTCGTTGTTACCTGTCTTTACGGAACCGTCAGAAATTAGTTTTCTATCTAACAACCCGAACAAGTATGTTTGAATTGCAGGATGTGAAAGCCAGTAAGCAATGGGGGGCCAGGAATCTTTTTGAAATCGTCTTGAGTGTTGTTACTGAACAGGTTCAAACGCGCGATCATTGCGGTCTTTTTGGCTGCTTCGTTTCCTCTTACCATATCTCCCTTATACATCAATTCATCAGCATAGACTTTCATCGACCAGATTCCGTGAACTGTTAGAACTGTACCATTGAAAAGATCATCAGAAAGAAAAAAACCTGAAAAAACTTCAAAATGAGGTAGGTTTGCACCATATTCGCCTCACAAGAGTTCCTACGCTCGGGTGGTGAACTGGAACAAGGTGTAGGAATACCGCTCTCTGGAATGCGGTCAGCTAAGGCTGCTTTGCCCAGCTCACCATAATTCAGATGTGCTGAGGCCGCATATAGTAGAAAACCAACTAAAAGTTAGCAACCTATAATACTTGGAGTCTTGTGAGCGGGTTCCTACGCCCGGCACCGGATTCTGCCAGTGCAGGGCGTAGGTTATCTGTTTTGGGGGAAACAAAAGTATGAAAAAAGTATGAGGTTTTGCGAGTGAGTTAACAGGGCTTTCTCTATGACCCGTTTCCCTATTGGGGGAAATACACTGGCTCCGGGCGTGATCATGACAGACTTTAAAGACGGTGCGATTCGTCATAGCGAACAAGCTCAGGCAATGATCTTAGGCCAGCGATGTTCAACGACAGGTTTGGCTGGGTCACCAGGTAGAGAATAGAAGCCTCTGGCGGCATGATGTTATAGCCTGTATGTTTCGGCAAATGCCTGAATATCCATGTCGCATTGATCATCAGAGATTCGGTGTCATTTCCTTTTCGATTCAGCTTAAGGAAATGACACTGAGTTTGAACATTACCGTGAAATATATAGTGTTTGCTTATTATTTAAATGTATATTGGTACAGTTCCTTTATCTAGTTCTATTTTTTCTATTTTTGCACCTAAATCTCTTTTGCTATTCATGAAGGTACCATTGTCTTGAGATATATGCTCTCGGCATGCACACCAAATGATTTCTATTTTTAAATCTTCAGGAAATTGTTTTCTCATTGGCGATACTTTTTTTGGACGCTGATTAATTAGAGAATGAATCAACATTTTTATTTGTAATAGTGATATTGTATAAAAACGTTTATTATGCTCTTCCGATTTCATATTACAAAGCACATCTGTATGTGGAAATAATTCGTTCTTTGAGTTATCAAAAGTTGCATTCCCAGAGAGATAGAACACATAAGATTTTCCGGCTTCTAAATGGAATTTTGAATTTATTGTATAAGTATCTTGCGAAAGAGTAGATAAGTCGAGTCTTCGCGATGCTTCCTCGGGTAAAATTAGTACCTCACTTCCCCATAACGGCCATAGCCTATAATTTTTAGTCAGTAGACCAGCATTAACAGAATCTTTCCCACGTTTAAAATTCGATTGGCGTTGACCGGCAGCACTATGTAACTGATTATCAGGAACATGAAAATAAACTTCATAATTATCAGGGACTGTAATGCTATCATCCCCTGATGTCCAAGTGCCATGTCCAACCACATAGATTCTTAATACATTACTTGGCGTTTTATCTAATTGAAATTCACTAGCAGTAGAAAAATTGGCTGAAGTTGAACCTTTAGCCTCTTGCGTATTATAGACTCCAGCTTGTCCTTTAGGCTTTAATGATTGCGATTTTCCACATTCACTACATTTTCCTGGTTTTTCAACATCTTGTGGTTTATTAAATAAATCACAAGTTTCATTTGTACAATAAGCTGTTTTCATTCTTTGACCCTATCAATATCGTATTTTCTGAAGAGTGATGACTGATATATTTATAGTAGTGGTAAGATTCGTATTTGACTTGGTTAAACTAATGAAATATTCGGATTTTCTATCAAAAAATAAGATGGTATATAATTGGGTTTTACATTTAATTTAAAGTTGTAAAAATATTTTATATATTATTTGTTTTAACTGCGAGTTCGATTGTTAAGTGTATATAAGATAAGTAATTACTTTAGTGCATTCTGATTTTGTTGAAAAATAATTAAATCATAAAAAATTGTGATTATTGAAATGACAAGGCAAGGCTAGAGCTGCTAAAACTATTTTATAAAACGAGCCGCAATCACGGCTCGAAATCTAACCAATCAATAATTACGCCAAATCCTCCCCATCAACGTCTTCATGGTAGCGCACGTAATGGGTGGTAATCAGATTATTGAGATACAGCAATACATTGCGTAGCTCTTGACTGTTGTGCCGCTGTTCGGCTTCAAACATTTCTTCTAACTGGCGCAGGTATTCGCGGGCTTTTTGGGCAAATTGGTGATCGTAGGGGATGGTTTCGTACATAGTGGACTCCTGAAGAGTGGAAAGTTGTTTCACCAACGTAAAGTTAGCAACCTATAATCCCTGAAGAACAAATTTGCGGGTTCCTACGCCCGGCACCGGATTCTGCCAGTGCAGGGCGTAGGTTATCTGTTTTGGGGAAAATAAAAGTATGAAAAAAGTATGAGGTTTTGCGAGTGGGTTAACAGGGTAGCATTGAAGTAACAGTGGCTGTCAGATCACTACAGCCACCGATTGATTGAGAAGTATTGATTTAGAAATGAACCGACTGTTTTTCAAGCGCGCTTAACTTTGCTTGAGTCCGGGCGATATCCGCAATCAGTTGTTTGTTGCGTTGTTCTAATCCGCCCAAGTCTTGTTGCATCTGGCTGATTTCTTGATTTAACCGGTAACGGTTATCAATAGTTGTTTCATTCGATAGCATTAAATTGGTTTTGTCAGTAATCTTCGAGCGCAGGTCTTTTATCTCTCGCTCATTACTACTTTGTTCATAGCGTAAATCGCTTAATGTTGAATAAACGGAATGTATTTCATGACCGGCTTGATAGCCTTTGAGGAAATCACCTTCTAATGACGGCGGGCAAATACCGGTGTAGTCGTATCCTTGCTTACCTTGCGCAAATCCATTGCGAGCGGTACAGAAACGCGTGACACCTTCTTTATGGCCGTCTTGATAAGCCTTAAAGTCGGGAGAAATACCATATTCAGCACAAGCTTCACGATGAGAAGCAATCCGAGTATCGGGGTACCCTTGAGCACCGTCTTCATATCCGATTTGATGCCAATCGGCCGTCATACATTCTTCTTTACTTAGCGTGGCACAGCCGGATAAAACAATTGTGCCCATAAATAAAACAACCAAGAGTCGTTTCATCGACTTCTCCTTTATTGTTAATCTCAATATTGGGTTTTCACTCAAACAATACGCAGTCAATCCTGGCGGATCTGCCGAACCATACATAACTGTGAACAAGCTTTTGGATTGGTATTATGTAGCTTATTGAAATCTAAGTGATTGTGTGGCGGGTAGGATGGTTCAGAATCGTCAATAATGGAACCGACATCTTCACATTCTGTGTTAAAAACGGGATTGAACGAACCGTGTGTCAATAATTTCCGGCTCACCGTTATTGATGACTGAAAAAATGCTTATCCAGTTCTTTTTTGCCTTTACTCGTAATCATCACTTCGCGATATCCAGAGACTCTTTCTATCCAGTGATTATTTTCAAAAAAACTGAGTAATGATGCCCCTAAATAACCGCCGACGTGGAACTTTCTTTCGCTCCAGTCTAAGCATGGACAACATGCTTTACGTCTGGTTTTTGCATTTAGATGAACGCCTAACTGTAAGAGCTTTTCTTGCCCTTGTATCGTAAGCTTTTTGCCATCGCTCTCAATCCAGTGATTTTTGACCAGAGAATCATATAATTTAACTGCTATTTCACCGGCTAAATGGTCATAACATGTTCTTGCTTTTCGCAGTTCCTTCGGCACTTTGGCGCGAGAAGCACGACTGACTGGAAAAGTCATTCCCATCATTTTTTCGAGTAATTCAGCGACGCTGCTGTTATATAGGCGAAAATATCTATGTCGCCCTTGAGATAAACAAATGACAAGATTGCTTTTTAACAGACGAGATAGGTGAGAGCTAGTTGTAGTTGAGGTTAAAACGTTGATTTTGTAAGAAGAGAAAATAGAGGATTTTCCTTCGTTTTGAGCAAGTTTGTGCTGTACATTTTTCTTCCATTTTTTGATCGCTTCTTCATCTTGCCACCAAGACAGAGATATAAATTTGTCCGGGTTCGTTGTGCTTTGAAAGCGTTCGATGGAGATAAAACCCTCGATATTACTGAGCAGTGGTTTTAACTGCTCCGCTAACTGGAAATACCGGTCTTTCTTTTCGGTAACCGCCATTGCCTCAAATAATACAGCTATCATGTCTTTTCCTATCTATGTCACTTCATTGTTGCAGCTACTGTAGCGAATTGAAAAAGAGATGCTTCGTTGATGACCGAAATATGGTTGTGGGGTGAGTTCAGCAACATGTCGAAAATCTTCAATCTATTGCTCAGTACGTTTTTATCATGTAAAAAATAAAGGAGAAAGACCATGCAAAAACGACTCAGCTATGCAGACATCGTACTTCTCTATGTAGCGGCTTTGACTATCAGTTAAGCTTTCTAAATCTGCAATCAGTTTTGTAAATTGTGCTAGGAGCATGAATAAATCCTCGTTGACTGGATCTATATCCAGTATAGCAACAATTTACGGGAACATAGCCTCTTCAAAATAAAGCTGGTTATTGTGAGATTCTCTGTTTTGTGCATTACACAAAGAAATGCATGTATCCGACAAAGCTTCCTAGTTCCCAAGAACATTATACTACTTCTAATAGCTCTTTGTGCCGCGCGCAAAATTAGAGCCAACACAACCCGACATAATCAATAACCACTTTAGCACACTGTGACTGACGTGGCGGAGCTTGCCCAGATGTTTGATGACAGAAAAAAATGGTATCAGATTTACACTCAGCCAAATGCTGAAAAACATCTCAATAGAAAGCTTGAAGCATTGGAATTAACGAGCTATCTGCCACTGCGAAGATTAACCAAGCAATGGTCAGACAGAGTCAAGGCCGTCGAAGAGCCAGCGTTTAAGTCTTACCTGTTTGCCAAGCTCCTCACCGAAGAAATGCGTTTAGTCGAGCGACTGTCTGAATTTGGCTTCTTCGTTGCTTATGAAAGCGGCGGCAATAGCCGACACAAAGTTTTTCCAAGAATTACAGATCAGGATATTGAGCAGATTGAGGCTGTTTTGCAGGCGTTCCCGGAGGCGCTGATGTATGAAGACAGATGCTTTAAAAAAAGCGCGCAAGTGGTTATTCGCGAGGGCAGTTTAAAGGGCTATCGCGGGGCGCTGTTGGCTGATGCAACAGACAACAAAGTCGCGCTTGCGCTGCAAGGTTTGTCACGATCTTTGGTCATCACGATCCCGGTTGAGTTACTGGACCTGGATCCACAGGCGCAACCTTGAACCGTCAAAAAAGCGCTGCTCTGATAAAAGTAGTATTGCAATTTAATAGGGTATGTCGTGCTTGTGAAACCTAAGGGCGATAGTTTGCTGGATATCGAGCTGGTTGAAGCAAGTGCTCAGTCGCCCGAGCTGGTGATCCAGCAAATTTATCTGGACAAACGTGTCAGACAAAAACAGAGCAGCCCGGCTCTGGGGTTCAATTTTATTCAGGACCTGATCATACAACCACTGCAAAATGGCGGGAAAACAGCACTGCAGCTGACAGAGTCTCGCTCTGAGCGTGTTAGTTACTCAGCGCTGGCACGGGCGATTGCGATTACCACACTTGGCTTGCAAGAAAACGGCGTGACCAGCGGCGATACTTTGATGCTGGTGAACTTGCCCGATCTGAGTTTACTGGTTCATATACTCAGTGCGATGCATCTGGGATGCGTGTTTTGTGTAGCAGATATGCCCAGAGATAATCGCTTTGAGCTATTCTTGCTCGGGCAAAAAATAGCGTCAATCACACCGGATCACATCATTGCTAATACCCAGGCAGAGCTATTATGGCTCAGTGAGTCTGTCGAGCCGCCCAAGTGCAGGCTGCATGTCGCTGACGAGGTGTCAACGCCACTTAGATGTTCAGACGATTTTCTGCTCATTAGTGTGAAAAAAAACGCGGCCATATATAGCGCAGATGAGCCTGTGTGTATCGAGTTCGACTCCGACTCATCAGACACCTGCAAACCCTACAAATTAACGGCCGGGATGTTTTTTGAGAGCCTGATGTTATCCAGTATTTATGCGCTGGATCTGAAAAAAAACGACACCCTGGCGGTACTGAATCCCGGGGCGCTGCGATATCAGCTCATGCTCACCAGCCTGTTCGCCGGAGGTTGTTTTAAAGCTCTGAGCCCTGGCAGCAGCATGCTGTGCGGCAACGGCACACTGCGCAAATTTAAGTGGCTGAGTAAACTGCTAGACTGGCGCACCAAGACGATTTTGCTGTTGACCCCGGCACTTCGGGATTTAATTATCGAACAGTCTGTGTATTTCCGGCAGTGCAGGCGTTACTTTATTCTGGACGACGATAATCAAAGTCAGCGCTGGCAGCGCTTTTATCAGCGTAAGTGCCTGCACGCAAAACCGGCATTAATGGGGGTTATCTGGCATAAAGTACTCGGTGGGATCGGTGCGTTAAGCTATAAAAATGCTGAAACTGACACATTCAGTGTGCTCCCACTACCTGGTAGAGCGCATAGGCTTGTCGACAAGCAAACGGGCGCGGCGTCACTACACGGGTTTGGTTATTGTGCGTATCCGCTGTCTGATAATACGCTTTATATTTCCCGTTATGGCAAGCTGAGTTACGGCGATAAAGTCAGTTACTTCAATGAGCTAAATACTCCTAACTATCCGTGTACCGATATCCTTGGTTATCTGACACATAATACAGCCAATGAGCGTTGGTGGGTGTCTTATCATTTTTTAGCCGACAGTCCACCTTTATTGCAGGTCTTGTATTGTGCCAAACCCGAGGCAGAGCACGCCATAGACAGAGACACCTGCTATCACAACGTAAAGCACGCAACACAAAGGTTACTCACCGAGGCGCATGGCGAAGCATCCGGGCTCAGCAAAGCAGCTCCGGCACACATCCGCTATGCGTATCGATACTTGGGCTATGAAAGTAACCCTGACAAGCTAATACCTAACCTTCAGGCCAACTCAGACGCATTGGCAGCCAAATCCAATTTAGCGATTTACAACACCCTGAGTGAAATTCGCTATTTACTCGATACCAGACTCACAAAGTCTTAGACGCTTTATTTAAAACAAACAGGAGTTTTTATGGCCATTCAAGATGATAAGAATATGCCAAAATCCCGCGTAACCTTGCGTTATCGCACCCAAATTAACGGTGTACCAGAAGACATTACTTTGCCGATGCGGATCCTCATCGCTGGCGATTTTTCCGGTTTTTCAGGTAATGAACAAAACACTGAGGCCAAAAAGCAAATTGGTCAGGCCGATGAGCAAGGTCAGCGGTTATCACTGGACAAACGGCATATTTTTGATGCAACGGAAATCACCGATATCAAGCTACACAGCGAAAACGGCACTAAGCTGACATCCATTGATCAATATAACCCCGTGATGAAGTTATTGCGGGTTAAAAGCGCGGTAGGCGGTGATCTTCAGTTTACCCATCTGGATGCATTTAGCCCCGACAGGATCCTCGAAAATAGCCGTCCGGAAATTAAAGACAAACTTGAAACCAAGCGTCTGCTGAATGAAGTGATGTCAAACCTGACCAACAACAAGCGCTATCGACAGGTACTGCAAGACTTGCTGATCGCCAGTAACTCACAAACGGTGCAGGACGAGCTTAAAAAAGTCATTGGCATTTACCTCCCTAAAACTGAGCAGAGCGAAGGAAATTCATAATGAGCGACCAAACCGCAACCAATTTTATTGATAACGTACTCCAAAGTGTCAACCTCATAACCCGAGAAGAGAGTGAAGGGAGTGCAAGTCACTCATCGGCTGTGCAAGCTTTGCTAGCCAAAAAGAAGCAGAAACTGACCATTGATTCACTGATACTGGCCGCCAGTCATCTTGCCAGTGCTCCAAACGATCCCGGCAAAGAAAACATAGAGCAATATAAAGCCTGGCAGCGATGTCTCGCTGCGCTCGGTAAGGTGGAGGCGCATTTTGATGATGGAGCAGGGAATGCGTTGCTATTTTATATCGACGATCTTAAGGCGGCCTTGCCTTCTTTGGATGCGACAGATAATGACCTAACCAAACTAACCGACTTTGTTGGCGATAAGACGAAAGTGAAGAAACTTGAAACAGCATATAATACAGTGATTGCGGCTATTGAGGAGGGCGAATCAGAGGAAATCACTGAAGCCATTGAAGCCATTGAAGCGCTTAAAGCATCACCTGAGTATCTGGAGTCTATCGGCATATTAGCCACCTGGACACCGGCATTCGTTGCCGACAAAGACAAGCCGATGTTTGAGCTGAGCATTAAAGAAACAGAGGTAGATCGTCTGCTGATGCAAATTGCGGCGTTGAGCCACACGGGTTGCTTACCGCAGAGCGAAGCCGCTGACGCAAGTGGCGCGGAACTACTGTTTGAGCTCAAAGAAAACATCACCAATAACACCACGGCGATAGACAACGCAATTCAGCAAGAGCTCGACAATGCACTTCATGAACCTGCCTTTCAGCATCTGGAAGCCAACTGGCGCGCACTGGAGTACCTGATTGAGCAAACAGACTTTTCTAAAGACATTAAGATTGACCTGCTCGATGTCACCAAAAAAGAGCTGGAAGATGACTTTGCCGAAAATCGCCGCGATATCGCCAACAGCAGCTTGTTCAAAAAGCTCTATACCCAAGAGTACGACCAGTATGGTGGTCAGCCTTACAGTGCCATGATTGGGCTTTATGAGTTTGAAAACAGCGAGCGCGATATCAATTGGTTAAGAACCATGGGTAAAATTGCCAACGCATCGCACTGTACCTTCGTTTCTTCTGTGGGGCCTAAGTTTTTTGTCGGGCAGGACGACATCAACCAGCTGGCGGAAATCAAAAATCTAGAATCACATATGCTACAGGGCAAGTTCTCTAAGTGGAACGAATTTAGAGACTCGGATGAAGCCGCTTACCTTGCCTTTACAGTCCCCAGATTTATGATCAGGGCGCCTTATCATATTGAAGATAATCCGGTACCGGGCCTCAACTATACTGAGAAAGTGGACGACCATCACCATTATACTTGGGCCAATGCGGCGATGTTATTTGCCCGTAACATTGTACAGTCGTACGAAGAGACCTCCTGGTGCCAGACCGTTCGGGGTCCGAAAAACGGTGGTCACATCCCCAATCTTACCAGTCACACCTTTAAACAAAATGGTTTGACCCTGACCAAAGTACCGGTTGAACTGGTGATGCCGGATTATCGTGAACTGGAGTTTGCCAAAGCCGGATTTATGCCGCTGGTGTACCAAAAAGACACCACGAACGCGTGCTTCTTTTCTTGTCAGTCGATCAAAAAGCCCAAGCGCTTTAAAGACCCAAGAGACACAGAAAACTCCCAGCTGGTCACAAACCTGTCTTACACGCTGTCCATTACCAAAATCGCTCACTACATCAAATGTATTATGCGCGACAACATAGGTGGGACGGCCGATGCGCCATACATTACCAACACTATCAGTAATTGGCTGAACAACTATGTAACGACGGTGGTCAATCCGGACGACCTGACTCTGCGAAGCTATCCATTCAAAGCAATCAATGTTGAAACCGTTGCCCAGGAAGGGGACATCGGCTGGTACAAATGCACCGTGAGTGTCTCTCCTCATTTGCAGTTTGAAGGACTGGATGCTGAGCTGAGACTGGAAACACAACTTTAAAATTTAACTTATTATTGCGGAGACTATTATGGCTTCAACAAATCTGGCTTGCAGCGTTGAGCAGGGATTTAACTTTCAAAAAGATACGCAAATACAGGTGGGTCACATTACCTCACTGAAAATTGGCGACAAAGAATATAAAAAAGACTTGGCGGTCACTTTACCCACAGACATCAGTGGCGATAAGGTTAAAGTGGTGGGGGTGATCTCAAATATCTTTTGGGAAGGCGGACACGCCGACCCGATCATGTTCGGCTGTCGTATTTCTACAGACAACAAGGAAAGCAGTGTATTGCTGCAACATACCTCGATGAGCGATACCAGTGTGTCTTTTTCCTTTGTCATTTACGATTATGACCCGAAAGAGAAGAAGTTCTATCCCAACTTCCACTCTAATGAAACCGACCTGAACGGTTTGGTGGCCAAAAGCGGCGGTGAGCTGGACTTTGGCGTTGACCTGGACCAGGCCGACGACGTGGTCTCGCCGAAAAACTTCAGCTTCTTCCTGGGTGTCATGCCAACAGAGGAAGAACAGGAAGCGCACTTTGCCGTCAATACCAGTGCCAAGTTCGTCAAGAAATGGGGTGTCAGCGTCTCTGAATAATCCACCCTGCCTCAGGGAGCGACTTATCCTGCATGGTTGCTCCCTTATTTTCTGGTTCTAATATTTTACATCTGGAGAGACACATGCTGGGAGAACTGGCTCAGGTCCACTGGCAGCTCGGACAAACCCTACTGCCGGAACATTTTGTCGCACAAGAGACTGCTCTGTTAACCGACAGTTCAATCAGGTTTAGTCTGACTGGTAAACCCTTTTATGGGTTGGCGCAGCTGGCCCTGGACCTATCCGAAACTGCGAAGGACATAGTGGGGATCTCGGAGTTTTGTTGCATTTTACCTTCCGGCGAGCTCATAAAGCTCAATGCCAATGCTGAGTTTTTGTTTAACCGGGGGCAAGTGATCCTGCCAAAAAGCGCCGTTTGTGCCGATCTCTACATCAATATCTATGAACATAATGCACTGACAGCAAAAGACATTCGGCTTGAGATGCAACAGGACGCAGAGCCCAATATCGCGCCCGGAAATGACGATGTGGTACGCAAAGGCTATGTGCTGGAGGTCATCTCAGTGCCAAACTTTGCAGACGAGGCCACGTCAGAAGTTGAAATGCTCTCCAGACGTGGCAAATTGACCCAGCTTCATCAGTTTAAACTGGTTCACTTTGCAAAGAATAACGCACAAAACTGGCTGCCAGATGAACGCTACTTACCGCCACTGCTGGTGCTATCACACTCTTCACTGTTTGCTAAGCGGGCGGAGAGGCTACAGCAGTACCTGACCTGCTTCAAAACAGAACTCGAAGAGCCGATTTTACAGGCTATCGAAGCCAGAAATTCACAGCAAGCGGAATTGTCAGCCATTGAGTGCCAACAACAAAGACACGCCAGTGAACAGCACTCGGGGGAGGTGATCAAAACACATCAGCTGAGCCTGCTGAGCAGCTTGTACAAAACGCAGCGGATGCTCAACACCATCACGCAAACCGACAGCGAGGTGTTAGTGCACCCGTATGAGCTGTTCTGTCAGCTCGAAGCGTTTTATATCGACTGTAAACTTTATCGCAATGGCCTGCCCAACACGGACGCCATCGTCTATCGCCACAATGCGTTGGCAGAGGTGTTTGACAAACTCATCGACTTGCTGGATGAGGTGATTTTCCTCAAAGAATACAGTTACCGGCATAGTGCTTTGCGCGAAACCAACGGCATTTACTCCTGCGCGGTTGATGCCGATGCAGCACAAGAAAACACGCGTTTTTATCTGGCCATTTACCATGAAAGCCAGGCTCAGGTGGGACAATGTCCGGTACCGGGTTTGGTCACTTCGGAAACCAGACTGCGCAGTGCCACCCCGGATAATATTGAAAGCCTGAAACTGACTCAGGTTACCAGCGATACGGTGCTGGTACGGCTGAACAACAATCGCCCGCATAATCGTGCTGCACAATACTATGAGGTACATAAAGATGGCGAGTGGCATAACATCGTTAAAGCACACAGCTTCGCCTTTTATGGACAAAGTGAGTTCAGGGGCTACCTATTTGAATTTATAACGGAAACCAAAAACTATGCGGCTCGTCGGTAAGTTTTGTAGCAAGCCGGTTTACGCCGCCCACACGGTCACGGATGCGGTGAAAGATCACCTGACAGTTCTGCTTAACGCCACGGCTGGGTTTAGCCATTTCGATTTTGATTATGGGATCCCCTGTGAAATTGGTGAGCGTCCTTCACCGCAACTGATGCAAAGCCTGTGTGAGCATATCAGGATACAGATAAACCGTTGGGAAAGCCGCTTTAGCCTGACAGACGTGCGCTACGAACTAGATGCGCGCGAGTCGAGCATTTTATTGTGCGGTGAAATTGACGGCGCGCCTTGTCAATTTAGGGTGCAATTACGCGGGCCGACAATATGAGCACCCTGATCTGCACCATTGAGCTCAGCAAAGACGAGGGCGAAGGGATCACTGTGCATGTCAAAAATAAAGATTCCAGCGACGAGCATCAGATACAACTGAGTAATACCAGTATCACGCTCATCAGTAAAAACGGCTCGTCGACCACGCAAACAACGCAAACCGCAGACTCGCTGAGCATTGACGTCGACGGTAAAAAGAGTGTGCTATCGATGAACAAAGAGACGATTGAAATGAGTTGCACAAACTTTTCCCTTAAAGCCAGTGGCAGCGTGTCAGTTGAAAGCGGATCAGAAACCAGTATTAAGGCTGGCAGCAACTTCAAGGCACAAGCTAATGCGCAGGTGAACGTGAAGGGCAATATGACGACCCTGGAAGGCCAAAGCATCACTAACATCAAAGGCGCGCTGATAAAGCAAGGTTAAACACATGTCTGATAGTCATCATATCCATCAAATTTATCTTTCTCAGCTTCAAGGTCTGGAGCAGTTCCGATCGCAGTACCAGAGTGCGTTTGCGACCGCTGCGCTGGACAGGGACGAC
This sequence comes from Vibrio spartinae, assembly GCF_024347135.1. Taxonomy (NCBI): domain Bacteria; kingdom Pseudomonadati; phylum Pseudomonadota; class Gammaproteobacteria; order Vibrionales; family Vibrionaceae; genus Vibrio; species Vibrio spartinae. The sequence continues at coordinate 2,005,514 of NZ_AP024907.1, read as the reverse complement.
CCGGAGCTCAAACGGCTGACAGAGGCCATTGCCTATTGCACCGCGCATACTCAGCAGGCTGCGCTGTCTTCACTGCACAGTCATGAGCAGCAATTACTGATACAGACCCACCCCTACATGGCGACCGCGCTGCCAGCAAAAACCATTATTCAGGCGCACCCGGATGCGAAAATGACGATGCGCTATCAGATTGAGGCGGGAACACCGTTTGCGATACAAAATGAAGACTTTAAAACCGCCATGTTTAGCGCTTGCAATGCACTTGCTTTGCAGCCTGTGCAGCTTAGTCATCTGGACTGTGCGCCGACGGGACTAACCGATCAGACGCTCAGGTTGCGGTTTGACGCTTTCACCCGAATGCACGAGGCGCCGGGGGAGCTGCCAGTTTATCTAAATGTATGCAATGACTTTAATGCTACACTGGCGTTGCTTACTGCGCTTCAGGACAAAGAAACTCGCCTTGAAGTAACTTTTGATAACGACACGCAGCGCATCCCCTGTGCGCTGGTTTTTCGCCAGCCTGAATGTCAGTTTGGGATGCATCCCATAGAAACCGTTCGCAACCTGCTGCACTTTCCTTATGCTTACCTTTGTCTGGCACTGTCAATCAAGCAAGCACCTAAGCACTGGCATAGTTTCTATCTGAGCATTCACTTAAAACAGCACCGCACACTGCCTGCGTTGTCGAAAGACTGTTTCAGACTGTTTTGCACACCAGCAATTAATTTATACCAAACTCAGGCGAAAAGTATCTGGTGTGATGGCACCCGCTCACAATATGCCATTGTCGGCGACGAGCCAGATGTTGAGATCCATTCGGTGCGTGGGGTCTTTCAGCATCTGGGCGATAAGAAGTTGCCCTTATTGCCCTCACTGCTCAGTCAGGCAGACAATACCTACAATTTGACAAAAAATGACCAGCAACATTGGGAGCTGGACCTGAATCTGCCCGATGCCTTTGCCGAGCCGCGCACAGTCAGCATCCAAGCCAACGGTCATAACCCTGCGTTTAGCCCTTGGCTGTGGCATAAACTGACGGCAACACCGAATAAGATGGAACTTCCCGGCGTAACCTGGTCATTAAACGAAGCCCGGCAAGCCTGCACTTTGGCTCATAAAAACAGCGCCTTACCACCCATGTCTTTGCTGGCTATTGGTGGCAACGAGGTGGTTACGACACAGCATCTGACTGAGCTTTTTTATGTCTTTGCCACACAGCTGGCGCGCGAGTTTGACGTGATCGCACACGGATTCAGAGGGGTTGAAGCAACCTCTGATCCGGCGCACTTTGTGATGGTCATCAGCTATGGAGATGCCAATGAGCTGACCGTTCGTCTGTTTATCCGGATCTTTGAGATGGGGGTGAATCACTGGTTTGGTGTTCAGCACATTCGTTTACACCTGCAACAGGCAAATCCCGGGGGGATGTAGAGTATGACAGCGCCCGTGCGCGATGAAGCGCTGCTAACACAGCTTATCGGTCAGCTCAAACAAGATATCAGCGAACTGGACTATCCCCTAGAGCCCGCGCATGAAGCTTGCTTGGTGATGCTAAGCACTCAGCTGCTTGAGTCGTTCCAAGGTGGCGCTGATAAGGCAGAGCTGTTTGAGCAACTGCAACTGCTAGAGGACTTTCTGGATGTTTGTGTACTAAGGCAAGTGACCCATGGATAAAGCAGCACAACAGATCAAAGACAATATTCAGCATTTTGACTTACTTGCGTTATTGCGATTACTCAGGCACCTGGGCTACAGCAACATCTGGTTTGCCAGTCACGACAGCCTGATCTCTGAGCAGCGCATTGTCGAAACGATTGAATTTACCTCAGATGCTGTGGTGATCAGTCTGAATCTGGGGTTGCTTAGCCCGCAAAGCCCGCTGCCTGGATATATTTTGCAGCTAAGAGACACCCTGATGGACCGCGCTGAGGAGTTCAGGTACTTTATTGGCTACTTTGATCACATTATATTGCAACAGCTGGTGCACAGCCTGTTCCCTGAGTTCAATCACAGTGCATTTGGTCACTGGCACAATTATCAGTCGCAAACACTGGCACTGACCAACCTCAAGTCAGTGCGCACTATCCAGAGTGTGTTTGACTACATTTATCCTGAATACCACATACGCACACAACCCAACCACAAAATTAAAGTACAGCAGCTTGCCAGAATCCCGTTAGGCCAAGTCGTGACTGGCAACCATTACTTGCTGGGTGATACCGACTTTGTCAAAGAAGAAGGGATTGTTGTGACCTTGTTTGAGCAAGACAAGCATTTCGACATAGCGCAGCTACAACGTCGGCTCCGGCTGCACATTCTGCCTTTGCTAGCACCGTTATCATTGCATCTGGAAGTACGGATCCAGGGGCGGCTGCGACCGTTAAAAACGGGTGACGCGGGCTTTGCTACCCCACTTGGCTTTCACGCACTGGGCAGCCCCCAACCGGCGGGCAAAGTAACACTGTTTTACGGGCAAACCTATGGCTACGGGAGGTCGAGTGAACAATCATAATCAAAACCAAAACGATCTGGCAGAGGACATGGGAGAGCGAGAAATTTACGCTGCGGTTTATGAGTCGTTGCAAGTGCCTTACGCTTACCCTGATGATTTTGATCAGGCGGTTTTAGCGCCAATTGATGAGCACATGCGCGTTCGGGTATTGCCTGCGGTCACTCAAACTTGTCTGACGTTATTCTCTCAGGGATGCAGCGATATTAGAGTGATCTGCCTGTATCTGTATGCCAGCGACCTGTGGCTGAGTCGAGCCGGGATGTGTGCTTTGCTTCCCTTGTTGGCAGAGTTACTCACTGAGTACCGCCATCAACTGCTGCCACAAACGTTTACTGCGGAAGCTGAACTTGCGGAAATTGACCTTAATCTGGCGCTGCTGTTTAAAAAGATCACCCGCAAACTGGGATTTAAGCTCACGCAAAGTAGCTCGACATTACAACAGCTTGTTGATGATTTGGATACGGACACGCAAAGTGCACACCTAGAAGAAATCGAGGACTTCACGCAAGGGCTGCTGCAACACCTAGATGGTACTGAACTGAGCTCTGTCATGTACCTGAAAATGTATCAGGAAAAAATTACATTGTTAGACGTATCACCAAGCGCAGCTCAGGCGCCTCACTCTGCGCCTGAGTCTGAGTCTGAGTCTGAGTCTGAGGGTGAATGGGAGCAGGACATTGAGCCTGCGAGTACAAAGTCCCAAATCGGTAGCGACTTGCCAGCGCAGACCAATTCATTTGTACAGCCTGAAACATCGAATGCACTGGCACAACTGCTCAAAAAAATGACCGTGTTTCAAAACCTGCTACAGCAACAGGATTACCTTAAAGCAGCCATCATTAAAGAAGACATCGCGCACATTATCGAAAACTTTGACCCGCGTCTTTATTTTCCGGCGCTATTCGGCCCTTATGTGCAGGCACAAATAAGTCATGGTGAGGCCTTGATGGAAGCGCAGATGGCGCTGTCTCAGCAAGCGAGCATTGATGCGCTGAATGAGTTGTATCATATGGATTTGGACGCCTTTATTGCGCTGGAACTCAACTCTTTCTACGAGTAATCACCATGTTTACTGACAAAGCAGCGCTTACGCTGACACTCACAGTTAACCATCAAGCCCACACGGTGGCCGGCGGCAACATTAAGTTCTGTCAGCTTCATTTAGATAAACAAGGGTTTAACGGAGAAGTACATTTTTGGCTGTCGGACGAGTCGGGCAGTGACCCCCTTATCGGCGACTTTACCAGCGAGCAGTTGATTGACCTGACATTGGGGTTGACCCAGGATTCGACCAATCCGGACAAAGACACCCTGACACTGAGGGCGCTGGTGGCTCAGCGCTCCGTATACGAGCAGACATTTATGGATGTAAAGGGGAACAAGGTGCTGTATCGCAAATATCAGTGTCGCTTTTTTGATGCTGCACAGTTTTTGTGGCAACAGCATTTTCCATGTGAACTGTACGTGGGTAAGTCTATGAAAGAGGTGATCAGCGCCCAGACAACCGATGCACTCAATATCCAGTTTGGCAGTCGCGTATTAGAGCAAGTTCAGCCACTGATCTGCCTGTCGATGGGGGCAACGGGAATATGCTTTTACCAGTTTGTATTGAATTATCTGAAACAGCAGGGCGTTTTCTGGCGCTATGATTATAAAAAGAATAGTTACACCATCACCGATGATAAGGTGCGCCCGGCACAAAACCAAGATTTACTTCCGGCCGACAAGCCGAGGTTTAAGCTCCATTACCCCAAAGTAGATATTCAGTCGCAAAACCTGCTGAATGCGAATAGTGCTCAGGCAAAAATCATTCCGCTGTCGCAGAACCCGCTTGTTCAAGGTATTAAAAATGACCGGCTAATGCGCAGCCCATTCACCGACATGGAGAATACGCAGAAGCAGTTACAGCTCAGCCATAGTACACCTCAAATGGCAAAGCTTCAGTTTACACTGCGCGCGATACCGGTTAATCAGCTATATCCGGGTGTGGGATTAGAGCTCAAGCGCCCGGGCTGGAGTAAAATTTCGCTGGCCTATCAGCAGCCCTATCAGGGAGTCAAAACCGGGATTAAGCTCACCGCCACCCGGCAAAGCGCACCGGATGATCTTAATATGCCAACCACGCAATATCAGTGCGAGTATCAGGGAATATTTGAACATCAACAAGACAACAGCAGCGATGGTGATGCCCCGTTACCTGAATCATGCTTTGTTGAAGGGATTATCCTCTCTGAGCCGGGGGCTGACGAAGACAAAAGCTACCAGTACGCCCAGGATGAGAGCACCAAACAAAACCAGTACCGCGTGCACATTCCGCTGTGGGATCAGGAGATTAAGCTATTATTCCGGCCAGATTTTTTGCCCCCTCATTTTTATTTTCCATTGTATAAAGGATGCCGGGTACTGCTGGAAATAAGCTTATTTGAAGCGCGAGTCTGTCGGGTACTGGACTGGGGACAATCGGTATTTATGGAACAAAGCACTCAGGGGAATCACTTGCTGCTGGGCAATAATGACAAAGATCAGACTGCGATTAGACATGAGTATCAGGACGACAAGCCCGTATTCAGTATCAAGCGTACTAAAGACAAAGACACAGAACTGATGCAGTGGCAGGACGGAAAAATCACCATTCAGACACAAGAAGCAGACGGAGACTAACCATGGCACAGGCCGTAGCAATGGGGGCTGTACTGCAATGCTCATGCGGTATGACGCCTTCCACAATGATAGTGACACCAGAAAACAAGGTCATGCAAAACACCCCGATGGCCAATATTATGGACCACATTCCCTTTAAAAATATTCTTCCCTTTGGCCTATGTAACTCGCCTGCCAATCCGGCGGTGGCCGCTGCAACAGCCGCTGCATTTGGGGTACTCACCCCCATGCCCTGTGTGCCTTCGATACCAGCCCCCTGGATCCCCAGCGCACCAACCGTGTTGCTCGCCAACAAGCCCATATTGACCGACAACAGTAAATTGATGTGCATGTGGGCAGGGGTGATCAGCGTGACCAGCCCTGGGCAAATACCGGTGCAGGTGAAATCAGCAGGCTAAAGATTACATGAGAGCGGTTACTTCCTGCTTGTCAAGAGTAACATATAATAAACAACAGCTTGAAAGAGGGCTTTATAATGAAATATGAAGAGTATGTTGAGAATATAAATAAAATTAATGAAGAATTAGATGCTCTAGCTATTAAATCGGAGTATGAGTATGTTAAAAATTTAGTTAAAGCTTTGTCTGATAAAAAAGGGCTTCCCGGTGGGAAACATAAAGCCTTTGATAAGAGTACAGGGACAGTAATACCAAAAACTGCTTCTGGATTAGCTGATGCAGATAGAGAAGAAAATTGTGCTAAAGCGCTGAAAGATTACAATGACGATAATTTATTTTCTTTTCAAAGTCAAGTTGATGAGACTATTTTTAACGATATAAAGAAAAGTTTAGGAGGGGAAGCTAGAAACTTAAAACATCCATCTAGAGTGAGTATGTATAAATTTGATAAATGTAATATTAATATGCTTGGTTATAAACAAGAAACAGCAAGCCTTTTTGACTTTATAACTTACATGAAGGGTCTCGAGAAAAGTGCTACGCACGGCTCAGCTTTGGAAATTTCAGAACAAATGATTCATCAGATTATTTATATCCATGAAATGCTATATCGTGCGAAGGTTAAACATGGTGATGCTCACTTAAATAATTATAAAGTGATTGCAACTTCACTTGGGCCAAAGATAAAGCTATTCGATTTTGGTAAAGCTGAGGTAGATGTAACCGAATCAAATCGTTACAAAGATCTTAAGTACTTATGCAGTCGAGAAGCAGTGAGTGGGTCTCACGAAACTTATTGGCGGCGTGTTAAAGGATTATGGAGTGAATCAAATAAGAAACATTTCCCGCTTCACAGGATAATCCAAGCCCATAAGGGAAAGAGTAAGTATGGAGATTACTCTGCCGATATTGAAGCAGCGGGTAATACAGCTATTTCGGCTCTAAAATCAAACTATAAAACCAATAAGAATACTACTAATGATGCTGTCAGAGATATATTCGCTACGCTATCAGATGAAATAGTCAATATTTTGAAATGAAAAGTAAGTTTTTTCTGACTGCTCAAGTTTTAACGTATTGAGCGCTCATAGCACTAACCCTCCCACAATCAAATCGACACCTATTATGCTAATAAAAAAACGTATTGATGAACTCAACGCGATGCACCGCTACGCCAGTATGCAGGGTATCGCGGTTAAACCCGAAACCAATGCCTTTCTCGCTGCTGTAACATGCAAGCAGCAAAATGGTGAGGGGTTATCAGAGCAAGACACCGCGCAACTTGCGCAAGCGCACAAGCAACTTACTAAGTTGATAGCCCCAGCAAAGCTTGACTGTATTCGGCTGGTTCAGGGGCATGAAAACAGCCGGCTAAGGTTTTTAGGGGCAATCCCGCTGGTACGCCAGTTGCTTCTGGTACTACTGGTTTGTTTGATCAGTGTCGGCGCGCTGGCCATGTCACCTTATGTCACCAGTGCGACGTTAAACCAAACGTTGTCCAACTTGTATGGCTGGCCACAGCTTGCTAACTTTATGCTTTACCTGTGCGCTGCCGGCTTCGGGGCTGCGGCCACCAGCCGGGCAATTGCAGGGCACTATCTAAAAAGTATGCGTTTTCTTGACGAGTTTACCTCCTGTTACTGGATAAAAGGGAGTATCGGCACAAGCTGTGGGTTGCTGTTATGTATCTATCTGCCGATTGAGCGCCTGCATGGCATAAAGAGCCAGTTGATTCTGGATATTGATAAACCTTTGTTGTCCTGTTTGGGCGCCGCTGCAACGGTTTTGTTTATTCACTTTTTACCAAAAGGGTTAATGCGCCTGAGTGGCGCACTACAGGTTATTCGCAATCGTGTGGTCACGCGCATTCAGGCGTTGGGCTTGTTTCGGCCGAAAGACAACTCCGGGCATACTCGGCCACATGATCAGACACAAATAGAGCCCGCTATGCCTGATATGGAAGAAATTGATGCACCGGCACCATCAGCGCAGCCCGAGGTTAATATGACCACTTCACCCAGTGAGTTTACTTGGTGGCAGGAACATACTCACAAGACTTGCTGCCAAAAAGGCATTTTGTGCACACCGGGCGACAACGCCGGGCTGATACTGGTGAGGGGTTATGACTGTAAAGACCGCTCTGCTGAGCAGATCATTTATGATTTATCCCGCGCCGGATTAGACTTTGCTACGACTTGTGTGCTGGCAAAAGCGGCGGGTTTAGTTGGCGAAGACGTGAAACGGTTTATCTTGGTTGAACAGTTATCTCAGCTCTGGCTGAGTAAGCAAGTACAGCAAAAACTATTTGAGGTGGTTTGGCGCTCGGTTGAGGAGGAGGTGCAAAGTATTTGTGCCAAATCCGACTGCGTGGCAGCCTATGGCAAGGTAAACTGGCCTGCACTGGATAACAAGATAAAGGCAATGGTGGGCGATTTACACTTTTGCGGGCACTATACTCCGCTCAGCCGCAAAGTGATCCAAGAATACATAGTCAATAATGACCTTGACGGGTTTACGCAGGCTTTATGCAACGTAGATTACTGGCCGTATGTACCAGCAGCACGCTTTGAGGCGCGCAGACAATTTTTGCAATCAATACCTGCGGCGGCACATTAGAGGCTCAATCGGTTTATGTTATTTTTTCCATACAGCGCGGTGGCACTGCATTGACGCGCTTTGCGATAGTTCAAAGGTGACATATTAAACTGTTTTTTAAACGCGGTAGAAAAATTATTGCCATCGGTATACCCCACGCGCTCTGCAACCTGTACCACACTTAACGACGTTTCGGCCAATAATTGTGCGCCCTTGAGCATTCGTTGCTCTCTCAGCCAGTTAAAAATCGATGTATTCATATGTGTTTTAAACGCTTCGGCTAGGGTATTTCTGTTCGTTGAGAGGGTCGTACTCAGTTCAGCTAAAGTGATATTCTCAGACAACCTGGCGCGCAAAATCTCAACCGCCTCGCTCGCCAGACGCGCTTTTTTATTTCCCAGATTATTTAGACCGGCATCCTGTCTAAAGGTCAGTAAGTGTTTAAGGCAGTTAAGCCGATGTAGTAACTCTGCGGGAATTAAGGGATAGCTCACATAGTCCAGCGCGCCCCGATCAAACAGCACCTGTTTATGCCCACACGACTCGCTAACCATAGCTATTACAGGTACGAGGAAGCCAAATTTTTTTTGAATACTATCCACTACCTTATCCAACATAGCACTGGCAACCATCTTGGTTTTTGCAACGACATCTATTAAAAATGCCACAGGTGTTACAGCGAAGTTTTTTTGGCCAAACTCCTTATCACTGATGTGCATAGTATTAAACCCTTGTGGTGATACCAACATATTAATATCCCTGTGTGCTTTGATATTACAGTTAATCAGGCATATATTGGGCTCTGCATTTTTGGTATACACCTTTTCCTCTCAACATGACCTGTACTTCGCACTCTGTCTTGCTTGATTACAATCCAGGTTACTCAATTGGCAGAAAAAGACTGCGCATTTTATTTTATGAGCTTGCTGATATTTACTATTTTCCAGCCGAGTATTATCGGAGTTGATGCTCAATTCGAGTAGTTGTTCGTTGGCTGAATTCAGTGCAATATCATGGTGGCAAAAGTAACAAATTAAATAGGCTTTCTAGTCTATTTTGTTAAAAACCCAACATCAATTACACCTTATTACAAGCTGGTTGGTAGAGTGCCGCATAAACAAAGTTTCCGCAGAACACTTTCACCACAAAAATCACCGCATACCAAAAATGCCACGCGGCACGAATCCCTCTTGAACGCTTGTATGCTTAAGCCTCAATAACTTACGTCATAAAAACCAATCAAGGTTATTTGTCATAAAAATTAACTAAGGGTAAATTGGTTTTGTCGGTAATTTTCGAGCGCAGGTCTTTTATCTCTCGCTCATTACTACTTTGTTCATAGCGTAAATCGCTTAATGTTGAATAAACGGGTTGCTATTATATAGCTTATTGAAATCTAAGTAGTTGTGTGGGGAGTAGGATAGTTCAGAACATTCTGTTGTAAACACGGGATTGAACGAAGCGTGAGTAAATCATTCCCGGCTCACCGTTATTTATTACTGAAAAAAGATGTTTCGTTGATGACCGAAATATGGTTGTGGGGTAATTTCAGCAACATGTCGAAAATCTTCAATCTATTGCTCAGTACGTTTTTTATCATGTAAAAAATAAAGGAGAAAGACCATGCAAAAACGACTCAGCTATGCAGACATCGCACCGAAGGCAATTGACATCTTGTATGCTCAGGAAGCGTATTTTCATGAGCAATTTCGTCAATCTGACACCATGAATATGATCATATGGGAACTGGTCAAGTTGCGTGTTTCACAAATCAATCAGTGTGCATTTTGTATCGATATGCACAGTAAAGACGCACTTAAACTGGGAGAAAGGCCTGAACGGATATGGGGGCTTAGTGCGTGGAAAGACATGTACTTCTACAGCGATCCAGAACAAGTTGCGTTGGGCTGGGCTGAATTACTGACGGCCGGCCTGCCGGTCGATGATGATACCTATCAACTGACTTTGAATACCTTTGGTGAAAAAGCGATGGTCAACCTGACGTTTGCGATCAACGCCATCAATAGTTGGAATCGAATCGTGAAGGCATTTAAGCCTCAGGTGGGGGTATACCAGCCCAAATAATTGAACTCGGGTTCATCTAATCGGGACTTCATTGTTTATACTTTAACTGAAGACCAAGAAGAAAGCGTATCAATTGATACGACGTTCTTCTCTGAGTCGCGGTTAAATAGGATAATTCGTTTGAGTTTAGACTTTGAGATATTTAAACCTCAGGGGAAGTTAGCCGGCCATATTCAGGCAATCTGGTCGGTTTCCGTCGCGTCTGACACGGTGCAAACGGTGCGTAAGGAATTACTCAGTGATGCCGGAACCGGTGTGACGTTCATTTTGCAAAATGAGGTGCAGATGGACGGCGAGTGGCAGAGCCCGGGGGTTCTGTTACTGCCTGTCAGCACACTGGCGCATCAGGTTTGTCTGCCGCCCGGTACTGTTATGGCCGGGGTGCGCTTTCATCCTGCGGTCGGTTATCAGTTGTTTGGTCAACGCTTAGCACAGCCGTTACGAATTGAGGGGGAGCATCCGCTCGCCTCTTTGACGTTAGCGACATTTGCATCTCTGCAAACAGCGTATTCGCCGTCAGCGAGAATGGTTGCGTTATACCACTGGTGCCAAGATCTGATTGCAGCATATGAGCCTCAGGATGTCAGTCATATTATCCACCAAGAGCGAGCTACGATCAGTCAGCGTCAGAGAGAACGTCAGTTTCAGAAATGGCTGGGGATTACTCCGAAACATTATCAGCGCATTACACGGGTGAGACAGACTTTAGAGCAGCTTCGGGCACAGCCTGACATCTCTTTGTCGGATCTGGCGCTGGAGCAGGGCTTTGCTGATCAGGCCCATATGACCCGGGAATGTAAGCAGATTGCGTGTATGACACCCAAACAGTTTGTGCGGAAGAGAAAAAGCCGAACAGGCTTTAATTAAGCGGCGACCCGATAATATGGTGAGTCATTTCGGCTGGTATCATCAGCTCGTGACATGAAAGTCAAAAAACGGAATGAATTCCGCTTTTTGACTATTGAAAGCATCTCTACTTAAGCCGCTATTTTTAGATCAAGATAGCTTTAGACCAAGATAGATCAAACCCAAATCGCTTGTACTAATTCAGACCTGATCTGACAGTTACCCACTTTTCGACTCGGTGCCTGTCAGATTATATCTGGGCTAGATTCTTTTCAGCCCAGATTGACTTCCCATCCTCTAATGTTTCTATCGGCGTTCTGCCGCAGCACATTTTTCCTTGATGAGTACGATGATTGTTGTAGTAGTCCATCCATTCGTCCAGATCTTTCTGTAACTCTTCCATTGAACCATACAGTTTCTTTCTGAATGTCACTTGGTAAAACTCATTCAATATGGTCTTGTGGAAGCGTTCGCAGATACCATTTGTCTGTGGCGACATCGCTTTAGTTTTAGTGTGGTCGATATCATTGATGGCTAGGTAGAGTTGGTAATCATGCTGTTCAACACGGCCACAGTACTCAGTGCCTCGGTCAGTCAAGATTCTCAGCATTGGCAGCTCATGCGCCTCGAAGAACGGTAGAATCTTATCATTCAACATATCCGCTGCGGTGATTGGTGTTTTTGTCGTGTAGAGCTTAGCGAAAGCAACTTTGCTGTAGGTATCAACGAACGTCTGCTGATAGATGCGTCCAACACCTTTAAGATTGCCAACATAGAACGTGTCTTGAGAGCCGAGATAACCAGGGTGTGCCGTTTCTATCTCGCCACACGCCTCGTCATCATGCTTCTTACGCTCAAGGGCTGCTACTTGCTCGTCCGTTAGGATGATACCGTCCTCTGCGACCTGTTTTTCCAGTGCAATAAGTCTTTTCTTGAAGTTCTCTAGATCATTGCGAAGCCAGATTGAACGCACACCACTTGGAGAAATAAACACACCTAGTTTACGTAGTTCATTGCTTGTTCTGACTTGTCCATGAGCAGGGAAGTCGATGGCGTACTTGAGCACGGCCTGCTCTGTTTCGATATCGACACGGTTTTTCAAGTTTGGAGCTCTACGGCTTTGATTAATCAGCGCATCGCTCCCACCAGTTTCAACTAACTCTTGGTAACTCTCTTCTTTTCAAATTGAAGTGTCAGATCTAGTCGGAACTAATACATTTTAATAATTTTATTATTTTCATTTGAAGTAAGTAATTTTTTGTTTTTTACTCATTCAGTAGCTTATCTACAAGAGTAACTTTACTTTGTATCATGTCAGAAGTGCTCAAGATTTTAGCGAGGCGGTTAGACGCTGCTTTCTCTGTTTGCCATTCTTTTCTCGTCAACCTCCAGCGTCGAGACCCATCTCTTGTTAAACCACACTGTACGACAACAGACGCTTGGTATTCATCCTGAAATGTTCTCATAGCTTCAGTGTATGAGCACTTTTTGTTTTTACTGTACTTCTAGCTGCTATACTTGGGTGTACTTTTCCAATATCAAGTCTATTATCATTACCCACAGAAGGAACTAAAGAAAAATGGCAATGCCGAAAAGGTTCATCTGAATGAACCACCACAGACTTCAATTGCTTGCCATATTTGGATGAAAGAAATTGTATTGTCAGCTTGAGCCAATGCTGTAAATTAGGATCTTCCCATGCTACCTCATTAGTCCGAGTAGGATATGACGCAACGACTTGTATCATGATTAACCCATCTTTACGGAACTTCCGCCCAAGGTTATCTTTCGCTATTTCGGCTTGCTTTTCTGCTAACGCCAATGCGCTTCAAGGGCTTTGACCATAGACAATAATAGGTTGCTTAGGCTTCAAAACATGAGGGCATGCTTCAAAGACACTTCATTGCCTCTTTTATCATTCCTCTAGCACTCTGACGCTTGTTGTTTTTGCTTGCAATGCAAGCGTAGGGTTCGATATGTATAAACTAATAGCCACTAATCATTATTTAGTCCTTATTGTTATAATAAAAACAATCATACTAAACAATATAGGAAAAATAAATAAAACTTATTAATAACAATGGCTTATGTAAATTCTTATATAATATCAAGGTGTTGTTATTGATTAAATATCAAAGAAAATTATGGTTTTAAGCAGCTACGCAGGCCCCAAAATAAATAATTGTTTTCAAAAGTTAATTATACCGTTTATTAGAGTTTGATTTACAATGTGTGATATTAATCGCATTACCATAAAATTCATATGCTACAGTGTCAATTTAGTGTTAAATCAATCCATTAGGTGAGTAGTTTCAAGGAGGTAAATTGAAAGTTAGAGAAGAGGCATACCAATACTACTTTTACTTCATGAGCGAAAGAATGAAAATATTTTGGTTGAGATATAATAACCCGACTGATAATACTATGCTCACTTCTGATCCCATCCTAGAACAGTATAAATTCACCAATGTTTATCGAAGTACTGATAGGGTATCACAGTACTTAATAAAAAATGTTATTTATTCATATAATTATTCAGAAAAGGATTTGTTACTACGAGTTATTTTATTCAAGATATTTAATAGAATTGATACATGGGAATATATGGAATCGAGAGTCGGTAGGCTGTCTTACAATAATTTTAATGTTAACGAAATATCTGAAATTCTCACGGAGAGAATAAAATATAGACCTATTTTTAGCCCCGCTTACTTAATGACTGGTAGCCATTCTAAATATAATGAAAAATATAAGTATAAACATGAAAAATGGCTTTCAATGCTCAATGAAGAGATACTTAAATCAAATAGGATTGAGTCGTTTTTAAAGTGTCATTCTCTGGAGGAACTTTTTAACGTTCTTTCCCATTGTAGTTTTATTGGTCCTTTTTTAGCCTATCAGTATGCTATAGACCTTAACTATACTCATTTATTTGATTTTTCGGAAAACTCATTTGTTAAAGCAGGAATTGGAGCTAAGAGGGGAATTTTAAAATGTTTCTCTGATTTAGGTAAATATACATTTGAGGATGCTATTCTATTTACTAAAGATAATTATTTAAACTATCTTGATAAATATTCTTTAGAATTTGATAACTTATTTGGTCGAGAGCCAAAGTTAATAGATTTTCAAAATTGTTTTTGTGAAACTGATAAATACCTAAGAGTTAAAATGCCTGAATTATCTATAAAAAATAAAAGGATTAAACAAAAGTTTAAAATAAATAATTCAAAAATTGACTATTTTTTTCCTCCAAAATGGAATTTAGATAATTAAAATTAGAGACTAACTATGCATGCAGAAACGTATAACGGTATTGATGAACTTTTAGTGAAAGTTTCTGGCATTCTGCTAACAGAGGCTGTACCTAGGAGAACAAGAGGTATGGATTGTTATGAACTGCCAGAGCCAATAATGATAAAGATAAATAACCCAACTTCCCGTTTAATAAAGTTAAAGGAAAGAAGGTGGCCTTATCATATAGGTTATGCTGAATCACTGTGGATAGCCAATGGGCGGAACGATTTAGATTTCATGACGTGTTATTTACCTAAGTTAAACGATTTTTCTGACGATGGCTATTTTATTCGTGGGGGATATGGTCCGAGAATAAGAAAATTTAACAATGAAATATCAGATTATTCAAGTAATGAAATATTTGAACCAGAATTATCAAGTGTAGATCAACTGTCATATATTATAAGGTGTTTATCAAATGAAAAATCATCGAGAAGAGCAGTGATTGATTTGGGCGATCCTAACAAAGATAATTTTATTGGAAATAATCTAAAGAAAACCAAAGATTATCCTTGTACGAGAACTCTTCAATTTATAATAAATTCAAAGAATGAATTAGATTTATATGTTCACATGAGATCTAATGATTTTATATGGGGTATGACAGGAGTTAATATATTTAATTTTACATTCATACAAGAATACTTGTCTCAAATTATTAATGTAAATATTGGTTCGTATTATCATATGGTTAATAACTTGCATTATTACGGTGATTATAGAGAGAGAATTGTTGAAATGTCAAAATCTAAGTTTGATTGTGATATTTATAAATATAAAAGAGATATATGCTCATTTTCTGAATTTAATTCAAAGCTAAAGAAATTATCCATATGGGAAAGAGAGTTGAGGCAAAATTTAAATACTAAGTTGATTGATTTAGAATCTGATTTTATGAATGATTGGCAAAAAGTTTTATATCAATATATAACAAAATCTAGCGTAGAGTTTGTAAATCCAACTATTAATTATTGAGGTTTTATATGGCAGATAAAAACGTATTTATTAGTCATTATGGGAAAGATGATGAGAGTGTTCAAAGTTTAAAAAGTCTGTTATCAAAAAACGGTTATACACTGAAAAATAGTTCTATAGATAGTACTAAACCAAATGATGCTAGCAACGAAGATTATATTAAATCTCTTTTAAGGGACAAAATGCGATGGGCGGGTTCAGCTATTGTTTTGATTGGTCCAGAAACTCATACCAGAGAGTGGGTTAATTGGGAAATTGATTTAGCTTATCGTTTAGGTAAGCCCAT
The DNA here is from genome assembly GCF_024347135.1 of Vibrio spartinae. Classification (NCBI taxonomy): domain Bacteria; kingdom Pseudomonadati; phylum Pseudomonadota; class Gammaproteobacteria; order Vibrionales; family Vibrionaceae; genus Vibrio; species Vibrio spartinae. The sequence continues at coordinate 1,989,859 of NZ_AP024907.1, read as the reverse complement.
CATCGGAGTATTTATTCAGGGAGCAAAAGATTCTGATGTTCCAGATAGTTTTCAAAAATATGGTGATGCTCTAGTAGGGTGGAATTCAGATAAGATTATTGACGCAATAAATGGCGTATATAGTGGATGGTCAAAAGTTGACGGCAGCCCTTGGGAAAGTAAATTAAGTTCTAAAAGGGAGGTTTGCTAATGGCATGTAGATATTTTTCGTATGTTATACCTAGGGATTATGGGTTTGCTCCTAACCCATTTGGTGGTAAATGCACATTAGCAACCTGTAAACCTAATATTAGAAAAGTAGCTAAAGTCGGTGATTGGGTCTTTGGAACAAGTTCTGTTGCTAAGGGAGCTAGTGCCCGTTTAGTTTTCGCTATGAAAATAAGTGAAGTTACGAACTTTAATGATTATTACCGCAATCCTGATTATCAATTTAAGAAGCCTGTAATGAATGGCAGTTTAAAGAAAATGTATGGCGATAACATTTATCACCAAATTAGTGATGAAACGGATGAACTATATTGGGCTCAAGATGATTCGCACCACAGTCTTCCAGATGGAACACAAAATCCATTAAATGTTAAACGAGACACTGAAACTACTGATAGAGTCTTGATCTCTGATTTATTCTATTACTTTGGTTCTAATGGTATAAAAATACCTGAAGCATTGGTTGGTGTTGTATGTAAAAGAGGTCCGGGTCATAGGGAAATATCGCAAAGTTGTGCACAACAGTTACTAAAAATGATCGATAATTCTGCTGATGTGGGAATCAATGGAGACCCTATAATGTTTACACATACATTTCAAAGATATGATGGGAAGTAAAATGTCCAAAATTTTTAATCAAATATTTTTTGTTTGGCATCCAGATGATCGTGAAAAGGTTAAGCCTTATTATGATTATTTTTTAGATAATTTAAGCCGAGATGTTTTAAAGCCAATGTCTCGATCAATTAATTTCCCAATATTTTACAGGACATCTTCGACTTCTTCGGTACCGAAGCCAATTTATACTGTTAATGATAATAAAAATATAGTTTTCTGTTTTTCTAGTATATCCGTTGTGGGGGATTACAATTGGAAAGAATATTACTTAAAACTTTTTGATAATGATTCAATTATAATTCCCATAGCACTTGATAAAGATTATTCATTTAAATTGGGTGGTGATTTTTCTTATTTAAACTTCATTAGAGAATGTGACTTTTCTCCTGAGATTAAGATGACAGAGTTCTTGGTATCTACAGTTCAATCTATTTTAAAAAAATTAAATATTGTTCCTGATACTAATGGAGATAGTGCTACCATTAAATTATTCCTTAGCCATGCAAAGAATGATAGTTGGGCTGAGGATATAGCTAAGTTTCTAAAAAATATTATTGATAATACCTCTTTAGACAATTTTTTTGATGCTCAGAATATTCATGCTGGGTTCCAGTTTTCAGAAGAGATAAAAAGAGGAATAGAAAAATCTACTTTGATATCTATACAGTCTGATAGCTATTCATCTAGATATTGGTGTCAAAAAGAAATTCATTATGCAAAAGAAAAAAACATTCCTATTATTGTAGTTAGTACATTAAAGTTCGGAGAGGATAGAATATTTCCATATTCTACTAATGTCCCATCAATTAATATTGATGCGAATACCCCATTAACTAAAGAAGATGCTTATAATATATTAGAAGCATCTTTGCTTGAAACATTAAAGATTATCTACAATCGTAGCATGTTATCAAAGTATTCTGACAAAAATACTCATGTGTTATCTAGATCTCCTGAACCGTTTGACCTGAAATGCATACACAGATCTGGTAAAAAACTGATTAATCGTATAATTTACCCTGATCCACCATTATATGAATTTGAAACACAATTATTTGATGATTTTGGTATAGACGTTGTGACTCCGTTGACAGATCAAGAGCTTGACTTAACTGGATTCAAGTTAGGTATTAGTATATCTGAACCTGATGAAAAAGAAATGTTAGACTTGGGATTGAACTCTATACATTTTAAACATATTTCACAGGCGATTGCTCAACATGTACTATTTAAAAATGGCACTTTGGTATATGGTGGAGATTTGCGACCAGAGGGTCATACAAAATATATTTTTGATGAAGCGAATGTAGTAAAAGACCGTAAGTCTAGTGATAAGAGTACAATTAATCTGATTAATTTTTTAGCTTGGCCAATATATTTATTAGACTCTGATAATACTAAGTTGTGGAAGGCTCAATATACAGATATAGCTACTTTCGAATTAGTTCCCCCACCAAAGATTAGTGATGTTACATATGATGACCAATTATTCCTTCCATATGATACTATTAATAATAAGTATGTATGGGGGGAAAGCCTTACATCTATGAGGAAAATGCTAACGGTTCAAGTAGATGCTAGAATTTTTGTTTCTGGGAAAATTAAAAATTATAAAGGTATCTGTCCTGGTGTTTTTGAAGAAATATTACTTTCAATAACATTTGATAAACCATTATATCTTCTTGGTGCATTCGGTGGTATTACTGGTAGAGTGTGCAATATTATAGAGTCGAATATTTATAGTGAAGATCTTACCTTTGAATGGCAAAAGAAAAATAATAAAGATTATGGAAATTTAAATAGACTAAGTCAGTTTAGTTGGAGTGATTCACTTGACATCATTAAAGGGGTATCGATAGAATTATTATCTGACAATAATGGTCTATCTGTAGAAGAAAATAAATTACTTTTTCATACGCTTGATATAAATGAAGCTCTTATGCTTATTTTTAAAGGTATAAAGATTATCAATGAAAAATAAATTAGTTATCTTAGAAGGTGTAGATGGCTCAGGTAAAACCACAATTGGAAAACTATTAAAAGATTCATTAAATTGTGATTTTTTAATTCAGCCTAACGGAAGTAATAAGTTAGGATTTTTGAGGGATATATTAAAGTCGAATGATAAGGAGTTTGACAAGCTTGCTAGACAATTACTTCATACCTGTAGCCATATTGTTGATTATTACGATTTAATTACTTCTATTAATAAGACTATTATAATGGATAGAAGTTACATCTCTGCTTTGGTATATAGTTCAGCTCAAGGGGAAAATAATAAGAACATACAATTGTTAAAGAGTATCCATAATTCTGTATACGGTAATCTTAGTGATAAATTTGATATTTATATTATCATTTTGGAAAAGGGAAACAGAATCGAAACATTAGATAATAGTTATTACGAAAATAAACTAGATTTAAATTTAGTAGAAGAGTTGTATAAGAAAGTGGTTCATACGGGAAATTACTATTTTGGAAGTGAAGAAAAAATATTTCATGTATCATCTACTACTGATGTTTCTACAACTTATAATAAAATTATAAACTTGTTAAATGTTAATTAGCTTCTTTCTGAAATTTTATATTTATGTTACTGATTGAAAATTTTGTAAACTAACTAAATTGTAGGAAGAGAAATGACAACAAATAAAAATAAAGTATTCATTAGCTATCATCATGAATACGATTAGCTATATAAATAGTCTCTAATAGAGTGGAATAAAAATAATAATTATGAATTGTTCATTGATGCTTCGGTTAGTACTAACGATATAAACCCTGATTTAAGTGATGAAAAAATTCGCCAGAAAACCCTCCCCAGAACGTTACGCTCGTAAGTAATGCATGGGCCATCTTTACCGTTGATTAAATCATAATTCTCTTGCTTGACTTCGTTGCATCAGACCGCAGAGACTAACAAGGGTAAATGGCTGTTCGGCAAGAGCAGAATATCCCCTTGGTCGTGCAATCGGAATGGTTGTGATCGCGTTACTCGAATAGATGATCGGGTGAGGTGGAATACGTAACTAAAGTCACAATTTGAATCTCTCGATTACTGAATCATTGATTTTGACGTTGGCAACTTGAGATAGTTCTTTCTCCAGTGTTCTTACCGAATCAGCTAGATCTACGATTGCTTGTTTTCTCTTTTTATCTCTCTCTGCTATTGCATTTTGACTAAAGTACCGATTTTTAATACTATTTTTTTGATCCTCAGTACATGTCATAGATTCTATTATATCTGTATTATAGAAAGGTATCGGATAAAACGAGTCTTTTACATAAGCACAACAATGTAGAGGATATAAATGCATAACTTCAGCAAGACGTTTGTCACATGAGAGTAGAGACGGGAAAAAGTAGTCTGCTGTTGAATCAGGTCTTATCGTTAAGCCCAATTCCAATTGGCGTATATGATATAAATCCCACGCCATTCCCAAAGCAACCTCGAAGAGGTCGGTTTTGTTCTTTTGTATTTTACTAAAGAAGCCAAAATCTTGTCCTTTATCGAAAAAATTATTCGATATAAGAGTTTCTCGGAAGAACATCGTAGACAGAATTGAATGACTAAAATCTAAGAACTCTATTAACTTATTATAAGTTGATTTTTTTGGGGAATATATCTGGATATAAATCATTTTTAATAACAGAGCATAATATGAAAAAACGCGGGTACGTATAGTGTCAAAATATGTGCTGTTAGATAAGTCTTGATACATGAAAGCAATGCTTTCTTGGGCATTTTTGTTTAGTTCTAGATCGTTTAGGTACGATTCTAGTAGGCGTTGCTCAGATAGCATTTTATAGTTTAGAGACTTTAGAACTTCGTATGCTTTAATTTTCTGGAATATTTTATTAGCTTTTTGAGGATCTTTAAGGTTTATGTAGTTCTCATGCATGTACGGTAAGGGATCTATCGAAGTTTCATCCTTAGAGATAAATTTAAATATTTCATCAAAATCTTTTGGAAGTTTGCTAGTTCGTTTTTCAAGAAATGGTTCGAGATAGCTTAGTGCTTGGGTATCAAGAGATATCGAGTAATCAACTTTGAACGATGCGGTTCCCGTTTGCATGGCTCTGATAGTTTTATAGTCTAGAACGAACACTTTCGGAGATTTAAATAAACTTCTTATAGCGGAGCCATCTGTGAAGTCAAAGTTTACTGAATAACCAGGCAAGGGACCATTTTCCGCATCAAAGACAAAATGACAGTCATGCAGTAATGGTAAGTTTTTCTCAAACATTTTAATTGATTTTAGCAAATTATCTGATGTCGCGACTGCATGGAGCGCTATCATTTTTTCTTTTTGCAAGTCTTCTCCCTTTATTTTAGTTTTAATCTTTTTAATGCTATCGACTAGATCGATACCAGTTCATTTGTTCTGATCCTATCTCAAAATTTTTAACTGTTTCAAAACAGAAATATAACAAAATAAATTAATAAAATAGGACAATTGAATGAAGTCAATAATACTCTTCCCGAGTGCCTTTGTATATATTTTGGCATTAAGCGAGGATCACGTAATGCCAAAACTAAACTATTTATAATATTGTCAAACTAGCGAAGATAACGACTTTCAAGATGCGCTTTAAAATGCTCAGCATTCAACGTCTCACCCGTCGCTTGTTTCACCAGTTCATCAGTGGTTAACAAACTCCCTTTACACCAAATATTGTCAGATAGCCAAGTGAATATCGGTGTCAAATCGCCACTGTGGATGACTCCATCAACATCGACCGTTTTCTTCATCGCTGCCATAAATTGCGCGGCATACATTGCACCGAGTGTATAAGAAGGGAAGTAGCCGAATGAGCCGTCCGTCCAGTGAATATCTTGCATACAGCCTTGGCGGTAATTGCCTTGGGTGGATAACCCGAGATAATTCTGCATTTTTTGATCCCATAACGCTGGTACATCACGCAATTCGATTACACCGTTGATCAGGTCGCGCTCGATTTCGTAACGCAAAATGACATGAGCCGGGTAGGTGAGCTCGTCAGCATCGACGCGGATGAAATCCTTGCTCACTCTGGAGTAAAGCTTTTGCAGATTGGCTTTGGCAAACACGGGGTCATTGTGTGCGTTGAAATGCTGCGATGCCAAATCGGCCAGATGATTGATGAACAAAGGATTGCGACCCATCTGCATTTCAAAGAAGAGTGATTGAGATTCATGAATCCCCATCGACCGTGCTTCACCGGCCGGTGTGCCGGCATATGCTTTGGGTAATCCCTGTTCATAGCGCGCGTGTCCGGTTTCGTGGATGATTCCCATCAGCGATTGCACAAATTCCGTTTCACTATAGCGTGTCGTGATACGGACATCGGTAGGCACACCACCACAAAACGGGTGGGTACTTTCATCCAGCCGCCCGTGATCGAAATCGAATTGCAGTTGTTGCATCACGGCTAATCCCAGCGATTTTTGCGTCTCACTCGGATAGTTCCCCCGCGGTAATAAAACCGACTCATGCGACTGTTTCTCAAGAACACGGTCAATCAGCGCGGGCAACCAAGATTTGACGTCGTCAAACAAGCTGTCCAGTGTTTGGGTCGATGCGCCGGGTTCATAAAGGTCAAGCATCGCATCATATGGGGTCTTGCCTGTCGCTGCGGCCCGAATCTGCGCTTCTTCGCGTGAGAGTTTGACCACTTCCTCCCAGTTGGCCGCGAAACCGGCCCAATCATTATCTTGTCTTTGTTGCCGCCAGGCATGTTCACATCGGGCGCCGGCAATTGATTGTGCCTGAACTAATGATTCAGGCAGCACGGTGGCTTGCTGCCACAGTCGTTTCATCTCGCGGAGCACGGCTTGCTGTTCTGTTGAAAGTGGTGCCTGTTCTGCCTGAGCAAACCACTCGGTCAGTTGGGGCTGATTCATTAGCTGGTGAATATGGACTTGTAACGCGGCCATCGCTTGGGCACGCGCTTCAGCCCCGCCTTTTGGCATCATCGCGGCCTGATCCCAGCCGCAGATTGCAGAAAGATGCTCGAAGTGAGTGATATTTTTTGTATGCTCAACCAACTGATGGTATGCGTTCATAGATTCACCTCTTATTTAAGTGGTAGCAAATGAATTCAAGGGTATCTCAAGATGCAGTGAAACACACAATGATTTTCATTTTTTATGACTTATTGATTTTTATGTGATTTTTATTATGGGTTTTATTTGTTAAGTGACTCCCAAAAGTGATCTAAACAGCAAAATGGCATCTTCATAATGGAAAGAATATTGATAGAATTGATTTTTCTCATATGAGTTTAAATTATTTCTCAAATGAGACTTATTGTATGCTAAACCATTTGTTGAATCCGTCGTGTTTTGACGGAACCGTTTCTCGCCTATCTATAAAAGGAATAATCATGATAGTCACTTGCGATGCCTCTATTCGTTATACCCGCCATATGTGGAATCGTTCGGTTTGGTTACCTCGTCGGCTCATCGTGGATGGTTTTACACGATGAACATGTTGCAACCTGAACAAGCCTTGGATCGGATACCGACAACGGTGGGCGATCATCTCTATTTATTTGTTGATGGTCGCCAATTGCCACCGTATTACCGAAGCTATTTCCCTGATGAGCCAATCGTCGAATCGGCCGCTATGTATCTCTATGAATCGGATGAAGAACAGTCGCCTTATCTGTTGGCCGTGGATGATTCAGTGAAGCAATGGTTTTTGCGACACCAGCGCGGGACGGAGGGATTTTTCTTCTGTTCATCCTGGTCGATCGAGACACTCGCTGAACATTTTCGTCAGCAGATACAGGTGCTGTCTCCTTATGGGACGACCAGTTATCTCAATATGGCTCATGCAGATGTTGCGTGGACGTTACTCAGCGCGTCGTGTCATTGGTTTTGGCTGCCGATGGATAAGGTTTGGTTACCCACGTCTTTGGGCTGGAAAGTCATCGTCCGGTCTGATTTTGAACCGATGGTCGAGTTTGATTTACCGTTACAACTCACGCCAGTGCAGTGGCAGCAACTTAGCCATATTGCATGGCAGAGCCTACTTGAAGCGATATACCACCATATGAAGCGCCATTTTCCTGAGGTGCTGTTCCAGCAAGATCGCGGGGATCTTTGGGTTGAAGCTCATGCTCAGATTGCCCGTCAGAAAGGATTTGTCACCCGTCAGGATCAGTTGAATTACTTCAATATCATTGGTTGGTTGGGTGAGTCGGCGGTGGCAGGGGAGTCGTATCCGGAGATTTATCAACTGATTCACTTTCCCTCACCGGCAAGGACACCGACTCAGCGGATTCGTCAGGCGGCTCGGTTCGCAAAACAGTATGCGTTGGGTGTGTGATTGGCAGATGCGTGCTTAGCCGGTGCCAGCGTGTTGGTTCAGAAGAAAGCGTACAACCATCACAGCAAGAGATGTTTAATCACAGCAAGCGATGATTACATCGGGATTTATCACTTTTCATGCAAGATAAATGTCATAAAAATCACGTAATTTGTCATCATCGGGTAATCAATGATGAAGGTTTATTATGCCGGGTGCATTTGCTCATATCACAGCGGTTAATCAGGCATTCATGCAAGGTGATGTTCGGTATGCTTTACCCAGCCGAATGCAACGTATTTTACTGGTGAATCAGCGTTACGTCGAAATGGGGGCGGTTTCTCCGGATTTTCCTTATCTGAAAATTACCGATTCTCTTCAGGCAGCATGGGCTGATCGAATGCATTATCACTATGTCGGTGATTTGGTGCGCGGTATGATTGCGCATGTGCGTCGTCTCTATGGCGAGCAGCAGGATCGTGCCTTTGCCTGGCTGAGTGGGTTTCTCGCCCATGTGATCACCGATATTACCATTCATCCGGTGATTGAGCTCAAAGTCGGGGATTACGACCAGAATAAACCACAGCATCGGGAGTGCGAGATGCATCAGGATGCATTTATCTGGCAACGGATGGGGCTGGGTGACATTGGTTATATTGAACGATTATCACGTCATTTGCTGCACTGTGCGGAAATACAGTCACCGAATCAGATTGATCATGTGATTGAGATGGTCTGGCGCGAGTCGTTGCTGGATACATACGGGCAACGGTTCGGGATGCCGGATATTCATGGATGGTATGTCGCTTTTATTCGTGTCATGGCCTTGGTGGAAGACCAATATCGGTTATTTCCGTTTTCTCGTCATGTCGCGGCTTTTCTCGGTTTGGTCTATCCACAGATTTCAGCCATTGATCAGCAGTACATTACACATCTGGAGACGCCTTATGGCTATTGGCACTATGATCAGGTGTTTGATTTTACGGTCGCGAATGTGGTTCATTATCAGCGGTTGCTCGGCCGGAGTGTTTATGACAATGATGCAACAGATTGGCTGAAGAACTGGAATCTGGATACGGGGCGGTGTGAGCAAGGGAATTTAACGCTCTGGTCGCAAGAGTCACTCGGGCAACAGTTTATAGCAGGAAATACAACACGGTTTGGTGAACCGGGATTGAGCGCGCCTGTGATCGATCACATGACGCGCTCCACTCACCGTTAAATCTTGAACGGTATTCAGGCTTCTGTGGGCGCAGACTTCATCATGCCGTGGCGGAAGAATAACGCGGTTTCCTCAATGACGACTTTTCTCAACATCAGCAAGCCAATCAGGTTCGGAATTGCCATCAGGCCATTGACAATATCGGCAATAATCCAGATTAAATCCAGATGTAAAAATGACCCGGAAGCAATCAGCGCGATGAAGATCAGTTTATAGGGCAATATGCCTTTGGTGCCGAACAAGAAGACGACACAACGCTCACCGTAATAGTTCCAGCCCAGAATTGTGGTAAACGCAAAGAAGATTAATCCAATGGATACGAGCAGCGGACCCACCGTTGCTGAATCAAGACCGAGCGCAAACGCATGGGTTGTCATGGCGGCACCGGACAAATCCCCCTGCCATGTATTGGTGAGGATTAACGCCAACCCGGTCATGGTACAGATCAGGATCGTATCGAAGAATGTCCCCGTCATCGAGATCAACCCTTGTCGCACACAAGAATCGGTTTTTGCGGCCGCGGCCGCCATCGGTGCGCTGCCAAGGCCGGATTCATTGGAAAATACCCCGCGAGCGACACCGGCCTGAATCGCTAACATAATGGTTGCACCGGCAAAACCACCGGTTGCGGCCGTTGATGTGAAGGCGGACTGAATCACCAGCAGGACCGCAGGAACAAACTGATCCGCTTGCATGATTAAGATCGACAGACAGGCCAGAATATAAAATAAGGCCATGGTCGGCACCACTTTACTGGCAACCTTCGAAATCGACTGAATGCCGCCAATGGTGACAATGGCAACGAGCAGCGTCAGGATACCGGCCGCGAGTTCTCGGGACACCCCGAATGAGAGTTGTGATGCATCGACAATCGCGTTGACCTGCGGAAATGTTCCGATCCCAAAGAATGCAACACCAATCGCAAACACTGCAAAGGCAGTTGCCAGTAGTTTTGAGCCGACCCCGTACTGTAGAAAATACATTGGCCCGCCAACCATCTGGCCTTTTTCATCGGTTTTGCGATATTTAACGGCCAACAAGCACTCTGCGTATTTGGTGGCCATACCAAACAAGGCCGCAAACCACATCCAGAACAGCGCACCGGGTCCACCGAGTTTGATGGCGGTTGCGACACCGACAATGTTGCCGGTCCCAATGGTTGCGGAGAGGGCGGTACATAATGCCGCAAAGCTGGAAACATCACCGGTTTTCCCTTGCGGGGAACGGCCAAACACCAGTTTTAACGCCGTGGGCAGGTGACGAAATTGCAGTAGTCCGAGACTGAACGTGAAGTAGATACCGGTTCCGACCAATAAACAGAGTAATGGTGGTCCCCAAATAAAACTATCGATAGCACTAAATATGGATTGCAGGTTTTGCATGATTTCCCCTTAAAATAAGTACAAATAAGGAGAAGAGGAAAGGTTGATTATAAAGTGATCGTCCTGAAATTACGGACGATGCGTTGAATAAATTTCAAAAATGGGCCTTTCACTCCTCTGTCCTTTTGCCTGAGAGTTTCATCCCGGATGGGACTTGCTCCTTCGGCGACCGATTCAACGGTTCTCTCCAGAGGTTCCTCCAACTACAGTCCTCGTATCCTCAAAATTAAGCGTTCCTCAAAATTAAGCGTGATACACCTGAAAGATTTACTTCTTCGGTGGGAAATGTTAGCTCTAATGTTAAAATTAGGTTAACAACCTCTCTCCTGTAGTCTTCACTGGAACAATCATCTGATTTGATGATTTACGGGCTGATGTTAATCCAAAAAATTTGTGATGTCACTTACAGAATTTACGTAAATCTATAAAAAATGATGACTTGATGTATTATCAACTTTCCTCTGACCTTAAATAAAAGAATCATGATATAAATCCCAGATGAGTAAGGCGGAATAATTATGGTTAGACTCATTGCAATTATTGTTTTGATTGCGCTTGCATATGTTTTGGTTCGATACGACACTCGTGAAAACATACAGAAGGGCATCATTGTCGTTCTTTGTAGCGCTTTTGTAATTTACCTGATTGCCGTTGTTGTAAGTGAACTAATACGTTAAAGCAGATGGAGTTATTGTGAATAAACAATCTGACAATTTGGATGATGGAGATGAAGACGTTGTTGTTATTGAACAAAGAGACAAACGAACTTATCTCTACATTGGTATTGCTGCCGTCATCGGTATTGCCGCAGGCGGACTGATTGGTGCCTTGTTGTCGGGGCAAAGTTGGCAGCAGAGTTATCAGACACTGGAAACACGTTATCATCAGCTTGAACAAGCCAACCAGAAAACACTGGTAGATTCAGACCAACAAACGCATGTGAAAATTCAGCAATTGAGTAAAGAGTTTGATCAGAAGCTGGCCGAGCAAAAAAATACCTACCAGCAACAGTTAGATGTGTTGAATGGAAAAATAGACCAATTAACGCAGGAAAAAACAGCGCTGGCGAAGCAGTTATCGAATGAGCAATCTAAGATCACGCAGGTCAACAAAGTGAATAACCGGCTCAATCATCAGGCCGATCTTCAAGCGACAATGTTTGAGCGTTCGCGAGAATTGTTCCAGAAAGAACTCAAAGTAAAGCAATCCCTAGAGTCACTGGAACAAGAGCGGGACACGCTCCAGCAGAAAAAGAAAGAATTGAAGAAAGAGTGTGACCTTTATTTACAAGGTACTTCTTGGGATGCCCATTCTGATGCTTGTGATCAACAAGATGCTGCCAATGAACGTTTGGGTAAAGTCAACCAACTGATCAAAGTGAATCAGATGGATTTGAAAGAGATTCAGGCACTGGCAAAAGATCTGGGGATTGATGAGTAGATGTGTGAATGAACCGGGACGGCGTTCCGGTTTATTGGCTTATCTGTATTCATCCCGACTGGATCTGACAGTTTTGATTATACCGTGTGACTTCATCGTACACCTACATTCTGCATCCTACGGGGCATTTTTGGACAGAAACTCGTTAGATCTAATGCTCTAGAACGTTCCTATTGGATTAGGAAAAGTATGTTGGAGATTTGAGCATTTGTTAGCTGCTTAGCATATCTGGGTATATTGATACTCCATTGCCATTAAAACGAAAGTTATTAAGTGTCATAAATCCACTTCCATCACTGAAAGCATATGATATCGCAAACTTATCCAAGATTGACTTTAGCTCTTCAATTTCGTTTGGCATTGTTGGCTCTACTATCCACAAACCAGCAATTTTAAAGGCGCGATTTTCAATTATACTCGTACAACAGTACTGATACGAGCCTAACTCTTTGAGCAAAAGCTTTAACCCACCTATGCGCCTGCCATTACGAGCTAATGTTGCTTCCCAAGCAGTAACCATGATCATTTTTGAATAATCAATAGATACATCTGTTTTTTTATCCTCAGACTTTTCAAAGTTGACCAAATATGGTTGATCTAGAAACTCGCTTGAACGCTCATAAATAAGTTGAGATAGCATCTTAGGGTTAGTGGTATTGATCACCAGTTTGTCCACATCATTGACCAACACAATGGTTGAAATCACCACACCACTGACAGTAGCCAGCCATTTACGTAATGGATCTCGTCCAGAAAATCTTTTATTCATGCCGCCTCTATAATTCCTCGAGCATCGGATTGCCTTTTGCAAGGTCGCTGGAAAAGAAGCCTGACGTGCCATAAGGAAGTTTGAACACATGATTTGCTCCGCAAACTGAGCACTCAACGGTATAATTACTACTGAAGCTTAATAACTTTCCAACTGGTAAATAACAATCAATTTCTGCCTGACAATAAGAACACTGAGTTTTGAATTGTTGATGATTCATATATCCCCGCTCAATTAAAGTGTGATGCATATCACATTTTAAGTGAATAAAAATTAATGGTCAACTAGATTGCCATGCATAGTGTTTCATCCAATCCCTCCAAAACACAGTTCTGAATAATAACTTTGGCAACATCAACAAAATAGGCTTAGGTCATGACTTCTAGCTATCATGAATTCAAGTATTGCAAAAAACGCGTATCTAAGTTGAAGAGAAAAAATTGTGCCAGCTCACTTTGGGGCATTTTCGTGTTTCATGCCCCTCAGCACACTTCTGGACATAAATGAGTTAGATATGATGCTCCAACCCCATGAACTAGATTAGAAAAGTACCTTGAAATCTTAATCGTTTGTTATGCGATTTTTCAAAGATTACTCTTAAGCCTTTGATTAAGTTCCCATAAGGCTATTCTGTTTGAGTCATATTTCAAAAGTTCACTAGCCTCTTGAAAACCACACCAACGAAATTTTGTATGCTCATTTGATAGCTGAGGCTCAGTAGACACCCGAACTGAAAAAGAATATTCAGGCACTACAAACTGATGATTAGTCCAATTTTCATGGCCAGCATAGTACACTTTGGGGAGCATACACAATGAGTCCAATTGCTGCCAATCACAGCCAATTAAACTAGTTTCTTCTTTAAGTTCACGCTTTGCTGCCTCGATAAATGATTCACTATCTTCACCGCCGCCTGAAATAGCTTGCCATACACCATTATCACTTCGTTTTCCGATCAAGTAACGAGGTTGTTCATTGAGTATTTGATACGGAAATACTAATACTTGAAATGGTGCTCTCATTGATTTTTTCTCTAACGCTGAGCTTTGCGGCAATTTTGGAGCCGCGAAGCGGTGGAAAAATTGTCCGGCAACAGCGGCTGGTTATGCCTCTCGAAGCAGCGTAACTATACGATTAGCCATGGAAACGTATTCTTTGGCCGCATCGGTTTTAACTTCTTTGTCAGTAAGATGAACAGCCTTGTTACGCGTTTCCCTCAAAAGTTGTAGTAGGCCAAATGTTCCTTTGCCTAACGTATTGTAATCTGCGAGCTTGAGCTGAAGCATGTGCGTGTTTGAGCTCTTCATCTCCTCTGCGGGAATCCCATACCTCGCTCCCATTTCCTCCAAGGCAACCTCGACGTCTAGCCATGATTCAAGAATTGCTCCTCTTGGCGAAAGCTCAGCTAACTCTAAGCGCCGTGTAAATTCCTTTGTTTCGGGCAGAGCCAGTTCTGGCAGCGAACTCTCAGCTTCCCGGCTCGCTTCTTGAATATGATTGCTGAATTCAATCTGAGTTTCTTTGTGCTTGATGCTCTGAATCCGGCCTATTGCCTCTACCAACTCAGTCCAAAGCAAAACAACGGCTACAATCAGAGCTGATGGCCACGCAATCGAATCTATTACAGAAGAAAGAAATGTAAGCCAGTCCATGCGGCTCCTTTAGGCATAACAGTACCTTTTAACTAGACTCTGTCTGTATAAACTCAGCAGAAAATACAGAATTAATTTTTTATCAATTTGTTTTCACTAATAATTTTGTATAACCAACGTGACAATTACAGACAATCTCTGCCTAACACACCATACCAAACTAAGTACATAATTATTCATTAGTAAAAGCAGGTCAATGAATGACAAAATAAATGAGTCCCAAGTCTTAGGCTGGCACACTATGGGGCATAGTTACCACCGTTTTAATCATCAAAATTTTCTCGCAAACAATACACCTACGATGCTCAGCATGTGATTCAGTCCCGCGAGCAGGGCCGGCTCTTAGAACTTGATCAAAACGAGCCGCAATTGCGGCTCGAAAATTAAATAAACCAATCAATCATCATACCAAATCTGATTCATCTGACTCCTCATGATAGCGCACGTAATGGGTGGTAATCAGGTTATTCAGATACAGCAGCACGTTGCGCAGCTCTTGACTGTTGTGCCGCTGTTCGGCTTCAAACATTTCTTCTAACTGGCGCAGGTATTCGCGGGCTTTTTGGGCGAATTGATGATCGTAAGGGATGGTTTCGTACATAGGTTGTAACCTCTTCTTGTGATGAACGATATACCACCACACAAAGGTTCCTAATCTTTGAGTGGTGAACTGAACAGGGTTAGGAACTACCGCTCACAAGAAACGGTGCGCCAAAGCGCCCCTATCCAGCCCACCATAATTCAGGCGTGCTGAAGTTACATGAAAATACCAGCACAGCTAGCATTTTACATGTCTTGTGAAGGAAAGACAGGGTTCCTAATCCCGACACTGGATTTTGCCAGTGCATTCACAGGCTATCAGTTTTTAGATCGACAAAAGTATGAAAAAAGTATGAGATTTTGGGATGTTGAGCATAGGAATCAGTGAATTTGGGGACAGTCAGTTTTAAAAAGGAATTGGACAAAACTAATTTAGAGTAGCCTGTAAGATCCAGTCATATCGGGGAAACGAAGCTGATAGATTGCATTCAGACTATCAGCTTATATTAAACACTTCTGCATCAACCTTCTGTTTTTTGTGCCGTTGCCGGTGCTAAAAATCGTTGCGGAAAGTCGCTGAAAATCGCATCCACGTCAGACAGACGACGAAAGCGTGGGTTGTTCACGGTATAACACCAAATCTCAACTGACTTTTCGCGCAGCTTTTTGATCTGTTTTTTGGTGAGCCAGCGGGCATTGAGGTGGCAACTGAAGGCTGATGTTTCGTCAATCAGCCGCATGACTTTCATATTCGCTCTTTCCGCCAAAACGCCGAGACGAAAATCAGCAAGCTGATGACTCATTTCACGCATGACGTCATGGTGAAAACTGGATAATAAAATTGAATCGGGGGAGACATTGCTCGTTTCAAGCTCTTTTTTGAGTGAAGCAATCACCGGCCTGACAGCATCATGATCGAGTTTCACTTCGAGATTGACATGGATCCCTGTGGCTTTCACCACTCTGAGTAATTCTTGTAAGGTCATGATCCTCTCTCCGGCAAAGCTTGGTGCAAACCAACTGCCGAAATCGAATTGTTGCAGCGCATCGAGTGTCAATTCATCAATGCGTCCCCGCCCGTTACTGCACCGATTAATCTTATAGTCATGACAGACAACCAGTGCCTGATCTTTGGTGGGTTGAATATCCACTTCGATCCATTCGAGGCCGAGGTCAATCGCGGCCATGATACTGGCCATGGTATTTTCCGGATAACTTCCGGCGACACCGCGGTGTCCGACGATTCGGGGCAGCATTGTTTACTCCTTACAAAAATGTGCCCCAAATAATAGACTGAAGTGGCTGTAAACGATAGCATCGAGTCTGAATATCTGGAGAAAGCAGTCCCAATCAGCGCGTGGCGTGGCGGCTGTATATTTCATGCCAATCGAGCAGTAGATTTGATTTACCTATTGATAATGAGATTTTTTCTCATTAAGATGAGAGCAATTTGACGCAACCAACTTTATTCTTATGAATCGTTTTAGATCCAGTGCATTCGTTTTGGCTGCATTAACAGCATTTCCAATACTTGCAGCACCAGTAGACCAGGCTCAATCCATTCAGAAAAAGACCAATCAAGCCTCCGTCCGTAGCCAGAAAGTGATTGATAAAAGTGCCTCGGCCTCCATTGAACTCAAAGCATCAATTGAAAGATTGAGAGAAGAGGTCAATAACTTAGAGGTGTATCGTCATCACTTGAAGACATTGATTGATAGTCAGAACCAAGAGATGACCAGTCTGGTGCAGCAAATCAGCGATATCAAAGAAACCCGACAGGGGATTGTTCCTTTGATGTACCACATGATCGACGGACTCAAACAGATCATTGCACAAGATAAGCCGATCAAGCTTGCCCAACGCCGGGAGCGCGTCGAAAAACTGACTACGTTGATGGGAAGAGCCGATGTGAGTGAGGCGGAAAAGTATCGTCGTATTTTAGAGGCCTATCAAATCGAAATGGATTACGGGAATAAGATCGCGACTTATCAGGATGAAATGACCACATCGGATGGTGTGACCCGTGAAGTTGATATTCTCCATATCGGTCGTTTAAGCCTGCTCGCAAGAAGTTTAAATCATCAGGTGTTCTGGGTGTGGGACATGCAATCTCATCAGTGGATCCATGGTGATACAGCGCAGTTAACGCGTATCAATCAGGCGTTTGATTTAGCCAATCAACATATTGCTCCGACTTTATTGGATGTGCCGGTTTCTCTAGCTGTCACGGAGGCGAAATAAGATGAAATTGAAAGTATGCCTCAGCCTTTGTTTATTGAGTCTGACGCTGCCGGTTATGGCCGAGAACAGCCAGACGTCCTTGGTCAATCAAGCCCAAAGTGCACAACAGCAAGAACGACAACATAACCGAGTGCGGGAAAAATCGTTTCAAGAAACCGAGCAAACATTGCGAGCAGAAGCGAAACGTTTACAAAAAGCCAAAGCTGACCTGCAAACAGAGATCGATTCACTGACGTCCCAATTCAGTCACAATGAAAGCGCGTTGGCGAAGCAGGAAGAACAACTCCGGCTTGAAACGGGCTCTCTGGGTGAAATATTCGGTGTGGTGCGGCAAAACGCCAAAACCCTCAAATCAGATTTGTCTCATTCGATAACGCAAATTGATCGACAGACGTATACACCTGTTGTCGATGATATTGTCGCTGCGAAATCTCTGCCGTCACTCAAGCAGCTTAATGGTTTGTGGCAGAGCATGAACGAACAAATTCGCGCGAGTGGTGAAGTCACTCAAGTGAAGGTGCCTTATGTCAATGACTCCGGGGTCAAAAGCACGGAGGCCGCAGCCCGTCTCGGTTCATTTGGCCTGATATCCGCCCAAGGGTACATGAACTGGGATGACAACAAGCAGATCGCGTTCCCTTATCTCAAACAACCCGATGATGGTCCGACACTGAGCAGCATTGCGCCATTACTGGCCGGTCAGACCCAGCCGCTGGTGATTGATCCGTCAAAAGGAACCTTGCTGGCTCAGCTTGCAAATGTACCGACCTTACTTGATCGGTTAAAAGCGGGCGGTGTTGTCGGAAATATCATTCTGGGTCTGCTTGCCATTGGTCTTGTCATCGCGATTTTGCGAGGCATTTCTCTGGCGATGATCAAGCAAAAAATTAAAGCACAGCTTAAAGCGCCTCAGCAACCGGGCAACAATCCGTTAGGCCGGGTGCTGAGTGTGTATAACAAAGAAAAAAATCGTAGCGTTGAAGCATTGGAACTCCGTTTACTGGAAGTTGTTGTTGATGAACAAAGTCATCTCGAAAAAGGGTTGTCAATGCTCAAATTACTTGCCGCATTAGCCCCGATGCTGGGGTTACTCGGCACGGTGACCGGTATGATCGAAACATTTCAGGTTATTACGCAGTTCGGTAACGGGGATCCGAAAGTCATGGCCGGTGGCATATCCATGGCGCTGATCACCACGGTGCTGGGATTGGTTGCCGCAATGCCGATGTTACTGGCACACAACATCCTTTCTTCTCAGGCAGAAAGTATTCGGACCATCCTTGAAAAGCAGGGGATTGGTTTAGTTGCTGCACAAGCAGAGAACGATCAAGTCTCAAAAGATGATTTGGAGCATGCTGCGTGATGGATAGTTTCTTCATGCCGTTTGAGCAACTGTTGCTACCGCTGAACCATTTTATGGCTCAGGGCGGTACGGTGCTCTGGTGGTTGGCTGCGGTTGTTTGTTTGAACTGGTTACTGGTGATTGAGCGCTTGATCTATCTGTTTTTTCAGTTTCCCAAACAGAGGCGTCACTGGATCCAAGTGTGGACGGAACGTGATGATCAGACGTCATGGTATGCCCGCTCAGTCCGTGAAGGGTGGCTGGGGCAGGCTCACGATGCACTGTATCAGAACCTGAATTTTATCAAAGTGCTGGTGAGTATTTGCCCGATGTTAGGGTTACTCGGGACGGTGACGGGGATGATCTCGGTCTTTGATGTGATGGCGAATCAAGGCAGCAGTAATCCGAAACTGATGGCTTCAGGCATTTCTCTGGCAACACTGCCGACCATGGCGGGTATGGTTGCTGCGCTGGTGGGGATGTTTATCTATGCCCGACTGTATAAAAAATGTCAGTGGCTGGAAATGAAACTCGAAAAATCGCTGAGGAGTCGTTTATGAGGCTGGGAAGACGCTCAGTAAAGCAGGATGAAGCACAGGTCGATTTGACCTCGATGCTGGATATCGTATTTATCATGCTGATCTTTTTTATCGTGACCAGCTCTTTTGTGCGTGAGTCCGGTGTCGAAGTCAACCGCCCGCAAGCTGCCCATGCGGTGAGTCAGAAACAGGCTGGTGTTTTTGTGGCGATAACGGCTGCGAATGATATTTATATTGATAAGCGGCGTGTCGATGTTGAAAGGGTGCAGGCTACATTGGAACAGATGTTACTGGATAAACCCGATGCATCCTTGGTGATTCAAGCCGATAAACACGCTTATAACGGGACGGTCGTCCAAGTGATGGACGCCGCCAAAAGTGCCGGTGTTAAACAAATCGCGTTGGCAGCGGAGAAACGGTAATGATGCGCTGGTTATGTGCTCTGCCGGTCGCCATTGTTTTCT
The DNA here is from genome assembly GCF_024347135.1 of Vibrio spartinae. Taxonomy (NCBI): domain Bacteria; kingdom Pseudomonadati; phylum Pseudomonadota; class Gammaproteobacteria; order Vibrionales; family Vibrionaceae; genus Vibrio; species Vibrio spartinae. The sequence goes on along the minus strand of NZ_AP024907.1, from coordinate 1,970,151 downwards.
CTGTCGCTCTGTTTAGCTTTATGGCTTGGATGGTGGATAACGGCTCGCACCAGAAACCGGAAGAACACCGTGCTTTGCAGTTCAATATGGTGATGACTGAACCGGATGATGCGGTGCAACGGCGTCAGAGAACTGTGCCGGAAAAGCCAAAGCCGCCTGAAGCACCACAGATGACTTCGGCCGCTCAGCAACAGTCGGCAGTCGATCATGTTCCGATGATGGCATCCGTCCCTGATTTGGGATTATCTGTCGGTTTGGAAGGGGTCGCGATTCAGGCACCTGCATTTGATATCAGTGCCCTCGGCGGTAGTCGGCAAGCGATTCCTCTCTATCAGATCAAACCGGATTATCCGCCCCGGGCGAAGCGACGAGAAATTGAAGGCTCGGTGACCTTACAGTTTGATATTGATGAAAGTGGGCGGGCGGTCAATGTGCAAGTGATTGATAGTCAGCCGAAACGGATCTTTGATCGGTCGGCCAGACGAGCGATCCGCCAGTGGAAGTTTCAGCCCAGAATTGTCAACGGCAAGGCGGAGAAGCAGGTGGGGATGACTCAGATCATCAAGTTTGAGATGGATAAATGAAGATGAAATATATTTTTATCGGTTTGTTATGGTTATATACCAGCACTGTCTCCGCGGTGGAACTGAGTCGTCATGTCGCCGCTCAAGTGGTTCAAGCGCAAAAACAGGCTGAACAGCAGCAGTTGGAACAAGCGATTCAGACATTGCGGGCGGTCACCGCAGCGAAACCACAAGATCAGGCTTATGTTGCGTTAATCTTAGCCAATTACTACTGGCAAAATGAACAAAGTCAACCGGCGATTGAGCAGGCTCGTTACGCGGTCACATCTGGTCAGCTCAAAGATGATCTGGCTTGGACGGCTAAGCGGATGCTGGCTGATTTGCTAGCCAATGATCATCAGTATCAAGAAGCCGTTACCTATTATCGGCAACTGGCAGAAGCGGCACCACCGAAAAAAGACGTGTCTCAACTCTGGCTTCGGATCGGACAAATTTATTATCAGTTATCTCAGTGGCAACAATCATTGGCTGCAATCTCCCGATATGAACAATTCCGGCTGCCGGATGCGGTGACACCACTCTCAATTAAACTGGGCGCACAAATCCAGCTCACTCGCTATCAAGCAGCGATTCCGACCATTAAACGATTATTGACACTCGAACCGGACCAACGCAACTTGTGGCTACAGTTAGTGAATATGGAGATCAAAACGAAACAGTTCCGTTCGGCGCTTGCTTCGTTAGAACTCGCGCGCTTGAAAGGGGTGGCACTTTCTGAGCAAAACCTGAAATTGCTCGCGAATCTATATGCACAAAACGGTATTCCGGAAAGAGCGGCCCGGGTCATGGCTGGGGTGGTGGCGCAACCGACACCGGCACTCGAAGAGATTATCCAAACGGCATACTACTGGCAGCAGGCAAAAGAGTGGGATAAAGCGATTGAAAACTGGCAGCTCGCTGCACAACACGATAAAAAATATTATCGGTACGTCGCGCGTTTACAGCTTCAGCAGGGCAATTATCAGCATGCGCTCGATGCATTGGCTTTGTTACAAGGACATGATAAACCAGCCGATATTGCGCTGTTACGGACGCAAGCACTTTACAAGCTGAACCAATTTGAGCAGGCGCTTAGTCAAGCGAAGAAGGCTGATCGGCTTCACCCGTCTCGCGAAGCTAAAAGCTGGATTAAATATCTGACTCAGCTGCATGTATATCGACAGAACCGAGAATCTTAGCGGCGGGTTGCGAGTCATATCACAACATTGATGAGCCATCATGTTGCTGGTGAATGAGAAACCGAATACTCCCTCGAATTCAAGCCAGACATGAGATGACGCCCTTCACACTCGCTGTCATGTTATCGACCGATCAACCGATAACAGGATATTGCCGCTGTGAAAATAAAAATGACTCTTCTTTCGCTCCTGATGCTGTCACAGGGGGCCGATGCCGGATTACATGATGACTCTCCTGAACAAGTCATGCTGGCCAACACATATACTCCCGGCCGTTATGAACTTGAATTCAACCACTACCGAGCCAGCGAAAAACTGGATGGTATTCGGGGTGTCTGGGACGGCAGGCAGTTACGGACTCGAAATGGTACGCCAATTCATGCACCGCAGTGGTTTTTACGCCAACTGCCACCGTTTCCGGTAGAGGGGGAACTCTGGGCCGGAAGAGGGCAATTTCACTTGGTTCAGCAGACAATTTTGGATCAGCGTCCTGATCCGAAAAGCTGGCAGCAGATGTCATTTATGCTGTTCGATATTCCCTTTGGTATCGGTCCTTATCATCAGCGCTATCATAAAATTGCCTCATGGCTATTCAGTCAGCCCGACACCGCCCATATTCACCTGATTGAGCAATTTGCTCTGACATCTCAAAAGGCGCTGGACAAATTGATGCAGCGTATTACCCAAGCGAATGGTGAAGGGCTCATGTTGCGTGACTGGAATGCTGTCTATCATTCTGGCCGGAGTGATACTTTGCTCAAGATAAAACCTTATCGGGATGATGAAGCGCAGATAGTTGGTTACAAAAACGGAAAAGGGAAGTATCGAAATCAAGTCGGGGCGTTGTTGGTCAGGAATCGCCAAGGGGTAGAATTTTATGTTGGGAGTGGTTTAACCGATCAGCAGAGAGCGTCTCCACCGACTATCGGGAGCTGGATTACTTATCGTTATGACCGGATGACGGCGAAAGGAAAACCTCGCTTTGCGCGCTTTCTCCGTGAATGGTTGCCCTGAATCTGCGTATTGCGATGTTTTATGACCGGGTTTAGATATGGCTGAGTATAGCAATGACTGGGTGTAAAAATGGAAAACGGATATTTCAGGTCAGTGAGACTCAAAAAAATAACGGAGATGCAATGCATCCCCGTTATTGGCAAATCATCAGGTGATTATGACGAAGCCACATTCAGTTTAGGCACCGCATGTTGTTTGAAGATCCATCCGAGTCGAGCGCCCAGCATCAATGCTGCTGAAGAGAGGCCAATGATGAATCCGACCCAGAATCCGGCGACGCCCATGGGTTCTACAATCCAGTTGGTAAAGGCCAGAATACAACCGAAAGGCAGTCCGAATAGCCAATAAGCAATAAAAGTAATGTAGAAAAGGGACTTCATGTCTTTATAGCCTCGCAAGGCACCGGCAGAGACAACTTGAATTGAATCGGTGCATTGATAAATCGCGGCAATAAACAGCAGATGAGCCGCCAATGCAATGACTTCAAGATTATCTGTATACATCCAAGCCAGTTGTTCACGGAACAAGACCGTTAATGTTGCGGTGATCACCGCTGTACTGAGACCTAAGCCGATGCCGACTTTTGAGGCAATGATCGATCCATCAAAGTCATCTTCACCCAGCTTATGGCCCACACGGATACTGACCGCAGCACCGATACTCATCGGGAGCATAAATACCATCGATGAGAAGTTAACGGCGATTTGGTGTGCAGCAACAACGGTTGCCCCCAATTTGGCAACAAGAAGGGCAACCACGGCAAAGAGTGACACTTCAAAGAAAATGGCAGCCGAGACCGGTAGCCCCAGACTGAAAATCCGTATTTGTTCTTTCTTATTGATACGAGAAAGTGACTTGAAAGGGGAGAACGGTGCCAGTCGTTTTGCTGTGACGATATAAAAAGATAACATCAAGAACATCAGCCAATAGACAATCGCTGTCGCGACCCCACACCCCACACCGCCCAATGCCGGTGCACCGAACTTACCGTAGACAAAGATCCAATTCAAAGGAATGTTAATCAGTAAGCCGAGGAAACCAATCACCATAGCTGGTTTGGTCATCGACATCCCATCCGTCAGGTTTCTCAGCGCTTGAAAGAGCAAGAAGGCCGGCGCACTAAACATCATGGCATACATGTAATTGCGGGTTTTTACCGCCAGAGGGAGATCGATATCCATCCAGACCATAATTTGGTTGGTCTGCAATAAAATGAGAATGACCGGAATTGTCAGTAAAAGCGCTGCATAGATGCCTTGCTGAATTTCGTAAGGAATGCTGCTCTGTTTGCCGGCACCATTCAACTGAGCAATGACTGGCACTAAGGCCATTAGAATCCCCATACCGAAAAGAATCGTTGGCATCCAGATACTACCGGCGACGGCAACAGCGGCCATATCGACAGCGCTGGCACCACCAGCCATAACGGTGTCAACAAACCCCATTCCCGTCTGCGCCACTGAGGCGATTAAAACGGGAACTGCAAGGTTAAATAATTTTTTTGTTTCTGCTTTATAGAGATGCACAAAATTACCCAATGAGACAAAAAATAAAACGAGTTAAATTCACTGCTATTCATATATACCCCAATGTTCCAGACAGCGATCGTATTCGATATCTTGCGTGTCATTCGGTATATTACTGCAGCCCGATAGCCTGAGCCCTGCTTGAGATGACATGGATAAACCGGAGTCACCTCATCTTGCATATCCCTGCTTAACGATATTCAATGCAGCTATTATATTCGCGTCATATGGATGTCGTCTGAATATATTCTATCACTGTCATACTCAGGAGGCAGCAAGAATGTTGATAGGAATCGTTCAAAGTACAGTAAAAGCGGTTCGAAGAGCGCGCAAAAAAGATCTTTGATATTCATATAGTTGCGCTTGGTGCTTGGTATGACTAAAGCGAAGGGCTCTGCCCCTCGCTGAGCATGCAACCGATTATGAGTGGTCGGACTTGGAGAGTGCTTTTTGAGCGGCTTGACCGATAGACTCAACATCGGTGTTATTTGAGACTAAGAACTGCTCGAATAATGGCATTAAAGCGCCCATTTTCTCATCAATGGCATCGCGAACCGTGTCTACAATGACTTGCGTACCACGTTCAATTTCCACATTAATGTTTGAACCGCTCTGCTTTTCTTCGAAAGCGGTCATTCTTCGGGTCTCCGGGATCAACCAAACATCAAACCAGCCTTCATTTTTATTCACATCCGACACCGTCAGACTGGCACCATTTAAAGCAATATACCCTTTGGGGAAAATATACTTACCCCATTCGCGCGGTGCTGAAATACGGACACGATAGTTGTCATCGATTTGTTGCACGTCAAGCACTGACGTTTTGAAATCAATGTGTCCCGAGAGTGGGTGGCCGCCAATTTCGGCGCCATCTTTTGCGGCACGTTCAACGTTGACTCTTTGGTTCTGCCCGTATTCACTGAGCGTCGTAATCTCCAGGCTTTTAAGCATAACATCAAACTTCACTGTGGTGCTGGTGACTATCTCTGTCACCGTTAAGCAAACGCCATCAACAGCAACACTCGCCCCAATTTCCAGGTTGGTACAAAAACCAGGTTCAAACTCAATATTAAATGTTCTTATTCCCTTGTGGTCACTGATTGATGAGATAAGACCGACCGACTGAATGATACCTGTGAACATCGTTATTTCTCCTGTTATACCCGTGTGACAGTGTCGTCGGTATTTTGAACCAGTTGTCGCTTAATTCCTAGTGTCTTCTCTCATGATGAATCGTCTCAAGTCCGGTGATGATTACCTCACTATGATTCTTCTAAAATATAGCGAATCGACTGTTGGGCATCATCAAGATAATGGCCGCCAAAGCAGTTACAGTGATTGAGGATGTGATAGAGATTATAAATATGCTTGCGTTCCTGATATGCCAATTCTAACGGTAAAATACTTTCATACCCCTGATAGAACTCAGGTTCGAATCCACCAAATAGCTCTGTCATGGCAATATCGCATTCTCGATCCCCCCAATAACTGGCGGGATCAAAACAGAAGGGGGTGAGTCCGTTGTCTGCCACATTTCCGTGCCATAAATCACCATGGAGTAATGAAGGTTTGGGTTGATGAGATCCAAGTCGCTGGGCGATGATATCGACAAATTTATTGATATCAACAAATACGATGCCTTTTTCATAAAGCAGTTGCAATTGCCAGCCGATTCGCTGTTCGGCAAAAAAACGATGCCACTTTTTGTTCCATGAATTGGGCTGGATGGTCACACCAATATAGTTATCCTGATCAAAGCCATACTCTTTTTGTTCTTCCCATTGATGGAGACGAGCTAACTGTTCACCGAAAAGGTAACTGCGTTCTCCGCTCTCCAACGGTTTTAAATGGATATAATCCAGCACCAGAAAAGCATGCGTCTTTGAACTGCCGACCAATCGTACTTTGGGAAGATTGACACAATGACTGCGCGCAAGAGCCTTGAGATTATCTTGCTCGCAAATCAATTGTGAGAGTCCATCTTTCTCCGTGACTTTGACAAAATACTTCTCTTGTCCGTCACTGATGACATAGCTGGCATTGATATCACCACCATGAATTTTTTGTCTCTCATGAAGTTGAAACTCTTTGCCTAATGTAAGTGATAGTTGTTCTATGATACCTTGCCACATAACGATTACCTCGCAACGACGCCTTCGTAAGTCTAGGTGAGAGTGAATTATTTTTCCTATTCTTTATAATTAATAGTGACTTGGATAGGGTACATCCTCTGAATTGTGTGATTTAATGCATATTCTGCTGTTCCGATTGGAACATTCTGTTCTTGAAATTTGTTACAAATTATCTATAGACTGTGCTAAACGTTCAAAAACAATAATTTTCTGAACAGTACTACTGTAAAAATTGCGTTCTATAATTAGAATAGAAGTAATCGCTGGCTTAGACATGAATCATCGTGGAGTACAAAAGTGGTTGTAGAAACCGAAGGCTATTTGGCATTGATCGAGCATCTCTCATTAAATCTCGACGTGTTCATGCACGAAGGTGATATCGGTCAGGAGAGTGTTGAAGACGTTGTGACGGATTTAGTCGCAAGTAATATTATGGATATTTTCGAACAGAATCCTGACCTTCACTCAAGTGTCCGTTTTCAACTTCTGAAAGAAGCGGATCTGGTTGCCGAAGATTTGGAAGAAGTGCTGGCTGGGTGCTGGAAGAAAAAAGCAACCAATGAGCAGATTAGTTTTCTGGATGAATTTGTCTCATTAATGAAGAATCTGTTTGACACGGCTGTTGCAAAATATGACTGAGTATGAAGAATAATTAGTTGTCATGTTAGCATTTAGTAATATTACTATCACTGTCACGTATTTGTCATATAACTGTTACACGGCTGAAATTTTTTATTCTTAGCATCAACGCAGGTATTCACCAGATGACCAACTCAGATGCTAAATATTTTCAAATTTTTTTCCTCATCTTCCCTTATCAGAATCATCAGCGCTTGTTTCGTAGCCTTTATTCTGTTTGTTGTGCTGCTTTCTTATCAGGGACTCCGCGGGCTCCATTCTGTCGCCGGACACTTTGATCACCTCTCTAACCGGGCATTCCCTCTGGCAATTACCAATGCACAACTTGTGCAAGCAATTCTAGAGAATACCAAGCTGATGAGTGCCGGTATTCGCACCGCACAACAAGATCAACTGACTCAGATTCGTGCTGACATTGATCAAAAAATCAATGCCACGCAAGGTCTGCTAGAACAGCTCACGCAAAAGGCGGACGATACGGTTCAGCAGAGCAGTTTCACCAAGGCTCAGGCTGATACGATTATTCACAATGTGGAGACCTTTGCCTCTCTCAGCCGTTCATTGATGTCGATACAAGCTGAGAAGTTAAAAGAGCAAGTGCAATTAAAAGATGCCGCAGATACTTTTCGTTATGGTGTGAGTTCTATCGGACCGGAAATGAACCGGATTGCCAACATGTTGGCTTTTGAAAATCCGGAAGCAATGGATGCTGCAAATCGTTTTGTCGCGAATGCCGCCAAAATGGAAAGTCTGTTTTTGATGCTGATGATGGAGAAAGATGAAGCGGCTGCGCAACAATTTTATAAAACGCTGAGAACCCGAGAATCTGCAGTGTCACTGGCTTTTGATGATTTTCGGGAAATGTATCCTGAAGTGTCTGAGTTTGCCAGTCTGACGGCACCTTACGAACTCATGGAGAAAGGGTTTGCTGACCACGGTGTCATCAAGCAGGTACTGGCTCAAATTGACCTGATCCACAAACAGGATGAGCAACTCAATCAAGCGATCGATATTGCAACCCAAACCATTCAAAAACTGGATGAAATTTCACAGGGTGCCAGTCAGCAGATTAAGCAGAATCAGTCTCTGGTAAAAGAAACGCTCAGTCTGACAACCACGGCTCAGATATGGTTCATGGTGATTGCGATTCTTGTTTTGGTGATGGTTTGGTTTCTTTTACGTCGCTGGGTGCTGCATAGCCTGCGTCATATTCTGAAAGAATTGCATTCTCTCGCGCAAAAAGACTTCTCGGATACGCTGATTGAATCAGGCCCGTCAGAACTGAGACGGGTTGCCAGAAATCTGAATGAAGTGATTGACGCGATCCGTCTGTCACTCAATCAAGTTACGGAAACGTCCTCATCACTCTATCAGGCTTCTGAAATCAGTCATCAAGCTTCAGAAAGTAGTCAACGACGTTTGACACACCAGAATGAAGCGCTGGCAGGCATGAGTACAACCATGACGGAAATCGAAGCATCGGTTAGTGACATCGCATCAATTACCGGTGAGACCCATCAGGAAAGCCAACTATCCGTTTCTCATGCTCAGAAAGGGCTCGAAGTGCTGCTTCAGAATCAGGATGCATTGAAATCTCTCAATGCTCGACTGGACAGTAGTGATGAGGCAATGAATGAGTTAGTTGAGCGGGTTGATCAAATTCAGGGGATGGTCAATCTGATCAGCGGGATTGCTGATAATACCAATCTGCTGGCATTAAACGCAGCGATTGAAGCTGCCAGAGCGGGTGAGCAGGGCAGAGGATTTGCTGTTGTCGCAGATGAAGTGAGAAAGTTAGCGAGCGGTACGTCGGAGCAGACCACCAACATTCGTCAGTTGATGTCAGAGCTGGTTACCTCGGCGAATCGTTCTCGTCAGGCTGTGAATGATTCGCGCCTCCAGATGTCACTGGCATTAGAATCAGGAGAAGACGTCAAATCATCATTTACCTCGATTGAATCATCGGTGCAAGGTATTTGTGCGCGGGTTGAGCAGATCTCTGTCGCAGCAGAACAGCAAGAAAAAGCCACAGCAGAGGTGAATCATTCCATCGCTTTAATTGCTGAACAAGGGCAACAAACGGCGTTAAGTTTACAGGAAGTCGTCGGTAGTGCCGGGCAGGTTTCCGACATCGCCAACCAGCAGCAGGCCATGCTGTCACAATATCAATTAGCACCACATCAATTATCAGCGACTGCTACAGCCGCTGCATCTGCTTAAATCCCATCTTATTGCGGTGCCGAGCATCATGTTTGGCACCGGCTCATGTCTGGATGTATCATTGTTCTGCATTGGAATACGGTCAAACCGTACGATTGTGATGGGTAGCTTGGTTGCATCACATCCAAATGTATGTATGGTTTTCGTATGCAAATAGTCTCCTGATACGCAGTGTCACCGTCAGGGGCTCTGCCCGCAACGGTCACACAATGATCATTATCGTATTATGAAGGAGGCGCGCCATGTACTATGGCTTTGACGTCGGTGGAACGAAAATTGAGTTTGGTGCATTCGATACAACCTTGACCCGAGTCGCAACCGAACGCTTGCCAACCCCGCTGAAGGATTACGACCAGTTTATCAAAGTGATCGCAGAGCAGGTTGAAAAGTATGATGAAATTTTGGGCTGTGTTGGTCAAGTTGGTGTGGGACTTCCCGGCACAGAACGTGTTGATGATGGCTCGTTGCTGACGGCCAATATTCCGAGTGTCAATGGCCGTCACTTACGTCACGACTTGGAAAAACGACTACAACGCCCCGTCCGGATAGACAATGATGCGAACTGTTTTGTCTTGTCTGAAGCGTGGGATGACTCACTGCGGGACAGTCCTTCAGTCATGGGACTGATTTTAGGCACTGGGTTTGGGGGCGGACTTGTCTATCGCGGTGAAGTCTTTTCCGGCAGAAATCATGTTGCAGGAGAAGTCGGTCATATGCGGATACCAATTGATGCATGGTTTTGGTTAGGAGACAATCCGCCTTTATTCCAATGTGGATGTGGTCAGCAAGGGTGTCTGGAGAGCTATATTTCTGGTCGCGGTTTTGAGGGGTTGTATCAGCACCAGTACGGCCAATTCAAACCTGCCGTTGAGATCATTGAGAATTTTTACGCAGATGATAAGACAGCAAGTGACTTTATTGATTTTTTCATCGAATTGCTGGCGATATGTCTCGGGAATATATTTACGGCGCATGATCCGCATACCGTTGTGCTTGGTGGCGGACTATCAAATTTTGAACGGCTCTATCAGGAGCTGCCGCAACGGATCTCGCGCTATTTGTTACCAATCGCACAATGTCCGGAAATCAGAAGAGCAAAATACGGTGCAACCGGTGGTGTCCGGGGGGCTGCATTTTTGAATCTTCAATCTTGAAAACGATGATGTTTATCTGTTCTACGGTGGTTTAGCAGCCTGATTGATTCAGGCTGCAATGCCGTTTACTGTATTGATGACGGCTGAAAGCCTTGTACATATTGCATCACAAATTCAGCAATCTGAGCGGTGTCATTCAAATCGAGACAAGGCAGAGGACAGGTGATCATGTGATCCGTCGCGACCGCAATAATATCCGGGTCATCAGGATAGAGCCATGGCTTGTTAATTTCGTGACGGTGTAACTCTATCTTGGGAAAGCGTTGTTCCTTACATCCTTCAACCAGAATGATATCCAGACTCTCTGTATCAAACTGGTGTAGCAAATGATAGAAATCAGGAGATGTCGATGTCTCGGGAAATTCAGTCGTCAGAATGGCTCGCGCCGGTGTTGAGAGCAATGTCTGAAATGCACCGGCTTTGCGCAGTCGAAAACTGTCTTTTCCCGGTTTATCTTGCTCGATGACGTGATGTGAATGTTTATAAACCCCCACGCGGATATCATGCGCCATCAAGGCAGGAATTAATGATTCAAGCAGGGTTGTTTTTCCGGTTCCGGAAAAAGCAGCGAAGCCGAGCACTGCAATATTGGGCAGTTTGTCTGAAAGACTCGTCATGTTAACGATGTACCTTAGAAAGTTGTTTTGGGTTCAGGATTTGGGGTTAAGCCAGCTGCTGATCTTGCGGATTTAACAATTGTTCTGGGGTATTCACATTCATGAACATCGACTGAATATCGTGACAATCAACAGCTCGGGCACCGACCTGATCAAAAAAACGCATCACTTTTCGCTCGCCTTGTGCCAGAAATTGTTCAAGCGGACTGAGCACAGAACGGTGAGCCAGTGCATAAACCGGCTGATATTTTTCACCATCATGAGCGACATAGACCTTTCCACCGCTCTCGCTTGCCTGACAGAAGCGCTCAACCAAATCATGGCTGACTTGTGGGCCGTCACAGGGAAGAATGCCAACCCATTCCGTTTCAGCATGTTTTAAGGCGCTGTGTAGCCCAGCCAAGGGGCCGGGATAATCCGAATAAAGATCTTCAATGACAGGCGCGTATTGCCGATAAGCTGCCTGATTACGGTTGGCACAGATCCAAAGAGAGGAGACTTGAGGTTGCAGTGCGTCAATCACCCGCTGAATTAATGGCCGTCCCTGATAAACCAACAATCCTTTATCATGACCGCCCATCCGCGAAGATTGTCCTCCGGCAAGAATCACCCAAGTGATTTGATGTTCTTCGAGCATATAATATTTACTTCATACCGAGACAAGCATTCACTTTATCTCAATCACAATTTATCTCAACTACAATATCAATACTTGGCTGGTGGTATACACGAAAGTCTCTGGTTTGATGACTTTTGAAATAAGATCACGAAACGATTGCAGAAATAACATGGATTTGATGAATCGTTTCATGAAATGGTGACAATAGTGTCAAGGTGGGCGACAATATTCCGTATGTCATTCTGAATAATCGATTCCTTACCTGAAAACAGCAGATCATCTAGCCGAGAGTCATACTTGTGAAATTACTAACCGAACGACAATTTCTGACTTTTTCTGTCCTGGTGATTAGTCATCAGCCAGAAGTTTTAGTGCAGTTTGTCCGTGCTTTATCGGGTTTGGTTTCCGGATTAGATACGATGAGTCATCCGCAAGATGATCGTCAGTTATTGGCGCTTTATGACCTGATTATTCTGGATGTCAATGCGTGCCAATCCCATGAATTTACTCAAATCTCGTCATCTTTTGAAGGTGAGATTCTGCTGCTGTTGAATGAAAATGAGCTCAAATCAGATCTTGTTCAAGGACGTTATTATCTCTTGCCCCCGCTAAATGCGCATCAGATTCAGCAAGCGGTTAAGTGTGCCTTACAACGGTTGATTGAAACCCAAAAATATACCGTGCTGACACAAACATTAGATCAGTCTCACCAGGCAACCATTGTTGGCAATTCGGACAGAACAAAATCTCTCAAGCAACAGATCATGCAGTATGCGCCGTCAAAAGCGCCTGTTCTGATTGAGGGCGAGGTCGGGACCGGTAAAGAATTGGCAGCACGAGCTATCCATGAGGCGAGTGGGCGAGTCGGGCCTTTTGTGATGGTGAATGGTGCCGATATCCATGCGGATTCAGTGGCAACAGAGCGATTGTTCCATCATGGCGGTTCATTACGTCTTGCCAATCATGGCACGCTATTTTTGGATGGCATTGAAAATACCCCTGCTGATTTTCAACATATTCTGGTTCAGTTACTTGAAGGACGAACTGTTCAGTCGCAAGGGGGAAATTCATCGTATTTAATTGATGTTCGTTTAATATCCGCAAGCACAAAAGGAATGAGCAATATTGTCAGAGAAAATGGATTTTGCAGAGAGTTATATGAACGCTTGTCGGTATTAAAAATGAATATTTCACCATTGCGTGATAGGTTGAGTGACTTAAGAGAACTATTCCCTTATTTAACCCAACGTCTTTGTGATAAATTATCACTGCCTATACCAACATGGTTAAATGAGTACGATTTTTATCAAGGTGAATATAACTGGCCGGGAAATGTAAGGGAAGTTATTAATCTGATTGAAAGATGTTTGATTATAAATAAATCGCCTAATGATTATTGGCATGAATATATGATGCAGTCATCACAATATGCATCAAAAATGATGGTTAGCATCTCTCATCATAGTGAAATTCCTGAATTTCATTTCTCAAGAGCACCAACACCGATGCGGGGTTATCCGAATGATTGGAGCCTGCAGGAAATAGAGAAATCTCATATACAGAAAGTCGTTGATTTTTATGATGGTAATAAGTCAGCAGCGGCTCGCCAGCTCGGTATTTCACGTAAGACATTGGAGCGAAAATATAAAGAGTGGCAATCCGAGTCTGATTGAGATCACTAAAATGTGTCATGTGACCTTATTTACAATAAAAACTCCTACCAATACTTCATTATTCTCTAAAAAATGAGACATTTGCTTATTTATTGATAGGCTATTCTATTCTGATATTCGGATCTTGAACCTTATTTTTTCATTGGTATCGCAATAGTTTTTACACAAAATTTTGTGATAAATAAAAAGTGAGAGTGAATCGAATGTCAGAGCCTGTTAATAAAAAATAAGAGCGATCAAAATGTCATATTTAAAAAAACCTACAAAGTCAGAAATTACATGGCTAATTGAATGTCAGTTTATTGAACACCAGATTACTGCCGGCGCATGGGTCACAATACAAAAGCAGTTAGTTGGATTTGAACTGATTCCTGATCTCGATTCGGAAAATCTTGGGACATTACGACTGCATCGTCGTGAAAAAAAAGACTACCGAAAAAACTTAAAATCCAAAGAGCCTAAGCTTTATGCGATATTAAATACAACCCCTCAAAAAGAAATTCAGGTGCTGACAGCATCTCCCCGAACGGCTCGACGATTTATGGATCAAGAATATTTGGTTCTATCAAATCGGATGCCGGATGAAGTCAGGGCATGGATAGCATCTTATCTTGGTAAGCGTTAGCGCTGATATCAAGAATTGTTTCACTTAATTGGGTGCCCAATATTGATGCATTTAGTCAATATTGGTGCACTCTCATGTTGCAGGATAGTGCTTACCGGTATTGGATAGATAAAATAGTCCTTATTATTCAATTTGTTAGTGTTTGATTTTGCCGCTCATCGCTATCATGTAATTTGGCATAAATACTGCTTAATTCGCTGCAAACTATGATTCTCCCCAAAATGGGGATTTTTTCATTTTTATTAGCACTAAGTTAGGGCGTCTTATGGAAAGAGTGATTTTTTCTGGGATGCATGGTGCAGTTGAATTGATGGAGAGAACACGAATGGAGCACAACTTAAGTCAAGTTCAGGGGGCAGTCCAGACCCTGACTCAAAGTTCAGATACATTGTTTTTATTGCTGGGTGCGATTATGGTTTTTCTGATGCACGCTGGCTTTGCTTTTCTAGAGGTTGGTACGGTCCGCAAGAAAAATCAGGTCAATGCCTTGGTCAAAATACTGGTTGATTTCGGCGTATCAACCATCGCCTATTTCTTTATTGGCTACTGGATTGCATACCATACGACTTTTTTCTCCAGTGCCGAAGTGCTTGCTGCCGGGAACGGTTATGCGCTGGTTAAATTTTTCTTTCTACTGACTTTTGCAGCTGCGATCCCTGCGATTGTTTCTGGCGGTATTGCTGAGCGAGCTCGTTTTCATCCGATTATGATCGCCACCTTTTTTACCGTTGGTATGATTTATCCATTTTTCGAAGGGATGATCTGGAATGGAAACTTCCAATTTCAAAATTGGCTTGAGATCCAGTTTGGTCATCCGTTTCATGACTTTGCCGGTTCGGTCGTTGTCCATGCTGTTGGCGGATGGATTGCGCTGGTTGCTGTGATCTTTTTGGGGATGAGGAAAGGGCGGATTCGGGCCGGAAAACATACCAGCTTCGCGCCCTCAAATATTCCATTTCTTGCTTTAGGTGCTTGGATTCTTAGTGTGGGATGGTTTGGTTTTAATGTGATGTCTGCACAAACACTCAATGGGATCAGCGGTCTTGTGGCAATGAACTCTCTCATGGCAATGGTCGGTGGGATTCTGGCTGCATTTATTGTTGGAAAAAATGACCCCGGCTTTATTCATAACGGACCTTTGGCAGGATTGGTCGCGGTGTGCGCTGGTTCGGATCTGATGCATCCTCTTGGTGCATTGGTTACGGGAGGAATCGCGGGTGTCCTGTTTGTTTGGGTTTTTACCTGGCTACAGAATAAAACTCATATAGATGACGTGTTGGGCGTTTGGCCACTGCATGGCTTATGTGGTGCCTGGGGCGGGATTGCCGCAGGTATTTTTGGTCAGCAGTCACTCGGTGGTATTGGTGGTGTGAGCCTGACGGCTCAATTACTGGGAACTATCGCAGGCATTTTCGTGGCGCTATTGGGCGCACTGATTGTTTATGGTTCACTTCAGAAAACCATAGGGCTGAGACTTTCTGAGGAAGATGAATTTAATGGTGCGGATCTAGCAATTCATAAAATTTCCACTATTAATGAGGAATAAACTATCACGTATATGCACGAGGGCATCCCCGTGCATATACACCGATGTAATGATTGGATTTATTTCAATAACATCTACTCAACAACCGCCTTTCGCATCACTTTTTCTTATTCATATAATTAGAAATAATCATGTATAGCACGTTAAATTCGTGACCCGGACTATCTTTTGTCAAGCTTATCTTTAAGTTCATTCACTTCCGTATTCCCAAAACTTCTGATTGCTGGTCAAATATAACTGAAACTTATTTTTAGTATATTATTTTGCCAATGATGAGAAACTTCACATGAATACAACAATATTAGTACAAAATAACAAATATTCATCTGGTAAATGGACTTACAAAGATTTTACATGGTGCCTCTCCCTGTTTGGAACAGCTGTCGGAGCAGGTGTGCTTTTCCTACCGATTAAAGCGGGGGCCGGTGGCTTTTGGCCATTAGTCATTCTTGCCCTGATTGCTGCGCCGATGACATGGTTTGCGCATAAAAGTCTGGCGCGTTTTGTGTTATCAGCCAAGCATCCTGAATCTGATATTACGGATACGGTTGAAGAACATTTTGGTAAAACCGGTGCCAATCTGATTACGTTTGCTTATTTTTTCGCAATTTATCCAATCGTGTTAATTTATGGCGTGGGCATTACCAATACGGTGGATTCGTTTTTGGTGCATCAACTTGCGCTGCCCTCCATTCCTCGTTGGTTACTGTCCGGTGCATTGATTCTGACGATGACGGGTGGGGTAGTATTTGGCAAAAACCTGATGCTCAAAGCAACCTCATTGATGGTTTATCCGCTGGTGTTGATTTTACTTGCACTGTCGATTTATCTGATTCCGGACTGGAATACATCAATGATTGAAGTCAGACCCGATTGGTCGGAAATGCCGATGATTATTTGGCTGGCGATTCCACTGATTGTTTTTTCATTTAATCATAGCCCGATTATCAGCCAATTTACCAAGGAACAACGTTTAACTTATGGGGATGATGCCGCACAAAAGACCGATATGATTACCGGTGGTGCTGCATTTATGCTGATGGCATTTGTGATGTTTTTTGTGTTTTCGGTTGTTTTGTCTCTTTCTCCTGAACAACTCGCACTTGCAAAAGCGCAAAATATTTCCGTCTTGTCTTATCTGGCGAATGAACATGATTCACCTTTGATCTCTTATTTGGGACCTATCGTGGCATTTGCTGCTATTACATCCAGTTATTTTGGTCATTTCCTTGGTGCCCATGAAGGATTGGTCGGGCTGATTAAATCTCGCAGCAACATGTCAGTGCAATCAATTGATCGCTCTTCTCTGATTTTTATCGTGTTAACGACTTGGATCGTTGCCATTATTAATCCGAGTATCTTAGGGATGATTGAAACCATGGGTGCACCAATGATTGCCGCCATTTTATTTATTATGCCGGTCTATGCGATGAGACGCGTTGGCGCGATGAAAAAATTCCGAACGTCTGTCCCCGTCCAGATTTTTACAATGATCTGTGGCTTGGCTGCCATTACTTCTGTCATTTGTGGCGCTTTATAACGCTTGTCTGTGCTCGATATTTTTACCCCCCCATAGGTATCTCTTATGGGGGGGTTCATTTTTATTTACGGGCAAACACGTTTCACCGATGATATTTCCGGGAGAGGGACGGTATATCGGTGAAGTCTGTTGAACGTGGTATACCATGGTCTATTTTTTTCTGCCCAAAAGATCAGGTATATTAAAGGTAAAACTGAAAGCATAAGGATATGACATGCACTATCCATATCGTAATATTGTGGTTCTCACTGGCGCTGGGATTTCCGCAGAATCAGGCATTCAAACCTTCAGAGCGCAGGATGGTCTTTGGGAAAATCACAATATCGAAGATGTTGCGACGCCCGAAGGGTTTGAGCGCAATCCGGAACTGGTTCAGAATTTTTATAATCAACGGCGACGAAAACTTCTTTCTGCATCGATTCAACCAAACTCTGCTCATCTTGCTTTAGGTAAACTTGAAGCAGAACTCGATGGTCGGGTCACTGTCATTACTCAAAATATCGATAATTTACATGAGCGCGGTGGAAGTAAAAATGTGATCCATATGCATGGCGAGCTGTTGAAAGCGCGTTGCTGCGAATCACAGCAAGTGATTGATCAAACCGATGATTTGCACATGGGCGATCTTTGCCATTGCTGTCAGATACCTTCTCAATTACGACCTCATATTGTGTGGTTTGGTGAAATGCCGTTGAGAATGGGAGAGATTTATACTGCACTCGAACAAGCGGATTTATTTATTTCAATTGGTACTTCAGGGGTCGTTTACCCTGCGGCAGGTTTTGTTCATGATGCGAAAATGCATGGTGCCCATACGATAGAAATTAATCTTGAGCCGAGCGCTGTGGAAAGTGAATTTGTCGAAAAGCGTTATGGTAAAGCCAGTATCGAAGTACCGAGACTGATCGATGAGTTGCTTTTACCCGATTAGTGGTGTTGTTTGACGAGACTTTTGTCTGAAGGGGCTCTCGTTTGATTCGGTATCCATTGTCTTGCAATGAATAACACATAAAAATGGCAGATAAAAAAAGTGGCTTTTGCCACTTTTTTTATTGAAGTCAGACTCTTTGCTGCAAGTCAAACAGCAAATCATTAGTTACTGACTTTCAGCTTTTGGAAATACGATTCGTACAAGTGATTCGCGTCACCGACTTCATCTTGCCAGACACCGCTGTCCATAACCGATTGAGGCGGGAAAATATTCGGATCATTAGCGAACTCGCTTGGCAATTGCTTATAGGCCGCCTTTACGGGCGTCGGATAACCAATTTCTAGCGCAATTTTTGCTGCATTTTCAGGACGAAGCAGGAAATCAATCATTTGATGAGCAGCTTGAACATGTTTGGCACCTGAAGGGATTGCCAGACTATCCATCCAGAAAATCGTGCCTTTTTCTGGCCAGACGATATCAATGGGTACGCCTTCTTGTCGTGCCATATAAGCCGAGCCATTCCACAGCATTCCCAGAGAAACTTCACCGGCAATATATGGATTTGCCGGAAAATCTGAGTTGAACACCAGTACATTCGGCATGAGCGATTTTAATGCTTCGTATGCTGCTTTAATCTCATCAGGATTAGTGGTATTGGGTGAGTAACCCAGTTTTGACAATGCAATATGGAAAACTTCACGCGCGTCATCCATCAGCAATAACTGACCTTTCCATTGTGGGTCCCATAAATCGTCCCAGCGATGGATCGTGGATTTATCGATAATATCGGTGTTGATGCCGATACCGGTTGCTCCCCAAATGTAAGGGATTGAATAGTTGTTATTCGGATCAAACGATTTATTCAAATAATTGGGATCCAGTCCGTCGAAATGAGGGAGCAGAGATTTGTCAATGGGTTGCAACATGCCTTCTTTGCGCATTTTTGAAACAAAGTAAGTGGATGGTACAACTAAATCATAACCCGATCCCTGAGTCTTCAACTTTGCGTACATCGTTTCATTCGATTCGTAAGTTGAATAGATGACTTTAATCCCTGTTTCTTTGGTAAATTCCTGAAGGATTTCATTTGGAATATATTCAGACCAATTGTAAAAATAGAGTGTCTGATCGTCTGCCATACTATAGCCGGAAAATAATGCAGCGGTAGACAAAATACCTGCAAAGAATTTATTTTTCATTGTTGCTGTGGATCCCTGTTAACCGTGGAAAGTATCAATCACACCAAAGAAGATGATGTGGTACGTCTGTGCAATTATGGCATTGAAAACCATTATTGTAGTCAATGAAGTTCACTGAAAACTTCAAAAAATGAGTTATTTCTTATCTTTGTAACAATCTTATTTTTAGTGGCGTTGCAGCTTATCTCTCCCAATATAATGAGAAATAACAACCAGTGTAAATGATATCAGTAACATCACTGTCGCCAGCGCGTTGACTTCCGGAGAAATACCGACTTTTACCATGGAGTAAATTTTTAAAGGGAGTATTTCGTAACTCGGACCGGTTACAAATGAACTGATAATGACATCGTCCAGTGAGAGGGTAAAGCTAATCAGCCAGCCTGAAGCCACTGCTGGCTTGGCTAATGGGAGGATAATTTTATGCAGAATCACCCATTCGCTGGCCCCTAAGTCTCGGGCTGCTTCCAACATTTTGACATCAAAACCATTCAACCGTGTATAGACAGCAACGACAACAAAAGGCAGACAAAATGTAATATGGGAAAAGAATAACGTCAGAAAACCGAGATGGACACCTAACACAAGAAAAAGGGCCAACAGAGAAATTGCCATCACGATATCCGGTGACATCATCACGACAAACAGCATCCCATTAACAAGGGATTTTCCTTGAAATCGGTAACGAAATAGTGCAACGGCGGTCAGACTGCCGATGATGGTTGCCGTTGTCGCTGAAAATACCGCGACATTGAAAGAGTGCCATGCAGCCTGCATCAAACTGTCATTTCCGATGAGAGCGTTATACCATTTGGTGGAGAACCCATCCCATCTCATGCCAAATTTATTAGCATTGAATGAATTAATGATTAAAACAAAAATCGGGAGATACAGAAAACTATATACGATAGTCATCAAACTAAAACGAAAGATTTTTGTCATGATTTAAAGTTCCATTTTTCGGTTTAACAGACGACCTGTCTTGTAATAAACATAAAGTAACAGCGCCATGACGAATGTCAGAGCGATGCTGGTCGCCGCACCGGCTGGCCAGTCTCTCGCATTGAGTATTTGGCTCTTAATAATATTACCGATCAGCGGATTTTTTGCACCGCCCAGTAAGTCAGAAATATAAAACATGCCAAGCGCCGGTAATAACACTAATAAACAGCCACCGATAATGCCCGGCATTGTGAGAGGAATAATAATTTTAATTAACGTCTGAAACTTATTTGCGCCGAGATCTTGCGCGGCTTCGACATAAGCGTAATCCAGTTTTTCAAATGCAGAGTAAAGCGGCAGAATCATAAAAGGGAGTAAAATATAGACCAGTCCGATCATGACGGCAATTTCGGTATACATGACTCGAAATGGGGTATCAATCAACCCTAAGGCTAGCAGTGACTTATTCAGGATACCATTGGTTCCTATAACGATTTTCAAACCATAGGTGCGAATCAGTGAATTGGTCCAGAATGGCACGATCACGAGAAATAACAGAAAAGGACGCCGGGACACCGGCATCTTTGCAATTGCAAATGCAAAAGGGTAGCCGATGAGCAGACAGAGCAATGTCGCGATTCCCGCCATATAAAATGAATGCATCAGCACTTTGACATAGAGTGGGTCGATCAGATCGATATAGTTTTCCCACGTGAGTGTAAATTTGATCAGGTCTGTCTCATCTCGGGTGAGAAAACTCGTTCCAATCACCATCAGGTTAGGGATGAACACAAAGAGCAACAACCAACTTACAATCAAAGAGATAATCGCTTGGCGGAGACTAATTCGAGGCATTTTCATCCAGAACAACCTCCCAACTTTCAACCCAAGTGAGCACAACTTTTTGCCCGAGAGAGTGATCGACATCAGGGTCATCTTCATTGAAAAACTCACTGACCATGATGCGTAGGCCGGACGATAATTCAATGACTGAATCTAATGTCATCCCTTTGTAGGTTCGATCGATCACATGTCCGGTAATCCCTTCGCTATCGCTTTCTTTCACTTCTTTCAGACGAATATCTTCAGGGCGCAATAAAACCTGAAGCCGCTGACCGGCAATCACTGCTTTGTCGAAGTCAATGATCGCATTCGTCCCTTCGATTGAAACGAGAATTCGCCTTTCATCAACTCTTTCGATCGTCACAGCTTCAAAAACATTGATTTCACCGATAAAGCGGGCGACAAACAGGTTTTTCGGATCTTCATAAATGGCTTTCGGCGTGCCGTCTTGTTCAATGTTACCGTCTCTCATGACAATAATTCGATCTGACATCGATAGCGCTTCTTCTTGATCATGGGTGACAAAAATGAAAGTAATCCCCAATTGACGCTGAAGTTGTTTCAGTTCGACCTGCATTTGTTGACGCAGTTTATAGTCGAGTGCGGATAATGATTCATCCAGCAAGAGCACTTTCGGTTTATTGACCATGGCCCGGGCTATGGCAACCCGTTGTTGCTGCCCTCCGGACAACTGATGAGGTTTGCGTCCGGCATAATCGTCTAATCGCACCATTTTCAGCACCTCTGATACTCTGGTGTGAATATCCGCTGCCGGCACTTTGCGCATTCTCAACCCAAAGGCAACATTGTCAAAAACTGTCATATGTGGGAAGAGGGCATAACTTTGGAAAACAGTATTGACGTTACGATGTTCTGCCGAAATGGCCGTGACATCTTGTCCGTCGAGGAAAATATTGCCCTGATCGGCTGATTCAAATCCCGCAATCATTCTCAGGATGGTGGTTTTACCACATCCGGATGGCCCGAGAATGGTTAAAAACTCACCGTGATTCACTTGTAATGAAAAATCATCAATAATTTTTTTTCCGTCGTAACTTTTACTCATTCCTCTCAGAAAAACCACGGGAGATTCATGTGATTGTGCTGCGTTCAATGTTTCCATTTCTCCATTGAAAGGCTGAGATTGTCAGCGTCGATTAAGGTCTCTCATGGCGAGCCATGTCATTTGCTGCATCATAATATTCACTCATTTGAAGTCAATTCAATTTTAGAGGCTTGACAATGAATTTTTATGACTATTTCAATAAATTGCTCAAATGATGAGTAAAAATCAGTGCCAACGAGGGGGTTTTTATCAAATGAATAAAAAAAGTTACATCTATACAATTTCGGGTTGAAATCAATTTCAGTATAATGCCCCCTTCGTTATGAACATGGTGGTCTGAGTTACAGCCATCCAAGAGGTAGCATGAGTCAGAAATTTGAAAAAGAGTTTAATTTAGGGGGAAGCTTAGAAAAAGCTTTGACTGGCGATTATCAACTGAAAGTTGGCGAGATTCTCAGGGAAGGTGTGTCTTGCACGGTCAAGCACTTCTGGTCTTTTACTCCGGCTATATTTATTTTGCTCGCAGTACAACTCATTATTTTCTATGTTGTTCTGAAACTTCAGCTACCAGACTTGGACAGTATTCTGGCGAGTGTCCAGAATCCGGAGCAAATCGATCCCCGTTTAGTGCAAGCCTTTTTTATTGCTGTATTTAGTTTCGAAGTGGTTAGTGCACCAATTTATGCCGGAGCCAGTCTCATGGCGATGAGTCATGCTGCGGGTCTAAAAACTCAGACTCGGCATATTACCAAAGGGCTACAATTCACAGTCTCTGTGACTCTGGCAACATTAATTATGCTCATCACTCAATCCGTCCTCGGGCAAGTTTTTTGGATTCTTTCGATGTATGCCTCCGTTGCATTTAGTCATACAATTTTATTAATTTGTGAGAAGCGCTTACCTGTCTTTAAAGCATTATTACTCTCACTCAAAGCAACCAATAAAAAAATTCTGCCTCTTACCAGTATCTACTTTATTTTGATGATGCTGACCGGATTTGCGATTCTTTTTTACGGTATCGGTTTTATTTTTGTCTTACCGTTCTTCTTACATGTCAAAGGAATTTTATATCGAAATATGTTTGGTATCCGGCTGACAATTGTTTCCACATCAGACTCAGACAATGATCCGCAAAGTAAGGTTTTCAATGCGTAAACTGATTTATTTCTTTTTTTCCGTCGTTGTACTGGTTCTCGTCAGCTGTACTTATTATCAGTTGCATATTGAAGAAAGTCGTTCGACGGTTGAAGACAAACAACCGCAAGGTATACCTGTCGCAACTGCGCCAAAATTCAAGGCGTTTAAAAATGTAGAACAGAAAAAACATGCTTTCTTTCATTATCTGAAACCGGGTATCGAATATGAAAATCACAGAACCCAGAAAGAGAGAGATTTTTTGCTAGACACTAAAGAGAACATCGAATCAGGCGCATTGTCTCAGGCTGAAATTGAGCAACTGGCTGAACTCAGCTCTCTTTATTCGGTTAAAATTCCTGTAGAAGGCCCCGACTTAAAATGGCTGGATAAAATGCTGCATAAAGTCGATGTTCTGCCGGAAGCGTTGGTGTTGATCCAGGCTGCCAATGAATCAGCTTGGGGAACCTCCCGTTTTGCCAGAGAAGCCAATAATTATTTTGGTCAATGGTGTTATCAAAAAGGCTGTGGCTTGGTCCCACTCGCCAGAGGTGAAGGGATGGTACATGAGGTCGCAAAGTTTAAGTCCGTACAACAATCAATTCATCGCTATTTTATTAATGTTAACCGTAACTTAGCTTACCGAAAGTTACGTGAAATTCGTTATCGGCTTCGCGCGGAAGGTCAGGATCTGTTATCGATGAAGAGTGCCATGCAATTAACAAACGGATTAACCAAATATTCAGAGCGAGGCATGGCTTACGTCAAATCGCTTCAAACCATGATTCGCCATAACCGGAAATATTTGCAAGACGATTCAGTGACTACAGAATAACGTCGGTTTGACCGAGCCGGAATTGCCGACTCGGTTTCATTGCCGGCGCGACAGAGAGATTTAGCCATTTACATATATTTCAACCCACGCAAAAAATCCGTATAATCCACGCCCTACAGAGAACCTAGCCGTAAATCTACAGTCGGAATAATCGACAGTGTGAGAAGTCGTCATGAATCAAAAAGATACCAGAAAAGAAACCCTTGAGTTCAACAAACTCCAGAAGCGTCTGCGCAGAAATGTTGGCAATGCCATCATCGATTACAGCATGATTGAAGAAAATGATGTAGTGATGGCTTGTATCAGTGGCGGAAAAGATTCATTTGCGATGTTAGATATTCTGTTGAATCTGCAAAAAGCAGCACCCGTTCAATTCGATGTGGTTGCTGTGAATCTCGATCAAAAACAACCCGGTTTTCCCGAGCATGTGTTGCCTCAGTATTTTGAGAGTCTGAATATTCCTTATTATATTGTGGATAAAGATACCTATTCAGTCGTCAAAGAAAAAATACCGGAAGGGAAGACGACATGTGGGCTGTGCTCCCGGCTTCGTCGCGGGACGTTATATTCATTTGCTGAAAAAATTGGGGCCACAAAGATCGCGCTTGGGCACCATCTGGATGACATTGTTGAAACCTTGTTCCTGAATATGTTTCACGGCTCGCGGATGAAAGCAATGCCGCCGAAACTTCGCTCTGATGATGGTCGTAACGTTGTCATCCGGCCATTAACCTATTGCCGGGAAAAAGATCTGATTCAGTATGCTGAACATAAAGCGTTCCCGATTATTCCTTGTAATTTGTGCGGCTCTCAGGAAAATTTACAGCGACAGGCGATTAAAGCGATGTTGATGGAATGGGACAAGAAAACCCCCGGACGTGTCGAGAGTATTTTCAAATCACTGCAGAATGTGAGTCCAAGCCAATTGGCAGACAAATCATTGTTTGATTTCATTGATCTGCCACTGGCGCGCGACGGTGACAGGGGCGAATACGCTTATAGTGAAGCCATTGTATCCTCAACCAATATCGATGAATCCATGTTTATTGATGTGACAAACGTTTAGGCTGAAGATTTGTCACCAAGCCAGACAAGTGGTACGGGCCCAATGATCTCAACCACAAATAAAAACCTTGCGCCATTGACGCAAGGTTTTTTGTTTATATATTCGTTTACATTGTTTTAGATATCTAATCTACTCACTCTGATTCGGATCAAGCGGACTAATATATCCTTCCGGTTTAATTGCCAAGACATCACAGTCAATTTTATCAATGACATGTTCAGCGGTGTTGCCGATAAAAATCGAAGATAATCCTGTTCTGCCTGTCGTACCAATAATCACCATGGCTACATTCAGTTGCTTCGCTTGTTTCGGAATAATATCTTCAGGTAAACCTTCTTCGACAATGGCTTGTTCATCGTCAATCCCAAAAGATTGGCGCAGATCTTTCATTGATGTCAGGCAGTGGGAGCGGACTGCATCCCGATAGGCTGTGATATCAAACTCAGGTAGCTCAAGTGTGATATTACTCGGTGTGATCGGATATGAACTGACCAAATACGGTGTTGCATCGAGATTATCAGCAATACTCAGTAATTGTTCGGTGAGTTTAACATTTAATGAATGATGGACCTCATTTTCAGAACCGACATGTACAGAAGCCATCACATTGGATTGTTTCTGCCACTCAGCATTTTTGACCAGTAACACTGGGACAGGGCATTTACGCATCAGGTGCCAGTCGGTTGGTGTAAAGATCACTGATTCGAGAAAGTCATGTTTGCGTGTTGCTTTGATTAAAATATCGTATTGCCCGGAAAACACTTCAGCAATAATTGCCTCATAGGGGCGATGGTACCAAACGACTTTGACCGAAAAATCGACCGAGTCGTCGAGGTAAGGTTTCGCGACATTCTTGAGCCAACTCTCCCGCTGATGAATGACGCCACGACGCATCGCTTCTCGTTCGTCAGCAGAGAGCATGGATGTCATATCATAAGAAAAATCATAGATAGAGAGGAACAACGTGATGCGACTGATTTCTTTACTTTTTTGGGCCAGCAGCATTGCTCGCGCAAGTGCCGATTGTTCATCATGGTTAACATCTGCAATCACAAGAATATTATTGTAAATACTCATTATATCTCCCTCATATCATGGGGTTTCAATACAACTTTAGCTTAAAAGGAGGCAGAAGATGAGAAAAATTGTCGGGGAGTTTGTAGAATTTTGATACAGCTCATTCATTGAATGAACTGTATTATCATGATGGTTTAACTATCCGCTGAGACGCCAGCCAATTCCATGAGAGAATCGTGATCTAATATCGTGATATATTTGCCTTTTACACTCAAAATCTCCGATTTTTGGAATCGGCCTAATAAACGACTGATTGTTTCGACGGTCAGGCCTAAATAGTTGCCGATATCACCCCGAGTCATCGTGAGGCGAAATTCTCGTGGACTAAAACCACGTTGCGCAAAACGAGTGGACAAGTTGAAGAGGAATGCAGCTAAACGTTCTTCCGCATTTTTCTTGGATAACAACAGAATCATTTCCTGATCGCCTTTAATCTCGTTACTCATCAGGCGCATAATTTGCTGGCGTAGCTTGGGCATTTTCCCTGATAGATCGTCTAAGATTTCGTAAGGAATCTCACAAACCATTGAGGTTTCTAATGCCTGAGCAAAACTGGGGTGACTGTCTCCGGTAATTGCATCGAAGCCAACTAAATCACCTGCCAGATGAAAAGCAGTAATCTGTTCATCACCTTGTTCAGTAATCGTATAACTTTTGATGGTTCCGGACCGAATTGCATACAATGAGCGAAGCTCATCACCGGCTTTGAATAGTTCCTGTCCTTTTTGGATAGGCTTTTTTCGCTCAATAATTTGATCGAGCTGATCTAACTCAGACTCATTCAAAGTAAAAGGAATGCAAAGTTGGCTAATACTGCAATCCTGGCAGTGAATTGCACACCCTCCAGATTGAATCCGTTTCGTACCTGGCTTATCTGAAATCATAATAACCTTTCACTATCTTGATATACATCAATATTTTACCATTCCTTAATCATAAAGAATAGTCAAAAAAAGAGTACAGGAATCAGGCGATTATATAGAATTATTGTAAAATTGACAGATAAACTTTACCTGAATGATGCCTGTATTCTTATCTTATATTCTTGCTCACAGTGATGAGCGTATGGCTTTATTGTAGCACGCTACATGTGGCATACAAATCATTCGGATCGAATTTCCTCCATCCGGACTTCAATGGTAGACTAAGTGTTTTTCAACAGTCTTTGCAGACTGTTCATCTGAAATGAGAATATTGAAGTCGCTATGCCAGCAGAAAAACTCACCAAACAGAGATTGATCCATATCATCGTGATTTTAACCATTTTAATTGCTGCATTTTTCTGGCGAACTTATCGCTATTCGGAGCCTGAGCAATTGTCTTGTAACTATCCGTGTCAAGTTACTATTGATGGTCAATCCACTTTCATTACAACCGGTAAAGAGGCGGGCACCATTTCAATGTTTCCGGCTCAAAAAAGTTGGTCGATTGTAGAACGCTCACCACAGATTGAGAAAAATGACGACGGCCAGATAAAGCTGACCTTGAAGCTTGAGAATCGCGTCCAGTTTACCTTAGTTACCGGTATGCATAAAAAATATATTATCTATATAAAAAACAGATAGAAACGCTACCGAGTCGATTGTATCTCATATAATTATTGTTAAAATGCCCAACAAGTGAAAAATCATCAACGGTGGCAAGATGCGGTTTTTAACTCAAGTTTCTCAGGTTATCGATCCGGTTGCGGCTGTCTCTTCACTGGTTTCTGCGTTGGACCGTGCTCACTTGCGTGGTGTGTTTTTTTACTATACTGAAGAGTATGCACCAGAAATATTATGGACAGAATTGACACGTCAGCTACCGAATGTCCCGATAGTGGGGTGTTCGTCATATCAAGGCATTATGACAGAAAAGGGCTATTTCAACGGGCCGACGATTGCCTTGATGGCCATTCAGCATGGCGCCTGTGCGTTCGGAACAGGATTTGCTGAGTTTGCCAATCACGCCACAATTAACGACGCCGTTCAAGAGGCGATTCAGCAGGCATTACAGCACGCACAACGTTGTGGCGAAGTTCCCGATCTAGTTGTTTTACATACGATTCCCGGATATGAAGAAGAAATTATCGCTGCAATAGACACTGTTTTTGGTATGCCAGTGCCGATGATTGGCGGTAGTGCGGCGGATAATCTTATTCAGCAGCGATGGTCGGTGATGACCGATAAAGGCTGGTCCGGCAATGCAATTGCCATTCAACTATGTTTTCCTCTCAGCACCGTGGCAACCGGTTTCTGTGCCGGTTATTCTCCGACTGAGTGTATCGGAACCATCACCAAATCTCATGGCCGCCTGCTTGAAGAAATTGATCATGAACCTGCCATTGATGTTTATAAGGCTTGGATCAGTGATCATTCTAATCGGCTGATTTCTGATGAATATGTCTACCAACACATTACGAGTTTTCCACTCGGACGAGTTGCCGGACAAATCTATGAACAACCTTATTATAAGCTGACCCATCCAAGACGAATCACAGAGCGGGGTGGGCTGGAATTGTTTGCTGATGTTCAAGTTGGTGAAGAGATTACACTGATGACCGGTTCCCGAGAACAATTGGTGAATCGAGCAGCCAGAGTCTTGAAAGAAGCCGGAGCGAAGAATCATACCCACTCGGAGATCCTCGGGGCTATCTCGATTTTTTGTGCCGGTGCGATGGCTCGATTGGGCAATGACATTCAGAGTGTACAAAAACAGATGTGTGAGCAGTTAAACGACAAACCCTTTATTTGTCCATTTACTTACGGTGAGCAAGGGCAATTTGTCGGTGGTGAAAATGCGCATGGTAACTTGATGATTTCATCTGCCATTTTATATGAGCCGGAGTCTTTTTCGTGATGAAGAATCTTGAGCATATAGAAGAGCTGAATGAAACCTTACTCGAATTGAGGCGATGTCGGGAGCGGGAAATCAGTCTGGCTGAAGAAAACCGAACCATTCTGACGACGTTATCGGCCTTAAGTAATTCAGAAGACAAATATCACATATTTGATGAACTCCAAAAAGTGCTGGGACAATACATCGATTTCAGCGACTTCATTGTTATTTCCAAACAGAAATCAGAACTGACATTTACCACGTTTCTGACAACCAATCGCGTATTTAAAAACAGACACTGGCGCTACGGTAATAAATTTCAACGAGCACTCGATGGTGAATGTATTTTACTGTTCCAGCCCGATTCCCTTGCTGAGTTTAGCTTTCTAAGTGAACCGCTCAGGCAAAGTATCGGGGTCGCACTGATGATTGGCATTCGGGCACAAGCCAGCGACTCGGTTTTATTATTACTCGGATCTGAAAATGGTCAATTCAACACCGATACCAAGTCAACGTTCCTCCGTTTTCGGCCACTGATCGAACGTGCAATCAGTGAAATTGAGCATAAAGAAGCGCTACAAAATATCGTTGATCAGCGAACCAAAGAGTTACAAGAAGCCCGCCAGATTGCCGAACAAGCCAATGAAACTAAATCTCAGTTTCTTGCCATGATGAGTCATGAACTGAGAACACCGCTGAACGCGGTAATTGGTATCATTGATATCTTGCAGCAAGGCTCAGATGACTATCAGCGTGATCTATTAACTCGCATGGGATATTCTGCAGAATTACTACACGTGATCATCGGTGATATTTTGGATGTCAGTCAGATTGAATCCGGACACTTTAAATTACATCGCCAGTGGACCAATTTAAATGCGCGCCTGCTTGGCTCTCTGGAACATTATCAAAATAATGCTGAACAAAAAAATCTGGCATTTCACATTTCAGGTCAGGTTTCAGACCAATATGAATACTTTGTTGATCCGGTCCGGCTCATGCAGATTATTTTTAATTTGGTTGGTAATGCAGTCAAGTTCACCGATGAAGGTGAAGTCAAAGTTGAACTCAATACCGCAGATGATCAATTGACAATTCTTGTTGCTGATACCGGTATTGGGATGAAACCGGAGAAACTGCATCATTTATTCACACCGTTTATTCAGGCTGACAGTACCAAAACGAGAAACTATGGGGGAACCGGACTGGGTTTAGCGATCACCAAGCACCTTGTTGATCTCATGGGGGGACAGATTCACGTTGAAAGCCGATTAGCAAAAGGGACAACTTTTCATGTCAACTTACCGCTGTGTCTGAAAAAACCTTATCAGGTTTCTCAACCCGAATTACCACCGAGTGCTTCTTCTTCGCACAAGGCAACTCCCCAGAAAAATGTATTGGTGGTTGAAGATACGAAAACCAACCAGATGGTGATTCAAATTCTGTTGGAACAAATGGGTTACAGCGTCACTATTGCTGAAAACGGACAAGAGTTTCTGGATGTTATTGCAGAGAACACCGATTTTGACCTGATTCTGATGGATATTTCTATGCCGGTGATGGATGGGATTGAAGCGACAAAAAGATTACGTCATCACAATATCCTCACCCCGGTTGTAGCCTTAACAGCCCACTCAACACCGGAAGATCGGGACAAATGTCTGCTGGCGGGAATGGATGACTTTATCGTTAAACCGTTCAGAAAGCATCATATCCAAGCAATCGTCAATAAGTATCTGCATGAAAACCGCTAGGTTTCTGGAGATGTCTGGTTATCTTCATCTCATCACATTGCCTCCGATTGTACTAACGAAAGCTAAAAGAGTATCCAAAAGGATTCACTCATCAGAACCTTACCACTGTTTTTGCCGCTTCAATCAAATCGGTCATTGATTTGCTTTGCCGAAAAAAAATACCCCGCCCAAAATCGGACGGGGTGTTTTTTCTGTGGCATCACATTACACGACAAACGGAATAAAACATTTCACTTTGCGTTTATAATTTTCCCATTGCTCGCCATAGCGTTCACCAGACATTTTTTCACTTTTCGGAATCGCATCACCATAATATTGCCCGATATTCGTGAGTGGGGCAATGAGCCCGATCCAATGATTAGCGAGCAGACCGAAACTGACAAAAATCAGGAAATCACCAAAGTAATTGGGATGGCGGGATGTGCCCCAAAAACCAGTGTTTAACAGCCGGCCGCGATTGTTCGGGTTCTGTTTGAAACGGCGTTTTTGATAATCGCTGCCGAAGTGGTAAATAGTGCCAATAATATAGACAACAATAGCCAGCCATTGCATGGCGCCGAATGGTCCTTGCTGATCTGCCGCCCAGTAAAACGGTAAGCAGTAGAGCCAACCGAAAATATTGACCATCATCACCGCCAATATGGGTTGTTGTTGCTCGGGGATGACGCCACCGAGTTTCGCGGCAGCAGTATTCACATACCAACGTGTTAATACAATGTTCATCCGCAGCAAATAAATGCCGACAAATACAATCATTAATGCTTTATGTCCAAAATCACCCGTTCCCCAATAACAATAGGCGAGGGCAACAGGGGCCATACTATTAAATCCCCAGATAAACATAGGACGGGTATCTTGTGCTTTTTGAGTGGCACGATAAGACAGTCCGGATAAAACCAACATAATGACAATTAACGTGATCCAAATTTCCATAATAACTCCTTCTTGCGAGGACAATTTATATTTTCCCTCTTGTCGCTGAGGGCTTAATCGATCGTTAAAAAATTAATCGAACGTTAAAAATTAATCGATCGTTAAAATACTGTCTAAATGACGTCGTGGCGAAACATCGGCTGCAATTTTGACCTGCCCAAACCGGGCAAAAAATATTGGCAGATGGGTCATTCCCAACGTATTTGCCAGCGTTGCTTTGGGTAAATCGTGTTGAACGAGCACACTGAGCGGGTGAATCCCCCAACCCCATTGCTCAAGTAACAGCCACACTCGAGCCAGCTTCATACCCGTGATAAACAAATTGTGCGGATTGGGATCGGGAAGGCTCAAAGCCAGATATTGCGGTCCTTGTCCGGTCAGTTTCGAGAACTCGTGAGCCATAAACTGGGGTAACCGCAAGAAGCGCGTGAATAGGTTTAGTTTCGGATGAAAAGCAACCCGGAATAACCACTCTACATAAGCAGGGATCTTGCCAAATAGATGATGAAGGTAGAACCCATCCTCAACTGGTTTATTTTTATCAAAACGAATAAAACTATAGGTTTCCTGCCAAGCCGCTTTGTCGGCAAAATCCAGTGCTGCATATTGATACACTAAATCAGCAACCTGTTTACAACTTGTTTGATCTTGCCATATGTTTAATCGGACTGGGGAATCCGCGAACATTTCCTGAAGCCGAAATTGTTGTAATGCGGAGAGCTTTGTCGTTTCGTAGGGCATGCGGTTGGTATGACGATGGTGGATCTGCTTTGCCAGATCATGATACGCATCTGGATTTGCAGCTTGCTTCTCTCCCGGACAGAAGCAGATGAGACCATCTTGCTTTTGAGGCAGTGTCGGTGTGGTATGAGACTCATCAAACCATGTCCATTGCAGCGGGGTGCCGGCATTGCGCATTAATGTCTCAATATGCTGAAAGAAAATCCCACAGCTCATCAACATTTCGTTTTCTAATGACGGCAGACCTTTCAAAGCCCGATGCCGATCAATGGCCAGATAGCCAGTGCGAGATAAGGGTGAATAGTGAACGGCCCAAGGTTGGCAATTATGAGAAGAGGGGGCTGAACGAGCAATTTCAATCGCACCGGCCAAGTTTTGTTCAAACGATGTCGTCAACATAATGATGTGCTCCTGGCGGATGAAACGGTCAATGGTACAGCGGTAGATAATGTTTCCAATACTGGGGGCTCACTTTCAGGGCAATAACAGATCGCACAAACCCAATATAAGCCATAAACCAGCCAGAACATGCGTTCACTCAGGTTTGCGGCAGGATCCGATACCCGCTGCTGCTGCCAGTCGATGTCGATGGTTCGTAATAAATGTGGCAGCCCGACACCATGACTCTTTAAAAAGGCTTCTCGTACCGCCCAAGTCGCACAAAGTAACGTCATGGACTGTGTACATTCTTCGGTTGTGAAAGCCCATTGCCGGGCTGAGGTGCCAAAAGGTCGGTAGCACTGGAGATCAACCCCCAATGACGGTTGCGATGCGGTGGCAATCGCATACCAAATACCACTGTGACTGACTGACACACCGCGAACACCGAAGTCCGGATGAAAGCCGAATGGCTGACCTTGCTGAGTATATATGATATTAAATTCAAAGCACTTAGTTTTCTGTGCAACTGAGCTTTCAGCCAGATGGCTTAACGACGCATCAGTGGTCTGCCATACCTGATTCAGCCATCGTTTGGTTTGCCAACGCGCCTGCTGCCTGACCTGCGAGAGCCTGTCAGCGACCGTTGTATGTTCATCGAAACACGCTTGTGCAATCATCAAGCGAGGCACATCAGTGCCCGCTGAATACTGACTGGTCATGCGTGTATAGTCTTTACTGTTGGTAACCATTACCGATTCTTTCTCCGGAAATTTCTTCAATGACGTCGGCCATTTGCTCGAAACGTGCCACCAGACTTTGGAATACCGGGGTTTGCATATCACGGTCGAATGCTTCCAGATCGCTGACACGAATGATCTCAATCAAGTGGAATTGCGCATCAGCGGACTGGGTGACATCAATCACCTCAAATGCCAGAACAGAATCAAGCTGCTGACAAGCCAGATAGTCAGTATGAACAACCCAGTCGCGAAACTCGTGGTACAGGGCGATATCTTTGAGGCGAATTTTATGCACAATTGTTTTCATCTTTTTTGTCCTTTTTCATCTATGGTTTTCAATATCCGTTATCCGTTATCCGTTATCCGTTGCACCACCGGCTTGTTCGATGATCAGATGGTAATTGATACCGCCCGTACCGAATGAGTTGATGGCCGCGATACGTCCTCCCGCATAAGGGTAAGGCCAAGGGATGGTCTGCTGAGGAATGTCAGCCGGAAGATCCGTCAGCATTAACTGAGGATTGATTTGATCGCGGATCGGTGTCGGTGGAATCTGTTCATGTTCAAATGCACTGAGCACTTTACACACACTCAGGGCGGCGGCACCGGCAAAGCAGTGACCGAAATTGTATTTCACCGAGCCAATGAATAACGGTGCGTGCTGTTGTGTGGCATCTGGTGAGTTGTTTTCGCGCTGATAATGCTGTCGAATTGCACTGATTTCTGAGATATCCCCCAGAGCGGTACCCGTTCCGTGAGCCTCAATGTATTGAATCTGCTCCGGTGCGACGTCAGTCAGTGCCAGTGTTTTTTCTATCGCGAGAGATTGTCCTTCCGGATCCGGTGCGGTCATTGAGCGGCTGTCACATGAGCCGGAAATCGCATGAATCGTTGCGAGCGCTTCCGAATCATCGGGTTGACGGGAGAGAATAAATACACCACCGCCATCACCGGGAGTAAAGCCATCATTTTTATCGGCAAACGGACGAATCCGAGATGTTGAGAGCATCATCTGGGCACTACACAACACTAAATCGCGTTCCGTTGTTGCCATTTCAATACCTGCGACGATCACTTGATCGTAACGCCCGGACTGCAATGCTCTCACCGCATCATGCAGTGCGGCCATCGAGCTGGCACATGCGGCCTCAACTGCATAACAGTCCGCCTTAATCCCTAACTGCTGCGCGAGCAACATCGCTGAGCCGATACCACTGGCACCATACCAGTTCCAACGGTTTTGCGGTTGTGGCTGAGGGCGAGGGAGTGTGATCGTCTGAGGTAATTGATCCCATAAATGACGCACAGTACGAGTCCGATCGGGGGTCAGCGATAAATTAGTTGCGACAATAATCGCTGTTCGACGATGGGGATCGGGTGATGGCAGCGATAAACGAGTGCTGCCATTGAGCAAGTATTGCTGGGTAACATCCAACCGATGTTGCTTGGCCGGCATCATCGGTTTCTCGGCAGTCACGTCCTGAATCTTGTGGCTGGGAAAGCACATCGCTTGACGAATATAGGTACTGAGTTTTTGGGGGTTAGGACGAAATAACGCCACCTGATGCAGTTGCCCGGCAGATAATGGCTGAATGGTATCGCCCCCTTGGGCCAAGGTTTGCCAGAACAGCGACTTGTCATGGCCGAGTGCTGTCAGCGGACAGTAATCCAAAAGCCGGATCGGTGCCTGTGGATGAAGAACGTCTTTATTCACGGGGGTCGGACCGATTCGCCATCTGGGGCCGGTGAATGAATGACCGCTACAGTGCTGTTTCTGCTCGCGTAGCATTTCGAGTAACTGGCAGAACACCTGATTGGCACCGGCAAAATAGTCACGATGATCTGGGGTTATCTCCGTTGATGGCAGCGTATCGATATCGCCTAATTCAGCAAGAACCGGCCATTGGTTCTCCTGAGCAACATTAACTGGGCAAACCAGCAGACTAATCGCCCCTTCCAGCCAAGTCTGATTTGCGCAAACCCCTTGTTCCAGTAACAGGTTGGCTTGCTCTGCATAGTGAAAACATTGAATCGATGTCAGAAGAGCAACCTGGCTGTCTTGATAGCGAAAACTATCTTGTGCCAATTGCAACAGCCGTAATCCCCCCAGATCAGCACCGTCGATGGTCTGACATTTTCCGCGGGTCTGGGCAAAATGAGCAATCCGGGCTGGGATACTGGAAGCCATTTCACCGATACGGTCATGAGAAGAGGCGCCCCAACTTTGTGCGAGTTGCTGTTTATATGCATCAATCTGTTGTTCTGTTTCTTGCGGTGTATTGCCTTGTTCTGTCAATTGATCGCCAAGTAGACGTAATGCCTGAACTTTCGCAGCATTACGATAGGCAGCGTCGCTCCCCAGATGTACCGCACAGAATTGATCGCAGTGATCCCGTAGGGATTCCGGGAGCGAAATCTGTTTGAACACGTCATCCGCGGCGAGCAATGCCAGCCGGGTTTCTTTACTGACCGCCTTACGAAACAGCGGGGGAATCGCGAACTTTCTGAAATCAAAGTCCTCATCATTGACTTGGCCGATAGAGAGCGGGGCTTTAGCGTCCAGCTCGGTTTCTAAATGTTGCCATGGCGAACCATAATGCTGTTGCACCAGTTGTTGCCATGCTTGTGGCTCTGACAGGTGATGCAGATGGCGTTGACCGGGGAAAACGCACCCAATACTGACTATCGCCAGTCGGTTGTTTGATTGATCTGAACTCATCGTGGCGTGACCTCCGCTAAACGTCTGCGGTCTACTTTGCCATTGGGATTCATCGGTAATTGCTCCGTTATCACCAGTTTTTGCGGCAACATATAAGCGGGGAGTTTCTCCCGAAGAAACTGCTTGATAGCAAGCAGACTCAATTTGGCATCCGCTGCTTTCAGAACGGCCACCATGACCAACTGTTGGCTCAGCTCACCGAGTTCGACAAACAAGGCCACCTGTTGAATCGCAGGGTGTTGGTATAAAGCCGACTCGATTTCTCCCAGCTCAACCCGATAACCGTTGATCTTGACCATATCGTCGATTCGACCACGATAGATGAGACCATCTCGGGTCATCTCCACGCGATCGCCGGTTGCATGGCACTGTTTGGCATGGCGCGCGGTTTGTCGCGATTCGGGGGCATTGAGATAGCCCGGTGTGACACAAGGGCCTGAAATCAATAACTCACCACTCACACCGATGCAGTCCGGGAGCTGATGACGCTGACCGGTATCATCTTCAATATCACCCTGAAGACCAGCGAGCGGATACCCAATCGGGATATGACTCAGCTGAGATAAACGGTCACGATCAATGGTGTAAGCGGTACACACATTGGTCTCTGTCGGGCCATACCAATTGCTGATCCGACAGTGACGGGGGAGATGTTCAAGCAGTTGACGAAATGCCGCTATCGGGTAGGCTTCACCAGCAAAAACAACGCGTCTTAGTGACGCTGTCACATCTTGATTGAGGAGACCGCTTTTTTCCATCATCGCCAGAATCGAAGGAACGCTGTACCACACCGTGACTTGGTGTTGTGCAATCCCCTCAATCAAGGCCGGACAATTCTTCTGTTCGGACTCTCGGATAATCCAGACGCAAGCACCGACGGAAGCCGCAGCAAACAGATCAAACGTACTCAGATCAAAAGCAAAGCTGGCATGATTGGCCAATATATCTTCGGCTTGTAACGTCATATCAGCAATCGCCCATTCGATGAAAAAGTCGAGCATCGTATGGGTGAGCTGAACGCCTTTGGGTTGACCGGTTGAGCCTGAGGTGTATAACACCGCCGCAAGCGAATGATTGAAGGTCTGAAAATCCTCAATGGCTGCTATCGGCACCGGTTGATGATCGAGTGAGTCCAGCCAATCCTGATCGATGATGAGCACTGGCCGGGCAATGTCGA
This sequence comes from Vibrio spartinae, assembly GCF_024347135.1. Taxonomy (NCBI): domain Bacteria; kingdom Pseudomonadati; phylum Pseudomonadota; class Gammaproteobacteria; order Vibrionales; family Vibrionaceae; genus Vibrio; species Vibrio spartinae. The sequence goes on along the minus strand of NZ_AP024907.1, from coordinate 1,932,729 downwards.
TAATCCGCTGAATTCTCGATTCCGGTTGGCTGAAATCAACCGGAATATAGTGATTGTCTGTCAGCCATACCGCATAAATCGCTGCAACCGTATCCGGGCTTTTGGGCAGATGAAGCAAAATCCCCTGATGAGATAGATCCATCTGCTGTAGTGCTGCAGCAATTTGCAGCACCCGTTGACCCAGTTGTGCATAACGCCAGTGCTGCGTTCCACAACGCAGCGCTGAACGATCCGGTGTATGACGAATATGTGATAACAAACGGTTTAAAATCGTTGGTATCGCCATATTATGCCTCCGCGATGGCAACTTTTTCCCGTACTCGGGCCGTATCTGCCACAGGGACGCCCACCTCAAGTGCTGAATCCACTAAGATTTGATAGGCTTCATCGAGATCCTGACGAGTATGCTCACTGGTGACACTGATCCGCAGCCGGGCATCACCGACACTGACGCCGGGGAAGACCACGGTCTGGCAATACATGCCGCGTTTTCTGACCGCACGGCCAAACAGTAAAGTCTTCGCATCATCACCGACCACGACCGGAATAATCGCTGAATCAGAGTTTTCCAGATCAAATCCGGCATTGAGCAGACGTGTCCGGAAATAGTAAATGTTATCCCACAGACGAGTGAGACGTTCTGGTTCACGGAGCATGATGTCAATTGAAGCGATAACCCCCGCAGCGACATGGGCCGGGATTGTGGCGGCAAAGACATAGGAATTGGAATAGAAGCGTAAATATTCGACTACGTCAGCATCGGCACAAACATATCCTCCCAATCCTGAAAGTGATTTGCTCATTGTTCCCAGTTCGAGATCGACCTGACCTTTCATATTGAAATGTTCGGAAGTACCGGAACCGGTTTTCCCTAACACGCCGGTTGAATGGGCATCATCAACCAAAACTTTAGCGCCATAACGTTCCGCTAGTTTGACCAGACGCGGCAGATCGACGATATCGCCGTGCATACTGAACACCCCGTCGGTCACAATCAGTTTTCCGCCCGGATGATCGGCATACTTCGCCAACGATTTTTCTAAACTGGTCAGTGAGTGATCGTAAATCTTGCGTTGTGCGCCAGCCAGTTTACAACCATCTTGAATACTCATGTGGTTAATCGCGTCGGTAAACACCAGATCATGTTTACTGGTCAGGGCAGAAATACAACCGAGGTTGGCCGAGTAACCGGATGGATAAACGATACAGTCGTCCCGTCCTTTCAATTTTGCCAGCTTGCGTTCCAGTTCTAAGTGCAGCATGTTACTGCCCGCAATAATCCGACAACCGGTATTCGTCGCACCGTATAAACCCGCTGCATCCTGAATTGCTTGAATGACTTCCGGATGACTGGATAGCCCAAGGTAGCTGTTTGAGCCAAACATTAGAAATTCACGACTTTTCCCTGTGGTTTCATCAAAGATTACCGCGCGGTTCTTACAAGGTGTCTCAAGTGGCATCCCATACCAGTAAAGCTGGTTATCCCGTTTCTCATGATAAAATTTACGGAACTCACGTGCTTTATGAAACAGATCCGGATGTTGAATCCCGACGAAATCGCGCATGGTTCTCGGGTCACCCACTTGTTTACGATCGGCCTCTGAAGACATCGCAAGGTGCGCATATGGATCTTCGTCACTCGGTGCCGCAGCTTCCGTTTTGGCGATCACGGGTGGTTGATAGCCTTCACCGTCCTGCGGGAGCTGGCTGATAAGCGCAGCTTTCATCGCTGCCAGTGTATCGGCTTTTGGTAAGGTCAGTTTCGGATCGAGTCCCAGCATGGTCAGCAATTCACTCTGGACCGAGAGCACATTGATCGAGTCAATCCCTAAATCATTTTCAATCTGAGCATTCATATTGAGAGATTCAGCAGGGTAGCCGCTATTGTTAGCAAAGACCTGACAAATCATGTCGTCCAACCAATGATTTTTCGCCGTGGGGGCAACCGCGGACGTAGCGCTCGGTAACTGATAAGCCGTAGATTGAATCGCGGACATGATATCCGCAATTGTGTCGATCTTATCTGTCGCCAGTGGTGCTGCAAGTTGCAGTTGCTTGGTCAGTGTGGTGGCAATATCCGCCAATGCAATTGAATCAATGCCTAAATCATTTTCCAGGTGGCTGCTCATTGATAATGCATCGACCGGGTACTCGGTGATTTCGGAAAATGTTTGCAGAATGAATTGCTGTAGCGCATCAGATGCTGCTTGGTTATGTTCTGTCATACTTGTTCTCCTTCAGTTTGATTCCCTTTCAGCCGTTCAACCAGCGAAACCATCGCGGCAACAGATGCAAAGTTTTCCGGATAAATATCCTGCATTTTGATCTCAACCTGCGCCTCATTCTTTAAAAAATCGACTAGATCGAAAATTGCTGCGGAATCAACAATATTCAGCTCAAATAATGGCGTATCGCGCTCTAAACCGTCAGTGTCTCCGTCAAGAAACTGTTGGGCGATATGCTGGATTAATTGGTTCGTTAACATCATGAGCTCCTTACAGATTGGTCGATTGAGGTTTATCACCGCAGATGAGTGTCCGGGGACCGGATAGTTCGATAATCCGAACATTTTCAAATCCGACAGCCCGGAAGCGTGCCAGATATTCCTCGGTACTACTTTCAATGCCACCATCTGTTGAAACCAGCATGTTGAGTGAGAGCAGGGCGGTAAACTCAGGGCCGGATTTTTCATCATTCAATGGTGTTTCTGATGCCATAAAGCGTCCGCCGGCTGGCATCGCTTCATAGATGTTCTTCAAGATAGTTATCTGAATTTCCGGCGCATAGTCATGTAACATCCAGCCCAAATGAATCAAATCGTGATCCTGTAACGATAGATTTCCCGAAATTACATCACCTTCGATGACATTGATTCTGTCGCCATAGCCTTGAACGGCTAATCGATCACGCAGAAATGCACACGCTTGCGGCAGCTCGCAAATTGTCAGATGGATATCGGAATTGGTCCCGGCAACGGCAATTGGCAATGTACCGATACCACTCCCGATATCGAGGAACGAATCATGCTGAGTGAAATCGTAATCTTGAATAAACCCTTCAATGAACGGGGCTGCAAATTTCCCCAGAAACTCCTGAAAATCAGTCACATCATCTGGGTTTTGATAAAGAATATCGAACCAGCTTCGGTTATCCCCGAATACGGTCTGACGTTGATTGGTATCACTGGCGACTGCGGTTTTCAGCTCACCCCATAATGGGTACAGGAATGTATCGATATGACGGCCTAACCATCCCAGCCACATCGGCTCACTACTAACCAAAAAGGAGGCATGCTCCTGTGGCAAGTGGTAGTTCTCGCCCTGTTTTTCCAAATATCCCATCGCGCGAAGTGCGATCAGCATTTGCTCGACGGAGCGAAGCGGACTATTGAGTTGGTCGGCAATCGCCTGAGCGCTTAAATCTTCGTTGTGTAAATGGTCAAATAATTTTAAATCTAATGCCGCAGTCAGTGTTTTCGCCTGAAAAAAGCCCATCATTTGATTAACAGCGTCTTGTTTTGTTAGTGTCATGAAAAATTCCTTTATAGGTGCTCAGTTTTAATTTCAGCGATTGAATTCCGTGAATGAATTCAGTGCTCAGTCCATAAATGTCGAAAGTTCTTCACAGACATCAGCAAACGCAGCCACAAACCGTTCCATCTCTTCCTGTTCAATAATCAACGGTGGTTGAATACGAATCACGGTTGAGCTGTTAGCGGTGATAAATGTCAGAATGTTGTGATCCAGACATAATTTGGTGACAAACTTCATACAGAACATTTCACCCAGTGATTGCTCCATACGCGTCATGGCAATTTGGAGGTGTTCACGGACCGGATCCGGTAAGAACTTCCATGTGGTGTGCCAGTCACCAGGCAGGCGTGTCGCAAATTCACGAGCCGATGCCGCAACCGCTCCGGCAAAAGATTGCTCGAACTGAATCCCCAGCATGAGTCCACGCCCGCGAATTTCCTTGATAAACGGATATTGCGCGGCTATCTCTTCCAAGGCTTGCTTGAGATATTGACCAGAGCGAGCTGAGCGTGCCGGCAAATCTTGGGCAATTAATTCTCGCAACGCACTCAGGGCAACCACAGAGGCAACGTTACCGCCACCGAATGTTGAACTATGAACCAGAAAACGATCCGCCGTACCATAGGCTTGTTGCCAGATATCAGCACGGCACAAGGTTGCACCAATCGGAACCAAACCTCCGGAAAGAGATTTCGATAGGATCATGACATCCGGCTCTAGGTTGTCCCACTCACAAGCGAACAGTTTTCCGGTGCGAGCGAGCCCGGTCTGAACTTCGTCCATCATGAGCAGTGTTCCGGTTTCCCGGCATAGTTGCTGAGCGCGTTGCAGATAACCTTCGGGGAAGAGATGCACACCGCCTTCTCCCTGAATAGGTTCAAGGATCAGCGCCCCGACATCATCACGTCGGATTGCGGCTTCTAATGCTTCTGGATCTGCGAAGGGGACTTCCACCATGTTTTCTAACAGTGGCTGGAAATAACGACGGTGTTTATCGCGACCGGTGAGTGAGAGCGCACCGAGTGTTTTACCGTGATAACTGTTGTTGATATACGCAATTCCCGGTTTGCCCGTCGATGCTTTCGCAATTTTGATTGCCGCTTCGACAGCTTCAGTGCCTGAGTTACTGAAAAAGACCCGGCCCATGTTTCCCGGGGAGAGGTAACACAGCAGCTCCGCGAGTTTTGCGGTCTGTTCCGGGATCGAAATATATTGAATGAAGTTGGGCCCTTGTGCATCGAGGTAATCTTTCAATGCGTTCACCACGGGCTGAGGGTTGTGACCGAGACTCAGACAACCATATCCCGCAACCATATCCAGAAAGGCGGTGCCGTCTGCCGTCCATAATGTTGTCCCGGATGCACGTTGGAACACATTGTCGCAATGCTGTAGACGAAGAAAATCAACCATCATTGGATTCACATACTGACGGTAACGATCCAGTGTGTCTTCACGTTCGGCATCCTGACTGAGCAGCCCATCAATGAAAGCTAACTGAGCAGACGAGGAGGTCGCAGTGCTGTTCTCGTAAATATCATGGTGATAATAGCGTTTGAGGTTTGTGACCTGTTGGCGCTCGAGTCGCTCTCCGAAAGAGGCGAGCGGGTAGGCATAGAAGCCGTGTCTTTCTGCAATTTCGCCGATCTCAAGCACTTTTTCCGGTGGCAGATAGCGACCTAACGAGAATTTTTCACGCCGGCCCTCTAAAGCCAAAACGATGGTTTCGGCCATACAGCCATTTAACTGTTGCTTGATGGTTACGTTCAATGACTCGCCACCGAGTTTGACGGCATCGGTCGCTGTGACACAGCCGCCGTCGATGATCAGAATATCTTCTCGCTGAGGGCGTACTTCGGTATCGACATCCCGGGGGAGTGCGATATCAATAAAGATTGAACCGGGTTGAAGACGAGCGGTTTCGATAATGCCACCGGAAGAGGTTGCTCCCGCAAATAAACGGCATGACTGGTAGAGCGTCTCCGGGTCTCCGGTTAACGTGACACGGTGGTGATACTGTTCCGGCAAATGACTGAGCAATTCAGCCTGATCTTTATGGCTGGCACGATGCAGTAGGTAAAGTGAATAACCTTCTGCCAACAAGAGCCGACTCAAAGCCAGACAGATCGAGCCGGGATAACCGACAATGGCAATCGGTTCTTTTTCTGGATCGATATCCAGCCATTCTGTAATCTGGCGTAGTGCACGGTAACCCGCGTATGTTGTCAGTGAATTCCCTGATGTCACCGGTACCGGTGATTTTTCAGCGGTGGCTTCTCCGCGTCGTCCGACAATCGAAGTAAATCCGCCCAGACCGACCAGCTCAGCCCCCTCGTCAACTAGCTCTTCTATGCCCTGAATTACCCGTTGTGCGATGACACGCGGTTCAGCCAACATTTCGTCAGCAACCAACGGCATATAACGAATAATCCCTTCACATGTTGCCCCGGTTGCGGATGTGATCCGGGCAAAGTTCATAAATGGCACGAGATTTTCTTTATGCCATAACTCTCGGCTGTAACCACTGTGGAGTTCATTCGAACTACGCTGAAGCAGATCCAGCATTTTGACATAACGTTTTAAACCAACAGATGTTGGATGAGCAATGAACCCGAACTTCATGATGTGACTTCCTTTGCTTGAATGTGGTCGAATGATTGGCTGGCAGTCTCTGATGGGCTGGCGGCCGCTGTACGTTGTTGTAAGGTTTCTTTATCACAGGGGTCGCGCTGCCAGCCTTTGGCGGTTGCCAGTGAAATGCCATCCCCTTCATTGTTATGACCGAGAACCACGGAAAATAAGTTGAGTCGCTTCGGACTCGTCAGCGCATCACGGATGACGGTTTCATCAAAATGGGTCAGTGTCTGATTTTTGATCTGAAAGTCATTGATGCTCTGTTCGAACGCCGGTTGATCGAGGTTCATCAAACGCATTTGCCGAGAGGTCCGGTTAAAGAGAATCCGTTCCTGGTAGGTATTGATGACGGATAATCCACCGTTGCATAAATAGAACACCGTAATGCTTTTATTCAGCGAATCCGGATGCGTGAGAATGTTGTCGATAAATGCCGGCAACATATCAGGCACAATCCCTTTTGCACCGTCACCGATGAATGCAATGACATGTGTCGGACTGGTGTGTGCCAGATAGGTGGTTGCCATCAAAGCATCCCCCATTAAGGCCCGACCATACCAGCCTGAAAAACCGCGCCGGGTTCTGGCAACATTTCTGACCGCAGAAATCCCGCATCGGCCCACATCATAAATGCCGGTATAGTCATATGACTGAGTTGCAATTAAATCTTCAATCACCCGATTGAGTTGCGAGAAGAAGTAGTTCGGTGACATCGGCAGCGTCGGTAAACGACTGACGACATCTGAAGGTGAGTCCAGATAAGTACGAATCAGCGCCTGACGTTTTTCCCGTAGGTTATCACTGACATTGAGGTTGGCTTTTACCGCCTTGAGGAATGCGAAACAGTCCATATGGAGATGGATATTGGCATAAGGCGACAAATGATGTTCATCATGGGTTAATTGAACAAGATGAACCTTATTTTCTAACCGGCCATCGGAGAAGGGCGTGGTGATCTGAGCCACGCGGCTTTTGATCATGAACAGGCTCTGCGCGTGGAGTGGATTGATCTTATCTTTGGTATGCATGAAGTTATAGACGCGTGGGCTATAACCGTAAATTGCCAATGTACCGAGATAGTGAGGGTTCAATTTCCCCTGATAATATTTCGGTGCCGTACCGGGGTGTGCTAATGAATCAACCAGCGCAATACCGGCCTCGTCAGCGATTTCATGGATCAGGGCATATTCATCATCGGTCACTGGTCCTAGCTGCCAAATGAGTTTTTCCGGACCGTCGTTGATGAGTTGCATCGCCTGTTCGAATGCTTCGCTTGATATAAATGAGCTATCCGAAGGTTGAATCGGTAGAGACGAGACATCACTGATCACATGCTCCAAGGGGAGGCTCGATTCCAGCACATTCTGTGTGGCGAGAATCACGACAGGCCCTTGATTGAGATGATACAACCGGAAGACTTCAGTCAGTCCTTCAGTCATTTGACTTACATCGTGAATATAGACATATGGAATCCGTCGGGCTTGCAGGACTTCCCGCATGTCTTCTGTCGGCGTTAGCGTCCCTTGGAAACTGTACCATTGGTTATTACGGTTTTCTGCAACCACCAAAATCCCTTTCGCTGCGGTTTCACGCAAGTTAGCTAAGGTGCCTTTGAACTCATCCATCATGCCGGACGTGACGACACCGAGAAATGGCATTCGATAAAGCTGCCAGTTTGCGATCGCACCGCAGGCGATTGCATGTTCATTCGGACCGCGTAGTGTTAAAGCACCATGTGCTTGTGCATGTTTATCCAGATAGCCAATGAGATTGGAGACAATGGAACCGGTGTAATAAGAGAATAGCCACCGATCTGGCGTCACATCCTCAAAGAACCGGATCAGTTGATCGGCCAATGTATTATGTAGCACCGCGGCACCTTCAGGCTTGACCCGTCGGTTGGCGTAGTTCATTTCAAAAAAATCCATCCACAGACAGAGGAGTTCTGTTTGGAAAACCTGAGGATCTTGAGAACGAACAATTTCTCGGTATTGTTGCGGTAAATAACGGCAAGGAGAGCGCAGACTACGAATAAATGTCACCGTAGAAAACGTGGTATAAAACGCAGGAATCCCCGTTTTTTGCATCGCGCAATAAAAGGCATCCAGATCGCGATCGATTTTCTCGATCTGATCATCGCTTTGCCCTAAAGAGGCTTGATCGTAAAACAGCATTCCCACCTGAAATGCCGATTGTTCTTCCAACGCATGGGAATAAACAATCTTACCGGTGGCTTCTGCGAGACTGCTGCACTGGATGACCTGAATGTTGATGGCTTTTTTCTGCTCTTTCAGAAAATGAATGGCTTTGCCTCGCGTCTCAAGATAGAGCTCATCATAAGATAAATCGAGGAGTTGCAAAGGCAGGTCTGACTGAATATGGACCTGATTAAATGAATAATCCCGGATATCATTCAATACACTCAGACCCGTCTGAAAAAAGGCGGGATCTTGCGTTACAACAATGACACCGACAGTAATTGTATCCAGTTTTATTTGAGACTGATCTTCGTGACTTGCTTGCCAAAACTGCTCATATAAGGCGCCGGAAGCGTTTGTTGCTTGTCCTATCATGGATCGGTTCCTTGTTTCGCTGAAATCATGGGAGTCATCCAACTCGCATGTGTACTTGCTCAAATGGGGCGAGCTATATGATGAAATACAGCCGTTGCCCGATTAAAAAACGTAGCAACCCCCGCCGAATCATCTCTGATGATTCGATGTTTATTTGTCATCATGTTGTTGACGGTGGCAGGGCTTCTGCCACCGATATGGGTGATTGGTTCTGCCTATAATTCCTGACGCTGAATCCTGATATGCCCGTTATCGCCGTCGATAATCAGCGTATCGCCACTCTGAATTTGTTGAGTTGCCGTTTTCAGATTCACGACTGCCGGAATCCCAAACTCACGCGCAACAATACAGCTATGAGAGAGGGCTGAGCCGATATCCGTGACAATACCACCGGCCAAAGCAAACAGCGGGGTCCAACTGGCATCCGTAAATTTTGCAACCAGAATTTCACCGGGCTGCAATTCTCCGGCTTGGCTTTGCAAGTCGGTAATGACCCGAGCCTTCGCTACGATTTGACCCGGACTTGCGGCTAAGCCTTTTAACTGATCGGGATGATCGTCAGTGCCTGAAACTTTGAGTTGCGGCGTATAGCCACCAATAATTGCCATCGGTGGCTCATCTGCATGAAGATTCAATAAATGCTGATGGCGGTTTTGATTGAGTAACTCGGGATCAAACGCTTCATCGGTAGAAATCCGACCGGCCACATAGTCACGAAACCGCTGAAAATCGAGATAAGGCAAATCCTCGCGACGCACGATGTTCTGCGCTTCCAGCCGTCCCAATACTTCCAACATAATCCGGCGGTAGAACCATGTTTCAGTAATAAACGTTGGACGAGTGGCTTCTCTGCGTTCAGCCATGACACCATAAAGTTTCATCAGCATTTTCAGCTTGAATCGTCCCATAAAGGGCAGTCCACTCAATAATTGTTCACTGTCCTGATTGCGAAGGCTTTCTGTCTCTTGCAATTTCTTCTGTAAATCAACCGGATGCTGGAGATACATCTTCATCACTTGTAATAAGTAACTGGGGTCATCACGCCAGCGTGGAATACTTAATTCAAACTCCTGTCTTCCCCGGGAGCCGAATTCAAACAGAAAATCTTCAAATGGTCCGTTCCAGAAGGCTTGACCTTCAGGATCCTTCGGCAGGCGTTCGACCAGTTCCTTCGCTTCATGATTTTCAAAAAGCTGCTTCAACTGAGGTTGCTGATTGATGGTATCAACCAGTTTGAAGATACCGAGAGTAACTTCGATTGTCCGTAGATTATTCATCGACGCTTTAATGCGATTTTGCAGGCTATTGCCTTTGTCGCCCAAATACGCTTCACAGGTTTCCGTTAATGCATCATACAGCGCAAAAGATTGCAGGAAGAAAGGCATATAAGCGGCACAGCTTTCCAGAAAGTATTGATCGGCACGTTCTAACTCACGGTTCAGATCGGCCAGCGTCATTTTGCTGAAATCCATTGCCAGAAAACGTTGTGTTTCTTGTTGACGCAGGGCAATCATGCGTTCAACGATTTTGGGTGCATGACGGACATTATGAACCTGCTGCTTGAGCCAGTACCAGGCACTTTTGACATAATCCCAACCTTGGACACCGGGACCATAAGGATTTTTATAGTGAGTGAAATCGATATCGTCCGTTGCATAACGGGTGGTAAATTTCATCTCATCACGAGTCGGCGGGCACTGTCTGAGCATATGGGCTGAACCGGATATATTCAGATAGACTTGTCCCTGAATGTAGCCCATGTAGATCGTCCAGTCTGAGATATCCGCCATTCCCATTTTCTGAATCGATGGCCCGTGGATATGTTTTTGATAGTATTCACAAAAAGACAGACCTAGCGGGGTCATCAAGCCGGTTACAATTTCACCGGTATCCATCCGGGAAAACAGGGCACCATCTTTTACGGATTGCTTGGATTCCCAAGGATTGGCGTAGAGAATAGTCGCTTCTTTTGCCTCGGTTGTGACCGGACGAGCCTGTAGCAGCCAGACTTTGTTATCTTTCACTGCCCACTCAATATCTAAATCCGTGCCGTAAATTAACCGGGCCTGACGCGCAAGGTCGTTCAGTTCGCTCAAATGTTCTGGTGTCAGGCTGGATTTTTCTCGCAATGCTTCTGGGGTTGGCAGAATCGTGACTTGTCCTTTTTCATCACACTGACAATAGTGAGGTTTGTGACGGATCTCCTGAGCAATGACGCTGCCAGTCTGTTTGTCGAGCGTAAAGGTATCGGTCGTGACCTGACCGGAAACGACCCCTTCACCAAGTCCCCAGCAGCTATCGATGACAACCTGATCCTGGTTGCCGGACAGCGGATCACAAGTGAACATCACACCGGCCGCATCGGCATCGACCATCTCTTGTAAAACGACTGCGATAGCACTCTCGGCAGCATGTCCTTGACGATAAAGTGCCGCTCGATCCGCCCATAGCGATGCCCAACAGGAACGAACCTTCTGCAAAACATCTTGAATGCCTTGGACATGCAGATAAGTTTCGTACTGACCTGCAAATGACTGAGATTGTCCATCTTCATCCAGTGCGGATGAGCGTACAGCAATCCGCGGATTGTCACCTAAATCTTGATAGGCTTGCTGAATTGCCTGTTTAATGGGGTCAGGGATATCAGCATTGAGAATCGTTTCCCGCACTTGCTCGAGCTCTCCGGATGCCAGGAGTGGAGCGGGCAGTGTTTCCCGAATAAATTGCTGATAAGCATCTGCGGTGACACAAAAAGCGACCGGAACGGGCAGGCCTGCATGAACCAAATGGTTCAGTGAATAACCTTTACCGCCTAAATGTTGATGAGCAAGTTGCTGATCACCGGAGATCCCGACGACGATCTGTGAATCCGTCATAGTGTTGCTCCTGCTAAAGAATCTTCAGTTTGAGGTTGAGAGACGGCATCCGGCTGAGGGGACAACGTAGCTTTGAGCTGCTGTTTGACTGCCTTGGATGTTTTCAGACCTGAGAGAATTGCGCCTTCAATATTCCCGATACCGACACTGTCCTGATTCGCAAATTGAATACATTTAAATGGCTGTCCGGCTGTTGTGAAAACACCACGACTATGGTGTCCTTTAATCGCAGTCACCAATCCGCCGGACCAATGCCAAATTTTGATATCTTCAATGACATTCGGACTGATACCGATATTCATCAGGAGTTTGGAAATCTCGAAATTAGTCTGTTTTTGCAGCGATCTGAATTTTCCATGAGCGTCACGGCCTTTACGCTCGGGACGAGTCGTCGGCATGAGTAGTGTGAGCACTCCGACTTCATTATTACCGTTAGGATCCATCCAATTCGCGACAAGACAAGTACCGGGTTTACACCAGTAGTACGGTTCATTCACTGAAGCGTGTTCAGGTTCGATCATATACCCGCCAAACGCATGACTCAGAACCGGTTTTGATAACAGCACACTGGCCATATAATAATCTTCGTAACAAATCGTCTGAATGGCTTCAATCTGAGACTGTGGCAAAGTTGGAACATGGGGAACAATGGCGCTTTTTTGTGCAGCCCAAATGACTTGCCGCGTATTGACCTGTATCGGTTGGTTACCCACCATCAGTTGTAATTCAGCATGGTCATCAGAAAGCTGATTGATGTTTGCCAAGGTTGCATCGGTAACCATGGTCACATTTTCTTTTGTATCCAGGTAACGACACAGTCCTTCACTTAAACCGCCATTACCTCCGGGCAGTGCCATAAGGTTGCCGCGTAAATAACCGATGAGGAAGTAGAGACCGGCATAAGCAGAGACATCATTGAGATCAGAACATTCAACCCGGAGTGCAACCCGAATTGCATTTTCAACTAATTTACCAAGAGAAACGGGCGGACGCAGATGTTGGGGGAAGTGGGCAATTTTTTCGGGTTCAAACAGATAGGTGTACAGAGAAATATTATCCAGTAGTTCCATCTCTTCCCGAGGCCAACCACTTTCTTCAGTCCATGGCACTTGAGGGTAGAGTCGGGTACCGGGAGCGAAGCGATCTAGAAAGCGATAAAGTTCAGCAAACGTTGGGTCACCGAGTTGCTTTGATGAACTCACATACGGTTTACCAATGATGGCGTTAATAAAGAGCTGGCAGGTGAGTCCCCATACTTCAGGTTTGAGTAGAAAAGCCGGTTTTTTGAGAAAGCCGACAATCACTTCTCCCAAACAACGCATCAGTAACATCGTATCGAAGAAAACCAACATGTCTTCAGCATTGGAGCGATAACTTTTATCCATACCGATTTTTTTCAGAATGTACATCATCTCAGAGTCGGGGAGTGGTTCTTGAAAACAGACACCACCGACGGGATGTTTCAGTCCTTGATAGGACTCATGACGGGCATTCCCCCCCAAAGATGCTGTTTTCTCAACGACTAAGACACGTTCCTGATCAAATTCGCTGGCTGCGGTTAATCCAGCAATGCCGCCACCAATAATGACGACATCATAGTTTTCTCCATTTTGAGGTTGGTCTGTTTGAGCTGTGGTTGATTGAAGTTGAGAAAAGTCTTGCGTGGGGAAGCTGCGCAATGCTGTTTTACGTCGGTATTGGTTGCGGAGCATGTACAGTGCTGCTAAAGCAAAAACGGTATCCAGCCATATGACCTGAGGTTGGGAGCGGTGCAAAATAGTAACAAACACGACCATCATCAGGAGCTGGCCATAAATCACCCATTTTGTCCAAGGTGGATTCAGGAGCAGAATCAGCCCTGAAATGAAAAGAATAGCACCGGAGAGGAGATTGAAAAATTGAGCATGAGTACCAATCCAAACAGAAATCCCTTCATACCAAGCTCCCTGATTTGCGACAGCAGCCATTTGGAGTTCTGCAACAACATCTTCAAACTGAGGGAAAAGTTTTGCAATGCCGGCAAGCATATATAGTACGGCGAAAATACGTTGAATTATCATTCGATAGTTACCTCTATAAAGCCTATTTTGCGAACGATAATTGGTGATTACCGTTCGAAGCGGACAACTCATCGGGCGGCGGGTAACTTTCTTTATCCTGAAACCTTCTATTCCAAACGTCATATCCTGTCTATATGACCATTGAAAGAGGGGGTTCTGGTTATCCAGTTCGTTATATTCAAAAACCTTATTGTACAGACAGTACACGACTTACACCTATTGATATAGATGATATTAGTGACCAATTTATACTGCTGATGAAATAAAATTCCTGTGCCTAGCCCTGACGTTGTTATAATTATTGCTCAAAAAACATTTATTGATAAATATGTAATATTACTGTTTTTTGACGCTATACCTCAAATTTTGTTTTATATCGACCATTCTGTTGTGATGGTTCGTTGTATTATTTTATAAATTAAAAAGATTAAACTTTTAAGTCAAAAAGTATTATTTAATTAAATATTTATTTTCTGTGGGAATAGTTACCACACAATCAGAGAGGCTATCAAGATTAAAATATTGAATTGAATATTTGCTGAACAATCATTCAGCAGTTATTTTTAATATAAATCAATGAGATACATTGATTGTTTCATATTTGAAAATATTTATTGAAAATTTCAACATGAGATGAACTTCTCAAAATATTAGGAAACAAAAATCATGGGTTTCAGTTCAAGTGGAAAGGGGTTTTATTTCATTATCTTGATTTACATCATATATTATCAGACATTAACTGACAGAAATGTAAAAAACAAAATAGAGTTTATACTTTAACTAATGAAGTGTAGATGAAAATATTCACTTTGTGCAAATTCACTAAGGATTAAGCACACTCGAATTAATTAACATTTCTATCAAAATGAATGTTTTTATCATTTCATTTTTCTCAGTCACGACTGACAGATAGTCGGCAAGGCCCTGATATTTAGGCTCAAAACGCATATCTTATTGAATAATTGATATAGATTTAGATTGAATTCTCTATTTTTTCTTATCGAGTAATTACTCCAATCATTTAAAAACGATATCTTTAATGATGGAATGAATTAAATGAGGAACATTATGAATTTGGGAAATATAAAATGTATTTAGAATGGTATTCAAGAGCACCTTGAGCGTTGCTTTCCGATGCTATTACATTTTTGAAGAAGCGTAAAAGACAAACTCGGTGTTGATATTAACCAACGAAAATGCTCGGGAACTACTTTGAAGAAGCGACCTTACTGGTTGCTGTCGTCGCTTTGGGGTACAGCACCAGAAAGCAGATTGTCAAAACAAAAAAGTTGATTGCTCAACAGGCCAAACAAGACAGGGGGGAGTATGGCGAAGAAGCCACAGCCGTTGCAGTTTCCTAACCCTGTCAACTCGAATCAATCTTTAGATGCAGAGCATACCATTTATGTCGCGGGCACCGGGGGCGGGAGAACCTCCGCGGTGAAACATCTCGGTTTAATCCCCCCAAAGGGGCGCAATATAGGTTATCCAAGCTTTCCAAACTTCAATTTTCCTCGTTTTATAAAGCCGAACTTGGGGTGTCCGCCCTAATTAACTAACCAACGTCTGATTCAGTAAGGGGGCAATCATGGGGTTATGTTGGAAAAAATAGATCAACGGGTTACCCATCTGGAGCAAGGACAATGACAAAATCACTCACAGTCCGGCAAGCTGGCCGTAAAGGCGGGAACGCAACCAAGCGAAAGTGGAAAACCGATAAACTTTTTGCTGCGACGATGCGAAAGAAACTCAGTGCAGCAGGAAAGAAAAGCGTCAAAGTCCGTCGCCAAAAGAAAAAATGACAAAGCCCCATATTGGGGCTTTTTGCTATCAATGTAGGCATTTTTCTAGGGGAAGATCTCATTGTATAGTGATTTCAAAGACATGAAAAAATTATGATTAGATTCTATTTATTGATGCGTGGTAGCATAAATAATTACTGGCGAAATAAGTTTATAAAATGAAATATGATTTTTGTACTATTCGTGATTACCGTCCTTCAACAAGAACTATTGATGCTATAAAAGAAATGAATGACACTGTTAATATGTCTAAATATTTAGCTAGTCTTGTCTCTGTAACACCAGTATTCGCAATACTGGTTGGACGAGGGCCAATCAGTGGCAGTACAGTATCTACGGCTTGGAATTTTTACAATTATAACTGGGATACTCTTAGAGATGGCCTTGCTGGAATTCCAGCTCTGGAAAGAGAAACTTTAGAAAAGATAGCTTTGAATGAAACCATGTATCAGATGGGGAAGGATTATGAATTTTGGAAATGTATTTACAATGCCATTTAAGATATTGTTACTGCTCTCTTTTTCAGGTTCCGCCTGCGCTAATATTATTCAAACCAAAGAAAGTCTTGAATCTCAATTACAGCAGCAGTA
The DNA here is from genome assembly GCF_024347135.1 of Vibrio spartinae. NCBI lineage: Bacteria > Pseudomonadati > Pseudomonadota > Gammaproteobacteria > Vibrionales > Vibrionaceae > Vibrio > Vibrio spartinae. The sequence continues at coordinate 1,916,664 of NZ_AP024907.1, read as the reverse complement.
TGAAAGCTTAAATATGAGAATAGAGGTTTGCAATACATATAAATCACGCAAAATCCAAATCACAGATAAGTGGCTCCTTAGCCAAACAAAACAGGTTCAACGTATCGTCATTGGTGAGTTATATAAGAACGCAATGAATATTTGTTATAGAAAAGAAGAGCGTAAATATGTAGAGACTTTAGTGAAACTAGCAGCCATCGGTGGTAAAGATGAACTTAACCGATATATCAACCTAAAGAGTAAATATATAATAGATAAAAGAGGGCTAGAAATATTAAATCAGCAACATGTGAATATGACTGAACTAGATCGTCTCTCTAAGCTTGTAAAATATCAAATCCCATTTTATCCAATTATAGATTAACTTCTCTACAATAGAACCCGCCAACATAGGCGGTTTTTTTCTTATAATTAGGGGACAGAAAGCTTTAACGGATTGAATTACCTGAATTATCCTATTTAACATAATATATATAATGCGCACTTAAATTATGTGTGCTATCCAGATGTTCGAGCCTGTTCCTGTGTATGTATCCATGTTTTTCGAAGTTTTTCGAAATCTATTATCTGGTCTTTCCTTTCTTTCCTTATCATTGCTCACAGCCGCTGATTTTTCTTCCGGATTTCACATGAGAACACGTTGTAGAGACGTTGTAGTAGACACGGCACAGATAGCATCACATCTTCTCCGTCAACGTCGGATTCAATGTGGGGTTTCCCTTCAGGGTTAGTGATTCTATGGTGATTGGATCTATTATTCATTTTCTGTTGGTGGTATGGATAATTTTATAGTATCAAATCAACTAGTTATAGTGCATTAGATTACAATATAAAATATCAATAAAACCTAACATTTAAAATCAACACAATTCAATATTAGCCGCTTTTGTTGCTTGCGTGGTTACAGCCGGCTGTTCACTGTTAAAATGTCCGACAACCTGACAACGCCCACGATCTTTAGCTTCATACAGTCCTTGATCCGCTTCATTGAGTAACTCTGCGACCGTGCTTTTTCCAAGCGATGAGCTGACACCTAAACTAATGGTCACTTGACCTGTCTGTCTGAAGCGATGTTGAGAGACGGTCTTGCAAAGTATATTGGCGATATGAAACGCCTCTAAATAATCCGATTGAGGACAAATCACCACAAACTCCTCACCCCCCCAACGGCCAATCTCATTTGGCTTATTTAAAGACTGTTGCAGCAGGTAAGTGACTTCAATCAAAGTATTATCACCAACCAGATGTCCATATTCATCATTGATGGCTTTGAAATAATCAATATCGATCAGAATGATGGCAAATTCCTGGCCTGATTTTTCTGACTGATTGAGATATTTTCTCATTAATTCATCGAGTTTCATTCGATTATAAATACCGGTCAATGGATCTCTTTCAGCCATTCGCTCGACTTGCTTGCGGTCCGTCCTGTCGGTAAAAATAGCCATATATCCAGTCAGATTCTGGCGTTTATCAAACCTCGGTATAATCGATGTATGCAACCATAATTCATCCCCACTTCGCGTCTGGCTATGAAGCTCTCCTTGCCACTGTTTACCGGGTAACAGTGTTCTAAACATTGAAAAAGGTTTTAGGTTCATCACATGAGGATCGCTGAGCATGCCGTAAGACTGTCCGAGTAACTCGCTTTTTGTATAACCCGTTAATTTTAAAAAAGCATCATTGCAGCGCAGAATTCGAGCCTGTTTATCTGTGAAAATAACCGGAATATATTGGTCGATGATATTGAGACTGGCCTGATTTTCAATCGATAAATTATTTAACATAACCTTACGGCGAAATGAGTGCCACACAACCAAAGTTCCGAGCGGTATTGAAAAAGCAGATACCGCCATCACCGCAATCAATAATAGGCTCTTGTCTGCACGATAAAACTTATCTCCGCCCATTCTGTATGCCAGAGTCAACGGTTCATGGCTGGGGAGCAGACGAGATAAACCAAAGGTAAAAAATCCTGATGCTTTCCACATCGCCAAAGTCGTTGGCAAAGGCGTATGATGATCATCAGCATTCAAATTGTTTGGGGTTCGGTTCGCATACAAAATCTGACCGTGTTTATCTAACAAGTAAATATCAGCACCCGGCTGAAAAAAGAGGTGCTTTAGGAACTCAGTCATATCAAGGTTGACAACAAGTACACCAATCAAGCGCTCTTGCATGAAAATCGGCAAACCAGCCTGAAACATCACTCTTTGTGCCCTGATGAGACCGGATTGCTGCATTCTCTGAGAAAACCAAATCTCATTCGGTTTAGCTTTCAGTAATTGGCGAACATCAGCGGAAATAGGTTCTTGATCAGACGGCAAAAAATCTATTTGAGTATTTAGCGCAACCGTCTTCACAAAACGGAGCAATGAGCTTCCGTTTCCATTCAGAATATCCAGTTGTTCAATCGCAGGAAAACTCCGTGTAAGTTGCTGAATCATAGCCAGAAGAGACGCCTGATCATCACTGGACTCAGAATTGATTAGATAATCATGCACAACCTCACTCTTTTGTATCGCCTGAAGCGATCTTTTTATAAATCTTACATAGAGATCAGAGTATTGTTCAGCGCTGGAAAAGAAAAACTGCGCATGATTTTCTGCAGTGGTCTCTTTTTGATCCTGATATGCAATCAGAATAAAGGATACTGAGGCTATCGAAAGAATGCCCCAGAGAATGAAGTAAATGAACTTCGTATATGTTTTGGACAGGGCCATGACATTGTTCTTATTCCTTGACTTAAACAATATAAAATCTAGCTCATAATCAAGGAATTGCAAACAGAGGTCAGGTTTATCGAATCTAGCGTTTACTTTTTTGATTCGTGCCCGATTTTTTCAGCCCGCTGAAAGGAAAAACATTACGAATCCGCTGCTGAATACTCTTCGGCACTGATGGAGAGAATTTGAGCCGAATCCCCTCTCGACGCTGATAGGCTTTTAGATATCCATCAAATGGAGAATGATGGCCAATTTCTGTCAGATTGTGTTTTAACGTCACTGGCAAATGACCTTTGGCTTTAACCAACTGACCTTTTTTAAAATGAACGTACAGCACGGGCCGATCAAGAACAAGCAACCAGAAAATCACAACAGCAGCAATGATTATGACGTACATCATTATACAATTCCTTGATTATTCAGATAATAATCGATTCAAATCTTCTTTCAGTGAGCTCATCTTCTGACTCGTTTTTTCAGTTTTAGAGGCTTCGCCGAGTAAGTATTCAATCGCTTCAGATAAGGTACATCCTAGTTCATTCGCCCGAAAAGCCAGTTTTTCCCATACGCGATAATCTAAATCAATTGACTTCTTCCGGGTGTGAATCTGCTCAGCATTATAATGTCTTTTCCGTTTTGCCCGAATCGCCTGTTTCAACTTGTTATCCAGTTCGGGCGACATATGTTGCTCGATCCACTCCAAAACATAGATGGGCTCATGTTCAATTTGACTCAGTAATGCAATGGCATGATCGATTTCACTGCTATCGATATGGCGAGTGACCTGTACACCCTCTTTGTATCGATCCATGAGATATTGCCATTTCCACCCACATTCCAGATTTTCAAGTTGCTGGTATTTCATTTGGGATAACCTATTATCTTATGCAGAATGAGCTTAGATGCAGTGACAGCGTAACCCATCATATGAATATCTGCAAATAGATCATTGATCAATGAGACTTGAATCTGTTTTCCAAGTAACTTTTTCTATATAATCTCCCATCTTTTAATCCATATCGAATACTCAATGACAAATGATATATGGCGCTTTGTAACGCCTCAGTTCGACGACTACAGCACACAATTTGCACAATACCCATCAATTCAACCCGCTGATTTTATGTCAACCCAGCCTCGGCTCCAATCGACATTACGTCGCTTTACCGAGCTGACAGGACTGAGCCGCTTATTGGTTATTCATACACCTGACAATTCAGTTTATCGCCATATCATCCAGAATAGTCTCTCTGCCCTACTGCCAGAGAATGTCCCTGTGATCACCAGTGAGTCTCTGGAAAAAACACACATGTTTACCACGGTCAAAGCAGATAACGGACACCTTGTCAGTGAAATTTCCGGTTTACTCGATAAAGCTGATGGGGGTTACCTGATTATCTCTCTTAACTGGCTGATCAAAAATGCCGATAGCTGGCCAATTCTGAAAAGTGTCTTGCTTGGTGAACAAGTCTCGGCATTGAACTGTGATGAAAAATCGCCACTCCAGTATGAATGGGCGAAACGTTATGATATTAAACTGATCTTATCTGGCGATCGCGAACAACTGGCAACAGTCGATTATATCGATGATGATATCCGTAGCGGTTTATCTCTTTATACAGAGGTTGAGCTGGAGATAAAAATTGAGCCGGACAACCTTGCCCACTATTTCGCTTATTTGAAATGGTTGCTGCAAACTTACCGTTATCCGGATCTTTCAGAAGACGCTGTACAGTTATTGTTGGCTGCCGGTGTCCGTCAGACTGAAGACCAGCAATATATTCCTTTGAGTTTATTCTGGCACCGAGCTTTGTTGGAAGAAGCGACCATTGAAGCTGGCAATAGTACGATTGAGTCTCAGCATATTCAGTCTGCGTTGGATAAACGCTATTATCGCGAGAGTTATCTGCCGGAACGCGCACTGAGTGATATTCTCAACGGTCAGGTATTGATTGAAACACAGGGAAAACAAGTGGGTCAGGTCAATGGGTTAACGGTGATTGATATTGCAGGACATCCGGTCTCTTACGGAGAGCCTGCTCGTATTTCATGTGTCGTTCACTTTGGTGATGGGGATATCAGTGATGTCGAGCGTAAAGTCGAATTAGGTGGTAACCTTCACGCTAAAGGTATGATGATTATGCAGGCATTTGTCAGCAGTGCACTAGAATTAAATGCGCCACTGCCCTATTCTGCATCGGTTGTATTTGAACAATCATATAGCGAGGTCGATGGTGACAGCGCGTCTTTGGCTGAAGTATGTTCATTGGTGAGTGCATTGTCAAACATCGCGATTGATCAACAGATTGCAGTCACTGGCGCAGTCGATCAATTTGGCAGAGTTCAAGCTGTCGGTGGCTTGAATGAGAAAATTGAAGGGTTTTACCATGTCTGTTGCCATCAAGGACTAACAGGCAAACAAGGTGTCATTCTCCCTAAAACCAATTTAAGGAATTTGGCACTTCACCATTCGCTGGTGAGTCGTATACAAGCCGGAGAGTTCCATATCTGGCCCGTATCAACCGTTGATGAAGCGATTCCTATCCTCATGGGGAAACCCTTTCGTCGGAAAAATACAGATGCCGCTCTCAACAAAGATAGTGGCTTTGAAAAAAATAGTGTTCTTGAAAAAATAGCTGAAAGAATTGAATTATTCGAGCGTGAAGAAAATCCGGGAAGTTTGTGGGAAAAACTCAAAAATAGACTGAATTTTTACTGATCGGAGTTGTTTCACATACACCGCTTCACTAACATGCTCGCTGTTGATATTTGGAGTAATAAATAATGCAAAATAAACGTGAATCTTATAATCGTGACGACCTTCTGGCATCAAGCAGAGGCGAACTCTTTGGGCCAGGATATCCACAATTACCAGCTCCCAATATGTTAATGATGGATCGTGTAACCAAGATGTCTGAGACAGAAGGTGAATTTGGTAAAGGTTTGATTCTGGCTGAGCTTGATATTACTCCTGATCTATGGTTTTTTGACTGCCATTTTCCTGGTGATCCAGTGATGCCCGGCTGTCTCGGACTTGATGCAATGTGGCAACTTGTTGGCTTCTTCCTCGGCTGGGTTGGCGGCAAAGGTAAAGGCAGAGCTTTAGGTGTCGGTGAAGTAAAATTTACCGGTCAAATTCTGCCAACGGCTAAAAAAGTCACTTACGAAATTAACATGAAACGTGTCGTCAACCGTAAACTGGTTATGGGTGTGGCAGATGGCCGAGTTTTAGTTGATGGTAAAGAAATTTATGTGGCCAAAGACCTGAAAGTTGGCCTGTTCCAAGATACATCAACGTTTTAATTATTCATTATATAAGCGGTTCGTGGACGAACCGTTTTTTATTTACACAGATAATTAGTTATAGTGCATTAGGAGCATACAATAAAGCCCCTGTTTACAGGGGCTGTTTCTCAGTGTATGTGGAGTGTTTCGTTATTTATAGAGACCTGCATTCTTGTCATCTCTTGCTTCGCGCCAACCGCCCATCCAATAGGAGCGAACATCCATCTGTTGGTAAGGGCACTCCTCAGAAGAACGACCATTTAACCCGGCTTTGTACCCTTGAGACTGTGCTCTTCCCAGACGATCTCGCTTTTGTCTCTTCATAGTAAAGTCCTCATACATTAACGATTCATTAACTGATAACTGTTACAAAGGCGTGGCTTTTTTATGACCACACCTCTAAGAATCGCTCAATTAGAAACCAGACTCAAGCATAAAAACAGACCAAAATACGTGCAAATCTAAATCTGTGACTCATTTCGATTATTGACAAATCTCACCGTTTTCGACGGAACAAAAGCAGGCTCAGTAGTGTCAAACCTGCGCTACCCAAGGATCCACCACTTCGATTAATTGAGCTGGATTCATTCCCTCTGGCACTAATATCACTGCTGGTTACGTCCTTTATAGGAATAAGCTTCACCGCTACCGTTGTCTCGGTCTCCCCGCCATTACCACATGTTGCATTGTGAGCCGTTGAATCATATCCGCCACTACACTTAATCGCAGTTGCAGCAATCACGCCAGCATCATTAATATCGAATGCATTAAGAATGCGGTATTGGTTGTTATTCGCTGAGAAATTGCCACCATTGGTCAAATCATCCAGTAACCAAGGACGATTGGCGAAAATGCCCATTCGTGTGGCGTTACTACCGGTTGTATTATACGGATAGATAAACGCGCGCTTGCGTCGCGGCTTACCACTACTTTCACGGCTGGATTCCGTATCGACCTGACCAACAATTTCATTAAAGTTATTGATCGCATTCGCATGGCCCCCCGCATCGGAGAACGAAATATTGTCAGAGATAAATTGCGCTGATGGTGATGCGGCACTGACATCCGGCACGACAAAAAACCGATTTGCAGCAGCACCACCGGATGGCCGGCTTCCCGCCCGTTTCGCTTCGCCAATCGCAACCAGGTTATCGTTCACGGCAGTCAAAACGGTATGACTATAGATTCGATCATTGCCCGACTCGGTCTTCGCATCATTAATCTCAGTCGAAGTCCACTTCGATGCTGTCCCATAATCACCTGTAGCCACCTGAAAAACCGTCGCATTCATGAAGTTATTATCGCTGTCGTAGGTATTATAACCGACGCCATAAATGGTCCCGCTCTTGACAACAAAATCACGTATACTCCCTTGGGCAAGGCGCTGATCTTTTTCCTGACTCACACCACTCCCCCAGCCAATTTTAGTAACCACTCCGTCACTGCCCCAAATCGCTGCGTTCGAACTGTAATAGTTACCAAAAGTGTTGGGTTTATTGTCCGACACACTCCCAACAGTGAAAGTACCATCTGTTTTCCAGGCCCGGGATTTATCAAAGGACCCAGTCGGTGTCACATCAGCCATTGCTGTAACCGTCTGACGGTTATCCCCGGTCGACAGTTGAATCCCTATGGGGCTGGAACTCGTTGTTAAGCTGTTAATCACGGTATTTTGACTATCAAAGGTAGAACCACCTTCGACAAAGGCGATTGCGTTAACCGTCTTATCTCCGGTCAACTCACGTTGCCACTCCGCCCAATGGGATTCTCCCCAAGCATCACAAGTTGAATAAAGCAACTCACTCGAACAATAATTCTTTAAATCATTCTCTGTCTGGGCATAAGAGAAAGCATTATCCATCCCGAATGGCACTTCCTCACGGTAGCTGATCCCATCAACAGCTTCACCTGCCATTGTTTTCTGAATACGTGTTTCTCCGGCAAGCGTAAAATTAGAACAATTCGTTCCACCGATCGAACTCGCGAGAAAACAACTATTGAAATTGGTGGCTGAATTACTATCATCCGTAGAAGGCTGAATCGCGACACCAAATGCACTTTGGAAACTATTTGAAGAAACGGGAGGCGTCACTTCAACCACTTGATAAAGGGCAGCATGAGCCTGCGTCGCTGCAAATACTGAAAAGGCTAAAAGTGATATTTTCGTCTTGATTGGTGTCATTATTATTTACTGTCCTGTTGTAATGCTTCAAGCTCTTCCCATCGGTTGAATGCCTGCTCAAGTTCTTTTTCTGCGGCATCTAATCGTTCCAAAATGGGTTGAGTCTGTTCAACACCCTGCGAAAAAAAGTCGGCATCGTTGACTTGCGTCTGGAGTGTTTCTATCTCTTGTTCCAAAGCTTCAAGTTGTTCCGGAAGCAACTCAAGTTCACGTTGCTGCTTGTAAGATAACTTTTTACCTTTACTGACCTTCGCAGGTGGATTCGTTTTTACTGAAGCGCCCGTTGCCTGCACCGGAGATACATCCGACTCTGACGCTTGGTGCTTCATGACTTCATTTCTTGCCGCGTATACTTGCTGCCGCTGTTGCTGCGCATCGTGATATCCGCCGACAAATTCTTCAATCTGGCCATTGCCCTCAAAAATCCAGCTTGTCATCACCGTATTATCCACAAAATGACGATCATGGCTGACCAAAAGCAATGTACCCTGATAGTTGGCAAGTAAATCTTCCAAAAGTTCCAGTGTCTCGATATCTAAATCGTTCGTTGGTTCATCCAGTACCAAAAGGTTATTCGGGCGGAGGAAGATTCGTGCTAACAATAAGCGGTTTTTTTCCCCGCCAGATAAGGCTTTCACCGGGGTTCTTGCCCGCTTCGGAGAAAATAGAAAATCCTGCAAATAACTTAAAGCATGGCGTGGACGCCCAGCGACCATTACCTCTTGCTTACCGTCAGCCAAATTATCCATCACGGTCTTTTCTGGATCCAATTTCTCTCGATACTGGTCGAAATAGGCAACTTCCAGCTTTGTACCACAATGTAAGCGACCATGAGTCGGCTGAATTTTCCCTAATAACAATTTTAACAATGTACTTTTACCGCAACCATTTGGCCCGATCAAGGCAATTCGGTCACCGCGCATAACATTAAAGCTAAACCGATCAATGATACTGCGACCGTCAATCTCATACGAAAGATTTTCAGCTTCAAAGACAATCTTGCCGGAGCGAACCGTATCATCCAGTTGTAAGTTCACTTTGCCCTGAACGTCACGTCGCTCAGTACGCTCTTGGCGAAGTTTCTTCAATGCTCTCACCCGCCCTTCATTTCGTGTTCTACGGGCTTTAATGCCTTGACGAATCCAAACTTCTTCCTGAGCGAGCTTCTTATCAAATTCGGCATTTTGTAGTTCTTCAACGCGTAGAAGCTCTTCTTTTTCCGTCAGGTATTGTTCGTAACCGACGTCGAATGAAGCAAGCTGTCCGCGATCTAAGTCGACAATCCGAGTCGCCATCGACTGAATAAAGCTACGGTCATGCGAAATAAAGATGATTGACCCTTTGAAATCTTTCAGAAAACCTTCCAGCCATTCAATCGTCGTGACGTCCAGATGGTTGGTCGGTTCGTCAAGTAACAATACGTCAGGTTCACAAACCAGTGCCCGAGCCAGTGCGGCTTTTCGTTGCCAGCCACCGGATAGATCGGTTAATAAAGTCTGACCATCAAGATTTAACGAAGCCAAGATATTTTTAATCCGTTCATCAAAACGCCATCCGCCACTATGATCCAATTGTTCCTGAACCTGTGCAAGTCGGGTGATATTTCTCTCACTCGGATCATGTTCAATCAACGTCAGCAATTCTTGATAGGCCTGAAGCTGTTGACCAACATCAGCCAGACCATCAGCGACATACTCAAATACCGTCCCTTCTTGATCTCTGGGTGGGTCTTGTTCCAGACGGGAAACCACGACGTCCTGCGTCACAGTCATTTTGCCGTCATCCAGATGAATGTCTCCACAGAGAATTTTCATCAACGTTGATTTACCCGCACCGTTTCTGCCAACCAGACAGACCCGCTCATTGTCCTGCAAAGAAAAGTCAATATGATCCAGCAACGGATGATCGCCAAATGCTAAATACCCGTTATGAATGCTTATTAATGCCATATGCTTCTAACCAAATCTTGAATGCTGTGAATTAACGGTCATTTGATAGTCATCTCCTGAAAACGAAGCTCTGATAGTGACAGTGTCACCATGATTAATGCTTATTTTCAGTCATCATCATTGACTGACCAACAAAGCAGACTGACTTTGGTCAGTCTGCTTACTAAATAAAATTATCGAGCTGTATGTTATCGAGAAATGAAGCAAGATATCAATTATTCTGCATCGGCTTCGCGATGACGAATGATCCAACAATTATGGATTTGCTGATGCCGTTTAAAATCTAAAGGCAATGTTTGTGATGAGATATTTTCCGCCGAGAGCTGCAACGCAGCCATGCCTTCCATATCCATCTTAAACTGCCGTTTATTATTGGAGAATACGATCACACCATCCTGACGCAGAATACGTTTCAGATGTTGCATCACATGGATATGATCGCGTTGGACATCAAATGTACCCGCCATTCGTTTCGAATTTGAGAATGTCGGAGGATCAATAAAGATGAGATCATACTGCCCTTTGGCTTGCTCAAGCCATTGTAGACAGTCGGCTTGCTCGTAGCGATGTTGACGCCCAATCTGCTTGTTGAGGGCCATATTTTCTTTCGCCCACTCCAGGTATGTTTTTGACATATCAACCGTCGTGGTTGATTTTGCCCCACCTAATGCAGCATGGACCGTCGCTGTCCCTGTATAAGCGAATAGATTAAGAAAATCCCGACCTTTTGCCATGTCTCCCAGACGACGACGTGTTAATCGATGATCGAGAAACAGACCAGTATCGAGATAGTCATATAAATTAATAATAAACCGGGCACCATATTCTTGCACTTGTGAGGTTTTGGCTTTGGTGGACATTTTCTGATACTGCGTATGTCCTTTCTGTTTTTCCCTCACTTTCAGGACAATATGATTCGCATCGACATCCATCACTTGCGTTGTCGCCCGAATCATATCGGTCAGACGTCGTTTAGCTTTCTCCGGTGCAATCGATTTGGGCGCTGCATATTCCTGAATCACAACATGATCGCCATACACATCAATTGCAGCATTGTAATCGGGAAGATCAGCATCATAGACGCGATAACAATCAAGTTGTTCTCGCTTTGCCCATGGGGTGATTTTTGCAATATTTTTGCGTAAACGGTTGGCAAAATCAGCGGCGACTTCCTGAGTTGCCAACTGGCGCTGGCTCTCATCTCGCTCAGCAATCGTATAGAATTTTAAGTGACAAGGTAACGCACCGTTTCTCATTTTGAATTGTTTATCAGCCCGCATCCGCAAACAGCTTAATAACTCATCAGAACTGGAGAGAAACATGGCTTTACATCCGCCAAACTCAGATTTCAGTTGCGCACCTAACGAAGCATACAATGCGATGAGACTCGGCTCCGTCCCTAACCGCTCCCCATAAGGTGGATTAGAAATAATCAAACCCGCCTGAAAAGAAGCCGGACACTGTAACTTTGCAGCATCCATCGATTGAAACTCGATCAGATCACGTACACCGGCACGGCGTGCGTTTTCTTTTGCCAAATTCAGCATCTTCTCATCATAGTCATACCCATAAATAGGTACGGAGACTTGTTTGATCCCTCTTTTCGACTGAACACTGGCTTGTGTTTTGACTTCTGTCCAAAGTGCCGGTTCATAGTCAGGTAGAGACTGAAATCCCCAATGAGCCCGATTGATACCGGGGGCGATGCCTGCAGCAATCATCGCCGCTTCAATGACGATCGTGCCGGATCCACACATCGGGTCCATCAGCGCAATATCCCCCTGCCAACCACTACGCATAATCATCGCAGCTGCAAGCGTTTCTCTCAAAGGTGCAGCGCCTGCTTCGGTCCGGTAACCTCTGATATGCAAGCTTCCCCCAACCATGTCGATCCCCATGATGGCTTTTTCTTTATTCAGACGGACATGAACCCGAAGATCCGGACGATCTTTACTGATCGTTGGTCGAGGTAAGTTTCTTTTCGTAAAATGATCAACGATCGCATCTTTTACTTTGACTGCCCCGTACTGACTATTACGGATCGACTGATTGGTACCGTTGAAATCAACGATCACCGTCCCCGATGGTTGTAAGTAATCACTCCACCGAATCGCTGATGCCGAGAGATAAAGATCCATATCATCCTGACACGAAAACTCTGAAAGAACTCGGATAAAACGTGAAGCGATTCTGCTCCAAAGGCAACAACGATAAATAATTTCATTGGCGGCGCGGAACCGGACACCGGCCTGAACAACTTGGGTGTCATGAACACCTAAACGGTTCAACTCTTCTGCTAATAAATTCTCAAGTCCGATTGAAGTCGTGGCTAAATACTGATGCATCGATGGTCTTTACTCTGAAAATTGGCCCGCAATTATACCTGACATTCGTCTGTTTGGGTAAATCAAACCACGGAATTTTTCTTTTTCTGCTCTGAAAATCGTCATTTTTCCCTTCCTTTATATATCAATGTATTCCCAGTAAGTGAGTATTTATTCACACTCAAACTGGTCTATACCAGACCTGTTTTTACAATGTAAATTTATTACAGAAATGCCTCAAAAGAGGAACTCTTGCATTCAAAAGGTCATCATTACAGTGATTTTTGCTATCGCATTGGTGATAAATTTATCGAAATTTATGAATGAATCTCACAGTTGAGATATTCAGCTAGTTAGGATCACAGTTGGTGGCAGGATTTTAAGACAAAAAAAATCGGCCTTTCAGCCGATGGGAAATAAAAAAAGGAACAAAATATGAATGGAAATCACTAGCCAACTAAGGCTACAGGTTGTGAACCGAGGTTCACGTACTCCATACGATCATGCATAACTTTGATAGCCTGACCGTATTTGAGTTCTTTACCCGGAGCAAGTGTAAATGCTTCCAGTTCGATGCTCGCGCATAAACTGGCGTATTCACCTACTTCCAGAACAATAAAGCGACCAGCGTTCATTCTGCTCTTCAGCTGGACAATCCCCCCGACATGCGGGACGGTTTCGGTATTCTGGATATCAAAGAACCAGCTTTTCGGTTGAACGGGCTTATGAAATCTTTTCGCTGCAACACAGTTTAGAATTAATTCAACTTTTCTAGGTTCAGACAAGTCCAGATACGCAACACTCTCTTTAAACACTTGGTAATCACTGGCATCATCAACGGTAAAAGGACCAGAAGTAAAAGCGCAAGTAACAAGCAGCTTTTTGGGTAAAAGGGTTTTAAAAACCATCTCATTTCCCAAATCGAGCATTAAGTGGCCTTCTCTGTCACAAAAATACCAGTTCCATTTATCACTCGGTTTCAGCATATTACAACTCTTTTCAATACGGATCATTTATGATACTCGTGCCCTGACAGAGCAGTTTACCAACGAATCAATATCATTCTAAAAGTGAAAAGAGAAAAGAAAAGAGGAAATGAATATTCATTTCCTCTCGAAGATTTCAGGCTGATTTAGTGCAAATCAGCGCTATATTGTCAGATGATTATAAATTTTTGACGATGTCTTTTACTATACCAGGCCCATGGTAAATAAAACCAGAATACACCTGCACCAATTTAGCACCTGCCAGCAGTTTTTCTTTGGCGGCCACATAAGAGTCAATACCACCAACACCAATGATTGGAATCTGCTCACCCAGTTCTTGGTATAACTTGCGAATCACTTCGGTACTTCTGAGTTGTACCGGACGACCACTCAAACCACCCGCTTCATTAGCGTGTTTCATCCCTGTCACAATTGAACGATCCAGCGTCGTATTGGTTGCAATCACGCCATCGATATTGTTGCGCAGCAAAGACTGACAGATCTGTTCGAGTTCATCATCACTTAAATCCGGTGCGATTTTCAACGCAAGCGGAACATACTTATCGTGCAGTTTCGCTAATTCAGCTTGCTTTGCTTTTAATAACGTCAGTAGTTCATCCAACGCTTCTCCATACTGCAACGAACGTAGTCCCGGTGTATTTGGTGAAGAGATATTGACAGCAATATAGCCGGCATATGGATAAACTTTCTCCATACAGATCAAGTAATCATCAGCGCCTTTCTCAATCGGAGTATCTTTATTCTTACCGATATTGATCCCCAGAACGCCATCATAGTTTGCCTTTTTAACATTCTCGATCAGTTGATCAACACCTTGGTTATTGAACCCCATGCGATTGATGATCCCTTCCGCTTCGATCAATCGAAACAGTCGAGGTTTATCATTCCCGGGCTGAGGCTTTGGTGTTACCGTGCCAACTTCAACAAAGCCAAATCCCATGGCACCAAATGCATCGATACATTCTCCGTTTTTATCCAGCCCTGCTGCCAATCCAACCGGATTTTTGAACATCAGGCCCATGCATTCAACCGGACGATGCGGTAAATGCTGGCGGTAAAGAAGATCGAGAGGTGTGCCGGTGAAACGTTTAAAATTTTGAATTGCAAGATCATGTGCCTTTTCGGCATCCAATTGGAAAAAGCCACTTCTGGCGATACGGTAAAGCATTGTGCCTCCGAAAGAAAAAAGCCCCGTACAAACGGGGCGTTATTATTTACTCATTTGCCGAACAATTCAAATTTAATAATGTCAGTTCCCTGAGGGCCACTGAGAATTTGGCAAATTCATGGACAGCGCCGACTTTAAATTCGTTGAGAATATTCTCCCACCGTTGCAAGGTTACCTGGTTGGCTTCAATCCATTGCTCCAGTAACGCGAGCTCATCAAATGAATCTCCGAGACAACCACAAGAAAGAACCTGAGATGTTAACTGACGCTGTTGCCAGTCGAGATCTTCCCGGAATGCAGCACGAGCCAAAGCTTGCCAATTATTATCAACCGCCTGATGATTGATTTGCTCTAAGAACCAGTGCAGTGATAAACGTACACCGAGATGGAAATAAAGTTTTGCGGTTTGCTGAACGGTAATCCCTTTCTCTCTGGCGACAATACAAATATCCAATGCAGAATTGAGACTGGAAAGCCGGGAAACATAATGTGCCATTTCTTCATCGATCCCCTGTCCGACCCAGCGGTTCGCAAGCGCATCGTGATCACTGATTTCTCTGCCCACCAACACTTCATTCAGATGCGATGCAATTTGCTGTACATCGTCTTTATACAATTCGATCAGTTCATTGACCGATTTTTTACCCATATGATTGCGGAGAATCCAACGGGACAAACGTCGTAAAAATCGTCGTACAACCCCCAGCACTTCATACTGTGCCGCCGTTGTGGCCTGATTATCCAGCACCCGGATTTTTTCCATAATATGGTCAAGGTTATAGATATCTCTGGCAGCACAATAAGCATTGGTAATCTCAACGACACCGGCTCCGGTTTCATCCTGTAAACGCGAGACAAAATTACAGCCCATTTCATTGACCATTTGATTCGCCAGTGCTGTTGCGATAATTTCTATTCGCAGTGGGTGAGTCGGAAGTAACTCTGCATAGTTACGGCGTAACTCAGAAGGAAAATATTGAATTAACTGCGTCGCATGATAACTGTCACTGGCAATACGTTCATTCGCCAACTGCTCTTTCAACACCATTTTTGCGTAAGCGATCAGAACGGACAGTTCAGGACGAGTCAGCCCCACTTCTTGTTTTTCTCGCTCTAACAGAGTTTCATCATCGGGCAGATATTCCAGTGCCCGGTCCAAAGCACCGCTCTTTTCGAGTGCATGGATAAAGCGGATCTGCTCTTTGACCAAAGAGACACCTTGCACTTCTGCCACCGAGATCGACTCGGCTTGCTGATAAGCATCCGCAAGAACAATATCTCCCACTTCATCCTGCATTGATTGCAATAATTGATTGCGCTTCTTCATCGTCAGCTCACCATGTGCAACCAATGTATTCAGGAAGATTTTAATATTGACTTCATTATCCGAACAATCGACACCACCGACATTATCGACAAAATCAGTATTGATTCGTCCCCCTTTCAGTGAATATTCGATGCGTCCTAACTGCGTCATCCCGAGGTTGCCGCCTTCGCCGACAATTTTAGCCTGCAAATCAGCGCCATTAATTCTCACCGCATCATTAGCTCGGTCACCAACATCGGCATCTGTTTCTTGGGAGGCTTTCACATAAGTACCGATGCCTCCATTCCACAACAAATCAACATCCATTTTCAGGATTAAGCGGATCAAATCATTCGGAGCCAGCCGTTTTTGATCCGTTTGCAGCATGGTTCGGACTTCCGGTGACAATGTGATTGATTTCGCCTTACGCGAGAAGATCCCCCCGCCTTTTGAGATCAACTTCTGATCATAATCTTCCCATGATGATCGAGGTTTCTTGAATAAACGATCCCGCTCCTGCCAACTTTGCGCAGGATCCGGATCGGGATCCAAGAAAATATGCAGATGGTTAAAAGCCGCCAGCAAGCGCGTGTGTTGGGATAACAACATACCGTTACCGAATACGTCACCGGCCATATCACCAATCCCTATCGCGGAAAACTCGGAGGTTTGACAATCAATCCCTAACTCTCGGAAATGACGTTTAACCGATTCCCAACCGCCTTTCGCGGTGATCCCCATCACTTTGTGGTCGTAGCCATTTGAGCCACCGGATGCAAATGCATCCCCTAGCCAAAAGCGATACGCTTCCGAAACAGAGTTAGCAATATCAGAAAATGTTGCCGTCCCTTTATCTGCCGCGACCACCAGATACGGGTCATCAGGATCATGTCGAACCACATGAGCCGGTGGCACAACGTTTCCTTCTTGAATATTATCGGTGATATCCAGTAGTCCCTGAATAAACTGGCGATAACACCGTTGTCCTTCCACAAAAATTTCATCGCGGTTACTGAACAAATATTGTTTCTTACAGATGAAACCGCCTTTGGCTCCCACGGGAACAATCACGGTATTCTTCACTTGCTGGGCTTTCACCAATCCCAGAATTTCTGTGCGGTAATCTTCGAGTCGATCCGACCAGCGCAATCCGCCCCGGGCAACTTTGCCGCCACGTAAATGGACGCCTTCAACATCGGGAGCATAAACAAAAATCTCATAAGCAGGTACCGGTGCAGGAATATCAGGAATATCCCGCGGACTCAGTTTCATCGACAACCAGGGTTTCGGCTGTCCTTGCTCATCAGTCTGGAAGTAATTCGTCCGGAGTGTGGCCTGAATCATTTCCATATAGCGACGTAAAATCCGATCATCATCAAGACTTTCAACATCTTCAAGCTGGGCTGACAGCTCATTCACCAATTTCTCAAATGCCCGGATACGTTTCTGTTCATCCAAAGCCGGATTGAAACGCGCGGTAAACAGAGCAACAAGTCCCTTAGCCAACTGAGGGTAATGATTGAGTGTATCTTCAATATATTGTTGGCTGAACGGGAAACCGACTTGCCGCATATACCGGGCATAAGCTCTCAGAATAGAAACATCTCTTCCCGTCAGTGAAGCGCTCAATACTAACCGGTTAAATCCGTCATTATCGAGTTCTCCTCGCCAAATCGCAGCAAAAGCCTGTTGGAAACGATCCCTTGATTCGCGAATATCAATCGCCATGTCTGTTTTATGTAGCATGGAGAAATCAAGAATCCAGTAAGTCTGCCCATTGGTTTTATCCACCTCATAAGGAGACTCACCAATCACTCGAAGTCCGAGATTTTCAAGCATCGGCATCACATCGGATAAATGAATCGGTTCATCCCGATGGTAGAGTTTCAGTTTGACCACTTTGGAATGACGATCTTCTTCCTGTGGGCGATAGAACAGCATATCTAATTTATGGGATTCGCTTAAGGATTCCAGTCGTTCGATGTCCGCAACAGCCGTACTTGGCATCATGGCTTCTTTATAAGATCGCGGAAAAGCTCGCATATACTCTTTTGAAAGTGGTAGTCCTTTACTCTCACCTGAATCCGCAACAATGGCTTCAGATAATCGATCATCCCAACTGGTCGATGCTTCCATCAAGTTTTGCTCTATTCGTTTCACATCAATATCCATATTATTGTTATCAACCCGCACAATATAATGCGTTCGGGCTAACGGACTCTCTGAGAAATATACCGTATAATCAACGGGTTGCTTTGATTCAAAATAATCAGCAAGCACCGATTGTGTTTTTTTCCTCAGCTCAGTCGTATGTCGGTCTCTCGCGACATAAACCATACAACTGAAGAAGCGTCCGAACGGGTCTTTGCGGACAAACAACCGTAACAAATCCCGATCCTGCATCTGAACCACGCCCATACCGACTTCGAGTAACTCTTCCTCATTGGCCTGTAACAGTTCATCCCGTGGATAGTTTTCGAGAATATTGTGTAACGCTTTATAAGAATAAGCGCCCTCACGATAACCACTGCCTGCAAGGATCCGGCGGACTTTATCACGGATCAGCGGAATACTTTCGACCGTTTGGTTATAGACCGCTGAAGTGTATAAGCCGGTAAAACGATGCTCCCCGATCACTTTGCCGTTTTTATCAAACTTTTTGATCCCGATATAATCGGTATAAGCCGGACGGTGGATCCGGGACTGACCATTTCCTTTGGTCATGATCAACAAGAATGGCTTGGTTGCTTCCAAACGCGCGGAATCAGAAAAATCGGCAAGCTTGACACCTCTGACCCGCTTTGGATTGGAAAAAAGTCCCAGTCCAACATCATCGGTTGGTTTGAGCTCCCCACCATCTGAGGTATCGATCAAATCGTACTCTTTGTAACCCATGAAAGTGAAATTATGGTTGGCTAACCAACGTAAGAATTCCATCGTTTCAGAGAAGCGTCCTTCATCAACTGGCAGTTGCTCTTTCTGTGTTTCCAGTTGCTGAATGACACGATTGAGTTGTTCAACCATCGGTGTCCAATCTCTGACAACCAATACCGTATCTGCAATGACTCGGATGACTTCATCGCGCAGATTTTTTATCTTTTGACTATCCGTTAATCGATCAACTTCAATGTGAAACATCGAATGCAGCTCGCCCTTACGCTGACCAATTGAAGTAATTTTATGATTCTCATCACGCTGAATCTGAGCGGGACCATGCAACATGATATGGCAAGCCAAATCAAGGCGATTCAAAACCATTTTTATCGAATCGACCAAAAAAGGCGTATCAGGAACAACGATTTCAATAATCGTATGTGTGGATTGCCATCCATGTTTGCTGACCACCGGATTAAAAACTTTGACAGATTGTTCCGTGACTTTGGCTTCATTCAAATGATGCCAAAGACTAATTACCGCACCATAGAGATCGGACTCCGTTCGATCAATCAGGTCATCCTGTGAAACGTTATTAAAAAGATGCTGCGCCAACTGCTTGACGACCGAATGTTGTTCAGAATCGAACTTCGATTGGATCAGTTGGTATACTTTCTCAACTAAAACTGGCTGTAATGTATCGTGGGAGCCCATAGAAACCTCATCTATTACTGGATTGCCTGTTATTCTTATTAGTTTATGCGTTAAAGAGAATATTTTTGTAAAAGAAACAACTGAATTGTGAAGTAATTTTGATAAAAATTAACTAATTCGCATCACAAAAGAGAGAATGTGTTACGTAAATGTCAAATTAATTCAAGACGCTGGAATTTATGTTGTGCATCAGTCGTAAGACGGAACCTGCCCTTCAAACCAAACTGAGTCAAATAAGGACGAAAATGTGTTGCGGGAAGTTGAAGTGTGAGTCCATTGTCGGTTTTCACAACAAGGTGACTTGCCGAACCGGAATAATGTGCAAGGTATTCCTGATAGGGAATATAAAGCGAAAAATAAAAATATTTCATCAGTGAATAATGACCGTAGCTAGGCTACGGTCTTTCCTCATCTTAACTAATGATAATACGACTAAGCTTCCAGCGCTTTGGTCACTTTTTCATATAGATCTTTTGCTAGATTATCCATATTGAGTAACGCTTCTAACTGTTGCTTCATCAATTTCTGACGGACAGCATCATACCGTTTATATTTCAGTAACGGATCAATCAAACGTGAAGCGACTTGCGGGTTCATCGCATTCAGTTGCTGTAATATTTCACCGGCAAAACGATAGCCGCTCCCCGACTGGTTATGGAAATGCGCAGGATTCTGATTCAGAAATGAACCGATCAAACTCCGGATACGATTCGGGTTTTTCAGCGTGAATGCTTCGTGATTCATGGTTTCCTGAATCACCACCAATGCATCTTCTGCCGGATTGGTTCCTTGTAATGCAAACCATTTATCCATCACCAGACCATTGTGTTTCCACTGACGGCTATAGTCAGCCATTAATGTTTCACGGCAAGGAAGTTCAGCCTGATTTGCCGCTGTCATTGCAGCGATTGTATCGGTCATGTTGTTGGCATTTTGGTATTGCTGACGCACCAACGCATCACCTT
The DNA here is from genome assembly GCF_024347135.1 of Vibrio spartinae. Classification (NCBI taxonomy): domain Bacteria; kingdom Pseudomonadati; phylum Pseudomonadota; class Gammaproteobacteria; order Vibrionales; family Vibrionaceae; genus Vibrio; species Vibrio spartinae. Next base: position 1,896,164 of record NZ_AP024907.1, on the reverse strand, counting down.
GTTCTGTCAATGCTAAATAGGACAAACAGGTATTTCTCAGAGAACGCTGGCCAATCGCTGCGTGCTCAATGGTGTACTCATCTTGCTTCAACGAGTGATAAAATGCAGAGAATTCATCTTGTAGCGCTTGCGCCAAAGCATTTTTGATCGCTTTCAATACCAGCGAGATAGCATCAACATCAACCGTTTCAAACCAACCTGACACTTCATTATGATTTGGCAGGGCCAACATTTCGGCAATAAATTCATGTTCCAAAGCTGGATCAAGCAATACCCCACGGAAAGCATCCATCACCGATTCAGGCAACTCCACTGGCTGTCCCTGTTGCACTCGCTCAATATTGGCGCGAATGTACTTCGCAATCAGCATTTGTCCTGCATCCCAGCGAGCAAATTCATTTCTCGTATGGATCATCAAAAATGCTAACGCTTCATCTTGATAGTCATAAACCAATTTCACTGGTGCTGAAAATTCTTGCAGCAGCGAAGGAATTGGCTCACTGGTGACCGATTCGAACACAAATGTCTGCTCTTCTTGGGTGATATTCAGGACATTTGATACTTCTTCACCGTTACAACGTAACCCAATGATATCTCCCGTTGCATCATAGAGTTCGACAGCAAAAGGAATATGAAGCGGCTGTTTTTCTTTTTGATCGGTCGTCGATGGCGTATGTTGTTTCACTGAGAGAGTAAATGTCTGCGCGGCCTGATCATAAGCACCACTCACTCGAAGTTCCGGTGTTCCCGATTGGCTGTACCATAAACGGAACTGTTGCAAATCAACACCCGATGCATCTTCCATGGCCGCGACGAAATCTTCACAAGTTGCGGCGGTACCATCATGACGTTCGAAGTAGAGCTTCATCCCCTTCTGGAAATTGCTTTCACCCAATAAGGTATGAATCATACGAATCACTTCGCTGCCTTTTTCATAGACCGTCAAGGTATAGAAGTTATTCATTTCAATCACTTGCTCCGGACGAATCGGGTGCGACATCGGTGAAGCATCTTCGGCAAACTGTGGTCCGCGAATAATTCGGACATTATGAATGCGATTGACCGCCCGAGAGCCTAAATCTGAAGAGAACTCTTGATCGCGGAAAACGGTCAACCCTTCTTTCAGGCTGAGTTGAAACCAATCCCGACAAGTGACGCGGTTCCCTGTCCAGTTATGAAAATACTCATGTCCAATCACCGCCTCAATACCGAGATAATCAGTATCGGTCGCTGTTTGATCATTCGCTAAGACAAATTTGGAGTTAAAGACATTTAACCCTTTATTCTCCATCGCGCCCATATTAAAGAAGTCAACGGCCACCACCATATAGATATCAAGGTCGTATTCCAGCCCGAATCGCTGTTCATCCCACTTCATCGCGTTGATCAGTGAACGCATCGCATGATGTGCACGGTCTAAGTTGCCTTTATCAACGAAAATTTCAAGCACAACCTCTCGACCGGACACGGTTTGGTAAGAATCGCGAAGCACATCAAAATCACCGGCTACCAGCGCAAACAGGTATGATGGTTTGGGATGCGGGTCTTCCCAGCGAACCCAAGATTTCCCTTCATCAGTGGTTCCCTGCGCAACTTTGTTACCATTGCTGAGCAGATAAGGATAATTCTGTGGGGCAATAATTGTCGTGGTATATCGTGCCAGCACGTCTGGGCGATCAAGATAATAAGTGATTCGGCGGAACCCTTCGGCTTCACATTGTGTGCAGAATGCACCGTCAGATAAATATAAACCTTCCAGCGCTGTATTTTCTGCCGGATTAATGAGCGTCTCTATTTGTAGTTCAAACTGAGTAGGAAGGTTGCTCAATTCTAAGCTGGCTTCGACAACCTGATAATCAGTCCACGGTTGCTGGTTGACCTGAACACTCACCAACTCAATGGCTTCACCATCGAGCGTCAATTGATTGCTTTCTTGTAACTGTTTAACCTGGGATACAGCCACGACGCGGGTTTGGTTTTCATGAAGGTCAAACGTGAGATTGAGATCAGTGATCGTATGAGAAGGCGATTGATAATCTTTACGATATTTGGCTTGAAGCATACTTGCCATCTTGAATCCTTTTGCGTTAACGATATAAAACTGTTCCAAAATATATGGAAATAGTTTGTCTGAGATAGAGAACGTCTTTCACGTCTACAGATAAAGCTACTCTAGGCGATTCTCATGTAATTCTCAATGACCGAACGAGATTATCTGTCGATGTACGATGTTGTTATCTTGTTGTGCGGTAATACAATTCGATACTCATCGACAAGCATCCAGACTCACTCAACCCGATTCAATACCGCGACCATTGCACCATTTTCAAAATTAACCGTGAGCTGATCAGCACTGACCTGAAAACGGGTATCGTGTTCTCCCTGATCATACAATAAAACCAGATGGTCGTTTTCGGTATAATAGACACCACGGTGGACCGCTTCATTGCCTTGTTCATCAACAGAACGAATAAAAAATAAGAAATCAGGTTGTAGAATCAGCTGAATCTGTGTCACACCAACCACACCGACCTCCGTTCCCGATAGATACTCACTTTGCCAATAGCCGACCAAAGTGCGAGAAAGTGCTTTAAAGAAAGTGACCCCATTTAACATCAGTCGATTATGGGTTGTCTGATAAGTATAAATTTGTGGTTCAATCGTGTGAGTGCCAAGCATTAATGTGTCTTGACTCGCTGTATATCCACCTTCCCAATATTCGATGGAACTATCCCGCTTTTTAACCTGAACAGCAAATGTATAACTGGAGCTCAGAGTCAGATGGATAGACATAAAATCCTGATGCGGATCTTCGGGGTCAGGATTCATCAGATACCACTCACCGATCAAAAAAGGAAAGTCGAACTGAGTGAGATCGCTCTTATGACTGGCACTAAATCCACTGCCAGAACACACGAAACTGAGGATAGCAACATACCATTTCACATTGCGCATCAGATATTCTCCTCACTTTTTTCTTTAAGCTTAGAATCCATATACTGATAAAGCGAACAATTCCATGATTGTCTAAAGATGCAAAAAGGCAGAGATTGACAGCATGAAGCAGATAAAAAAACGCGCTGTTCAACAGCGCGTTTATCCTATAGAGCTCAGAAAATGATGAAATTAAGAGCCGATATTAACCATATCAACGGTAATTGCGACGGCTTCATCCAAATAAGCGTCCGGAGCAACATAGTCCTTCGGAACATCGTCTAATTTGGCATAAGGCTTATGACCTTCTTGCTTCTGGCGCAGATTGATCCGTTTTAATTTCAGCGCATCTGCCGCATCAGTTTCCTGACGTCTGACCGCTTCATTCAGAGAAAGCCAATTCTCATTTTCTTTCTCCTGTTTATACTTCGCAATATCTTGCTCGATAAACTGAAACTCCATGTCTTTAACAATGCGTTTTTCATGACGTTTTTTCAGCGCCTGAATCAGCTTTTGATAGTGATGAACTTGCGTGTAATCAGCGCGATTAATGCTATCCCAAGGTAATGCATTATCTTCAATGCTTTCACCGGTCTCGCTCGGATCAACCGCTGTCGGGAATGCTATATCAGGGGCAACGCCCTTATCCTGAGTGCTACCGCCATTGATGCGGTAAAACTTCTGAATGGTATATTGGATATATCCCAGTGGCTCACTGAATAAATCGTAAATACTATTCAACGAATAATGTTGCTGAACCGTCCCTTTACCATAGGAGTTTTCTCCGAGAATCACCGCGCGATCATAATCCTGCATAGCTGCGGCAAAAATTTCAGAAGCCGAAGCACTATAACGGTTAATCAATACAGTTAAAGGACCATCATAACTACTCTTGCCATCCGTATCGCTATTGATGTTTACTTGCCCGCGACTATTACGTACCTGAACCACCGGTCCTTTTTTAATAAACAGACCCGTTAATCCAGTCGCTTCAGTCAGCGCGCCTCCCCCATTATTACGCAGGTCAACAATCACACCATCAACATGCTGCTGCTTAAATTCAGTCAACAGCTTATTGGTATCCCGGGAAAGTCCGACATAAAAACTAGGGACTTCAAGCACCCCGATTTTCTTGTCGTCTCGCTCAATCACTTTCGATTTAACTGCCCGATCTTCCAGACGAATTTTATCTCGTGTAATTGTGACAACGTGACTTTTAGCGTTCTTTCCTTCAGGCAGAATTTGTAGTTTGACCACAGTGCCTTTCGGCCCTTTGATCAGTTGGACGACATCATCCAAACGCCACCCGATCACATCAACGACCGCCTTACCTTCCTGACCGACCCCGACAATACGGTCACCTTCAGCAAGTTTGTGGCTTTTATCTGCCGGTCCGCCAGCGACTAATGAACGAATCACTGTATAATCATCCGTCATTTGTAACACGGCACCAATCCCTTCCAACGACAGATTCATTTCAGACTTAAACTGCTCTGCACTACGAGGGGAAAGATAGCTGGTATGCGGGTCAATCTGACGCGCAAAAGCATTCATAAACAGTTGGAATACATCTTCGCTGTGGGTCTGAGTTAAGCGTTTGATTGCATTATTATAGCGTTTCGTCAGCGTCTCTTTGATTTCCGGCCATTTTTTCCCGGTCAGTTTCAAATTCAGCGCATCATATTTCACCCGCTTACGCCATAAATCATCCAATTCCTGCTGATTCTTCGGCCATGCCTCTTTCGAGCGATCTAACTCGATCGATTCCTTGGTATCAAATTTTATCTTATGATCCAGCAATGAAAGTGCATATTGAAATCGCTCATAGCGTTTTTTAACGGAGATGTTGTATACATCAAACGCAATTTGGTCATTGCCTGCATTGAGTTGGTCGTCCAATTCAACTGACCACTGTTTAAACCCATCAATATCTTTCTGAGTAAAAATATTACGGTTGTAATCAAGCAGACCAAGATAACGCTGAAATATCTTTTTGGAAAAAGCATCATCCAAATAAATATGCTTATAGTGAGACTGCACAAACTTATTCTTAACCCGTTCCGTAGCAAGCGAATGTTGACTTTCGGGAGTAAGAACAGGGAGATCCGATTCACGGATTGAAGGTGCAGAGGCTTGAACAGAAGAGACTGCCAGCCAAAGGCCAGCAGTAATTAGTGTCAGTTTTGAACGGCATTTCATGCGTAGGAGGCTCTCCTTTATGCGCTTAAGTGCTCCGCTTTGATGACCATTTGCAGGCCATTACCAAGCTGTACGCGCACATCTTCCTTATTGATCTCAACAATGGTCGCAGCCATGTTGCCTTTACCCATATTGACTTTGACCTGACGACCCACACTTAGTTCATCAGCATTCAACGCCCGGGCTTGTACAGTTTTTTCCTGAGCACGTTTTGCCGTCTGTGCCTTAGGATTTGGCTTCCTAGTTTTAGGCTGTGCACTATTCTTTTCTTTTTCTTTTTCTTTTTCTTGTTTCTGTTTTTCTTTACGTCGAGCCTGAACTTTTGCCTTACTCTCGGCCAGCGTATTCTGGGCATGTTCGACATGTTCTTGTTCTAATGTACCACATGGATTCCCATCTAAGTCAACTCGTTCGGCACCGGGTTTTACACCATGCAGATAACGCCATGAAGAGGTGTACTGTCTTAATGCTGCACGAAGTTGAGTTTTACTCACCTTCGGATCACCTTCCAAACGTTCAACAAGATCTTGAAAAATACCAATTTTCAGTGGCTGAGCTTCACCTTCTAGTGTGAAGCATTTTGGGAAACATTCAGCAATATATGCAATGACTTCTTTGCTGTTTTTTAACTTTTCAGTGTTTTCCATGTGGGTTCCTGGTTACTACGGTTTCATTCCGTAAGACATGAAGATATCAATGTTCGGGTATTATAGTGTTCTGAATCGGAAAAACCACCGTCAGACTGTAAATAATGTCTCGTTAGTCTGTGAATTAAACAGCTTTTCTACCTGAGCCATCATTTCTGTTAAACCTTGTTCGTCAACTTCAGAGAATCGTCCTTTGCTCGGGCTATCAATATCCAATACACCACGCAATTGACCATTAACCGAAAAAGGGATCACCAACTCGGAACGGCTATCGGCATCACAAGCAATGTGTCCGTCAAATGAATGCACATCATCAATCCGCTGGACACGATTGGTCTCAATCGCAGTCCCACAGACACCACGACCGACAGGGATTCGAATACAAGCAGGTTTGCCTTGAAATGGCCCTAATACGAGCTCATCGCCTTCTAACAGATAAACCCCCACCCAGTTGATGTCGGTCATTTCCATATTCAGAAGTGCTGATAAATTTGCCAAATTAGCCACGAGATTGGTTTCAGAACCAATGAATGTCACGGCCTGTTTTGTTAAAAGTCGATACTGTTCAAGTTCCATAAATCTTTCCGTTGTCATGCAATCTATTCAATCATTGCTGTAAAAATAGCGTTTAAACGAGCCGTTCTATCGCTGAATGACTGATAATACAAGCAAAAACTAACATTCATGTTGTATTGATGCAAATACATCCATATCCGAAGACAAGATTTCCACCTCAACCGGAGGTTGCCTCACCGGTAAACAAGTTAGAAAGCAGACGAGAAGACGTCTGATTCTGTATCTTAATATGACTTGTGTATATAATGCTGCGCTTCCCTGCAATTGAACGTTAAATTGAGAGAGTTATTTTGCACACGAATATTTATTTGCCGGATGAATTTCTGCGGACGATCGAACAGATACTGCCATCTCAACTAACGATGGATGATTTTATTGCCGCCTGTCAGCGCCCGCTGCGCAAGAGTATTCGCGTCAATACCCTGAAAATATCTGTCGTCGATTTTTGCCGGCGTGCCGAAAAAAATAGCTGGCGCCTAACACCGATCCCTTGGTGTCCAGAGGGATTTTGGGTTGAGCCAGAAGATTTCACCACACCAATAGGCAATACTTTCGAACATATGACTGGCTTATTTTATATTCAGGAAGCCAGTTCCATGATGCCTGTCAGTGCATTATTTCATCAGCAGGAAATGGGGCTTGAATCGGTATTAGATATGGCGGCGGCACCGGGATCAAAAACAACTCAGATCGCTGCCCTGATGAATAATGAAGGCATTATCGTTGCCAACGAGTTCTCCGCCAGTCGAACCAAAGCCCTCTACTCAAACATTGAGCGATGTGGTGTCCGAAACAGTGCCCTCACAACATTTGACGGCCGGGTTTTCGGTGAATGGCTTCCCGAACAGTTCGACGCCGTGTTAATTGATGCACCTTGCTCCGGAGAAGGAACGGTACGCAAAGATCCGGATGCGATGAAAAACTGGAGTCCGGCGTCGATCGCAGCGATAGCTGAAACGCAGAAGGCGTTGATTGAAAGTGCCTTTTACGCGTTAAAACCGGGAGGGATACTGGTCTACTCAACCTGCACACTGAGCCGTGAGGAAAACCAGAACATCTGTTATCACCTGAAACAGACTTTTGGTGACGCGGTCACATTCGAATCTTTAGCATCCCTCTTCCCACAAGCTCAATCTGCGCTGACCGAAGAAGGCTTCCTGCATATTTTTCCGCAAATTTATGACTGTGAGGGTTTCTTTGTTGCTCGCATCCGTAAAGTGGCTTCCGTACCAGCACCTCAAGTCACAAAACGGCTCGGGAAGTTTCCCTTCAGTAAAGCGACACACAAACAGTGCCAGAGTATCAGTGAGGCGTTAAAGCAATCACTGGATATCGATCTTCCGGCACACAGTCAGATCTGGCTTCGTGATAATGAAGTATGGCTCTTTCCTGAAGCTTTAGAGCCGATGATCGGCCGATTCAAATTCTCCCGGATGGGCATAAAGCTGGCTGAAGCACACAAAAAAGGTTATCGCTGGCAACATCAGGTTGTGACCGCCCTGACATCAGGCCATGAAACCAAAGCTATCACACTCTCATTGGAAGATGCTCGCCAGTGGTTTATGGGTAAAGATATTCGCCCGGAACAGACGGAAGTCGGACAAGGCGAAGTTTTGGTTCAGTATCAAGGTGTATTCCTGGGACTGGGGAAATGGGTCGGTAACCGGATTAAAAATAACCTGCCAAGAGAACTGGTGAGAGATGGAAATCTGTTTTAACTGACATTCACTTTAGCTCACATCAGTCCCATATACCCAGTCCCATATAAAAAGCCCGATACCAATTTTGGATTCGGGCTAATCTTTACCGCAAGTTCTTTATATTTGATGTGTTATTCAGCGTCATCGACCAATCGAATACCATTGGCTTCAATCACAATGATACCTTGTTTATAAAGCAGGCCAATTGTCTTCTTATACGTCCCTTTGCTGGTTCGGAAAGCGTCAAAAATGGCTTCTGGTGAAGATTTATCCCCCAGCGGCAAAAAACCACCTTTTTGACGGAGCTGCGCTACAATTTTTTCACTCAACTCATCGAGTTTTGCGACACCCAGCTTTTGCAAGGAAACATCAATTTTACCATCATCACGAATCTGCTTTACAAATCCTTTCAGTCTTTTACCGACAAACACTTTGCCAAAAACATCCGACTGAAACAGCATTCCCCAATGCTCGCCATTGATAATCGTTTTGTATCCCAAAGCGGAACGTTCTGCGACCAACAGCTCGACTTTCTGATTCAAGGTATACTGCGCTGGTGTTTTATCCAGCCACTTATTGAATTTTGTTGTCCCGACAATACGTCCGGAGGCTTTATCGATATAGACATAAACCAAAATGGATTGTTCAGCCGTGAATCGTCCACGCTGTTCGCTGAAAGGAATCAATAGATCTTTCTCATGAATTCCCCAATTGACAAAAGCACCTGTTTGATTGACACCAACCACTTTCATCATGCCCCATTCACCAACACAAGCAATCGGAGTTTCCGTTGTCGCTGCAAGCTGACTGTCAGAGTCGAAATACAAAAAAGCATCCACTGCTGCACCGATTTCAACTGGTTGACGCATCAGTTTCTTCGGCAGCATCACCGTGCCATAATCTTTTGCATCGAGAAACACCCCAAAGTCCGTTTCCCGCAAAATCTCTAGCTGATTGATTTGTCCAATATTAATCATCAAATAGCTCTCATCTCAAATTTGCAGAGATTATACGCGATCTCTGATATCCTTTCTCTACCATTTACAAATATATACTCAGTCAACGTCAGGATTGATGCCACCTAGGCAGATTCAGGATTACGCTGATTCAGGAATAAAGACGCGTTTACCGGAGGGACAAATTTGATCAAGGTTAGCAAACATGATGCAATTACGTTGAGAATATCCCATGCAATGTCAAAAAGTAAACTTTCCAGTCTGGAAATGTATCTGTTCGTACCGGGAGAGATCGGACTCAATCAAAACCTGATGCCTGAGACAGACCTATATTACAATTGTCTGACCCAAAAACGCGCCTATTACAGTGATAAACACCTCCTGCCGTTGATTCACAGCCGTCTTGCTCAGCGAGGCAGACTGTCATCCACTCAATATCGAATTAGTTTGAGTCTGTTTGCTTACCAGTATGTGATGGCGCTCGACAATGCGGTCGACGACCTACTTCATGATAGTGACAACGTCACTGAAACTGAGATTGATAATGTTGTTGAACTGACGTTAGACATCCTGCGCAGACTCAGACGTACCATTCCTTATGAAGAAACGCTCAAACGGTATTACACCAATATTGATAACTATCTCTCTTGGTATACCGAACAAAAATTTCTTTCTTTGGTCGCTCATTTAACCCGGGATAGTGAGTACAAAACCATTAAAGATCGTCTGATCATTCTGGCAGAGAAGGAACAGGCACACCGGGCACTGCATCACTATAACTCGACGCAAGCCGCTCAGGACATTACGCGTATTAGTAATAAAATGCGTCTGTTACGTCGCCTGATTGAACACCCTGTCATTCTGAAAGAAACATTGATCGCCTTGGGCAATAATATTCGCCGTGCCGTGAAAGGTATTGCCACAGGTTTCGTCATGCTTTTTGTCACGATGATCGTTGTTTTTGCCCGTGATTACTGGGGAGAAATTACCGCTTCATTTGTTATTGCGATGTCTTTCCTTTATGCGCTGAGAGAAATATTTAAAGATGATTTGAAAGATATGCTCTGGCGCTGGCTCCGGAAAGGCAAACCGAAATGGAAAAGACGTTACTACGATCCCAGTACCGGGAACCAGATCGGCCAAAAATATGAGTGGTTGAATTATCAGACGATTAGCAATCTCCCCGATCGTATTCAGCGCATTCGTAAGAAACGGATTGTTCAACGGGAAGAGCAAGTCATTAGTTATCGCTCTGAAACGGAAATGTCAACATCACGCTTTATGAGCGGTTACGAAGAGACTCGTGAAATCATCTATTTTGACTTTCGTGAAATTACGCGGCTTTTCGATAAAGATACATATCGTGTTTATCGCTTAAACAACGGCCAAGTCAGCCGTGAAAAAATTGAAAAACGTCACCTGTTTAACCTCATTATCAAACAGGATAATCATATTGATGAGCCAATTTACTATCGCTGGAAGGTGGTACTCAACCGTAGCAAGATAGTCGCGATTGAACCAATTGAGCTTACATCTAACGAACTGGAATAAAATTAAACCATGAAAACTGACGAATTAAGAACAGAGCCTTTAGGGCATATGCCAACCCCCGAACAATTGCGATCACAGTCTCCTGTCAGTGCTTCCGTTGGCCAACATATTTCACAAAGTCGCCATGAGATTGAAGCTATTTTACATGGCAGAGATCACCGGCTCTTAGTCATCACCGGCCCATGCTCGATTCATGATCCGGAGGCCGCGCTGGATTACGCAAAACGCTTGAATGTTCTTCGCGAACGTTATGCAGATAATTTACTGATTGTGATGCGGACTTACTTTGAAAAACCGAGGACTGTCGTCGGTTGGAAAGGATTAATCACCGACCCGTATCTGGATGGCCGTTATGCACTCGAAGAAGGATTAAGCAAAGCCCGTGAAGTCTTGCTGGCGATTAATCAACTGGGATTACCAACCGCTACTGAATTTCTGGATATGATAACCGGTCAATACATTGCCGATCTGATCGCGTGGGGAGCAATCGGAGCCAGAACGACTGAATCTCAAATTCATCGGGAAATGGCTTCAGCACTGTCCTGCCCTGTCGGTTTCAAAAATGCGACCAACGGCAATGTCAAAGTGGCCGTTGATGCGATCAGAGCCGCCAAAGCATCTCATTATTTTTACTCGCCGGATCGACAAGGTCGAATGACCGTTTATCGAACCAGTGGCAATCCGGATGGACACATCATTCTTCGCGGCGGTGAAAATGGACCAAACTTTGACAGTCAGTCTGTTCAACAGGCTTGTGCTCAATTAGAATCACACCACCTATCCCCTCGGATTGTCATCGATTTCAGCCATGCGAACTGTCAGAAACAGCATAAACGTCAGTTAAGCGTTGCTGAAGATATTTGCCAGCAAATTCGTCGGGGAAGTGATCAAATTGCGGGAGTGATGGCAGAGAGTTTCATCGAGGAAGGTCAGCAGCCAATTGCCCCGCTAGACCAACTGACATACGGCATGTCGATTACCGATCCATGCCTGAGCTGGTCAGATACCGAGCTGATGCTTTCTCAACTGAACGCTGCTGTACACGACAGAAATAACGACAAACGATAAAAATAAGGAGTTTTCCCCATGCCTTCTTTTGACATTGTGTCAGAAATTGACACCGTTGAATTAAAAAATGCTGTTGATAATGCAAACCGTGAACTATCGACTCGCTTCGACTTCCGAAATGTTGAAGCCAGTTTTGCCTTGAAAGATGAAGTCGTCACCCTGTCTGCTGAAGGTGACTTTCAGTTGAAGCAGATGCGCGATATTTTACGAGCGAATCTGGCAAAGCGTGAGGTTGACGGGAATGCGATGGAAAGTCAAAAAGCCAGTCAATCGGGTAAACACTGGCATCAGGATATTCTATTCAAACAGGGGATCGAGACACTGTTGGCCAAAAAAATTGTCAAAAGTATTAAAGATCAGAAACTCAAAGTTCAGGCCTCAATTCAAGGGGATAAAATTCGTGTCACAGGGAAGAAACGAGACGACCTACAGAGTGTCATTGCCTTTATTCGCTCAGAAGATTTTGGTCAGCCATTTCAGTTCGACAACTTCAGAGACTAACCAAACCCGATGGGTTTAACAATGTTCAAGTGGTTTAATCGTACAGGGCTCGCGTATCACGAGTCCTGTATTTCTCGACAAAACAGCCGCTGCCATTAAAACTGACGCGGCGCAAAACCGGTCATCACTTCAACACGCATCGCCTTCCCTAATTTGGTGGTCGGATGAACAAGGACCAGCCCCTTAACGGATTTCTTCAGCTTACCGATATCGGCTTGTTCCTCACTCGTAATTTCCCGGGAAAACGGTAAATCCGATAATCTTTTGCGTTCTTTATTTAAATCGTATTCCTGCTTACTCTTCAATGAGTTGATCTGTTTACTCAACGCGTCAATTTCATCAGTAAACTGGGTGATCATCTCATTATCCCCCCGAGATTTGGCTGCTTCCAGCTTATGTTTACATTTGTCCAATCGATTATTCAATTGCTGGCTTTGCTCTTTTACACTCATAGGAAATAACTCTCACTTGTTAATTGCGCCGCAGTATATCACAAGCACGTTAGATTTTGATTGAGCCGATCACAGTGAATTTCAACGGTCATTCACTCTGATACAATCCACTCCCAAACTGACGTTCCCCTTTCATTTTCAGATCAGCCACGACCTGAAAATCAGCTACGGTCACCAAGATACAAAGATTGAGGCTTTCTTCTCTGGCCTTCGTCAGTAAACCTTGTAATTGAGCCCGGCTATCAAACACTGCTCTTTCTGCATCACGGCGACATAAATCAAGCCCTTCCGCGGGAATATTCCGATGATAAAACACGAGCTCAGATTGCTGCATAAAACGTACGGCTTTCATCGGCAGCAATTCCACATCCGTATCACAAACCACCCATATGACTTCTCGCCCCCTAAGCATCGGTGCTGCAATATAACGTTGATAGATTTGCTCTAATACCGCTGGATCATGTGTTTCTTTAACACAAGGATCAGCCAAGAAAGACTCCCAGAAACGGCGACGGGCGCTGACATCCGGCCGTTCTACTTTCAGGTGCTCTCGCTTTTCACCACAAAACTGCGCAAGAACGCGTAAGTTCTGCGCTAAAACCGCTTCAATTGACTCACGAATATTACGCACCAATACCGGAGACGCACCACCACTTGAAATTGCCACTTGGATTTGGCCGCGATCAATCATGGCTGGCGTAATAAAATCACAATAAGGCTGATCATCAACAACATTAACCTGTAATCCGAGTAATTTGGCATCCGCATAAATCTGATGATTCAACGGAGCATGATCCGTTGTTGCCCAAACCTGAACATAATTGCGAGTCAGAAACGCACTATCATAACGTTGCTCAATCCATTGCAGCGCATCATCGCGCCACAACACTTGGAGTGATTCGGAAATCTCTGGCGACAAGAGAGTCACTCGTGCACCAGCTCTGACTAAAGCTTCTGTTTTTCTGCTGGCAACCTCTCCTCCTCCAACGACTAAAACGGCTCTTTCGGTTAAATCCATAAACAGTGGAAAATATCGCATAACATTAGCAACCTTACATTAACAACTATAACAAACAATACGCCCCAAAAAAGTGCAACCCTGATTAAATCCAATGCATATGTGGAAATTATTGATTAAATTAACATCCAATATTAGATTAAAAATCCAAGTACAAACAAAAACAAGGCATAAAAATTCAAAAAAACATTCAATAAATATATACATACACAATTGCACTATGATTGAACTTGATTGCACTATTTACATTTAAATAACAATTGACCATGCTAAACGCAGGCTCGGTTTGAGATTACATGATAATTCCTTTGATTAGAAATTAGAGAAAAACCTAACCTCTACCGACGCTTACAGATGATTGTTACTGAAAATGGAATAGCGTTCTGACAAATAGCTGTTTCAACCGCCAGAACAAATAAATACAAAATGAATTACTTGTGTCAGGAATCTCTGATGACATCTGAATGGTTCATACTGGAAGGATACAAACTCATGGCAAACACACTCAAAATTCTTGCTTCAATCACTGTCGCATCAGCGGCAATGGTTGCAGCTCAGTCTGCTTCAGCAGCAGAAAGCACGCTTGATAAAGTGCTCTCAAATGGCGTTGTCACTTGTGGTGTCAGTACGGGACTTCCCGGTTTCTCCAGCCCCAATGCTAAAGGAGAATGGGAAGGTATTGATGTTGAATATTGTCGAGCATTGGCCGCAGCCGTTCTCGGTGACAAAACAAAAGTCAAATTTGTACCATTAACCGCGAAGGAGCGTTTCACCGCACTACAATCCGGTGAAATTGATGTCCTTTCTCGTAATACAACATGGACACTGCAACGCGATACAGCTTTAGGTCTCAATTTTGTTGGCGTGACTTATTATGATGGTCAGGGATTCATGGTCAAAAAGGATCTCGGTGTCAAAAGTGCCAAAGAGCTTGATGGTGCTTCCGTTTGTATTCAGTCAGGGACCACCACTGAGCTGAACCTTGCCGACTACTTCCGTAAAAATGGGATGTCTTACAAGCCGGTCGTCTTTGATACATCCGCTCAAACCGCTAAAGGTTTCGATGCTGGCCGATGCGATGTGCTGACATCCGATCAGTCCCAACTTTATGCACTCCGTGTCAACCTCAAAGATCCAAGTTCTGCTGTCGTCCTTCCGGAAATTATTTCTAAAGAACCCCTAGGCCCCGTTGTCCGCCAAGATGATGACAAGTGGTTTAACGTCGCAAAATGGACACTATTCGCGCTGGTCAATGCAGAAGAATATGGCATTACATCGAAAAACGTTGATGAGATGAAGAAATCAACGGATGCCAACATTACGCGTATTCTCGGCTTAGACGGACCAAAAGGCTCCGGTCTGGGTATCCGCGACGACTGGGGTTATCAAATCGTCAAGCAAGTCGGAAACTATGACGAAATATTTGAGCGCTCCGTGGGTTCAGGTTCTCCACTTAAAATTGCCCGTGGTGTCAATGCACTATGGAATGCGGGCGGCTTCATGTATGCCCCACCAATCCGCTAATCATTATATTAAAAACGGGCGGTTCAATCCGCCCTTTGTCGGAAATGGACTTGAGGTTATTGTTATATGAAGCCTGAAAATAACGCGGTGTCCTCAACAGGCAACACATCTGCCCCAAAAAAAGTGACACACTTATTTTATAATCCCACATTTCGGTCAGTCGTCTTTCAGATAGTTGCTATCTTCGCACTGCTCTTCTTTATTTACACGATTGTGAATAATGCCCTGACAAATCTGGAGTCTCGCGGTATTACCACCGGGTTTGATTTTCTCGATCAACCAGCAGGATTCGGGATAAGTCAGTCTCTGATCGATTACAACGATCAAGATACGTATGGCAAAACCTTTGTTGTCGGACTACTGAATACCTTGTATGTCTCGGTCATCGGTATCTTTTTTGCGACGGTACTCGGGTTTATTATTGGGATTGCCCGTCTGTCATCAAACTGGCTTGTCAGCCGCTTTGCCGCAATTTATGTCGAAATCTTTCGTAATATTCCGCTGCTGTTACAGATTCTTTTCTGGTATTTCTCTGTCTTACAAGCCTTGCCCGGAAAAAGACAAAGCCTTTCTATCGGAGATGCGGTCTTTATTAACGTGAGTGGTTTATTTATTCCTAAACCCATTTTTGCATCAGGAAGTGGTCTGGTATTGACCGTATTCATTCTCGGCGTAATAACGACTGTCTGTGTGAAGATCTGGGCCAGCAACCGCCAAAAAGTGACAGGGCAACAAACACCAACACTCCGTATTGCACTCGGGCTGCTTATCGGCCTGCCTGCTATTGTTTACGTCTGGATGGGAATGCCAATTTCAGCGGAATACCCTGTTCTGCAACGGTTTAATTTTCAGGGTGGCATCGAAATCATTCCAGAATTCGTTGCACTACTCCTTGCACTCAGTATCTACACTGCGGCATTTATTGCAGAAATCGTGCGCTCGGGTATCAATGCCGTCAGCCATGGTCAAACCGAAGCCGCCATGTCATTAGGTCTGTCTCGCCGGAGAACACTCAAATTGGTCATAATTCCTCAGGCCATGCGCATTATTATTCCGCCATTAACCAGTCAGTATCTCAACTTAACGAAAAACTCTTCTCTCGCAGTTGCGATTGGTTACCCGGACCTCATCAATGTATTTGCCGGGACGACTTTAAACCAGACGGGACAAGCGATTGAAGTGATCTCGATGACGATGGCGGTTTATCTGACTATCAGTCTGGTCACGTCATTTTTAATGAACACGTATAACCGTAAAGTTGCTTTGGTGGAGAGGTAAAATGAAAGTACATCAATTTCAACCGGATCTGCCGCCACCGTCAAATACCAGCGGCCCGATTGCCTGGATGCGCAAACATTTATTCAGCAATGTGTTTAGTTCAGTCTTGACGCTCATTCTCGCTTACTTTGCATTCACCGGCTTATACCATGTCATCGACTGGGCTCTGATTAAAGCCGACTGGATCGGGCAAAGCCGCGAAGCCTGTTCAAAGCAAGGTGCATGTTGGGTATTGATTTACGTCCGCTTCAATCAGTTTATGTTTGGTTTTTATCCGGAGAGTGAATTATGGCGACCACAGCTTTTCTATGCCACATTGGCGATTTTAGTTGCGCTGCTGGCTTATCCGAAGACACCGAAACGTGGCTGGTTGGCACTGTTCACACTAACCGTTTACCCCCTATTAATGACCGGGCTGCTACATGGTGCTTGGTTTGGCTTACCCATTGTTGAAACCTATAAATGGGGTGGTCTTCTGGTCACACTCGTGCTGGCTTTGGTCGGGATCGTTGCATCCTTACCCATTGGGGTCTTACTTGCTCTCGGACGACGTTCTCATATGCCGGTCATCCGGAGCTTCTGTACCGTTTATATCGAAGTATGGCGTGGTGTTCCGCTGATCACCGTTTTGTTTATGGCATCCGTCATGCTCCCGCTATTCATGTCTGCCGGTTCAGAAAGTGACAAGTTAGTCCGAGCGCTGATTGGGGTGATGCTGTTCAGTGCTGCTTATATTGCTGAAGTTATCCGCGGTGGTTTACAAGCGATCCCCAAAGGACAATATGAGGCCGCAGATTCACTAGGGCTCAGTTATTCCAAAAAAATGGGCTTAGTCATTTTGCCGCAGGCTCTGAAAATTACCATTCCTTCAATTGTGAATACCTTCATCGATCTATTTAAAGATACCAGTCTGGTACTCATCATCGGAATGTTTGATGTGCTTGGTATCGGTCAGGCAGCAAATACCGACCCGAATTGGCTTGGTTTTTCCACCGAAAGTTATACATTTGTCGCGTTAGTGTTCTGGGTCTTTTGTTTTGGCATGTCGAGATATTCGATTTGGCTAGAAAACAAACTGCATACGGGTCACAAACGATAAAAATTTCAAGGAACGTATTATGACGCTACAAAATACTCAAGATAAAGAAGCCGTGATCCAAATTAAGGACATGAACAAATGGTACGGTGAATTCCATGTATTAAAGAACATTAACCTGAATGTGACCAAAGGTGAACGCATCGTCGTCTGTGGTCCTTCCGGCTCCGGTAAATCGACCATGATTCGTTGCATTAACCGGCTCGAAGAACATCAGAAAGGTCAAATCGTCGTCGCAGGTCATGAACTCACTGAAGATTTAAAAGATATCGAAGCCGTTCGTCGTCAGGTCGGTATGTGCTTTCAGCATTTTAATCTTTTTCCTCACTTAACGGTGCTGGAAAACTGTACGCTAGCGCCAATCTGGGTGAAGAAAATGCCAAAAGAAGAAGCGGAAGCCATTGCGATGAAATATCTGGAACGCGTCAAGATCCCCAATCAGGCCAAGAAATATCCGGGCCAATTGTCCGGAGGACAGCAACAACGAGTGGCGATAGCCCGCTCACTGTGCATGAATCCTCATATTATGCTGTTTGATGAACCGACATCTGCTTTGGATCCGGAAATGGTCAGAGAAGTCTTGGATGTTATGGTTGAACTGGCAGAGGAAGGCATGACCATGCTGTGTGTCACCCACGAAATGGGATTTGCCAAAGAAGTGGCAGACCGAGTCATATTCATGGACGCAGGTGAAATTATTGAAGAAAATAACCCACAAGATTTCTTTGCCAATCCCCAGTCAGATCGTACCCAAAACTTCCTTGCGCAGATTTTGCAGCATTAATGCTCCCAAAATGCGTCTTTCACGAACAAGGCACGTCTGTGCCTTGTTTTCACCACCAAAGGCTCCCAAAGTTAACATTTGTTTCTCATCAGAAAAATTGTGTTACAACTTCATCACGGTATTGCAGTTCATTTTTGACTAAGATAAGGTCATAGTATTCCATGAGGGTTGAAGATGAGAACTTTTACCCCCATATAGAGTCTTAATTAGTAATAGACAATCACTATACGAGGAAGCGTATGAACCGTCCTATGTATTCACGCACATCGACATTAGATAGTGCACTTCAAACAAACAAAGTGTTAAGAAACACCTATGCGCTATTAGGGATGACACTGTTGTGGTCTGCTCTTGTTGCTGGCGTTTCCATGGCGATGAACCTTCCGTCTCCAGGATTGATCATTATGCTGGTCGGCTTCTATGGCTTACTGTTCCTGACTGAGAAGAACCGCGATAACAGTATGGGGTTAGTATTCACCTTCCTGTTTACAGGTTTCCTCGGTTATACACTAGGCCCGATCCTGAACGCATATATCAGCGCCGGTCTCGGTGATCTGGTTTTAACAGCGCTCGGTGGTACAGCCCTTACCTTTATGGCGGCTTCCGCTTATGCACTGACCACCAAACGTGACCTTTCATTCCTGTCCGGAATGCTGTTAGCTGGTTTTGTCGTTCTGCTCGTCGGATTTGTAGCGAATATCTTCCTGCAACTCCCAGCCCTGTATCTGGCAATGAGTGGACTGTTCGTGTTGTTCTCAACCGGTGCGATTTTGCTGACCACTCAACAAATTGTCCGCGGTGGAGAAACCAACTACATCTCTGCAACGATTACGCTGTATGTTTCAATCTATAACCTGTTCATCAGCCTGCTGAGTATTCTGGGTTTCATGAACGACGATTAAACGCCAGAGCGTTCTGACAACAATGTTATGAACTACGATGCTCTGAATAAAAAGTAAAGAAAAAGCCCGGTATCCGGGCTTTTTTCTGTTTTCCGCACATCTTTTTCTGTAACAATGATTGTGTCATCACAAGCACTCCGCTACTCTTACCGCGTTCAAATCTATGAGGCAATACAGCATTTATGTTCGAATATAATGGTCAAATGATTGAAACCGACAGCGAAGGTTATTTACTTGATCACACACAATGGCAAGCAGGGATGATCCCACTGCTGGCTGAATCAGAAGGGATCGAATTGACGGCATCGCATCTGGAAGTCATTCACTTTGTCAGAGCGTTCTACGAAGAATACAATACCTCACCTGCCATTCGCATGTTGGTCAAGGCGATGGAAAAGGCCCATGGCCCGGAAAAAGGGAATAGCAAGTATCTATTTAAGCTGTTCCGTAAAGGGCCGGCCAAGCAAGCAACTAAACTGGCAGGGCTGCCAAAACCGGCAAAATGCCTGTGAGATAATCACGCGCTCAGGTCTGTGAATATTCAATACTATCCACATTCAGGCCCCAAATTGTACTTATAAATCAAACTGTATTCATGAATGGATTGTACTCATAAATCAAATTGTACTCATAAATGGATTGTACTTATGAATGGATTGAAAAACCCCGAAATGACTGCTCACCATGAAAGTCATTGCGCATAACCGCTTCGACGCGCGCTGCCGGTGAACCTTCATGGAGCCATTGATAAAATAATTCCAGTTGCTCTGCCTCACCACAGGCCACAACCTCCACATCACCGTTATGCAAATTTTTCGCATAACCGGTCAGCCCTAATTTCAACCCCTGATGCGAGGTGTAATAACGAAAACCAACCCCTTGGACAACACCTTTCACCGTAAAGATTTCTCTCTTCTGTGACATATTCAGCTTCTCCTCTTTCGCATCAGAAAATTCATCAAGCAATGATGATTCGCTCATAACGGTAGTATATCCAAATTCCTATCGATTGTGAGAGATACCACACTCACGCTGAACAATAATTCGCCATTCAAAACACCTTACCGTCCAAAATCTCAATACCTCAATCAATTGCTTTTCCCCCTCACATCATCGACAATACCGTTTTTCAAGCTACAGAATATATCTATGACAGCCGCTATCTATCTCGCCAAAGGGCGTGACAAATCTCTCCTTCGCCACCATCCTTGGATTTTCTCCCGAGCAATCGAACACGTGAAAGGTGAGCCCGTTTCAGGTCAGACTGTTGATGTCTATAGCCACAACGGGAAGTGGCTGGCGAAAGCCGGTTTTTCGCCACAATCACAAATTCGGGCCCGAGTCTGGAGCTTTGAACCGACCGATATTGATACCGATTTTTTCATCCAACGTATCCGTCAGGCACAACAACTGAGAGAGCCCGTCATTCAGCAAGGTCAGTTAACGGGTTACCGTCTCATTGCTGCTGAGTCTGATGGTTTACCGGGCATCACCATTGACAGATACGGGGATTACCTGGTCTGTCAGGTATTGAGTGCCGCAGCCGAGTTCTCAAAAACCTTACTTGTCGAAGCCCTTAAAACTTGCTTCCCCGAATGTCATATTTATGAGCGTTCAGATGTTGCCGTGCGTAAAAAAGAAGGGTTACAAGAACAAGTCGGAGTGTTACATGGTGATCGACCGATAGCCCCCGTGGTGATTGAAGAGAATGGCATAAAAATCAGCGTTGATATCGTCAATGGACATAAAACCGGCTTCTATCTGGATCAACGGGACAGCCGCTTACACGCCATGAAATATGTTGAGAATAAAGAAGTACTGAATTGCTTTTCCTATACCGGTGGTTTCGGACTCTATGCACTGAAAGGTGGCGCGAAACGCGTTATCAATGCTGATGTATCCCAACCGGCTCTCGACACTGCAAAGACGAATGCTCAATTAAATCAGTTCGATACCTCTAAAAAACGGGCTGTTTTTCTGAACGCTGATGTCTTCAAATTATTGCGCGAGTACCGCGATCAAGGCACCCAATTTGATGTTGTCATTATGGATCCGCCAAAGTTTGCCGAGTCGAAAGCACAGCTGAATGGCGCCTGCCGAGGATATAAAGACATTAACATGTTAGCGATGCAGATTCTCAGACCCGGAGGAACGTTACTCACCTACTCCTGTTCTGGTCTCATGGATCAAATGCTATTTCAGAAAATTATCGCGGATGCAGCACTGGATGCCGGCCGAAGTGTCAAGTTTGTCGAACGTTTCAGCCAGGCAGCCGATCATCCCATCGACTCAGCCTATCCGGAAGGCTTCTATCTCAAAGGACTCGCCTGTAAGGTGCTGTAAAACACTCTGAGTAGGAATGCTCTATTCCTACTCATCCTTTCTCTCCGCATGAATCACACTGTTTTTCAATGGTAAAAAATAAGTTCTAGTTCTATTGGTAACCAAATGGGTGGTGATGAGCCCAAAATGAGATATCACTTCATATTTTTTCAACATAAATGCCAGCAAAAATAAATATTCTGGTATTGACTAACGAATGTTTATAACCTAATTAAAATAAGATAAAGATTTCAATCACCATCAGTGTTTTTTTGATTTTATTTTACAAAACAATAAATTATGTAACAGTTGGCACCTATACATAGATCATATAAAACCAACTATATTGATAACTACCGGAAATTGACGTATCCAGTGATTCATTTTGTGAAAACAAGATTGAACCCAATCAACATGATTTCTTTAGGGTACCGACCTTCCATCACTTGAACTTGATTTCATTTAGTAGGAAACGCGAATGTTTCAAAACCGTCTCACCTTAAAATTACGGCTGGTCATTGCTGTGGCAATTCCTTGTCTGGCGCTCATTTTGGTTGGTATCAATAGCCTCCAAAAGACGGCAAGTATTCAATATCAATCCGAACAGCTCTATGTCAATACGGCTGAACCTCTACGGGCAATGGCTGAGGCTGCGTCTCGGATTCCAAGAATGCGAGTCGGTATCGATATGATGCTGATGCAAGATACCTCTCTGAGAGATAAAAAAGGGATTCAGACCCGCGTGAAAGAAGCATATAAAGAAGACATCCCTGGAATGCGCCAGGCGATGCAGCTTGCCGTAGATGCTCAGGTTGATCCGAACATAAAGCGTGATTCTCTTAAGCTGCAAAAAGATTATGAAGAGATGATCACTCAGGCAATCACACCATTACTAGAAGCTTTGCGTAAAAATGATCTGGAAGGTGCCCGAGAAATCTATAAAACTCGCTATGCCGGCTATTACAATGTCACGCGTAAAGCATCGGCCAAATTACTCGATACCCTACTTGAGCAAGCCCGCAAACACAATCAAATCAGCATTGATACATACCATCAGGCTCAGCGAATGATGCTCATTACCATTTCTCTCGGTTTGCTTGCCTCGATTGTCGTGTCTACATGGATCGTCATCCAACTCAGAAAACGAGTTGACTCTCTTAAAAGCTCAATCACTTATGCAGCGAACAATCTTGCGCTACATACACGAATCACGCTCACAGGTCAGGATGAAATTAGCCAAATTGCCGAAAGTTTTAATCGCTTTATCGAGAAAGTTCATCATTCAATACAGGACGTATCCAGTAATGCCAGAGAACTTGCAACAACCGCACAGAATGTAGCTAAACAATCCAACCTGACTCATAACAACTGTACCCGTCAGAGTGAGAGGATTATTCAGGTCGCGACAGCGATTACTGAAATGGGCAGTACCGTCAGTGAAATCGCTTCGAATGCTGCCAGCGCTGCTGAAACAGCGCATCAAGCCACGCAACAGACATCAGAGAGTAATCAGATAGTGATGCGGGCACAGCAAGAGATTGAAGCGCTGACTGAGACCTTGAATCAATCAAGTGATGTCGTCCAATCACTCAGTCACCAAGTGGATGATATCAGCACCATACTGGATACGATTCGCGGGATTTCGGAACAGACTAACCTACTCGCACTCAATGCTGCGATTGAAGCTGCGAGAGCAGGTGAACAAGGTCGTGGATTTGCCGTTGTGGCTGATGAAGTGCGTAATCTTGCGACTCGCTCAGCCGCATCGACCGATGAAATTCAGGAAGTCATCGAAAAATTACGCCATGAGTCATCTCACGCAGTCTCCGCAATGCAACTCGGGAAGGATAAAAGCCAGCTTGTGGTAGAGCATGCAACGGCGACCAGTGATTCACTACAGGAAGTTAATCAACATATCCATCAGTTAAATGATCAAAATACCCAAAATGCGGCAGCGACTGAAGAACAATCGTCTGTCGTGGCAGAGTTAGGTGAAAATATCGAAGATATTAGTATGCTCACTGATGAGACAACGAAGCTTTCTGAGCAACTGACAGATGCCAGCGCCCATCTGCATAATGTTTCCCAGCAGTTGGATGACTTGGTGAAATATTTCGATTTAGGAAAATAGTAAACGATTGATTCATTGAATCCAACCAGCATGAAACGTATGTTGTGTCACCACCTGAGCAATGCTCAGTCAGAAACGCCATACAAAATACGTTTCATTACTTCCCGGATAAAACGGTGTATTTCACAACGAGTTGTTGATAATGCACCAATAAAAAAACTTCGGTAGCGACAGTCATCTACCGAAGTAAAAAGTACCACCAAATTGTTTTGAAGCCGCTTTCGACCCAATTAATGACGAAAACGTCATATCCTTAATCGATTGGGGAAAATAGTTTCTCCAATTCTGCCATCAGCCAAGTCACAGCCAGTAAATCCGCGCTGCCCCCCGGACTAAGATGTCGTTCGATCAAACAACGGTCAAACTGATTTAATGCCATTTCGATATCAGGATGAGCAATTCCCCCTGACGCCAGTAGGCTAGACGCATATTGCTGAACATACAGCAATCCGGTCATTCCCCCACGGGAAAGTAAATTCGTATCCTGATTGTGAGCCATCAAAACCAGCAGTGTCTGCCATAGCGCTTGCTCTGTCGAGACCCCTTGCGCGATAGCCGACTGATAGGCAGGCAACGCATGTACCATGACCGTCTCAAAACCCGATGCTGCTTCTCCTCTTGCACCGGTCACGCCATATTGTTGATAGAGTTTTTCACCTTGTGTCACCGGTGCCCGACGTTCTATTTCCTGAAGTTCATCCCAAACGAGATGTTGACAACACTGACTCACAGCATCACTGATAGCGCACGCACTCATATTCCGTTGATTGGCTTGCAGCCAGCCAACGACGCCACAAATGATCCCCATGGAAAAGATCATCCCTTTATGGGTATTGACACCCGAAGTTGCTTGAAACATAGCAACTTCAGCATCAATCCCAATCGGCCGTAATTCCGCTAAAAGAGACGAGAGCGGTTGGTGGTGATGCAACCAGCCCGCTCGAACAAAACCAATCATGTATGGTGCAAGCACTTCAGCACTGTGAACAAACAACGCCAGATCCATATCATGGTGGGCGCCTTGATTCACAGTATCAACCAGCCCCGGTTTCGGTGTTAAATGAACCTCTAGCATCATGGCATGATAAGCCAGATGACCGACAAATTGATCGAAAGGAACCTGATCTTTAGTGTGACAAGGTAACACATCGATATTTTCAGCATCTGCTGGACTCAGACTCGGGTCAAACAGCAAGTTAATGACAGCACTCATCTGCATGAGCCATTTCCTCTATCTTCGTCAAAAGCTCCTGAAGCGGATGCCGACGGGAGCGAGCACAGATGACCGCATCTTCCTGACAGATTAAGCATTTCCTTCGCCCGATTTGATAAGCTTTACGACTAATGCTTTTACCTTGCTTATCAATCACATCTAAGTCCATCAATCGCCCGACCGGATGCGTCTTTTCAATGTGCATCATCTGCTTTTTGAGTATCGATGCACTCACCCCTTGCACTGCAAATATGCCCTCTGGTCCCGTTTTCTCATGATGAATTTGCTGTGCGATGAGTGTCCAGCCCTGCTCATGACAAGTCGCTTCCAGTGCCGCTAATCCCTGAGCAAAAATTTGTTCACTGATTGGATTCAGTTTGACGGGGCCCGGCATATTGATGCTAAACGAAACCAAAGGGACCCCGTAAGTTCTCAACCATGATAATTGCGTTTTTGCTCGGTGTTCTTTACACGCAAGTAGCTCGCACAAATGAACGGGTGTTTCTTCTATTATCGGTGTCATTGAGCAACCTCTTTAATCACATCAATGACAGAACCATCCCGATACCGCACAAAGGCAATCGTTCTGTCAGTAAATTGAATGGGTTCGGGCTTACCCGTAATTAATTCAGCTCGAGCCTGCAATGCATCGATAGAATAAACCGGGATTGAAAGCGCATTGAGTCGTTCGATCAGGTCTTCACGTCTCGGATTCACAGCAATACCATGATCAGTGACCAACACGTCAACCGATGCTCCCGGTGTCACGACATTTGTGACTCGCTCAACAACCGTCGGAATTCGTCCCCGGACCAATGGTGCAACAACAACCGTTAAATTCGCTGCGGCGGCAGTATCACAATGACCACCAGAGGCACCACGGATCACCCCATCGGAGCCGGTAATCACATTGACATTAAATTGCATATCAATTTCTAAAGCGCTGAGAATCACGACATCAAGTCGATCAACCACGGCCCCTTTTGAGGAAGGGTTGGCGTATTCATTGGCTGAAATTTCATGATGGTTCGGGTTACGGGATAAAGACTCAGCGGCGACCAAATCAAAACACTGGACATCCAGTAATGTTTCAATCAAACCTTGCTCATGTAAATCAACCATCGTGGCTGTAATTCCACCAAGACCGAAAGATGCCACAATATTTTGCTTGATCATCTTATCTTTCAGGAAACGCGTCACCGCAAGAGATGCACCACCGGAGCCCGTCTGCAAGGAGAACCCAGACTTAAAATAACCAGAGTGTTCGATAACCTCAGCCGCATGTTTCGCAATCAGTAACTCACGCGGATTGGAGGTCATTCGCGTTGCATCACCCCCGATTTTATCTGGGTCACCGACTTCTGCAACCTGTATAACGGCATCAACGCAGTCCTGACGAATTGAGGCAGGTGAGTTCGGATAATCAACCATTGATTCCGTCAGGATAATCACTCGATCCGCATATTGTGCATCTATCTGTGCATAACCTAGAGAACCGCAACGGGACTTGCCTTGCACACCATTTGCATTCCCAAACTCATCACTACAAGGAACCCCAATAAATGCGAAATCGATATGAACTTCACCACTTTGGACTAAGTGAACCCGTCCGCCATGCGAATGAATATGAACTGGTTCTTTCAGCAATCCTCGGGAGATCTCTTCAGCAAGCTCACCCCGTACCCCGGAGGTATAAATTTTACGCACAACACCATTGCGGATATGTTCAATTAATGGTGCATGAATCGACGTCAAAGAGCTGGAAGCTAAAGTTAAGTCTTTGAACCCCATTTTGGCAATCACTTCCATGACAGCATTGATGGTCTTATCACCACCACGAAATGCATGATGGAAAGAAATCGTCATACCATCAGCCAAACCTAACTCTTTAATCGCCTGTTCAAGTGAACTTTTGAGTTTTCTTCCCTTTTTAAATCGTTCTTCAACCAGATGCGGTGTGATTGCATTGGCTCTTGTATAAGGCGTTAATGAATGGATTTCCAGTTCATCAAGCGAAATTGGATTATTTAACGTACTGACACTCATAACACTGCCTTCTATTGTTTGATACC
This sequence comes from Vibrio spartinae, assembly GCF_024347135.1. Classification (NCBI taxonomy): domain Bacteria; kingdom Pseudomonadati; phylum Pseudomonadota; class Gammaproteobacteria; order Vibrionales; family Vibrionaceae; genus Vibrio; species Vibrio spartinae. The sequence goes on along the minus strand of NZ_AP024907.1, from coordinate 1,869,240 downwards.
AGATTCAGCACGTTGCAATGTCCAGCGTGCACGTTCAATGATTGGGCTATCGACCATTTTGCCGTTGAGAGACACAACCCCTAACCCTTGTTGCTCTGCTTCTTCAGCCGCTTCAATGACGGCATAAGCATAATCGACCTCTTTCTGGGTCGGTGCATAGACATTGTGAAGTAGATCGATTTGGCGTGGGTTAATCAGTGACTTACCATCAAATCCAAGCTGTTTGATGTGTTCTGCCTCGTGAAGGAATCCGGCCTCATTGTTCGCATCCGAATAGACAGTATCAAATGCCATAATCCCCGCAGCTCGTGCAGCCTGAAGAATACTACATCGGGCAAACAGGAGTTCCGTCCCTTCTGGTGAGCGGTTTGTGCGCAAATCACGAACATAATCTTCCGCTCCCAGCGCGATCCCGATCAGTCGAGGGGAACTATGCGCGATCTCGACAGCATTGTTGATCCCTTGGGCACTTTCAACCGCGGCCAACAATTGAGTACTACCGACAGCACGGCCGCAGGCTTTTTCAATTTCTTCAATTTGGTTCGCCATCAACGTCACATCATGCGCAGTATCGGTTTTCGGAAGACGGACGACATTCGCACCACCTCTGACCACGGCATTTAAATCATTGATACCAAATTTAGAGTCAATCGGATTCACCCGGACAACGGTTTCTATATCCTGATATAACGGATGTTGTAATGCACGATACACCAACATGCGCGCAGTATCTTTTTCCCGTAATGAAACCGAATCTTCAAGATCGAACATAATCGCATCGGGCTTGTAGATAAACGTATTACTCAACATTGCGGCATTCGCACCCGGCACAAATAACATACTTCTGCGTAATCGACTCATGACAATAGGCTCCAATCAATCTGTTCGACACCACAAGCACGCATCACTGCAGCCTGTACCCGAGCCTGAATCACACAATCCAAAGCCCCTTTATCTTCAATCGTTAAAATGGCATTGGTCACTTTCAGTTGCTGTAACGCATCGAGCACAACGTGTCTGATAATTTCACCAAATTGTTGCTGAACTGTACTATCGAGATGAATAATGATACCTCCGTCATTATTGGGAGAGATTCGAACCTGAAGATCACTGGACTCCAGAGTTCCTGCAAACGCTGGTTGTTTAATTTCCATGGGATTGGGCCTTTCTGATTTTGATTTTTATATAGGATGGCGTTCAGGCCGCAACTGATTTTAGTCGATTGCACAGAACATCATCGCTCAATAAGATTTGGTAGGTCGTTGTCGGTACCAGTTTCGCAACCTGCTCATAGTGTTGCTGAGATAATAACCGTCGGACTCTGGACGCTGAAACGGGCTCACCACCAATGGCCTTTCTTGGTACTTCTATAATGTCAATGCGATTTGGTCGAGAAACTGCTGAGGCCAGCCAGTAATGCATCGACTCGTTATAATGATTGGTGACCGGACACAGTGGTTCAGTGCCCACATATCGGTGGGTGATCCCTAAAGCGGGAACGATGCCGTCACGGAACAGTTGTAAATCCAGTGCAGCATGACAGTAATTGATTTTCTTCTGATCTTTGATGAAATAAGTCGGGAATGTGGCTCTGGAGATCATATAATCCGACCCCGGATGGACGGTTACATTTTTCAGATGTTGTGTGCCGGCCCGAATCATGCTCAGTCGTTCAAGATAAGAAAAATCCTTACCTTCTTCGCGAACCACAAACAGATGGACCCAATCACACTCGGCACAGGCTTTTTCAACTAAATATTGATGCCCCAGAGTGAATGGATTCGCATTCATAATCATGCCACCGATACGGTCACCTGCAACTTTCATCAGTTTGAGTTGCTGGCAATATGATTGAAAACGATTGGGGCTATTTTCCATGAGAACCATGGCATCATCGACTTGTGCAAGCGGGAAAAAACCAGACTGGCGAAATAAGTTAAAGTTTTGAGGTTTGGTAAATAAAAATAAATTGTAGCGTCCTAACTCATAAGCGAAGTTGGTCAATTCAGTCATGAGTGTCAGTGATAACCCACTGCCCCGATGTGTCTTATCAATCGCAACCGACTTTAAAACTTTCCCGGCAATGGCACCACATGCCAGTATCGGTCCAGAGACATGCTTGCCGACAACGAAATATTCTACATCATCATCAATATCCAACCCGTTACGCGTCAAAAAGGTTTGAATTTTACCCATTTTATAGCGATTCGTAATTGGGACTCGAGAAAAAAACACCTCGTCTAACATGCCGTACTGCCTCTATAAATCAATTTGTCACGACATAGTTTGCGGTGTTTGTATTCATAAAATGATGATATGAATCACTTTATATGCGAGCTTAAAAACTCTTTATGAATTTAATGAATTAAATCATCTATCCCATTGTTTTTAGATTATAAAATTCAATAAAAATCATTAACGCCATTGACGTTTTTAACGTCACTTCATTCAATGAACTTTTTCACAATTATGGATCAATTTTTTATCTAAATTGTTAAATTGAACATCAACCTACGGAAATTGATTATGAATGAAAAAACGTTACGAATAACAAGTGACGCTCAGGGATCTCACTCATTGCTGTCACAAATAAAAATATTCGGCATACCATTCCATCTTTTTGCCCTACTCTTTCTTGTAGTTCTGACTGCACATATTACAGATACGCTGCCTAACAATATTGTTGGTGGCTTCAGCTTTATGTTTGTCGTCGGGGCAATATTTGGTGAATTCGGTAAGCGTCTACCGATATTCAATAAATATATAGGTGGCGCGCCAGTGATGATTTTTCTTGTCGCAGCTTGGTTCGTCCATACCGGATTGTTGACCCAAAGAGAAATTACCGCGGTCACCGATGTCATGAAAAAAACGGACTTCCTTGACTTATTTATCGCGGTATTGATTACCGGTTCGATTCTGGCAGTCAATCGAAAACTTCTGCTGCGTTCATTAGTTGGCTATATTCCAACAATTCTCGCAGCAGTGGCCGGGGCATCGATTCTTGGTATCTTAGGGGGCATGATTTTCGGCATTCCGGTGGACCGGATTATGATGCTGTATGTACTCCCAATTATGGGCGGTGGTAATGGCGCAGGCGCGATTCCGCTGTCTGAAATTTACGAGTCCGTCACAGGCGGTTCAAAAGAGCAGTACTACTCAGTTGCGATTGCAATTCTTACGATTGCCAATATCGTTGCAATTGTTGCTGCAGCCATTCTAAATGGTTTAGGCGATAAAATCCCTTCACTAACCGGTAACGGAGAACTGATACGTAAATCAAATTTCAATGTGAGCGAAGAAACCAAGACATTGACGATTACACCTCGTGAAATAGCTATTGGTCTGATGCTTGCTGCCTGTGTTTATACATTCTCAGCCTCACTTTCCAAGCATATTCTCCCTGGATTTGGTGATATCAAAATTCATACATTCGCTTACATGGTCATTATTGTGGCAATCATCAACGGTGCAGGTCTTTGCTCGGATGAAATCAAAGAAGGTGCAAAACGTCTTTCTTCCTTCTTTTCTAAACAGTTGCTTTGGGTCTTGATGGTCGGTGTCGGTATTGCTTACACCGATCTGGGTGCAGTGATGAATGCACTGACGCTCACCAATGTCATTATTGCGACACTCATTGTAACGGGCGCAATTTTTGGCTCTGCACTCGGTGGTTGGATGATGGGCTTTTATCCGGTTGAATCTTCAATCACGGCGGGTCTGTGTATGGCAAACCGTGGGGGATCAGGTGACCTTGAAGTGCTGGCCGCCTCTAACCGAATGAACTTACTCTCTTATGCCCAAATCTCTTCGCGTCTTGGTGGTGGTATTGTTCTCATCATCGCCAGTGTCGTATTCGGGATATTTATGTAATTCGCCTTTCCTTAGAGCGCGTCATCCGACGCGCTCTAACCAGACCGCCTGCTCATCTTAAATCACTCATGAATATAACAACAATCATCACATAATAATCACCAGCCGACTGACAAACTGCATTGTATTGATATCTCACAATTGTGATGCAGAACGCACGGCTATAAGAAACACAAGATATTCAACGTCTAAAAATGGATATTGAACCACTCACGTCAATTCTATTCATCCATAGAATCGATATAATCACGAATAACAATTAGCCTTAATATACCCGTTATGCTCAAACCGATTTTTCAAGCCGCTCATACACATATATGTCAGAAGCTATCATTCCAGCTCAGGGTTGCCCTTCTGCTTATCTTTGTTATTTCGATTCAATTAATATTGGTTACTGTCTTTTTTCATCTCACACTCACTAAAAGTCTCGAACATCAGTTTAGAACCAAAGCTGTCATCCAAGCCCGAGAGATTGCACATAATAAGGTATTGATTCACAACATCGAGCAACACAATATTGAAGCGATTCAGCACACCGTCCATGAGCTACAAGCGATCTCGGATGCAGACTTCATTGTTGTCGGCAACAAAAAAGGGATTCGGCTGGCACACCCTGACTCAAATAAAGTCGGTTTTCCAATGCAAGGGGGGGATAACGTTCGTGCGTTAAAATACGGGGAATATTATTCGTCTTTAAGAAAAGGGAGTTTAGGCTTTGCGATCCGCGGGAAATCCGCCATTATTAATCAACACAATGAGATTATCGGTGTCATCTCCGTTGGTTACTTGATGAATAGCATCAGTGATTGGATGGCATTATATTCCTATCCGCTTTTTTATGCCTTATTTGCCCTGCTGATTTTATCCATGCTCGGTGCTTGGTTATTTACCAAACATATCAAACGACAAATGTTCGAAATGGAACCAGAAGAAATTGCGCTCTCTCTGCGCTTACAGAGTTCAATCTTACAAAGTGTTTATGAAGGCATTATCGCTGTCAGTACTCAAGGCGAAATTTTATCGGTCAATAGCCGCGCACTCAAAACATTGGGCATCGCACATCCGCCCAAGTATTTACTTGGCAGATCCATTACTGAATTCGTCACGCCCGCTTCATTTTTTATGGGTAGCGACCCACATGGTCAAGTTGACATCAATGACCAACAAGATGAGCTGATCACCTGCAACGGTGAAACATTGGTTGCCAACCGAATCAACATTTGGGATCACGAAAAACATATTGGCTGGGTTGTGAGTTTCCGGAAACGCGATGACATCAATACCCTGACATCACAAATTTCACAAATTCGCCAGCATACGGAAAACCTTCGTGTGCTCAGTCATGAATATACCAATCGGTTATCCACTATCGGAGGATTAGTACAAATTGGCGCTTATGATGAGGCCATTCAAGCCATTCAGAAAGAAACCCAAAATCAACAACAACTGATCGATTATATTACCCAAACTTTCTGCTCGCGTATTATTGCCGGACTCCTTCTGGGAAAATATAGCCGCGCAAAAGAACTCGGCCTACAATTGGATTTTGATCCACTCTGTCAGATGAAAAAACAACCACAATGTATGTCATCCGACGAACTGGCCGCAATTTTGGGGAATCTACTTGACAATGCCTTTGAAGCTACTTTAAAAAGCGATAGCAGTAATAAAACAATTACACTGCTTTTAACCGATGCCTCAGATGAACTCGTCATTGAGGTAGCGGACAATGGTACTGGTATCCCCGAAGCAATTTCTGATTCACTTTTTACCAAGGGCGTCAGTAGCAAGGAACAGCCGGGACATGGTATCGGTTTATATCTCGTCCATCGTCTGGTCACTCAGGCCAATGGCACGATATTGATTGACCATGCTGAACCCAAAGGTACCATTTTTTCTATTTTCATCCCTAACGTGAGTACATAATAATGGATGTATTTGATGTATTGATTGTTGAAGATGAAGTCAGTATCTCTGATTTTCACACTTACTACCTGAATCAAATGCCTAGGTTTCGTCCGGTTGGTGTTGCCCGCTCTCTGGCTGAAGCGCGTAGCATGCTCCGTTTTTTAAAACCACAATTAATTATATTAGATAACTTTCTTCCCGATGGATGTGGTCTGGATTTACTGAAGGAGATGATTTCAGGCGGAAGCATGCCGGACGTCATTTTTGTCACCGCAGCCTCAGATATGGAAACCGTCCGTGAGGCAGTTCGCTGCGGTGTTTTTGACTACCTGCTCAAACCGATTGCCTATGACCGACTACAGGATTCACTTGAACGCTATTTAAAGTATAACAATTCACTGAAAGCCGCAGATAACTTCAATCAAAGGCATGTCGATGAATTACTCAACTTTCAATCAAAAGCACAATACCATCAAGATAATCTCCCCAAAGGGATTGATGAACTGACACTGGATAAGATCAAGGTCATTTATCAAGAAGAAGATGTGACACACACTGCTGAGTCACTGGGTAAGTTGGTTGGTATCAGTAAAACAACCGCTCGCCGATATCTGGAATATTGCACCTCCACCAGCTTCCTTGAAGCGATTATCCAACATGGTCGAGTTGGCAGGCCCGAAAGACTATACCGTCGGAAGTAAAACCATGGATGGGTCAGTCTGGTTACTGGCTCTTTTCATACCGATGCGCTGACGTGTTGCCTCCTGACCTTTCATCATCGGTTTTGCTGAGCAGCAGCATTGATAAATGCGGTTTTATATACAATCATTTATCTATATATCATCATTTATCTATATATCATCATTCGTTCAGCACATCTCTTGACTGTATAATCTGACAGCCCGCTTGCGCCATTTTCGCCAGCGCTTTCTCTTCGTCATCAGGAGCTAGGTTCACAGCACGACAGGCATCCTGAACAACATAAGTTTGAAAGCCAAGTTCAACGGCATCAAGTGCTGTAAATAGCACACAGTAGTCTGTCGCAAGTCCGACAATATACAATTCATCTGAATTGATTTTTTTCAAATAATCCAAAAGTCCGGTTGATTGCTGTTTTCCATTGTCAAAGAATCCACTATAACTATCAATCTCAGGATTGCTGCCTTTATAGACAATATATTCAATATTGTTCTGTGCTAATCCGGGAATGAATTCGGATCCCCAAGATGATTGAATACAGTGATCGGGCCATAGAAGCTGTTGAATGCCATTCAGTTCAATCATCTCACCGGGAGACATATGATGTACGGACGCGAAGCTACCGTGGCCAGCAGGATGCCAGTCTTGCGTCGCAACAACATGCTCAAAACAAGACATTAACCGATTGATCACTGTAACCACACAATCGCCATCAGGCACAGGTAAGGCGCCAGATGGTGAGAAATCATTTTGAACATCGACGATCACTAACGTTTGGGTCATATCTTCCTCCTGGATATCATCATCACTGCAAAGTTGTCACACTAGAAATCACAATGTGTCATAAGATGTTTCGTTGCGGTTACGAATACCATAACAACCTTTTTAAAGTATATTATACTGATAAATAACAACTTACTATTGGTGTTTGATTAACTGTGTCAATCATATTGATAAAATCGATATCTATAAATGGAAAATCGTAGAAAAGCACGATGTCCACATTTTTTCCTAATTTAAAACTATTAAGCATCATATATGTCCAATTGATTCACATGAAAGCGCTAACATTCTTATATAACTCTGCTCTACAGTGTGAGTCTCACAAAAGAAAAATTAAGAAAAATTTCTCATATTAGAGACTAAAGAGTATATTTTTTATTTTTTTAGATGATTTTATTTTATTTTATATTTTATCCACTGTGCCTTTCTCCTCCTAGCGATTTGCTAGCCGTATCAAGATCACGACTCCCTCTTTTGATAATTATGACGATAAGCAACTATTTACATTAAAACAAAGAGCAAATAACTTAAATTTATATTGATAATTAAAAAGAGGAATATTTTAACGAAGTACTATTCACTCAATAAAATTTTCCGTCACTTTTACGCTTCTCATGTAGCACTTAGTCACTGGTTGGATGAGTTGATGTTTATATATCAATAATAATTGATGTAATAAGTATGTTTGAAAACATACTAAGATGAAGAGAGTTCAGCTCCTCACCCAGTGTTCATAGCTTTTCCATCTGTTCTCAGTTATATGAACCCACAGAAGGACGGAAAACACAACGTATTAGAACGAGATGTAGAAACATCACATTGAACAATGTGGCGATAATAAACAATTGAACAACTGAAGTTTGGCGGTAGGTAAATATGATGAATAACGTAATATGTAGCAAATACGGCATCACGCTGCGTAAGTGGAATGATGATGATATTCAGGGATATGCGACATTGGCTTCCGATGAAGAAAATATGAAGTTTATTTCTTCTGGGCAGGTAAGAACAATCGATATTATCAACGATGAAGTTGAACGATTTAGACAGAATCAAGAACAAAAAGGATGGGCTCGCTGGGTTGTTTCTCAAGGAGCCAATGCCCCTTTCATGGGATACGCTGGATTTGAAGAGAAACAATTTGGTATTAACTTCGGAATGCGTTATTTACCAAAATACTGGGGAACGCCCTGGACATATTTAGCAGGGCATACAGCATTATGCTGGGCCTTTGATGTACTGGGATTCACGTCCGTTTATACACTCACGAACATTAAACACACCCGTGCCATTCAGATGAATCTGAAATACCTCAACCTTGACCGTGAACAGTGCCGAATTATTTCCACCCCATTCGGTGATCACCTCAAGATTGACTATGACCGAGATAACTTCTTCAAGGTCAGAGACAAAAACGAAAGTACTGCTCAAAAACTTTATCAGTACATTCAGAAACAAGAAACACGGGAAACAGTACATGCAAAATATTGAGCAATCCACGTTATGTCGGGATGTCCCTATCTCGACATTATGTGATGTGAAACTATGGAACCACTTTTCAGTGTTGACAGTGCTATATATACCATTTGGATTGTTATTACTGCTGTTCCGTCTGTTGCTGATTGGCGCTTACGGACTGGTGTTTCCGATATTTCCTCGTGCGAAAAGAAAGTCTGTATACCGGGGCTTCATCCGCCTGTTAGGCATACGAGTTCGTTGTAATATGACACCGGAAGCGGTGGGGCATCATACTGCAGGATGCGTTGTTGCATCCCCCCACGTCAGTATTTTTGATCATATTCCCGGACTGGCAATGCCGCACGCGACACTGATGATTGATAAAGCGGATAGTCCTCTCGGTAAATTTGTCGGCTACATCTTATTTAAAGGCTCGAATTCCAGTTATTGGCTCGTCAGAAATCAACGGCAGTTAGTGCAGTGTTTCAGGGAATGGCATAAAGACCCGGAAAAACACGCGCTATACATTACGCCAGAAGCCACGCTCAATAACGGGCAAGCGCTATTCCGGTTTCGTCCTGAGTTTATGATCCGAGGACAACCCGTCGTCCCGATCGCTTTAAAAGTCAAGCTTCCTTTCGGATTGTCTCCCAGTCCAATGATGTCTCCGGGGTATATCCGCTTCATGACCATTCTCATGATGCCCTATATCCATTTCGAAGTGGCCTATTTGGATAAGCTTCATTACTACTCTCGGGAGCAGACACCGCAAGCATTTGCCGACTCCGTTCAACAGGATATCGCCGATTATCTGAAGATACCGGCAACCCACTGGACCAGAGATGATAAATATAGTTACAGAGAGCAGTTAAAGCAGTTATGAACGTCATCTTTGATTTTGATAATACGATACTTCCGGAAGAGAGTACGGTAGAAGTCTTGAAAATTGCATTGAGTCATAAAAAAGGTGGTGATGAAACAATGCGGTATCTGGCAGAAATCGCACCGCGGGCATTTGCCGGACGTGCAACTTGGCAAGAGAAACTGCTCATGCTCAGAACTGCGATGTTTGTCACCAAGCAAACAATCGATCAGTATGTTGCAAGCCGAGTGGATGCTTTGGATCCCGTATTAAAAGATACATTCCGTTCGTTAACCGACAAAGGTATCAAGCTCCATGTGATTTCTGGCGGTTATACGGAATGGATCGCCCCGTTATTAGATGCATGGGGCATTCAATATGATCAACTCACTGCGAATCGTTTTATCTGGCTGGGAAATAGAGTGCTCAGTATACGACCTTCCCCACTCCTTTCCTCAAAGGGGAAAGTCCAGGTCATTGAACAATGGAAAAGTCAGAATAAAACCACGGGTAAGTTTATCATTGTTGGTGACGGCTCAGCTGATCAGGATACATTACGCTATCGTGCCAGTGATGCCTTTGTTTCAGCGGAATATTATCAAAATAATCAGCTCCCTTCGATGGAACAGATGAGACGGGCTTCAACGCCGGCAGAGGTGGGAGAGCATATTGACCATTTCTTAACGCAGCTCTGCCTTGGTTAAAAAATCTGTAGTTCATCTTGTAAATATATGCAGTGGGTCAACGGCTCACTGCATATGACTATCTTTTTATCTCTTCTCTTTTATCTCTTACGCTGATAACACCGTTCAGGACGGCCTACAGTCCCATAATTGACATCAGAGAGCAGTTCTCCGGTACCATTCAGATACTCCAGATAGCGTCTGGCAGTGGTTCGGCTTGCTCCGATCTGTTCTCCGGCCTCATCCGCGGTCAGCGAGACATTGTCTTGAAAGAGCTTGCGGATTTTATCCAAAGTTACGGCATCAATGCCTTTCGGGAGTTTTTCGACACATGTCGTTGCTGCCCTGACTGAATTAGAAAGCATTTTATCGACTAACCCCTGATCAAGCCCTCCCGCTTCGGTCAACTGTTGCCGCAGTTGCTGATATTTTTGCATTGCGGATTCAAGTCGGGAAAACACGACAGGTTTCAGTAAATAATCAACCACACCATAACGCATAGCCTGTTGTAATGTGCCGACATCTCTAGCTGCCGTAATCAAAATCACATCACACTGATCCTGATTGTTTCTCGACTGCTGCAAAATATCCAATCCAGTTCCATCCGGTAAATAAACATCTAAAAGAACCAAATCCGGTGTAAGAAGTGACAATTGCATCTCAGCCTCGACTTTATTGGTTGCAATGCCGACAACCTCGAAGCCACCGATTTGTTCCAAATAACGCTGATGAAGCTGAGCAATCACCAGATCATCTTCAATAATCATGACTCTGGTATTCATATCAATGGTTCCTTGGGCAAATAAACCGTCATTCTTGTACCATTTCCTTTTTTATCGAACATTTCCAACTGTCCGTGATATCTGTCCGTCAACTGCTGCACCAGAAACAATCCGACGCCTCGCCCCTGAGCGCTTTTACTGGATACCCCTCTCTCTGTCAGCATATCAACCCTGACGCCTTCCGGTAGGCCACATCCTTGGTCATCCACTTCCAGAATAATCTCATTGCCATAGTCACTGATCGATACATCAATGATACGCCGTTCATAAGCAATATGTTTACTTTGCCGCACCGATGTCAATACCGCTTCAAAGGCATTATCAATTAAATTCCCCAATATTGTCACAACATCTTCGGCATGGAGATGATCAGGTAATATATCCAGCGTCGTTCCCTCTTCAACCCGCAGCTCCAGCGACAATTCCCGCGCCCGTTCACTTTTACCCAGCAACATTCCCGCAATCAACGGATCTTTGATCGCCCCCCGCAAAAATTCGATCAAGGTCTGATAATGTTCGGTCTCCTGACCAATAAGTTGTTGAACTGATTCCAGCTCTCCCATTTGAACTAATCCACTGATTGTATTGAGTTTATTCCGATGTTCATGCGTCTGCGAACGCAACAGTTCCGCATAAGCTTTTGTCTGGGAAAGCTGCTCGGTTAAATCATTAATTTCATCACGCAATCGAAAGCTGGCAACCGCACCAACGACCCGCCCATCGACAACAATCGGGCTCCGGTTGGCGATCAACCATTGGTGATTGAGATATAATTCAATATCACTATCGATTTCCCCGGTTTCCAATAGAGTATAGAGATTACTGTCGTGCAACGAATCCGTTAACAAATGGTTCAGTGCTGTGTCTTTATCAATCCCCAGAATGTCGCAGGCACTTCGGTTGATAGAGCGAAGATAACCCTTTTCATCGATACTCAGAATGCCTTCCTTTAACGTGCTCATCGTGACATCGAGTTCTCCGTAGAGACGACCAATCTCTTCAGGCTCGAAGCCGAGAATTGCTTTTTGAAAACGTCGGGAGATATATCCAGAAATGAGTCCATTCACCACCACCACCAAGACCACAATAATCAACAGATAGTGCAAATAGGGTTGAACCCTATCTTGTAATCGCTCAATCAGATAGCCGACCGACACGACACCAATGATATGGCCAGATGCATCAATCACCGCGGACTTTCCCCGGACTGAACGGCCTAAAGAACCACGGGCAAACGAGATATAAGACTGCCCTGCTCGCAATGCCTTCTGGTTATCTCCGCCAACCATCGGCAGACCAATTCGCTGCTCTAGCGGGTGAACCAGCCGAATCCCCTGATGATTCCCAATGACAATAAATGCTGCGCCGATCATATAAGTCAGATCACGGTAATACTGTTGCTGACTGGTATCTTCCTGACGAATCATCTCAATCACCGCTGGGGATTCAGACAAAAACGTGGCAACACGCAATGCCTTCTGCCCCATATCTTCTTCTTGCTGATGGCGAATATAAGAAAAACCGGCCAATGCCAGAATCAGCAACTCAACGAGCCCTGAAAACGTCATGATGATCAACATCCGTTTACGGAAACTAATCTCATTCCATGTCATATGCACCTCCAGAAACGAAGCTGTACATTAACATTTATCTAACATTGTTAAGAGTTACATAACGAATAACTGTGATTGATTCAACGCATTACATTCTGTGACCAATATGAACAAAATATGACTAATGCTCATTATTCACTTTTATCACCACAAACAGGACAAATAATTAACATTTGTATAACTTTTACCATGTCATCGCGGATGAAGTGATCCCATAAGGACAACAATAAAACAAACCAAGCATAAAACCGATAAAGCATTAATTGCACACTGCAAAAGGAACGTGAATTATGAAGCAACTGAAAACCCGCCTGATCATATCCATGCTCGCAGCTGGCTTTTCCATCAGTACACTGGCTGCGGATATTGAGGATATCCACTTTCTGATTCCCGGTGGTGCCGGTGGTGGCTGGGACATGACGGCACGGGGAACAGGTGATGTGTTATTTAAATCCAAGCTGATTGATCACGTTTCTTTTCAAAATATGTCCGGTGGCGGTGGCGGCAAAGCCATTGCTCATCTGATTGAAACCGCAGACCGGCAGCAAGATACTCTGATGGTCAACTCAAGTCCGATTGTTGTCCGCTCCCTTTCCGGGGTTTTCCCTCAGTCATTTCGAGACATGACCCCTGTCGCATCAATTGTTTCTGATTACAGTGCCATTGTCGTGCGTGCCGATTCAAAATATAAAACCTGGAAAGATATTGTTGCCGATTTCCAAGACAACCCGCGGAAAATCAAGATTGCAGGTGGTTCAGCCCGGGGAAGCACGGATCATCTGGTCGTTGCTGAAGCATTCAAAGGGGAAAAATTGAATCCGAGAGCAGTTCGTTACATCGCATATGATGGCGGGGGTAAAGCAATGGCGGCCCTGCTATCCGGAGAAACACAGCTCCTTTCAACCGGTTTAGGTGAAGTGCTTGAAATGTCAAAAGCAGGACAAATCAGAATTGTGGCCGTCACCGCACCGGAACGTCTCTCTTCTGCACCGGATATTCCGACATTAACAGAGAATGGCAATCCAACTGTGTTTGCCAACTGGCGCGGCTTTTTTGCAGCGCCGGGAGTGAGCAAAGAAAAAGTAGCTGAATGGGACAAAGTTCTAGAAAAAATGTACCAAACACCGGAATGGAAAACGCTTCGGGATCGCAACGGCTGGGTCGATAACTATAAACCAGCACCAGAATTCAATGCTTTTCTTGAAGCACAGGAAAAACAGATGAGAACCCTGATGCGTGAATTAGGCTTTATTCAATAATTCCCTAAATAAGAACACAAACTGTCATATACAGGTTTGCTGAATCCTTTGTTGAGGTTCCCCCGTCCAGGCTACCTGTATATGACGCCCCTCACCCCCAATGGAGTCGGATAGATGTCTACTAAAAGAAATCCAATGCTCTCAAGTCAATATTTGTTATGTCGAGACAGAGTCGGTGCATTGATCTTTCTCGCACTTTGTCTGGTTTATGGTTATCAAACATTCAATATTCCCCTGTTTCCCGGTGACGAATACGAACCCTTTACCGCCAGAACCTTACCGATACTACTCACTTATATTGGCACCATTCTTTCTGTGGCACTGCTCGTTACCGGACAACCCGATAAAAAAAGTGGTGCGGTCCTCCAATTCAACTGGAAATTACTAATCAGCTTTTTAGTTTTAATGACGCTCTATGGCATTGGACTGACCTATGTCGGCTTTGTCATCGCCACAACACTCTTTCTGGCTATCGGGTTTTATCTCTTAGGCGAACGACGTAAAAAAGTCCTGTTCGGGGCGTCATTTCCCTTTGTCTTAAGCTTTTATCTATTGCTGACCCAAGGTCTGGATATTTATCTGGAGCCCGGTGTCATTTTCACCATCTGGTAAGGAGACTGCAATGTTAGATGGAATTCTTCAGGGGCTCAGCACTGCAGTCCTACCGATGAATCTGATGATGGTGATTATCGGATGCTTTGTCGGTACATTTATCGGGATGTTACCGGGATTAGGGCCTATTTCAGCGATTGCTCTCATGATCCCTATTACCTATGGATTGGAACCCTCTTCCGGTTTGATTCTGATGGCCGGTGTCTACTACGGTGCAATCTTTGGTGGCTCAACCTCATCCATTTTGATTAATGCCCCCGGGTGCTCATCCACAGTCGTTACCGCTTTTGACGGATACCCGATGGCGCAAAAAGGACAGGCAGGCAAAGCATTAGCGCTGGCGGCCTACTCTTCATTTACGGGGGGAACACTCTCCGCCATCATGTTACTGTTTGCAGCCCCGGCACTCGCCACGGTCTCACTCAGTTTTCAATCAGCCGACTATTTTGCACTGATGTTAGTGGGGCTGTCAGCCGTCGCTGCTTTTGCCGGCAAAGGACAAGTTTTGAAAGCGTGGATGATGACAGTCTTAGGCCTGATGCTTTCTACCGTAGGAATTGATAAAGGGATCGGTGTTGAACGATTTACTTTTGGTTTAACGGATCTGATGGACGGATTTAGTTTTCTGATGCTCGCGATGGCAACGTTTGCCTTAGGCGAAACGTTAATGGGAATTCTGAAGCCAGACGCTGATTCAAGTCATACTGAAACCCAAAAAATGAGCGACCTCGGGAGCATGAAAATCAGTAAAGAAGAGTTTAAAGAGGCGGCTCCGGTTGCAATACGCTCTTCGATTCTGGGTTTCTTTACCGGTGTTTTACCCGGTGCAGGTGCCACTATTGCGGCATTCCTCAGCTATGGTATGGAACGAAATCTGGCCCCTAAAGATAAGAAAGAATTATTCGGTCATGGCTCAATTCGAGGGCTCGTTGCGCCTGAATCGGCCAACAATGCCTCTTCCAGTGGTTCATTCGTACCGTTACTGACTCTTGGTATTCCCGGTTCAGGCACAACAGCGATCATGCTCGGTGCACTGATTGCTTATGGGATTCAACCCGGGCCACGCTTATTCGTTGACCATCCGGATGTGTTCTGGTCAGTGATTATTTCAATGTACTTTGGCAATATCGTGTTAATTATTTTGAATCTTCCGCTGATTCCTTATATTTCACGCCTGCTTGCCGTACCAAGAACCGTTCTGCTACCGATGATTTTGTTTTTCTCTATTACCGGTGTCTATCTCGTATCATTCAATACGATGGATGTTTTCATCATGATTTTAATTGCGATCGGAGCTATCTTGTTACGACTGGCGAACTTTCCACTGGCGCCATTATTACTTGGATTCATTCTCGGTGGGTTGATGGAAGAAAATCTTCGGCGTGCCCTGATGATCAATGATGGCGAACTCAGTTTTCTCTGGGAAAGACCGATTACTTTAGCATTCACATCACTGGCAGTCTTGTTACTGATAAGTCCATTTATCAGTGCCATGTTCAGTCATCTGAAAACACGGAAAACCGCATTACATCACTCTTGAATTTGATATACAGCCCGGCACAAGCCGGGCTTTTTTTATCACTCCTGAATTTACTTTTTTTTAACAATTTCATTCTCTTCCATCGAACCCCACGTAACTTCCTGCTATGATGATAAAAAAGCTCGTTATCTCGTTATAGGGAAACCTACATGCATACAGAATTATTGGAAATTAAACAATTTCTTGCCCAATATCCACCATTCAACGAGTTTGAAGACGTAGTTCTTGAAGAGATCGTTCAACAGATAGAAATCACCTATTTTCGAAAAGGAACGCCGATCATTCAAAACGGTGGTGCGATTCAGGAGCTGTTCATGATCCGAAGTGGCGCGGTTGAGGTTTATCGACGCAAAGGTGAACTCTATAACCGTCTCTCACAAGGCGATCTGTTTGGTCAAATGGGATTATTGACCAACAACAAAGTCGTTTTTCCTGTCACTGCAATTGAAGATACATTGGTCTATCGAGTTCCAGAATCGCTGTTCCAGTCTCTGTATGATAATTACGAGATCTTTGCCGACTTTGTTGAGGTCAATGATAAAACTAGGCTCCGTCATGCGGTTTCCAGTACCGTAGAAACCAATGATCTGTCCACCGCCAAAGTTAAGAATTTACTGACAGGGGAAACCATCTGGATTTCCCCTGAAACATCGATCCATGAAACAGCGCAAAAAATGGCCGAAGAAAATGTCTCTGCCCTGCTGATATTGAATCCCGAGCAACCCACAGTAGACAGCCATGATGACAAATCTCAGTTAGGTATCATTACAGACAGAGACCTTTGTAGTCGAGTATTGGCCAATGGCATTTCTCCACAGCGTCCGATTCGTGAAGTGATGACAACTGAGCTGTTAACACTTGATCATAATGCTTATGTTTATGAAGCCATGATGGTGATGTTGCGTCAAAAAATTCACCATCTCCCTATTCTGAAAGAGAACAAACCGTTAGGCATACTCGAAACAACCGATTTGGTTCGTTATCAGTCGCAAAACTCACTATTATTAGTCAGTAGCATATTCCATCAAAATAGTGTGGACGATTTGGTTACGATTGCCGAGCAGGTGAAAGAGAGTTTTGTTCGTCTGGTTAATGAAGATGCAAATGCCCATATGATTGGCACTGCGATGTCAGTGATTGGCAGAAGCTTTAAACAACGGATTATTGAGCTGGCGGAAGTAGAATATGGTTCGCCACCGATCCCCTACTGTTTTCTGGCACTGGGTTCAATGGGAAGAGATGAACAACTGGTGGTCACGGATCAGGATAACGCGATTATTCTCGACAATCGTTATAATGCTAACAAACATGATACCTATTTCAGTAAACTCTCTCAGTTTGTTTGTGACGCACTCGCACGCTGCGGTTACAGCTATTGTACCGGTGGGATAATGGCAACGAATCCGATTTGGCGGATGACCCGTCAGGAATGGGAAGTTTGCTTCTCCGATTGGATTGATGATCCGAACCCTAAAGCGCTGCTGAATGCATCGATTTTTTTCGATCTGGATGGCGTCTATGGACAAACTCGCTGGGCAGAACAACTCAATCGGTTTATTGTCAGACGCGCCCAAAGAAGTCCGCGTTTCCTCGCTTGTCTAGCCCGTAATGCGTTGAACCGCACCCCACCACTGGGATTTTTCAAAAACTTTGTGATGGAAAAAGATGGTCGCCACAATAACTCCATCAACTTAAAACGACGAGGAACGGCACCGCTAGCCGATGTCATCCGGGTTCACGCCCTTGCCATTGGCTCACATGCGAAAAATTCATTTGAGCGATTGGATGATATTATCGAATCGGGTTTGCTCCCGAAAGGCGGTGGTGAAAACCTCAGAGATGCGCTTGAATTTATTTCAATGGTGCGTATTCGTCATCAGGCCTACGATGTTGAGAATCGCATTGAGCCGGACAACAATATTGAGCCGGAAAATCTCTCAGATTTTGAACGACGTAACCTAAAAGATGCATTTCAAATTTTGAGCAATGCGCAAAACTTTTTGAAATATCGTTATAAAGCTAACAGTTCACCACGTTCATCATAAAATGCTAAAAAAACTATTGAAAGCCCCCAGCATTGACTGGCAAAAGAAATATCAACTCAAACAGAAACGGGTTACACACCCGTCTCTCGACTATTTTTATCAACAATTACTACCAAATGCAGATACCCCGATTGAGGAAATCGAGTTTCTGGCTCTTGATTTTGAAACCACAGGGTTAAATCCGGCTAAAGATGAAATCGTGACGATTGGCGCGGTACCTTTCACGCTGGATCGAATTAAACTGAGTCAGTGTAAACATTGGCTGGTGAAACCTCGTCGTCCTTTGAAAGAATCATCCATCATTATTCATGGCATCACCCATACGGATATCATGGATGCTCCTGATTTAAATGATTTTATTGATGAAA
Source organism: Vibrio spartinae (assembly GCF_024347135.1). Taxonomy (NCBI): domain Bacteria; kingdom Pseudomonadati; phylum Pseudomonadota; class Gammaproteobacteria; order Vibrionales; family Vibrionaceae; genus Vibrio; species Vibrio spartinae. The sequence goes on along the minus strand of NZ_AP024907.1, from coordinate 1,850,758 downwards.
TTCTCCATCTAATGGCGGGAAAAATAACTGTCGTACATTACTATCCGATAGAACGACAGTTTCTCGACCAGGCACTTAAAAAAAGAATTAAGGAAGGCATTGAGTTTCCGGTCGTTGATACCATGAATATCGAAGAAAGAATTTTGGCACAGCAATCCGGTGGCATTTTCAATCTCATGAATAGTTTTAAGAAAAAGCCGTCAGTACGCTTAGGAAATACCAGAGAGCGCTACGGATTACCACTCTATCCACTACATGATGCACTGCTTGATGCACTCGCTACGGCTGAACTTCTTCAGGCACAGATCGCCAATCACTATGATCGCTCTCGCCCGGTTAGTGATTTTTGGATATAAAACTCTCATCTCATCAAGAGGGTACAAAAATCACGAAGCCGCATGTTCACTTTTTATATCTCCCCTCGCCCAAGGGGCGTTGTCCAGACAGAAAAAAGCCGACATCCGTCGGCTTTTTCAGTACAACCAAACCCATCAATTAATCTAATCGTTCGGTTCTCATGCCCATCACCAGACTGACACACATCATCAGCAGGACAAATGTAAATGGCAGTGCCGTCGAAATGGCACCCGCTTGCAATGCCTGAACCGCTTCCGTTCCACCAACCCATAACAATGCAATCGCAATGGCCCCCTCAATCGAAGCCCAGAAGATTCTCTGAGGGACAGGAGCATCAACCTTACCACCCGCGGTAATACTATCGATAACCAATGAACCTGAGTCAGAAGAGGTAATAAAAAATACCAAAACTAATACAACACCAATTAAAGAAAGTACTTTGCCGTAAGGCAAGACATCAAACATCTGGAACATAGCCAGTGAAACTTCAGTAATCCCTTTATGCCCCAGTTCACCAACTTGATGAACCACTTGATCAATTGCCATACCACCGAATACAGACATCCAAACCACTGTGACAAGTGTCGGAACAAAAAGCACCGCTGTAATAAATTCTCTGACAGTACGACCTTTTGAAACCCGGGCAATAAACATACCGACAAATGGTGACCAAGAGATCCACCAAGCCCAGTAGAATACAGTCCAGCCTTGGAACCATGCTTCGTCTTCACGACCATGAGGGTTACTCAAGGAAACAATATTTTCAATATAGGCGAGTAACGTAGTTTTAATGGAGTCAAACGTTACTGCGTAGCCAATCAATCCCACGGCAACCAACAGCAACAAAGCGATTATCATATTGATATTCGAAATGACTTTCACACCACCATCAATACCACGAACCACTGAAACAACAGCTAACATGGTGACGACGACAATGACAATCACCTGCAACCCAAGACCTGCTTCAATGCCGAAGACATGATGAATACCACTTGCTGCCTGTTGTGCACCAAGTCCCAATGATGTCGCTAATCCAAATAACGTTGCAACGACGGCAAGGATATCAACCAGATGTCCGGGCCATCCCCAAGCTCGGTCCCCGAGCAACGGATAAAAGATTGAGCGGATTGATAACGGCAACCCTTTGTTATAGCAGAAGAATGCTAGAGAAAGAGCGACAACGCCATAAATGGCCCACGGATGCAAACCCCAGTGGAACATGGTCGCCCCCAAAGCAAGCTTCGCAGCCTCCGGTGAATATGCTGCAACATTTAACGGTGTATTATACCATCCGGTATAATATGCCACAGGTTCAGCAACACTCCAGAACATCAGGCCTATCCCCATACCGGCAGCAAATAACATCGCCAGCCAAGAGACATAAGAGTAATCGGCCGTTGCCGATTGTCCACCTAAACGAATTTTGCCGAATGGTGAAACCACAAGAATCAAACAGAAAACCACAAAAATATTACCAGCCCAAATAAACAGCCAGTCAAAGTTACCGATGATTTTCCATTTGATACCGTCTAAAACAGATTTTGCAGTTTCAGGATCAGCAACTAGTGTTGCAACAAGGAACAACAGGATCAGCCCCGCGCTAATGCCAAATACAGGGTTATGGACATCAAAACCCCACTTCTGCACATTATCCTGCCCGACAGTGTAATCGGTACTGTCGATACTATACTTATCAATACCTTTGGTCATAATTCCCCTCTTTATGATTTAGCCTTCAAATTATTATTACCTATCCATAGGAAAATCAGCTAAAAATCATCTGAATACGCCATAAACAAATACGTAATGGTCATAGAATAATTTATCTTAAAAAAATCAATAACGCCATCAAATGGTTAAAATATAGCCTAAAAAATAGATAATACAGAGTTTTATGGTTAAAACTAAAACACATCTAGCGTGCTTCACTGACAAAATTGTTTTGTACACTAATATTTTATGTAGATTACAATATCGTAAAAAATCTTATGCTACAGTTTCGCAAACGACTGCATTGCAACAGAATGACATTCATGTCATCCTTTATCTGAACAATTCAGCAAGATACTTTTCAGTAACCTCCTTTTCTGGAGAAAATTGCAAAGAAAACGATGACATCAATACTTTTCTTCTGTAAACAAGTAAGGTAATGTCCGCGTTATTTATATTATTAAATCACTCAAAGTCTGGGTATTGATTTTGGAAAAACATGAAGAAGTACTGGTTGCTATACGCCAGATCATCCGAGCTATTGACCTTCATTCAAAGAAATTAAGCAAAATTGCAGGACTCACGGGACCACAACTGATACTGATGCGCTCTATCGAACAGTTAGGTGAAGTTACAATACGTGAGCTTTCTCGTAATACGAATATGAGTCAGGCAACAGCAACGACTATTCTTGATCGTCTGGAAAGAAATGGTTATGTGCGCCGCGTTCGTAGCGTGACAGACAAGAGAAAAGTTCACGCTCATCTGACGGAATTCGGTCTGGAGCTGTTACATAAAGCACCGCAACCCTTGCAGGATAATTTTGTTTCTCAGTTTCAGCAGTTGGAAGAATGGGAACAGACGTTACTACTATCTTCGATTCAGCGTCTTTCAGCAATGATGAAAGCAGATAATATAGATGTAGCACCGATGTTAGAAATCGGTAGTATTTTGAATCACGAGTAAAGCATAACTTGTAGAACAACCACTTATTTTCCCAAAAGATCCAGCCAATGACATCATGACTGGATCTTTTCAGTATATCTCAGGTTTAAGTGCGTTTATAAAGCACCTTATTCCCCGCCAGTTGCACTTTCTCAACAAGATTGTCTTCTAAAAGTTTTTTCAGTGCCCCTGTTGCCCAACTAGCCGCTTTTGTTTCTTCTTGGCCCGCTTCTAGTCCTATGCTTTTCGGATTAATTCCATCCGCATATTGAGTCACAATGTCTAGCACTTGAGCCTGCTTCGGGGTGAGATTTTCATTGACGATTTTCGCTACCTTTGGCTGACTCGCAGAAACGGGGAGCTGCGGCTTGGTTTCAGACTGTTTTAAAGTCGGTTTTACAGCAAAGGCTTTCATGCGCTTTTGCAGTTTATTCTGCACATTACGCTTGTGAGCAAGTCTCATCGAATATTCTCCATTACAACTGCCGAGACAGTATTCATTAAACAAAGTGCGGTTTATATCAAAATTTTGTCTTAATTTATAGACAGCAGAAATGATTTGGCATGAAAAGTCCACTTTTAGGCCGAAAGCGATTAAAAACCAAGCAAATTGGCATGAATAAAACAACAATGAGGCAAGAGCATTGTATCTTGTGAATACTTGGCGATACTATGTTCAGATAATTTCAAGTGTCAGCTCCCAAGTCGTTATTTCTTCTGGATAATCACCGACTGAAGAAAGAGCATAGAGCCAAATGATTGTGGAACAGATATGCAGACAGTTCATCTTTCGAATTTTGAATTTGATTTTCAGCAGCGATCTGTACGTTTAATGATGATTGCGTATGCCACGGTCGCCCTGCTTATCATCATGACGGCAAACACATTCTCTCTGGCTTTGGTTTATACCGCATTATTCTCCGGAGCCGCAGTGCTGCTCTATTGGCTGATCCGCAAAAGTCAGGTGCGCTATACGCTGACCGCAACCCACTTTCAACAACATACGTTTCGGGGCGGTTGGGTGGTCAAATGGAACAATATCCAAGAGATTAACCAATGCACCTATAATATTGATGGCTGGCATCAACCGCTACCATGGGTTGGTATCCGCTTGAAGTCCTACTCACCTTATCTTAACAGTATTTGCCCACGTATTATCAGTGAGATGTTACTGTCTCAGCGTGGACTGCTCTATCTGGGCATGAAACAACATCATATCCGACTCTCTGAGTTTGAAGATATTGTTTTGGATCCGAGTGTATATAAATCAGCAGACGGACAGCTATATTCCGGTTTACTGGCGATGCTGGCAAACCGAATGAGCTACCAAAGAAATTATCATGGGTATGATATATTCATCCCCATGAGTGATTTGGGCATTCAAGGAGATGAACTGATTGGCATGGCCCGGCGCTATATTGCAGCAGCGGAACCGGAGCAATCCCGTCAATAGAGTGGCATTTCATCAGCAACAAAGGGATTTGAAGCACGTTCATGACCAAAAGTTGATTGTGGACCATGCCCGGGAATAAACGTAACATCATTGCCCAATGGCCAAAGCTTAGTTTTGATCGAACGAATTAATGTCTCGAAGTCACCTTGAGGAAAGTCTGTTCTTCCGATACTTCCCTGAAACAAAACGTCACCGACAAAAGCAACCTTTGCTGATTCACAGAACAAACAAACATGACCCGGTGTATGACCCGGCGTGTGATAAACCTGAAGCTCTTGCCGACCAAAAGAAACCGAATCTCCCTCATTCAACCACTGATCGGGGTCAAACGATATCGTCCGGGGAAAACCAAACATCTGACTTTGATTTTCCAGCTCTTGTAGCCAAAATTGATCGGCCAGATGAGGGCCAATAATATCGACAGCGCCAAGCGATTGTTGCAACGCCTGCGTCCCACCAACATGATCGAGATGTCCATGCGTTAAAACGATATGTACAATTTGTACACCTAACCCCTGAATCACTTCTGCAAGATGCTTTTCATCACCACCGGGATCAATCACGATGCCCTTCATTGTTTCATCACACCAAACAATTGAGCAATTCTGAGCAAAAGCCGTTACGGGGACAATTTGATATTGAAGAGACATATTTTTCCTTATAAAACCCAATGTCAGTGAACTATGACACTCCAAGATAGGTTTGACAAGGAGCGGCTACGAAGCGAATCGTACATTCAAAATGCCTCCTGCACTCACCACAAACGCCAGTCTGAGAGCCACTCTTTCCTGTCGTAATGAACGCAGAGGCAATATGATTTCCATGAGATGGAATAACGCTAAAACATATAAACATCGATGAGGCGATGAGGTGGATAATCAGTGATAATGGTCTCACTTACAATGAGAGTTTATGCTTACCATAACTGACTTTTGCTTTCAGATAGTTGGCATTACCTGCTTTTATATGGGCTGCCGTATGGACTATCTCGACAATTTCAATGCCGTATGTTTTCAAATCATTCACTTTCTTGGGGTTATTCGTGACTAAGCGAATTTTAGTGATATTCAGTGCCTTCAGCATTTGGGCTGCTTCAGAAAACTCTCTGAGGTCGTCATCAAAACCAAGCTCTCGGTTTGCTTCGTAAGTATTCAACCCCTGACTTTGAAGGCGATACGCATCAATTTTATTATATAAACCAATTCCTCGTCCTTCCTGACGAAGGTAAAGGATAATTCCACCCAGCTCTCCCATTTTCGTGATAGTTTCTTCTAGTTGTTCACCACAGTCACATCTTGATGAGTGGAACACATCACCTGTCAGACACTCTGAATGCATTCTCACTAAAGGAATTTCTTGATTTAAGTCTGCAGATTTAAAAATCAAAGCAACGTGTTCTTTCTCTGTATTCAAACCGTTAAAAGAGAGGATCTCAGCATCAATATCACTTTTTGCTCCAACTTTTAAATCCACTCTGGCTCGGACATCCGCCATATCAGTACTCTCTTACTCAGATATATTCATATCGATAACAATCAAAACATTTCGCATTTACGTCTCCCTCGCGAATCCGAGGTGACGTTATAATATTACAAATAGAAAATACCACTAGATGTCCGAGAGAAAAAGAGATTATTCTATATTGCTGCGCAATCCTTTCAGATCATACGCATCAAACGCCATTGAACCGACTGATAAACAGCACCATATATTGCATCACTGAAAGTTTTCAACATAAAAAACCCGGTAATCTATTGATTCACCGGGTTTCTTATATACATGAGTCGCTACCTGTTAATGCGTCTGCGATTTCTTCCACATGATAAGCTCGATCCAGACTCTTTCAATCTGCTCCAGCTCTTCATCAGTTAAAAGTGACAATGTTGAAGACGTATCTGGAAATGTATACGCGTGCTGCGACATAATCTGCTGGTAGAAGTCTTTCTTCAACTGAGTTACTTGAGAGTCCACTGCATCTATCCATTATCGGTAACAAGTGAAAAAATTTTATCACTTTCTCATTTATTGTCCTATGAAAATTAAATTATTGGAATGACCGTCACATTTAATGTCACTTTTCTTTGCTAAGAGCAACTGATTAACTTGTTAATTTCATTATTCATTCCGCTGTCAATCCCAGACAGAGCTATAACAAGCGGCCAATAGGATAAAAAAACCGGGCAAAAAGCCCGGTTTCATGAGAGTTATCGCGATTAGTCAGAATTAATCATCTTCAGACAGATCTTGCTCATCTGAATCATTATCCTCATTTGGCGATACCGCTTCTGATGACGAAGATGCTTCCTCAGGTGCATCACCTTCACCTGTCAGAACACCTTCAGATTCGACGTCAATATCGATATCTGCGTCTTCTACTTCTACTTCTACTTCTTCAATTCGCTGTAGGCCAACAACTTTTTCGTCCTCTGATGTACGAATCAGTGTCACGCCCTGAGTATTACGACCAACCTGACTCACTTCTCCGACACGGGTTCGAACCAGTGTGCCAGCATTGGTGATCATCATAAATTCATCACCGCAGTCCACCTGTACGGCACCGACGACACAACCGTTACGGTCAGACACTTTGATTGAAACAACCCCCTGAGTACCACGGCCTTTCGTTGGGTATTCAGACAGGCTGGTGCGCTTACCATAACCATTTTCAGTGACTGTGAGTACATCACCATCGGTCTTCGGTACAATTAACGATACCACCTGATCACCATCAGCCAGTTTCATGCCTCGCACACCAGATGCAGTACGACCCATTGGTCTCACGCCTTTGAATTTGATCTCCGGCTGGCCATCTTCATCCAGCACTGGTTGACCATTTTCATCCACGACGGCGATTTCTTCTGCTTCTTTAAAGCGAACGACTTTACCGAATTTAGAGAACAACATAATCTCACTGTTCCCATCCGTAATATCGACACCAATCAATGAATCGTCATCTCGCAAGTTCACAGCAATCAAGCCGTTGGAGCGAACATTGGCAAACTGATCAAGCGGCGTTTTCTTCACCGTCCCATCACCGGTTGCCATAAAGATAAACTTATCTTCAGAATATTCAGCAACTCGAAGAATAGCAGTAATCCGCTCATTTTCTTCCAGCGGAAGGATATTATTGATTGGCTTTCCTCGTGCAGTCCGAGTCGCATGAGGTAACTGATACACTTTGAGACGATAAGTTTTACCCCGTGTCGAGAAACACAGAATGTTATCATGTGTATTCGCCACGAGCAGACGTTCGATATAATCTTCGTCTTTCATCTTCGTGGCACTTTTACCCTTACCACCACGACGCTGTGACTCATAATCACTCAGTGATTGATATTTCACATATCTTTCATGAGATAAGGTCACGACCACATCTTCACGTGCAATCAGCTCTTCCAGATCAATATCATGTGAGGCCGCTGTAATTTCTGTCAAACGCTGATCACCGAAACCATTTCTGACCGTTTCCAGTTCTTCCCGGATGACTTCCATGAGACGTTCAGTGCTGGAAAGGATCAACATTAATTCAGCGATTTCCTCCAGGAGTACCTTGTACTCATCCAGAATTTTCTCATGCTCAAGACCGGTCAGTCGGTGCAGTCTTAACTCAAGAATCGCTTGCGCCTGTTGTTCAGTCAGGAAATACAGCCCATCACGGATACCATATTGTGGTTCCAGCCAGTCAGGTCGTGCAGAATCCCCTCCCGCACGTTCCAGCATCGCTGCAACATTCCCCAAAGACCAACCACGCGCCAATAGACCCGCTTTTGCTTCTGCCGGTGTTGGTGCACGACGAATCAACTCGATAATGTCATCGATATTTGCCAGTGCAAGCGCCAGACCTTCAAGGATATGGGCACGATCTCGTGCTTTGCGTAATTCGAAAATTGTACGGCGGGTAACCACTTCACGGCGATGGTTAACAAAACACTTTAACAGCTCTTTCAGGTTAAACAGTTTGGGCTGACCATTATCAAGAGCGACCATATTGATACCGAAAGTCGTTTGCAACTGAGTCTGTGAATACAGGTTGTTCAGTACCACTTCTCCGACAGCATCACGCTTACATTCGATAACAATACGCATCCCATCTTTATCGGACTCATCACGTAGTGCACTGATACCTTCGACTTTTTTATCTTTGACCAGTTCTGCGATCTTCTCGATCAGACGTGCTTTATTGACCTGATAAGGAATTTCAGTAACAACAATGGTTTCACGACCATTCTTTTCGGTTTCGATATCCGCTTTAGAGCGGAGATAGATTTTTCCTCGTCCCGTTTTATAAGCATCAATGATGCCTTTCCGTCCGCTAATCATTGCTGCGGTTGGAAAATCCGGGCCCGGAATGTATTCGATTAATTCATCAATCGTAATCTCTTCATTATCAATGAAAGCAAGGCACCCATCGATAACTTCCCCTAAATTATGAGGAGGAATGTTGGTCGCCATACCGACCGCAATCCCAGAAGAACCATTGACCAACAAGTTCGGAACTTTTGTTGGTAATACGGCTGGAATTTGCTCGGTATCATCGTAGTTTGAAACATAATCAACGGTTTCTTTATCCAGATCGGCAAGCAACTCATGGGCAATTTTTGACATCCGAACTTCGGTATAACGCATTGCTGCCGCAGAATCACCATCAATCGAGCCAAAGTTGCCCTGACCATCGACCAGCATATAACGAAGTGAAAACGGTTGTGCCATCCGTACAATTGTGTCGTAGACGGCACTATCACCATGGGGGTGATATTTACCGATGACATCGCCGACAACGCGAGCCGATTTTTTATAGGGTTTATTCCAATCATTCCCCAACACGCTCATTGCGTATAGTACCCGACGGTGCACAGGTTTAAGTCCGTCACGTGCATCAGGAAGTGCCCGACCTACAATGACCGACATTGCATAATCAAGGTATGAGCCTCTCAGCTCATCTTCTATACTGACAGGCGTGATCTCTTTAGCTAGATCGCTCATAGAGCCATTGTCCCTCTATAGTTTGATCGTATATTCGATACGTATAAGACCGGAAAATATAACACAGGTTTTGCTACTTCGGCATCACTTTCACTCTCCTTTTCTCAGCTTGTCACATCGGTCGCGAATTAACTGCCTATATTTTACTCACTTCGTCAAGAGTCATTGATTCATCAGTGCATTTTTTCGACGCATAACACAATCAACTTTTGACAGTCATCAGTATAATTAGCGAGCCGGAATCAATCGATGAGATGAATAAATGGTAAATATTGCTTGTTTCAGAGACTGAAACTTTCGGGGGCATTGCATTTCTGTATAATACGACGAGCAAAACGATACATCGCGATTGCGACAATGTAGATATCAACAACGGATCTGAAAATGACAACACAGAATGTGGACCCGAAAGAAATTCAAAAGTTTGAAGACATGGCTTCCCGATGGTGGGATCTGGAAGGAGAGTTTAAACCACTACATCAAATCAACCCACTTCGCCTAGATTATGTTTTGCAACAAGCCAATGGACTATTCGGTAAACAAGTTCTGGATGTCGGATGCGGTGGTGGCATTCTCACTGAGAGTATCGCGCGCGAGGGCGCGACTGTCACAGGCCTCGACATGGGAAAAGAGCCGCTGGAAGTTGCACGACTCCACGCATTAGAAAGCCATTTACAAATTGATTATGTCCAGACAACCATTGAAGAACACGCCCTACACCATCCAGCAGCTTATGATGTGGTCACATGTATGGAAATGATCGAACATGTCCCTGAACCTCAATCTATTATTCAGGCGTGTGCCCGACTGGTTAAGCCCGGTGGACATGTGTTCTTTTCAACCCTGAACCGTAACTTGAAATCCTATCTATTTGCGATTGTCGGTGCAGAGAAGTTGCTGAAGATTGTACCGGAAGGCACACATGACCATGAGAAATTTATTCGTCCTTCAGAGTTATTCCGGATGATTGATCAGACACCGCTGCAAGAGCGAGGGATCACGGGGCTACACTACAATCCCTTCACTCAGACATATCGTCTCGGGCATCGAGTCGATGTCAATTATATTGTGCATACAATATTGCCCGAATAGTCTCTTTCGATTCCTTATATAAAGTAAGTGCATCGGCTTGCTAATGCTCAATTTTCATACATATTGACGAAATTAACATCAGGCATTTGATCTGATCATTTGCCTCTAAAGATCAAGCGGTTTTTTTTTCATTTTAGTAGAACTTCACTCAAATAAATCTTCCCTGTTTTTGCCATTCTCTTGTAAGCACAGGTTCTCAGTAAGCAGCTACTAACAAAAAAATTTCATGCGATGGTTATCCACAAGATGTCCCCTGATGACAGACTTGAAATAAGCCCGTAATAGCACTATCTTGTAATCCGCAAGGCACGAAGACCCTATATATTGTGTTTTGCGTATAATATTATTTATATCAGATAAGCATGCCCCTAAATCTCAAATAATTCATAGTCGGCCTTATCAGTTTTTTTGTTAGGGAAATAAAGCAGAATGAACCAACAACTCACAGTTACGAAACGCGATGGACGTAAAGAGCAAATTGATCTAGATAAGATCCATCGGGTTATCGCATGGGCAGCAGAAGAACTGCACAATGTATCGGTTTCGCAAGTTGAACTCCGAGCCCATATCCAGTTTTATAATGGCATCACCACTTCCGACATTCACGAGACACTGATTAAATCCGCAGCCGATCTGATCTCCGAAGATTCGCCAGATTATCAATATCTTGCTGCCAGACTTGCTGTATTCCATTTGAGAAAAAAAGCATATGGTCAATATGAGCCGCCCACATTATTCGACCATGTGACAAAACTGGTTGAGATGGGCAAGTATGACCGTCATCTCATCGAAGATTATACCCAAGCAGAGTGGGCAGAACTGGGCAACTATATCGATCATCGCCGCGATCTGAATTTCTCTTATGCTGCCGTTAAGCAGTTGGAGGGTAAGTATTTCGTCCAAAACCGTGTTACCGGACAAATCTATGAGAGTGCCCAATTCCTGTACATTCTGGTCGCAGCCTGCCTGTTTGCCAAATATCCTCAGGAAACACGCCTGAGCTATATCAAACGTTTCTATGATGCGACATCAAAGTTTCAGATCTCGTTACCAACGCCGATTATGTCAGGTGTCCGTACACCGACACGTCAATTCAGCTCCTGTGTTTTGATTGAGTGTGGTGACAGCCTCGACTCGATCAATGCAACATCGAGTTCTATCGTCCGTTACGTATCACAGCGGGCAGGCATTGGTATCAATGCTGGTCGTATTCGTGCGCTGGGTTCTGAAATCCGTGGCGGAGAAGCATTTCACACCGGTTGTATCCCTTTCTATAAATATTTCCAAACCGCTGTAAAATGTTGCTCTCAAGGTGGTGTTCGCGGGGGGGCTGCGACAGTCTTTTACCCATTGTGGCATCGCGAATCACAATCACTGCTGGTCCTTAAAAATAACCGTGGTGTTGAAGAAAACCGAGTCCGCCATATGGACTACGGTGTTCAGCTCAACAAGCTAATGTATACACGTCTGGTTCAGGGCGGCAATATTTCTTTGTTCTCCCCTTCTGATGTACCGGGGCTCTACGACGCTTTCTTCCAAGATCAGGCTGAGTTTGAGCGTTTGTATGCTCAGTACGAAAATGACGCTTCGATCAAGAGAGAAACTGTGAAAGCGGTTGAACTCTTTACCCTGCTGATGCAAGAGCGAGCTTCTACCGGACGGATCTATATCCAAAACGTTGATCACTGCAATACCCATAGTCCGTTTGATGCCAGTGTTGCCCCGGTTCGCCAATCGAATCTGTGCCTTGAAATTGCGCTGCCAACCAAGCCATTGAGCAATGTTGAAGATGACGAAGGTGAAATTGCACTGTGTACGCTGTCTGCCTTTAACCTCGGTGCAATTCAGTCTCTGGATGACTTTGAAGGTCTCTCTGATCTTGTTGTCCGCGCACTGGATGCCCTGCTTGATTATCAAGATTACCCACTTCCCGCAGCGCGTAAAGCAACCATGAATCGCCGGACGCTGGGTGTTGGTGTGATCAACTATGCCTATTATCTGGCAAAACACGGGGTCAAATATTCTGACGGTAGCGCGAATGCCCTCACACACCGTACTTTTGAAGCCATGCAATATTATTTGCTCAAAGCATCAATGAATTTGGCGAAAGAGCAAGGTCGCTGTCCTGCTTTCAATGAAACCAACTATGCGAAAGGCCTCATGCCGGTTGATACCTACAAAAAGGATATCGATCAACTTTGTGCTGAACCACTGCACTATGATTGGGGTCAGCTTCGCGCCGATATCATGGAATATGGTTTGAGAAACTCAACGCTGACCGCACTGATGCCTTCAGAAACATCTTCTCAGATTTCAAATGCAACCAATGGAATTGAGCCTCCACGTGGTTATATTTCAGTGAAAGCATCTAAAGACGGGATTTTGAAACAGGTTGTTCCTGAGTTTACTGAGTTGAAATCTAACTACGAGCTCTTGTGGAATATCGGTTCAAATGAAGGCTATCTGCATCTTGTCAGTATTATGCAAAAATTTATCGACCAATCGATTTCGGCAAATACAAACTATGACCCGACGCGTTACGAGAGTGGCAGGGTGCCGATGAAGCAACTGCTTCAGGATCTACTGACTGCCTACAAATTTGGCGTGAAAACCCTGTATTATCACAATACGAGAGATGGCGCGAAAGACGATCAGAATGATGCGACTTCATCAATCGCTGAAGATGATGATTGTGCCGGTGGCGCTTGTAAGATTTAACGCGTATACCGTATAGAATTTTTCTCTGTCAACATATACCAGTTTTACACCCTCTCTCAACGAGAGGGTGAAATAGATTGAGGCGACTATGGCTTACAGCACTTTTACACAAAAAAAGAACAACCAGCTCAAAGAACCGATGTTTCTTGGTCAACCTGTAAACGTGGCACGTTATGACCAACAAAAATATGAGATCTTCGAAAAATTAATTGAGAAACAGCTCTCTTTCTTCTGGCGTCCCGAAGAAGTCGATGTTTCGACAGATCGAATCAACTACAACAATCTACCGGATCATGAAAAGCATATTTTCATCTCCAATCTGAAATATCAGACGCTGCTCGATTCCATCCAGGGACGCAGTCCAAACGTCGCACTCCTTCCTTTAGTGTCACTGCCTGAATTGGAAACATGGATTGAAACGTGGTCTTTCTCTGAAACGATTCACTCTCGGTCATACACCCATATTATCCGTAATATCGTCAATGACCCCGCAGTCGTTTTCGATGATATTGTTGAAAATGAACACATCATTAAACGAGCCGGTGACATTGCCTATTATTATGATGAACTGATCAAATTGACCAACGACTATCACCGTTATGGTGAAGGCAAACATGAGATCAATCATCAGACTGTCGTTGTCAGCCTCCATGAATTAAAGAAAAAGCTCTATTTGTGTCTGATGTCAGTCAACGCACTTGAAGCGATTCGTTTTTACGTCAGCTTTGCCTGCTCTTTTGCCTTTGCGGAGCGAGAGCTGATGGAAGGCAATGCCAAAATTATCAAGCTGATTGCTCGCGATGAGGCACTCCACCTGACCGGCACACAGCATATGCTTAACCTCCTGCGCAATGGTCAGGATGATTTTTCGTTCATTCAGATCGCAGAAGAGTGTAAGCAAGAGTGTTTTGATCTGTTTAAGACTGCAGCCGAGCAAGAGAAAGAGTGGGCAGAATATCTGTTCAAAGATGGCTCAATGATTGGTCTGAACAAAGATATCCTCTGTCAATATGTCGAGTATATAACCAATATCCGTATGCAAGCTGTCGGGCTGGAAGTGGCTTATCCGGAGGCAGTCAATAACCCGATTCCTTGGATTAATGCTTGGTTATCCTCAGATAATGTTCAGGTTGCCCCTCAGGAAGCAGAGATCAGCTCATATCTGGTCGGCCAGATTGATAATCAAGTGAACCTTGATGACTTTGAAGGCTTTGAGCTGTAATCATGCCAACCATCAAAATCAATCAGACGCTCACAATCGAATCCAATGGCTCCGAGACATTACTTGAGACCATGGAAAACGCTGGGCTGAATGTTGAATATAATTGCAGAGACGGGCACTGTGGTGCCTGTCGATGTAAGTTATCTGCGGGGGAAGTTGAGTATGTGGGTTTTGCGCTCGCGTATACCCGGTCTGATGAAATCTTACCTTGTATTTGCCGGGCAAGTGGTCAATCGATAGAACTTCAGGATGTTCATTACAAGCATAAAGTGAAGCGAGCCTAGCCGATTACCATCAAATCAACAATCTATCTGATGTTTATCACACGGCTATGGCTGATTTCTAGTCGCTATAGCCGGGCCTCAGTTTTTCCGGCTTCAGCAAGTCGTTGTGCTTTTCCCAATAACTGATCAGCGGTCAACATTGAAATTGCTTTATCGGCAATCTTACGTCCATCATCTCCAAACAGTGAAATATGATAGCCCAAATCACTCATCAAGTCGTTTTCCGTCGGTGTATCTAACCAAAGCGAAACCAGTCGATCACTCATATCCTGATATGCTTCTCCCAAAACAACTTGTTGACTTGCAACTTTGTACCAAACAAGAATCTTTGAATGACTCTGCATGTCAGCCTCCTGCCGTATCCGTTTTACGAGATTTTAGTTTAGCGTGGATAGGACACTCTTGGGTATAACCATTTTTGAGGGAATGAGGAAACACTTAAGAAATCATCGGATTAAACATTAGACAATTTACGCATAAAGAATAATCATATTTTCTTTGAAATTATAAGGTGGCAATTCAAAGTATTACCCCCTATCAAATGTGATGACTAACATGATACGGGGGGAGACACATACCGGAGCAAAACGATACATCTGAATATAATATGTTGATTTATAAGGATGTTGCCGGAATATAAATTTGTTTCTCGGACAGAGTCGATGAATACTTGCCAAAAACAGGTTTTGAGGATAAGTAACGCAACAACATATCCGCAGCAATCGTACCGATCAAAATTTTTCGCTCATCAGCGCGATAATCCCGTTTGAATTTTAGCTGCTGTGCCCACTCCCCTTCAGAGGCTGATAACGCCAATGTAAAACCATCTTCGCGAAACTCCCCCGTCACGAGAGCGAGCTCTGTCTCACTTTTCTCTTTCGTCGCACTGGCTAATGCCAAAACGGCAGAAACCGAGTCTTGATCAGACATTTTTCCAGAGACTTTCGGACTTAGCACCCAACTACTCCCGCATTGTTCAAAGATCGCATCATCACTAAACAGCCAATCCACCAGCCAGCCTCGTGTTGACTGTTCAGCAATTGCCAGTGTTTTACCACTGTCATACATAACTTGAGAAAGCTGGGCCAGCATCGGCTGATCAATACTGACGGTCCACTCGGACACGTGGGTAAAAATATCTTCCATTAAACGGTACATTTCATTGTCTTGCCCTGCCGGTCCGAACAATTTGACTTCAATAAAAGGAAGGTAAGCACGAAAACCCAGTAGATATTCGTCAGGCAGTTCAACCTGATGGAGTAAGTCTTCTAAAACAGACTCGGACGACCCTAACGTGTATAAACGATGGCAAACTAGATCAGAGCTATCCGGAAACTGTTGCTTTAAATCCGGCAGCACTTGCTCGCTGATCATTTTTTGAAACTCTGACGGGACTCCGGGGGTGAAATAACAAAGGCAACCATGAATTTCCACTTTAAACCCACAAGCGGTTCCTATGGGGTTATCCAAGATCGTTGCATGTTCCGGTAACATTGCTTGCTTGATATTACTGTCAGACATAACCAAGTTACGCTGAGCGAAACGAACTTTCATTGTTTCAAGCCAGTCTGGAAATAACACCAACTGCTGCTCAGCCGCCTCTGCTGCGACTTCGGTAGACAGATCGTCGCTGGTTGGTCCCAAACCACCATTGACAATCAAAACATCTGAATTTAAAGCCAGCATCAGAATTTCATCACGCAACATCTGACGGTTATCGCCAGTGGTTGAACGCTTTGTCAGTGGGTAGCCTTGTTCAAAAAAAAGGCTGGACAACCATGTCGCATTCGTATCTTGAATATCACCATGGAGTACTTCTTCACCGGTACTAAGCATCGCAACTTTTAGCATCACTAAAACCTTTTATTCAGTCCAAATCACCTAGGTACGAAAGAGGTGCTTCCCTTATTCCCTAGCCCAGAAATCTACGTCGTTACATCATACAATACACGAGAGGAAAAGACTTGTTATTCTCCGTCTCATTTGCTTTGATTTCAACCTGATAGCCGTTTAACCGCTGATTCTGTCTCCGTCGGAAAAAGATCCGATCTAATTAACAAAACTGTAAAACATTCTGCTAATCACGACACCTCAGCCTAAGATAATAGTATCAGTCAGTAAACTTGGTAAGGAGAAACCGGATGAATCACCTATTTATTGTCAGCTTTATCGGTGATGCTGCACCAGCGGATATCCATCATCTCGCTGCAATTACCCATGAAAATGGTGGACAATGGATAACAAGTAAAATCAACTATTTAGAAAACCGTGTCGCAGCATTGATCAAAATATCTGCCCCCGAAGAGACCGAAATGTATATTAAAGATGCCTTTCTGTCACAACCAAACTTATCAACGATGATTACCGACTGTGAGCCGCACGATACTGAACAAAAAAAAGAATATAATTTAAGAATAGACGCGAACGATAGAGCAGGCATTGTCAATGAAATCACTCACCTACTCGATAGTCAGAGAATTAGAGTGTTAGACATGAATTGTCAGCGCATATTTATTTCTGACCGTTGCGGTGTCAACTCCAGTTTATTTACGGCACATATCTCCCTTCGTTTACCTGAGACATTATTAATCGATGATGTTATTAGTGAACTGGAATCTCTGAGTGAAGATACCCAAGTCCTGATCGATAGCTCAACAATGCATTAATTGGGTCAACAACATAGATGTATGAAAATACTTATTATTTTATTCCAAAAATGACAACTAAGTCGCAAAAAATAATATTGTCAATTACATATTTCTATGATCTAATCAGCAAAATAACCGCTTATTATTGCGGAGATAGTTGTATGGACCATTATAAAATATAATAGTGGATAACATTGTTGAAATAATAATAAACAAGCATCTTTTGTAGGTGCTTCGAGGTAAAACGTCATGTCAATGCTAAAAAATATGAAAGTCAGCCGAAAACTAGCCTGTCTGGTGTTAGTCGCTATTTTCGGTTTTGTTATATTACTCGTGATTGCCAATCAAACATTAGAAAGGAACTTACTCAATGAAAAAAAACAACGTCTTTCGGCTGTCATCGAATCCGTCATTTCTCAAATAGCTTACCTTGATCAAACACTTCCCAAAGCAGAAGCACAAAAACAGGCAAAATTATTACTGAACACGACTCGCTTTGACGGAGGTAATTATTTATTCACGTTAAATAAATCACGGTATATTATTGTCCATCCGATAAAACCAGAGTTAGATGGTAAACAGATGGGAAAGGCCAATAACCCTGAAGATAAACGCTGGTTTGAATTTGTCAAAGCCGGTCAGAAGCAAGGCGGTGATATGGTACTTTACCGCTTCCAAGATAGAAATGGCAAAGTAGTTGATAAACTTTCCTATATCAATAGTTATAGGCCTTGGGGTTGGATTATCGGCTCAGGAATGCTCGTTTCTGATATTGATCATGAAATGAATTCATTATTAATCAAAATGGGATTATCAACACTCCTTATTGTGGCAGGTATGATTTTACTCGGAGTCGTCATCTCCCGAGCAATTATTGTACCGTTGGAGCAGATTAAAGATACAATGTATCATATTGTTAATGGCGATATGACCGTTGAAATTCCCATTAACGGCAAGGATGAGATCGGTGTTCTTGCCCAACGTATTAATGAGAGTATCAGTTCTATACGAACCGCCTTATATGAATCAGTCAAATCAGCCAAACAACTGTCTGAAGCAGCCAATCGAATTGCCTCGTCCGCAGAGGATACCAGTCAAGCGGTTAGTTCCCAGAAAGATCAACTCACCCAAATTGCAACAGCAATGAATGAGATGAGTGCAACCGTCGCAGATGTTGCCAACCACGCAGAATCAACCGCCAAGGACACAGCAGAAGCAAGTCAAGAAGCCGGACTTGGCGATCAGGATGTCTCATCGAGTGTTGAAAGCATCAAGTCCCTCTCTCAAGAGCTGGAAGTCGCTTCTGATCGGGTCAATAAACTCAAAGAAGGCGTCATGGAAATCAGTGAAGTGACTTCTGTGATTAGCGGTATTTCCGAACAAACCAACCTACTGGCGCTAAATGCCGCAATAGAAGCAGCCCGAGCCGGAGAACAAGGACGTGGATTCGCGGTCGTTGCTGATGAAGTCCGTAATCTGGCCAGTCGGACCAATCAATCCACAGAAGAGATTCAGAGCACCATTAATCGGCTGCAACAGTTGGCTGTCAGTACCGCTGATGCCATGAAAAAGAGCCAAGAGCTGGCTTACAACAGTGTTCAGCGTGCGGAAGGTTCCGGGAGCGACTTAAAATTAATTGTCACTCATATTCAGCATATCACTGATAAGTCTGCGCAAATTGCTACGGCTGCCGAAGAACAAAGTGCCGTTGCCGAAGAGATGAATCGCAACATTTCTGGTATCAATGATTCTGCTCAGGAAATGTCAGAATCAGCAACGACGCTTGCCAAAGAAAGTGAACGTTTAGCCAGTATGTCTCAACAATTGGATGACAAACTGATGATGTTCAAACTGTAGTCCTTTCGAAATACCATTCAACAGGCAATAAAACAACAAATCCCCCAATGATTGATATGTCATCGTTGGGGGATCTTTTTATGTCATCGAATCATTGTTCTTCTGACTTATTGCACCGACCACAGAGAGAGTGAACGTTTAAAATCAGCGTAGTCAAACTCATTGAGTTTTTGGACTTCCCCATTGAGACGTTGACAGTAGACTGAAGGCATTTTTAACCCATTAAACCAGTTGAGTTTCACCATGGTATACCCTGCACTATCCATTAAATGGAGTTTTTGGCCAATCTCAAGCGGTTGAGCAAATTTTGCGATACAAAATTGGTCGCCGGCCAAACATGAACAAGACCCAATCACATATTCATGATCGCCATTCTGACTGCTCTCGTACACTGAAGCGGGCTCATTGTAGATCAAGGTATCCAAGCGATGCGCTTCTGTTGCAGAGTCAACAATCGCGGTTTTCATCTCATTCTCAACAATATCAACTACAGACACCACCAGATCAGTTGTGCCAGTGATAATCGCTTCTCCCGGTTCAAGATACAACTGGACATTGTGTTTCTCAGCAAATGCTTTTAAAGCCATCCCGAGTTTTTCAACATCATATCCCGGCCAGGTAAAGAATACGCCGCCACCAAGGCTGACCCAATCGAGTTGATCCAGATGAGCGCCGAACTGTGTTGAAATCGCATCTAAAAGACGGATGAATGCATCAACATCTTTATTCTCACAGTTCATGTGGAACATCACACCATCGATAGACTCAAACACACTCGGATCAAGATGATCGGCCTGCACGCCTAACCGAGAGAACTGGCGAGCCGGATTCGCTAAATCTTGACCCGCGTAACTCACTCCGGGATTCAAACGCAACCCCAACGATGCTTTTCCTTCAACCAAATGTCGATGTGCCGCTAATTGTGACTGTGAGTTAAAAATCATTTTATCGCAGATATCTGCGACCGCTTTGACATCATCTTCACTATAGCCAACGCTATAAGCATGAGTCTCACCACCAAATGTCTCATAACCCAGCTTGACTTCGTAAGGACCTGAGCTGGTTGTGCCATCCAGATATGGTTTGATAATATCAAACACGCCCCATGTGGAAAAACACTTGAGAGCAAGCACTAATTTCACACCGGAAATAGCTTTAAGTTGTTTGGCGATTTCAAGATTGCGAATCAATTTAGATTCATCAATCATAAAATAAGGGGTTTTAAATTCACTTTTTTGCATGATTCATTTACCGATTGATCATGTTTACCCTGTACGCATGTGACGTTGATCTCTCAGCAGCATCCATAACGCCACTCAGTATTCATTGAGAACTACATCCAGTACGGGGATAGGTTAAAAAACAGCCATAGCATCACTGCTACGGCCGCTTAATATGTGTCATTATTGTCAGTTCGACGAACGACATCTCAATTATTTCAGAATTTGGATGTCCGGCTGAGCTACGTCGAGTTCCTGCATATCCCAATCCAAACCAATACTTGGCATGGTCTCGAGGAACGGATCCGGATCCAACTGTTCCATATTGAAAACACCGGGCGCAGCCCACTGCTGACGGAAGAACTGAATTGCTGCTGTAATAGCAGGCACACCCGTCGTATAAGAAATCGCCTGATGCTCAACATCATGATAAGCGATTTCATGGTCTGCGATGTTATATAAGAAAACACTACGCGCTTTCCCGTCTTTTTGCCCTTGGACCCAAGTCCCGATACAGGTTTTTCCCGTATACCCCGGTGCCAAAGAAGTCGGATCCGGTAATAAAGCTTTGAGGACATGCAGAGGCTGAACTTCGCGGCCATCGGGTAAGGTCAACAGATCAGGGCTTAATAAACCGATATCTCGCATCACATTAAAGTAATTCAGATAACGATCACCAAATCCCATCCAAAACTCGATTCGTTTTGCCGGAATGAATTCTTTCATGGAACGCACTTCATCGTGCGCCATTGAGTAAACTTTATGTTTACCAACCACCGGAAAATCAAATTCATGCATTCGTGTATGACAACCGACCTGTTTCCATTCGTTGTCATCCCAGTAAAATGAATCGCCCTGAATTTCTAACATATTCGTTTCAGGATCAAAATTCGTCGCAAATGTCTTGCCGTGATCGCCCGCATTGACATCCATGACGTCAATACTATCAATGTCATCGAAAAGATGTTTGACAGCATAAGCTGCAAATACACTGACCACACCCGGATCAAAACCAGCGCCGAGAATCCCCGTGATACCGGCTTCTTTGAACTTGTCACGATATTCCCATTGCCAATCGTAGGCTTCAGGCACCTGTTGACCTTCAGAACAGAGATCAACAGCAACAGACGTATCCAAGTAGGACACTTTCGCCCGATAACAGGCTTCCATAATATGGATGTTGACCCACGGAGGGCCAACATTGATCACTAAATCAGGCTGAACCTCGTGAATCAACGCCACTAAAGCGTCAATATCGTCTGCGTTAACTTCACGAGCTTCTAACTTCTTTTGGGCGTTTTTCAGGTTGCCTTTACGACGTACAGATTCAATAATCTTTTCGCACTTTGCGATTGTCCGAGATGCAATCGTAATATCACCTAAAATATCGTTGTTCTGAGCTGCCTTATGCGCAACAACCCAACCAACACCTCCTGCTCCAATTTGTAAAATTGACATAGTCCTATTACCTTAATTATCCGACTAATTCATGAGTTAGCTGTGTAATCTTCTCCATTAACGATTCGAAATCGTTGATGTCTAAACATGGATTCAAAATGGTCAATTTCAAAGCTGTTTGACCGTTCACCACCGTTTCACCGAGTACAGCAATCCCGCGAGTTAATGCTTCAAAACGCACCTGCTGATTCAATGCATCGAGATCAGTGGCTGCGGGATGCACAACACGGTATAAAACCGTAGATAATGATGGCTGAGATAACAATTCATATCCCGGAGCATCATCAATTAACTGCGCGACCTGCTGTGTCTGCTGGATTAAATGATCGAACATTTCTCCCAGAGCAATCGGTCCGACACTTTGCATTGTCATATAGACTTTTAACGCATCAAAACGTCGGGTCGTTGCCAGTGATTTATCAACCAAATTCGGCAATGTGTCATGTTCCCGATTCAAATAGTCAGCATGGTGCAACAGATATTTCAAATCCGCTTTGTTGTTGACCAGAAATGCACCACAACTGATTGTTTGATAGAATAATTTATGAAAATCGACGGTAATTGAACGAGCTCGTTCAATACCATTTAAACGTGCCGCATGACGACTCAGGATCAACGCACCGCCATAGGCACTATCAACATGCATCCATAAGTCATGTTGCTCCGCGACGTCTGCAATCATGTTTAAATCGTCAATGGCGCCGTGATCGGTGGTTCCGGCGGTACCAACCACTGCAAACGGAATCAAACCTTCAGCCTTCGCTTGCTCAATGACATCTGCAAGTTTAGAGACATCCATTGTCCCATTTGGCAAAGAATCCACCGTTAATACTGCTTTCTCACCCAATCCCATCCAAGAGGCTGCCTTTTGCACTGTGAAGTGTGCATTACCAGAGCAGACAATCCGTAATTTATCGGCATAGTCAGGCAAACCAAGTTTCTGAATCGAGTGACCGCTTAACTTGTCAGCAATCCAATCGCGCGCCAATTGCAAGCCCATTTGATTACTTTGCGTCCCACCACTGGTAAAGACACCATCAGGTGAATCGCCTAACCGGAACTTGGTACACAACCAATCAATCACACACTGTTCAACATAGGTTGCCGCGGATGACTGATCCCACGAGTCCATCGACTGATTTAATGCGCCGATCATCGACTCTGCCGCAACAGAAGCTAACAACGGTGGAGTATGTAAATGTGCAATACAGTTCGGATGCTGAACCATGATTGAGTTGGCACCAACTCGTTTTGCTGTATCAGAAATCACATCGGTCAGCAGCGCATTTTTATGATCTAAATCGACGGCATAAATGGTTTGCTCCAACTGCGCAGGATCCATACCGCAATAAGGTGCCTGAACGGCTTCAAAAATCGATTTCATTGCCGCGGTGGTGTGATTCATGACTTTGGCAAATTGCTCACTCCCCTGAGCTCCGGTCTGAATAAAATGCTTCTTCCATTCAGCCTGATGAGATGCTTCAGGTAACTTCTCGCCGCCACCGGCAACTAAGATGGCTTCTTCTAATACACGCAGTGCAAAATCAATTTGTTCGTAAGAAATAATAATCGGTGGCAGGAAACGAATCACAGCGCCTTCACGGCCGCCTTTTTCAACCATCAGGCCTCTTTCTAAAGCCGCGCGTTGGATTCTGAGTGTCAGTTCCCCATCGGCTTGCGGTTCACCAAATTTATTCAGGCCGCCTTGCGGATCCTTAATCTCAACGCCCAGCATCAACCCTTTACCACGAACGTCTGCAATACAGTTCACACGGCTTTGAATTTTCTCCAGCCCCATCCGCAGATATTGGCCAGCAATATTGGCATGCTCGACTAAGTTATCACGCTGAATGATTTCCAGCGCTTTCGCACCGGAGACCATTGCTAACTGGTTACCACGGAATGTACCGGTATGCTCACCGGCACGCCATGTATCGACTTCTTTTTTGAAGACGAGCAGCGACATTGGCAATCCACCGCCAATCGCTTTGGACAGACAAAGAATATCCGGAATAATACCCGCTTCTTCAAACGCAAAGTTGTAGCCAGTTTTGCCGACACCACACTGCACTTCATCAAAAATCAGTAAGATACCGTGTTCATCACAAATACGACGGAGTTCACGAAGCCAGAATGCAGGCGCAGGAACAACCCCCCCTTCCCCTTGAACCGGTTCGACAATGATCCCTGCCGGCTTCATGATCCCAGCTTCATCATCGCCCAATAGCCGTTCAATGTAACGAATACTGGCGCGCGCGCCCTCTTCTCCGCCAAGACCAAACGGACAGCGAATGTGATAAGGAAACGGCATAAAATGGACATCAGACATCAAACCGGTCCGACGGGCTTTGGTATTCAAATTCCCCATCATGCCCATCGTCCCGTTGGTCATACCATGGTATGCACCACGGAAGGCAAACATCGTATTGCGACCCGTCGTTTGTTTGGCGAGCTTGATAGCGGCTTCTACGGCATCGGCACCGGAAGGTCCACAGAACTGAATCGCACAGTTCGAGCTAAGCTCTTGAGGGAGAAATGAGCGAACCTGCTTAATAAAATGATCTTTCGCTGGTGTAGTCATATCCAGCGTTTGATAAGGCAGTCCTGTATCTAACTGCTCTTTTAATGCCTGATTGATTTCCGGATGATTATATCCAAGCACCAAAGTCCCGGCACCGGCAAGACAGTCAAGAAAAATCTGACCGCGCGTATCTTCAACCAGAAGGCCATAAGCTTGTTTGATAGCAATGGGCAAACGCCGGGGATACGAACGAACTTCAGACTCGTATTTCTCTTGATCTAAGAGTACCTGATCCGGTGTTAAATCATAAACGCCTTTTACGTCAGGTAATTGTGATGAAAAAACTGGTGAAATATTTTGATTGACTTCAAAGGCAGTACTCATCTGCGCCCCCTCAGGAAAAACGCCCATCTTTAAGGAATAAAAATATCAATGATAAGGATGGGTAATAGCAACCGGCCTCTTACATCATCTGGACAATCGGATATATACGACAGACGTGTTTAGAGACACAATAAATAAAGTGGAAAATCAGCGATTGCTGGGTATCAAGGTTCAGTAATACTACTGTCCTGCTGGACAGGGCATTGAGGAAGAACAAAGCTGATTAATGAAGATAAAATATATGGTTTCAATGTTGGGTTTCCCATTTTGATGCCGCTCCCACGACTAGAGTATCCCGTCTATCAACAAAAGGATTTGCTGATACCTACCCTACGTAATGACACAATCAGCCTGAATGTTCACTACGCGTATCCCCCAGAAAGTGTGATTCACTCCGAGATTGTCGCGAAATCTAACATACAACGGACACAACTTGCAATTATTTTTCTGAACAATTTCCCAAAAAAAGACGAGGGCAAAGCCCCGTCTTTCACGATAATTATTGGTTTAAAGTTCATCCGAAACGGTGACTTTTTCTGTGTTCTTCGCGGGCAAAGCAAGACTCAATAAAATATATCCGAGTATTGCTGCAACCGTTGACCCGAGTAAAATCCCTAACCTTGCGTAAGTATCGAGTGCTTCCGCAATTTCACCGAACGCCAGCGAAGAGATAAAGATCGACATAGTAAAACCGATACCACACAGCACAGACACTGCAAATATCTGTTTGATCTGTACCCCGCGCGGCAGTTTTGCAACCCCCAATTTCAGCGCAGCATAGCAGAAACTAAACACCCCGAGCGGTTTACCAAGCAAGAGTCCTAACGCAACGCCCAATGGCACAGGACTAGTCAATACCTCGCTAGAAATCGCATCCATCGGAATCCCTGCATTGGCAAACGCAAAGATAGGTAAAATAATGAAGGACACATAGGGATGTAGCCAGTGCTCCAGTTGCTTTAACGGGGAGGAATGCGCATCTTTTCCTTTCAGCGGAATCGAGAAACCAAGCACAACACCAGCCAGAGTCGCATGGACACCTGATTTCAACACCGCAACCCAGAGAATTGCACCAATGATCAGATAAGGTGTCAGATGGGTAACACGTTTATAGCTCATAAAGGCCAGAAGCGCCGTCATTGCCAAACCCACAGATAGCGCCAGAGTTGACAAATCACTATTATAAAACAGCGCAATAATCACAATGACGCCTAAATCATCAATTATCGCCAGCGCCAATAGGAACACTTTTAAACTGGCTGGCACCCGGTTCCCCAATAACGCCATAATCCCTAAAGCAAATGCAATATCCGTCGCGGCGGGAATCGCCCAGCCTTGAATCGCCAACGCATCACCTTGATTGAAAAATGCGTAAATTAAAGCAGGAGCAAGCATGCCCCCAACGGCCCCAATCGCAGGAAACATCGCCGTTTCTTTCTTATTCAGAGCACCAATAAACAGCTCTCGTTTAACTTCCAGTCCAATGAGCAGAAAGAATACCGCCATTAATCCATCGTTTATCCAGTGACGCAGTGATAAACCGACTAATTTTATATGTAAAACTTCCTCATATAATCCTTGTAGTGACGAGTTAGCAACCCACATTGCTAAAATAGAGGCGAATATCAGCATCACCCCACTGCTTGATTCCATGCTGAAGAATTTCCGGATCATTTGCGTCATTCGAAGGCTCCTGATTCAAACTATTTTTTGAAACATACATATCACGATTTTAACAATCAATTGGAATATATAAAAATCGATTCTAATGATAGTTCACTTCGGAAAAAACGAATGAAAAAACCGAGAAAATATGACTATTTAAAGATTATAGAGAATCTCTGAAAGATTGAATCGGAGAACGCAACGTTAATTTAACCACTGGAATTGCCCCGGCAATAACCAGTGCTGCAATCGACCACAGTGCCGTGGATAAATAACCGAAATACGTGAAATGAAGTTGTACAGACCAACCAAATGTCTGCCGAATGACCAAGTCCATCACCAAGATGGACAAGCTAATACCGAGTGGAATGGCAATCAACAGAGAAATGATACCGAAAGTCGACAGTTGTAAACTCCCAATCATGACCAGCTCTTTACCGGATACACCAAGATAACGCATCAGTGTCAGATGTTTGCGTCTTGCCAACTCGCCGGAGAAAGTGGCGAAGAAAATCCCGATCACAGCAATCAGCAAGGTAATTTTACTGAGTTTATCTGCAATAGAAAAAGTGCGGTCAAACGTACGCATGACGGCTTGATGAACGGTCCGGTGATTAAAGACCCGCTCACTATCCAGATAAAAAGTATTCAGTAATCGCTGCTTGAGACGACTTTCGGCCTCAAGATCCGACGTTTTCGTCAAGATATTAAGGATAATATCCCCGTGCGTAGCAAAGATTTTATGCCAGGCAAATTCCGAAATAAGAACCTGATAGAAAGGATTACCATAGTCATAATAGATACCAGCGACATACCAGCCTTTTCCCAGCGGGGGTGGCAGTGAGATTTGCTCTCCGGGTTGAATATTCAGTTTCAACGCCATCGACTCACTAATCAATACACTCTTGCTTCGATGCAGGTACTCCCAGAAATTCGGTACGGCAACTTTCATGGTCGTGGCTCCCAACTCAATATCCGTCACACCGGTACTCACCACTTGGATAAGACCTTGTTCTGACGGAATATCACGCTCCCAACGTTTCCAGACAAAGTCGACCTCATCCTGCTGCCGTAGCCAGCGAGTCATATCTGCCTGAGACGATGGTGAAGCGTAGATATACAAATCAGCGGCCAATTTTTCATTGAGCCAGTGTTCCATCGTACCCCGGAAACTCCCGACTAAAGTCTCAATACCGATATTGGCAGTCAGCGCAATTAAGAACGCCATGGTCGCAATACCGCGATATCCCATACTTGCGGCAGCGTCAGCAAAAAACCAGCGTCGTTTGACATCTTTGAGACGATAAGAAAGCCAGTCACAAACTTTCCAGAACAGAAATGGGGTCATTAACCCGACACTCATTAAAATCAGTGCCGGTACGACAAAGCCAATCCACGCCTGTTGCACAAACAGATAAATCAGGACTGCGGTTCCGAATAATAACACGGCAGCAATTGCCTGACAGGCAAACTCAACGCCAGCGAAACGCACCAAAGAGACTTTTGCAGTTAAACGGATGGAAGGTGATTTCAATAGCCGAATCAATGGCCACAGGCATGCAGCCAAAGCACCGAGCGTTGCCATGACGAAACTGTATAGCCCCCAATGCCAGTTCCAGTCGATGAAGAAGCTGTCCGGTTCGCTCATCACCGTTGAATATACGGACGGAATCAAACGATCCGCCAACAGTAATCCCAAAAAGTTACCAGAAACCCAAGAGATCAGAATCAATAGGATGAGCTCGATCATCAATGCTTTCGTCAGTTCGAGGCCCGAGACACCCGCCTGACGCATGATGCCCACCAGCGATTGGCGCTGAATAAAAGAAAGTGATATCGCTTGGTAGAAAATAAAAAGTCCGACTAAAAAAGCCAGCACACCAATGACATCTAAGTTCAACAAAAAAGCCTTAGTCAGCGACCCGATATCAGAACGATACTGCCGATTAATCGACAACGTCGGTGGCAGTACCTGCTTTAATCGCTGTAACGTCTCATTCGGCATCTCCCGGCAGGCTATCACCGATAGAAAATTCGCCCCCGTCAAAGCACGGACCAGCGCCAGGTTGGTCATCACACGGCGCCCATAAACCCAATCATGTTGATCGACAATCACCGGGCCGATATGCCCTCCGGATGATAGTGTAATCCAGTCACCATTTTTTAGCTGTTCATGCTTGGCAAACTCGCGGCTGATGATCACCGAATTTGGTGCAATCAGTAACGGCAACAGTGGTTGTTGCCAGAGTGACTGCTTTGAAGGAATGACATTCGCCATACTGACCGGGTCGATCCCAATCACGGTGATCGTCTCACCGTGCTGCGTTTCGGTTTTAAAACGGCTGAAAGGCACACACTGGTGAAAACCGGTCTGCTGGAGATGTTGATAAACTTGATATGGAATCTGATTTTCGAGGGAACGGGGACGGATGTGATACGGCAGCGGATTCGCAAATAACTTTTCGCCATGCGCATAACTTTTACGGGCATGTTCTGTAATCGCTGTCACACCGATCAGAATAGAAACGCCTAATGTCAGCCCCAACCAGACCAGTAAAATCTGTAATGGTGACCGACGATAATGACCCATCAGTCCTTTAACTACGGGACACAACATGTAACTGCCCTCCCTGTAGACGAACACACCGTTCCATATGACTCGCCACTTTTTCACTGTGGGTGACAAGCAATAGTGTATATTCAAGTCTACGGGATAAAGATGTCAGTAGCCGGAGTACCGCTTCTGCATTTTTTTCATCCAAACTTCCCGTGGGCTCATCAGCCAACAGCAGCTTCGGTTCCATATATAGCGCTCTGGCAATCGCGGCACGTTGCTGCTGACCACCGGACACTTCTTCCGGATAACGCCCGAGCAGAGGCATTAAATCAAGGGCGGATAAAATCTGACGCCACAAGCCTTGATCTTCGGGTAGTCGGCGTAATTGACGACAAAAACGAATATTATCGGCAATATTCAGCGTCGGAAGTAAATTAAACTGTTGGAAAACGTGACCGATATGATGGCGTCGATAAGCCGCACGGTGGTGTTCTGAAGCGCTATGCATCGGGAAATTAGGAAACCAAATGTCTCCAGAGTCGACTTTATCAATCCCTGCAATCAGGTTCAAAAGTGTACTCTTACCAGAGCCGCTCTCTCCCATCAATGCGACCTGCTCACCCGATGTCAGTTTCAGCTCTGCGCCTTGTAAAATAGGGTGAAATTCCTCCCCATCTAAATAGCCTTTACACAGGTCTGTCAGTTCTAACATCTTTGGATCCACTCTCACACATCTCGGTGTGTGAATCTACACTAAAAACCATAATGGAGAAAGTATTTTGCGGTGTTAATCACACATCTGTGTCTATCAGATTTCTCATCCATTTCTTACTCCGTATCCGGAGAATTGAGCCAATCCATTTGACGCATTCCTCCGTCAGGAATGACAGATAAACCCATTCAGGTGGCGCATGAAGCATGACCGCCACGATGGCTGTGACCGGAATGCCAATCACCCACTGTGCACAGATATCCTGATATAAACAGAATTTCACATCACCGCCGGCACGCAACACACCAACAATTGCAGACATCGGAAAAGAACGTAACACAATGCCGATACTCAGAATTGCGATAAACTTTTCAGCCAACGCGCGAGTTTCCGGCGTTAAAGCAGAAAACGCATTGAGCACAGGGGTTTGCAACAAATACAACAAGATAGCGATGACAATACTGGCAAAGACACACAGCATCGTCAATGCAATGGCCTGATCATAGGTTTTCTCATATTCTTTCGCGCCCAATTGATTACCGACCAGCACCGATGCGGCACTGGAAATGCCGATCATAAAACTGAGCGAAATCGATTCAACCGGTGTCATCACCGATAGCGCAGCCAGCCCTTGCACCCCACTCAATCCCATAATGGCATGATAAGCAAACAAGCCGCCAGACCAGATCAAGAAGTTAAATGTCGTCGGCAATGAGAGCTGCAAAAAGCGCTTCATCTTCCGCAAATTAACCGCAGCGACCACGTCATGCCACCCAAACGCCAATAAATGCTGTTTTCGGTAAAGGTAACCATACAAAGTCACAATTTCGATCACGCCACTGAGCACGGTTGCAATTGCAGCGCCCGCTATCCCCATCGCGGGTAAGCCGAAATGACCGAAAATCAAGACCCAGTTCAACACCACATTCGCACCAATCCCGATCGCACTGAAAAAGGTGCTTACTGCGGGTTTATGCATCGCACGCAAGCCGACCGCCATACTGCTGACCAGCGCCACTGCATACATACTAACCGACGTGATCCGGAGATATTCGCTCCCCAAACGAATCACATCGGGCGAATCTGTCGCCAACGACATCACCGATTCGGAACAAAACATAAACAGTAATACGGTGAGAGTGGCAAAAAACATCGACACTAAACAGGTCAATGCGGTGCTTTCCCGAACGCCCTGCCGATTCGCAGCGCCCCAATATTGAGCGGTAAGCAGCGCCCCGCCGGTTGTCACGCCAACCAGCATGATGGTTGAGACAAATGTCGCTCTGGCAGCGACACCCACTGCGGCAATTTCTGCCTCACCGAGCTGCCCCAGCATGATGACATCGACCAGCCCCCGACTAGAGAACAAAATATTCTGCACCGCAATCGGGATAGCAATCGCAATCAACTGACGTACAAAACTGCCCCTGATCGAGGAAAAAATTGTGATAATCTTAGACAAAAGCTTATGACTCCGTGACAGGACGATACATCTGAGCCCGTCATGACTCAGGAAAATATAGGTACTGAATATAGGTACTGAAAGACTGAAAAACCGTGTGAGTATAACACGGGCCAGTGACACCCTAAAAGGTATTCTGTATGCTAATCGTTATTCATATCAGTAGACTGAATCACCGTATCGGCATAACCCACGACTTATGGATTATTTATGAAAAATGTACTCGTCCTCGGCGCATCCGGTTACATCGGTTCACAACTTGTCCCCCACCTGCTGGCACAAGGTTACACCGTCACAGCCGCAACGCGCCATGTTGAGTCATTAAAAGCACGTCTGGCGCCTCACCCTAACCTCCAGCTCGCATATCTTGATTTAGCCGATGCCACTGCGACACAAGCATTAATCCCTCACTTTGAACTGGTCTACTTTCTCGTGCATGGCATGGCCTACGGCGGGGACTTTTTTGACTACGAATTACAACTGGCAGAAAATTTCCGACAGGCGGCAGAACACAGTGACATTGAACATATAATTTATCTCAGTGCCATTCAGCCGGATTCAGGCCACTCTGAACACCTCAAAGCCAGAAAAATGACCGGAGAATGTCTGCGCCAGCTTTCAATCCCGATCACTGAACTTCGGGCAGGCGTTGTGATTGGTCCGGGCTCCGCTGCTTTTGAAATTATGCGTGATTTTGTCTACAACTTACCGATCTTGATTACGCCCAAATGGGTTGATTCAAAAGCCAATCCTATCGCACTGGAAAATCTCAATTATTATTTACTACGCTTTGCAGAATCCTCTCCTACCGGACATCAATTATTTGAGATTGGCGGCCCGGAGGTGCTCAGTTACCGCGAGCAATTCAAAACAATTTGCCAGATGGCCAACCAGCCTTTCCGTCTCTGGTCAACACGCTTACTGACACCCCAAATCGCTTCCTACTGGCTCGGAATGATTACCTCGGTGCCAAGTAGTATTGGCAAAGCGCTGCTGGCTGGCCTAACCCATGACTATGTGGCTGATAACCGTGCAATCACCCAGCTTTACCCACAAAAGTTACTCAGCTACAGCGACGCTGTACAACAGACAATTGCCCATGAAGGACGGTTTGTACGGAGTCAGGTCTGGGGATTCGACCCACACGCACTCAATCGTTGGCAACACGGTTATGGCTATTATCCCAAACAGGCTGGCGCAACATGTCAGACCACCGCGACAACCGAACAACTCTGGGCTGTGATTGAACGGATTGGACAACGACCAGAGGGGTACTTTTTCGCCGACAGTTTATGGCGAACACGGGAATGGCTAGACTTCTTTTTCGGCGGCGGCAAACCCGTCAGAAGAAAGCCGCAAGGCGATCACCTGAAGGTCGGTGATTATATCGATTCATGGAAAGTGATTCGTTGCGAGCCGGGTCAGTTTCTCTCCCTGCTATTTGGCATGAAAGCGCCGGGACTGGGCCGGCTGGAATGTTCCATCACCGATGACGGCACCCACCGCACCTTAGACATCCGCGCATGGTGGCATCCACAAGGATTCTATGGCCTGCTCTATTGGTTCGTAATGATGCCGGCGCACTTATTTATTTTTAAAGGCATGGTGAAACGAATCTGCCGACAGGCGGAGCAAAAAACCACACCAAGCGGCTCATAATCGATGGGTCCCCAGTTCAAGTCTGCGAGGGGCCACCAAATTCTCTGTCTTCTTCCAATACTAATCTGAACACCTGTGCCTTGCCAAGTTTGCAGTTCGATAACTAATTAGATAGCAAACAAACTTTCTGTGGAGGCTTGAGCGAGAACAGTGTTCTCGCTCAAGCATTTTCAGTAGGAAACTAGGCTCAAAAGAAAGTCCTGAGCCAACAGGTTTGGAGCGACAGGCATTTTATGCTTGCTGTCCGTTGTACATTTAAACTTGCGTGCGGCTTTCGGAGTCAAATCCTGACGCCTCATACTGGCGGCAATGGTTTTGACATTATGGCTATTACCGTTCTCAGCTAGCTCTTGCTGATTAGCTTCGCGCTGGATGGCCTTGTGGCGGAGCTTAATCCAGTAATAAAAACCACTTCGAGAAACCCCAAACACCTTAGCCATACGGACAACATTGAAGCACAGCAGGTGTTCGAGCATAAATTCGTAGCAATCTACTTTAGATTTTTCGCGAAGTAGGTGGCTGTTTTTACTATATCTAGCTCCTCAGCTTGCTCAGCCAATTGCCTTTTGAGCTTGGCGACTTCAATCTTTTTCTCGCTGACTGGTATTGGTGTCTTTCTTGACTGCCTTACGCCAACCGTAGATCTGGGATTCGTGTAACCCGAGCAGTCTAGCTGCCACAGCAACTCCCACTTTCTCTGCTAGATTCAGGGCTTCTGCTTTAAATTCAGGAGAATGGATAATAAGTTTTTTCTTGCTTGTCATGGTTCACCTCGTTAGTGATTGTACTCACTTAACTCGATGTCCAAAACTGCTGGTGCGGATCAGTAGCCCCTTCGAATACTTCTTCTTCATTAGGGTCTAGCACAATAGCAACACTATGACGTGCGCGAGTTAATGCGACGTACAACCTTGCTCGGGTTGGGTTCTTTAGCAACTCAGGCCTACCGGGATTACGCAATCATTCCACCATATCTTTGGTCAAAAAAGAGTTGTCTTTACATAAAAAAGCACATAAATCAACATATTGATAACATTAATCGGTTTTAATTCAGAATAATGAGAACAATATGACACAACATAGTAGTACAACGATCAGTAATTTATCTTTGGCTTGGGAGTTTTTAAGAAGAAATCCAGACTACATCAATGAGTGGAAATACCTAAAGAAAGAGCAAGATAATATCAAGTGGATACATAGTAAAAATGCGAAACGCTGGGGATTACTCTCATACTGCGATCCACAAATTGAAGATGTCAGGGAGGTTATTTGGAACTGCATTGATATAGGGAGATACCTGAGGTTTGTCAGCTTGGGAGAAAATCACTTTAAATCTAAATGGGATATTTATGTTGATCTAAGCAAATTTGATGGTACGAAAAAAATTATACATTTAGAAAATGATAATAGTATTGTTTCATTATCTAATAATGGTGAAATGATACAATTATATTCCGACAATAAAAATCAACTACTAAGTGAACAAGGTATGTTACTTATATCTGCCAATTTGCCAGAACTGTACATATCAGAAATCATTCGGATTGTAAATCAAGTTATTAACACTTCTGGCAGTATACCTTTCAAAGAAGCCAATAGAAAATATTTAGAATATTTAATAATATTAGATATGAGAAATTCAAAAAAGTCACACAAACAAATTGCAACAGAAATATATGGAAGCACTGAAGTTGATAGACATTGGTTTCAAGACAGTTGGCTCCGCTCTAAGATTCGATATAAAATCCAAAAAGCGGAGCAATATATGAAAGAGCAATATAAAAAATTATTGATTCCATCTTAGGTAGTGTTTAGAAATCTCTGTTATTTCAGTAATATGTATAAAACAGGAATGACACACTGACCACAAACTTCGATCTAGAACAAGCTCTTAAAGCTCTTCAGTCGGGACAAGACCGGCTTTCTTACTCCTCTCATCAAACAGCTCACCGAAGCCGCCTTAAAGGCGGAACTCGAACAACATCTGGAAGATTGCGAGCAACCAAACCGTAAAAATGGCTACAGCAAGATGTGATCGTCAAACTGATCTGTTTTGTTCAAATAATGTTCACGACCTTGCCCTATCCTCCCATCTTATGCTTAATTTTTTATACTATTCCCCATGAGTGCAATACCAAAACACATGAATATGACACCAGATAGTTTATTAATAAAATTAAACCATTTATTATTTCTGCCAACAAATATTTTGCTAGAAAGGAATGCATACATCGTGAGTGCTGAAAAAGAACAACCAGCAAAGATCGAGGTCAATATTGTCGTTTGAACTAAAAAATCACCCTGATTATTAATAAATTGAGGAAAAAGTGCAGAAAAGAAAATGATAGCCTTTGGATTTGATAATCCCACAAGTGCAGCCTTTGTGAATACAGAGATCCCTTGTGACTGGTGGGGTTCTGAAAGGGGTTTATTCGTCCTTACTGACACGATGGATTTATAACCGAGGTAACATAAATAGAGTCCTCCGGCAAACTGTATACATCTCAGTAAAAATTCTCCACCTTCGTTAATCAGAACCCCCATCCCTAGCGATGCGAACGTCGCATAGAAAATCATGGCTGATACATTACCAAAGATGCCAATCACAGCCTTTCTGACGCCAAGATTGGCACCATTCGATATTGCCAACAAAACAGCAGGTCCGGGTGACAGGGTTGCAACAACTGCTAAAACGAAAAAAGCAAACAGGGAATTATACTCAACCATTAGGAATATCCTTACCTCAACTAAGCCAAAATATATTTAACATCAGTGTTACAGTTATGTTTATAACACACCCATTCACTTTTTGGATATTGAAATTTTTTCTTTCCTTTCCTCCCAACAAAAGTAATTTTATTGACGCTATTAACAATATCTATAAATCCTCCGATACCAAATGTTTGCTCACCAAGCTTTGCAACATAAATATTTCCATCATCATCCATATCTCCGACACCGAGCAAAGCATGATCAAATTTCCCAGACCAAATATCAGAAAACATCGCTTTTTGAGAGATAATATTCTGAGGATTTATTGATATGCCAAATCCTATTCCGTCTATTGGATACCCTCCAATATTGCCTGACTCAACAGAGACACAGTATTTCTCATATGGATCATTGATCGTGTTGACTGCAGCGACGGGTAAACCAATACCTGCAATGATGCGCTCATGTGGATTTAGTCTTTGTCTTAGTTGGACCGCTAATTCGTCAACAACATCATTCTGACGAAAGAGTTTTCCATCGGTTGAATGCCTCGAATACTCAGATCGATAGGTATCCTGATGGTATGCCGGTGGTGAGATCAATACTGCATCAAACAAATCCGGCGATACGCAATTTGAATCAATTGATGGCACTTGCTGCAAATCCGGAACCTGAATGACGACCTTAGCACCTCTGATTTTTGCAGAAATTAAAATATCCTTTAAATCAAGATGAATTGGAAATGACTCTAAAATAATGTCTCCACTATCAGTAAAGCCAGCACCACGCATCAATACCAAATCTGAATCAGGCAATGTAAAACTCAGCATCCCGGATTGATTTAATTGTGGCTTTTCTATTGACCTGACAGGGGTCAATTTCGGTACATCCCCTAAAGCCCCTCCCCGGCATTGAGGATCGACCAATGTTCCACAGCCAATATCTGAACACATTGTTCGTTCAGGATGAGTTAACAAGTGACTGACAACCCCTTGAGGTATGGTATATCCGTCGATGATCCCTCTTGAAATATCAAGCCCTAATTTTCGGGCCGCACCATAGAATCCACCAATCGTCCATTCGATTAAACCACTGTCGGCTAATTCATTGATACCACCATTCATTCCCGAACCGGGAAAAGTCGGACATATAAATCCGTACTTTTTGTTTCGGTTCGATAGGTTCTTAGATTGAATCATCAGTTTGAACAAGTAATCAGGAGACATACAACTTCCAAAGCCAACGATATCAATTACATTTACTCCAGAAAGAATATTGGCCATACGCTGGACGTCTTTATGAGACATTAAGCATCTCCCTGAATACTGATCGCTGGCTTTTCCCATAAGACTAGGAAAGTACATCCTGAACGAGTTGAAAGGGAATGTTCCGAATTTGGTTGATACGCAACAAGGTCTCCTTTCGAATAAGTACCATAGTCATCAAAAAGTTCACCATCGAGCATAAAAATCATCTCGTAACCAGTGTGTAGGTGCTTAGGAACTAAAGCCCCAGGTTCATAATTCAGTATTGCTAACCGGGAACCGTGTTCTCCAAATGATATATCATTGAAAATTTCACAAATGTTTACCCCAAGTCGACCATCCGTGTTCATTGGTGACCAACTAATTTGATTTACGTCATTGAGTAAGTTTTGTTTAAAAATAACATCACGCATATACTACCCCTTGTTTAGATAATAAATTCTTTCAATCAATTTTTTATAATCAACACCATCTTTAATTAACCACCTCGAACCATATTCGTCTCCAAAGCTATCGCCTAAAGCTCCTTTAATATTCAATTCGGATAAAATAGCATCCACAATGTATTTTGATTTTTTCTTATCACATGTAATCCAAACAAACATACCTTTTGCACAAATCCTAATCCCTGGATAGCTTTGAATATTATTGATTTCAAATGAAATGCGATTGTAATAATCTGTAATCATCAGATTTCTTTCTTCTTGCATCAGATGATAAACAGCGACTGTACGATTAATATTTGATGGCAAGTTAGATATATTAAACTGAAAGGCTCTATACTTTGCCGATAATTCAGTAGATGGTGTATAAACATAACCAACACGCACATTGGGAGAAGCACTATGTTTCGATACACTAAAAATCAAAGAATAGTTATTTCGACCCATGAGTACATCTGAAATAGACTTAATTTCAAAAGCATCCAAAAAGTTAAAATAAACCAAATCAATAACAACATGTTCATAATTTTTTAAGCAATAATTTAATCTTTCAATATCCAAAGAGCCATCAGGATTGTTAGGTAAGCATAATAAAGACACTTGACTATTACTTTGATTATCCATGTTGTTAATCATAGAGTTTTCATTTATAGATTTAACGATTGAGTTATAACCATTCCAATATGGATATGACGTATCAATATTTACATTTTCATGATTTAAATGACATGATAATACTGTAAACAGTGCTCCTCTACCTCCATGATGAACACTTAAATTTTTATCACAAAAAACATCAAGGCCAAGTTTATTCAGAAAACAACTATCCACTATTTCTAATTCAGAAGATAGTAATGAAGATGGATATCTATCGCAGAACACACCCTCACTAAATATTACTTTCGAAATTATATCCGAATGTTTTTTTGGGGAATTCGGTATACCCAACGATAGATCAACCATCTCCATTATTTTATACCTTATTCATTAGAAAACTTCTTCACTTGTGCATCAGCTGCATTTCGTAATAACGAGATGTCACTTGCACAAGAGATAAAACTGAATCCCTTTGAATAATACTGTTCAGCCACTTCCTCATTGAAAATCAGAGAGCCAGCAGGAATAGACGAAGCCTTACATAATTGAACAAAGTCATTGATTACTTCCTGAACGTCCCCTTCAAAAGTTTTTCCGGTTTTCCCCATATCATCAGATAAGTCGGCAGGGCCGACGAAAATACCATCAACACCTTCCACCGATGCCAATTGTGGAACAAGTGAAACGGCCTGAGTACTTTCAACCTGGAGGATCACCGTAATATCATCGTTCGCTTTATCGAAATAATCGGCAATTCGCCCAAAATGGTTGGCTGACTGTCCCAGAGATACACCACGAAGACCGCCTTTTGCTTTATAACGCGTCGATGCAACAGCCTGCTCTGCCATTTCTACAGACTCCGTCAGTGGAAATAGAAAGTTTCTAACACCAGCATCCAGTAAGCGCTTTACTTCTACAGGATCGTTTACAGGTGGCCGGACAATCGGCGCAGTATCGCTATCACGGAAACAACGCAGAATGTTACTCACACTTTCTGTCGTGTTGATAGAATGTTCCATATCAATCAGTACCCAGTCATAACCCGAGTCACGAATGACATCTGCAATAATTGGGCTACATGAAGAAAACCACAGACCATGTAGCTTTTCACCATTTTTCAGACGTGACTTAAATATGTTTTTTTCAT
The DNA here is from genome assembly GCF_024347135.1 of Vibrio spartinae. Taxonomy (NCBI): domain Bacteria; kingdom Pseudomonadati; phylum Pseudomonadota; class Gammaproteobacteria; order Vibrionales; family Vibrionaceae; genus Vibrio; species Vibrio spartinae. The sequence continues at coordinate 1,811,684 of NZ_AP024907.1, read as the reverse complement.
ATTGCTTGATAACCATTTACTTTCTCCTTTCATTAATGGTTTAAATAATCTTTTACTGCATGTTCAGCATGAACATACGTAAGAGATGAGACTTCGGTAAAAAAGTTAACTGTATTCGTTGCCGGACCAAGTAGATATAAATTTCTAGATACACATGCTTTGAAATTATTATTAACTATTTTATTCCGATCTAAACAGTCTATATTTATTCGATCTAAAAATTCATACATTGCCAAATTATCATTTGTGCAGTTAATTGTATCTATAGCACTAATTTCATCATCTGGAATGGTTTTTGATTCGATCTTTAAACGATTTGATTCAATTAATTCATGAATAATTTTCGCATTCTTAACTGGAAACATTCCTCTTCTATTTATAAATTTAGAACGTCGTTTCAACAAATATTTCTTTTGATATTCAGGTAATGCTTTAAAAAAATCCTTGTAATTTACTGTTGAACGATATAATAGAGGTTGCCAAACAGGTATTCTTTTCTGTGCAATACTTAGCTCTTCAGAAAGACTCCTATTGGGTATCAATAGATTAATAAAATCATCCAAACCGTAATTAATATCTTTCTTACATTCATTTCTGAGTATTTTTAAGAATTTAATTAAATCCGGTTTTTTAATCAGCTCCTCATTAGATTCAATAATATTGGGATAATCACTCGATGAAAAAGAACTTCTAACCGCAGGGAACAATCCACTTTTCGAGACAACATTAATAAAAATATCTGGACGTATACTGTTAGTTAAAATGATCCAATCTATAGCAGACAAACCAGAACCAACAATATTTAAAATGCCATTTTTAGGAATATTTCTGATTTTAATCGTATTTTCTTTAATCGCTGTATCTGTGCCAAAACCAACAGATACAAATATTGCACTAAAATATTTATAATCACCATTTTGAGTTACAATAGTACCTTTTTTATCAATCTCTTTTATTTCCTCCCGGAATTCAACTCTATGTCCTTTCAATCGAAATTTATTCAGAATTTTCTTTTTCACCAAGTGTAAATAAGAACCAAATATACGTCGGGGTATAAATTCAAACTCAGAAGAAATGTCGTTATGATGTTTCTTTAGCCATTGTTTAAAATCGACAATATGATCGAAAAAATTGATGCTGTCATTTCGAGTATTCATGATTAACTCATCTGGAGCAAAACGATACGCTTCACCAATACCAGTCGTATTTTTCATAAAAACTGAAATATTACATATACCATCAACCTGTTTACTAAGGTGATCTAAAATTGACAGCATTCCAACACCACCACCGACAATGGCAATATTTCTTGATTCCATAACCTATAATTACTCCCTAACGTTTGAATATAAATATTTTCGAACAAAACGTTTTTCAAGAGTAGGGTGAATGTTAACAACGCTCATTTAACCCTGTACTAAATTAGCCAACTATGTTAATAACATGTTAATGATAAATATGTAAATTAATCCGATTATTTACATTTTTATTAATAATTATTTGAACGTGATGAAAGCTCAGGAATACTTTTGTTGATAGGCACAAGATATTGCAATCATACCGCTGTGATTGTCGGGTACATTGAATGCGCCTGAGTGCCATATAAGGGCAACCAAATTCAGTTTAGGATCGGCTTAGATTATTTAGGACACTTGAATCTCAGGTATAGAAAAGCTGGACAGCGCCCTAATCGCCTTTATTTTTCTATCGCCTTCGATGATACTCTTACACATTCGTGTTTAGTTGGAAAACGTCATGCCTCAAGCCAATTCCGTTATCGTACTCGACTTTGAAACCACTGGCCTCTCTCCTAACCTTGGTGACCGCGCAATTGAAATCGGTGCGGTGAAATTAGTCGATGGTGAGGTTGTCGATAGTTTTCAACAACTAATGAATCCGGGCTTCAGAGTAAGCTCATTCATTGAAAATTATACCGGCATCACCAATACCATGTTACGAACAGCGCCAAGCTGCGATGAGGTAATGATATCTTTTAGTGAGTTCATTGCCGATGAGAACCTTATCGCTCACAACGCTTCGTTCGATAAACGATTTCTGGACGCAGAGCTTGAAAGAATCAACCGTGGTTATGCAGGAGAATTCGGTTGCTCATTACTGGTGGCAAGAAGACTGATTCAAGATGCTCCGTCATACAAACTAGGTGAACTGGTTCGCTACAAAAACATCGATAACGACGGTGTTTTTCACCGAGCATTAGCTGATGCACAAATGACAGCCAAACTTTGGCTTCACATGGTCGAAGACTTAGAGCTGTCAGGAATCGCCAATCCAAGCTTTCACTTTATGCAAACCGTTAGTAAAACAGCAAAAGGGAAAGTAAACCGACTACTGGCTAAAAGTCGTGTTTAACTCACTCTTGGATAAAGTTTTTTCACTTAATTCAATAATTTATGCATATTTAAATGACTTTTCGTATCCTAAAACATCAAAGACCACCGTTGTCAGCGGTGAACGATTTACGCGGAACTGGATAAAATCTTCCACTCTCCACCAACACTATTAGATTCATTTAATGCAGGATTTATCAGTGAGTATTCAATATTTCACTTATCCTAGTGGTCAGTTGAATTAGTGCTTTGCTCTTTCCATATCCAACAATGTTCTTTTGCGCTCTAGTCCCCAGCGGTAACCTCCTAAAGAACCGTCGTTGCGCAATACTCGATGGCAGGGGATAAGAATCCCAACTGGGTTTTTGCCACAAGCCGTTCCTACAGCGCGAACCGCCTTCGGATTATCAATATGCTCTGCAACCTCACCATAGCTCATCACGTCCCCTTCTTTGATACTTAGTAAAAACTGCCACACCTTAATTTGGAATGCCGTTCCTCTGATATCAAGAGGGACATCGGGTCTGGGAGCGCCCTGACTAATATGCTGATCTAAAGCCAATATCCAGCTATCCAGCTCTGGTGCCTCTTGTGCCGCAGAAAGTACAAGCCGAGCCTCTGGAAACTCGTCACCTAACAAAGTTAGCAAAGAATCTTTGTCATCACCAAACTGTACCGAGCATACCCCCTTATCTGTCGCAGCCATTATCATGTATCCAAGGGCTGTCTCTCGACACGCATAATGGATAATTTCACCCTTACCGCCAGCTCTGTATGCTTTTGGCGTCATGCCTATATTTCTGGTCGCTTCACCATATACCCGACTTATTGAGCCATAACCTGACGAATAAATCGCATCAGTCACACTCTCCCCCTCTTTTAACGAACGCTTAAATTTTCGCATTCGCACTGCATCCTGATAATGCTTGGGAGACACACCAAACATGTCTTTAAATGAGCGTTGTAATCGGGAAGGTGAAAATCCTGCAATATTGCCTAACTGGGTTAGTGTCATCTTGTCTTCGGCATGAGTTTCTATATGGCGAGCCACATCGATTAGCTGTTGAGTACGCTCGTCCTGTCCTGCTGGATTGCAACGCTTACAAGGACGAAAACCTGCTTGCATTGCAGATTCGATGTCTAAGAAGAATCTCAGGTTTTCTGGATTTGCCGCTTTGGTTGAACAGGAAGGCGAACAAAATACACCAGTGGTGATGACGCCATAGTAAAAATGTCCGTCAAAAGATCCATCTCTCTGCGCTACCGCATTTTTCATTGCATTGTCTGATAACTTTGGCATAGCTACGCTCACTGTGTCGCGTGATTCATCAGCATCTCATCACACCAAGTTTGATGATACCATCCGATTCTTGCTGGTTAATTCGAGGATGTTTATTAACCCTTCAATTTGAATATGGCGCAATTTTCGGATGTTTAAGAGCGGTTCACATCGTTAGCATGAGTATTCATCAAAAGCAAAATAGCTAATCAGGTATAACCTAATGAATACAAACTTTATTATAAAACCAATTGAAAAGAGCATGTTTAGTGAATACTTTAACCTCAACGATCAACAACTTGAAAAATTTAATGCAAAATGGTTGATTGCAGACTCAAAGCCTGGTTTCCCATGTCGAGTCTCTTTAAAAGAAGCTGAGATTGGCGAGAGGGTTTTACTCATCCCGCACAAATATCATGATGTAAACTCACCATATAAAGCTTCTGGACCCATTTTCATTCGGGAAGATGCTGTAGAGGCAAAATTGAACATAAATGAAATTCCCGAAATACTCACTAAACGACTACTGTCGGTAAGAGCTTATAGTGAAGATAGTATTATGATTCATGCTGAAACTACTTTGGCTTCTGGTTTGGAAAATATTATTTACCATCAGTTGACCGAGCCCAACGTTAAATACCTACAGGTTCATAATGCGAATCCTGGCTGTTTCAACTGTACTGTTTATAGAACCTAGATGTATCAAATCCGGTGTAATAGGGAACTGGACTGCGCCACCCAGACTGGAAAATCGTCCAAGCGAATTATTATGCAAATATAAAATAGAGGGTAAATGTTAAATCGTAATGGTTTTGGGGGAGGTTTTGAGCACCGCCCCTCAACCGTATGTCATGAACAAAAAGTACTGTGATTCCAGTGGCGTGATCAGCTATTGAGTAATTACGTTAAGAAGGAAAGGGGCATAGTTACCACCGTTTTAATCATCAAAATTTTCTCGCAAACAATACACCTACGATACTCAGCATGTGATTCAGTCCCGCGATCAGAGCAGGCTCTTAGAACTTGATCAAAACGAGCCGCAATTGCGGCTCGAAAATTAAATAAACCAATCAATCATCATACCAATCTTACTCATCCGGCTCTTCATGATAGCGCACGTAATGGGTGGTAATCAGGTTATTCAGATACAGCAGCACGTTGCGCAGTTCTTGACTGTTGTGCCGCTGTTCGGCTTCAAACATTTCTTCTAACTGGCGCAGGTATTCGCGGGCTTTTTGGGCGAATTGATGATCGTAAGGGATGGTTTCGTACATAGGTTGTAACCTCTTCTTGTGATGAACGATACACCACCACACAAAGGTCTCAAACTTTGAGTGGCGAACCGGACAGGTTTGAGACAGCCGCTCACAAGAAACGGTGCGCCAAAGCGCCCCTATCCAGTCCACCATAATTCAGGTGTGCTGAAGTTACATGAAAATATCAGCAGAGCTGGCATTTTACATGTCTTGTGAAGAAAATACAGGGGTCTCAATCCCGACACTGGATTTTGCCAGTGCATTCACAGGCTATCAGTTTTTCGATAGACAAAAGTATGAAAAAAGTATGAGATTTTGGGATGTTGAGCATAGGAATCAGTGAATTTGGGGACAGTCAGTTTTTAAAAAGGAATTGGACAGAATTGAGTTGGCAAACGAATTGAAATCCGTCTATTTCGGATGAGAAAATGTATTCGAAATAATTAAAATGGTGGTCAATTTTACTCAGTCACTACAGTCCTTTTCCGTTCAGCTTAATCTTTGTGTCCCTGTTATTACCAACATTGGATTTACCAGTCCAGCAAGGATTAAAATGAGTTATCCTATGTATTAAGCGTATAGTGGTGTAAATGGGTGTTTAAGTGCAAAATGAATTTAAGTATTACCTAAAAATCGCCGTAGCTGTCCTTCTAGTTATGTTAGGGGCAATTATAGGCGGAGCAATGAATGTCTTCGTTGATATAGGTGCAGCCTGGTTATCGGCTATAGCCGCTATAATTGCTGCTTTCGGAGCTATTTTTGCTGCAAACTTTACGCGAAAAACTTTAACCTTCCTAACTAAACAACATGAAGACCAACAAGCTCTTCAACGAATCCAAATGTATCAGTCTCACAAAGAAGCATTTATGAAACTTCTGGATGAGTTAGAACAAACCTATGAAAATCGATATAAATTTACAGACCGAGATCGATTCTATAGATCTATTTTCCCAGAAAATAACTTCAATAACTTTAGCACAAGTGTGGATATTAAACAGAAAGGCTCCAGTGGGGAGTTATCAGACAAAATTGCTTGTTATCAAATCCTTGTTAGAGAAATCCTTACCTATACTTCAGTCGATTTCAATAAATTAGACAATATTGTTACTTGGGTAATGAGACTCAAAAATCAGTTGCACATTGTAAAAATTAAAAAATATAAAAGTGGAGATGTAATCCTTGACGATAAAATGTTATTTTCGAATATTTTCTATATTAATAGAGAAGTTCATCACTTCAAATATATATTGGACAACCTAATAATTTTCACTGGGAACACATTTCTAGAAAAAAATAAACCCTATATTTTCCCATATAGCGACTTACTAGACTATTGCTTACTTTATAGTGGACCTCGTGGACTAAAAGTGTATTTTAATAACGAATTGCTAGTAAAGACTTTGTATGCGGTACGTGATCACGCATTTCGCTATAGAGATGAGGAAAATGCCACATCCGACCATGAAGCCATTTTCACAAAATTATCTGATTTATTTAAAGAAGATACCGAATTAGATGAAAAGTTAGGTAATACAAATTATGTATATAATTTGATAGATAGTTGTATAAAATATTTATATAACCACAAACTTGACGGACACTCATCTCTAAGTGTGCAACGCAGCAAGTTTATTAATAATTTATCAGATGCTCAAAAGGAATTAATTGCAAAGAAAGACCGATAGGGTCAATTCTTGCCTTGTTACAAACATTACTTTTGATAGGGAAAATCTCATTAACAGAATACGGTCGAATAACTACTCTGAAAGATTTTGGGGCACAGGCTTTTCAGGAGAAAAGCCTGTATCAGCAAGCCTCAGCAGTCTGTTTGCTCTGAGAGCCTCAGAGCGTCTTCCAGTTCCACTCCAAGGTAACGAATAGTGTTATCTAGCTTCGAGTGCCCCAGTAAAATCTGTACCGCTCTGATGTTTTTTGTTTTGGCATAGATCAAGGTTGCTTTAGTACGGCGCATGGAATGAGTGCCATAGTAGTCCGCATTCAATCCAAGTTTTACTGCCCAGTTCCTGATAATCGATCGATAGAATGAGTAGCTGATAGGTTGTCCTTTTCGGCGACCACTTGGAAACAAAAAACTGCTTGCCTCTAAGGATGCCGAGTAGATCCATCGGCTAATACTTTGTTGCGTTCTCGGGGTAATCCCGTAGTGGACGTCGGTGCCAGTTTTTTGCTGGATGCATTGAACCCTTTCATAGATTACTCCTTGCGAAGAAACATCATATACATGCAGCTTTAGTAAATCACTTGGGTTCTACCCATATTTTACGGACACATCTATAAAGAGGCATACTATGCCTAAAAGGAGTGTCTATGACCAAGCGAAGAAAATATTCTGCAGAATTCAAACGCGAAGCCGTTGCGCTGACTCAGCAACCGGGTGTGAGTTGTCGTCAGATAGCATTAGATATCGGCATCAATCCTAACTTATTAAACCGTTGGAAACGAGAGGCGGAGCAGTCACAAGATAAAGCATTTCAAGGCAGTGGCTCTCCTCGTGATGAAGAAATGGCGAGGCTAAAACGCGAATTAGCGAAAGTGAAAAAGGAACGAGATTTTTTGCGAGAAGCGGCAACGTTCTTCGCCAAAGAGTTACCGTAAGGTATCTTGCGATATCGCGTTGCCGCGATGTGTTTTCTATTCGCCTCATGTGCCGTTGTTTGCGCGTCTCTCCTAGTGGTTATTACGCTTGGGTGGAACGTCAGCCAAGTGCGCGTGCTCTTGCTAACGCAACGTTATTAAAACGAATGCGCGAGATCCATGATGATAGCGGTGGTATTATCGGCGCACCACGTATGCACGAAGATCTGCAAGCCGAAGGGTTGCAAGCGAGCTTAAATCGTGTCGCCAGGCTGATGTCAGCGAATGGACTTTATGGCAGGCCGCGTAAAAAAGGTCGAGGGGCAAAGCGACAGTCCGCACGTCCTGACGGTTTAAAGAATCATCTTGAGCGGGACTTTCATGCTTTGGAGCCGGAAACCAAATGGGTCACAGACATTACAGAAATTGGGACACTTGAAGGGAAGCTTTATCTGTGTGTGGTGCTTGACCTGTTTAACAAGCTCATCGTTGGCTGGTCGATGCATCATCGACAAGACCGTCATATGGTGATTCGAGCCGTCGAAATGGCGGTTTGGCAGCGACAGGAAAGACATCATGTTATCTTACATTCAGATCGTGGCACACAATTTACCAGCGGAGATTATCAGCGCTTTCTCAAGCAAAAGAACCTAACCAGCAGCATGAGTGCTGTAGGCCATTGTGCAGATAACGCGGCTTGTGAAGGGTTCTTCGGTGTGATGAAACGGGAACGAATCAATTATCGACAATACCGGACAAGAAATGAAGCCAGAGCAGATATTTTTGATTATATCGAACGGTTCCATAATCCAAGAATGCGACGTAGACTGGCGAATCAAGACAGCAAGTTTACGTCTTTACTAAACCGTCCGTGAAAACGGGGTAGAACCCGGGTGGAACGTCAGCCAAGTGCGCGTGCTCTTGCTAACGCAACGTTATTAAAACGAATGCGCGAGATCCATGATGATAGCGGTGGTATTATCGGCGCACCACGTATGCACGAAGATCTGCAAGCCGAAGGGTTGCAAGCGAGCTTAAATCGTGTCGCCAGGCTGATGTCAGCGAATGGACTTTATGGCAGGCCGCGTAAAAAAGGTCGAGGGGCAAAGCGACAGTCCGCACGTCCTGACGGTTTAAAGAATCATCTTGAGCGGGACTTTCATGCTTTGGAGCCGGAAACCAAATGGGTCACAGACATTACAGAAATTGGGACACTTGAAGGGAAGCTTTATCTGTGTGTGGTGCTTGACCTGTTTAACAAGCTCATCGTTGGCTGGTCGATGCATCATCGACAAGACCGTCATATGGTGATTCGAGCCGTCGAAATGGCGGTTTGGCAGCGACAGGAAAGACATCATGTTATCTTACATTCAGATCGTGGCACACAATTTACCAGCGGAGATTATCAGCGCTTTCTCAAGCAAAAGAACCTAACCAGCAGCATGAGTGCTGTAGGCCATTGTGCAGATAACGCGGCTTGTGAAGGGTTCTTCGGTGTGATGAAACGGGAACGAATCAATTATCGACAATACCGGACAAGAAATGAAGCCAGAGCAGATATTTTTGATTATATCGAACGGTTCCATAATCCAAGAATGCGACGTAGACTGGCGAATCAAGACAGCAAGTTTACGTCTTTACTAAACCGTCCGTGAAAACGGGGTAGAACCCAACATAGCCTTAGCTGAAGATAAACCAAGACAGCTTGTTGCTGCTAATGCTCTTGGGTTTCAGATACCACAAGGTATCATTACCAATGATGTTTTTACTGTCATGGAAAGAACGACGAATGAAAGCCTCATAGCCAAGCCATTGAGACAAGCACTTCTAAAGGGAAAGAATGAAAGTGTTATTTTTACTAGCCAGATACCATCTCTTACACCTGAGTATGAAGAGTCAATAGCCTTTGCTCCCTCTATATACCAACAAGAAATCTCTAAAAAATATGATGTTCGGGTAACTGTAGTTGGCAACAAAGTGTTTCCTGTTGCTATTTGGTCACAAACATCAGAAGCAACCAAGGTTGATTGGCGTCAAGGAGGGCGAATTGATCTGCTGCACGAACATATAGATATACCAGATGAACTCAAAATGAAATGTATCAATTTAGTCAAAGACTTAAACCTGAGATTCGGTGCTATTGATTTGGTGTGTGACTTAGATGGGGACTATTGGTTTCTTGAGATCAATCCTAATGGTCAGTGGGCTTGGATTGAGAATCAAACTAAGTTACCAATAGCTTCATCTATCGTTGATGAACTACTGAAGATTAGTGAGAACAATTATGAATCTTGACTTATTTTGGCCAACGCTTTCGCAAGATTCTCAAAGTATAAAAAGAGAACTACTTGAAAAAGATTTAGACCTAATAACTGGTTTATCAACTAATGACGCAACAGGTATTCTCTTAGATGAGTCTAGACGATTGTATGATCAGGAACAGGCAAGACGATCCACCATAGATAGTAAAGCTGGTGTATATATCGCTGTTTCAATCGCACTAATAACAATACTCCTCTCATTGGCTCCAGTAGTCATCAAACTAAAAATACCAGTGAAATTTAATCTTTTAAGTGTATTAGATTTACTCACAATTGCAGTATTCATGTTGGCATTAACTATATTGGTTAGGTGCGTCATGTGGTCTCACAAAGCACTTAAAGTTTCACCTTTCCACTTATTAAACTGGAAAGAGTTAATAACGCATAACAACACCAAAACATTACAACTGCAATTAGTGAAAAAATTGTTGAGTACTTTGCGGAAAAACTATGATTTAACCAATGACACTGTTACTTGTGTAAAGATGGCTCATGCATTATTAACTAGCGCAATGTTTTGGTTGATTGCTGGAATACTAATACAAACAATTTCATATTTTTTCTATGGATATGGATTTGGCGATGTTGGAGATGTACCAAACAAAGATTCACTTAGTCCCATTATTAATATTTTCAATATCAAATCAGAGTTAGTTTGAATTCCGAATTTGAGCTACGCCCCGATTACCGTATTTTAAAGCCTTAGACAACCGCGAGAACCGTTGTTTTTCATTAACGTAAGGGGGGGCCTTATATCAATACTATTGGTCGTTATGGCAGTTGTTATCACAGTAAACTTCAAGCTCTCTATGAGGTTGCCGTTGCTCGCTTTTGGGAGTTTTCTGTCACTGTCTTTCCGTTGGTAGACATGAACAAAAGTACGGTGATTTCAATGCCGCTGATTTGCCACTGAGTAATTACGTTAACACCGAATGGGGCAAAGGCGTGTCAGGGCATCTGTCCAAACTCAAATGAAGCTTTGGCGCTGACGAAATGACGGCTCTAATTTTTTCTATATCGTTAATATTAAAATAGAAAACCTGCGACAGCTAAAGTCGAAATATAATAGCGACGTTGATTCCAGATTACCCAATGTACAAGATAGTGTTCCCACATATTTTTGTCGCTTTCTACTGCAAGAGCTAAACGATTATTAAGTGGCACATTGAACCGAATGGTGATGAGGAAGCCTAGAATTGAAAGCAAAGTACCATAGAGCAACGGTGTTTGTGTAGTTAGTTGCCCTCCAGTCAAGCCAATGATGAGCAACAAAAGGCTACATAAAGGTGACAATACAAAAATGGTCAAAAATGTTTTGTTCAAGATGACTTTATTTATGCGATTCATCATTTTCATACCACATTGCTCTGCAAGCACTATCATGACTGTGTTATGAAAGATAAAGTAAGTCCCTGCTAATAGCGCTGTTGAAATGGCCGTTATCAAGCTAAGAGCTTGGAATGTAAGTATAAGCATTTAGTTCTTCTCGTCATCGAATAGTTTGTCTATTACAAGTCATTCAGTGATAATTTGGTTTGCAGGAAATCTCAGAAGATTTGCAGGAAGTACAATTATGGATGATAAAAAATCCCAGGCGTTGGCGAAGTTTGCTCCGGAAAAGCGCAAAGAAATCGATTCTGCTTCACCATTAAGTCAGCTTAAAATGAACAGCGTGTTCTATACGCATTCCACCATGAAGCAACCATGGGGCATCAAGATGCCAGCCATTCCATCTAGCACTATGTTTCACTTGATACTTGAGGGTGAAGCAATTGTGTCGGTGTTTGATGAGAAGGTGAAACTTGGACCTGGGGATTTCATCCTGATACCACGCGGAACTGGTCATGATATTGTTGATATAAACAATACTGTCGCTAGAGATTTATTTGAAAACGAGCTAGAGAAAGTTACGGAGCACTACGAACGACTAAAGACCAAGGAACATGGTGATATCACGACTACACTATGTGGGACTGTATTGTTTGATAACGAGATCACGACTTCGATCATCTCTTCTATGCCAGACTTTATTATTATCTCAACTCAATCAAAGGCACACGAAACGATCAAAAATATGGTGCAAGCTATACATAGGGAAACGAGATACGAGGATTATGGTTCGGAGTTAGTGGTCTCTAAATTGGCCGATATCTTGATTTTGCAGTGCATACGTTCTTGGATAAATGAGGTGTCTGACGAGAACCCAAATTGGATAGTCGCGCATACAGACAAGCGTCTTTCTCGTGCAATGAAAGTGATACACAACGACTCTTCTGCGAATATAAATATCGACTCTCTAGCACAGTTATCCGGTATGTCTCGCACAAGCTTCATCGCGTATTTCAAAAAGATGGTTGGTCAACCCCCGAAGAAATACATCTCAGATTGGCGTTTATCGCTCGCTAGAGAGAGGCTATTACATGGGAAAGCAAATGTGTTGAATATCGCTCTGGATGTAGGATACCAATCAGAAGCCGCTTTTAGCCGTGCTTATAAAGCAAAATATGGTGAGTCTCCATCAACAACAAAAAAACAATATGTATAGCGCCGCTTCGCATCAACCAGACAGATAACTGCCCAATAACAAAATCGGGCAGTACTTTCGATTTCCTTTCTTTAGTTAGCCCCAGTAACCAGCCTCAATAGTCTTTGAAACATAGTCCGAAAACTTAGTTGGCTTACGTCCAATAGCTTCCTCCACTCCATGGGTTAAATTAGAATTGCGACCATCAAATACCACGGTGAACAACTCGTTGAGCAACCATTGATAGTCTTGTGGGACTTTTTGGCTTTCCAGAATGGTCAAGTAGTCATCAATGCTCACCGAGGTAAACGCGATCTTTTTTCCCAGTTGTTTAGATATTTCATCGACACAATCTCGGAAGGTTAATAGTTCTGGTCCCGTTACTTCGTAAAGGCGGTTACGTTTACTTGCGTCAACGAGTGCTGCTACTGCTACTTCCGCTATATCATCAGTGTCAATGAAAGGTTCTGGTGTGCTTGCCGCTGGCAAAACCAAGTTCCCATTTAGCACCCCCTCCGCCATAAAGCTTTCACTGAAATTCTGAGCAAACCATGACGCGCGAACCACGTTCCAATCTAAACCGCTGTTAATCAGAATTTGTTCTGCTTTCTCGGCCCCTTCTTCTCCACGACCAGATAGCAAAACAATATGTTCTACACCTTCTTTCTTAGCGACTTCTACAAAAGCTCGAATGTCACTTTCTGCATTGGGAACGGCTAGGTCTGGTTGATAGGTGACATAGGCTGATTTTGCACCTTTCAAGGCTTGAGACCAAGAATTTCTGTTGTTCCAATCGAAGTGAATAGCAGTACTTCGGGAGACCGGTCGAGTTTCAATTCCTAGATCACATAATAATTTATTAACTCTTACACCTGTCTTTGCGTTTTTGCCGATGATTACAATTGGTCCTGATGTATTAGTAGTAGTCAAAATGGCTCTCCTGTTTAATGTATTGTTGGCTAGGCACAAGAACATAATGCCCCAGGAGACTCACTGACAGATTGATGAGAAGTTCGGAAATGTTTACATAAAGTCCGGAAGATAAACTTTAACTAATGCAATATTCTGATCACCAACGTACATGCATAACAATTCAAATGAAAACCGCAGATTGAAACACTGATTTTGATAGAAAATGGGAGATTTCTTTCACCATCACTACGCTGCCAACCATTAGCAAAAGTACTGCGATCCCATTGGTACGATTCGCCACTGAAAAGATGAGATAACAAAGAATGGGGCAGATCTGAGCTAGCTGGCACTTTGATAGAAAAGTGCCACGAGTAAAACTTCATGTCTAGAAGCCTCTGGACATAAATGAGCCAGAGAGCCGACTCTCTCCCGAAGAACAAAACACAGTGCTCATCGGTCATTAAAGCATAATGTGACTGATCATTTCACGGACCCAGCGGTGTGCACTGTGACCGTGGGTGCGCTCATGCCACACCATTCCTACAGAAAATCCGGTTGATGTGACAGGCGAAGATACAACGGTTAAGTCCGTTCGCCCTAATGTCATACGTTTTGGTACCAGTGCTACAAAATTTGATTGAGTGACGAGCTCCGGAACAATCAGAAATGTGGCAACCGACAGTACAACATTGCGTGAATAGCCAAGTGCTTTGAGCGCTTGATCATGAGGTGTTAAAAATTTTCCGCCATCGAGAGATACGACAATGTGCTCAAGTCGGACATAATCTTCAAGGCTCATATCATCGACAAGCTGTGGATGACCCTTTCGGCCAATCAATACATAGACTTCATCATACAAATGTCTGGTACGTAAAGCGGGAGGTGCCGCTTCCGGTGTCATCAGAGCAAGGTCGACTTCACCATTCGCCAGCTGCGCTTCTAACCGGGCTGGCTCTAAGCTGCGTAACCCAACCTTCACGTTAGGTGCTTGCCGCCTTAAAGTTTCAATAATGGACAAGCCGATGACAGACTGAAGATAATCCGTACAAGCGAGCATCACGGTTAGGTCGGCTTGTTGTGGTTCAAAGTTTTGGTGCGTTGTCAGCGTATCCCGAACCTGATCTAACGCAAGACGCAAAGGCAAAGTTAACTCGAGTGCTTTAGCAGTAGGAATCATGCCACGCCGAGCTGGAATCAATAACTGATCATTGAACAAATCTCTCAGCCGACTGAGCTGGGTGCTGACTGCGGGCTGACTCAGATGTAACCGTGCAGCAGCCTTACTGACATTTTTCTCTTCCATTAAAACTTCAAATGTTACCAGTAAATTGAGATCCAGTTTTTTGGTATCCATTTAATCTATACCTACGAATAAATATTTATATTTCAGATATACCATATTTACCTGCACACTACATTCGGTATCGACAAGCAAAGCATCTCGCTTGCTGACATAACCTGAGGAAAAGACCAATGTCAAAAACTGTACTCGTTGTGTATGCCCACCCAGAACCGAAATCTCTGACGCGCCGATTCGTGTCCGACACTTTACAAACGTTAGATCGTCTTGGATATAACGTGCTGCAATCAGACCTATACAGCATGGGTTGGAAAGCGACTTTCGATGCAGCAGACTTTCCCCATCGGACCAATCCTGACCAGCTTATGTTTATCCAAGAATCAGAGCACGCTTATGTTACAGGCCAACAAACTCAGGACGTTATCGCAGAGCAGCAGAAGCTACTGGCCGCGGATGCTGTCATCTTTCATTTTCCACTTTGGTGGTTTGGTATGCCTGCTATTCTGAAAGGCTGGATAGACAGAGTGTATGCTTATGGTTTTGCTTACGGCTATCAAGGTAAGGGGAATCGCTATCGCTACGGCGACGGTATTTTCAAAGGTAAACGAGCAATACTGTCCGTCATGGTAGGAGGACCAGATCAAGATTATGGTCTGCGCGGGATTAATGGCTCCTTAGACGAGCTGTTATTCCCGATTACCCACGGGATGCTCTTTTTTCCGGGATTCGATGTCTTATCGACTCATGCTGTCTATGGAACAGGGAAATTAGAACCAGCGGCGCTTGAGGCAGAGCTTACCGCTTGGAATTCTCGCCTTGAACAGCTATTTGATGAAGCCCCTATCCCATTCCGTCGCCAAGATAGTGAGGATTATCATGCCAATATCTTAGCCGAGCATCTATCAAAAGGAGAAACGGGATTGATGATGCACATTGATAAGCAGCTGACAAAGCTCACCTAACGACGTAAAACGGAACGCATCCGATACAAATGCTGAACTTAAAAGGATGCTCCTTGATAAGTTCAATTTGAGGGGGCTTCAGCTTACGCTCACATCAACTCACTCAATCACAAATCCGAGGGGAATTTCTGCCAGTTGTTCTCCCCGATTCCCCGGATAGATCAAATACTCGCCGTGATATTTTACATTGGATTTATAATTGGTCTGTTTATGGACCATCAGACCTGCTTGCCAGGCTTGATCAACAAATTGGGTATGGTTGCCCCGTACAAATAAGCTCATCGGCTGCGTCAGGAACGCGCCATCAAAACAAGATTCACACTGCTGTGCACAAAGTGCTAATGAATCAGAGCTTTCCGTAAATAACTGCACTTTACCGCAGCCGACCAGCGGTTCTGAAGTGGCGATCTCCCACCCTGCTTCTGTCATGGTATCCAGAAACTGCTCAATCTGTTGATCGGTAATCTGTTGCCCGGTAATTTGCTGCCCGGCTGACGTATCAGTGGTAAAGAACAGGCCGTAATAAGCCGAGATCCGCTGAAATACACGTTCCAGTGCGGCATGATTCCCCTGAGAACGCCCGGCTTTTTGCCATCCTGTCAGGTCATCGCCGACACAGCGGTGAAAACGTTGCTGTTTTAAAGCGTTCGTCACCCAGCGAACCAGAAAATGATTGTTGGACACCGGCGCATTCACCAGTTGGCCGCGTTGGTGCGCTTGTGCTAATTCCGTCAACGCCGTATTCACTACCCGCTGAATTTCATCATGATAGGTCATCATGCGCTCCTTAAGCTCTTTTCAGACACCCAGTAACTCACCCCAGATAATACGGAACAGACCGCCATACTGAACACCATCGGCCAGACTGCATCGCCGGGCATTGCCGCAACAATCACCCCGACGATCGAGCCGACACCGAAACGAAACGTACCCGCCAATGACGAAACGGTTCCGGCAATGTGCGGATAGCCACTCATGAGCAGCCCCATCGCATTACTGCCGATGGTTGAAATCATCCCGATAAAGAGCACCACAAACGGCACGGTTCCCCATAATCCCCAGTCAAAGAACCAACCGATTAACAATCCGAGACCCGCCACAAACTGAATCAATAACCCAAAACGAAGCATGATGATCGAGCCGACTTTTTTGACAAAGCGACTGTTCACACTGGTCATCAACATAATACCTAAGATATTCAGACCAAACAGATAACCGAATTTATCCGGACTCACACCATAAATATCAACGTAAACAAACGAGCCAGCCGTTAAGAAAGAAAACATCCCGGCAAAAGAGAATCCGCCACAAAGCATCAGACCGAGAGAGCGTTTTGACTGACACAATTGCCAATAGTTTTTCAGGGTCCGTTTCAAATCTAATGACTGACGGTTTTCTTCTTTTAAGGTTTCAGGAATCTTCCACAGCACCATCAAAATAACGAGCAACGCAAACCCCGTCAGCACCCAGAAAATTGAGCGCCAGCCGAACAAGACCGCCAAATGCCCCCCTAACATAGGAGCAACCAAGGGTGCCAGCGTGATAACCAGCGTAATAAAGGACATCGCCTTGGCAAAATTTTCCTGATTAAACATGTCACGCACGACTGCCTGAATCACAACTGCAGCGGCTGCACCGGCAAACCCTTGTGCGGCACGAATATAGGTCAGCGCTTCAATATCGTTAACACTGGCACATACAACCGAGCAAAGACCAAACAAAACGATCCCGAGTAACATAACCGGACGACGACCATAGCTATCCGAAAACGGGCCTTGAACAAGCTGCCCCACTGTAAATCCGGCCGTATAGGCCGTTAAAGTCATCTGCACCGCCCCGGCACTCACCCCTAAATCACGGGCAATCACGGGCATGGCCGGAAGATACATATCAATCGCTAATGGAGTAATCGCACCAATCGCACCTAAAATAATAAAAAGTAATAAGTCCATCCGAGGAGAACTGTCATGTTTTAATGCCTGCCCAGTACTCATAAATCTCCTATTTAAGTGATTGCCACCGTTCAAATGAACGCATGATACTGATTAATAAGCAATAACATGCTAAACATCCGCAGCCGGGTTTTCCCAGACCGACTGCACTTCAGCCTCGGTCAGATACCGATACTCCCCCGGAGCCAGCGTATCATCGAGACAGATTTGTCCGACTTGCTCCCGGTGTAATCCGACGACTTTGTTGCCAATGGCAGCAAACATGCGTTTCACCTGATGATATTTGCCTTCATAAATTTTCAGGCGCGCTTCCTTTTCATCAAGAATTTCAAGTTGGGCCGGTAAAGTCAGTTCCCGTTCATTGCGTAACTGAATTCCCTGTTTAAATTGGGCAACAGCATCCTCTGCAATCGGATCAGCCAGCCACACATGATAGACCTTGGCACATTGATGTTTAGGCGAAGTCACCCGGTGAGACCACTGACCATCATCGGTAATCAACACGAGACCGGTCGTATCAACATCCAACCGCCCCGCAAAATG
Source organism: Vibrio spartinae (assembly GCF_024347135.1). Classification (NCBI taxonomy): domain Bacteria; kingdom Pseudomonadati; phylum Pseudomonadota; class Gammaproteobacteria; order Vibrionales; family Vibrionaceae; genus Vibrio; species Vibrio spartinae. The sequence goes on along the minus strand of NZ_AP024907.1, from coordinate 1,793,692 downwards.
CAAATGTTTCAGATGAGGCTCATCGAGCAACATAAAAGCTGTTTCATTAAAGCCATCTTCGTGAGAGCACACATAATCTTCAGGCTTATACAACATAATATACTTAGGCCCGTGCAACCGTATCGGTTGATCCTGCCACGTAACTTCATCTGCTGCGGTCAGTTTCAGCGCGCCACTTTTTTGAACCTGTTCATTGACACAAACCTCACCCTGTTTGATGACCTTCGTTGCTTCTCTACGAGTGATGCCTAAAGCATCACATAAAAATTTATCCAGACGCATGCGTACCTCATGATATTGAAGTGCGCTATTATAGCTACCTATCAGCCATTAGTTGAGCAGTTTCACACTTTTCTTGAATAATTGAATCTATGTATACACTTCGTCCTTATCAAAGTGATGCTGTGAAAGCGGTCATCCATTATTTTCGTCATCACCATACTCCGGCAGTCATTGTCTTACCGACAGGCGCGGGAAAGAGCCTTGTCATTGCAGAACTGGCCCGACTGGCAAAAGGACGGGTTCTCGTGCTGGCTCATGTGAAAGAGTTGGTTGAACAAAATCATGAAAAATATGAAGGGTACGGCCTGAACGGTGCCATCTTTTCTGCCGGACTTGGCAGAAAGGAGACCGATCAACAAGTGGTCTTTGCATCCGTTCAGTCGGTTGCTCGTCACTTATCGGCATTTAGCCATCAGTTTTCGCTGCTCGTCATCGATGAATGTCATCGCGTGCCGGACAATCAAGACAGCAGCTATCAGAAAGTCATTTCACACCTTCAGGCCAATAATCCCGGGATTAAAATCCTTGGCTTAACGGCGACGCCCTATCGGCTGGGGATGGGTTGGATCTATCAATACCATACCCGCGGTCAGGTTCGCAGTGAACAACCCCGTTTTTTCCGGGATTGTATTTTCGAGCTGCCGATTCACTATCTGTTAGATGAAGCGTTTTTGACGCCGGCAAAGTTGATTGATGCACCGGTACTCAGTTATGACTTTTCTCAAGTCAAACCGATGGCAACCGGTGTGTATAAAACCTCTGAACTGGACAAAGTCATTTCGCAAGCAAAACGAGCGACGCCTCAGATTATTGCTCAGGTCATCCAACAAGCTCAAGACCGACATGGCGTGATGATCTTTGCCGCAACCGTTCATCATGCCCGGGAAATCTATGCCCTGCTTCCCGAATCAGAAACAGCAATCATCACCGGTGAGACACCGGCCCAAGAACGAGATCAGCTGATTCGGCAATTTAAACAGCGTCAGTTGAAATATATGGTCAACGTCTCGGTATTAACCACAGGCTTTGATGCCCCTCATGTAGATCTAATCGCGATTCTCCGCCCGACCGAATCCGTCAGTCTCTATCAGCAAATTATTGGCCGGGGATTACGTCTTTCTCCCGGTAAGCAAGATTGCCTGATCCTCGATTATGCCGGTAATCAATACGATCTCGAGCAACCCGAAATTGGCGAACCCAAACCCGATAGCCAAAGTGAGATTGTCACCGTCCCTTGCCCCGCATGTGGTTTTAACAATAATTTTTGGGGCAAGTTAGATGCCGGCGGATTTCTGATCGAACATTACGGACGACGGTGTCAGGGCTACTTTACTGATGAAGACACGCAAGAACGGCATCATTGTGACTATCGTTTCCGGGCGAAATATTGTCATGAGTGTGGTGCCGACAATGATATTGCCGCTCGCTTCTGCCATGAATGCCAGGCCATACTGGTCGATCCGGATAAAAAACTGAAAGAAGCCCTCAATCTGAAAGATGCATTAGTGTTTGAATGTCTGAATATGGAGCTCAATCTACATAAAGATAATCACGGCAAAAACCAGTTAAAAATCACTTACCACGGAGAGAATCAGGCTCAAGTTCATGAATTTTGGCCTTTGACAACCCAAAAACAGAAACGGCTGTTTCATCAACGTTTCGTCAGGCCCCATCTGGCAGATAAACACCGGCCATTTCTCGAATCGTCACCAAGCCGAGTCATCGCTCATCAACATCGGTTTCGGTTGCCACAATTTGTGATAGCCCGAAAATCGGGCCGTTTCTGGAAACTCAGAGATAAGATATTTGCCGATGAATTGAGCCAAAAACATTAGATCACAAGATACTTATTGCCCGTAAATGCAGAGAATGATAGTATCCGCGCTCGTTTCATTATCTGTGTGAAACGGACTTCGTCTGGCAAGGTCGCATTGCCAGACTTAACCAAACCATTTACTAATTTTGAGAGTAAATAATATGAAACTTGAAGCAGTTTTACGTACTGAACTAGGTAAAGGTGCGAGCCGCCGCCTACGTCATGCTGGTCTATTCCCAGCTATCGTTTACGGTGGTGATGCAGCCCCTGTATCTATCGCACTGACCCATGATGATGTCATCAACCAAATGGACAAGCCTGAATTCTACGAAGCAATCACTCTTGTGATTGACGGTGCAGAAGTTAAGGTGAAACCACAAGATGTGCAACGTCATGTGTTCAAGCCAAAAGTAACACACATGGACTTCATCCGTATCTAATTCTCTTTAGAATTAGCCGGAGTAATCCAGCACCTTTTGCATAAAGATAATCGGCTTTACCAACCGTGATATCTACAATTTAGAAACCCCGATGACTACCAAACATCGGGGTTTCGCTATTTTATTCGCCTTCCCACGCTAAACGATGATAGTAGAGAAGCAATCTCGTTATGAAACGTTTAATAAATAAACAAAAAACCGCAACCCGCCCTTCGCTTTGATCAATTTTTGTTCAAAATAGCTCGAAAACACCCCTCTCTTCCCGTATACTCGGGGCAATAATCAAGCACAACATAACGATTACAGACACAACGTACATAAATAATAAACGTACATGAATAATAATAGTAAAGCGATGAATCGCTAAAACAGATAACAGCTCCGATTCATTCTGCTTCAGGTCTCTAACAACGGTAAGTTCGGCTAACGTATGAGCAATGCTCTCGTTAGCCTTTTTATTTTTATCTTGAGGGGACTTGCAGATGAATTCTGAAACACAAGCGCAAAAACAAATTATCGCTAGCCTGAAAACCATTGGAAACAACTTTCTGAAAACAAGCAAACACTTGCGTAATGTTGAGAAAAGCTGTCGTGACGCTTCCGAAAAATTTCAGCAAACGACACGCTAATTTGACCGGACACGACAAACCCAGTCGTCACTAAACCACTGCCCGAAGAGATAGTCCAATGACTATCTCTTTTTTTATCTGTGTTTCACGACACCTAACTTCGTACGCTGGTATTGGCACATCTTTAAGTATTTTTTGCCCAAGATCAAAAATAACGGAAAACTCAAGCAGTCCTTATTGACGCAGTCATACAAAGTGACTATTTTTTGTACAACACTCACCAGTAGGAGGTCACATGAAACATTCAAGTTCAACATATCGACTCAATATGATTAAGGAGGTCGCCCTAAAACAACACGGTCAATCTAATGATCCAATGGCAAACTACATCCATCACCTACTCCATGAACAACCTCGACATGAAAGAAAAGCAGATAGTAACCGTCAATTTACGGGCAATCATTTTGATGAGCAGGCTGGTGGTTGGGTCAATGATCGCTGGCACACCAACAAATAATCAAAAAACTGGGTCACACGGCGCTTCACATCTGCCTAAAACATCATTCAAAATAGATCGCGCTGCGGGCTTTGCGAGTCGTGTTTGTCCAGATGACCAGCAGTTTGTTTTTTAGCCATTTTACGGCGATAACGCATTTTGCATAATTGAATGACATGGATCTTCTCAGCCGAACTCATCTTCAACCAACGAAGACGTTCGTCTCGGTTTCTCATACAGCCCCGACAATAACCTTTTTCATCCACTTCACACACTCGGATACAAGGGCTGGGAATATCAAAAAATTCGAGTTGTTCCATGTCTTATGATCCAAAATCTGGTGCGATATCCATAGTTTCGTTCAATATGGCTTACGTCTGGAATGTATTTTCGTTCCGTTATTTCACTCCGGTGATTGAAATATCAAAATCCTTCTTTACAATCCCCGTTGGGAATTGGTTAACTTCGCCAAATTGTATTTGCATATCATGACGAGTCGTCCAGCCCCTCAAGTAAGGTTACCGGATATATTCTTTGAGTATCCAGATTGACCGTAAATCTATATGCAAAAAGAATAACAACGTCACAATTTTAACAATCAAAGGTTGGTTATATGAAGCTTAGTTCAAAGGCTATCGTCACAACAATCACATTCTCAGCTTTGGCTGGCTTGGCAGGGTGCGCGAGTAAAGATAAGCCGATTCAGTTGTCTGAACTGCAAACACCTCAGTGGCATCTGGTCGAGTTGGATGGCAAAGCTTTGGAACGCCCGAAAGGAAAAAAAGCACCATCACTCGGTGTTGATCAAAAAATGACGGCTACCGGGCTGGCGGGTTGTAATGATTATGTTGGTGAAGTAGACATCGATGTCGATTCACATGAGTTCAGAATTACCCATTTGAACTCAACGATGAAATTGTGCCTGAAAAAATCAATGGCACTCAATAACACCGTTATATCAACGCTCTCCGAATGGAGTCGCATCGACATTGATAAAAACAAACTGACCTTAAAAGGTGAAAAACATACCCTTGTATTTCAGGCTCAGAGCAAGTAGCTATGCGCTCCCGGTGGCAAATACCACCGGGAACAGCCGTATCAGGTCTCGGTTCAATGAAACACGAGTGCTTTCAAACCAGACTCCGGATCGACATCAGCAAATTCAGGTGGATTTTCTAAACGCTGGCTGAGCGTCAGTGTCGGTGCTTCTTCACGCATACTCTGAATCAGAAAATCACTTGGAACCATCGGCGCATTCACACAAGCAAGCACCTGCCCGTCTTCGGCCAACCAATCATTCAAACGCCTTAAAATTTTCCGATAATCTTTGGTCAAAGCAAAGCTGCCTTTTTGAAAGGTCGGTGGATCAATGACGATTAAATCATATGGACCATATTTTTTGATTTTTCCCCATGATTTCAATAAATCATGGGCCAGAAAATGGACATCACTGACATCATGTTGATTGAGGAGATGATTGTCCCGCCCTTTCGCCAATGAAGATTTGGCCATATCAAGATTGACGACCTGGTCGGCGCCACCGGCAATCGCCGCAACAGAGAAGCCACAGGTATAAGCGAAAAGGTTCAACACTTTCTTACCGGCCGCTTGTTCTCTCACCCAGCGTCGCCCATAACGCATATCGAGAAATAGACCACAGTTCTGATTCCGTCCAATATCCAGTTGATACTTTAAGCCATCCTCGATTGCGACCGGATGTGATGTCAACGTTCCCCACAACACTTCAACAGGCGCACCTTGCGCATAACGATGCTGGATGACAATACTTTTTCCACCGCATTGTTGCCAATACGCTTGTCGTGTCAGATCGTGTAACCCTTGACGTAACAGATGCATAAACTGTTCATCAGGCGCTTTAAAAAGGCTCACCACCAGTTGCTGCGCTAACCAGTCTGCCGTCAGTTGCTCCAGACCTGGCCAGCATCGTCCCCGGCCATGAAACACACGTCTGATTTCAAAGAATTCAGGTTCAAGTTGCTGCTCAAGGTGTTGAAAAAAAACTGTTAGTTGATTGCTATCCATAATAAATTCAAGGCTTTCGTTTAATTTTAGGCCAATCGAGTAACCACGGTTCAGACCACGTTTCAATACCGTGGACAATCGCAGGCTCCCGCCACTTCTCACCCATGACATCATCATGTCTCGGATCACAGATAAACTGGTGCCACTCACCAGCATACGGAAATGCCAATGCGTAAGCATGTAAATAGCCACGATCCGCACTATGGCTGTTGTGATAAATGGGATCACCGACGATTGCAGAACCAATCGACTTCAGTGCGACTCGGATTTGGTGGGTTTTACCCGTCAAAGGGCGACAAATAAACAAGCGTTCTCCTTGTTCACCAGCGGTCGAAAAAAACTGAGTGATTGCAGGATTGGTTTGTGCCGTCGTCAGCATCCATCCGGAACGACGAGAACGAACCATATCACCACAAATGATCCCCTGCTTCTTCTTTGGCTTTTTCGCACCAATTGCCAAATAGTATTTCTCAACCATTCGTTCGGCAAAACAGGCTGATAATGCTCGGGCTGCATCAGCAGAACGAGCCAACAACAACAGCCCTGATGTCATCTTGTCCAGTCGATGGACCAGATAAAGCGGTCCGCCTCCCAGTTGACGACTCACTTCATGGACAAGCATGGTGTCCCCATCATCTTTATGCACCGAAACACCGGGATATTTGTGAATCAACACAAAGTCGGCATGAACAAATAATATACGAAACACGGCATCCTCCACGTCAGGCGGTGGAGTATAGAGGGAAAGTAGGAGAAACAAAACCGACAGTCATAAAAACACCTTCCCGAAGGAAGGTGTTTTGGCAGGAAATTTCAGTTGAGTCATTAGATTAATGGGTAAGCAAATACCATGATGATCGCAACCGGACAAATAAAACGAACGTACCACGGCCAAATCTTCCAAAAGAAGCCTTGTTCGATCTCCGGATAACCTTGCTTAATTTCATTGAGCAGTTTATTCCGGTTCCAAATCCAGCCAACCACAACAGCCCAAGCGGCACCAAGCAATGGCTGCATATACACGGTCGTAATATCAGCCACTAAACCAAAAAGCTGACCAAAATTGAGGCAAATCACAATGCTAATGAATAGGATCAAACCACCGATCAACCAAGTCGCTTTTGAACGCCCCCACCCAAGCTCATCCTGAGCACAGGAAACCGGGACTTCAAGCATCGAAATTGCAGATGTCAGGGCCGCAATGACCATCAAAACAAAAAAACCGAATCCGAGTAATGCCCCGATATTCCCCATGGTTTCAAACATGGCAGGCAACACTTTAAAAACTAAATCACCGGAACTTTTCAGCGCACCGCTTTCAGTGAAAATATCAACACCGTTGTTTTTCGCAACATACATTGCCGGTAAAATCAGTAATCCGGCAGAGAAAGCAACACCGGTGTCAATCGAAGCAACTTGCGCAGCGATCTTGGGAAGATTGACATCTTTTTTCAGATACGAGCCATAAACCATCATTGAACCGCATCCCAGTGACAGGGAGAAAAATGCCTGGCCCATGGCATCAACAAACAATCCACCATGGAGCTGAGACAGATCCGGGACCAAATACATCTTCAGCCCTTCCATCGCACCGTCTTGAGTGAAGATGTATAGAATCATCACCGCAAACAAGACGAATAACATAGGCATCAATCGTGTTGACCAGCGCTCAATGCCATCAGCAACGCCTCGCAGCACAACCAAAATCGTTAATAGAGAAAAAATAACTGTAAAAATGAGATTACGTGAAACACCGAAATCCACTAACCAACTTGAGGTTTGATGAAAGCCAGCCAAATCAATCGCCGGAGCGATGGCATAGCTGACCAACCAACCCGCAAGAATTGAATAGAAGCTCAGGATAAATGATGCGGTCACAATCGCAATCAGTCCAAACCCACCGGCAAGCGCACGATTTTTAGTCCAGATTGATTTTAAGGAGGAAATAGGATTTGCCTGCCCATGTCGCCCGATAGTCAGTTCAGCCACAAGCATTGGAAATGCCAGCAAAAAGACCATCACAAGATAGATCACCAAAAAAGCAGCGCCCCCGTTACTGGCAGCTTTGGTGGGAAATCCCCAGACATTACCCAGACCGACCGCTGAGCCAGCAGCTGCCATAATAAAGCCAAGTTTCGAAGAAAAATGACCTCTTGTATTACTTGCCATATGTTTTATACCAATTTTTATGCCGATATTGTGTTTACACTGAATGGAACCAGATGGGTGTAAAATAAAATGTACATTTACTCAAAATTCTACTGATTCGCAAAGCGTGGCAAGTAAAACAGTTTGTCCTTAAAATTGGAAGGCCAAACAGTTTTATTTATTGATAGTGTCCTATTTTATCGAGTTACATGCCGATTTTTTAACCACCCCCTGACGATTTATCTCTGCTTTAACAAAAGAACAACAAGAAATCTTGCAAACCGGTTCCCTCTTCCTTGTTAAAAACATCATGACTGCGTTATCCGTTTTCATCCCGCCTTCCCGATGTGCTCATATCATAGAAAACAGATATAAGTCACAGTGAATTACGACTAAAAAGTTATGTATCACGAATACATTCATCTATGCTTATAGGACTTGTTTTTTTGCCATCAGGGTTGCTGGCTAGGCCGCTCATCGATTCACAATTCATACAATAACTGTAATCCAATTGAGATACATCAGGCTATATTCATATCTATGCTTATTTAATTCAATGAATCATCACTTTTCATTGACGAGTGAAACCAAGGCTAAAGACATGAATTTTCATCTGAAACTCCATATCACAAACAGCTGAATAACATTGGTTCACATCGAGGCAGGCATGTACCAAATCAAATTGGGATAATAATTCAGGGAAGCCTTTATGACATTTAAATCGATTCAAACCAAGATAGCGCTCACCGCAGGTATCTGTTTATTTATTACTTCTGGCATCTTAGTCGGATATGGCGTTTATTCCGCTTCAACCACACAACAATTGGTTTCTCAACAAGTCTCAACTATTGTCAAAACAATCACGATTAACGAACTAGAAGCAACTGCCGCCAAGTATGCCCAATCGATTAGCCGACGCCTTGAAAAAGGTCTCAATACAGCACGGACATTAGCAGAGGTCACGTCTGCTTCGAAAGTCTACGAAGATGCCAACCGAGTCGAATTACTCAACCGACAATCGTTCAATGATATGTTGTTAGCTATCTTGAAGAATAACCCTGATCTCAATGGCTCATATAGTTGCTGGGCACCAAACGCTTTTGACAACCAAGACTATCTCAATGCAAACAGCTTGAATGGTAATAATGAAGACACCGGACGTTATACCCCCTACTGGACACGCGATCAGTCTGGTAAAATTGAAGTTCAGCCATTAGTCGAATATGACTCCACTGAACCTCATCCGAATGGCGTGATCAAAGGTGCCTGGTATCAGGTTCCTGAAAAAACATTGCACGAAACAGTAACCGCACCACTGCCTTATGTGGTTCAAGGAAAAAATGTCTGGCTGGCAACTTTATCCGCCCCTGTCATTGTCAATGGTGAGTTCAAAGGGGTTGTGGGCACCGACTACAACCTCGATTTTGTCCAACAACTCAGCCAGCAAATCTCTTCGAAACTGTATGATGGTCATTCTCAAATCTCAATTCTGACAGACTCGGGATTGGTTATCGCAGACAGTCAAAAGCCAGAGTTCATTGGCAAATCAATTGATGGATTATTCGGCGCTAAGAGCGCTCAAATCATGGCCGTTATCCAGCAGAAACAGCCGTTAACGCATGCCGATGATCAAGACAATCTCATCGAAATATATGTACCGATTTCATTAGGCAATAGCGGTATCACTTGGTTTATTCTGATCCGCGTCGATCAGGCGCTGGTGCTGGAAAATGTGCACCAACTTTCCCAAAAGCTTGCTGATAACAATCAAGAAGATATGACTTGGCAAATTCTCATTGGCTTAGGGATTACGATACTTGCAATTGGAGCCTTGTTCCTGATGGCCAGAACACTGGCGCGACCAATTTTGGCTGCGGTGAATATGGCTCAGTCAATTTCTAGTGGTCAGTTCCACAGCCGTCTGAATTATCATTCGGCCGATGAAGTCGGTCAATTATCCAAGGCACTAGACAACATGGCGGATAGCTTACAAAAACAAGTGTCAGTGACTGAGCAAATCTCCAAGGGAGACCTCAACCTCACCGTTGAACTTGCATCTGAGCAAGATCAACTCGGTCATGCTCTGACACAGATGGTGAATGATTTGAATACATTAGTCAGTCAAATCAGTCATCGCTCAGGTGTGATTACTCAAAATGCCGATACCATTGCCGGACTGAGTCAAGATTTAGCCAATGGTGCGACCAATTCAGCATCGTCTGTTACGGAAATCAGTGCCACCATCGCCCAGATTACCGCACAAATCAAAGAAAGTTCAGGCCATGCAGAACAAGCCAGTAACCTGTCACAACAATCGCTACAATCCGCTGAGAATGGCAATGAACTGATGACTGAACTCAGAAGTGCGATGCAAGAGATCGAGTCATCAGGCAATGATATCAACCATATTATTCAATCGATTGAAGAGATTGCTGAACAGACGAACTTACTGGCACTGAATGCGGCGATCGAAGCCGCTCGCGCCGGAGAACAAGGCCGTGGTTTTGCGGTCGTCGCTGATGAAGTCCGCCAGTTGGCAGCCCGCAGTGCAAAAGCTGTACAACAAACGGCCTCACTCATCGAAACCTCAGCGCAAAGAACCAAACGCGGGATCCAGCTCTCAGAACAAACCGCAGCAGCGTTGGACAAAATCGTGCAGAGTGTTAGTGAAGTCTCAACGTTAGTGAATGGAATTGCTCAGGCAGCGACAGAGCAGGCAACGGGTGCGGAACAGATCAATTTAGGCATCCATCAGATTGATGAAGTGACACATCAAAACACCACAAATTCAGAACAGTGTGCTCAGTCCGCTCAAGAACTCACCGAACAATCTGAACAGCTCAACGGTTTAATTCAACAATTTAAACTCAGAAGCTAACGTCCTCTGGGAGAAATAAAAATATCAACACCAAGCCCCCACACCTATCAATTGTAACAATTGATAGGTGTGGGTGAATCTTGCTTCCCTAAACGATACTTTCACATTAATATCCATGAAGAGATAAAACGGATATACAACGGTATATGGATAAAATTTATCACATCCTCACTTTAGTCAGCATTGGTATCTATTGGTTACTAGTCGCACTTGTGACGTTTCGAATCGTTTTTAAAAAGAGAGCCGTCAGTGTTTCTCTGGCATGGCTGATGGTCATCTATATTCTGCCGATTCTTGGCGTTTTCTGCTATTTCCTCTTCGGAGAGCTCAATCTTGGCAGAAAAAGGGCTGAGCTAGCCAAAACGATGTCACCTTCTTTCGGCGAATGGTTTACGCAACTGAATCACTGTCAGGCTCACATTACCGAGAATATGGGTGCACACATCTATAAAATCGATGAACTCTGTAATCATCGCATGGGGATTCCGGCTCTCAGCGGAAACACGCTGGCGCTACAGCGCGATCCGAAGGTCATTCTGAATTCAATCATCGCAGATATTGAACAGGCACAGCGTTCTATCCGCATGGTTTTTTATATATGGCATGTCGGCGGACTGGCAGATGCCGTCGCCTCAAGTCTTATTCAGGCAGTGAAACGGGGGGTCGATGTCAAAATACTGCTAGACTCTGCGGGCAGTCACCGTTTTATCAAAAGCCACTGGTACCACATGATGACCGATGCCGGCGTTCAGATCGTTCAGGCACTGGAAGTCCGCCCGTGGCGTATTTTTCTGCATCGTCTTGATCTCCGCCAACACCGAAAAATTATTGTGATTGATGATCTGGTGGCTTATACAGGCTCAATGAATTTGGTCGATCCGGCGTTTTTCAAACAGGACTCCGGTGTCGGTCAGTGGATTGATATTATGGTCCGTCTCACAGGGCCGACCGTAAATGTGCTGGCAGCAATTCACTGCTGGGATTGGGAATTTGAAACTGGCGTCAGAGAGTTTCCGCAAGTTCCCCAGTGTCGCATTGATGACGGTTTACCACGCCATCCGATTCAGGTCGTCCCATCTGGGCCGGGGATGCCCGAATACTTGATTTCTCAGGCACTGATCCTCGCCATTCACCAGTCCAATGAGTCCATCAGAATCACCACCCCTTATTTCGTGCCCAGTTCTGAGCTGCTCTCTGCGCTGAAAACCGCGGCCCAACGGGGAATCAGCATTGATCTCATCATTCCCCATAAGAATGATTCAACCATGGTCAAGTGGGCTTCTCGCTCATTTTACGGTGAGTTACTGGATATCGGTATCACCATCTATGAGTTTTATGGTGGTCTGCTCCACACCAAATCCGTTGTCATCGATCAACAATTTTGTCTGGTCGGCACCGTCAATATGGATATGCGTAGCCTATGGTTAAATTTTGAAGTCACGCTGGCTGTTGATGATATTGAATTTACCCAAAAGCTATCTCGATTGCAGGATGAATATATTCAGCAATCCTATCCTGTGACGGATGAAGAATGGCAAAATCGGCCCCATTACAATCGACTTTTAGAACGGATTTTCTACCTTTTTAACCCATTATTGTGACTTTTTTTATTCTCAGGGTTGAAATGCATATCTCTCCCATGTTTTAAATAAATAATCACTGAATTCGCCTCAAAGGACTTTGCATGTCAGAAGGAAGAAAAACGAAGTTTGTCACCACTGGTCGTAATAAAGAATGGACACAAGGCGCGGTGAACCCGCCAGTACAACGAGCCTCTTCTATTATTTTCGATTCCGTCGCTGCCAAAAATCACGCGACGATCAACCGGGCCAATAAAACGTTGTTCTATGGTCGTCGTGGCACCAATACACATTTTGCGTTTCAAGAGGCCATGACCGATATCGAAGGCGGTGCCGGATGTGCACTGTATCCTTGTGGTACGGCAGCCATTACCAATGCAATTCTCTCATTTGTGTCTACCGGTGATCACATTCTGATGGTCGATACTTGTTACGAGCCGACCCGCGAGTTTTGCGAAACCATCATGAAAAAGATGGGGATTGAAACCACCTATTACGATCCGATGATCGGTGAAGACATTGAATCCCTGATTCGTCCTAATACTAAGATTCTATTTACCGAATCCCCCGGGTCGATCACGATGGAAGTTCAGGATATCCCGACGTTATCCCGGATTGCTCACGCACATGACATTATCGTGATTCTCGATAACACGTGGGCCGCAGGCGTGAATTTTTCACCCTTTGAGCACGGTGTAGATATTTCGGTACAGGCTGCCACTAAATATATTGTCGGTCATTCTGACAGCATGTTGGGCACCGCCGTTGCCAATGAAAAGTGTTGGGAGCAACTACGGGAACAAAGCTATTTGATGGGTCAATGTGTCTCCCCTGACGATGCTTATTTGGGATTGCGCGGTATCCGGACGCTCGATGTCCGACTCAGACAACACGCTGAAAGCAGTTTGAAAGTGGCTCGCTGGCTGGCAGAACGTCCGGAAGTGGATCATGTGCGCCATCCGGGGCTGGAAACGTGTCCGGGACATGACTATTTCCAACGGGATTTTACCGGAGGAAACGGTTTGTTCTCGTTTGTATTGAAAACCAGTCATTCGCGTGCAACGACCGCTTTGCTCGATAACATGCAACATTTCAGTATGGGATATTCATGGGGTGGGTTTGAAAGTCTGATTCTTGCCAATGAACCGAAAAGCTTCAATGCATTACGCACGGTTGCGCATCCAAACTTTACCGGAACGCTGATTCGTATTCACATCGGCCTCGAAGATACCGATGATTTAATTGCTGACCTAGAAGCGGGATTCCAGCGTTATCAGGAAGCACTCGACAGTCTCTCGGCCTGACAATATCAACGCCACTGTAAAGATGTTGCTCTCCGGTGTTTGAAACATTCAACACCGGAGACTCTCTGAACGGATTGCCCTGAACAGATCGCAAGCCTTGTCCCTAACAACAACTTATAAATCCCGAAAAGCCTTATTGACTTTGAATGCATCGGATGTCACGTAAGCCTCAATCTGACAGACTTTGACTTCAACCTTATCAAGCTCCTGCGATAAATTATGGAGGAGCTGGTGAGCGGAAGCACCCTGTTTCCATGGCCGACTTTTCAGCTTATGCTCACGCTGCATCTGAACGGTCTGATCATAATCTTCCGGCTGTTTTTCCAACATTAAGCTAAGCGCAATATAAGCCAGAATCACCAGAAAGCCGCCCCCCAATAACGTGGCTGACAACACAATGATTCTGACCAGCCACACTTCCAGCTCAAAATAGTTGGCAACGCCGGCACACACACCTGATATTTTGCCATGACGAGGATCCCGATACAGGGATTTATGCCCCTTCATAATGTGACCTCCAGTTTGGCGTCTCATCATCGAGAATTTTTTCTAACGTATGAACACGCTGTTGTAGAGAATCCGCTTTTGCCGACAAAGCCGCCAACTGTTCATAGTCTTCCTGACTCAAACCACTCTCCGAACGTTTTTTGCTTCGATAGTGAAGAATCAGCCATAAAGGTGCCACCACCACCATAAAGACGATCAGTGGTACAGACACAAGCATCACTAACATAGTTATTCCTTATTCTGACTCATTTTTTTTCAGCGCCTGTTTCAACTTCGCCAACTCGCTGTCAATCTCATCCTGGGCCTGAAGATTGGCAAACTCTTGCTCTAAAGTCTTCCCTTGCCCGGTGTGCTCGTAAATATCCGCTTCAGCTTCAAGCTCATCGACACGTCTTGAAAACTGATCAAATTTTGCCATCGTTTCATCGGTTCGGTTGCGCTGCAAATGCTTTTGAACATCACGACGCTTCCCCGCGGTCTGCGCCCGAATCATCATCGCCTTCTGTTTGGCTCTGGTTTCGGTAATTTTAGTTTCTAACTTGGTGATTTCATCCGCCAGTTTATCAATGGTCTCTTCAACCAACGTAAACTCTGTTTTTAAACCTTTAACCGTATCCTGCAACTTCTGCTTTTCTATCAGCGCCGCGCGGGCCAGATCTTCTCGCTCTTTCGCCAGTGCCAGAGAGGCTTTTTGTGTCCACTCTTCGATCTGACTGTCGAGAGACTCTATTTTTCTCAACAGCTCTTTTTTATCTGCCAACACTTTGGCAGAGTGGCTCCGAACCTCAACCAACGTGTCTTCCATCTCCTGAATAATCAGACGAATCATTTTTTCAGGGTCTTCTGCTTTATCAAGTAATGCACTGATATTAGAATTTACAATATCTGCAAATCGGGAAAAAATACCCATATGATGTTCCTCTTGTTTACATGGTCTGTTCATACGCTATGCCACTTCATACTATTCAAAACCTGTGCCATATTTAAAAAATCATAAAAATCAAATAATTAACATATATCAGAGCATCTCCCCTTCACAACATTTGTATTTATGACCACTTTTTGGTTAATCTGACCATTATTTGATGATTGAAACTGCTTATTGGAATAGCCCATGAAAATTAACCTGATTGGTGAATCCCCTCATTTTCTGGCCGTGCTGGAAAAAGCGTCTCATCTGGCTCAAATCAATCGACCGGTTTTGATTTTAGGAGAACGGGGAACCGGTAAAGAACTGATTGCCCAACGTATCCATTATTTGTCCCAACGATGGGAACATCCGATGATTTCTCTCAATTGTGCTGCGCTTGCCGAAGGGGTGATTGACTCCGAACTGTTCGGTCATGAAGCAGGGGCTTTTACCGGGTCAAAAGGACGTCATCAAGGCCGTTTTGAACGGGCAGAACATGGCAGTCTGTTTCTTGATGAGCTGGCAGCAGCACCGCTGAATGTCCAAGAGAAGCTGCTACGGGTCATTGAATATGGGGAATATGAACGCGTGGGTGGTTCCAAAACACTCAAAACGGATGTCCGCCTGATTTGTGCGACCAACGGTGATTTGTTATCCATGGCCGAACGTCACGAATTTCGCGCAGATTTATTGGATCGGTTAGCCTTTGATATTATTCACCTGCCACCGCTCCGGGAAAGAACCGAAGATATTTTACTACTCGCCGAACACTATGCCATACGGATGTGTCATGAAATCGCACGCCCCTACTTTGCGGGATTCAGTCAACAAGCACGAGCCCAATTACTGGGCTATCACTGGCCCGGAAACATCCGGGAATTAAAAAATGTGGTTGAGCGCGCGGTCTACCAGCATCGTTCAGTCGATGACCCAATTGATGATTTAGTGCTGGATCCATTTCAGTGCCAGTGGCTGCAGCCACCATCAGGCAACAACGCCCCCGATGAAGCAGCTGTTCATCAGGAGCAAAGCATCCTAACCAGTCAAGACGCCCCGCATGCGAGTGACATTGTATTTCCACTTAATTTCAGATCGTGGGTAGACACCCAAGAGCGCCACGTCATTATGCAAGCACTGACACAAGCCAAATATAATCAAAAGAATGCCGCTCAATTATTAGGATTAAGCTATCATCAATTAAGAGGTCTCATCCGAAAATATCAGCTCATAACTAAAAATGAGTGAGTTATGAATCAATTTCAATGTGTTTTTCATTGGTTCACTTATATAAAAGTGGTAAATTAGCTGCTTGTTTGAGGCAGATTTCTGTGGCTTAGAGAGCCTCGTTTCATATATTCGCTTTTAAAATGAAAATACTGATAAAACTCACCTTGAGTTTCTGCGGTCTGGGACTCTTAACAGGCTGTAATGACCAGAATACCGATCATAGCGAAATCAGACAGACAGGCTTCGTCTACTGTGGGCAGGGGACACCGGATACGTTTAACCCTCAACTGGTTGATAGTGGCATTACTGCTGAATCCCTCGGTCCTCAAATTTATGACACGTTGCTCATTCTCGATCCTGAGACACAGCGCCCTTCACCGAATCTGGCTGAGCGTTGGACCGTGAATGAACAAGGTACAGTGTACACGTTCTATCTCCGTCATCATGTGCCTTTTCAACATACGAAATGGTTTAGTCCATCGCGTAACCTGAATGCTGAAGATGTCGTATTTAGCTTTGATCGGATCCTTAGCTCATACAACCCGTTTCACAATATCAGCAACAGCCACTATCCGTGGTTTGCCGGTATTAACTTCAAACATCTGGTCAAAAGTGTTGATGCGCTGGATCCCTATACCGTTCAGTTCACATTACGACGGCCTGACAATAGCTTTCTGGCAAATATCTCAACCACACATGCTGTGATTCTCTCAAAAGAATATGCCGATCAACTGATTTATGCAGATGAAAAGTCAATGATTGACACCCACCCCGTCGGGACGGGGCCTTTCTATCTTGATGAAATGCAGGTGAGCGACTTTATCAGACTCAAAAGACATCCACTTTACTGGAAAGGTCTGCCGAAAATGCAACAGGTTGTGTTTGATATTGCCCAGCGAGGCACTGGCACGCTGGCAAAACTACTGCGTAATGAGTGTGATGTACTCAGTACACCGATCTCGAGCCAAATTCCGATCATCGAACAGCAAAAGCATATTTTGCTCAGCTCGACGCCCGCCATGAATGTGTCTTTTATCGCAGTGAATACAACTCACCCAGCGATCAGTGATCCTCGCGTGCGCAAAGCATTGAGTTTTGCTATTAACCGGCAAAATATTTTAGATTCTGTTTATTATGGCACTGGCAGAATTGCCTATAATATTTTACCCCCGACATCCTGGGCCTATCAAAAAGATGCGGTTCAGGTCCGTTATGATCACAGTTACGCACTCGGATTGTTACGGGATGCCGGTTTCAGTAACGGATTAGAACTCTCCATGTTGGTTCCGCTCGAACCAACAGCTTATAATCCGAGTCCTCGGAAAACCGCTGAGCTCATTCAGGCAAACCTGAAAGATATAGGCATTAAATTACACCTCATCCCTGAAGAGCGGATTGACCGACAAAATCGCTCCGATTATGCCGATGTTGACTTATATCTGACCGGCTGGTCAGGGCGAACTGGCGATCCGGATAGTTTTCTACGCCCAATTCTCTCCTGTGACGCGAGAGGAGAAGGCATCAATCTATCCAAATGGTGTAATGAAGATTTTGATTTCCTACTGAATCTCGCATTAGAAGTTGACCGTCATCGTTATCGACTCAACCTTTACAAGCAGGCACAAAATATCATTAACCAAGAGTTCCCGGTGATTCCGATTGCCCACGGCATGCAATTTAAGGCATATAATGATTCATTGACTGGTTTTCAACTGAACCCATTTAATGTGCAGCCTTTCAATATGGTTGAGAGGATAAAATAATGCTGCTCTATACAATCCGTAAATTTAACCTTTTTATCATCACCTTATTGATTTTAACGTTGATCGGATACAGCATTCTCAGATTCGATCCTTATTCCCACTGGGCACTCGAGAATTTCTGGCAAGGATGGTTCACTTATGTGTCTGAAATTAGTCAGCTCAATTTTGGAATCAACCGTTCCGGCACACCCGTCATCGATGAATTAGTGATCGTGTTTCCCGCCACATTGGAACTGTGCCTATTTGCCTTTATGATTTCATTAATGATTGGCATCCCGATCGGGACAATCGCGGGCATGAAACAAGGAAAGTGGCTCGATACCGTGATTTCCTTTGTGTCAATGTGTGGCTACTCAGCACCAATTTATTGGATCGCGCTGATGTTGTTGCTGGTATTTTCACTGAATTACGAAATTTTCCCGGTCTCCGGTCGTTACGACCTGCTTTATAATATTAAGCATGTAACAGGATTTGCACTGATTGACGCTTTTCTGTCAAAAAGTGTTTACCGCCCTCAGATTCTACAAAGCGTGATTTCTCATCTGATTCTTCCCTGTACTGTGCTGGCGCTGGCTCCGACCACACAGATCATTCGATTAATGCGAACATCAGTGGCAGACGTCATGAATCAGAACTATATTCGGGTAGCGAGAATCCGCGGTCTCTCGCAATATCAAATCATCAGAGAACATGTGCTTCGCAATGCAATTCCGCCGATTATTCCTAAATTCGGGGTCCAACTCTCAACCATGCTGACGTTTGCGATTATCACCGAATCCATCTTTAACTGGCCGGGAATCGGCAGGTGGCTGCTGGATGCATTAGCAAATGAAGACTTAGTTTCAATTCAGGCCGGCGTTATTTCTGTCTCAACACTGGTGCTCACCGCAAACGTTTTATCTGATTTGCTCGGCGCCCTGATCAATCCGTTCGTAAGGAAAGCTTGGTATGCTAACAAATAATATCTATCAAGAAGAGCATATCCCTACCCCGTTCGAACGATTCTGGCGGAGTTTTCGTCATAATAATCTGGCAATGTTCGGGCTATGGTGCCTGCTGGCGTTGATCCTCATTACTGTGTTTGCCCCTTGGATCTCCCCACATGATGCACAAGCACACACCAGTCATTTACTTGTTCCCCCTTCTTGGGATCCGGCAGGTTCGGTCGAGTATTTCTTTGGTACCGATGATCTTGGCCGGGATATTCTATCCCGCCTCATTGAAGGGACACGGCACTCTTTTGGTAATGCCGTGATTCTGACCATATTCGCCACATGCGTCGGTTCTATTATCGGTATCTCAGCAGGCATGACCTCCGGATTGCTTTCGAGTATTTTGAATCACTTGATGGATACCATCATGTCGATCCCATCACTCCTGCTCGCCATTATTTTTGTTGCGATTCTTGGGGTTGGTGAATCCAATATTCTACTGGCAATCGGGCTGGCTCTGATTCCTCGGTTTATTCGCTCAGCCTATACCGCGGTCCACAATGAAGTCGGCAAAGATTACATCATGGCCGCCAGACTGGACGGGGCAAAAGACATTTACCTGCTGTGGTACTCGATTTTACCCAATATTTTATCAACCATTGTATTAGAAATTAACTTTGCAATGACGGTTGCTATCTTAGATATCACCTCACTTGGTTTTCTAGGATTAGGGGCACAGTCATTCACTTCTGAGTGGGGTGCGATTCTGGGAGACTCCGTAGAACTGCTTTATCTCGCGCCATGGACTGTGGTTCTGCCCGGATTGACAATTATGTTTACCGTTATTATTGTCAACCTTGTGGGTGAAGGGGCGCGTCAGTCACTCAACGAGGGGGTCGAATAATGCCAATGCTGGATATTCGTCATCTGACGATTGAAATTGATACGCCACAAGGGCTTGTCAAAGCGGTAGATCGCATCAGTCTGACCATGAATGAAGGTGAAATTCGTGGTTTAGTGGGTGAGTCAGGCTCTGGTAAAAGTCTTGTTGCCAAAGCTATTGTCGGTGTATGTAAAGAAAACTGGCGTATTACTGCTGACCGGATGAGGCTAGGCAATATCGATTTGCTGCAACTTACGCCACGGGAACGTCGGCGTGTGATTGCCCGAGATATCGCCATGATATTTCAGGAGCCTTCAACGTGTCTTGACCCTTCAGATGAGGTGGGAAAACAGTTGCTCGAAGCCATCCCGTCCCATACATTTAAAGGGCAATGGTGGCAACGCTTTTCATGGCGTAAAAAACAAGCCATTGCTTTACTGCATAAAGTGGGGATTAAAGATCACCATCGTATTTTAAAAAGCTATCCCTATGAAATTACCGATGGTGAATGCCAAAAAGTGATGATCGCAATGGCGATTGCCACAAAGCCCAAATTACTGATAGCAGATGAACCAACCAATGACCTCGATCCAATCACACAGTCGCAAATACTGCGTCTGTTAAGCCGAATGAATCAGGTCAATAACACGACAATTCTATTGATCGGACACGACCTGACCACCATTACGCAATGGGCACATCGTATTACGGTGATGTACTGTGGTCAGTCAATCGAGTCTGCGATGACTCGCAATATTTTGGCTACGCCAAAACACCCATATACTGTCGCGCTATTGACAGCCATGCCAGATTTCAGCTCATCAATCCCACATAAGCAGAAATTAAACTCACTGCCGGGGTCAATTCCGCCGCTACAACATTTACCGATTGGTTGTCGGCTCGGCCCAAGGTGCCCCTATGCGCAACGCCAATGTGTGGAAATCCCGAAAAGCCGCTGGATTAAAAATCATAAATACTCCTGCCACTATCCGTTGAATATGGAAGAGACACAATGACGATTCCTCTATTAGAAGTTTCTGATTTATCGAAGACTTTTACTACTCGTCCCAGCTTATTTAAGAAGAAAATTCATCATGCTGTCGAGTCGGTAGATTTTACATTGGAAGTCGGTCAAACCATTGGATTCATCGGCCAAAATGGTTCAGGTAAGTCAACGCTTGCTCGTATGTTATCCGGTATGGTCGAACCGACAACGGGAGAAATCCGGGTGAATGGCGAACGTCTGGAGCATAAAGATTATGCGACCCGATGTAAGCTTATCCGCATGATTTTTCAGGATCCAAATACATCACTGAATTCGAAAATTCAGGTTGGACGCATTTTAGAAGGGCCACTGAAACGGAATACAGAAATGTTACCCGCAGCGCGCCAGAAACGGGTTAAAGATACCTTATTACGGGTCGGTCTCCTCCCCGAACATGCCTATTTTTATCCTCAAATGTTGGCAACAGGACAAAAACAGCGGGTGTGTCTCGCCAGAGCTCTGATTTTGCAGCCATCAATCATTGTTGCCGATGAAGCATTGAATGGTCTGGATATGGCAATGCGCTCGCAAATCATTAATCTGTTGATGGAGTTACAGGAGGAAATGGGCGTGTCTTTCGTCTATGTTTCCCAACACCTTGGCGTAATTAAACACATTACCGATAAAGTCATCGTCATGCACGAAGGTAAAGTGGTTGAATCCGGTTATACTGAAAAGGTGCTTTCGAATCCACAACACATCATCACCCAGCGGATGATCGAAAGTCACTTCAGTCGAATCCCTGAGTTCGGGACGGAGAATTAATATGCGGTGGCGACCGCTGTGCTGGTTGATGATAACCATGAGCTTCAGCAACGTAGCGCTCGCTGAGTTACCGACATGGGAACGTCCGGCGTTTATTCAAAATGCTTTCTTCCATGTCGCACTCGAATACGAATTTACCTCGGTGAAAACACCACGCCTCGCTAAGTGGACTCACCCGATTCGGGTATGGTTTGAGCATGATGTCGGTGCTCAAGCGTTACACGAAAAAATGGCTCGTCTCCATTTGGCTCATCTCGAACAACTGACACATGTCCCTATCACGATTGTGAATCAACGTGCTGATGCCAATTTTATTTGGTATTTTACCCGCCAATCTCAATGGCGAAAAATTATTCGTGCAGAGCTCGGGGAAAAATCCTTAAAAAATACCTATGGTTCTGTCTGCATGTTTGGCGTAAAGCTTGATCCCGACAGCCATGAAATCCGTCGGGCAACCGTGATTATTCCCGTCGATCAAGCCCGCTCTCACGGTAAACTACTCGGATGTATTATTGAAGAATCGACTCAGGCACTTGGATTATTCAATGACTCGGAACAGGCTTATCCTTCCATATTCAATGATAAAACCCCCAACGATTTTCTATCCCCTTTAGACATCGTTTTACTGGAACTGCTCTATGAACCGACCCTTCTTCCCGGCATGGACAGCTCAGCACTTCAACATCCCCTCAAACAGTTACTATTGCAGTACCAACAGCAAGGAAAACTCAAACAAGCTTTATCTCAATCCAAACACGCCCCAATCATCGAACAGTTTGGCCTGTAAGCCTCACAATGATGCTCGGCAATCATTGATTCTAGTTGTGGTTGCCCCCTAAATTCGGATAGAGTAACCATTCCGTTCCTAAACTTAACCGCCTGTAATGAAAAGCGTCATTGATATTTCTTGGTGGCAGTTGGCAATATTTAGCCTGACACTGCTTATTCCAATCGCGATGAGTTTCCGATACCGATTGATGATCAGCAAAGATATTATTATCTCTGTATTCCGAATGGGGCTGCAACTCTGTTTAGTCGGTATTTATCTGGAGTATTTATTTGCACTGAACAGCCTTGTTGTGAATGTCTGCTGGCTATTGCTGATCATCGGGGTTGGTGCGAGCGCCATTCTATCAAAAGCTCATCTGCCTAAACGCCGGTTAATCATCCCGCTAATGGCAGGGATGATGATTGGCTTACTGCCCATGTTAGCCATACTGTGTCTATTGATGGTTCAACCGGTGCCCTTTTACAACACGCAATACATGATTCCTTTGGCTGGCATGCTGATGGGGAATACACTGAGTGGCAATATTGTTGCCCTGCAAAACCTATTTACAGCCTATCACGAACGCAGAAGTGAATACGAAGCGGCGATATCTTTGGGCGCATCTCCCCGTTACGCATCACAACCGTTTATTCAAAATGCGATACAAAAAGCGAATGCACCGATTTTGGCTTCGATGGCAAGCATCGGCCTAGTCACTTTGCCAGGGATGATGACTGGGCAGATTTTAGGAGGGGCCTCACCAATTATCGCCGCCAAATACCAATTTATGATCATGATTGCGATTTTCGTGGTGCTGAATATTTCTCTCGCACTATCGATAGAATATATGTTGAAAGCGGTACTGACGAAAGAAGGTAAAGTCTTGGTTCAGTTCAAGAAAAGCCCCACTTTCTAACGCGCCAAAATCGTGCACAAAATGTTTTTTTTTGTGCACGTTCGTTTTTTAAATCAAAATGTTATTCTTACTCACTGCCTTTAAAACACCTTATCCACAGATTTTGTGGATAACTACGATGGTGTTTGACATTTGTGATGACAGATCGGGTGAGAAAATATCACTTTATTCAGGATGTATCATTAAATACAGGTGCATATCTGTATAGTGAAGAAATATAATTCAATGCGTTATAAAATATCATTAAAAAACCCTGATATGAAAACAGCCATATCAGGGTTCATCATAGAAAATGGTGCACTATCAGTGATTTTCTTCACTCAGAAGATCATCTTTAGCAGCCATCAAATATTGCCACATCGACCAGTAAGTCAAAATCGTTGCAACATAGATTGAGATATATCCTAACCAAATCATCCAGTCATCATAGCGCCAAATCAATGCGAGCAACGCAAACATCTGAGTCATTGTCTTCACTTTACCAATCCAAGACACCGCAACACTGGCGCGCTTGCCGATTTCTGCCATCCACTCCCGCAACGCAGAAATAATGATTTCTCTGGCAATCATGGTCACAGCAGGAATCGTAATCCAGATGCTATGGAAATGCTCCGTAATCAAGATCAATGCTGTCGCAACCAACACTTTATCCGCGACAGGGTCGATAAATGCACCGAAACGAGAGGTTTGGTCTAATTTTCTCGCGAGCATCCCATCAAGCCAGTCCGTGATGCCGGCAACCCAGAACACCACTGCCGCAGCAAAAGAAGACCAGCTGTAAGGCAAATAAAAAGCGACAACGAATACCGGAATGAGGAAAAGCCGAATCAGGGACAATATATTAGGGATATTTAAACGCATATGCTTCGCTCTTATTGTTTGCGCTGTTATGTTGCTGTATTTTCGCTATTGTTTCAATGCTTGATGGATATTTTCTGCCAAAGATCGACTGATACCCGGAACTTTGGTGATTTCTTCAACACTGGCGCGTTTCAGTTCTTGTAGCCCGCCCATAAACTGCAACAGTGCCTGGCGTCGTTTCGGCCCGATCCCCTCAATACCTTCCAGTGCACTGGTTCGCCGAGTTTTTCCGCGTTTGTTACGGTGACCACTAATTGCATGGTTATGACTCTCATCGCGGATGTGTTGAATTAAATGTAACGCTGGCGCATCATTCGCCAGATGAAATTCATCGCCTTCAACTGTCAGCAAGGTTTCCAGTCCGGGTTTACGGGTTACACCTTTGGCGATCCCCATCAATAAAGGCCGCTTTGGCCAATCATCCCAGTAACGCGAAACAATCTGATGTGCGCGAGATAGCTGACCTTTTCCGCCATCAATGAAGATAATATCCGGAATTTTATCGACATCGATCTGCTTTGAATAACGACGCTCGAGAACCTGCCCCATCGCGGCATAATCATCTCCGCCAGTAATACCGCTAATATTATAACGACGATATTCCTGCTTAACCGGACCTTCCTGATTAAAGACCACACATGATGCAATGGTACTTTCCCCCATCGTATGGGAGATATCAAAACATTCCATCCGTTGAATCTGCTCCATCTCTAATTCATCCTGAAGCGCTTTGACCCGTTGTAAGCTGGTCATGCGATGATTCTGACGGGTGGTAATGGCAGTCTGAGCATTGGTATTCGCCAACTTCAGGTATCGTCCGCGGACCCCTGACGGCTCGACAAAGAACTGCACTTTTCGCCCGGCCATCTCAGTCAACAAAAGCTGGAAAACTTGAATATCGTCCAGCAATCCCCGATTCACAATCACTTTAGTCGGCAGTGTCCGTGACTCGTTATGAGAGAGATAATACTGCTTAAGGAAGCTTTCAAACACCTCTTCATGCGTGGTATTACCGGGAATTTTAGGGAAAAAACTTCGGCTGCCGAGAATTTTGCCCTGCCGAATCATCAAAGTATGAATACATGCTAAGCCATTTTCCTGTGCAAATCCCAGAACATCAATATCATCCAGGCTATCGGCCGAGACGAATTGTTGCTCCTGAATACGACGAATCGCCTGAATCTGATCGCGGTATTTTGCGGCATCTTCAAAACGCAATGCTTCACTGGCGGATGTCATTCTGTCCACCAGCATTGAAACGACTTGTTGATCTTTGCCGCGTAAAAACAGTCGCAGATCATCAACCAGTTCCTGATACGATTGTTCAGAAATCAAATCTGAAACACACGGACCGGCACAACGACCAATCTGATACATCAGGCAAGGACGTGTCCGATGACTATAGACTGAATCTTCACATTGTCGAACAGGGAATATCTTCTGAATTAAATGCAGCGTCTCACGAACGGCACCAGCATCAGGATAAGGACCGAAATACTCTCCCTTTTTCTTTTTTGCACCACGGTACACCGACACTCTCGGATGCTTGTGAGCACTGACCAAAATATAGGGATAAGACTTATCATCACGCAATAGCACATTGTATTTAGGCATGTATTGCTTGATGTAATTATGCTCCAGAATGAGCGCTTCGGTTTCAGTATGCGTTACCGTCACATCAATTCTGGCAATATGACTGACTAATGCTTTAGTCTTTTCGTTATCCAGTGTTTTACGAAAGTAACTGGACAGACGTTTTTTGAGATCCTTCGCTTTACCAACATAAATTACCTCAGCCCCGGTATTATACATTCGATAAACACCAGGCTGATTAGTCACAGTTGCTAAAAAAGAAGAAGGGTCAAATGCTTGAGTCACTACAACGTCTCAGTATCCAGCATTCCGTGTCGTATCGCTAAATGGGTTAACTCGACATCACCGTTGATATCCAGCTTGGCAAACAGGCGATAGCGATAACTGTTAACGGTTTTCGGACTTAAATTCAGCTGTTCTGAGATATCAGTAACTTTTTGCCCTTTGGTGATCATCATCATGATCTGTAATTCCCGTTCCGATAAATCGGCAAACGGATTTTCAGACGCAGGTGAAAACTGACTGAGTGCCATTTGCTGCGCAATTTCAGGGGATATATAGCGTTGACCACTATGAACAACCCGAATTGCGTTCACCATTTCATCCGGCCCGGCACCTTTGGACAAATACCCAGCCGCACCGGCCTGCATCACTTTGGTCGGAAAAGGATTTTCCGTATGTATAGTCAGTACAATAATACGAATATCCGGATTATAACGCAGTATCTTTTTCGTTGCTTCAAGGCCACCGATTCCCGGCATATTCATATCCATTAAAACAACATCAACATGGTGATTACGACACCATTTTACCGCTTGTTCACCGCTATCAGCTTCCCCTGCTACGTTCATGCCACGGACGTCTTCAATAATACGTCGAATCCCTGTGCGAACCAGCTCATGATCATCTACAAGGAATACGCTAATCAAACTTGCATCTCCACAATCAATTGGCTCAGCATCCAATTGGTTCAACACAATCAGGCAGACACAACTATGCCTAACCCAAAACCTTCACTATTCCCTGACTATGAGCCCAAACAATCGCTTTGGCAAGCACTTCTTTGTCTCTCGGCACGTTAATCTAAGCGACCTCAAAATCTTGTCGATGTGGCAACCTGTTCGCCTCAAAAACCAAGCACAAACCAGTTTATAATAAGTAGCTTACAGCATGACACGTGTACGAGATAAAACATCACCATCAGTAGACATTCAAAAAAAAACGCCTTGAACAGGCCACCTTATCAGCTCCCCTCTTGGCGCATCAATCCAATTTACAAATTTTCAGGGAATATAATTCTTATCCGACGAATCACATCTGACTACAGATCTCGCATCAATGCTTCATAAACTTCATTGGCTTCTTCAATCAAATGATTAAGCTCTTTAGCATCATTATCAGACAACATCACCTGCCAAGGTGAAGATGAATGATGATTCCCAGTCAGTTTGGTCTTTTGACCCGTCTTCTCAAAATGGACATCGTCAAATGCGGAATGATAACACGCTTGACATGAGTTCAACTCAATGTCGATATGACCAACAGGATTAACCTTCACATGTGCATGATCTCTGTTTCCGCGATGAACTAATAAGTAATCTCTGTGTATAGTGATCATACGATCCTCCAGACATGCTAATATCAGACATCCTTATATAGTGTAGAATATGCACTAATTTTTACCGATAAAACTATAATGAAGATTGATCTGGATTGGATTAATTGATGAAATTATTGTGACTATAAATAACAAAATGAGTAGCCAAGCTTGACGCTCCGGAAAGGTTTCCTTTTAACCCGCCATGCCCGGGATATAAACGGCACAACACAAATAGAACTTTGGGCAGCAACGCCTGAAGGGCCAACCCAGATTTTAATCCATCACGAGAAGCCCGTCTGTTTTATCCCTACCACAAAATCAAAATACATGGCCCAGAAGTTAACTCAGATGGGTATCACCGCCGAACTAAACTCGCTGCCACTCAAAAGTTTTGAGCATGAGCCGTTAACTGCTTGTTATACCGCCACACTCCAAGAAGCAGCCCGTATCCATGATCTCTGCCGTCAGGAAACGATTGAAGTGCTTGAAAGTGATATCAAACTGGCTGAACGCTATTTGATGGAACGCTTTATTCGGGGGAGTTTTGAATTCACAGGTCAAATGACTCAACAGGGTCATATCACAACCGTTCAGGATGCCAAGTGTCGTCGCAGCGACTTTTTACCCACACTCAACGTTGTTTCTCTGGATCTCGAATGTTCGGAAAAAGGACATTTGTACTCGATTGGATTTGATAGTGAAATGGACTCCCGGGTGATCATGATTGACGATCAACAAACAGTTGAGGTTTCGTCAGCGGAGCGTTGCTCTCCCGCCGATCAATCCGGTGACATCCCGATGATCCAATGGGTTGAAAATGAACGTGCACTTTTGTTGGCAATGGTGCATTGGTTTCAACGCTATGACCCAGACATCATCATTGGCTGGAACGTCATTGATTTCGATTTCCGTCTATTGCATCGCCGGGCAGAAAAACATCACCTGAAGCTGATGCTGGGGCGGAAGCACCAAAGTAGTTATTTCAGAACATCGAATCAATCTCAACAAGGGTTTGTCACCATTCCCGGGCGCGTTGTTCTCGATGGTATCGATACGTTAAAAACGGCAACCTATCAATTCCCGTCTTGGTCACTGGAATCCGTATCGCGCACCTTACTCAACGAGGGAAAAGCCATTCATCAAGTGGATGATCGGATGGAAGAAATCAACACCATGTTTCGCCATGATAAAGTTCGTCTGGCGGTTTACAATCTCAAAGACTGTCAGTTAGTAAATCGCATTTTTGCCAAGACCCATCTCCTCGACTTTGTCATTCAGCGCGCTCGTCTCACCGGTATTGAGCTGGATCGAATCGGTGGTTCAGTGGCCTCCTTTACTAACCTTTATCTGCCGCAGCTTCATCGGGCTGGTTATGTCGCCCCCAACCTGAGTACTGACCATTGGCAAGCCAGTCCGGGCGGTTATGTCATGGACTCAATTCCCAATCTCTATGACTCGGTACTCGTGCTCGATTTTAAAAGCCTCTACCCTTCTATCATTCGCTCTTTCTTGATTGATCCATTGGGGCTAATTGAGGGACTAAAACTCGACATCGGTTCTGAAGCGCATCAGGCAGTCCCCGGATTTCGTGGCGGGCAATTTCACCGTACCCGACATTTTCTGCCACAAATGATCGAAACACTTTGGGCGGCCAGAGATGAAGCAAAAAAGAACCAAGAAAAAGCCTTCTCTCAAGCCATTAAGATCATTATGAACTCATTTTACGGTGTTCTGGGCTCTGCGGGGTGTCGGTTTTTCGATACTCGGCTCGCATCCAGCATTACCATGCGCGGCCATGAAATTATGAAGCAGACCAAAGTGCTGATTGAAGCGCAAGGCCATCAGGTGATTTATGGTGATACTGACTCTACATTTGTATCGTTAGGCAAAGCATATACCCAGCATGATGCCGACCACATCGGTCAACAACTCGTTGCTTCTGTGAATCAGTGGTGGAAAACCCATTTATGGGAAAACTACCGTCTGAATAGCTTTCTTGAAATCGAATATGAGACCCATTACATCAAATTTTTGATGCCAACGATCCGCGGTGCCGATACCGGCTCCAAAAAACGTTATGCGGGATTAATTCAGACAGATGACGGAGAACAACTGATTTTTAAAGGGCTAGAGAGTGCCAGAACCGACTGGACTGAACTCGCCAAACGCTTTCAACAACAACTATATCTGCAGGTTTTTCACGGTGAAAACCCCTGTGACTACATTCGCGAACTCGTTGCTGAAACCCTTGCCGGCCAATACGATCAAGAACTGACCTATCGTAAACGACTCCGTCGCAAACTCCATGAATATCAGAAAAATATCCCACCGCAAGTGCGAGCGGCCCGAATGGCAGACGAGATCAATCAACAACGAGGAAAACCGCTACAATACCAAAACAAAGGCGTGATCGAGTACGTCATCACCTTAAGCGGTCCGCAGCCTGTCGCCTATCAGTCCAGTCAACTAGATTACCAGCACTATATCGATAAGCAACTCCGGCCCGTAGCTGATGCAATTCTGCCGTTTATCGGCTATCGGTTTGATGACTTGACCCGGCCTCAGTTAGGGCTGTTCTAAACAGGCATTTGTTTAACAAGCCATTGAACCTTGCCAACTCATCCACCAATGCGGCATATCAACCAATGCGGAATTCGGTTTTCTGATACTGTTTGACCAGCCATTGTCCGTAGTCGTCCAACAGGCCGATGACTGAACGTTTCGGAATAATGCGCTGTGTCTTCAGTAGTATCCCCAATCGTTCAATATCGGTTTGCCGCTCAGGATGGTAATGAAGAAACTGCTCTCCGCAAACAACGGGATCATCAATCCACTGTTTATCGCGATACATCACTAAAGAATAGCTTGCGCGAAGTAATTTCTTAGCAATACTCTGCTGTGCTTTCACCTGTTCGTCCGGGGCATTTGATTTCGCGATTTTATCTCGGTAATAACTCACCCAATCCGCTACGTCCATATTCCAGAATTTGGCAATTTCCCAGCTCGGTTCATAATGACCAAAACACTCAGCTAAATCCGGTCCATAGACGCAGACGGAACAATGGCGTAGCAAGAATCCCCATGAAAAAAGGCTATCGAGTGAGGCCACCTCTTCAACCAGCGCGGTTTCAAGCGACACATCAGTGACAAACGGATAGTCCTTTTGAAAACGCCAGCGCAATGTATTGAAAATCGTCGTTTTTTGCATCTCAAAATGTCGATGCGTCACAACGATGACATCAATATTTGAACGCCCCGGGCAAGCGGTTTTTCGAGCGACACTGCCGTAAACATAGACACTGTGCAAATTATCTTTCAGACCAGCCTTTAAGTAAGCAATAAGGGAACTGACAACGGGCTGATACTGCGACTGAAAAGGAATGTTCGGATTAATCACTGGTAATTGCATAACCGGAATATGTCATCATAAAAACTCAAAAATACAGCTAAAAAGCTTTGCTATCATACACGAATCATGACGCTAAAGGATATTGTTGTAAAAGATATTATCAAAGAGAGTGCCCGCGATTTTTTGATGTCCCTTTATCTTCAACCCAATCAATCACCCGAATGGCTTAACGCATGTCTGAATGTCTCGCAGAGACACGTTTATCCCAAAAGAAGAGAACAAGAGATGATCAACGTACTTGAGTCAGTATATAATCGGTTTTTCTCAAATCAATCCATGTAAGGAAAAGCAATGCCGAAGGCAAGTGAAATTAAAAAAGGCTTTGTCATCGATACCAATGGCAAAATGCTGTTGGTGAAAGATATTGAAATTACAACCCCCGGTGGTCGAGGCGGTGCAAAAATCTATAAGTTCCGCTGCACCGATTTAACCACGGGTACTCGGGTCGATGAACGCTTTAAATCCGATGATGTCCTTGAAACGGTTGATATGACCAAACGCCCAATCAGTTTCTCGTATATTGATGGTGATGAATATATCTTCATGGATACCGAAGATTTTACCCAATACACATTCAAACACGATGATATTGCTGATGAGTTACTCTTCATCAACGAAGAGACGCAAGGGCTGTATGTTGTGCTCGTCAATCAACAGGTCGTTGCCTTAGATCTGCCGGCATCCGTTGAATTGGTGATTGAAGAGACCGCCCCTTCGATCAAAGGCGCTTCAGCCTCGGCAAGAACCAAACCAGCCCGTTTCGCAACTGACTTAGTCGTTCAGGTGCCGGAATATATCGCCACGGGCGATCGTGTTGTTATCAACACGACAGAACGTAAATTCATGAACCGAGCATAACGCAAATGAATGAACTCATGTCTTACGATGATGCCATCGATACAGCCTATGATATCTTTCTTGAGATGGCACCGGATAATCTCGAACCAGCCGATATCATCCTGTTCACGGCACAATTTGATGATCGCGGTGCTGCCGAATTGGTTGATGTCAAAGATGATTGGAGCAATCAAGTTGGTTTCGAGGTTGATAAAGAAACCTACGCTGAAGTTAATATTGGCCTCGTCAACGAAGAAAATGACACTTTAGATGATGTTTTCGCCCGCATGTTGATTAGTCGGGATCCGGAACATAAGTTTTGTCATATATTCTGGAAAAGAGACTAAGCGACGACCGCTACACAAAACATAACCACGGTTTCCGATACGGAAGCCGTGGTTTATTTGCGTCAATCATACCATTTTTATGGTGCTCCCCTGAAACGTTTCTATTTTCTTGACACGAGACTTTATGCAATTGATGTTTTATCAGAAAACTTATTTCAATCATGCATGATTTGAAAATCGATAATTAAATCAACAAAATTGACAAAATATTGACACCTATGGCCTGACAAACTACACTGCTCATGGATATATTCATGTGGTCTACATTTATTTTTTATCTGGATAGACCATTTTTTCGCTAAAAATCGTATATAATTCCTGTCAGTTTTGGCTGCTTACTATTAAATATGTTCCTAAATCCTTATTTCTCAAGCAATAACCATCAGTTTCAGTTTACGCGCCAGCAAGCAAGTCATTTTGCTAAAAAAGTTGCCGGTGATTTCAACCCTATCCACAACGAGGATAACAAACGTTTTTGTGTGCCCGGTGACTTACTTTTTGCTGTGCTGTTGAAAAAAGCAGGGATTAGCCAGACCATGAAATTTAAATTTTCTGGTATGGTGGGTGACCAAACACCGTTGCATATTGAAAATAAGGAAGGCAAAGAGAGCGCTGTCGTTGACGAGAACGGCAAGGAATACTTGCATATGAACCGCGACGGTGAAGTGAGCCACGACGATGCATTCATCGAACATTTCGTGACCAGTTATGCCCGCTTTTCCGGGATGAACTTTCCCCATCTTCTTGTCCCTCTGATGAAAAATAAAAATGTGATGATTAACTGTGAGCGCCCATTGGTCATGTATGAAAGTATGGAAGCCGAGTTTACTCACCTTGACCTGACGCATCCGACAGTCGAACTCCGTCATACCACATTTGATGTCGACGGAAAGCGTGGTCTCGTGACACTGTATTTTAATTTTATCAATCAAGGTCAAATCGTCGGACAAGGAACCAAACGCCTCGTCGTCAGCGGATTACGTCCATACGATGACAACGCGATTGACAATCTGGTTGCTCGGTTTCATGAACTCAAAGATGCATTTCAAGCGCAGATGGCAGGCCAAGCCGCCTAAAGACTCAACCCGTCGATACGCCAGCCCTAATGAAGATATAAAGAACCGCTGTGTATTACAGCGGTTTTTGCTTTTCTGACGGTCTTGTTCAAACCAATATTATCGTCACGACATACATCACAGCCAGCGTCGAGCACGTCGCTGATACGCCTGATAGGATTCCCCAAACCGGGCCTCTAATATCCGCTCTTCAGGCATAATCTGAAAATACGTCATATACATCACGAATCCGATGATACAAATCAGCCCGGTGAAGCTTCCCAACCAATACACATCTGCGATCAAAATGAGTACCAGTCCCAGATACATCGGGTTACGGGAAAATCGAAAGACACCGTGAGTAACCACCGTTGCAGCTAACTCTGGATTCACCGGATTGACCGTTGTTTTAGCTCGGTAAAAAGTAAATAAAGCGGATAACCCCAGCCAGCCAGACAAGACGAAGCACCCGCTAACCACCCCCCATCGAAACGGTAATTCAACCGAGGTGCCCGGCAACCACCAGTTGCCCAGATGAATCAATATCAGCGCGATCACAAATACGATCACGGGCGGCACTTTCAATGCTAAACGATAGTTCACAGTTCACCTCGACACTGTCCTTCACATCACTTTCAACACCATCTCAGAGAGCAAGAGTTAACCTATTCTCTGAGACAGAGTGAAAGACGGCTTGTTACTGAAGATGCGCGAGTAGCGCCTGTAACGGGTGTTTGGGTTTGATCTGCTCAAACCGCTTCACCTGACTCCGGCATGAATAACCAGTAACCAGACAGCGCTCCGCCGGCAGCTGCTCAAGATTCGGTTTCCAACTTAAACCATAGATGTCTTTTGACATCTCGAATTTGTCTGCTTCATGACCGAAAGTGCCAGCCATCCCACAGCAGCCAACAGCAACCGGCTCAAGTTTGGCACCAAAATGACTAAAAATCGTCATCCACTCTTTCTCACTATTCGGTAGCTTCGTTTTTTCGGTACAGTGCGAAAACAGATACCAAGGGGAAGAAACCGAAGGCTGAGACGACTCGATGTGGAATTCAGATAAACGTGGCGCCATCCATTCATGAACGCTCAAGACCTGAAATGTACCTCGTTGCTCACCCAAAATTTCCTGATACTCATCGCGATAACACAACACCGTGGCAGGATCGACACCAACCATCGGAATCCCCAGTTCAGCGACCTCGCGGAGAAACGCAGCCGTTGAATTGGCCGTTGCCGTAAACTGTTTGAGGAATCCCTTCACATGTTGTGCTTTACCATTCGGCTTGAATGGCAACAATACCGGATGTTTACCTAACCGGATCACCAACTCAATAAAGTCATCGACCACATCAGCATCATAATAGCTGGTAAATGGGTCTTGAACGATAATGATATAGTCCTGACGCAGTGACTCAGGAATCTGTGCCAGTCCTTCAGAATGATAAGGTACCAATGCTTTATGACCGACCCGTTTAGCAAGTGTCGGCACCGTCAGCAAAGGCGCGTCAATGTAGCCCACCGTCGAACGTGTGAGGCGTTGCATCCAGTTTTGGGACAGAACACCATTCACTACGGTCGGGACCTTGGCCATCAGCGGCAGCATGGTTTCAATATTGGCAACCAGATAATCTTTGAGCGGGCGCGGATAACGGGTATGGTAAAGATTCAGGAAACGCGCCCGAAAACTCGGCACATCCACTTTAATCGGACATTGACTGGCGCAGGCTTTACAGGCCAGACATCCATTCATCGCTTCATAGACTTCATGAGAAAAATCACCATCCCGCTCTTGATGCCAAGCATGACGAATCCGATCAATCAGCGTTTTCACCGAGAGCGTCGAATTCAAGGTTTGCTTTTCCAGATCAAGAATATCAACACCCTGCTCTGTTAACTGACGCAGCCATTCACGAACCAATCCTGCCCGCCCTTTCGGAGAGTGGCGTCGATCTGCGGTCACTTTCATTGAAGGACACATTGGAGAGCTGGTTTCGTAATTAAAGCAAAGACCGTTGCCGTTACATTCCATCGCCTGTTTGAAACTGTCACGAACCTGAATGTCGATTTGACGGTCAAAATAACCCCGTTTGACATCCGAGACTTTCACCAGCTGATGGTCACTATCCAGCGGTGTACAGATTTTCCCCGGATTCATTTGATTATGCGGGTCAAAAGCAGCTTTAACCCGCCGAAGTTCCTGAAAGAGTTCTTCACCGAAGAATTCAGGACCATACTCAGAACGATAACCTTTTCCGTGTTCGCCCCACATCAAACCGCCGTATTTGGCGACCAGTTTAACGACTTCATCCGAGATACGATGCATCATCGCTTCTTGTTGCGGATCACACATATCCAATGCAGGGCGAACATGCAATACCCCCGCATCTACATGACCAAACATCCCGTAAGCCAGTGATTTCGAATCGAGCAAAGCACGAAATTCCGCAATAAAATCAGCCAAATTGTCTGGTGGCACACACGTATCTTCAGTAAATGCGATCGGTTTGGCCCGCCCTTTCGTTGCACCGAGTAAACCCACCGCCTTCTTTCTCATATTATAAATACGATTGATACTGGCTAAGTCCTGACATACCTGATAACCAATAATGCCAGCCTCTTCGTTTACCAGCATTTGATCCAATTTGTCAGTCAGCGCCTGAACCTGAGACTCGATTTCAGCCAGATCCTGTCCTGCGTATTCAACGATATTGATCCCCTGCATCTCTTTACCGGGCACATCAGACAATAAATCGTTGACGCTGTGCCAGACAATGTCCTGTTTTGCCAGGTTCAACACTATCGAATCGACCGTTTCGACAGATAAGGCTTGCGCTTCAACCATGAATGGCGCATTTCTGAGCGCTGACTCGAAACTGTTATATTTGACATTGACCAGCATCCGAGTCTTTGGAATCGGTGTTAAATTCAGCTTGGCTTCAGTAATAAATGCCAACGACCCTTCAGCACCACACAAAATCCGGGTAAAATTAAAGGTATCATCGCTTTCATCGAGCGCATTTTTCAGATCATACCCCGTCAGGAATCGATTCAAGGGCGGGAATTTATCCAGAATCTGAGCCCGTTTGTCCCGACAAACAGATTCCGTGACCGTCAGCGCTTCAGCGGCATAAGTCTCTTGCTGCGGTAATCCAGCCGACAGATCGGTTTCCAGTATTGAACCATCAGCAAATACTGCCTGTAACGACAACACATGGTCCGAGGTTTTGCCATATTTCAATGACCCTTGCCCCGATGCATCGGTATTGATCATA
Source organism: Vibrio spartinae (assembly GCF_024347135.1). NCBI lineage: Bacteria > Pseudomonadati > Pseudomonadota > Gammaproteobacteria > Vibrionales > Vibrionaceae > Vibrio > Vibrio spartinae. The sequence goes on along the minus strand of NZ_AP024907.1, from coordinate 1,757,439 downwards.
CCGCCGAGCGTGGCTCGGTTACTGGTGGAAAGATCAGGAGAAAAGAAATAACCATAAGGTCTGACGGCATCATTGAGTTGATCTTTGATCACCCCAGCCTGCACACGAACCCATCCTTCTTCCGGATTGATTTCCAGAATGTTGTTCATATGACGGGATAAATCGACGACGATTCCTTTCGTCAATGATTGTCCATTGGTCCCTGTTCCACCACCTCGCGCTGAAAAGGTCACGGTTTTATAAACCGATTGAGCACTCATTTTCCCAATCAGGGCGACATCTTTTGTTGTCTTGGGATGAATGACTGCTTGCGGTAACTGCTGATAGACACTATTGTCTGTAGAAACCGCAAGACGGCTTGAATAGTGCGTTTCGATATCACCGGAAAATTCATGAGATTTAAGGTCTTGTAGAAATTGGAATATGACGGGATCGATATCGGATTGATGGTGAAGTCTCGGTAACATTTGCTTCCTATCCGTACGACGCTGACTTCAATGCAGCGATGGGTTAATACTTTTTGTTCTTGATCTTTGAGTTAGCTCACTTTACAACATTTAAAGAGGCGATTAAAACAGAATCTCGGTTCAAGAATAGGAAAAGGCATGATGTGATGCCTTGTTGTTGAAATATTTTGATGGACAATCATATGAAAAAAAGTCAAGTAGTCACCACAGAAGATATTCTGCTGATGTTGTGCCAGTCTGTTTCTAAGGTGCTTACGACAGCAACCGCTTCGCAGATTCATTATTCTGCTATGGTTCAGAAAATTAATAAAACCGCACTCAAACCTGATTTTGGTTGTTTTGTGCTTTTCGATGGCGGGTTTACCGGATTGGTTGTCATTAACTTCAATGCCAAAGCTGCATTGGAGATTTATAGAAATTACATGCGTAATATGGGCATGCCGGAAGAAGAGCTGGCGGTGCTGCATACATCGGACGAAGTCGGAGATGTATTAGGCGAACTCATGAATCAACTCGTCGGTGATTTCACCAACAAAGTTCGCAAAGAACTACAGACCAACATTACTCAAAACCAACCCAAAATGCTGTCACTGAACAAGCAGGTGTTACTTTCTGTGGATACCAATCTTGATCGCCCTCAAGCCCGCCGAGTTACCTTCTCTACCGAAAAAAACAACATTTTCTATCTTGAACTCGCAATGGACAAAACCGAATTCATTCAGTTAGAGGAATTTGAGATTTCCGAAGATGAAAACCCAGACGATATTCTCGAATCCACATGGCAACAATCAGAACAAGCGTCATCCTCTCAATCATCTGCTAGTAATCCGAAAAATCACAAAGATGATCAGCAAGATAGCGGCAACGCGGCTGATTTACTCGATCAGCTTGGCTTATAAATAACCAGCCATTGATGTTACCCGGATAAAGTCACACTTTATCCGGATCTTCATCGACATCCCCAACCGTTGCCCATTATGCTGACATTCACTGTTCGTCGGTTAACCCTTTGCGTGGCAGAATCCCAGTCCGTTGTGACTGACGCCCCCTCTTTTCATTCTTTTCATTTTCGATCAGAAAAGTTAGAATGTCTGACTTTGCTGTGCATCTCAACTCCCTATATCTCAGGTCAATGAATAAAGAAAAAGCCCTTAAAAAAATAGCCAAATGCTTGGAACTTGGTAATTCCGCGAATGTGAATGAGGCGGCAAGTGCCATCAAGATGGCGCATAGCCTGATGTTAAAATATGGTCTGCATAAAGATGATATTGAATTCATCAAAATGGGGAAAACCCAGTCTTCTCACCTGCTACCAGCCCAAATCAGCAGTCACCTGCTCCGTATTATCCGAGGTATCAACACCAAGTTTGGTGTAGAGGCCGTCTTATTGAATCATAAAGGTCTGAAAAGAGTCGAGTTTATCGGTGAAGCGGATCGCGCTATTTTTGCCGCTTTTGCTTTTGATGTCATTTATCGTGAAATGAACGAGCAAACCGGTCAGTTCCGTAATAGTTTTGCTGGCAGTGGCACATCGACACAAGAAGTGTCGCGCAGAGTTAACTCTTTTTTATCTGGTTGGATCGAAGGTGCACTGGAAAAATTACCGGATATCACCCCCGATCAAGATTCCGCAGATAAAATCAATAGCTATATTGATCGGGAATTCCAGAACATTGACCGCGAAACATTTAAGAAACAACTCAAAGAAGCGATGAAAAATTTGACCGAAGATTACGAGACCGGATTGAAAAAAGGACGTAGAATTTCTGTCAACAGACCGATTGATGGTGCACAAGCACCAAAATTATTGAAATAATTCATCCGAATTATTGTCTACAATGTGATAGATAATTGTGATTCATGATACGAGAATAACAATCAGGGAGTATCTCAGTGAAACGAACCATCATTATGCTTTCTCTGCTTTCGCTACTGGCCGGGTGCGAAGCAACGCAAAGACAGAATGCAACAACGGGTGAAAACGAAACCAACTCAACCACCAAAGGCGCACTAATTGGTGCAATTTCGGGGATTGCAGTGGGTCTCGCTTCGGGTGATAACGCCAGAGAGCGGCGCCAGCGAGCACTCATTGGCGCAGCCGGTGGTGCTGCGATTGGTGGCGGTGTCGGCTACTACTTTGACAAACAAGAAGCAGCACTACGACGTTCTCTTGTCAATTCCGGCGTTCAGGTTGAGCGCGTCGGAGAACATCAGCTTCGTTTACGCATGAAAAACGGAATCGGTTTTAATACCAACGATTACCATCTCAATGCTTCGATTCACAATACCTTAAATGGTGTGGCTAAAATTTTAGTGGAATATCCCGAAACCAGTTTAGTCATTGATGGCCATACCGACAGCACTGGTAGCGACCGCACGAATCAAGTCTTATCAGAAAAACGGGCAGAATCGGTACGTCAGTATCTCGTCTCACAAGGCGTTGCTCCCGGTCGGGCGATTGCTCGGGGCATTGGCGAGCGCCACCCTCTGTGCACCAATAGTACACCGCAGGGAAGACAGTGTAACCGACGGGTTGAAATACAGATCCTACCACTGAAATAAACTGACAAATATTCCGGATCAGAAATTACGCTGAATCCGGAATATCAACCTTAGGGGTCAGGCGTGCGATTGAGATTATTACTGATATGTTTGTTGCTGGTTCTTGCATCTGCATATGCCGCCGACATCAATACCCTACGCCAGCAAGCCATCTTGCGTGACAAAAACGCACAGTACCAACTTGCCTTGCATTATCAACAGGGACAAGGTGTGAAAGCCGACCCCAAACAATCTTTTTACTGGATGGAACAAGCCGCTGAAAATGGCCATAAGCAGGCGCAATTACAAGTCGCGAATGCTTATCTTAATGGCAGCGTCGGTGTCACACCGGATAAAACACAAGCGATCTATTGGCTGACTCGCTTAGCAACACAAGGCGACACGACAGCACAGTTCAAACTGGGTCAACTCTATGAACAAGTGACGGATCTGTCGGGTGAAACTCAGGCACTGATTTGGTACCGGATTGCAGGATTGTCTAATCCAACAGCAGAGCAACGCTACAGCCAGTTACTCGAACAACAGTTCAATCACCGCCGAATGAAAGAAATTTCGCGGAGAAAAGCACTCGAAGATGCTCAAGCCCCCGATACCACAATTTCTCCGGTCCGTTTCAATAATGCTCAAGCCGATGCTGCTCAATTCACGCTGCCTCAGATCATATCCAGCGTGATTGTAGCCGTACTGATGCTAGCATTGACTTTACTGGGAGTTGTCTATATTCGACTCAAAAAACAGCTCAGAACAGCGGAATCAACTCGCCCTGAGGTTCAACTACCACCGTCAGAGCCGTTACAGGTTCAGTCTGGTACCACTATACAACAGCAAAAAATCAAGCAGCAGGAACAAACGATTCGCAAACAAAAACAACAAATGACCATGCTGTTTCAAGAGATGAAGCGCTTACAACAAACGCCACCCAAACAGCCCCCAGCTCGCCCGAATAGCCTCGATTTAGCATGTGCTTTATTTGGCTTCTCAGTCACAGAAATACCAGATGTCAAACAGATCAAACTGCGTTATAAACAGCTGAGTAAGATTTATCACCCGGATATGAAAGGCAGTGATGAAGAGATGAAACGGTTAAATCAAGCATTAAAATCACTATTAGCACATCAGCAAAGCACCTCCGCGCAATAAAACAATAGCGCAATAAAACAATAGCGCAATAAAACAATAACACCCGAAACCATGACTGTGCAGTAGTCGTTGTCTGCATCAGTCAAACCGCTTATCACGACAATACAACAACGCGATATGCCTTTTTACGATAAGTCACTCGCTCAAAACTCAAAGCCGAATCCCCACCATTACTCAGCAGTGAAACACCAGTTCCCTTGCTCAGTCCCGCGCCTGTCTGTCACCACCGCTGACAGACAGGCGTGTCCGATTGGATTTTCTCGATTCCAGTTCGCATTCACGAACAGGAAATATTCAGTAATGAGATCTTGATAACAGAAAAGTACGAATTTACACCAATTCCTACTTGATCAGTCATTCAATATAAAATACTGTATATATATACAGCATGTATAAGGAATCAGTATTATGCGTTTGTTGAATGATTTGATGTACTCATCCGGATTGCACCACTATACCGGTCACCACTCGCCCCAAAATGCGACCCGATATGACGCAATGGCAAGCTATCTGTATGATCGTTTAGCACAGCTCTCTCAACTGCCACAGTGGATTCTGGTCACATCGGAATCCTACCGGCCGGATCTACGCTCACTCGATTCACACAAGATTCCGGGTCATCAAGTTGTGCAACTGAAAGCCTCAAAGACGATGGATGAGTATCATGTGATTCGTAAAGCCATCCTATCAGGCAATGCCTGCGCCATCGTGGCTTCACAACGACTCACCGAACAGGCGCGGAAACAGCTCATACAGTTGGGTCAACAATACCACTGTGAGATTTTCTTTGTGGCGGATCCAAACCGCCACTACCATTGATTCCAGCGACTCATTCCGGCAACCAAAACGCTCAACATCACCACTGAACACTGCAATCACCATTTCATCCCCTCTACACAGGGGATTTTTTTTAGATCAGTGATTGGTTGAAAATACCCCCCTTGAAGCAAACGTTTGCTTTTTCTCTGGCAGTGAAAAATAGTTCTGGTATGATGCGCTCAGAAATCGGATATCCCGTAATGTTTGTCACTCTGTGTCTGGTCAACGGGTATCTGTCAGTTGAACCGATTACTTTTTAGATAGGAATGTCTGAATGAGCCTCGCCGATCAAATTCTCGCCGTCAATGACGACCTCCCCATTCGCACCAGCAAACCCGTTCATAGTGGAAAAGTTCGTTCCGTTTACTGGTTAACTGAAGAAGACAGCCGTCGCCTGATTCAACAAAAAGGCTACAACGTCGCAGCAGATGCCCCGCTGGCAATTATGGTCATCAGTGACCGTATCTCTGCTTTTGACTGTATCTGGCACGCTGAAGGTGGTATCGCCGGAGTACCGGGAAAAGGCGCTGCTCTCAACGCAATTTCCAATCACTGGTTCAAACTATTTCGCCAGCACGGTCTGGCAGACAGCCATATTCTTGATATCCCCCACCCGTTTGTCTGGATTGTTCAGCAAGCCACACCGATTAAAATTGAAGCCATCTGCCGCAGCTATATCACGGGTTCAATGTGGCGGGCCTACGAGAAAGGTGAGCGAGAATTCTGCGGTATTCAGCTTCCCGAAGGGTTAGGAAAAGATAAGCAACTGCCTGAATTGCTGTTCACACCATCAACGAAAGGCATTCTCAAAGGAATTCCCGGTGTTCCAGAGGCCGATGATGTCAACATCAGCCGACAAGATATCGCAGCAAATTACGCCGCATTTAACTTCCGTCAGCCAGAAGATATCAGTTTATATGAGAAGTTACTGAAAGAAGGCTTTGATGTGATCAGCCAGACGCTCGCTGATATTGACCAGATCTTCGTCGACACCAAATTTGAATTTGGTTATGTCACCGATGCTCAGGGGCAAGATAAACTCATTTATATGGATGAAGTTGGTACACCGGATTCATCCAGAATCTGGGATGCTCAGCAATATGCTGCCGGCCATATCGTTGAAAATTCAAAAGAAGGCTTCCGTCAGTTTTTGCTGAACTACTTCCCAGACCCAGACATTCTGCTGAACAAAACACGCATGCCTGAGCGAGAAGCGCTCGCCAGAGACAATGCTTTACCCTTGAAAGCATTACAGGACATTTCCGAAACTTATACGGGGATTGCCGAAAAGATTACGGGTCAGCCCATCCATCTGAGTAACAATCCAAAACAAGAAATTATTGAGATACTTGACCGGGAATATGGCCTCATTCAGCCTGCATAATGCTTCAATAGCAGAACCGCTATGGATTACATCAATCCGTTGATCGATATCATCCGCTCATCACAACACTGACGATGAGCGGATTCAAACAACGGTAATCTCACTTCGATTCACCACTCAATCAACAGTTCATCAACCTCAACCCGCTGTGTCGTATGACACCCCAGCGTTTCAATCTCATGCAACTGTTGTGCATCCAAGGCATAAGGCATCATCACTTGTAACGCCTCAATTCCTTCTGATCTTGCCAACTTTGACAAGATCATCAGATTTTCCTGATCACTACGTCCCAGAGACAGATTTTGCAATGCTTTCTTCCACAAACGTTCATCCGGGGCTAATGCCTGACGGGTCGTTTGTGATGATTCATCATGTGCAACGCGCTCTGTATGAAAGAAGGCTTCAAACAGTGTCCAATGTTTATGACATGCAACATCTAAGAATGCGGTGTAATCAAATACACCTCGGACTCGGGTCGGTTGAATCATTTCGCCCCCCACGAAAGTGACAGCACCATAGACACACTATGATCCGCCAATCCGTTTATAGCAATAGAATATAAAAAAACGGTATTTTATGGCCGAAAACATATATAAAAACGCTCTATCAGATGCATATAAATAACAACTATTGAACAAATATTTAGCTTGGTGAGATGAATGATTCATATTTTGTTTAACAAATAAACTTATATTTATTCACTAAAATGCAAATATTGGTAAACCATATTCAAAAAAAACCGCCAATTAACCTACGAGAATGAGGGAAACTTCAAATTGCCTCTATTTACAACCGACAGGAGTACCCGTAAAATTTGTCCCGTTTCCCTTCATCATCCTACAAAATATAGGCATACAATGAACAACGACAAACGCCCTTTATATATTTCCCACGCGGGCTCTATGCTCCTCAGTACACCACTGCTCAACAAAGGTGCCGCTTTTACAGCAGAAGAAAGAAGCTCATTTAACCTTGGTGGTCTGCTCCCTGAAGCAACAGAAACCATTCAGGAACAAGTTGTCCGTGCGTACCAACAATATTGCAATTTCGACAATGATATGGATAAGCATATCTATCTTCGCAATATACAAGATACCAATGAGACGCTCTTCTACCGACTGGTGCAAAATCACATCACTGAGATGATGCCTGTCATCTACACACCGACCGTTGGTGCTGCATGTGAAAACTTCTCTAATATCTATCGCCGTGGTCGTGGATTATTTATTTCATATCCGAACCGCAATAAAATTGATGATATCTTGAATAATGCCTCTAACCATCACGTCAAAGTCATCGTAGTCACCGATGGTGAGCGTATTCTTGGTCTGGGTGACCAAGGTATCGGTGGGATGGGTATTCCAATCGGAAAACTTGCCCTGTATACCGCCTGTGGGGGGATCAGCCCGGCTTATACACTCCCGGTTGTTTTGGATGTTGGGACCAATAACCCACAACGTTTAGCCGACCCAATGTATATGGGCTGGCGTCATCCGCGGATTACCGGTGCAGAATACGATGCATTTGTTGAAGAGTTTATCCAAGCGATTCAACGCCGCTGGCCTGATGCTTTGGTTCAGTTTGAAGACTTTGCTCAGAAAAATGCCATGCCACTGCTTGAGCGTTACAAAGACCGGATTTGCTGCTTTAACGATGATATTCAGGGAACAGCCGCTATCACGGTCGGCTCTTTACTGGCAGCATGTAAAGCTGCTGGCAGTAAACTGGCAGAACAGCGAATCACCTTCCTTGGTGCCGGCTCTGCCGGGTGTGGTATTGCCGAAGCGATTATTGCTCAAATGGTTTCAGAAGGTATTTCTGATCAGCAAGCCCGCTCACAGGTCTATATGGTTGACCGCTGGGGATTATTGCAAGAAGGTATGCCAAATCTATTGGATTTCCAACAGCGTTTAGTGCAGAAGAAATCCAATACGCAACACTGGGAAGCAGAAGGGACTGGGTTCTCTCTGCACGATGTTGTCAGAGAAGCGAAACCAACCGTCTTGATTGGTGTTTCCGGTGCACCGGGACTATTCAGTGAAGACATCGTCCGTGAGATGCATCAACACTGTCCACGTCCGATTATCTTCCCACTGTCGAACCCGACAAGCCGTGTTGAAGCGCTGCCAAGTGATCTGCTGACATGGACAAACGGAGAAGCACTCGTTGCAACCGGTAGTCCGTTTGAACCGGTCATGTTAGGTGACAAACTCTACCCGATTGTTCAGTGTAACAACAGTTACATCTTCCCCGGTATCGGACTTGGCGTCCTTGCAGCAAATGCAAAACGAGTAACCGATGAGATGTTGATGGAGTCGAGCCGGGCACTGGCTGAATGTTCACCACTGGCAATCAATGGTCATGGTTCACTGCTACCACCATTGGAAGCGATTCACTCGGTTTCGAAAAAAATTGCACTTGCCGTCGCGAAAAAGGCGATTGAACAAGGTGTTGCTGATGCCATTACAACTGAAGCACTGGAGCAAGCGATCGAACGTAATTTCTGGCAACCGGTTTATCGTCGCTATAAGCGCGTCGCATTCTAAATCGGTCAAACGATATCAATATGATAAGATAAGCCTCTGTTACAGAGGCTTTTTATTGGCAAGGATATTTACCATGTTGCATTTTTTCAGTCCTGCGGGACAATATCTCGCACCTTACCTGGAAGAGATCGCCATCGCACTGATTGCCTGCCTGTTGGTGGTGCTGGGTGGTGAAATTAATGCGCTATTACGCCGGATGTTGCGTAATCAACACTTTGTCATTCGCACATTTACCTTTATATTACTTAATGCATTTGGTTATGGATTTATCATCGTCAAACTCAGCCCTGACTTAGCTCGGACACTTGCCCACTTAGAACGAGGCACCATGTTTGTCGTTGTCATTGTCAGTTTTGTCAGCATCGGGCTCTGGGCTCAGAAGAACAGGCAAATATAATTTAGATAAAAGGTATCGTTATCCACTCTCGTTTCAGTAAATATCACGCTGATAGCGGATGCATCAGCAGAATACGCCATCTTTGCTGGCGACTCATCAAAGCCATGCTCATCATATTGCTTATGCTGGTCGTATCCTTGTACGTCATTGATCGCTGGGTCAGTTGGAAAACACAAGACCAGATACTCACCAATACCGATCATATTGAGCACTACCAAGTGGCTGTGGTATTAGGAACCAGCAAATATCTAGGCCGTATACTCAATGCGTATTACATTCATCGTATTGAAGCCGCGATTCAGCTCTATCGTTCAGGCAAAGTGACTCATTTTCTGCTCAGTGGCGATAATGCTCATCGTTCTTACAATGAACCATGGACGATGAAACGTGATTTGATGAAAGCAGGTATACCGGAACAAGATATCGCTTTGGACTATGCCGGATTCAGAACGCTCGATTCGATTATCCGGGCCAAAAAAATCTTTGATACCAACCATTTTCTGATTATTACGCAACGCTTTCACTGCGAACGAGCGCTGTTTATCGCGAACTATCACAAGATTGATGCGGCTTGTTTTGCTGTCCCCGGCCCCACCCACGGTACCGATCTCAAAATAAGAATCCGTGAAATTTTTGCCCGGGCCCGGGCGATCCTCGATCTATTTATCATCGATGCCAAACCTAAGTTCCTCGGACCGAAAGAACCGATTTTCTCCGATGACGCATCCCATAACACACCTGCGGGAATATCTGAGAACGACAATCATCCAAACGACACAAAACATCCTCATACCGCTGAGTAAACTCGCTAGAAGCGACTCAATTCTGTTAATATCACCAAACGGGTAATATGCACTGTCTGAACAAGCTTCAGCCCGTTTTGCGATCACCCGCTTCATTTATACCTAATATCAATTTCAACCATAAAAAGAGCAATGTCATGTCTTCAGTCATCAAGGGAACCCTCAGTAAACTACGTGCGACCCTCAGCCCACACACCGAGTATTATCTCCCTGTCGGAGCAACGGAAGTCGCCTTAAACTCGCTGATCGGCCAGCCGGTCTCCCTCACCTATACCGGCAATATTTATTGTTGTCATTGCGGCAAACGGACCAAAAAAAGTTACGCGCAAGGCCACTGCTATGTCTGTATGCAGAAACTGGCGAGTTGTGATATGTGTATTATGAAGCCGGAAACCTGCCACTATGAGCAAGGAACCTGTCGGGAACCGGAATGGGCACTGTCACATTGCATGACGGATCATTATGTCTATCTCTCCAACACATCCGGTCTCAAAGTCGGTATCACCCGTCATTCTCAGATTCCGACCCGCTGGATCGATCAAGGCGCGACACAAGGGTTACCAATTTTTAAGGTCAAGAGTCGTTATATTTCAGGCTTGATCGAAGTTGAATTAGCGCAACATATTGCTGACAAAACCAACTGGCGAACGTTATTGAAAGAAGACCAAGATCCACTCGCGCTTCACCAACAGGCAGAGAAACTTCGTCCATTGGTTGCGGATACCATTGAAAAGATCCGCCAAACATACGGGCAGGACGCGGTCACTGAAGTCAATCCAGATATCACCGAGATTCAGTTCCCGGTACAACAACACCCGACCAAAATCGTGTCACACAATTTTGATAAAAACCCTGAAGTATCAGGGCTCTTACAGGGAATCAAAGGGCAATATCTGATTCTCGATACCGGTGTTATCAATATTCGTAAGTTCACGTCTTATGAAATTGAATTTCAACCGCTTTCATTCTGAAATGTCTTGCTTTGGCGAGCGCAACCGCGCGATAAACGCAGCCACTGCTTGATTGTCGTTATGATGTGTGAGAACCGTGACGTTCCACACATCTTATCCGCGGTGCTTCAACTTATCCGCTGTGCTTCAACTTATCCGCGGTAGCCTCAACAACGCTGCGGTTAACTTTTCTCCAGACGCTGCAGGTGTTCAAATAAACGGTGAATTTCCGCCTCGGTATTGTAGTGCATCAGACCAATACGCAGAACACCGTGATTTTCAAGTCCTAAGCGCCTCACCACGCCCAGCGCATAAAAGTGACCATGCCATACGCAAATGTTCTGCTCACCGAGTGCTTTGGCAACAAACGCTGGCGTCTGATGAGTAAAATTCAGGGCAAAGGTCGGTGTTCTCACTACGCTATCAGCCACACTGGCTCCGTATAGCTGTACTGAAGATAACGTATCCATCAGCGCTAAAAACAAGGCACTTAACCGCTGTTCATGTTGTTGATACTGGGCAAAGCTCTCGACCAATCTCATTCTCAACGGTGCTTCGGCTTTTCCCCATTGTGCGAGATATTCGATCGTGCCAATGACCCCGGCCAGACCTTCAAAGTTCAGCGTTCCCGTTTCATAACGTCCCGGCCCGACATTAGGTGCCGGTGCCACTTTATAAGGCATAAAGTGCGTCAGCCAGCGTGGTGCAATATACAGAATGCCGACATGTGGCCCATAAAATTTATAAGCTGAACAGACTAGAAAATCACAATCTAACGCCTGAACATCAATCAATTGATGCGGAGCAAAATGAACCGCATCGACATAAACCAATGCGCCAACCTGATGCGCGGCTTTGATAATCCGCTGAACATCAACAATAGAACCGGTGGTATTGGATGCATACGTCACCGCCACTAGCCGTGTTCGTTCACCAATAAGAGCAATCAGGTGATCAACGTCCAGTGAGCATTGGCGCTCATCAATCCGGGCCTGATGGATGACCGCACCCCGATCGGCTGCCGCCTGCTGCCAACTCGACACATTGGCATAATGATCCAGCTCGGTGACAATCACTTCATCACCACGTTGCCATTCACGACTTAAAATCCGACTCATATGGAATGTCAGCGTGGTCATATTGGCTCCGAAGACAATATTCTCAGGCGCCGGTGCATGCAAAAATGCCTGAACCACTTCCCTTGCCTGAGCCACCAGTTGACCGGTCTGAACACTCGTTGGGTAATATCCCCCCACATTCGCCGTCCCTCCCGACAGATACTGAGCGATTTGTTCCCCGACAACCGCCGGGACTTGACTTCCGCCCGGCCCGTCGAAGCACAAAGGTAACAGTGGCTCATCTTGCCGAAATACCGGAAATTGCTGACGAACGGCCTCAGGCGTGAAATTCATGGTTGCCATCCTTCGCAGTGAGAACAAAGACATCCATATGCCCTTCTTCACCATGCTCTATCACCCGAATCGGTGTTGCGTTATGCCATAGGGCACTATCCGCCACCATTGCGATTTCACCATCTTCCAACACTTTGCGAAAAAACGGGGCCGCATGATGATCCTGATAGAGCATCAGTTCACCACCAACAATATTATGACGGTCAATACCGATCATCGCGATGTAGTCGTAGCCATCCTGATGAACCCCTTCCGGAGACACCATCGTCTCATCAAAAACCGATGCAATACGCATCTGATGAACATCGATAATTTGCCCGTCGGGTAATCCATTGGTTTCGACAAATAATTCACACATTTCATGCAATCCCTCACTTATCAGTGTGTCTTGCAACACCGGCTCAAACTGGCGCTTAATATCCCCCTGAAACGGGTTATAGTGACCGGATTGGGTGAAATCATGTTTATCGGTTTCAACGACCTGCCCATTGATGAACTGAATCACCGAATAACGTCTCAGTCGATATTGTCCGTCGGCATGAGCCGTATGAGGGAGTTGTTGAAATGAAGGAGCCAGTTGATGGATAGCGGTATCACTCAGCTGGGTAATATGCAGTGTATTCTCATGTTCATGCATCATATTCAATTCCTCTACTAAAAATTAGCATGATTTTACATTTTTATAACAAAATAATAGTTGATTACTTTGTCTTTTCCACAAAATATAAATCAAAATATGAATAAAACTGACAAATTAAGAATATTCATCCAAACCATCATTAAAAATCACACTATCCGTTCAACGGAAAGACAGAAGCAGTGCCAAATACGGAATTTTCACCTATACCGTTTAGCAAGCGTATGGTGTACCGAATGACTCCCCAATCCGTTTGAATGATACCGAACGCCCCATACCACGGCTCTCCCTGCCATCTATAACCTTTTCTTTCATAATATAGTTTTTTTCATACTTTTATTGAATGGAGGAATCTCCTACAATCGTGAGTCAGATAGAGTAAAAAGATTCCCCTGAGGATAAGATGAGCAACGTAAAGCATTCTAAATTGATGATTCTTGGTTCCGGACCTGCCGGTTATACAGCCGCGGTTTATGCAGCTCGCGCCAATCTGAATCCTGTTCTGATTACCGGTATGCAACAAGGCGGTCAGCTCACAACCACGACTGAAGTCGAAAACTGGCCCGGCGATCCGGAAGGACTCACCGGACCGGGGTTAATGGAGCGCATGAAAACCCACGCGGAACGTTTTCATACCGAGATTATTTTTGATCATATCAATGAAGTGGATTTTACCCAGCGGCCTTTTACGCTGAAAGGTGACAGCCAGACCTACACGTGTGATGCGCTGATTATCTCAACTGGCGCGTCGGCCAAGTACCTGGGCCTCCCTTCAGAAGAAGCATTTAAAGGACGAGGCGTCTCCGCCTGCGCAACCTGCGATGGTTTCTTTTACCGCAATCAGAAAGTCGCAGTGGTCGGGGGTGGTAATACCGCCGTCGAAGAGGCGTTGTACTTATCCAATATTGCTTCTGAAGTGCATCTGATTCATCGCCGAGATAGCTTCCGTTCTGAGAAAATTCTGATTGATCGTTTAATGGACAAAGTTGCCAATGGCCAAATTATTTTACATACCGACCGTACGTTGGCAGAAGTCACTGGTGATGACATGGGTGTCACGGGCGTGCGCCTGCAAGACACTCAATCAGACACGATCGAGTCACTCGATGTGATGGGCGTATTCATTGCGATTGGTCATCAACCGAACACCGAAATGTTTCAAGATCAATTAGAAATGAAGAACGGTTATATTATTGTTCAATCCGGTCTGGAAGGAAATGCGACACAAACCAGTATTGCGGGTATTTTTGCTGCCGGGGATGTGATGGATCATAATTATCGTCAGGCGATCACCTCAGCTGGAACTGGTTGCATGGCTGCACTAGATGCAGAACGTTATCTTGATAGCCTGTCAGAATAAGTACATTATTTTTCACCATTTTTGATGTGAAATCCCCTCGACCCGGTGGTGTCCCCACCGGGTTTTATTTTGTATACTACTGACTTGCGGGTGTGCCGTGATACCTCTGGGTAAACGCACCTTATCAACTCATTCCTATAAAAGCCTTTAAAATGGATAAGAATAAACAACGTAGCTTAAATCACTGGCTCCGCCAACAAAGCAAGCTGGCAAAACGCTGGCTGATGCTCGCTGTCGGGCTCGGTGTCCTCTCCAGTATTTTCTTACTGTTCCAAGCGGCTTTGCTGGCTTCGATTTTACATCAGCTGATCATTGAACAGACCGCTAAAACGGATTTAATCCCCTATTTTCTGGGACTTGCAGCAATCATTGCCGTGAGAGCAGGACTGAGCTGGGGACGTGAAATTGCCGGATTCAAATGCGGAGAACAGATCAGAATCTATATCAGGCAACTGATTCTGGATAAACTCAGAGAAATGGGACCCGCCTACATCAAAGGAAAACCGGCAGGTAGTTGGGCCACACTCGTGCTCGAACAAGTTGAGAATATGCATGACTTCTTTGCCCGATACCTTCCTCAGATGTCGCTGTCCGTTCTGATTCCGTTTGTCATCCTCATCGTCGTATTTCCTGTTAACTGGGCCGCTGGATTGATTTTTCTGCTGACAGCCCCTTTGGTGCCATTCTTTATGGCACTGGTCGGGATCAAAGCTGCGGAAGCTGCACAGAAAAACTTCAAAGCGCTACAACGTCTTTCGGGGCATTTTTATGACCGCCTTCAAGCGATGACCACCATCCGGATGTTCGACCGGACACAAGCCGAAGCCGAACATTTGCGTGCGGCATCCGAAGTTTTTCGGATGCGAACCATGGACGTGCTGAGAATCGCTTTTCTTTCCTCGGCAATTCTGGAATTTTTTACTTCGATTTCTATTGCCCTCACCGCGGTTTATTTCGGTTTCAGTTTTATCGGGGAAATGGATTTCGGTTATTACGGAACAGAAGTTACCCTGTTCACCGGACTATTTGTCCTGATTCTTGCGCCAGAGTTTTACCAGCCATTGCGGGATTTGGGAACCTTCTATCATGCCAAACAGCAAGCCGTTGGCGCTGCCGAAAGTATTGTTGAGTTTCTCCAAATCGATGTGAATGAGGTAAAATCGGGTACACTATCTGTTCCGACACCTGAACATATCACCATCGAAGCCGAGAGTCTGGAAGTCATCAGCCCCGAAGGAAAAAGGCTGGTTGGCCCGGTGTCATTCCGCCTTAACTCTCATGAAACAACGGCTTTAGTCGGCCCGAGCGGGGCGGGGAAAACCTCGCTGGTACAAGCGATTTTAGGCTTCATGCCTTATCGGGGAAAATTGCTGATCAATGGTGTCGATCTCCATGAACTCTCTCATGCAGACTGGCGACAACTGATTAGCTGGGTCGGTCAAAATCCTTTGTTGGTTCATGGCACAATTCGTGACAACGTCACTCTGAGTAAACGCCAAATTACCGATGAGCAGCTCGAGAATGCCCTCAAAGATTCTTTTGCGGCTGACTTTGTCGAAAACCACGGGCTGGACTATTTGATCAGTGACCGCTCCGGGGGGCTGTCCGTCGGTCAGGCTCAGCGACTTGCCCTCGCCCGCGCCATGCTGCAAAACGGTTCATTCTGGCTACTGGACGAGCCGACCGCCAGCCTTGATGCCCGAAGTGAACAGCTGGTCATGCAAGGGTTGGCAAAACAGATCCATCAGCACACCACGTTACTGGTCACGCATCAACTTGCTCAACTGCAGACGGTAGATAACATTCTGGTGATGCAAGACGGAAAAATTGTCCAGTCAGGTCATTACCAGACCCTCCGCCATGAAGACGGCTTGTTTCAATCCATGTTGACAGACAACCATACACTGCAACCTGAACATCAGAAGGGGAATCTCGATGCGTGATTTGCTCCCATTTCTCAAACTCTATAAAAAGCATTGGTTTGGTCTGACGCTGGGAATCATATTGGCTTTCCTAACCCTGTGTGCCTCGATTGGGTTACTGACGTTGTCCGGTTGGTTTCTTTCCGCAGCCGCAGTTGCCGGTTTAACGATAGCCCGGCAATCGTTCAACTATATGTTACCCAGTGCCTTTGTCCGCGGCTTTGCGATTGGACGAACCGCCGGACGATGGGGAGAACGAGTCGTCAGCCACAATGCAACCTTTAAGGTGTTGGCGGATCTGCGGATTTTCTTTTTCAAGAAACTGTCACCACTCATTCCGGGACGGATTGCTAACCTTCGTGATGCCGATCTGCTCAACCGACTGGTTGCTGATGTCGATGCCATGGATCACGTTTATCTACGACTGATCAGCCCCGTAGTAATTGGTATCTTGGGCGTATTGGTTCTTTCGGCGTTTCTGTACTGGTTTGACCCAATGGTCGGTCTGACACTTGGCGCAATTTTGCTGGTGTTATTACTGTCTTGGCCGGTGTTATTTTACAAACTGGGCAAACGAAATGGTGCGGCGCTGACCCAAAGTAAAGCAAATCTCCGGGTCACCTTACTCGACTGGATTCAAGGCTATAGCGAACTGACGATTTTTGGTGCCGAGCCGACCTACCGTCAGGCAATTATGCAAGATCAGCAAGACCTGATCTCGCGGCAGTATATCAACACCCGTTATAGTGGCTTTGCTCAGGCATTGCTCATGCTGGCCAGCGGCTGGACACTGGTATTCATGCTATGGTTTGTCGGCAATGGTGTGGGTCAAGCGCAACCGGACCCGATGATCGCAATGGTTGTCTTTGCCACCATGGCCAGCTTTGAACTGTTAATGCCGATCGCTGGCGCATTTCAGCATTTAGGCCAGACACTCACCTCGGCACGACGCCTGAATGAAGTCTTATCTTCTGAGCCTGAAGTGACGTTTCAAACGGAGCCGACACAGCACAATGGTCAGTTCGACATCCGTTTTGAACAGATTCATTTTCATTATCCGGACCACCAGCAACAACGCGTCCTGACTGATATTGATCTCCACATTCCGGCAGGTCACAAAGTTGCGATTGTCGGTCAGACTGGGTCTGGCAAATCAACACTACTTCAATTGATTTCCCGCTACTGGGATCCGAGTCAAGGTCAAGTATCGATTGCCGGAACCAATCTGAAACACTGGAACGAACACGATCTTCGCGCCTGTATGAGTATTGTCAGCCAACGGGTTGATATTCTAAACGGCACATTACGCGAAAACTTACAGATCGCGGCACCAGACGCTGATGATATGACGTATACACAAGTCCTCAGTCAGGTCGGATTGGATAAACTCCTTGATGAGCCGGGATTGGATGTTTGGTTAGGTGATGGCGGTCGTCATCTTTCCGGGGGTGAAAAACGTCGTTTGGGGATTGCCCGGGCACTACTCCATCAGGGAGAGATTCTATTACTGGACGAACCCACGGAAGGACTCGATAAGCAGACCGAGCGACAAATTATGGATTTGTTACGTACACATTATGCGCACAAAACCGTGATTTTCATTACGCACCGTTTAATCGAGCTGGAACGAATGGATGCCATTTGCCTGATTGAGCAGGGCCAGATCGTCGAATATGGCAGCCACGAAGCGCTCATTGCGCAGCAGGGCCGATATTATGCGCTGAACCAAACGTTATAATGGTGTCATACATAAAGGATTGTGTAACACATGATAGGAATAAAAAAAGGTGCTTGTTTAAGCACCTTTTTCTTGTGTTCTATTTTCTTGTGTTCTATATCGGGTTTCTAGCGCTGACGCCTTTTGGCTTTCGCCTGAGGAGTCGCTTTCTGACTTCGCTGCCCTCTCCCTTTCGGGGCGGAGATCCGCTCTTCATGGCGTTTGACCGCCCGGCGAATTTTCTGGCTTTTTGCCCTTTCACGTTTACGAGACGTGTTGTCTTTAGAAACGTCGATCATGGTGTGTTGCTCCGGCCGTAACTCTACCAGTTTACGCAGATAATTCACATCAGACAGATTGAGTTCAACCCACCCACCGCGAGGCAACGTTTTATCTAAAAAGATATCGCCGTAACGAACTCGTTTGAGGCGGCTCACGGTGGTGTCCTGAGATTCCCACAAACGGCGGACTTCGCGGTTACGTCCTTCGTTGATGACCACATAAAATGTGTGATTCATCCCTTCACCACCAGCGTATACAACGTCTTCGAAACGTGCAACGCCATCTTCCAGCTCAACACCACGGACGAGATTTTTGATCTTTTGTTCGTTAATTTCACCAAACACACGAACTAAGTATTCACGTTCAACCTGACGGCTTGGGTGCATCAACCGATTGGCAAGTTCGCCATCCGTGGTAAACAATAACAGCCCGGATGTATTTGCATCCAGACGACCGACGGAAATCCAGCGTGAACCCCGGATTTTTGGCAATCGATCAAAAACAGTTCTTCGCCCTTCGGGATCATGTCGGGTACATAATTCCCCTTCAGGTTTATAGTAAACGAGCACCCGGCAAACCAATTCTTCATCGGCTTTCATTGAGACAACATGTCCGTCAATCCGAATCACGGCACTTTCATCTTCTAAGCGCTCACCCAAAACAGCTACCTTGCCATTAACACTGACACGCCCGCTCCGAATCAACGTTTCCAACTCACGGCGAGAGCCGTGACCTGCGCGTGCTAAAACCTTTTGTAACTTTTCGCTCATTAACTTACCTTGCTTGTCGTCTTCTCAGACGTCGAATAAAAATGCGACCTCAGAATCGCGGTCGCACATTATCTCAAATCAAAGTGAAAAAAGCATCTCTTTTGATAACACGATTATCTGCAACAACCGTTTCAACATGACTATTCAAATGGGGTCGGGTCACCTGCTCCCAGCCGTTGCACCACCATGGTATCTTCACTGAAATCAATCACGGTTGTTGGCTGCTCTCCGAGGTATCCCCCATTTAAAATCACATCCACAGCATGTTCCAGTGAATCACGGATCTCATCCGGATCAGATTCAGTGGTTTCTTTCCCCGGTAGGATCAACGATGTTGACATGAGTGGTTCACCAAGAGCTTCAAGTAAATCCAGCGCAATGCGGTTATCCGGTACACGGATCCCAATGGTTTTTCGCCGCGGATTCATTAACCGTCTCGGTACTTCCTTGGTTCCTTTAAAGATAAAGGTATAAGGCCCCGGGGTATTATTTCTCAACAATCGAAAGGCGGTATTATCAACTCGGGCATACAGCGAGAGTTCAGACAGATCCCGGCACAACAGCGTAAAATTGTGTTTGTCATCCAGACGACGGATTTGACAGATACGTTCCAGTGCTCGTTTATTCTCTAACTGACATCCCAATGCATAACCAGAATCAGTCGGATAAACCACAACCCCGCCATTACGAATAATCGCCACAGCCTGATTGATCAATCGGGCTTGTGGGTTTTCTGGATGAACATAAAAATACTGACTCATTATTACTCCTCACCATCGAGCAACTCGATGCTTACTCTACGGACAAGCCCCAATCTTTCCACACAGGTTCAATATCAGAAGGCAACCAAAGATTCCGGCCTAACTCCATCCACGGAGAAGGATAATGGAAATCACTACCTTGAGAGGCTAGCAGTCTGTATTGTAACGCATAATTCGTCAGATTGCGCCTTTCCTGAGGTGCTTGTTGTGGCTGAGCAACTTCCATCGCATCACCACCAACCCCGGCAAATGCTTCAATCAGACGCTTCAACCATTTTGTTGTCAGGTCATATCGTCCCGGATGCGCCAATACGGCTTGTCCTCCTGCGGCATGAATCGCCTCGATGGCATCTTGCATAGAACACCAGTCTGGCGGGACATAACCTGGCTGATTCCGGGTTAAATATTTCTTAAACACCTGCTGCATCGTCTTGGCGTAGCCATGCGCAACCAGCCATTGTGCAAAATGAGCACGGGTAATTGCTGCATCACCGGCAATCTCTTTGACTTCAGCAAGAATGCCCGGCCGAGTCACTTTTTCCAAACGTGTTGCGATCATCGTCGCACGCACATCACGACGCTGTTTTTGCTGGGTAATCAGGTCATTCAATGCAGCAGAAGTTACATCAACATTCAGCCCGACGATATGGATATCTTTGTTCTGCCAAACCGTCGATATCTCAATGCCATCAACCAAACGAATCGGTAATTGTTGTGCCTCAATAAATCGATGCGCTGCATCTAAACCATCAACACAATCATGATCCGTAATCGCCAGTACATCAATATCAAACGAAACAGCGCGAAGCAGCAGTTCCTCCGGAGATAATTTTCCATCGGAAGCAACGGTGTGACTATGTAAATCTATTTTCATCATTTTTTTGATTTTTCACCAATAAAAGCTTGACTTCGAACCTTCGCACTAGTTTACTAGTACAAAAATACATACCAACACTCAGACACCTATGTTACAAGAATTCAACATGAATCCAAACGCTCTCACACTTATTTCTGATAGGCCGGTTTCTGATGGGCAGGTTTCTGATGGACAGGTTTCTGATGGACAGACAGTGTAACAATGTTCCACCTCTCATCAGCATTGCATCGCACGATCTATTGATCACGAAGGCAGTTGGCAACGAAGGTATTAAGAATAAAGGATCAGTAAATGAATAACACCATTGATATCACTCAGCTCGGTACACTGCGTCTTCTATCAGAAACCTTGCCCTATTCAGCAGACCCAACCGCAGTATTCCATACTTTGTGCGGGCATAAGAGCGATTGCCTGTTGCTTGAATCGGCAGAAATTGATTCGAAAGAGGATTTGAAAAGTCTGCTTCTTATTGATGCTGCGGTTCGCGTGATTTGCTTTGGACACGAAGTGACGTTTCATGCACTGACGCCCAACGGAGAACATCTGATTCATCATCTGGTCCGAAATATCAAATCCGAAATAACCGCAACACTAACCGAACAGACACTGACACTTCATTTCGATGCACCGCGGACAGGACTTGATGAAGATAGTCGCTTGCAAGAATCTTCCTCATTTGATGCCCTACGTCTGATTCAGCACAGTTTCGATCTGACCGGACTCGATAAACATGCCATCTTCTTAGGTGGACTGTTCGCTTACGATCTCGTGGCCAACTTTGAACCGCTGGGCAATGCAGAAACCACCAACCAATGCCCTGATTATGTATTTTATGTCGCTGAGTCGCTGATGATCATTGACCATCAGAATGGCAGTTGTCATGTTCAGGGCTCACTGTTTAATCCGGATGAACAGACTACGGCGATGTTATCACAGCGCCTGACATCAATTGTTCATCAGTGTCAGGACATTCAGCCACTTCCGGCGGCTGTGGTGTGTCATGATGTGACCGTTTTCCCCTCGATGAGTGATACGGATTTCTGTGGCGTGGTGGACAATCTGAAACAATATATTGTCCAAGGGGATATCTTTCAGGTTGTCCCTTCACGACGTTTTATGCTGCCATGCCCGTCACCGTTAGCCGCGTATAAAAAGCTCAAAGAAACAAACCCAAGTCCTTATATGTTTTATATTCAGGATGAAAAATTTACGCTGTTTGGGGCCTCTCCGGAAAGCGCACTCAAATATGCCTGTGATACCAACCAAATTGAAATCTATCCCATTGCAGGGACTCGCCCACGGGGGAGAAATCCAGACGGTTCAATCAATTTCGATCTCGATGGCCGACTGGAATTAGATCTTCGTAATGATAAAAAAGAGAACGCAGAACACATGATGCTGGTTGATTTAGCCCGCAATGACGTCGCCAGAATCTCTGAAGCCGGAAGTCGTCATCTTGCTGATCTCCTTAAAACGGACCGTTACAGCCATGTCATGCATTTGGTTTCCCGGGTCGTCGGCCAGCTAAGACATGATTTGGATGCCCTACACGCCTATCAGGCCTGTATGAACATGGGAACATTGACCGGTGCCCCGAAGATCCGGGCCATGCAATTAATCCGGTCGGTTGAACAAGAGCGCCGGGGCAGTTACGGGGGGGCAGTCGGTTACATGACGGGTGAAGGTGATCTGGATACTTGTATCGTGATTCGCTCAGCCTATATTGAAGATGGGATAGCCAGCGTTCAGGCAGGTGCCGGCGTTGTTTACGATTCTGACCCACAGTCAGAAGCCGATGAAACCAGAGGCAAAGCCCAAGCCGTCATTACTGCGATTCAGATGGCTCATCAGGCACCAGACAGCTCAGTTCAGGGAGACAAACGTCATGGCTAATCTCATTTTTATCGACAATTTTGATTCATTTACCTACAACCTTGTCGATCAATTCCGTTCACTCGGACATCAGGTCACCATTTATCGCAATAATATCGAAACCGCGCAGATCATGGCGACGCTCAACCGGACTGAACATCCTGTCGTCGTGCTTTCTCCGGGTCCCGGTGTTCCTTCCGAAGCAGGCTGTATGCCAGAGCTGTTGCAACAGCTCATCGGTCAGGTACCGGTGATTGGCATCTGTTTGGGTCATCAGGCGATTGTTGAAGCCTATGGTGGCCGGGTTGCAGGTGCCGGTGAAATCGTCCACGGCAAAGTCTCGCTTATGGCACATCAAGGACATACGGTTTATCAAGGTCTACCGTCACCGATGACCGTTGCCAGATATCACTCTTTGATTGCCTTAGAGATACCGGAGGCATTGACCGTGACCGCTGAAGTCGATGGTTTAACCATGTCGGTGATCCATGAACAGCACAAAGTCTGCGGATTTCAATTTCATCCGGAATCGATCATGACCACTTATGGCGCGAAACTACTGGCAAATACGATTGAATGGGCGCTTCAAGAGAACTAAGCCGAAATATTATTGACCAAACTAAAGTCTCAAGAGAAGGGAAAGGACCACATGCAACCAATCATTGATAAACTGTTCTCACAGATGCCATTATCTCAACAAGAAGCCCATACCCTCTTTAGCCAAATTATTCAGGGTGAAATGGCCCCTATTCTGATGGCTGCAATGTTAACGGCACTGAAGCTCAAGGGGGAAACGCCTGAAGAAATCTCCGGTGCCGTACAAGCACTGCTGGATAATGCCACCCCATTTCCTCGCCCTGACTACGATTTTGCCGATATTGTCGGCACCGGTGGCGACGGTGCTAATACCTTTAATATTTCCACGACGTCTGCATTTGTCGCAGCCGCCTGCGGTGTCAAAGTCGCCAAGCATGGTAACCGAGGCGTTTCCAGCAAATCCGGGTCTTCTGACCTGCTGGATGCATTCGGTATCGATCTGACGATGACACCTCAGGCGACCCGCGAAGCACTGGACGAGCTGGGGGTCGCTTTTCTGTTTGCCCCGCAGTACCATGGTGGCGTGCGGCACGCGATGCCAGTGCGTCAAACACTCAAAACCCGAACGATTTTCAATATTCTCGGTCCACTGATTAATCCGGCACGGCCAAATATCGAACTGATGGGCGTTTACGATCCAGACCTCATTCAGCCGATTGCTCAAACCATGCTAAAAATGGGGATGAAGCGCGCAGCGGTAGTCCATGGTTCCGGACTGGATGAAGTCGCCATCCATGGTCCGACACTGGTGGCAGAGATTCGCGATCAAACGATCACTGAGTATCTGTTAACGCCTGAAGACTTCGGATTAAAAACGTATCCTTTATCAGCTATTCAGGGGGGAACGCCTGAAGAAAATCGTCAGCTGATTGAAAATCTGTTAACGGGCAAAGGAACAGAGGCTCAAATGGCTGCGGTCGCAGTGAATGTGGCACTGTTACTTCGTCTGTTCGGCCGCGAAGATTTAAAAGCCAATGCCCAACAAGCAATTGATATCATGAAATCAGGACAGGCATTCCAACGAGTCCGTCAACTTGCACAGCGGAGCTAATACATGACAACACAGTTATCAGAACACATCACCACAGAACATACGGAAATGGCAGAAGTCCTCGTCAAGATTGTTCGCGATAAACATCTCTGGCTCGAACAACGTCAACAAAATCAACCATTAGCAAGCTTTAAGAGTTTACTGAAGCCTTCAGACCGAAGTTTTTATGATGCGTTGAATACTGGAAAAGCAGCGTTCATTCTTGAATGCAAAAAGGCATCGCCCTCCAAAGGACTGATCCGCGACGTCTTTGATCTGGACTATATCGCATCGGTCTATAAACAGTATGCCAATGCGATTTCTATCCTGACCGATGAGAAGTACTTCCAAGGAAACTTTGAGTTTATTCCTCAGGTTCGCAATCAGGTCACCCAACCGATACTGTGTAAAGATTTCATGATCGATACTTATCAGGTTTATCTGGCTCGCCACTACGGTGCGGATGCCATTTTACTGATGCTCTCCGTATTAGACGATGAAACTTATCAGACCCTCGCTCAGGTTGCTCATCAGCTCAACATGGGCATTTTAACTGAAGCCAGTAATGAGGCAGAGCTGGAACGGGCAGTTGCACTCCAAGCGAAAGTCATCGGGATCAACAACCGTAATTTAAGAGACTTAACGACCGATCTGAACCGAACTAAAGCACTGGCACCAAAGTTGCCCAAAGGCACCACGATTATTTCGGAGTCTGGCATTTATACGCATCGGCAAGTCCGGGATTTGTCTGCCTATGCTCAGGGCTTCCTGATCGGCAGTTCTCTGATGTCCGAACAAAATCTGGAAATAGCGGTTCGTCGTGTGATCCTCGGTGAGAACAAAGTTTGTGGACTAACCCGTCCGAATGACGCCGCGCAAGCTTACCGGGCTGGCGCCGTCTACGGTGGGCTTATTTTTGTCGAAGCCTCCCCACGCTACACCACACCGGAGTCAGCTCGCGTAACCATGGCCGGCGCACCACTTAAGTATGTGGGCGTATTTCAGAATCACACCGTCGAAGAGGTGGCTCAAATCGCGCATGAACTTCAGTTAAGCGCTGTACAACTGCATGGCAACGAAGATCAAGCCTACGTCAATCAGCTCCGAAAAGCGCTATCTGCTGATATTGCGATCTGGAAAGCTTATGCAGTCTCAGACCAACTTCCAGCACCGTTAGCACAGCATATTGATCGTCATTTATACGATAGCAAAGTCGGCCAACAGAGCGGAGGGACCGGGCAAACATTTGACTGGCAACAGCTCACTCAAGTTGAAGGCGTGATGCTTGCCGGTGGTTTATCACCGGAAAATGCGAAAGAAGCGGCGGCTCTGGGATGTAACGGACTGGATTTCAATTCAGGGGTTGAATCGGCTCCCGGCATCAAAGACACCGACAAACTACAGCAAGCATTTCAAAAAATTAGAGATTATTAGTCGTCGGAATACCGATACCTGACAGAACAGCAAAAAGGAATCAATCATGTCTAAACTTAACGCCTACTTCGGCGAGTTCGGTGGCCAGTTTGTCCCACAAATACTGGTTCCGGCACTTGATCAGTTAGAACAGGCTTTTATTGACGCTCAAGAAGACCCTGAATTTCAGGCCGAATTTATGTCTCTGCTTCAAGAATACGCAGGACGTCCGACAGCGCTCACCCTCACCCAAAACCTGACCAAAGGTACCAAGACCAAACTGTATCTCAAACGAGAAGATTTGCTGCATGGCGGCGCTCATAAAACCAATCAGGTGCTCGGACAAGCTCTGTTGGCCAAACGAATGGGTAAACAAGAAATCATCGCAGAGACGGGCGCCGGGCAGCATGGTGTTGCAACAGCCATTGCCTGTGCACTGTTGGGGTTAAAATGCCGGGTTTACATGGGTGCCAAAGACATTGAACGTCAAAGTCCGAATGTGTTTCGGATGCGTTTGATGGGTGCAACCGTCATTCCTGTCCACGCGGGGTCATCAACACTCAAAGATGCTTGTAACGAAGCGATGCGCGACTGGTCAGCAAGCTACGAAACATCCCACTATTTATTAGGTACGGCTGCGGGGCCTCACCCATTCCCGACCATTGTGCGGGAATTCCAGAGAATTATCGGGGAAGAGACAAAACATCAAATTTTAGCGCGTGAAGGTAAATTACCGGATGCGGTGATCGCCTGTGTGGGGGGCGGTTCAAATGCGATTGGTATGTTTGCTGATTTTATTGAAGAAGAAAATGTCCGCTTGATCGGAGTCGAACCCGGTGGGAAAGGGGTTGAAACTCATCAGCATGGTGCACCATTAAAATATGGCAAAACCGGGATTTATCTGGGCATGAAATCCCCACTGATGCAAGATGCGTATGGTCAGATTGAAGAATCTTATTCGGTTTCTGCCGGGCTCGATTTTCCATCAGTCGGTCCGCAGCATGCTCATTTAAATGCAATCGGCAGAGCCGAATATGAAAATATCACCGATGACGAAGCTCTGGATGCTTTTCAAGAATTGGCTCGTCATGAAGGCATTATCCCGGCTCTTGAGTCTTCTCATGCTTTAGCCCATGCCCTCAAAATGGCTCGCAGCGAACCAGAGAAAGAACAGACGCTGGTGGTGAACTTATCTGGACGAGGTGACAAAGATATTTTCACCGTCCATAAAATCTTAGAAGAAAAAGGAGTGCTGTCATGAATCGTTACCAAACACTTTTCCAACAACTGACGGAAAAGAATCAAGGCGCATTTGTTCCTTTTGTAACCATTGGTGACCCCACCCCGTCACTCTCTTTAGAAATTATCAATACGTTGATTGAAGCCGGTGCGGACGCACTGGAACTGGGTATCCCGTTCTCTGATCCGCTCGCTGATGGCCCAACCATTCAGGGAGCGAACATGCGGGCTCTCGCAGCAAAGACCACCCCGGATATCTGTTTTGAACTCATAACGCAAGTGCGGCAAAATTATCCGGATTTACCGATCGGTCTGCTTGTCTATGCCAACCTAGTCTACACTCGTGGCATTGACGACTTTTATCACCGCTGCCAACGGGCTGGGGTCGATTCGGTTCTGATCGCTGATGTGCCAACCAATGAAAGTGAAGATTTCATTCGATCAGCAGAAAAGCATGGGATTGAACCGATTTTCATTGCCCCGCCAACGGCAGATCAGCAAACGTTACAAATCGTCGCATCACGTAGCAAAGGCTATACCTACCTCCTTTCTCGAGCAGGAGTGACTGGCACGGAAACAAAAGCCGGAATGCCCGTAGACAACTTGCTGAAAATGCTGAAAGAATATCAGGCACCACCGGCATTACTCGGGTTTGGTATTTCAGAACCAGAGCAAGTCAAACAGGCCTTGGCCGCAGGTGCGGCAGGTGCGATTTCAGGTTCAGCGGTGGTGAGAATCATCGAATCCAATCAACACGATACCTCAACACTGTTGACACAACTCCATCAGTTTGTCTCTACGATGAAGGCAGCGACGCAGCTATAATCCGTTCAATCAGCGGTTTCCATTACGGAAACCGCGAATCGCGCCATCTCGGGCTATTCAAGCCCATTCACATAAACAATAATGTTACAACTGAAACATTATTTAGCATATATTTCTGCTCATGATATTTTTTGCCAAACGTTTGCGTAAATTTTCTGTCTATTGAGCATTTTCATAACTGATATCTTGATCAGAAAAAGATATCAGTGTAAAAACTTAGCCGGAATATTTACCCATAAATGTTAGTAATATTGGTGGGTAATCCTAGGAAATTAAAAATTCATAACACAAGGGTTACGGTAGTGTTAAAAGAAAAGAGTTTATTATCAAATATTGGTGTTCAGGTTGTCATTGCGATGATTCTGGGGTCGATTGTCGGTGCCGCCATGGGACATGACGCCGCAATGTTCTCACCACTCGGGGCTATCTTTATCAATCTGATTAAGATGCTGGTCATTCCATTGGTTGCCGTGGCACTGATTTCAGGCTCTGCCGGTTTGGGGAACAGCCACTCCGCAGGCAAAGTCGGAGCCGTGACCTTAGGATACTTTGCTGTCACTTCTGCACTGGCAGTTGCTTTAGCACTATTGATGGGACATTTCTTCCAACCCGGCATCGGCATTGATGTTTCTGGTGTTGAAGGTATGTTCTCTTCAGAATATGCGTCAAAAGGTGAACTTCCTACTTTTTGGGCAACCATTATCGGTATGATCCCAACCAACGTTTTCCAGTCACTGAATAACGCAAATATTCTACAAATACTGGTGTTCTGCCTTTTCTTCGGTGTGGCGCTCGCCAAACAGAGTGAAGAACGTCGTTTGCCAATCATCAATGGTATAAACACGATTGTTGATGCCATGGTCTGGATGATCAATAAAGTGATGGTCATTGCGCCAATCGGGGTTTTCGGCCTGATGGCAGAAGCCGTCGGTACATTTGGTTTCAGTGCGCTGACGGTTGTACTGAAACTCTTTGTCGTCTATGTTGCTGCTATTCTGATTTTTGGTTTCATTGTCTATCCACTGATGATTCAGATTTTTACCAAAACATCAGCTCGTAAATTCATTGGCGTAATGAAAAAGCCTCAAGCCGTTGCCCTCTCTACAGCATCGTCAATGGCAACGCTGCCAGTGACCATGGATGCAGTTGAAAACGATCTGGGTGTCAGAAGCTCAACCGCATCATTCGTACTCCCGTTGGGTGCTACGATCAACATGTCCGGTAACGCAATTTACTACGGACTGGTTGCAGTTTTCTTTGCTCAACTATTCAACATCGACCTGAGCATGGGCTCTTATGTCGCCATCATCGTGACAGCAACACTGGGTGCTGTCGGTCAGGCAGGTGTTCCGGGGCCATCTTTCCTTGTCGTCGCTGTACTACTTGCGGCTGGAATTCCAATTGAAGGTCTGCCGCTGTTATTTGCTCTGGATCGTATCTTCGACATGATTCGTACCGCACTGAACATCACGGGTGATGCCGCCTGTGCAGTGATTGTCGATTCTCTGATTGAAGAACCGGCCCCAGAAGAAAATACGGTTGAACAAGAAGCATAACTGTTCACTTGTTTTAAGAAAGCCACTCATCAATGAGTGGCTTTCTCCTACTCTCATAAGAAAAATAGTATATTGGATACCAAATAAAATTAAATCAGTATTAACAGGATGGTATCGTAGCCTTATTCTGGCTAAGAGCCTCAGCTTCTGGATATGCAATGAACCAAGAATGGATATCTTGGATAATTCTATATCCACATCGATTATCTACAGCAGAACCACGGACAACCTTTACACCAGAATTATCTTTAATTAAAAAATTCTGGTCTGGATTTTTAATTTCAGAATATTTTCCCATTAATTCATTTTTAACTACATATAATGTCATCCTGAGTAAAGAAGATAATACCTGAGACAAAAATTCACCATTTCCATCAATAAGGTTCTTGGTTTGAGATTCTGTAAACGTCTGACTATATACCTGAATCAAGTTTCTATATTTTATTCCATACCTACGACTTTTATGTTTGTCTGATGATGATAACCAGACAATCGATTTAATAGAAATATTTGTCATATCACTATTACTGAAGAAAATAGGCTTTATGTTGATAGTCTTACGATCTGCTTCTTCTGCATTGACCAAGTATGCATGATAATCCCCAACCATGTCAGTCAGAGATAATTCATCTGCTATCTTTCTCAAAGGCTGAATTTGCTCGTTTGCTTTCTCTTGTTCCTTTGCTAATTTATCATCCCTTTGTGAATGAACCATCGCAATACGTGCACTAATCTGAGCAATCACGCCAACGAGTCCTGCATCCCCCTGATACAACATGTTAGGAGATTTAATCGTATCATTAAGTGAATATAATCCACGTAAATCAACTCTCGATAGATCCTCGAAAGTAAACCTAAAGTTAGTATCATTAATATAACCGTCGGCTATCAAGTTTACATGTTTAGTATAATCATCTTGATAGGGTGTGCTACCACACCCAACCAAAGTTATCATAAAGATCATTAAAAAAAATCGCATGCTTATTTTACTATCCTTAGAAAGCAATAAGTTAAATTGCATCTTTAATTTTTTGTTTTACATTTTCAATCGCTTGATAGTACGACGTCGTGACACTTGGAAATTCTTTCGGCTCGTCCCATTCACCAGATGGTTGAACGACTTCAGTAATATCTAAATATTGAACATATGCATTACTATTTAAATCGACTGAATATAGCAATCCAGCCACATAGCCTTGAGGATCACCATTAGGGATATAATCCGAAAAACTGCGGAAGGCTCCATATCTAGTGATATGTAAAACAACAAGTACATCAATATCTAAAATTTCTTTCAATGACCTAAAATCTTTCTTAGCAAAACCAAGATCTCCATTAAAATCTTTTAAATCTTTTATTGAGGAAGGTAAGGATACCAACTTTGTTTCTTGTGAACGCTGTGAATATTCTGATAATACCAAATCTCTTATTTTTATTAACTCGTCTGTTGTAATATTTTTCTCTAAATAGGTATCTAATTCACTTGTTAATGTCGATGCAAATCCATAACATAGTAAACAAGAAGCGCCAAATATGTGTGTAGTTGCTTCCTCTTGAGGTGGTATATATAAAACCCCAACTTTTAAGTGCTCATTGACAAAGTTTGTATCTAGTGTGACTGTTGGTTGAGGAGTGCTCGAACAAGCGGCTAATAATATAGCTAGACCAGCCATAACAAAACTCTTAAGGCCTAATTTCAACGTCCCCATTTTTTCTCTCATGTAAATATCCCATTTTAAACTTAGCAAATATGATTGATAATAATTATTGAATATATAAGAACAATAGTTTTATAAAATTTGAGAAAACTTATCATATTAACAAGTATAAAAAACGTGATCAAAATTCCAATATCACCCTCCTTATATTTTAATCCGTATAAATTAAGCTCATTCATTGGTTAATATTTATACAAATTTATTTGAGCTGGTTTATATAAAAAAGAAGTTGTTATATATCTGCGATCTGGCATTTTGTTGCAAACATATCTTTTTAAATAGAGACATTTTAATGTATTAATTTTATTACAATTAAACATACAAAATATTAACCATCATAAAGTAATCCTCCAATCCTATAACCTTTTTAGGTGCTTAGTTTTATAATATTTCTTGCTCTAAAACACTCAGCAAAAGCAAAGTGACACTCAAATCCGCCCCAAACCCACTCTGATAGTCAGAAATCGTGACAAAACATGATCTGACTATTCAGATACCTGTCAATTTTAGTTAGACTGTAGCGCTCTCTAGTGAAGGACTGAATACCCATGAAACAACTGATCGACTTTATCCCACTTATTGTGTTTTTCGTGCTGTTCAAGCTATACGACATCTATGTAGCAACAGGTGCCCTGATTATTGCCAGTGCGATGCAAATTGCTATCACCTACTTTTGGTATAAAAAAGTCGAAAAAATGCAGGTCATTACTTTTGTTCTGGTCGCAGTGTTCGGTGGGATGACGATTTTCCTCCATGATGCCAATTTTATTAAGTGGAAAGTTACCATCGTCTATCTTGTCTTTGCCATCGGCCTGACGGTGACTCATCTTATGGGCAAATCAGCGATTAAAAGCATGTTGGGTAAAGAGCTACAACTTCCGGATGACGTCTGGTCAAAAATTAACTGGGCCTGGGTATTCTTTTTTGTTGCCTGTGCAGCCATTAATGTCTATGTCGCGTTCAAGTTGCCTTTAGATGTTTGGGTCGATTTCAAAGTCTTTGGTCTGCTGATCGCAACACTGGTATACACCTTATTCACTGGTATATACATCTATACCCGATTACCCAAAGATGAAGATCATCAATAGGGTGAAAAACGTGAACTTGCATCGGTTCTTTCTTGCTTCTTTGTGAAATCCGATGCACCATCTGTTATTGTTTCGAAGTTGGATGAATTCATTGTATTTGATTGATGAATCGACGCTTCTCCTGAAAGCATTCAACCTATGTAGTACGAAATTATGAAGTCTGAAGTGAATACCCCGAAAGGCCAGCTCCTTTCACGAACACTTGCAATGCCAGCGGATACCAACGCTAACGGTGATATTTTTGGCGGTTGGATTATGTCACAGCTGGATTTGGCCGGAGGCATTCTGGCAAAAGAAATTTCACACGGCAGAATTGTGACAGTCTCCGTATCAAGCATTGCCTTTAAAAAACCGGTGAGTGTCGGTGATGTGGTTTGTTGTTATGGTGAATGTGTCCGCATTGGTCGTAGCTCCATGTCAGTTGAGCTTGAAGTCTGGGTTAAGCCCGTTCATGCACACGGTATCGGTGATCGGTTTCAGGTCTGTGAAGCCACATTCAACTACGTGGCCGTCGATAGTGACGGACGCCCGAGAATGATTGAGCTTCACCCATAAGATAAATCATTGTTCTCCCAAAGCCGCAGGCCGGAGAGTGAACACAAGTCGCGTCAATTGCCCGACTTTTGTATAAGGATATAAATATGTGGTATGTCATATTTTCTCAAGATGTAGAAAACTCTTTAGAGAAGCGGATGGGCGCCCGGCCGCAGCATCTGGAAAGATTACAGCTGTTACAAAATGAAGGGCGCTTACTCACTGCCGGGCCTCTGCCTGCTATTGACTCAGATAACCCGGGAGAAGCCGGATTCACCGGATCAACAGTCATTGCTGATTTTGCGTCTCTGGATGAAGCCAAGACATGGGCAGATGCCGACCCTTATGTCACAGCTGGTGTGTACCAGTCTGTGATCGTCAAACCCTATAAACAAGTTTTTTAACGATCTGAGAATAGCATTCCATGATAAGAAAAATATGTATTGCAGTTGGGCTAAGTGCTCTCTTAATCGGTTGTAGTAGTAATAATGAGCAAAAACAGCTAGAGCTCCTTGCAGCCAACCGGGCAAGTATTATTCATGCTGAACTCCCGATTAAGTCCGGACCGTTGTCCATCATGCGCGCCTCGTCAAAGGGAAGTGTCATTGAAATCATGATGATTTATAACAATGATGCGCCTAAAGCCAAGTCAACACAGTCACTTTTAACCCAAAGCATCAAAAGTTACTGTGCCAATACAGAAACCAAGTCGAATCTCGATGCGGGACTGGCCTACCGGATAAAAATTCGTAATACCCGCGGACAACTAATGATTGATCAACTGATCAACCAAGCCGCGTGTAGCAAGTATTCGAAAAAGCAATAACTGAGCCGGTCAATTTCGTCAGTTGTATCGTGCCATCATATGGCAAAGAGCCCCGTTATCGGGGCTTTTTATTGATGAAATCTTTCTTTATAAAACTGACCAAGTTCTCCGCGCCAATCGTCAACGACTCAACTGCCACATTAATAAAATTCATAATCATAAAAATAAATTGAAATTAACTAACTCACATAGCCGTCTGGATGTTTACATACAATGAATATCAGCGTAGTTTAGTAAAAATATTCAACATGATTAGTCATGAATGAGGAAAACTCATGTTAGAAATCAAACATCTCAAAACATTGATTTCACTCAGAGATACGGGGTCTTTAACCGCAACCGCGACAGCACTCCACCTAACCCAGTCAGCTCTGTCCCATCAGATTAAAGATCTGGAATCGCGGATTGGCAGTCCGCTGTTTCTCAGAAAAACGCGCCCCGTTCGATTTACATCTGAAGGTGAAATTTTGCTGCGGCTGGCGGAAGATGTATTACCGCGAATGGCTCAGGCAGAACACCAAATCGCCAGTCTCAAAGAAGATGTGAATGGACGCCTGCATATGGCGATTGATTGCCATTCTTGCTTTCAATGGCTGATGCCTGCGCTTAAGGAGTACCAGCTCAGCTGGCCGGATGTAACACTGGATTTTTCTTCCGGATTTGGTTTCGAACCCCTCCCGGCACTACTGGCAGGAGAGCTTGATCTCTTGATCACTTCGGATATTATGCCTCGCTCCGAAATTCACTATGAGCCGTTGTTTGATTTTGAAATGCGTCTTGTCACCGCGATCAATCATCCGCTGGCTGACGCGGCTGCCATCCAACCCGCAGACTTAGCCGACCAGACGATGTTGACTTATCCGGTCCCGAAACAGCGTCTCGATGTGTATAAACACTTTCTTCATCCGGCCGATGTAGAACCGCTCAAATGGAAGCAGGCAGATAATACGCTCATGCTGGTTCAGATGGTGTCAGCTGGCTTAGGGGTTGCGGCACTGCCTAATTGGGCGATCAGCGAATTTTCTCGCCAGCGCCTGATCACCAGCAAACAACTGGGACAAGGACTATGGCGGCGACTGTTTGCTGCTGTAAGACATGGGGAAAAAGAAAAACGTTACCTACAGGCTTTCTTTGCTACGGCCCGGCAACAGTGTAAAACACATTTAGAAGGGATAAGAATCGCCTGATAGAAATGACTCCCGCCAGTTAACGCTGGCGGAAGGTATTGGTTATAAAATTTTAGCCAGAAACTGCTGCAAGCGAGGATGTGGCGGAGATTCAAACACAACCTGAGGTGTATCATCCACCAACAGTGCGCCTTCTTCCATGAACAATACGCGGTCTGCGACCTCTTTGGCAAATCCCATTTCGTGAGTGACAATCACCATCGTCATGCCTTCCGCTGCCAATCCCTTAATTACATCCAATACTTCACCAACCATTTCAGGGTCAAGCGCGGATGTCGGTTCATCAAACAGCATCAAATCCGGTTCCATCGCCAACGCCCGGGCAATCGCCACACGTTGTTGTTGTCCACCGGACAAATGCGAAGGATAGTTATTCATCCGCTCAGCCAGACCAACCCGCGTCATCAATGCTTTCGCGGCGACTTCAACCTCTTTCGCCGGACGTTTGCCCACTTTCAGTGGTGCCAGCATCACATTTTCTAAAGCTGTCTTATGGGGAAACAAATTAAAGCTTTGAAACACCATCCCGACATTTTGTCGCAGTTGATTGATATCCGTTGATTTAGCATACATATCGATACCATCAACGATAATCGTACCTTCGTTAATGGCTTCAAGTTGATTCAGCGTCCGCAAGAAGGTAGATTTTCCTGAACCGGAAGGTCCGATAATCGCAACAACTTCGCCTCTCTTCACCGTCGCACTGACTGATTTCAGTGCATGGCACCCATTGGGATAAAATTTTTCAATCCCTTCGGCAACAATCATTTCTTCACCGGAATATTGATTATTAGTCACTAGCCGATAACCTCTTTTCTAATACTTGGATCGCCCACGACAGTGAACCGGTGACGAGCAGATAAAGTGCTGCAACGGTAAACCAAACTTCAAAGGGAGCAAAACTCCCCGCAACCACTTCCCGACCCGCTTTAGTCAGATCCGTAATTGAAATCACCGAAACCAATGACGAGTCCTTAATCAGATTGATAAATTGTCCGGCGAGCGGTGGTAACGTTCTCTTAAAGGCTTGCGGCAATATGACATACAGCATGGCCTGAGGGTAAGTCATCCCTAATGAACGCGCCGCTTCCATCTGACCACTGGATACAGACTGAATCCCCGCCCGGATAATTTCTGCGACATAAGCACCGGTAAACACCGACAGTGCGACGACCCCCGCGGTAAATCGGTCCAAATCCAATACAGTCCCGATAAAGAAGTACACGATAAAAATCTGCACCAGTAACGGTGTTCCGCGAATGATTTCAACATAGGTTAGGGAAAGGTCCCGGGCAGTCTGATTTTTGGCCACCCGCATCAGCCCGAAAATCAGGCCCAGAAAAATGGCAAAGAAGAGCGAGATAAAAGAGATTTTCACCGTCACCCAAAGACCGACGGCTATCGGCCCGAATTTCCAATCTTCGACCCGTGCAAGGGTATCCCCTTCGAAAATTAAATCGCCATCACCAATCGCCCGCTGATCATAAGATTTGATGACCTGATCGGGGTCACCGTTATCAAATTTCACAATAATGTGATTGCCTTCGATAACGGATACACCATCACCACTGGCCCGGATACTCTGCATCTCAGTATTAACGATATAGGGCCATAATCGATCCCAATGCCAATTATAATTAATCGTTTTGCCGGAAAAATAGATCCCACTCACCAGCAACACCATCATGACGGCATAAATTCCATGGCCTATCCAACGGCTGGATTTTGACTGCATTACAATGATTCTCTTCTGTTTACTGCTTAACCGGACCAGGAAAAACCCGAGTCCGGTACTTTATATCAATTGATTTGAATAGCGAAATTACTGAACATCCTTCAGCCAGCTATCAGATTTGAACCATTTATCATAAATACGCTGGTAAGTGCCATCACCTTTTACCTGACGCAGATAATTGTTCAGGAAATTCAGGAAATTCGGATCATCCTGACGAATCGCCCATCCCAGTGGTTCATAGGTAAACGGTGTATCCAGATGGTCCACCTGCTGTGAATGCTGTGCGGCATAAATAGCATTATATGGTAAATCATACACATAGGCATCTGCTTTACCATTCGAGACTTGAAGCACCGCATCCACTTCTGTGTCATAAAGATCCAGCTTCGCTTTCGGAATATAACGTTTCGCAGCATCTGCGCCCGTGGTGCCCAGCTTACTGGTTAAAGTATATTTCGGATCATTCAGGTCCTGGTAACTTTTCACTTTGCCCGCCAGTTTAGGCGAAATCAGTACCGACTGTCCGATGACAATATAAGGGTCGGCAAAGTTAACTTTCAGGTTGCGCTCCGGTGTAATCGTCATCCCGGAAATAATGATATCGCATTTGTCGGTCTGCAAGGCAGGAATAATCCCATCCCATGCGGTATTGACCGGCACAAATTTCACACCGATAGAACGTGCCATATGTTTTGCCATATCTAAATCGAAACCGACAAAACGACCATCTTTGGTCTTCATTTCAAACGGCACATAACCAGCGTCAAAACAAGCTCTGAGTTCTCCTTTATTCAGGATGTTTTCCAGTGCAGAGGATGCGGCATAAACCTGAGTCGTCAATGCCGAACAGGCAAGTATCGCCCCGGCAATGGCTGATTTTAATATTTTATTCATATTGTCCCTTTATGATTTTTATATCCGTGACCATTTCCATCAGGAAATGCGATGTTGTGTTGTGAACTTTAGCTGAATGATTCAGCAAAGTTATCCTTAACATAGTGCGCCAGAACAGTAGTATCTTTCAATACTTTCATTGCAATTAATCACCATTTTATCTACAAAAAAATCAAATAATATGGACAGTATAATACACTGTTCATTCCTTGCCCTCTCTAGTGCTCTAACAAGAGATAAGCAAAAATCAAGCCGCACTCATCAACACAGTAACCGGTCAAGTTCTTCAATCAGATCATGTGGATTTTCCAGACCAATCGACAGCCGGAATACCCCATCTCCGGCATAGCGTCGGTATTGTCGTTCCTGCTCAGTGGTCATCCGGTAAGTCGATGCCATCAAGTCCGCCGTTTTTAGTAAGACTGCCAAACTACGCTGGTGACCGATCGAATAGGCGTAATAAAATAAGCGAGCATCT
This sequence comes from Vibrio spartinae, assembly GCF_024347135.1. Taxonomy (NCBI): domain Bacteria; kingdom Pseudomonadati; phylum Pseudomonadota; class Gammaproteobacteria; order Vibrionales; family Vibrionaceae; genus Vibrio; species Vibrio spartinae. The sequence goes on along the minus strand of NZ_AP024907.1, from coordinate 1,719,641 downwards.
CTCGCAAACCGTTGCGCAATCTCATCCATCGCATCGATCTGAAAGACAATCACTCCCCCGCCATAAGCCATTTGCTCAGTTGCCAGTGTATATTGGGGGTGAGAAGCCAGTCCCGGATAATTCACTTGTTTGACCCGGGGATGGTTTGCCAGCCATTGCGCGATCTGTAACGCGGAATCACTGATAGTTTTCATCCGTGGATATAATGTTTCGATACCACGCATAATCAGCCAGGCATTTTGAGCGCTGATCGTTGCACCAAAATGCGCCGCCGCTCTGGAACGAATTTGTGCAATCAAAGCTTTACTCCCCGCAACACATCCGCCCAATGCATCCCCGTGACCATTGATAAATTTAGTCAGAGAGTGAATCACAAGATCAACCCCCAGCGTTGCCGGACGAGTAATCACTGGCGTAGCAAAGGTGGAATCAACCGACAACAGTACATGATGCTGTTTGGCTAAATGGGCCAGTTGTGCCAAATCCGTCAGCCGAAGTAATGGGTTACAGGGACTCTCAGCATGTATCAGTTTGGTATTGGGACGAATCGCCTGCGCGACCGCATCGAGATCCGTCAGATTCACCGGCGTCACTTCAATACCGTAATCGGGCAGCACATCTCTTGCCAGCTCATAAACGGCGGCATAACAGACATCACTGATAATCAAATGATCACCGGCACGAAGCAGTGAAAAAAACACCGCCGACAATGCAGCCATACCGGTTGTCGTCGCATAGGCATCATCAGTACATTCCAGTGCAGCAATGCGCTGTTCAAGCTGGCGGACGGTCGGATTAGTCCAGCCGGCATACAAAAAAGGCGCATCGGCCAAATCCGCAATCCCGTTCGCAGAAAATGAACCCTCTTCTGGAACAAAACTGTGATTGACCGACATCGTAATGTGGGGGGTCGTGGCTTGGGTTTGCTGGTCCGGAAAAAAACCAGCTGACAGTGCCAGCGTTTCAGGACAATACTGCAAGGGCTTAGACATCGATACAAGCTTCCATAAGTGTCAAATAGGTTTCAAACATAGGATGCACAACAATAGAGTGCACCATAGGATAGATGCGAACGGTGACGCGCCTCATCTTGGAGCAGACAGTATCGGGTAAAAAAGAGCCGCTGAACGGAGAAATCACCGCACCAAGTTGTGATTTTATGCATTTTTTATCGTAATATGCAGAAAATCCGCACTCCGAGACCTTAAAATATGCAACTCGACTTATTTGATAAGAAAATACTGGATATTATGCAACGCAACTGTCGGCTTCAAACCGAACGGATTGCAGAACAGGTTGGATTATCGGCATCCGCCGTCCAGCGTCGGATCAAAAAATTACGTCAGGCTGGGGTCATTCAACAGGAAGTGGCGATCATTGATCCACAATATCTGGTCAGTCATATGAGCTTTCTGGCGGGTTTAGAGATCGAACGAGACAACTACCAGACACTCTCCCACTTCAAAAGCTGGGCCGAACAGAAAGAAAATATCCAGCAAATCTATTATGTAACCGGCCAGTTCGACCTGATGGTCTTGGTGACCGCAGCCACAGCACTGGAATATGATGCGTTTATCGAGAGGCTAATGCAGGAGAATCCTAAAATCCGGCGGGTCACAACGCATGTGGTTCTGGATAGTCCGAAACGCTCCTTTTACACCCCAGTCAAAGATCATGAACCCGAGTAACATCAGCGCTCAAACATATCCAATGATTCACGCTACCAATGAATCTAAGCAAAGCCTCCCAATAACAAGAGCCGGAAATAACATCCGGCCTTTGTTATTCCGGTCTGCCATCGGGCGTTCAATGATGCTCAACCATTCTCAGCCGATGAACACACTCAGTTTTCGGCTTTAAATTGATTGGTGAGCGGATCATACTGATAACCCAGATGACCTAACTTATCGAGCACTGCTTGGGAGTTAAACTCATAAGTGGTCACTAAATCATCAAAACTTTCACATTCGAGCCGCAGTTTCTCATTGACGATCCCAAGTAAAATCGAATGTTCTAAACGATCAATCATTGAAAAGTCCATCACTATCCTCCTTTCGGTGATTCTGAGGCTATCAGCCTGAATAAAATCAACCAAGTTTAAGTGTAGTGCGAAATCCTGACAAACAACTGAATAAAAGTATAACCGAATTAGAAATACAACTGGTGAAATCCGGTCAGCGACGTTAGAAGCACCAAACAGGAGATACCCAACTGAATTTTATCTGCACTTTTGGCCGTCAGTAAATGCCACGACCAGATAATCACAGCCGTCACTAACAAAGAGAAACTGAGTAAAATAGCGTGAAGCATGTTTTGCAACTGCATCGGATCCATATTGGCAGTCAGCGGTACGATACAAAGCGTCAGTAACATCGCCGCCAGAATCCCTGCAATCGGTAACAGTCGATGAAAAGCTTGCAGACGCGTTCTGGCAATCGTCAGTAACCAATGCGCGGCGATTGCCCCCAACAATAAGCATGACAATATCAACATCACCGCAGCAACCCAATTGGGTGCAGTCAATATGGCATCAAGCATTGTCAGTCCGGCCACGCCATTTGCGAGGTAAAGTATTTTGAGTGGTCCTTCCTGTCGCGTCTTACCCGTTTTAACCTGAGAATAGAAATACCCAATCAGCGCAACATTTAATAATGTATATAAATGTTGGGAAGCAACCAGCAGCCATAGCACCAATAAAAGCGGTAAAATGCGGTGAATTCTTCCCCGCTGCCCCGGACAAATTTCTCCTTTAGTCAAAACAAGCGTAAGAATGAGTTGTGCTCCGGCGGTCATTGGAAGCAATACGGCAATAAAAGCATTCAGCATAACGAAATCTGGCATAAAATTAGATAGCGTGATCATACCAAAAACGCAGTTGGATGAAAGCCGAATGATGCAGAACTGTCGAGGCACATCGTGTCAACAAGCCCTTATCATGACAAATCAATCACCCGATTAATTTTGTGGATGAATGAGGCTGGCGAGTCCCCCCACTTGCCGCTATAATGCCCGCCGCACATTCATGAGGTCAAAATATGCACAGCGCCACTACGCCAATTCATCGTTATGAACCCTACTGGGCCAAGTGCTTTGGTCACGCACCGTTTCTGCCAACCAGCAGACAAGAAATGGACCAGTTGGGCTGGGATAGCTGTGATGTCATCATCGTCACCGGTGATGCCTATGTCGATCACCCAAGCTTTGGCATGGCGATTATCGGCCGTCTGCTCGAAGCGCAGGGATTCCGGGTCGGGATTATTTCGCAACCGGCGTGGCATAACAAAGATGATTTTATGGCGCTGGGACAGCCAAATCTGTTTTTTGGCATCACTGCCGGCAACATGGACTCGATGATCAATCGTTATACCGCAGATAAAAAACTGCGTCATGATGATGCCTACACGCCCGGAAATGAGGGCGGAAAACGGCCGGATCGAGCGACACTGGTCTATTCGCAACGCTGCCGCGAAGCCTATAAAGAGACACCGATTGTTTTAGGGGGTATCGAAGCTAGCCTTCGCCGTGTCGCCCATTATGACTACTGGTCCGATAAAATCCGCCGTTCGATCTTATTTGATGCCAAGGCTGATATTCTGCTATTTGGTAATGCTGAACGGGCACTGGTCGACGTTGCTCACCGACTGGCTCAGGGAGAACCGATTCAGTCGATGACACGCATCCGGGGCACAGCCGTGATCTGTTCACAAACCCCTGACAGCTATCGGGTTATCGACTCTTCACGGATAGAAAAGCCGGGGAAACCCTTTGTGCCAACCAATCCTTATCAAGCGGAACCCGACTGTGAAACCAATACCACCGGTGAAACAGCGGCACAACCGATTACCATTCGTCCGTCCCGCCATGATGCAGAAACAACGGCAGTTCGCCTCCCGTCGTATGAAAAACTGGTCAATGACCGGATTCTTTATGCACACGCGAGCCGGGTGCTTCATCTGGAAACCAACCCATACTCAGGACGGGCGCTGATACAAAAACATGGTGATCGGGAGTTATGGGTCAATCAGGCGCCGATTCCGCTGTCTACCGAAGAAATGGATTTTGTGTTTGGCCTGCCTTATGCCCGAGTACCGCATCCTCGCTACGGAAAAGCAAAAATTCCGGCCTACGATATGATCAAGACATCGGTCAATATTATGCGTGGCTGCTTTGGTGGCTGTTCATTCTGTTCAATCACCGAGCACGAAGGCCGGATCATTCAGAATCGTTCAAAAGAATCGATTCTGGAAGAGCTGCAAGAGATTCGTGACAAAGTTCCCGGCTTTACCGGTACAATCTCTGATCTCGGCGGGCCAACAGCTAACATGTATCGTTTAGGCTGCTCGGACCCGAAAGCTGAAGCCAATTGCCGCCGCCCTTCCTGTGTATTCCCGGGCATCTGCCATAAGCTCAATACCGATCACAAACACACGATTGATCTATACCGTTCAGCCCGCCAAGTTACAGGCATCAAGAAAGTATTGATTGCCTCCGGTGTCCGCTACGACTTAGCTATCGAATCCCCGGAATATGTTAAAGAGCTGGTGACCCATCATGTCGGCGGCTATTTGAAGATTGCGCCGGAACATACTGAAAAAGGGCCGTTAGATCTGATGATGAAGCCCGGTATGGGCAGTTACGAACAGTTCAAAACCATGTTCGAGCAATACAGTGCTGAAGCAGGGAAAAAACAGTATTTGATCCCCTACTTCATCTCGGCTCATCCCGGCACCGAAGATGAAGATATGTTGAACTTGGCGCTATGGCTGAAGAAAAATAATTTCGAATGCGATCAGGTTCAAAATTTTTACCCGTCCCCGATGTGTAACGCCACAGCCATGTACCATGCGGAGACAAATCCTCTCAAACGCGTCAAATATAAAAAGCGTAATATTGTTCCAGTAGCGAAAGGAGAGCGTCAGCGCCGTTTGCATAAAGCATTACTTCGCTATCATGATCCGAATAACTGGTCATTAATACGACAAGCTCTGGTCGATATGGGTAAAAAACATCTGATTGGTGACGGTCCGCACTGTCTGATTCCGGCAGATGACCAACAAAAGCAAACACCGGCGCAACGCAGACAGTCCGGCAGACACGGGGCAAAGCGTTTTGCAACCAAACATACCAAATCTCAACCGGGATTTGCGCCATTACGCGAGGGCCGTGATCAGTCTCAAGGAACGCGATCTCAAGGAACGCGACCTCAGGGAACGTCATCTCAGCCGGAAAAATCGCAGCAGCGTGGCAGAAATACCGCCAAATCAAAACGGGTAAAATAATCGTAACCCATAAAAAAACGCAGCACATTGGCTGCGTTTTTTATCAATATGACGTGAATTCAGGATTATGCGTATTCCGCCTCAAATTCTTGCATAAATGCAACCAATGCCTGAACACCTTCTAACGTCATTGCATTATAAATTGACGCTCGCATACCACCCACGGCACGGTGACCTTTTAATGCCACCAAACCTCTTTCTTTTGCCAGTTCAAGGAACTTGCCATCCAGTTCAGGTTTTGCCAACTGGAACGGAACATTCATCCGAGACCGATTGTTCGGGTGAATCGTATTGCGATAAAACGGCGACTGATCGATGTAGCCATAAAGTGTCTCGGCCTTCTCACGGTTGATCTGCTCAATGGCTTTAACCCCACCCTGACTTTTCAGCCATTTAAAGACCAAACCAGAAAGATACCAAGCATATGTTGGCGGCGTATTGAACATCGAATCTTTTTCCGCCAGTTCTTTATAGTTCAGGACACTCGGTAGCATCTTATGCGCAAGTTCAAGTAAATCATCCCGAACGATGACAATCGTAATCCCCGCCGGTCCAATATTTTTCTGGGCACCGGCATAAATCACACCGTACTGACTGACATCAATTTCCCGAGACAGAATATTGGAAGACATATCTGCCACGATTGGTTTATCCGTGACCGGCAAATCATTAATTTCAATACCATCAATGGTTTCATTCGGACAGAAGTGGACATACGCTGAATCCGGTGCAATTTGCCACTCATCGGCTGGTTTCACGGCCAATTGTCCGTCAATATCGGTTTTGGCAGTAAATACATCGATGTTGCAGTATTTACTCGCTTCATCAATTGCACTCTCTGCCCAGTATCCGGCATCAATATAAGTCGCCTTGCTTGACTGACCCAATAAGTTCAACGGCACCGCCGCAAATTGTGCTCTGGCCCCCCCCTGACAAAACAGGACTTTATAATTATCAGGAATATTCAACAGATCCCGAAGATCCTGCTCTGCCGCTTGGGCGACTTGAATAAACTCTTTACTGCGATGGCTGATTTCCATCACCGATGTGCCCAGTTGATTCCAGTTGATAAATTCGGATTGCGCCTGTTCCATCACGGCTTTTGGTAAAGCTGCCGGGCCTGCACTGAAGTTATACACGGTGTCAGACTTTAACTTCATGGGTTCGTTGCTCCTACGGTCAATCATGCGTTTATAATAGAAGCTTTGATTAATATCACTTTTCCTGTGACAAAAAAAGCAGAAAAGAGGCAAATTGCCTCTTTTCGAATACTGGTACTGAAATAACCCAGCATAAATCGATTGAACGATAAAGAATGGTTACATTTGCATCATCGCTGACATCAATATCACCATCAGCGGCACTTTTTTACCACTTTCAAACACAAGGTCGCCATCTTGCACGGTTGCGTTCATCTGATAGACATCACCATTTTCCCGCATCATTTTCATGGTCACCAGTTCATCGACCCCTTGCTGCAATACCGGGAAAGCATCAGCAACCGCTTTAGGCACTTGGCTTTCCACATGCCCCGTCAGTTTTTTGACAACTTCTAGCGGATCTTGTGGTGTACTTTGCATATCTGCGGGCAATTTCAAATCAACTTTAGACTCGATTTGTCCTTGTGCTAAACCGATGTCCAGCTGTTCTAATGCAATTGAAAAACCTTTGGCAACCAATTGATCAAGTGCTTGCTGTAAATTTTGCGCATCAGCCGGTGTGATATCGGCATAGTGCTCCAATATTTCAGCGATCTTCGCCAAACTATCGACATCAAGCTGCCCCATCGAGAAAATAACATTCAGATGTTCAACCACACCATCCTGAGCCGAAATTTTAGCAATATTAAACTGTTGGCGAGTATCGTACCGGGCCCGATCCGCATCCATTGATGAGGTGTTCTGATATCCGACATTCTCTAAAATAAAATCACCGAGCCCAGAAGCATCAGACATCACTGTTTTATCGACTTGGAGCGTTTGAGAACCAACCCAGAATCCTTTCTCTTTCTTACCCTGACCATTGCCATAGAAATTGTTTAAATTAATTTGAAGATCAGCATGACTAAACTGTACTGATGGGACATCCAGCCGATAATCAATTTCACCTAACGTTGTCACATCACCAGACAAGGACATCGGTGTGGATGTGATCGACCATGTGGTGCCCTGATAATGCGTCACTTGGCTATCGATTTCAAAATGGGTATTGCCGTTGAGTTGTGTCTGAGTCACGATTTTGAGAGACTCATCCGGCTGATTGTCTAACTGAGTAACCGCATCAATCGAAAAAAGACCATGTTTCACATCACTGTTCAAAACCCATGACGTGGGTAAATCATCATGCTGCATCTGGGCTTTTAAACCCGGGTCAGTCACCTGAATCTCCGTTTGAACATGTGACGAAAGATATCCACGGTCATAATTCAGTACTTTTGCGGTCACCAACTGATTATCAATATTGCCAATATTGTCTTGAAATACTCTTTCGGCTATCTGTCCGACGACTAATGGCCAACAGGCCATTAAGCAGACCGCACCGCCAACTGCTGCTACTTTTTTAAGTTGATTCATAACACAGGATCTCTTTGGTTTATTTGTCTATCATACATACTCAAATAACCTTGAAACAGATACTCATCCGTTTCAGAAAAAAGTCATTTGAATATTTATTCTTACACTTTCAATGTGTATTTATCGATGACATTCACATCAATCATGCAATCCAGACTGTTGCATTTCTTTTCACCGACAAACCGCTCATTATAGAACTCAGCTCTCACCCCTATCAGTAAAACCTTGGTAAAATTTCAGAAAAATATTCTTATCCGTGAGAGCATTGTGAACCACTACGCGATTATATGCTTAGATAACAACCCGATCAGTGTGGAACAGTATCAGCATGAACTGACCCCTTTTACTGGCCTGTTCGATCTATATTGTGTCGATTCTATCAGCGACGCGCAGTATACACTGGATTTTATTCATCAACGTTTACAAATTGTTGCTTTAGTGATCGCCTGCCACCATGATGCGCTCAATGGCGCTGATTTCTTAATTCAGCTTGACAAACAGCCACATACCAAGGATGCCAGAAAAGTACTCATCAGCGCGGGGAAAGATATTCAGGTCATTTTGTCTGCCGTTAATGAAGGAAGATTGGATCACGCGCTCACCAAGCCACTGCCCGACCAAATTTTGTACCAAACCGCCCACAAAGAACTGACCCAATTTATTCTCGACACCGAATCTGACAACTTATTAGACTACAGTCAAGTGCTCGACCAGAAACAACTCTTACGCGCCCATGTGGATAATTCTATGCGACATTTCCGCCAGGGATTTATTCATGATTACCATCAGATGAGTGACACCGAACTGGCAGAAAAGGTGATCATCCTCCTGTATGCCTTCTTTGAGCAAAAAGATGAAACCCACGCATGCCGGACTTACTCCCCGAATCACCTGCTCACCCAAGAAGGCGAAGAAAATCAGTTTCTCTGGTTTATCACGCAAGGAGAGGTTGCCCTGTTTAAGCGAGATGAACTTGGTCATGAACGCGAAGTCGTTCGACATCAAAAAGGAAACCTGGTCGGTGGGATGTCATTTGTGACGGGCGAGCCTTCATTTTCAACGGCGGTCACACTAACCAAAGCCCATGTCATCAAGCTTGATCGAGAAGTTTTTGCCAAGGTGATGCATTCCGACAGTCAACTCTTGCCGCTGTTCACTAATTTACTTTTACGTCATTTTAACCGACGCCTACAACGCAGTATTACCACAAAGCTGGAATTACAGAAAACGCTCGAATCACTGGAAGCCACTCAGCAACAGTTAGTCGAACGGGAGAAGCTTGCCGTCCTCGGTCAACTCGTGGCCGGGGTCGCCCATGAACTGAATAACCCGGTCGCGGCGATCCAACGCGGTGCTGAAACACTGGCCGAGCAAATTCAGTGGGTGTTCAATACACACACATCGGCATTGACTGAGCAAGCAACTGCGTTACTGCACCGTGCCATGACCGTCTCTCCGCTTTCAACATCAGAAGAGAGACAACGGGTAAAAGCGCTGGAAAATCAGTTACCGGACCGCAGCCTCGCCAAAAAATTGGTCAAATTACAACTGGATCATGATCGTGATCTCATCAAACAGCTCACAACAGACAAGACCGACGCCAAGGCGTACGTTCATCAACTTGAACATTATATGAAAACAGGGAATGCGCTGCGGTCCGTGCTCATCTGCGCGCAACGGATCACAGATATGGTCAAAGGTCTGAAAAGTTATGCGCGTAAAGACGATGAAGGCTATCTTCCCGTCAATATTCATGAGGGCATTGAAGATACCTTGGTCATTTTTGAAAACCGACTCAAAAGATATCAGTTGATCAAAGAATATACCGAAAACGCATTGGTTTACGGTCAACCCACCGCATTACAACAAGTCTGGGTCAACCTATTGTCAAATGCACTCGACGCGCTTCCTGAACACAATGGCAAGATTGAAATACACACCTGTCAGATCGAACATCAACATCGCGCTTACTTGTGTGTTACCGTGACCGATAATGGGACCGGTATTCCGAGTGAACTCCAAGATAGAATTTTTGAACTAAACTTTACCACCAAAAAAGAAGGAAACTTCGGTCTCGGGATCGGCCTTTCAGTCTGTCAGCAGATAATTCAACAGCATCAAGGCTGGATTCAGCTCAATTCACAAGTGGGCGAAGGCACAACAATTGATGTTTATCTCCCCCTCATTCAACCGGGCATTGATAAACACATGCAATCATGAATAGTAATGATGAAGGAGCACACTATGAATCGACGTTATTTGATCCTCTGTGTTGATGACGAACGGGAGATTTTAGACAGCGTGGTCCAAGACCTCGACTGTTTTGAAGATAATTTCGTCGTTGAGGCCGCCCAGTCGGTATCGGAGGCAAAAGAAGTGTTGTCTGACTGTCAACAACAAGAGATTCCTCTGGCATTGATTCTTTGTGATCACATCATGCCGGAACAGACAGGCATTCAATTTCTGATAGAGCTCAATGCCGATCCGCAAACAGCAAAGGCTCGCAAAGTTCTCCTGACAGGACAGGCTGGCCTTGATGATACCGTCAAAGCGATTAATCATGCTGGTTTGGATTTTTATATCAGTAAACCTTGGCAAGGAGATGCACTTCGCCAAGCGATTAAACACCAACTCACTCAGTATATGATTCAGAACGAAACTGATCTGTCACCTTGGATGAAAATACTGGATACAGCGGAAATACTCGCGGCGCTCTCTCAACGACGTCGTGAATTTGGCGAGTGATTCAATACGGTGCAGGTGACATGATTGAATGGTCTTCGATAGTCATTTTCTTTCAAATGGAAGTGGCTATCGCCCCTTCATCAACGTTATGATGTGTTTTAGCCCTCATTTATGGCATTGTATTTGCAAACGATTTACTCACACGACAAAAGCATGACACTCTTAAGGTAGCATTATGCCTCTCATCCGGTTTATGATGTGTTAAAGGGTTGATTGAAGGCAGAATTACTGCCATTTTACAGGGATTCTAAATAAGATAGGTTCAGTTATGCGTAAAATTATTAGTGCAACAGTGTTGTTACTAGCTTCTGGTTATACATTTGCAGCGGTAGATCCAAACAGTCCATCGGTAATGAGCAACTTTAGTTATGACTACTATGAAGCACGGATAGGTATTAGTCCCAATACTTATGGTGCAGGTTTTAGTATGTCAGTTCATCCCAATGCACATGTGATAGGACGAGTCGATTCAGAACTTGACGGTGATTACGACCTAACCGGTGGCTTAGGCTTCCACGCTCCCATAAACAACTGGGCTGATTTCACCGGCGAGATGTTAGTCCGCATGGTTGATCACGATGACTCCCGAGGTAGTGATACCGGCATGGAATTGAATCTGGGTGTTCGCCAGTGGTTAGGGCCACAACTTGAAGTTGGTGGTAAAGTGGGCTATCTGAGCATTGATGATGATGACGATTGGTTGGGTGCTGCCTATGCTCGCTTCCACTCGACAGAATTGTTCTCGGTTGCAGCTGAAGCTCGCTTTAATGACACATATGACGATCAAATTATCTTAAGCGCCCGCTTCAAATACTAATTTGAACGATTAACCTGATTACTCATAACTAATACAGCCAAGTTAAGCGACTTGGCTGTTCAATCTTATCCCTCCTCTATTTCCATCAGAGTGCAGCATTCATTCAATAGCTGCTGTTTGCGTTTTTCCGGGATCAGTTTCCAGTGAATTTCTTCAATGGCTCCCACGAATTTCCATAACAGTTTAATGTCCGTCGTTGTACCATACAGTTGCCTGACTTTGATAAAAGCTTTCAAAGCCCCCAGTTTAAAAAATGTGGCAACATCCGGAATCCCCGATTTCTTCATCATTCGCTCGATAGTCAAGTGCAAATTGGGCAAATCTCTCAAACGTCGGTTCGATAATGAGTACTTTTGCTTTTTTTGAAAAATAGCCAATGCTTTTGAGCGGCTGATCAACTCTCCCAAACAAGGATAACCGGATTGAAATAATTCAGTAATATCATAATAATTCACTTTAGAAATACTTTGTTTTTTAACAAAGACATATTTTGAGCAATTTAAGGCATTTAATTTTTCATCCAGAATGTCTCCACCTCGAATATAAATATGATTGGTGCTGATTAAAGCAAACATGGCATCTTGCCAAAACAGCCCGATATCCCCAAATATTGACTTCGTGTCAAAGTTTTCTCTCTCTATTAAGTAATCAAAAAATTTTGTTGCTATCATTTACCCTAGCCTCAGTAGTCGTTATATGTATATTTCAGGCTGACTTCATAGGCGATAACTCGAAGATTCATTGCGGGAACATCCGAGCTATCGCCCTATTGTCGGTTTAAAAGATATAACGAATTGATTTCTAAAATCTCGGCAAGGGGTGTGAAATGAGTCCCATCAAAACCAGAGCAATCACGTAGAGATAATAAATATGCGTGCGTATTCTCAATTTGAGCGTAAAACTAATATTTTTTATAACTCATCGATAATTCATTGCGGTGCTGTCAGCGCAACGCTAAAATAACGTAAATAGCAACGAATCTGATGAATATGAATCACGTCTCTTTTTTTTGGCTTCCGAGTGATCAACAAGCCTTATTTCAGGCAATTGAAACCGAATTTGCCCAAATGGTTGAATTGTCTATACGAAGCGGAAAGATAGAACTCCCTCCGATCCCTCAGGTTGTGCTGGAAATCCAGAAACTCTGTTTGGATGAAGCGACGACTGTCACTGATGTTGCGGAATGTCTGATCGATGATCCGGGCTTGACTGCGGTTGTCCTGCGTATTGCCAATTCCGTTATTTTTAACTCAAGAAATATTGCCTATAGCGATATCAACACCGCTGTATCCAGGCTGGGGATTTTTCGGGTCAGAGACATTGTCACGGCACAGGCTGTGAAACAACTGAAATACTCGGTAAATCTTCGGGATGACTGTAATCAAATCCTACGGCAAAGTGCCACTAACTCAAGAAAGCTATGCGCAACAATGGTTCTGGTCACCAATGCGTTTAAGCACCTTGATCCGCAGGAATATGCTTATCTGGAATCAGATAAAGCCTTGCTAGTCGGTCTATTAGCGGATATCGGGTTATTCTGCTTACTCAATGAATACCACCTCTATCTTGAGCAAGGCAACTACCTTGATCATGACTTGGCAATGCGTATTTTTGAATCTCGCTGTAACCGGACCAGCTATCATGTCCTCAAAACATGGGGATTTGATCAGGATTTCCTTTCTGTGGCATCCAACCGGGAGAGACCACATAAACCAAGAGAGGTCTCTTATCTTGATGTTGCCAAGATTGCTTACCACTTACTGCTGTTCCGTGAGCAAGATGAAAGCATTGACGATCATGAGGTTGAAATCAACGCAACGGGTGCTGAAGTCTTATACGAATTAAGTAACTTATCAGATAACGACTTCAAATCTCAGATTCGTTCGATCATACATTCATCTGGATTTTAACCCCTGACGATTAAGGTGCCCGTACAGCCATCATGGTGATGACAGCTGTACGGGCAAGCCCATCAATTAATGCGGGACATTCATTACATTTTCGTTTAGATTGTCCCGCCAGAATAGGCCACGACACGATTTGATAGCTTTATGGTTGTAAAAAGCAAAACAGCGGAAGCCAATTTTGATAGCCTGCTTCGGATTTTTACTATACCGGAAGGTCCGGGGTCCACGCTGACCCAAATCGAAGAAAAGATTTCTCAGAACCTCAATCAGTTCTTACGAGAGCATATCGTTTCCGAAGAAAAACCGCTGAAAACAATTGAGCAAGATTTTCTATCTTCACAGATTCCGGAACAACCGGCATTTGTCTCTGAGCATGCCCAGCATTTGCTGGATAAGGTCGTTGCTCAGTCGGTTCATACATCGGCTCCCAGCTTTATCGGCCATATGACATCGGCACTGCCCTATTTTCTGATGCCGCTGTCAAAAATCATGATTGCTCTGAACCAAAACCTAGTCAAAATTGAAACATCGAAAGCCTTCACACCACTCGAACGTCAGGTCATCGGCATGTTGCACCGACTGATCTATGCCGGTCATGAAAACTTCTATACTCAGTGGATGCATAGCGCCAACCATTCACTGGGGGCATTTTGCTCAGGTGGAACCATCGCCAACATCACGGCCTTATGGGTTGCCCGCAATAATGCACTCAAAGCTCAGGGCGCATTTCAGGGGGCCGAAAAGGAAGGTCTGTTTCGGGCCATGAAACATTATGGCTATGAAGGATTAGCGATTCTAGTCTCCGAACGCGGCCATTATTCATTAAAAAAAGCAGCGGATTTACTGGGAATTGGTCAGCAAGGTTTGGTTGTGATTCCGACGGATGAACACAATCGGATTAAACCCGATGCGCTAAAAACAACCATTCAACGCCTGAAGCAACAACAAATTTTGCCATTTGCAGTAGTCGGTGTTGCCGGGACAACGGAAACGGGGAATATCGACCCGCTTGCTGAAATGGCGACCATCTGTCAGCAGGAACAGTGTCATTTTCATGTCGATGCGGCATGGGGCGGCGCAACATTGATGTCGCATCGATACCGTTATCTATTAAACGGTATCGAACACGCTGATTCAGTGACCATCGATGCCCATAAACAACTCTACCTCCCGATGGGTGCTGGAATGGTGCTGTTTAAGTCACCCACATCAAGCCATGCGATTGAGCATCATGCCCAATATATTCTCCGTGAAGGATCGAAAGATTTAGGCAGCCGGACACTAGAAGGCTCACGTTCTGGCATGGCAATGCTAGTCTATGCATGTATGCATATCATTAGTCGTGCGGGTTATGAATTACTGATCAATGAAAGTATTCAAAAAGCAGCTTATTTTGCCGATCTCATTTGTCAGCAGGATGACTTCGAACTCGTTTCAGAACCTGAGTTGTGTTTACTGACTTATCGTTACGTCCCTCAACAAGCCCGTCTCGCCTTGCAACACTGCACCGATGATGCGCTCGCCCAACTCAATCAACAATTGAATGCACTGACAAAATTTATTCAGAAAAAGCAAAGAGAGTCAGGAAAATCATTTGTTTCCCGGACTCAACTGACACCAAAGCGTTGGCAGTACCTCAATACCATCGTCTTCCGCGTCGTGCTTGCCAACCCATTAACCACGAAAGATATCTTGCATGCAGTTTTAGAAGAGCAGCGGCATATTGCCACACTCGCCCCGACATTACTGCGTCAAATCCAACGCTCAGCAGAAAGCATTCTGTCAGGCAACGTATAATATGCATCCCCCTGTTTTCGGTTACTCGATCATATCTGATGAAATTTTATTTCTGACTGATGTAAGAAATGAATCATTTTGTCTTGAAGACATACTGTTTTGTCGGATTTAGCGGTAAAATTAGGGGATCATATGAAATTTAGTTTGAGGCCTGTCATATTCTTATCATCTGATAACCTGAAATGTTACAGAATTACCGGTGCATACGTTTATACTCATTTCCCATGCCCACTTCGTGATGAATGTTGAATGCTTTGGGTATCATGATTCGATATCGCCAGTGATCAGGTCGAATTCCTGAAATGTTCTTTCCCCGTGTGAACACTATGAATACATTAGAAAAAATTCAAAAAAATCTGGAAAATTTTAGTAAGTCTGAACGCAAAGTCGCAGAAGTCATCATGGCATCACCGCAAACTGCAATCCATTCCAGTATTGCAACCCTTGCCAAAATGGCTGATGTGAGTGAGCCCACGGTCAACCGCTTCTGTCGTCGTTTAGATACCAAAGGCTTTCCGGACTTCAAGCTTCATCTTGCCCAAAGTCTGGCAAACGGGACACCGTATGTGAACCGTAATGTCGAAGAAGATGATGGTCCCGATGCCTATACACATAAGATTTTTGAATCCACCATGGCTTGCCTTGATGTTGCCAAAAACAGCATCGACGCCGTACAAATTAACCGTGCCGTGGATTTGCTGACGCAAGCCAAGAGAATTTCGTTTTTTGGCCTGGGTGCATCTTCCGCGGTCGCGCGTGATGCACAAAATAAGTTTATCCGCTTTAATATTCCGATCTCTTGCTTTGAAGATATTGTCATGCAGCGCATGAGCTGTATCAATTGCACTGATAATGATGTCGTGGTGCTGATCTCTCATACTGGCCGGACCAAAAGTCAGGTTGAGATCGCACATCTCGCAAAACAGAACGGTGCAACCGTCATCGCCATCACTGCCAAAGACTCACCGCTCGATCAGGTCTGCTCACTCTCCATCTGTCTTGACGTCCCGGAAGATACTGATGTCTACATGCCGATGGCGAGCAGAGTAGTTCAGATGACCGTCATTGACGTGCTCGCAACCGGGTTTACATTACGTCGCGGTTCAGGATTCCGGGAAAATCTCAAACGAGTGAAAGATGTCTTAAAAGATTCCCGCTACGATAAATTACCTCAGTTCTGACCCTGAACTGTATATTCTTAAGATTTTCATTTCATGTGGGCCATTCGTGGCCCATATTTTTCAGTGGCAGATTATCGGTTACATCGGTTTAATCTATTAAAGCAAGAGGCAGATGTAACTTTATTTCCAAAGTGACTTCAGGCATAGTTACGCCAACAACACATGAAGGAGAAAGTTATGTTTGTAGTGATCTTTGGTCGTCCCGGCTGCCCATTCTGTGTTCGGGCAAAAGAACATGCAGAAACGTTAAAAGAAAAACGTGACGATTTTAATTTCCGCTACGTTGATATCCAAGCAGAAGGCATCAGCAAAGCCGATTTAGAAAAAACCGTAGGCAAGCCCGTTGAAACCGTACCGCAAATCTTCATTGACCAGACTCATATTGGTGGCTGTACTGAATTCGAAGCTTATGCCAGAGACAATCTAGGTCTGTTTAATGCATAATCACGACCTGACTAACCTGCCAATTATCTGGCAGGTTTTGCTTTTCTGACGCACCAACACATTGATTCTCTCCCCTCGTCCCTTCGTTAAGATGAAAATTCTTCTTTGTGCCAAAAAGCCTGAAAAATACCCTTATTTTTTCTTATATTTCAGATACAATTTGTCCGCCATCTTTTTCCACATCCCTGAGTCAAGTTGTGAATATAAACGTTGTTCTGCTGTTAAAAGAAAACCCTATTCTGCTTATTTTTGTTGTTCTGGCGAGCGGTCTGGCGCTGGGAAAAATTCGTTTCGGTAGCCTACAGGTCGGTAACTCCATCGGTGTTCTCGTCACCTCACTTCTTATGGGTCACCTTGGTTTTTCTCTGAATTCAGAAGCGCTCACCATCGGTTTCATGCTATTTATTTACTGTGTCGGTATTGAAGCGGGTCCCAATTTTTTTGGTATCTTTTTCCGAGATGGAAAACACTACCTGATCTTAAGCCTGACGGTCCTTATCATTGCTAACCTAATCACTTATTTCGGAGGCAAGGCCCTGCATCTGGATTACGGTCTGTCTGCGGGGATGATGGCCGGAGCACTCACCTCCACACCGATTCTCGTCGGAGCCCAAGATGCCTTAAGTTCCGGATTGGCAGAAATCCCCCATAGCATGGATATGTCCCACGTTTTGGAAAATGTCTCCGTCGGCTATGCCATTGCTTATCTCATCGGCCTCATCAGTATGATTATGTTTGCGAAGCTTCTGCCGAGACTACAAAAGCAAAACCTCTCAGATTCAGCCCGGCAAATCGCTCGGGAGCGCGGCTTAGGTCATAACGGCCAACGGAAAGTCTATTTACCCATTATTCGCGCATATCGGGTGGGAAAAGAACTGACCAACTGGATTGATGGTCGGAATCTTCGTGAATTGGGAATCTATCGTCAAACAGGCTGTTACATTGAGCGAATCCGACGGAATGGTATTTTGGCCCATCCGGATGGTGACGCGATTTTGCAAGAAGGTGATGAAATCGCACTGGTTGGTTTCCCCGACAGTCACGCAAGACTGGATCCCAGTTTCAGAAACGGTAAAGAAGTGTTTGACCGCAATTTACTTGACCTGCGTATTTCAGAAGAAGAGATCGTGGTCAAAAGTGACAGCATGGTCGGAAAACGGCTCTCTGACCTGAACCTTTCTGAGTATGGCTGTTTTCTCAACCGCGTTGTCCGGGCACAAATTGAAATGCCAATGGACTCAGATATTGTGCTCACCAAAGGTGATCTCCTTCAGGTCAGTGGTGAAAAAAGTCGGGTACAAGGGCTCGCGGATAAAATCGGTTTCATTTCGATTCACAGCCAAATGGCAGACTTGCTGGCTTTTTGTGCCTTTTTCATTTTTGGAATTACGCTCGGTCTGATTACCATGACCTTCGGTCAAGTCTCTTTTGGTTTAGGGAATGCCGTCGGGCTGTTGCTCTCTGGGATTACGCTCGGCTTTTTACGGGCCAATCACCCGACTTTTGGTTATGTCCCGCAAGGTGCACTGAATATGACCAAAGATCTCGGGTTGATGATTTTTATGGTTGGTATCGGTTTGAGTGCCGGTGGCAGTATGTTTGAGCACTTGTCAGAAATCGGTATCAAAGTCATTGGCCTGGCATTTCTGGTCAGTGTCGTCCCGGTATTTTTTGCTTACCTCATTGGTGCATATGTGCTGAAAATGAACCGCGCGTTGCTGTTTGGTGCCATTATCGGCGCAAGAACCTGCGCACCAGCGATGGACATCGTGAATGACTATGCGAAATCAACCATCCCTGCACTCGGATACGCCGGCACCTATACCATTGCCAATATTCTGATGACCCTGACCGGCACGGTTATCATTCTCCTAAGTTAGTGACGCTGAGTGAGTGAATTCGATTCATTCTTCGCACCGATGCAGCTCAGGACAGTACAGCGATCATGACCACCACAACGGTCATTTCGGATCAAAAAAAGCGCCATAATGGCGCTTTTTCATATTTCATCTAAAACGAATTAGATATCAATCACGTCAAACTCAACGGCCGGATTCACATCAGCATCATAATCTACGCCATCAATACCAAAACCAAACAGTTTCAAAAACTCTTCTTTGTATGCTTCATAATCTGTCAGTTGTTTGAGATTTTCGGTTGTGATTTGAGGCCACAACTCACGACAATGGCGCTGAATATCGTCTCTCAGCTCCCAGTCGTCAAGACGCAGACGATTGTGGTCATCCACGGCAGGAGCCTGACCATCAGTCCGATACAGTCGCTCACTGAACAGACGATAGATCTGCGCCATACATCCTTCATGAACGCCTTCTTCACGCATCTTTTTAAACACCATTGAGATGTAAAGCGGCATGACCGGAATTGCAGAACTGGCCTGCGTAACAACCGATTTCAATACGGCAACATTGGCAGAGCCCTGTTTCGCGCTCAGTTGCTGGTTCAGCGCTGTTGCAGCACGATCTAAGTCCATCTTCGCACGGCCAAGCGCACCGTCCCAATAGATCGGCCAGGTCAGCTCGGTACCGATATAGCTATACGCAACGGTTTTACAGCCGTCTGCAAGCACACCAGCGTCGTTCAATGCATTGATCCAGAGTTCCCAGTCTTGTCCGCCCATGACTGTCACAGTGTCTTCAATTTCCTGCTCAGTTGCGGGTTCAATACTGGCTTCAATAATAACATCCCGATTGGTATCCACAGCGGTTGACGTGTACGTTTCACCAATTGGTTTCAATGCTGAGCGCACCAATTCGCCACTGTCAGGCATTTTTCTGACTGGTGATGCCAAAGAGTAGACAACCAGATCAATCTGACCCAAATCTTGTTGAATCAGCTCAATCGCCTTCTGTTTTGCTTCATGAGAAAACGCATCACCATTAATGCTTTTCGCATAAAGACCCGCTTCATGTGCACACTTGTCAAATGCAGCAGCGTTGTAAAATCCTGCGGTACCCGGTTTCTTCTCGGTTGCCGGCTTTTCGAAGAAAACACCGATTGTTGCCGCACCACCACCAAATGCCGCAGCAATACGCGATGAAAGTCCATAGCCACTGGAAGATCCGACAACCAGTACGCGCTTAGGCGCATTCTCTACGCTTCCTTGTGATTGAGTATAAGCGATCTGCTCTCTGACATTCGCTTCACATCCGACTGGATGTGTCGTCGTACAAATAAATCCACGAATTTTAGGTTTGATGATCATATTCAACTTCCTTTAAAAAACCCCGTAAGAATAAAAGTTTCGCCTCGAAATCTCACCCTATTTCTTAAGATTTCCCCTCAAAAAGTGAGTGGTTGGATCTCTTTTCATCAATTTCAACGCTAAAAATGGATTTATCCCATTGAAAAAATATGAATTTTATTTAAAGGCACCTCACTCGTGCCACGAATTCAAACAAAAAATAAAAAACATGAGGAACTATCTGTGACATCACCAGTCTGATTTAACAAGATTGACAGAAATGTTGGATGATTTTTTGTCAATACTGCTTTTTCTTGTTAACTCCTATTTATAGCAGCCAGTACCGATTGTACTGGCTTTTTTTTGTCTTGCTTTTTGCCTTGGGTACGCCTTGTGATAACAATCAACTCAAGCTATGCTGGCCGACATGAATATATTGACCCAAAGCCCGACCACCGAACACACCTTTAACGGCAAACACTTCTATCTCAAACGAGATGATCTACTCCATCCTCAGTTTTCAGGCAACAAAGCCCGCAAACTGATGACTTTGCTTGATACCCCTCTGCCTCAAATCACCACGTTGATCAGCTATGGTTCTCCGCAAGCCAATTCTCTTTTCTCATTTGCCGCGCTGGCACAGCTCAGAGGCTGGCAGTTTGAATATTACGTTGATCATATTCCTCAGTGGTTAGCCGAACATCCGCAGGGAAATTACAAAGCAGCGTTGGCACTCGGTGCAACCATCTATCCCACAGGACAACATCCAGCCTCAGCGATGCACCCTTGTGATCATATTCAACAGATTCGTCGCCCTGATGAAAGTTGCCTGGTTTTGCCCGAAGGCGGACGGAGTGATATTGCTCAACCGGGTATCGCCACCCTCGGGGATGAGATCATCGACTGGTGCAATAAACACCAGATTGAGCGCCCTGTCGTCGCGCTGCCCGCGGGCACCGGCACTACCGCACTCTATTTACATCAACATCTGGCCGCTCATCAGATTGAAGTGCTGACCTGCGCCTGTGTCGGTGGGGAATCTTACCTGAAGCAACAGTGGGATATGCTGGCAGCCACCAGCTACCCGACAATTTTGTCTCTGGCACAAAAGCACCATTTCGGCAAATTGTATCGCGAAGACTACGCGCTCTGGCTGAAGCTCTGTCACGAGACCCAAGTTGAATTTGATTTACTCTATGACCCGCTGATGTGGCGCTGCCTGCAAAACTGGTTGACCGAACATCCTGACACACCGCTGATCTATATTCATCAAGGCGGTTTACTGGGCAATATCAGTATGCTGGCCAGATACCAACGTCAATACGCGGATCTTCCTTCAGGCAGACATGATGGTTGAGCTATCAACCACAACATCAACTTGTCTATCCGCGATCCAATAACGCCGCTACCCAATGACGAGTTTTGTCTCCGGATAACGCAAACGATGCGTTCTGGGGCTGGCAAGAAAATAAGCGATGGTCAGTGGTCCCAGCCGGCCGATAAACATCATCAACATAATAATCACCTCTCCGGTACCAGACAGCGACGCTGTCAATCCTCTGGAAAGTCCGACCGTTCCCAATGCCGAAATTGCTTCAAAAATAATATCAACCATCGGGGCATGTTCACTCAGCAGCAAACCGAAAATAGCCATCCAGCTGACCCCAATGGAAATAACGGTCAGCGCCAATGCTTTATTGATCGTTTCTTTGGAAATTTCTCGTTTAAACACCTGAATGGCTGAATCTCGCCGCAAATACCCATATGTTGCTAAAATCAGCACAATGAATGTCACCACTTTAATGCCACTGGCGGTACTCATTGAGCCGCCGCCGATAAACATCAGTACCAATATCACAGATGTGGTGGCATCTTTAAGCTGATCGATTGGCAGCGTATTGAACCCGGCGGTTCTCGGCGTCACCGCCTGAAACCATGAAGCCAGCCATTTCCCTGTTTCGCTCAAAGGTGCCAGCGTATGAGGATTATCGTATTCAATACAATAGATCAGAATCACGGCCACCGCGTTAATGATAATCGTCCCGGAGATCATTAATTTGCTGTACGGTGTCAGCAAAACCCAGCGGCGATTGCGGATCAAATCCAACCAGACGGAAAATCCCAATCCCCCGATAATAAACAATCCGGTAATCGTCAGATTGACGACCGGATCCGAGACATACGGCATCAGGTTACGGCTATCCAGCGCAAACCCGGCATTGTTAAACGCACTGATGGTATAAAAGAAGCCATGAAAGAAACTGGTTTTCCATCCCAGTTCCGGCAACCAATAAAGCGACAGAATGACCATGCCGATCGATTCGACAATCAAAGAAAAATATAAAACAGATTTAGCAGTAGAAACTAATGTCGGTGCATCGGTTTGATTAAACGCTTCTCTGATCACCGTTCGCTGCAAGAAATTAATTTTACCGCCCAATGCGATTAGCGTCACAACCGCAAATGTCATCAGCCCCAACCCACCGAACTGGATCAGTATGGCAATAATCACCTGACCAAAACCGGTAAACGCGGTGCCTGTATCAACGACGGAGAGTCCAGTTACGGTCACTGCCGAGGTGGCTGTAAACAGACTGTGCGCCCAACTGATTGGCGTCACCGTCGCCAGCGGCAGCTTCAATAAACATGTCCCCAGTAAAATCAACAACAGAAAACTGCCACATAAGACAATCGGGGGCGCAGCTGCAATCTTTCGCCTTGTTTTTGGTCTCCTGACTATCGGAGATGTGGACGGCTGCCATAATGCCATGTCACACCAACCTTGGCGCAATCTGTTCTAACGCTTCTCTGCTCCCGCACAGCAAAAATGTATCATTTTCCTGTAAAAGAAAATCATGCGTCAGTTGGGTAAATGTTTCCCGACCGCGTTTCACCAAAATCGCCTCAACCTTGCCTTGCGCTTTATCCAGCAAGGTCGAAACCGGCTGATGATGTAGTCCCGACGTTACCTCAATATCCACCACATATAAGCCATTGCCGATCGCCAGGTAATTATTCACCATCGGATAATTCAGAGCCTGTGCGATTCGCACCCCCATCTCTTCTTCAGGGTGAATAATTCTCGCCACACCAAGCTTTGAGACAATGGTATGATGAGCTCTAGAGCTGGCTTTCACCCAGATCTCTTTTACACCAAGATTCTTTAACGCCAGAATACACAGCAGGCTCGATTCCAGATCTTCACCAATCGCAACGAGCACGGCACTACTCGCTGCCAGTTCCAGCTCCCTAAGTGCGTGTTCATCGGTCACATCACAAATGATTGATTGCGTCAATTCTTCAACATACAACTCAGCGATTTTCGGATTTCGATCGACGCCGGTCACGGTATGCCCGAGATTGATCAACTCCAGACTGGTTGCCACGCCAAACCGCCCTAAACCAATCACCGTAAAATGTGCCATATTTTTCACCTTTTCTTCAGGTTACCCTGTATTTGCCGTTACTCATCACGAGAGTTAACCGATATGTCCCTCCGGAGAGCATTCTCAGGTTTATTCCTGATTGAACATCACTCGTTTGGAGTGCTCGAGAGCCGAACTCTGCTGATCAATAAATTTCCCTTGTTCTGTGCGAATAAAGAACACTTCTAGGTTTTCCCGTTGCGCGACCTGATACCCCGCTTTCGGACCAAGACATAGCATCGCCGTAGCCCATGCGTCACTTTCTGCGGGGGTCTGGCCGAATACCGAAGCAGACACCAAATCGTGCGTCACAGAAGCCCCGGTCCGCGGGTCAAGAATATGAGAGTATGACTGACCATCGGCATCAAAAGAACGACGATAAGTCCCTGATGTGTCGAGCGTCACCCCTTGCTCATCCTGAATCGTCACAATCTTATAAGGCTGAATATCATCATCTTTATGGATTGGGCGCTCAATGGCAATACGCCACTTCGAACCATCGGGTTTGTGGCCTTTGATTTTCATGTCTCCGCCAAACTCCACCAAATAATTGACAATCCCCTGAGATTCCAGAATCGCACTGAGCTTACCAATCGTATAGCCTTCACCCATCGAAGAAAAATCGATCTGCACCTGTGGCAACGTTTTACGAATGCGTTTGCCCTGTTCATCGACTTGAATTTTGTCCAATCCGACCTCGGTTTTCACGGCTGAAATTTGCTGACTATCCGGCACTTTGAAATCGTGCTTTCTGAATCCCCACAAATTGAATAGCGGCCCGATAGTCGGATCATAACAACCTTGGGTTTTCTGATTGATCTGCCGCGCAATACTCAGAAGCTGTAAGAAATCATCTGAAGCCGGTTGCCACTGGGTTGAAGTGCTCTGATTAAATTTTGAAATATAAGAATCATCCCGATAAGTCGATAATTCTTTATCAATCGTCGCCAACTGCTGATCAAACAACGGACGAATGTCATCGGGCGACACATCCGACTCAGACCACCAACTGATATGATAGGTTGTTCCCTGAGCATAACCTTCCAACTTCTGTAACTCCGGTGTCCGACTACAGGCGGTCACCATAACAAGGCACACCAGCGCAGCAACACAACGAAAATGGTTCAACAACATTCTTTGGGTAAACATAAAGCAACCTGATTGATAAAAAAACTGGCCAAAGTTTAACGGCAGGCAGAAAAGATTACTATACCCAAAGTATCGGGGATACGCCCCAAAAACATGGACTTCACAGCCAGAACATGCTCAGAACCAAGCAATTTTGAGCCACGGTGCAACCGCAACGCGACAAACCAGGCGACGCATAACGGTAAGTTCAAGACATCTGACTAGACAAGGTGACTTGGTTGACGTAAAAATGCTCCCGATAGACAATGCAATCGACTCAATATGAGCAGCCCCAAAAGATCAACGCTCACACGCTTATCCGGATAAAAATTACATGCAATTATTTCAACACTTGGGATGGTTCTTTCGCCGCTATTGGCTGACTTACACATTTGCGTTACTCATGCTCGTCATCGTCGCGCTGATCAACATGGCCATCCCATGGTTTATTGGTCAAACGATTGACCACCTGCTCGCAACGCGCACCATGGCACAAGCCAAATACGATCTTCTCGGTTTATTGCTCGCCAGTATCATCGTCTACCTGCTCCGTTATGGCTGGCGACGGATGTTATTCGGCACATCCTATAAGCTGGGCAATCTCTTGCGTCAGCAGTTTTATCAGCGTCTGACCCGACAAGGACAGGCATTCTATAATCACCACTCAACCGGTGATTTGATGGCTCGCGCCACCAATGATATTGATGCGGTTGAAATCGCTGCGGGTGAAGGGATTTTATCGGGCTTTGACGGGTTGCTAACCTTTATTCTGGTCCTGGTAATGATGTTTATTTTTATCGACTGGCAGTTGGCAGCTTTAGCAATCCTCCCTTTTCCATTCATGGGGATCGGCTTTTACCGCCTGTCCAGTCAGATTCACCACCAATTCAAGACCACACTTGACCGGTTTTCCTCATTGAATGAGCAAACCCAACAAGCCATGACTGGCATTCGCATGATCAAATCGATGGGCAGAGAGTCAATCGAAGCCGAACAGTTTGACCAGAT
This sequence comes from Vibrio spartinae, assembly GCF_024347135.1. Classification (NCBI taxonomy): domain Bacteria; kingdom Pseudomonadati; phylum Pseudomonadota; class Gammaproteobacteria; order Vibrionales; family Vibrionaceae; genus Vibrio; species Vibrio spartinae. The sequence goes on along the minus strand of NZ_AP024907.1, from coordinate 1,694,135 downwards.
TGCAGAACAGGCCGCCAGCAGTACCTATAAAGTGCAACGTTCAGAAGCCCTGTTTGATCCCATCATTCAATTGAGTCTTGGCGCAGCGTTACTCATCGCCTTACTTGCCGGTGGTTGGCAAATACACGAAGGTCGCTTAACTGTCGGGCAATTAACCAGCTTTACCCTGTACTTATCAGAGCTGATCTGGCCGATGTTTGCCTTTGGCTGGTTAATGAATATCTTGCAACGCGGCAATGCCGCCATCGAACGTCTCGATGAGTTACTCACCTTACCCGATACCATCGAAGACCACGGCCAGTTCACCCCCAGAGGATATCAGGTAACCGTCAGCCACCTGACATTTCATTATCCGGATATCCCTCAGCCGAGTCTGAAGAATGTTTCGTTTCGTTTGAGAGAAAACCGCGTATTCGGGGTTGTCGGTGCCACCGGTGCAGGAAAATCAACGCTACTCCAGCTTTTGATGCGCTATTGGGAATCCGGAGAAGGTGCCATCCAGATCAGTGGCACACCACTGCGCCAGATTCCGCTGGCTCAACTGCGGGCACTTTATGCTTATGTTCCTCAGGATGCATTTTTGTTCAGTGCCACGATCATGGAAAATATTCGCATGGGACGCCCCGCAGCCACCGATGAACAAGTCTATCAAGCCGCTAAATTAGCCGCGATTGATAATGATATCCGCCAGTTCCCCGATGGCTATCAGACCACCGTCGGAGAGCGCGGTGTAACCCTGTCCGGGGGACAACGACAACGGATTTCGATTGCCCGGGCGTTGATCAGTGATGCCCCGCTCCTCATTTTGGATGATGCGCTCTCGGCCGTTGATATCCGGACGGAAAAAATCATCATTCAGCATCTGCGGCAACGAAAAACTCAGACACTCATCATTGTCAGTCACCGCTTATCCGCTGTAGAACACGCGGATGAAATTATTGTCATGGCCCATGGTGAAGTGATTGAAAGAGGCAAACATCAACAATTAATTGCGGGTGACGGCTGGTATTCACGAATGGCAGCCTATCAACAGATGGAACAGGCGATGGAGAGTACATCCTCATGAGTACCAAGAATTCTAAGCAGGATGATAAACACGCAGGCTCACTACGCCTATTGATGAGTTATGTTTTCGCAGACAAAGCTTTATTGATTAAAACCTTGATTCTGGTTGTGATCGCGACGGGATTTGAGGTATTGGGCCCGCTATTAAGCAAAGTATTTATCGATGACTTCATTGTGCCGGATCATTATCCGTTCTGGCCGATTGTCGGCATTATCAGTTTGTTTATTCTGTCAACGATTGTGGGAACCTACCTCAAGTATCGACAAACCCTGCGTTTTCTGGATATGGCATTATTCGCGGTGCTTGATATTCGCAAACGGGTGTTTAAACATGTCCTGTCTTTGCCAATGTCGTATTTCGATTATGCCCGTACCGGGCAACTGGTCAGCCGGATTACCAATGATACCGAGTCAATTAAAGATATTTACGTACAGTTTTTATCCAATGTCCTGACCAATATCATTCTGCTGATCGGTATTTTGATTGCCATGGCGATTTTGGACATTCAACTGATGCTGGTCGCGCTCTTGCTGCTACCGACGGTGATAGGATTAATTTATCTGTATCAACGTTTCAGTGTCAAAAACGTCACGGACAGCCGCCGTTTACGTTCAGACATTAACGCCACAATGAATGAATCCATCAGCGGTATGACCGTAATTCAGGCAACCAATCAACAACAGGCGAAACTGTCTCAGTTTGATCAGATCAATGCGCACTACTACGATACCCGGCTGAAAACCGTGACGATTTCATCCTTGCTGCTCCGCCCGGCAATCAACTTATTCAGTATTATGGCGCTGGGAGGTGTGGTGTGGTTTTTTGGTCTACAGGTCGTTCAAGGCGTCGCTGAAGTCGGGGTGCTATATGCTTACCTCAACTATTTGGGGCGATTCTCAGAGCCATTAATCGAGATTACGCAACGTTTCGGGTTATACCAGCAAGCGATTGTGGCAGGTAACCGAGTCTATGAACTGCTGCAAGAATCTTCGGCTAAGCCCGAAAAAGGCACCTTTTCCCGGATTGATACCGGACATCTGAGTATCAAAAACTTGAATTTTGCTTACCACAATAATCATCCGGTGTTGCAGGATATCAATGCCGAAATCAATGCCGGACAACTCTTTGCCATCGTCGGACATACCGGCAGTGGTAAAAGTACCTTAATGAGTCTGTTACTCAATTTTTATCAGCCCCAGTCAGGCACGATCTGTATTGATGAACATCCTCTTGATCACTATAGTCATGACGCCTTACGTCAAGGGGTCAGTTTTATTCCGCAGGATCCGTTTATTCTTGCTACCACCATATTCGATAACATCGATATGGGGCGGAACTTAAGTGAGTCAGCAGTACGACTTGCCGCACGTCAGGCGCATTTGCATGATGTGATTATTGCCATGAGCGAGGGTTACCAGACACAGCTCGGCGAAGGCGGCTTGCGACTCTCAACCGGGCAACGTCAACAACTGATTATCGCCCGAGCCTTGGCAGGCTCACCCAAGGTATTGTTACTGGATGAGGCCACCGCGAATGTCGACAGTGAAACCGAACAGGTTGTCCAGCGGGCGCTGAACGATCTGCAAGGTCAGGTCACGCTGATTGTAGTTGCGCATCGCTTGTCCACCATTCGTCATGCCGATCAGATTCTGGTACTGGAGCATGGTCACTTAATCGAACAAGGTGACCATCACCAGCTCATGGCGCGACCACAGGGCCAATATCGTGCCATGTATCAATTACAGCAGCAGGAGAAACGAGTGGCTCAGGCCGCTAAGTGACAACGTCACCGATATCAAATCTTCCACCACAGAAATGAGAGCCATATGGCTCTCATTGTTATGCATTTTCAGGGGTGACAATCTCTTCAATGGTGACAACAACGCCCTTTGCCAGATCGATGTTGATGATGTTCACCGTTTTCATGGGCACCACACCCACGATGCTGCTCACCGGTCTCGCAACAACGATGTCCCTGACCGCGAGCATGAACATCGGCATGATGTTCATGCTGATGATGTCCACAACAACCGCCTTGTTGTTGCTTTGTTTGATAATTCACAGACTGACGCCCTTGCTCTGCATCCGTGAGCGGAACCAGTTCATTCCCGGTCTGGACAATGTGCTGCAAAGTCTGGCGGCCTGTATGCGTTTGAAACACAGCCAACTGGTTTTCGAGTAACCGCCCCAGCATCCGCTGACCAATCTGACGGACAATCACTCGTTCAACCCGCTCGCTCTGGAGTAATGCAAGTAATGCTGATTTCCCTGAACAACCAGCATGTTGTGCAGGATTGGGTTTCTGTCCCACTACCTCACCAGACTCATCCATAAAAAGAAAATGGTCAGCTTTGGTAAAATGGTTGGCAATTCGGTCTTCTTTCATCGGGATAGCAATAATCATCAGAAATAACTCCTGTACTGAGTGTTGATCAAACCCAGCCGACAAAATGAGTTTGGTCGAAATAAGCGTTTGATCGAGATAAAAACGGTGCTCACCAGTGCTGTCCTATCATCGACAGAGTGAGGATTTGCACCTCAATTAATTAGCATATGCTATTTATAGTCCTATTTTTTGGCATATGCAAATTATAAATATTCAAAGAGTGCCGGATAACGCGCCACAGGATGGTACAACAGGATGGTGCAACAGACGGATTTGAGCGATGTATCGAAAAACCAGAGAAGACAGGTTAATCACGGATACAAATAACCGGACATACCGTTGATGATGCATGCCAGGTTGTTTGTCAGCAAAGCGGGCGATCAGAAAATAGAAAGGAGGATAATTTAATGGCTCATCATTAATGCTTTACCATTGACTAAACAGTCCGCGACTTTAAAACGGGCAGCCTTGACCAAATTTGCCAACGTTTGTCGGGAGACCCCCATTGCGACGGCCGCATCCTGCTGATGCATGCCTTGTAAGTCAACCAAGCGCAGTGCTTCAAATTCGTCGGCAGCTAACTCAAGATGCTCAAGCTGGCTCATCGGAATGCCGTTCGGTTTGAAACAACTATCCGCAGGTTTACCACAAATAACACGAGGAATTTTATTCCGCCCCATCGATGAATCCTTCAATGTATGTATCAACAAATCATCCGCTATCTTAATCGAACAATGCCGAAGTCGATAGTTTCTCATACGATTTGTTGCTAAAGAATTGGTTTTTCAACCAATCCATCGTACAGACTATCGGTTGACGACCAAAGTTACCTCAAATGCCCGAACAATCGACAAGAGACTCAAGACATCATAAGACTGCCAGATTGAATGTAATGACGCGACACGAAGCGGATGCCTGAGAATAAGATGTCCCTAATCAGGACCACACAAACCTGTCCGAAGATTGACACATAAATAGCTTCACTATCAACAGACCATTCTGATATGATCAGAAGGTATTTTGCTATGTGTTTTGCGTAAATCACAGCGTTATATACGTAAGCAATGGAGTCTTGCTTCATCAACATATACCTGTTTGCTATATGTTGTACATTTAAATAACGATATAGAACAAATTTGAAGCAAAGGTAATTTAAACTGTATGATGGTGATATTTAATGAGTAAAGGCTTGATATCAAAGTTCCAGTTATTTAGAGATGACTTTAGATTCTGGCTAGGGAAAATAATTTTTGATATTCGTAAAAAAGATTTCAACCGTAATCATGTGAAAAATTTTTTATTCATTCGAAATGACTCTAAGTATGGTGATTCAGTTATATCGTCATTTGCAATGAAAGCCATCAAAGAAAATATTCCAAACTCAGTCATCAAAGTTATTTCTTCAAAAAACACCTATGATTTTTATCAGAAAATGGAATTCGTTGATAACGTCTATGCATTAAAAAAACGCCCTTCATATTTTGAAATATTTAAATTAACCAAGGGCTTAGGAAAAATTGACATTGCTATCAATGCGCAAGATATCGTAAGAATGAAAGATCTATTTCTTTTGAGAATGATATCAGCCGAGTCAAATGCCGGGATATTACCTGATGTAAAAATGTATAACCTTCGTCTCAAAAATGATGGTCACTATGTTGAAAGATTTAATAGTTTATTATCATCATTTAATATCACGAAATATGATAATTCTTACATCATTCCATTATCGGCTTGTTGCCGGGAGCGAATGGCACCACAATTCAAAAGTAGAAAAGTGGTATTTTTCAATCCCTTTGGTAGTAATAAGTCAAAAAGTATGAATGAAGAAACAATCTGTAGAATTATTCCAATCTTGGCACACAACGGATATTCTGTATTCTTATCTTCTTCACCAAGCACTTCTGATTTAGTCAACCGTATTTGTTATAAATTTAATGATGACGTTTTCTGTGATGAGCAATGTGCCTCAATTGATGATGTGGCAACACATATTGATATGAGTGATATTATCGTATCTGTCGATACAGCAACTGTACATATCGCAACCGGGTTGAAGAAAAAAACACTCGCAATATATCATCCCGATATGGCGTCCTACACCAGATGGCATCCCAACAATCCGCACGCCAAGACTTTCTTTTCACAAGAGCTAGATAATGTGAATGCATTTGATGAGCAAGAATTACAAAATTTATGGTCGACGATGCTCTGATGGAACTAAAATAAGTTGAACAAGCGATTTCCCATACATACAAAAGACAACTGATTTCGTTTACGGTAAAAGTTGCAATAATAATTTCCGTAAACATTTTTGTATATGTAATTCAAATTACATAGCGAAATAGATCGTTGCGAGTCATACCATGTAATGATATTTTCAGACTAGTCTTTTTATTAATTAAAAATTAATTTCTATAGGATAGTCGAATGTCAGGAATAAATGTAATACCGATGCAGGAGAAGGATTGGAATGCTGTCAAAACGATTTACCAAGCTGGTATCGATAGTGGCAATGCCACATTTCAGACCTCCGCACCGGAGTGGAGTGAATGGGACAAGGACCATATAGATATTTGCCGTTATGTCGCCTGTATAGATGATCAAGTCATCGGTTGCGTTGTCCCCATACTCCAGCCGCCATGCTTATCGGGGTGTTGCTGAAATAAGTATCTATGTCAGCCCTCAACACCATCAACTCGGGGTAGGTAAACAACTCTTGTCCACAGTAATCAACGAATCAGAAAAAGCAGGCTACTGGACTTTACTATCAGGCATATTTCCTGAAAACTTAGCAAGTCTCCGATTACACCATAATCAAGGATTCAGGAAAGTCGGGCATCGCGAAAAAGTGGGTGAAATGGATGGCAAATGGCGTGATGTCATCATATTAGAAAGACGAAGTCAGAAAGTAAATTATTAATTTTAAATATTTATATAACTATTGTTATAGTCGTTCAGTTATTCCTCAAATAGATTATAAATAGAGAACAGGCTTCATCGAGATAGCCTATCACTATATTCCAGTGAGGTGGTATCGTTTCCCGGGATAAGTAGTCGACTGCAAACAACAGCCATCAATCCACCAAAGAGTGGAGCACACCAATATAACCATTGAGTATCCCAATATCCTGTATTTTGATGGATTGTGGAAACATACGGGATACGGTGACATTTATCAGTTGAACGATACTGAAAGTAAAATCTATCAATTTAACAGTGAGGGCTGTGTGCTGGCAGAAACCATGACAAAAGTAGCCATGCAAGCCACCTACTTTCCCAATGCGACGCTCTCTGATGACGGCATGAACCTGACGTCGCACCAAATAGCACGTCCTTTTGTGCAGCAATTTGAACGCCTGTCCGCATTACCCGCCATGTGCCAACCCGGGCAATTATTTCGATACGCAGACATCTCCCCTTGAAGTCTATCGTTTTTTCTGGGCGACTATGCATGACTATAATGCTTTCTTTCAGGAACGCGGCATCGACTGGGATGAGGTCTATCAGCAAGCAGCAGCGAATTTGAGTACCGACATGACCGACAGTGAACTACTCGCGGTGATCAAAATGTCGCTCAGTGGCTTTTCCGATGATCATGTCTCTCTGACTGATGGTGATGAAGAGTATTCTCCCGCCCCACCGAAAGGCGTGTTACGAACACTGCAACAAGGCTTTCTCAATCAAACCGCAATCAGCGACTTCGATACCTATATTGCCAACAGCCTGGCGCAAGTCTCCCTGACTCAACAACAAATGATGGATTCCGGCAGTGTACGAGTCATCAATGGCAGCTCAGCAGATACTTTATATGGTGCGGAACGTATCGTCTGGAATACAACCAGATATACCGACGGTGCCTTTTACACTGGCCGATCTCAGCCACCATCGGGATGCTGCATTGAGTCAGGCGATTCACCAACTATCGCACTGAAATCCCCTCAGTAATCAAAACCAATTATTTTTGAGTGAGACTCGCACCGACTAGACATATGCATGTCGGTGCTTCTGCATACCGTTTAAGCGAAAGATATACAATATTGCAGTTTTCCACTCAAGATCACTGATGAAAATTCAATCATTGACAGAAAACTGATAGAATCCTGACATTGTATTTACGAATGCTGATGATGTATGAAAGAGAACCTCGTTATATCAGTATCTTCTATCAACGGGACACATCATTTCCATGTCGGCCGTTGGTATCAGAAATTTATCAAGAGTGCTGGTTATATCCTAATGGCAGCCATTATTGGTACAGCCGGTATCATTTATTATCTGATGCACGAAGTGGATTTTGCTAAATCAAAGCAAAGAGAACTGGAAAATCAGTCGATGTCACTCTCTGAAGATGTCGCATCACTCAAAAAACTAAAGGTCGGCTTGCAGAGTGAGCTGCTTGATCGTGAAGAAAAAATGCAGACGGTCTCGGATCGCTTGGGTGATTTGGAAAAAGTGCTCGGTGTCAGTGACTCCGACGACGCCACCATTGAATCCCGATTGGATACCGCTGCGATCACCTCTTCTGTTCGTATGGTGCTGCTGAATCAGATCCCGAATGGCTTCCCGGTTCTCAAATACAGAATGTCTTCCGATTATGGGCGCCGGATTAATCCGGTGACCGGAAAGAGTGAATTCCATCGCGGTCAGGATTTTTCCGCACCAAAAGGCACGAAAATTTACGCGCCAGCCGACGGCGTGGTCGAAGTTGTGCGTCCTAGTCTGGTCAAAGGCTCTGGAAATTATCTAAGATTGAGACATTCATTCGGATTTTCCAGCTCTTATTCTCATATGAACAAATTTGCTGTCAAAATGGGTGAATTCGTTAGTAAAGGCGATCTCATCGGTTACGTGGGTAATTCTGGATTGAGTACCGGGCCACACCTACATTATGAAATTCGCTTTGTTGGCCGTTCGTTAAATCCCAAACCCTTTGTGAACTGGGGAATTAATAATTTTGATACGATATTTACAAAAGTTGGAGGAGTAAGATGGGAATCTTTAATAAACAACGTCGAGCAAAGAGTCAGTGCTCAGTTACAACTCTCATCGCTGAAGGCTGTGCCATTAATGGCCAGTTCAGAGTAGAAAGCAATATGCAGGTGGATGGTAAGATTGAAGGCCAGATCCAGACAGATAAAACGCTCATTATCAGTGAATCCGGCTCTGCAAGTGGTGAAATTTATGCCGAGCACATCATCGTCAACGGTTGTTTCAACGGTACCTGCTATGCCACTCGCGTTGAAATCTTAAGTAAAGGTCGTGTCGATGGCACACTCTATACCGACGATATCAGCATTGAACAAGGCGGACGCTTCAATGGCGTGACCAAACCGGCTCCGGAGCAACAAGTCGTCGATTTTCAGGAAGCTAAAACAACTGACACTTTAACCGCATCAACGAAAGCGTCACAAACCAAAAAAGCACAGCAAGGCGCGTCATCCTAATCAAGCCTCCTCTTTGTTTTAGGTAAACATTATTTTAGGTAACCATTGTTTTAAGTAAAGATGGTTTTAAGTAAAGATGGTTTTAGGTAACCATTGTTTTAGGTAACCATTGTTGAAGGTGCTCATTGTATGTCCGGTGCAACATCAATCTGACAGTCACCAATACCGGGACTGTCAGATTGAGAGCGCGGATAGCCACGCCATAGACGACCAATTCCCCTCCCAAAAACGTGACCAGAATCACACTATAAATAATATTTAACTCAGTAATGAGTTTCTGTATCTGTCATAAATTGTCAATGAAACGAGAATGTTTCATCCGCTATTTTTAGAAAAAATGCAGCGAAAAGGTAAAAACACACCGCCAAAATAATGCATTCACTGTTTTTTCTGTCATAAATACGTCACCTGCTATTCCTAACCTTGCTGCGGTACCTGGGAGGGAAATGATGAACATTAAAGATATTGCAGCACTAGCCAATGTATCTCCGGCAACCATATCGCGTTACTTCAATGGCAATGGACTGATATGTCATCAGACTCGCGAGCGAATTGAGAAAGTCGTGCACCTGACCGGCTATCATCCGAAGCAGAAATCAACTCGCGTCGCACTCAACCACAACCCGACCATTGGTGTTCTGATCCCCAGTTTACTCAACCCGGTATTTGCTGAAATCGTCGCAGGGATTCAAGAAAGAGCCCGTCACTTTGGTTACTCGACCATCATTATCGACACCGAATACCAGCAAGCGCGCGAACAACAGGCCGTGGTCGATTTCATTCGTCAACGCGTCAGTGGTGTCATTCTGACCGTCGCCAGTATCGAGAAGAATCAAGCCTTGTCGCTGCTGAAAGAATTTAACTTCCCGCTGAGTTTGGTTCACAACCAGTTCACGGCTGATGATGCCACAGTTTACGTCAACAATTTTCAAGCAGGCTGGGATGTCGCGGATCATTTGCTCAGGCTCGGCCATCAAAAACTCGGGATGGTCGCAGGCCAGTTCAACCGTTCTGACCGGGCACGATTGCGTTACGAAGGCTTCAAAGCACGAATTTCTCAGGATAAACAGGCTCGGCTGCTGACGTTATTGGAAATTGATCCGATGGCCAACTCCCCGTTTACCGACCTTGAACAGTCACGCGTACATAGTTTTTCGTTAAACAATGATCCATTAAATAATGATCCGTTAAATAATGATCAGTTAAATAATGATCAGTTAAACAATGCCTCACTAAACAATTCTTTATTAAACAATGCCCCGAGTGCTTGGTTTTGCAGCAATGATTTTATTGCGCTGAAACTCATCCGTCACCTGCGCCATGCAGGGACGCGCGTTCCGGAAGAAACCTCCGTGGTGGGATTTGACGGAATGTCACTCGGACAAATCACCTACCCCGCTTTGGCAACGGTTAAGGTTCCTCATCTGCAAATGGGACATCTTGCCGTTGATTTACTTTTAAATTCGAAACACCACACCACTTTACCACGACAGCGAGAACTGCCCTATGAGCTCAGTCTTACAGGGACCGTTGCTCCGGTTAAACCTCACTTTGAATCAATTCAATCAATAGGATGATTGTTATGAAATTAAAACATATTGCTACTTTGGCACTGATGGCAACCGGCCTGATTGCTGGTAGTGCGCAGGCGGCCGATGCCATTTGTTATAACTGTCCCCCGGAATGGGCCAACTGGGGCGGCCAGTTAAAACAGATTAAAGATAAATTAGGCATCAATATCCCCATTGATAACAAAAACTCAGGACAATCTCTGTCTCAGCTCGTCGCAGAAAAAGATAACCCGGTTGCAGATGTGGTCTACTACGGTGTCTCTTTTGGAATTCACGCGGCTCAGAAAGGGGTTGTCGAACCGTATAAACCACACAATTGGGACAAAATCCCGGCAGGGTTGAAAGATCCGCAAGGCTACTGGTTTGCAATTCATTCCGGCACTTTGGGCTTTTTTGTCAATAAAGCGGCCCTCGATGGCGCACCGGTGCCTCAGTCATGGCAAGATTTACTCAAACCGGAATACCGTGGAATGATCGGTTATTTAGACCCGACCAGCGCGTTTGTCGGTTATGCCAGTGCAGTGGCGATCAACCAAGCGATGGGCGGCAATATGGATGACTTCACCCCGGCCATTCACTATTTCCAAGCCCTGCGTAAAAATCACCCGATTGTGCCCAAGCAAACCTCTTACGCTCGCGTGGTTTCAGGCGAGATCCCAATTCTGCTTGACTATGACTTTAACGCCTATCGTGCCAAATATAACGATAAAGCCCCGGTTGAGTTTGTGATCCCCAAAGAAGGCACCATTGTCGTACCTTACGTGATGAGTAAAGTGAAAAACTCACCTCACCCTGAGAATGGCCGCAAAGTGCTCGACTTTGTCCTCTCTGATGCGGGTCAACGGTTGTGGGCTGATGCCTATCTTCGTCCGGTTATCCCTTCGGCAATGAATGCTGCCACTCGCGCGAAATTCCTGCCGGATGCTGACTACCAACGAGCACAAGCTGTCGATTTTGCCAAGATGTCACAGGCACAAAACGCCTTTGCACAACGTTATCTGAATGAAGTTAAATAATGACAGGCCGGGTGGTGGCAACACCACCCTGCATCTTATGATGAAACACGATTTTTCACGGCTGATGTTACTGCTGCCCGCATTGATTATCAGTCTGGCTTTTTTTCTTCTGCCCGTTGGTAAGCTCATCTGGCTGTCATTGGCAGATGGGACTGGGCAGCCCTACTGGTCGATTTTCACCCAACCGATTTACTACCGCAGCCTGCTCTCGACGATTGTCCTGTCGACTCTTGTGACCTTCGTCAGTTTAGTGATTGCGACCATCTCCGGGCTGTTTTTAACCCGCTATCAGTTTCGCGGTAAATCACTCCTGATTGCAATGCTGAGTTTTCCGCTGGCCTTTCCGGGGGTCGTGATTGGCTTTTTCGTCATTATGCTGGCAGGCCGACAAGGGATCATCGCTCAGATGAGTCTCGCCCTGACGGGGGGACGTTGGGTATTTGCTTATACGATGGCAGGGCTGTTCCTCGGCTATCTCTATTTCTCGATTCCGCGTGTGGTGCTGACGGTTATGGGCGCGGCCGAAAAACTCGATCATCATCTGGTTGAAGCCGGACGCTCACTGGGCGCCAGTCGCTGGCAAATCCTGCGGGATATCACCCTGCCGGCTTTAACCCCCGGTCTGATTTCTTCCGGCTCCATCTGTTTTGCAACATCGATGGGTGCGTTCGGCACCGCCTTCTCACTGGCAACCGACATCGATGTGCTGCCAATGACCATTTATACGGAGTTTACCTTGAATGCCAATTTCGCCATGGCGGCTGCATTAAGTCTGATATTGGGTGCGGTGACATGGCTGTGTCTCGCACTGGCGCGGATGAAAGGGGCGACATCCCTGAACATGGGAGGCTGACACATGGACAAAAATCGTTATTTCTACGCACAACTGATCTTTACCATTCTAGTGTGCGCATTTCTGATTATCCCTGTGGTGATGTCCGTCATGGCAGGTTTAACCGAAAACTATTTCGTCGGCCTGAAAAGTGGACTCACGCTGCGTTGGGTTGAACAAGTCTGGTCGATGTATGCCGATACGGTCTGGCTGACGTTACAAATTGCGTTAACCACCACCTGTATTAACGTGATCGTCGGTGTACCGTGTGCTTACTATCTCGCCCGCTACCGCAATCGTTTTGCGCTGTGGTTCGAAGAATGCCTGACATTACCGATTGCTATACCGGGCATGGCGATTGCGCTGGGGCTGATTTCGATTTACGGCGGCTTTCACCACTTTCGCACCAGTTGGCTGTTCATCTTAGTCGGTCATGTCATTTTTACCTTGCCATTCATGGTCAAAGCGGTCTTAGCGATTCTCACCAGCATCAACTTTCACGTATTGGAAGAAGGGGCGGCAAGTCTGGGAGCCAGCTTCTCGCAGCGGTTTATGCATATTATCGTGCCAAACTGTATGACTGGCATCATCAGTGGCGTACTGATGACACTGACACTCTCCGTCGGTGAATTTAATCTCACTTGGATGCTGCACACGCCCCTCACCAAAACGCTGCCGGTCGGGCTTGCGGATGCTTACGCGTCGATGCGGCTTGAAGTGAGCTCTGCCTACACCCTGATCTTTTTGTGTCTGATTCTGCCGCTGCTGATTCTGGCCCAACTATTTAACCGAAAAACTCAGCGTCGTTAACCGATGCTGCATGAAAGTGATATCCATATGAATATAGCGAAATCCAGTGTTGCGATTACTCTGAATCAGGTTCAGAAAACCTTTGCTGACGGCACATTGGCACTCAAACCTCTTGATTTACATGTCGAACCCGGTGAGATTTTAGTTCTGCTCGGCCCTTCCGGCTGTGGCAAAACCACCACCCTGCGTCTGATTGCCGGGCTAGAGTTTGCCGATCAGGGCGGTGCGATCCATTTTGGTGAGCGTGACGTCACCCATCACCCCATCGAGCATCGCCAAGTCGGGATGGTGTTTCAATCCTATGCACTTTTCCCGAATATGAATGTCCGGGAAAATATTGGCTATGGTTTGCGGGTGCGCGGTGAAAGCAAAGCACAGCGACAAGTCAAAGTCGCTGAAATGCTCACCATGTTCGATCTTGAACCCTATGCTGATCGTGATGTCCACCAACTCTCCGGAGGACAACGTCAACGCGTCGCGCTGGCCCGAGCGATTATTACCCAACCTGAAGTATTGTTGCTTGATGAACCGCTTTCAGCCTTAGATGCTCGCCTCAAACAACGGCTGCGCGGTGAAATCCACCAGATGCTCAAACGATTAGGCATCACGGCTATTTATGTCACGCATGATCAGGAAGAAGCGATGGTGATGGGGGATCGAATTGCTGTTCTTGAGCACGGTGAAATTGCGCAAATCGGCAGTGCAGAAGAGATTTATCTGACCCCCAACAATCACTTCGTGGCTGACTTTATCGGTCAGATCAACTGTTTTTATGGCAAACGGAAAAACAACGCATTCGTTCTGGGTCAGGCGCAACAATTACATCTGAGCGAGCAACACTGCGCACAACTCCATGAGGGACACCCCGTCACCGCGATGGTTCGCCCGGAAGATATTCAAATCCTCGATGAAGCCACCGAAGAGACACTGCTCGGTGAAGTGCAAAACAGTACCTTTTTAGGCGACCGGACCCGTGTACAGGTGAAAATCGCCAGCCTTGATGAGCCATTGCTGATCGACTGTTTTGCCCGACGTCATTATCAGCCTGACCAACCCGTTTACTTATCCATTTCGCCACAGCGATTGGTTTTTCTGGGAGACCGTGAATGTTAATCGCACAGTTAACCGATTTACACATTAAGCAGTCAGGAAAACTGGCGTATCAAAAGGTCGATACCTTAGGTTGCTTACGGCGCGCTATCGATCATATCAACCATCTCAACCCCATGCCTGACCGAGTGGTCATCACCGGTGACTTGGCGGATTTCGGTCACCCGAGCGAATATCAATTGCTGGTTACCGAGCTCCAACGCCTGAAACCACTGGTCCGAGTGGTTCCCGGCAACCATGACAACAGAACGCACTTGCGCGATGCGTTGCAGGGATGGCTCGCGTTTGACACGCCGGAGTGTTGTAACTTCAGTGAACCGCTCGGCGGCTATCAATTGATCGGGCTAGATACTGCCGTACCCGGCCAACCTTATGGTATGTTGAGTCAAGCATCACTCCAATGGCTCGATGAACAACTCTCGGCAGTGACACCGCATCCGGCGTTACTATTCATGCACCACCCGCCCATGACGGTTGGCTTACACCATATGGATGTACAAAATCTGCAAAACAGTGATGCGTTATATGATGTGCTGCGATCACATCCACATGTTGCCGGGATTGTCGTCGGCCATGTCCATCGCCCGATAGTTGCAACGTGGCACCGGATCCCCGTCTGGATCGGCCCCTCCCATAGCCATGCCGTCACACTCGATTTGGATCCTCAAGCGCCTGCCTGCTTCTCTCTGGAGCCGAGAGCGATTCAGCTCTTTCGTCTGGAGCCCAGTGGCATTTGCAGCCATATCAGTTATATCGATGCAGTGGACGGGCCTTACCCGTTCTTTGATGACAATCACCGTCTGATTGATTAGTTTTTTGGGGCGGCCTGACGCTGAGATTCCGGTCATCCCATCCAAAACGAGAACTGAGTCGAAAAACCTCATACTTTTTCCATACTTGCGCCTATTGTTCTGACTGGGGAATCTGCATTAACCTAACCCTGTACCGGAACATTCCGGGACGGGATTGGTCCCCCGTTTTCACCAGTCTAGGCGCATATTAGCAGTTCTCAGCGAACTGTTTTTATGCGACTATCAGTGCCGCCTGAAAATTATGGTGGACTGATTGGGCAGCCTCCGGGCTGGCCGTTTTCCTAGACACGGTAGGACCAAACCCGACTCAGTCCACCACCCAAAGATTGGTCCCTTTGGATGATGGAAAACTTAACTCAGTCTAGGAGACAACTATGTTCGAAACCATCCACTATGATCCACAACTATCACAAAAAGCCCGTGAATATTTACGCCAACTGGAAGAGATTTTTCTGGCGGAACAACGGGAAAACCGACAGGAAATGTGTGAAGTATTACTCTATCTCAATAACCTAATCACCACCCACTATTGTCGGTATCATGAAGACGGGGATGAAAATATTGCATAAAGCCTAATTGGTATTTGTGATAAACGAGCCGTGGATGCGGCTCGGTTTGAGAGATAGTTAAACTTTAAATTGCACAACAACCACGACTAACTATTCCATAGTCCCTAGTAATCATCGAGCTGTACGTTCTAATACTTGCTTAGGTATCTTACTTTCCTTGCCATTTTTTTTCATTAATTCAATATAAGTCCGATATGCATTTTTTGCTTTATTGGTCTCTTCAAGCGCCCAGTAAGCATCACCAACATTTATATATGCAACAGTTCTGGATGGGTAGACATCAATAATATGATTTAATAAATATATAGCTTCTTTATATGCTTTATTTCTGACTAACATAGAAGCAATACTACTATATTGAGCTGCACTATCATTGTTTAATGGGAATTTAATTAATAAATCCTTATATCTATCTACACCTAAATAAATAACAGAGTCATCATCATTGAATCGAGATTCAAACTCAGCTAAAGACGATTCTACATAATATACAACTGTGCATTTCTTATCATAATCATCTGAGTTAGGCGCTGAGTGTATTCGACTATATGATTTCAACTCAATATTCTGTTTAACATGACAATGGAAAGTCTTCGTATAGTCATTCAAGTTATTATTAATAACATAATCTGTTGATTCTATATACCACACGCCCTGAATATATTTGATATGATGAATTTCTTTGTAATTTTCATTGTTTGAATTTAGTATAATATAAAATATTTTTCTCTTACGATCCATATCTGATTGAACAATGTTATCGAATATCATCCCACCATCTTCAGATAAATTACTTCCTTTAAAAGATAATAGATAATTTTTGTTTTTATTGATAAACAGATATATTTCATCGCCTTCGTATGGCTTACTTGTTATTACCTTATCAACTATTAAGTCATCATTCAAATAGATATCAAAACTAATATATCGGTCATCTTCTATAAGTTCATTATATAGTTCATTTGCGTATATATATGATGAGCATAAACAAAAAATAATAAATAAAATTCTATTCACTGTGATTCTCCTCATAATTGAATATATTGCTCTATTAATGAAAAGTTTTCCATCAAAATCAGACTACTATTTTGGTACTAAGAACCTGTCCGTGCATAGTTTCAAAGCGGATTTACGTAGATCATGCCCGGTATCGCCCCGGCTGAAGTTGCGGATAATGCCGTGAACTTTTTGCACCACTTCCTGATCGCGCAGCACTTCCAGTAATGCACTGCTATCGACCATCTGCTCGAAACTCAGGTCGCTGTTGCGACTGGCAATATCGATGGTATAGCGATAACCATAAACCGGCTGGCCTTGATCATCGACTGAATCTGAGATGGACTCGATCCCCTGATAGTTACGGACCACCAATGTCTCATCATTGACACCATCGATGGTGAGCCTGAACTCTAGCGTTGCCATAATAAATTGAGTTGTATTGTACGCAGCATAACCTTCATCCAATTTTCATCCGACTGATTGTATACCCGTCTTAATCATCAATAGCGCTTCTCTTTTAGATTCCATCAGGAAAGTGAACTGACTCGAAGAACCTCATACTTTTTCCATACTTGCGTCTATTGTTCCAACGCCCGACGTTCATTAATCTAACCCTGTACCGGAAATATTCCGGAACGGGATTGGTCCCCCGTTTTCTAATACTTGGATATATAAATGCGGTTCTCACCGAGCTGTTTTTATGCGACTATCAGTGCGCCTAAATTATGGTGGGCTGAATCGGGCAGCTTCGGCTGACCGTCATCCAAGTAGCGGTAGGACCACACCCGATACAGTCCACCACCCAAAGATTGGTCCCTTTTTGTGGTGAAGCAATATAATCTTTTACTTGGAGTTTACTATGTTCGAAACCATCCACTATGATCCGCAACTGTCACAAAAAGCCCGTGAATACTTACGTCAACTGGAAGAGATATTTCTGGCTGAGCAACGGGAGAACCGACAGGAAATGTGTGAAGTTTTACTCTATCTCAACAACCTAATCACCACCCACTATTGTCGGTATCATGAAGACGGGGATGAAAATATTGCATAAAGCCTGATTAGTGTTTGTGATAAGCGAGCCGCGGATGCGGCTCGGTTTGAACATGATTTATTGGCTCTTGAGCAATTTGCATTAACAATAAAACATGAGTAGCTATGGAACATTTGTATAAGGATATTCGTCTATATACTTAGAATTAAAAGGCTTATCAGATTTTTTAACGTGGCATTTTTCTTTACCCGAGGTAGTGTTCAAATTTCTGTGTCATTTCTTTAAACTGAACCAAAAAGGAAATGACACCTTATGTCTGACGATAAATTCGAAATTGATATTCAAGCTTTTGCCAAAGCATTGCAATCCGGTCAGGGCCTCAACGGCAAAGATGGTTTGCTCACCCCGCTGATTAAGCAAATCTCTGAAGCCGCGCTCGGGGCTGAAATCGAACAGCACCTTGAAGCTGAGCCCGACAATCGCAAAAATGGAAAATCCCGCAAAACCGTTAAAACCTCATCCGGGGAATTTGAACTTGAAACGCCCCGTGACCGAAATGGCTCTTTTGACCCGCAAACTGTCAAGAAGCACCAGACCCGACTGACCGATGAGATGGAACGTAATGTCCTCTCCCTGTTTGCCCTTGGCAACAGCTATCAACATATCCGGGAATATCTGCTGGATATGTATGGTATCAGCGTTTCCAATGGCACGATTAACGCCATCACCGACCGTCTTATCCCTGAGCTCAGAGCATGGCAGGAGCGGGATTTAGACCCCGTCTATCCGGTCGTCTGGCTTGATGCCGTTCACTACAAAATCAAGGAAAACGGTCGCTTTGTTTCCAAAGCCATTTACACCATCCTTGCACTCAATATCGAAGGAAAAAAAGAGCTGCTGGGGATTTATCTCTCTGATGCCGAAGGCGCGCATTACTGGCTCAGTGTCCTGACCGACTTACAAAATCGCGGTGTCAAAGATATTTGTATTGCTTGTGTCGATGGCCTCAAAGGGTTCCCTCAGGCGATTGAAACCATTTACCCGCAGACTGAAGTCCAACTCTGTGTTATCCATCAAATCCGTAACTCGATGAAGTATGTCGCCAGCAAAAATCAGAAAGCGTTTATGGCGGATTTAAAATGTGTTTATAAAGCGGCAACCCTTAAAGCTGCCGAACATGAGCTGGATGAGCTGGAAGCCAAATGGGGACCACAATACCCGCTGGTGATTCAGTCATGGCGCAATAAATGGGAGAACTTATCGGTGTATTTCAAATATCCCGAGCAGGTTCGCAGAGCCATTTACACCACCAATGCGGTTGAGGCGGTACATCGTCAGTTCCGCAAACTGACCAAAACCAAGGGCGGTTTTGCTAATGAAACCAGCTTGCTCAAGCTGTTGTATGCAGGTATGTTGAAAGCCAGTGAAAAGTGGACACATCCGGTGCAGAACTGGAACCTGACACTGTCTCAGCTCAGCATCCACTTTGAAGGCCGACTCACTCCATATCTGGATTTATAAAAATGGGCGTGACACAGAATAATGAACAGTCTCTTACCCGATTTATTTATTACACAGATACGTAATGAATACGAATCATTATTGTAAGAAGAATCGAACGTCACTGTTTGAACAAGTTCTAATTTATTATCATTTATACCTAAGAAGTATTTTTTCTCTTGACCACCGGCACCAGAAAACATTGATATTATAGATAAATTAACATCATCACCTTTTTCTTCCTTAATTTTTCTTACCATATAAATCCCCTGAAAGTTATAATTTTCAGATTTATACTTGTATTTATATTTACCATTTACATTAAGAAAAACCAATATTTCTTCATTGGATAAATCATTAACCACAGCATCATTAATACCGTCGTGATCTATATCAAAGTAATATATTTCATATTTATCATTATTTATAAAACCATCAAAATTATTAGCCAAACAATTAATCGATATAAGAATTGAAAATAAAAAAAATCCATTTCTAATTAGAACATTTTTCATACTTCATCACCACTTTTAAATATTTAACATACTTCTGTCTTTCCTCAAAACCATTTCCACCACCATTAACTAGCCAACTAATCGTATCTCTATAATCTTCATCAGCTAATAAATTTAAGTCAAGGACTCCATATTCTGTTTTATTTTTACCATATGTTACTATTGTCTTCGTTATACTGGGTGATTCAGCTGCAACAGCTTCTCCTACTTTACCTTTAAAGGAGGGAGCCGACCATGTTCCTGGCTTATTATTACTTAGTATTTTTCCTTGTTGCCAGAACCATCCAGCACTGTCTATTGCTGTATGCAAATCATCAGATACATCAGTGTAATTAGTTACAACATCAGAACCAGAATAATCTTTATAATATTCATATGTGTTTTTCCAAGTTAATTACATCAAACCTCGGCCACGATATTTTTTCCCATCACCAGCTTTAGTATTACCATGTTTTTCAGCTTTAACATTATTTTCAGGATCGTATTGATCTCCATTTCCATCTTCTACAGTCTTCTTCAACCTAGAACTTTCATGATATATTTGAGCTAAGAAATGAATTTTCCTGATACAAGTATTAATTTTATATTTACTAAAGGTTTTATTTAGTTCTTCTGTAAATTTTTCGTATGTTTTATCTTTATCTGGGATATTACAACTGGAATCATCAAAGAGATCCAGACTCTTTTTATACTCAGATTTTCTTAAAACCTTTACAATTAGTTTTACTTCGTCAACTGTGAGATCACGACTACATGCACACTTAAATTTATGCTCCCACTTTTCCTTCAAAGCTTCATCTAAAGCAAGAATACCATAAATTGAGTTGTATTGTACGCTGAATAACCTTCATCCAATTCTCATCTGGCTGATTATGTGCCTGTCTTCATCATCAATCGCGCTTCTCTTTTAGATTCCATCAGAAAAGTGAACTGACTCGAAGAACCTCATACTTTTTCCATACTTGCGTCTATTGTACCAGTGCCCGACGTTCATTAATCTAACCCTGTACCGGAAACATTCCGGGATGGGATTGGTCCCCCGTTTTCTAATACTTAGGTGCATAAACACGGTTCTCTCCGAACTGTTTTTATGCGACTATCAGTGCCGCCTGAAAATTATGGTGGACTGATTGGGCAGCCGCTTGGCTGGCCGTAGCCTAGGTAACGGTAGGACCAAACCCGACTCAGTCCACCACCCAAAGATTGGTCCCTTTGGATGATGGAACAAATTTCAACTTTACCTGGGAATTTACTATGTTCGAAACCATCCACTATGATCCACAACTGTCACAAAAAGCCCGTGAATACTTACGCCAACTGGAAGAGATTTTTCTGGCGGAACAACGGGAAAACCGACAGGAAATGTGTGAAGTTTTACTCTATCTCAACAACTTAATAACCACCCACTATTGTCGGTATCATGAAGACGGGGATGAAAATATTGCATAAAACCTGATTGGTGTTTGTGATAATCGAGCCGCGGATGCGGCTCGGTTTGAGAGATAGTTAAACTTTAAATTGCACAACAACCACGACTAACTATTCCACAGTTCCTAGTAATCATCGAGCTACACGTTCTAAGACTTGCTCAGAAATTTTACTTTCCTTACCATCTTTTTTCATTAATTCAATATAAGTCCGATATGCATCTTTTGCTTTATTGACCTTTTCAAGCACCCAGTAGGCATCACCAAGATTTTCATAAGCAGTAGTTTTTGATGGATATACTCTAACAATCTCACCCAATAGATATATAGATGCACTTAAGAAACCTTTCTTCTGTAAAATATTGGCAGTATCACTATACATAATTAAATTTTTCTTATTTATTGGATTTTCTTTTAATAAATATTCAAGATCACTTTCGTTTATTGAGAAATGATTATCTTTATAAAATAATGTTTTGTCCATTATGCTATAAACATCATTCTTATCAAGAGAAAAATCATCACATATGACATACATTTGTTTCTTTAAACGATTCCCCAATACATCATATTCAGAAATTTTATAATATCCAATAGAACTCTTTATTTTACCATCTATATATAAAAATGCGACATCAGCTTCAACACCATTTTTCTCTGCAAACCAGAGATTAAAACCATTAGTATTATTAGGTAAGAAATTGTCTTTATTTGACAATCCAAAATGATCTGATTTTACAAAAAACTCATAACTAGTATAATCATCAACTTCAGATAAAAATAGTTTAAGACTATTTTTTTCTTTTATAATAAAGTCGTTCAATCCATCTTCATTCAAATCCTTTACTATATATCCACTTTTGGATATATCTTTAATTTTTATATAATTCAAAGGATCATACTCTATTGATTCTGCACTAGAGACAGATGAAATAAACAATATAATAAAAGTCATCCACATCATATTAAGCCCCTCCACTAGAACACTTACTTGGATATTTAAATATATTTTTCAAAGCTTTCCATGCACTTTCTCTATTATCATAACCATTAATCTGACTGCTTTTTTTCGCCCCAGGAATATTTATTAATCGTGCTGTATCAAATATACTATCTTTCTCCGCGTAATCATTTATTGATTTCTTATCCCAATACCATGCTCCTGTATCAGCAGCAATATCTAACTTATCAGCAACCCATTCATAATTAGTAACTATATCTACACATTGTTCTTCTTTATAATTTTCATAGTTTTCTTTCCAGGTTAGATGCTGAAATCCTCGACCTCTATACGGATCATATCTATAGTCAGATATCCCTTTACCTTCTCTCGTAGCAGTAAAATACATTGTTTCCACATACATATTAGCTAAATAATGTATTTTGTGTATACATTTTGATATTCCATATTTATTAAATGAATCATTCAATACTTTAGTTAGTTTCTCATGTGTTCTATCTTCATCTGGAACATTAGCATAATAATTAAAGAGTTTATTCTTATGGAAAAATAATATTCTCTCTCCATCGTAATATGTATTACTCCGAATAGCCGCAACTAATTTCTTTATATCTTCGACAGAGAAGTCCCGATTACATGAACATTTAATTTCACTAGTCCATTCATCACATAAAGCTTCATCTAAAGCAAGAATTGTATCTTTACCGACAATGCCATCAATATCACCAAAATCATATACTTTGTGTGTTGCATGTGTGGGAGTATAAGCTGCTTGAAACTGTGCAATGACTCCTTTTGTCCCATTACCAAAATAACCATCAGCGCCAGCATTCCCCAAATCAAAATTCAACTCAATCAGAGCTTTCTGAATTAGTTTAACTTCCTCATTTCCTTTAATTCCTTTCTTGTATCCTTTACTTCTCTTCACTGCGAGCTTATTCAGAGTTTCCGAATCTTTTAGCAGATCAGATTGCAATACCATAGGTATTACTTCAACAGTAGTTTTTTCATTTTTCTGAAAAACTTTGTCATTATCTACATCAATTGAAGCCATTAGCTTATAAATATCTTTAACAGAAACTTTATTCTGTTTAGCTAAATCTTCCACCTTTACTTTAGTAGAGACTTTCTTGTCCTTAATTTTTAAATTTTTCGGGATCTCTTTTCCTAAAAGCTTTCCATTTTTATCTTGTAACTGAAAGCTTGCCATAACCGATGTATTGTTGTCTAAGTTGATATTTTCTTTAAAAGTATATTCTTTATTCGTCAATATTTCTTTTAGTGCAATACTACTCATCGTAAAACCCCTGATTTGTTCTGTGACCTTCTGCTAAAGGCAACTCTGCCATCTCCCCACCAAACCCACTGCCACTCCCGGCACTGCCACCGGAGTTGAGGTTCACCCCGGCACCGCTGAGGGAAACACCGGACGGATCGACTTTAACGAAGCTGCCACCGGCTTTGAGGGTGATTTCATTACCCGCTTCAATAACGACATGCTCACCGGCTTTGATGTGGATTTCTGTACCGGCTTCGTTGACCCACACTTTACCCGCTTTCACATGTAGCTCGCCTTCAATCATCAGTGTCTGACTTTTGGCGATTTTGGTGCGCGCTTCACCGCTGACGGTGTGGTGATCATTGACCTTGATATGGCTGTAGCGGTCATTGTCGATGGTGGTACTTTGGTTATGCTTGATATGCGTGGTCGCGTCGTTTTCGACCAGCGTGTCGGTATCTTTCTGCGCATGGAGGTAGATTTTTTCACTGCCTGACTGATCTTCAAAACTCAGTTCGTTATAACCTTCGCCTTGGTGAGTTTCGGTGCGGATCACCGTTTTGGTTTTGTGCTCCGGCAACGGATACGGCGTAACATTATTGGCGTTGTATGTCCGACCGGTAATGATTGGCTGATCGGGGTCGCCATTGAGGAAATGCACCACCACTTCGTGACCAATCCGTGGTACGGCCATCATGCCATATTGCGCGCCGGCCCAACCTTGTGTGACACGGAGCCAGCAAGAACTTTGCTCATTCGAGCTGCCATAGCGATCCCATGGGAACTGCACTTTCACCCGGCCATGCTCATCACAATAGATCTCTTCGCCGTCAGGGCCGACCACTTTCCCCATGGTCGGAAATTTCAGGATTGGTTTGTTGCGTGGTGTCATCCGCCACACCTGATCACCGCCCACCGCAGCAAACTGGTTGGCGTACGTGGTGGCACCGCTGCCACCGGATTCTTCCAGCGCTTGCGGCTGGCTGCCCTGATGGGTGACCTGAATCAGCAGATAATTGCGATTCATCTCACCATCCAAGTGTTTGTGATAAACGAGCCGCGGATGCGGCTCGGTTTGATTTAGGCATCATTTTGAGTGGCTTATCTGGATTGATAGAATGAAACTCACAATATAATGAATAGTCTCGAACAACCTCCTATTGACTCACCCAAAAGATACGGTTGCCATTCTCATCTTCTATCGGCCCCGGAGCTCGATCACCACGGTTTAATATAATTTGGTCATTCGTCAGATTACATAAAAAAGTGCCATCTATCGAACATTCATCTCCGGGTAAAACAATATAGTGCTTCTGCTGCTCCATTAGCTCCGGTGCAAACAATTGGTCATACCCCTGTGCTCTGGCGTGATCAACCAAATCTTTTGGATAGTAGAGCATGTGACGGTAACTGCTATCGTCCAAACCATAGAGTAAT
Source organism: Vibrio spartinae (assembly GCF_024347135.1). Classification (NCBI taxonomy): domain Bacteria; kingdom Pseudomonadati; phylum Pseudomonadota; class Gammaproteobacteria; order Vibrionales; family Vibrionaceae; genus Vibrio; species Vibrio spartinae. Next base: position 1,669,404 of record NZ_AP024907.1, on the reverse strand, counting down.
GTCACCAACCCCGCTTCAAATGCCCAGTAGCCAAAGAAAGTCGGGAATTGACCTTTATGACGGTTATACCAGTAGCAGTCTTTCATCCCTTTATACCAACCTTTGAGATACTGCTTGATACTTTCCTGCCGCTCTGTTTTTGTAGGAGAAATACCATCGCCTTTAATTGCATCGTAAAGGTGCTGATAGGATTTTGGGAATACTAAATAGGTTATACGAGGTAAACCTATATACCCTAAACGAGCTAAAAGGATGCTAAGAAGAGGATCGTCATCATCTTGTGGATTCTTGCTTAACATACGTATAATCGTGGCAAGCGATTTTTTCTCTCCAGAAAATATAGCAAAACTGAGAGACCAAAGTAAAAACTGAAACGAATCTGGTTCCCAATATGAAAATGATTTAAATGGAAACTGAGTTTTGTGCCTATTCAGCTCAGCAAGGGCATCTCTAATTAGAATTTCAGCCTCTTCAAGACTACTTCCCGCCGAGTATTCAAGTGTTGCATACTCAAATTTACCTAATGACAATGACCAACTGACCCGACTTCTTAACGCGATACTATTTGTCGAGTCGTTTACTTTATCATATCGATTTGACTTATCATCTTGAAAAAAGTCTCTCTGTTCATTATATACATCACCACTTAATAAAGGATCACGTCTACTTAATTCAAAATCAGTCACATCCATCGTCATAAAATAACCTCTTCAACACTGTTAGCTTTATCATCTAGTTTAGTAACATTAATCACATGGCCGGAATCATCTACAATCATAAGCCAACGCTCATACTCAGAATCTATTACTTCTTCAGCTTTCCTAGGATTCAGCTCGGCTCTAATTCTAGGTTCAATCCATTCATCACTCATCTGCTTCGCTGCTGGAAAACCTGATGAACCTCGTGTTTTACTAAGAACAGAATCCTTCGCTACACCATCATCATCTATATATTTACCCGTATCTGTTCGATATTTAGTTTCAGTAACCACAAACGGTGGTGGTGGATTGGTGTTCTCATAAATGCCATCAATCCCCCGCCCTCGGGGCTTATCCGTCATCTTTCTTACACGACGGTCCTCCGGTAACATATTTTTGAATTGTCGGTTTTCCATAAAAGTATCACTGATAATTTCACCGAAAATTCCCTTCTCTTTATTGGTCGCTTTAATAATTCTTGGCTGAATAGCCACCACACTATCATCCAACTGATGGACAACAACACCTCCTGCCGGAGCTAAATGGCTGTTATTCAACTCATCAATCTGTAATTTCAGATGCTTTTCCAAATCATCGAGAAGTTTTTGTACCGGCTCAAGTACAACCCCGATCATTTCATCGGCTTTACCGCGAATTTCGACAACCGTCTCCACAAAATCATCCAACATCCGGCAGACATTTGCAGGCGCAACCGCTTTGACTTTATTGACGACGCCTTTCAATGCATCGGCTGCTTCATCGAACAAAGCAAGTAGTTTGGATTTTGTCACCATCGAAGAGAGCTCTTTCAACTGGTCAGCAACTTTGGTCAATACTTCCCCGGCCTGCTTCTGACCCAGTATTTTCTGTACTTTCGGATCTGCCAGAAAAGACAGAACAGGTTTCATCGCCGGACGAATCACTCTCGCTACATCCCCTCCCGCTTTACGCAGGAACAAGAAGAATATTTTCAAAATCCCTTTTGCTGCCGAACCCAATGTCGGAAATAGACCAATCAACGTCAAGCATAAAGCAATCCACGCCCCTTTATTACTTTTATCCTCTTTGATATTTTTACAATTCGCTACCAAATCTCGGCAGTCTAATATCTGATCAACAACTGGAATTAACCCCAACGCAGTGTTGGCAGCAATCTGCCCAGTACTCATATCTGCATTAAAGTCGCCTTGAAGGGTTTCCCAAATCCACTGAACTGGCCCCATAACCGCATCTTTTGCTTCCTGAGCTTTCTGCTTGATATAGTCTTCGCCTGCGGTATAAGCATCTTCCAGATTGTCATAAAGCCATTCATAAACATCATTTCCCCACATGAATTACGCTCCCAGTAAACTATCAAGTCGATTCACAACCTTAGAAATCGATTCTCTGGGAATATCATCAAAGGCTTCATCGGAAAGATAATGAATGCGGGCAACACCGTTAGGTACATTCTCAAGTTTGGCATACCCGTCTTCATCAAGTGCTCCTGTTAACTCAGTACCATCACTCAGAACAGCTTTATATTTTGTACCTGCATATGGCTGTAACTCAGGATCCATATAGAAGAACTCCATGATATGTTTTTGCTCTTCCTGAATAAGAGCCTTGGCATTAAATGGTAATTCCCCACCAAACCCACTGCCACTCCCGGCACTGCCACCGGAGTTGAGGTTCACCCCGGCACCGCTGAGGGAAACACCAGATGGATCGACTTTAACGAAGCTGCCACCGGCTTTGAGGGTGATTTCATTCCCCGCTTCGATGATGACTTGCTCACCGGCTTTGATGTGGATTTCTGTACCGGCTTCGTTGACCCACACTTTACCCGCTTTCACATGTAGCTCGCCTTCAATCATCAGTGTCTGACTTTTGGCGATTTTGGTGCGCGCTTCACCGCTGACGGTGTGGTGATCATTGACCTTGATATGGCTGTAGCGGTCATTGTCGATGGTGGTACTTTGGTTATGCTTGATATGCGTGGTCGCGTCGTTTTCGACCAGCGTGTCGGTATCTTTCTGCGCATGGAGGTAGATTTTTTCACTGCCTGACTGATCTTCAAAACTCAGTTCGTTATAACCTTCGCCTTGGTGAGTTTCGGTGCGGATCACCGTTTTGGTTTTGTGCTCCGGCAACGGATACGGCGTAACATTATTGGCGTTGTATGTCCGACCGGTAATGATTGGCTGATCGGGGTCGCCATTGAGGAAATGCACCACCACTTCGTGACCAATCCGTGGTACGGCCATCATGCCATATTGCGCGCCGGCCCAACCTTGTGTGACACGGAGCCAGCAAGAACTTTGCTCATTCGAGCTGCCATAGCGATCCCATGGGAACTGCACTTTCACCCGGCCATGCTCATCACAATAGATCTCTTCGCCGTCAGGGCCGACCACTTTCCCCATGGTCGGAAATTTCAGGATTGGTTTGTTGCGTGGTGTCATGCGCCACACCTGATCGCCGCTCACCGCAGCAAACTGGTTGGCGTACGTGGTGGCACCACTGCCACCGGATTCTTCCAGCGCTTGCGGCTGGCTGCCCTGATGGGTGACCTGAATCAGCAGATAATTGCGATTCATCTCACCATCCAAGTGCTCCATCAAATCAAAACGCTTCCCGGCCTGAAGTTGCGCCTCATTACTTTTACCGCTGAAGGTATGCGCATGTCGGCGCAAGGCTTCAAGGCGGATTTGCGTAAACGCCTGACCGCTGGGGTCGTCTTTAAATCGTCCCGGCTGGTCAAAGTGCTCATAGTCACCGCGCTGATAACTCATATCAGCGCCAGTGGCGGACTGGGCCAGATTGTAGGATGGCTTTTTAAAACTGTAATCGCCCAGTCGGACGTCACTGACGTCCATTTGTTTATGCTCGGTCAGGGTCGAGACATACGGAGTTTCAAACACCCCGCCGGACAGCGCGTTATACGGCACCGGCATGGCAAGGCGACCGAACCCTTCGGAATTATCGGTGATGACTAACACATGCTTGTCTTGCTGATGCTCAAAGTGGTACATCAGCCCTTCTTCAGCCGCCAGACGGTGGAAAAATTCTAAATCGGTCTCGCGGTACTGGACGCAGTATTCGCGTTTGGCACACTCACGGCGTACCGAAAACGCATAATCATTGATATCCATTTCCTGAAACAGCACCGAGAGAATTTCCGGCACATCCAGTTGCTGGAAGATCCGGCTGTTATGGCGCAGCGACAGTCTTTCCAGAGAAGGCACCAACGTCAGTGAATAGAATGTATGGTGATGCCCGGTATCGCCCCGGCTGAAGTTGCGGATAATGCCGTGCACTTTTTGCACCACTTCCTGATCGCGCAGCACTTCCAGCAATGCACTGCTATCGACCATCTGCTCGAAACTCAGGTCGCTGTTGCGGCTGGCAATATCGATGCGATACCGATAGCCATAAACCGGTTGACCTTGATCATCCACCGAGTCTGAAATCGATTCGACGCCCTGATAGTCACGGACCACCAATGTCTCATCATTGACGCCATCAATGGTGAGTCTGAATCCTAACGTTGCCATGTAAACACCCTTCGTGTGCTTTCTTTATGATTGTTGGAACATGGTGACTGAACACTGTTTAACCAAGTCTTTCCTGAGCCACCACGCTACCGCAGTCAGATGATTGATATAAAATAAAAATTAATCTGCAAGTCGGACCATTATATGCAACATGCAGGTTAGGATTCACGCATTATCAAGTCAGTTTGATTTTGGGAAGGCGATTTTTTGAATGGAGATAACATTTCTGTGTTTAGACGGATGGTGTCGGCACTGCAATGTTCCAGTTTTGGGGCCGGTGGCTGGGAAGGTAAAAATCATAGTCTGCTGGTTTGGTGCGCAATTGCTTTTGCCGATTTCAATAATTTCTTCAATAGCGCCCCAGTTCCTTTTGATAAATGTCAAAAGGAACCAAAAGCATCTTTTTGGGTTTCAGCGTAGACAATCAGGGTCGGAGGCTAGGTACATAAAAGTAGAGATACAGCAGCGCTTCCCCCCCCCCCAAGATCACCCCAGCCACCCCAACAAATTCCACCATAAATAGTCTAACGGCATTAACACCAATACCGTGATAATCGCCAGAGGGAATGTCAGTTTCAACAGCTTCGACAACGGTTCATGCGATAACTGCATCGCAATGATTAGTGGTGTCACCTGATATGGAAAAATAATTGTCGAGAAACCAACCACTTGAGTCATTAATACCTGAGGAACGGTAAAACCGGTGGCTTGCGCTAAATCTCCGGCCATCGGAGTCAGGATGGTCGGAACCCCGGGAACTGTCGCAACGAAACCCGTAAGCATTGACATCAGCGAAAGCGCCATGAAGTTCAGAAAATCGCCCCCAGCCTTGCCGGGAATGAAGCCTCCCAAAATATCGCCCATGATCGTACCAATCCCCGACCGATTCACTAACGCCCCGAGCCCAAGTGCTGCGGCAACGAAAACAACCGCTCCGAAATCAATACTGCTGTTAAATGATTTGGGGGGGACCACACCCCAACGGGGAAGTAGCAACACAATCGCCGCAGCCAGCCCGACCCACGCAGAGTTCACTCCGTGAATGGTGTCCGTCACCCACAATAACAATGTCACGCCTAAAATTATACCGACTCGGATTTGTAACGCTGTCTGATATACCTCTTCTTGCTGTTGCGGCGCTTCATCGCTGGCTTCAGCACGAATGTGAGCAGGAAAGATCACTAATGTCAGCGCGACAATGATTAACGATTTCACGATACCGAGAACAGGAAAATGTAACCACAGATATTCGGTATAACCAAAGCTCAGGTGAAATAACGTCTCACTGGCACCACTTAAGATCATGTTAGGAATATTGGCCGGCAGAATCGCAAAACTCGGCATATTACAGGCCAGTGTCAGTGATGTCGCGACCCCCAGACGCCCGTTACTGCCGCGAGAAAAACCGACTTTCTCCGCCAAAGCCATGCCGATTGGGATCATTACCACAGAGCGCCCCACGGACGAAGGCATCAAAAATCCCAATATCATCGCACTCACAACCAAGCCGAAAATCAGGCGGAAATAGCTACCGACCAAATATGGCGCAATCCGGGATGCCAGTCTTTTGCCTAATCCGGAAAGACTAATTGCTGAGCCAATGATAAATCCGGAAATAATTAACCACACGGCGGTCGAACCAAATCCTGCAAACAGTACCCCCGGGGCAAGTAACTGGAAGATGGTCACCAGCGCAAAGAAGATTAAGGCAGTTAAAAATGGCGGAAACAAACCGGTACTCCAGCCCACCAGCGTAATCAGTATCACCGCTGCGCTGTGCGAAACGTTGGGTTGAACCCCCTCAACCGGAAATAGAACCAGCCAAGCAGCCAGTATCAGTGCGAGGGCAACTGCAATATGCCTCAACGACACACTGTTGTTCATATCGTTCACCTTGATTCATCTTGATTGCAGAAATAATGATCTCTAAGATAGCGGATATCGCGTGACGCAAAAAGACCTAAAAATGCCAAAGAATATTTCTAAAGCGACATTACTGCCACCGAGCCAGTTTGCCTATACCATCGACCCTTCTCGCCCGGTGCTCACGCATAGCCGCAGTATGTTGGCGGAAACCCGCATGACACCGCATTCCCATCCCAGAGGTCAGTTGTTATGGGCAGCCCAAGGCATTGTCAAAGTCACCAGTGATGCGGCGATTTGGATTGTGCCGTCCACGCATGCCGTTTGGATCCCCGGTGGCGTCGTGCATCAGGTTCAATCGGAAACAGTGACCCACATGCGCAACTTGTATGTTGATCCGTCATTTCCGATTCGGGCACAGCAAAAAGGCATCGCGATGCTGAAAATGACCCCGTTGATCCGTGAGTTAGTCTTGCGATTGGTTGAAGGGCACGATTCGTTACAAGAAGGACCGATGAAACGGCTCGGACTGGTGTTGATTGATGAAATTGCCACGCTGGATGAACTCAAAGTGTATTTACCCGCGGGTAAAGACCCGAGGTTAAACCGGCTGATCACGCATATCATCAATGAGCCATTACACCATATCACGCTACAGCAGCGTGCTGCACAAGTGGGTGCCAGTGTCCGTACGATTGAACGGCTGTTTAAAGCAGAAACGGGGATGACTTATCGACAATGGTGCAGCAGGCACCGTTTGATTAGCACACTTGAGCTGTTAAGACAGGGAGAAAGTACCAATCGCGTCGCCTATGAATTAGGCTATAAAAGTGTGAGCAGCTTTATCAGTGCCTTTAAAACCTTGTTTGGATGCACACCACAGGCCTATGCACAGCGAGAAAATCATCAGCTCCCCCCGATTTAATCCTGAGCATGGATTCTGAGAAAACACTCGAAAGAAAATCACCGCACGCTGTCACGCTGCTGGTGTTTCTCATCCGAGTGTCCTGACGCTGACACGGTGAGTTCTGTGCTCATCGATACAATGTCTCTGGTGGCGTTGATCCCCCAGAGAACGACTTAATCGACATCCGGCTCAAACAATCCGCGTTTCATGTAAAATTTCACCCAGAATGCCGCGATCAAACTGATGATAAGTAAAATGCTACCAGTGATGGTGTACACCATCCGGGTCATACTCGGGTCCGGTGAATTATTCAATGCCACATACAGCATACTGACAATCCCGATAATCTGAGGCCAAGGGTAGAACGGTGTGCGGTAGGGGCGCTCTTGTTGCGGCAGCCGCTGACGTAACACAATCACGTCAATGTGAGCCACAATATAGGCCAATAGCCAGCTGGTGGTTGCCGCAATCACCAGTACAATCAACGCATCAATATCGAAGATAAAATAAGACACAGCGGTACAGACAGAAAGCATCATAATGGCAGCCCATGGCGCATCAAACCGGTTAATTGCTTTCAGTTGCGGAAAAGCCTGTTTCTGCATTGCCATACCATGCAACATTTTCGGTACCGAGGCCAGTACGGTATTGATCGTACTACAGGTGGCAGCGAGTGCCATGACGGTTGCGATGACTAACCCACTTTGACCGAAAACAGCATTGACGTAATCCAAATACGGCAGAGGCGATTCAACCAGCGTATCCCGACTTAAATAAAGGCTGGCACCATAAGCAAAAGCCAAAAAGATCAAGAAGATGAATAAGAGTGATAAATGCATGGCCCGGGGAATGTTCTTCCGCGGCTGTTTGACGTCGTTAACCATCGGACAGATAAATTCAACCCCGACCATCATCCACATGGCTAAAGCGATCAAACCGATGAAACTCCCGTCCCACACACCGCTGAAACTCCAGTCCACCGCTTGCCCGGCCAAATCAGGATGCGGCTGACTCAAGCCGGTAATTGCGGTCAAGCCCACCAGAATTAAGGCACTGACCAACACAAATGCCAGAATATTCTGAACGCGGGCAAACACGTCAGTCCCGACCAGATTCGTGATGGTGAGAACCCCTAAAATCAGCAGCGGAACCACCTTGTCCGGTAGCGTCCCCGGAAACAGCTGCGCTAACATGCCATCAACCAGAAACATTTCCACGGGGATTGCCAGAATCGCAACGACAACATACCCGGCAAACACCGCGACAATCGCCGGGAAATGACCAATCGCTTTTTGCGTGTACGTGGCTAACGTCCCTTCTTGCGGAAACATCAGTGACAATTCAGCAAAACTCATCGCATTAAACTGGGCGAGCGCTAATGCTGCAATCATCGCGGTGATGAACGACATACCGCCGATCCCGATGCCTTGCGTTGCAGAAATCATCGCCCCTTGAACGATAACCAAACCAATACAGATTGCCATCATTGTCGGCAAACGCATTTTTAACCGTGGACGAGGGGGCATCGACAGCCCGACAGTATCCATACTTTGTACATGTGTGTGATTGCTCATGTGAAATCCCTCTCATGAATAAAAACAACGTCAATGTTGTAAACCGATCCATGCTGTAAACCGATCCATGTTGTAAACCGATCCATGCTGTAAACCGATCCATGCTTCAAATCGGTCAATGTCTAAATCAATCAATATTTAAAACCGCTCAAACCGATAAGGAGTCGGATCGACAATCGGTGTGACATTCGCGACCAAATCCGCGGCGAGCTGTCCTGCTGCCGGGCCGGTCCCAAATCCGTGACCAGAAAAGCCGGTGGCGACCGTCAGGCCGGGAATCGCCCCAATGTGATCAATCACGGGAACGGAATCCGGTGTTACATCAATCAGACCGGCCCAGCTTTCATCAATCCCAATGCCTGCAAACATCGGCCAAGCATTGGCAAGATTCGTCAGTGCTTCTTGGTTAATTCCGTCATTCGCTGGCGGGTTCAGGGTACGAATCCGTTCGAACGGAGACACACCGTTCGCCTTCCAGCGCCGTGGCAAAGCCAAATCCCGGAGGAAATGACGCCCGAGCGACATGCGCATATAACTGCGCTGTGCACGTAACTGCGGCAAATAACGCATACCGATCAGCAAATGATCCAGCGTCAACGGTGCATCCAGCGCCCCGCGCTGTGTAATGACAAACCCACCGTCTGCATGGCGGCGAAAAGAAAAATCCGGTGCTGCAAATGCAATATCCGTCGGCCCTTGGGTGGCTTTCGTACGCAACACTGAACAGATAATCGGTAGTGTCGGAAACGACACCCCATGATTGCCTAAGAAACGTCTCGACCACGCACCACTGGCAAGCAGCACTTGAGTACAGCGGATTTCACCTTGCTCGGTGACAACCCCACTCACCTTACCGCCAGCGGTTGAGAGTGTGCGGACGGCACAGTTCTGTACCAGCACCGCCCCTTTTTCAATGGCTCGCTGAGCGATGGCACTGGTCGCAATGGCTGGTTCTGCAAATCCGTCGGAAGGGGTATACACGCCACCGATCCATTGATCACGACCACCGGGAGCCAGTTGATCAATTTGCTGTGGGTTAAGGAGTTGAGAATCCAATTGCAATGACTGAACGGATTGATGCCACCCTTGATACATGGCCATCTGTTTTTCATCACGCGCAGCAAACAGAATGCCTGACTGCTGGTAACCGACCGAACGCCCGAGCCGCTGCGGCATCTCAGCCCAGAGTCGGTCTGCGGCCTGTGCCAACGGAATGTCTTCAGCATGACGATTGGTTTTGCGGATCCAACCGAGGTTACGAGATGACTGCTCCGCACCTATTTGTCCTTTTTCCAGCAATACCACCGGAATGTTCCGCTCAGCCAATGCTAATGCGGCACTGGCACCGATAATGCCCCCACCGATAATCACCACTTGCGTTGATGCGGGGTGCTGGTCTTGCGTCTTTACGGGTTCCAATCTCTGTGTCATCGTCTCATCCTTAAAAATCTCTTCTCAACCAAACAGCGACGTCTTGAATGCATCACCATCAGATCGTGATTCTGTTTGTCTCGCTATCACCGGCACCACGATAGGCAGTGACTTCCAGCTCAACTTGATAGATCGTCGATCCCAAAGGGGGACAGGTCACCGTCGTTGCAGGGTCAATTCCCTTAAATTTTTGGCCGACAAATTCCATCACCAGCGGAACATCGGCCGGATCCTGAATAAAAACACGAGACATCACGACATCGGCCAACCCGGCACCGACGGAAGCCAATGCTTTTTCAATGTTGTCGAATACCTGCTGTGCCTGTTCAATCACATCATCAGAGATGTGTTGAGATTCAGGATGACGGCCGGCTGTATTGGAAACAAATATCCAGTTATCCACGGCCACAAGGCGGGAATAGCTGCCAAGCGCTTCAAATTTTGAGCCGGTTTTTACTTTTACAATCTGGGTCATTGGGGGTTCCCTGCATCACAAATAAAATACATCGCAAATAACAATGGCTGGGGTCTATACAGTGCTAAAGCTCAGCTCAACTTAGCTCAGGCTCGTCCCACAGGTTCAGTTTGACGCCGATTCCCTGCGCGAGTGCCTTACGGTAAATCACCGTTGCCCACGCCACATCTTCTACGGGTAAGCCCCCGACGGACATAATGACGATCTCTTCATCGTTGTGGCGACCGGGCGCTTCACCGGAGACTATCTCACCGATATCTTCAAGTTGATCGAGGGTGATTTTTCCTTCGGCAATCATGTCCATAAAGCGCACACCGATCACCGGAATATGATGATGGGCCGGCTTCGGCACTTCTTCGTACCAAGCTTGATACAAACCGGTATTGTCGAGCACTTTGCGCACGTCATCCTGCTCCATCCCCTCATCCAGGCGACAATAGGCGGGCATCGCCAAGAAAGCGCCCGGTTTGACCCATTCGCGTTTGACGATCGGATATGTCGATGGGTCACCGGTCTCGCCCGAATTACAGTACGTCACGATATCGGAGCCTCGCACCACGTCTTCCAGTGAATCGACAATCTCGACAGTAGTGATTTGCGGATAGGTGGATGCCAACCATGTGAGGAAGCTATCGAGACTTTTCTGTCCGCGGCCTTTCACTTTGATGGTATCAATCTGAGGACAGGCGGTAATAAATGCAGCCACGGCCGTTTTGCCCATCACACCGGGGCCAAGCAGGCCGATCACTTTCGAGTCTTTACGCGCCAGATGACGGGCACCAACGCCCGGAACAGCACCGGTACGGTAAGCGGATAACAGGTTCGCAGACATATATGCCAGTGGCGCCCCTGTCTCAATATCGTTGAGGATAAACATGAGGATCGAACGTGGCAGCCCTTTTTCCCGGTTGGCAATGTTAGAGCCATACCATTTCACCCCGCACGTCTGGAAATTTCCGCCGAGATAAGCCGGCATGGCCATCAAACGACGATCAGCGGTCGGTTTCGGCATGGTCGGAAAAGGCGATTCCTCCGGAAAAATGACCATCGCACCATGAGAATCATTATTTGCACCGGCCATGCGATAGTCGCCCTGCCACAGCAGGCCAAACATTTCTTCCATGGTATCGACACAGCTTGGCATATCGGTAACACCAGCGTTGAGCATGTCCTGCTCCGACAGGTAAATAAAATCGATTTTGGTACTCTCTGACATAACATCACCTCAAAAAATAGGGGGTATAATTTGTATGCCGTGTTCCGGTCACCGAGGATGTCAGTCATCGACCTTCCTTGGCGAAGCACATCGGATGAACAACGGATAGCTTGGATGATAGAGGGCCCGATAAGCAGCGTATTGAATTTTTGCGACATCACACAAAGATTGTCGATTCTCTGGAAGAAGTATTGATAAAAACAACAAATTGGCACCTCGCTTGCTTTGCTCACCATATCTAGCGCGATTTATCCCGGAAAGCAGGTGTCGTTATGTCAAAAGCTTCGATTGTCAAACGCGTGGCAGGCATCCACGCCAAACAACCTTGGTTTGTCCTGAGTGCTGCGCAGGATTTTTCGCTCTGTTCCTCTGATATTCCTGAGGTTTCTCACTTCTATGGTTTTGAAGCGGACTCGTCTGCATCACTGACACTCGCAATCCCGGATGGCTGTATCGATATCCTTTTCGATTGTGATGCCACGTCTCCGACCGCATACGTTTGCGGGACGACACTCGAAGCGACCAACGCCAATTTTGTCCAACAACATCGTTATTTCGGGGTTCGGTTTGTGCCGGGTGTCATTCCTGATTTCCTGAATGCGTCGGCCAGTGAAATGGTCAATCATTTACTGCATTTACATGATGTGGTGCCAACGTGCAACGCCCTGTTTGAACAAGTGGTCAGTGCGCCAACGTTTATCCAGCAAGTGACCCTGACGCAGCAGTTTCTGAAAGATAAGTCATTGTGCAGTCAGAGAAAGCGGCGCTTTTCATCTCTCACGTCGCAAGCGATTGAGCACATTTTTCATCACAAAGGGAATATTCAGATCAAACAGTTAGAGGCATTGACCGGCTACACCAGCCGCACGTTACAACGCCAGTTTCTCAGTGATTTAGGACTGTCGCCCAAGGCGTTCAGCCGGATCATCCGGTGCCAGTCTGCGGTGTATCATATTAACCACCAGCAACAGGTCATCTTTTCTGACTTGGCCTATGGTCTGGGATTCAGTGATCAGTCTCATTTTTTGAGAGAATTCAAACGATTAGTCAGTGCCACACCGCTCGATTATCAAAAGCGGGTTAAACACGAAACCTATCTGAACCGGATTCGCTACAACTGAACTCATTTTGTGCATTTTTGCACCAATACAGCACAATCATACGCGCGGTTGAAACACTCACATACATCATTCATCGGGCAGATCGAGCGCTGCATCACAAAAAATCACTTCATTGAAAGATAAAAAGCACCTCGCTGAAAGACAAAAAAGGCTCCCGGATTGAATTCTGAGAGCCTTTATCACTGGTTTGGATAGCGTTCAACCGCTCATGGATTGCTTAACTGATCGGCATGAGCAAAACCCGCTCCTTTTATCATCAGTACCACTTAAAAAATACCGATTAATAGGAAGATATCCACTGTTTCAGCGTATTGTATACGGTACTAGTCAGCCGAGTACCACAGTTACGGGAAGATGAACCCGTTGTATGAATGCCGCGAACGTAGTTACGAGTATCCCGGATTCCGCTACCGCTTTCGCCACCGGCGGTATCCATTGTATAACAGACACGATAAGAAGAGATGGTATTGGTTTTACCGGAGTCAGTCCATAGGGTCCAGTGGGTTTTATCTCCCGGATATCCGGTCACCGAATGGGTACCACCAGAATAGACTCCCCAACCAGAGTAACCACCGTGCGGCGCTTTTTGCAACACGATTAACGCATAATCGTAATTAGAATTACGGTTATTGAACCAAGCTTTAGTGGTGATTGCAGTTTTCCACCCGGTGGTTCCCCAAGGTTTTGCAGAACCATTCTGTCCGGCGGCAAAATCCAGCTTCTTGTACCAACTGCCACGACCGTTTGCAACACAGTGGCCCGCTGTCAGTACATATTTACTACCAATCAGTGTACCGGTACATCCAACGGAGATATGGCCGATATAGTTGTAAGGTGAAACGGTTGTTCTTGTGATCCGGGTCCGATCATCACGACCAATGACCACCCCCTGAACATCTTCCTCTTCTCCGGTCACTTTAGGTTTAATCGTTGCGTCTTTTTCCGGTGTGGTAAATAGCGTGGCATCCAGACCCAGTTCATCCAATGTCTTGACTGCGTCCTCAAGTGCTCGCAATGCATCTTCTGAAATCTCAGCGGTGGATTGATTTCCGTCCCGATCAACGGCAATCGCTCCCATGGCGTCTGCCCGGTCAACAATCGAATCACTGAAAGTCGGATCGTTGGTAAATTCCGGAGGCTGAACAACATTAACGCCATCAATAAAATTTGCTTTTTGAGAGATTTCAGTAAATTGTGATAAATCACTGGCCTGAACACCAAGTGAGCACAGACCCATGATCGAAAGAGATAATATTCTAAGCTTCATTTTTATTCCTTTAGATTCAGATTAGAGCGTAAACAGCGTTCTGACATCCTGCCGCTGTTCAGATATGTTGATACACATATACAACCAATATTTATACAACTGACGAATATACAACTAATGTGTATACAACAAAATGTATACTATATTGATTCGAAATTGAGGGAAAGTTTAAAATCAGTATTCATTTCATAAATGGGTCTTCAAACGTGATCAGGCCCCCAAAAGAACAAATACCAGTCAGCTTAACTGACTGGCATTGCATTCCCCGCAAGCGAGATCTTGATTTTAAAAAATATCGATTAACGAACGATCAATCCAAGCAGGATCCCTATCACTCCGAAATCAGAATCACTGAATGTGGTATTGGCAAATCCTAAATCGCCCAGTACAGGGAGTAGAAAGACTGGCAGGAATGTGATCAGCAGCCCTTGCGCGAACGCGCCTAAGATAGCACCGCGTCGTCCGCCGGTTGCGTTACCGAAAACACCTGCGGCAGCCCCGACGAAGAAGTGCGGTACCACACCGGGAATGATGATGGTTAAATTCATCATGTACAGCAGCAGCATCCCGATTAAACCTGCGGTAAAACTCGACAGGAAACCGACCAATACCGCGTTCGGCGCATAGGGAAAGACCACCGGACAATCCAATGCAGGTTTTGCATTGGGAACCAGCTTATCGGAGATGCCTTTAAACGCCGGTACGATTTCCGCGATAATCATCCGTACCCCTTGAAGGATGACATATACCCCACCGGCAAAGGAGATTGACTGGATTAAGGCAAACATAAACCAATGTTTACCCCCACTGACCTCACGAACATAGTCACCGCCGGCGAACAGACAGGTGATAATGAAAATGATCCCCATGGTGAACGAGATAGCAACCGGCGTATCCCGTAAAAACAATAAGCTTTTCGGAACATTCATATCTTCAGTGGAGTGTTCTTTATTGCCCAGTTTGCTACCGATAAACCCAGCGAGCACATAAGACAGTGTCGAAAAGTGACCAATTGCGACATCATCAGAACCGGTCACCTGCTTCATGTAGCGGTGAGCAATGGCAGGGAAGAACACCATCATACAACCGACCACAATCGAACCTAAAGCAATCAGCGACACACCTTCCATCCCGCTGCTGGCAAGAATCGCGGCAACCATCATGGACATAAACAGGGTATGATGCCCGGTCAAAAAGATAAATTTCCATGGTGTAAAACGCGCAATCAAAATATTCACCAGCATCGCAAAGAACATGATCATCGCCATTTCCCGGCCAAATGATTTTTGCGCAATCGAGACGATAGCTTCGTTATTGGGAACAACACCGGTAATGCCAAAGGCGTGTTGAAAAATGGTAGCAAAATCACCAAGCGCGCTCACGACCAGACCGGCCCCTGCCCCCAAGATGATAAAACCCAGTATTGTTTTTACGGTTCCTTTGATACATTCCGTCACCGATTTTTTCTGTGCAATCAGACCGATCAAGGCGATAAAACCGACCAACACCGAGGGTTCTGACAGGACATCATTCATTAAGAAATTAAAGAATTCCATCGCTTTCTCCTTACAGGTAACCGAGCGCTTGCAAAGCCAGAGACAAACGCGCTTTCATCGCAGCTTTATCAACCATGTTATCCAGTGCAACAATACGTGGCGCTACCGCCAACGCATTTAACTGCTCGGCAATATCGTTCGTACCGACGAAGATGTCACAATCGGTGCCTTTCGCTGAGCCGAGATCAACATGATCAACGGTCGCATCAATATTGAGCTCTTTTACAATCGCTTTAATACTCATTTCCATCATCAGGCTGGTGCCAAGACCATTACCGCAAACAACTATAATTTTCATCATTCAGACCTTTATTTTCAGTAGTGTAAGGAGGTATAACATTTAATATTGGTGAATCACGGCCAGCACATCGTCTGGGCTTTGCGCGTTGCAAATCTGTTGTACATGCGCTTCATTCATAAAGAGTTCAGCGAGCTGCGCAATCGCTTCAATGTGGCTGTTACTATCTGTCGCGGCTAATGTCACCAGCATTTTGATCGGGTCATTTTCATCGGCATTAAAATTCACCCCTTGCTGAATGACCGTCACTGCAAGCGCTAAACGGTTGACGCCATCCTCCGGGCGAGCATGAGGCATCGCCATCCCCGGACCGACGACGTAATAAGGACCTATCGATTCATGCGAGCGACAAATTGCATCAACGTAGCTGGGTTCTATGGCATGGTTGTCAATCAGGGCCACACAAGATTTTTCAATCGCATCTTTCCAGTCGCTCGCATCAGAATAAATGCGCACCACATCAGGGGTTATCAGTTCACGTAGCATGATTATGTCCAACTCTGTCGTGTAATTTAATGATACTTTACCGAACAATGTGCCAGAAAAATCTTAAACTGATCACAAATGATAGCGCTATCTGATAGCGCTATCATTTGTGTGACGCGCGTAGAAGTTTGCTCATTGCTCCGGGTTGAATCAATGGAATCAGAATGCGGATAAGTTAGTATCGAACCGATAATCAACATGCTGTGGTAACATGTCAGCGTAGCAAACCTATCATATAAAATTGGAAAAATGAGCAGACCGCGTAAACGAAGAAGTACAGGTAGCGTCACATTGGCTGATGTCGCGCAAAAAGCAGGTGTCGGCACAATGACGGTGTCACGAGCATTAAGAACACCGGATTTAGTTTCAGAACATCTCAGAGAAAAAATTCAGCAAGTTGTTGATGAGCTTGGTTATATCCCCAATAAAGCAGCGGGAACACTTGCATCCGCAGACAGTCACTCTATCGCACTGGTCATTCCGTCACTTTTTGAAAAATCTTGTGCGGTTTTCCTGCCGAAGTTTCAACATACACTCAATAAAGCGGGCTATCAGTTACTCATCGGCTACAGTGATTATTCAATCACTCAGGAAGAAAGTCTGGTCTCCACATTTTTGGAAAGTCGCCCGGCGGGTGTCGTGCTGTTCGGCCAAGAGCATACCAAGCGAACCCACCAACTGCTGAAATCAACCAATACCATTGTGTTAGAAATCGCAGAGCAATGTTCAAAAGAAAACTACTTAAACATCGGCTTTGATTACTTCGACGTCGGGAAAACGTGTACCAAGCATCTGATTGAACAAGGCTTTAAACATATTGGCTTCATCGGTGCGCGAGGTGACCATTTTACCTTGCAACATCAACTACATGGCTGGCAAAGTGCGATGATCGATAGCTATTTAACCCCCGATCATTTCTTAACCACACCGGATGCCCCCTCTTCTCAATTAGGCGCGGAAGGGCTCGCGAAACTGCTTTTACGCGATTCAGTCTTGGATGCATTCGTATGCAGTCATGAAGATATTGCGATTGGGGCGTTATTTGAATGTCATCGCAGAATGCTCAAGGTGCCGAAAGATGTCGCAATTATGTGTCTTGAAGGTTCATCGATGGGAGAACACGCCTACCCAAGTCTGAGCTGTGCGGAGTTTGACTATGAGACCATGGGGACAAAAGCCGCTGAAAAGCTGATACGCGCCATAAAAGGTGACGACTTATTGGTGTCGTCAACTACCCTCAAATATAAGCTCAAACGCAGAGCCAGTACCGCGGGGTAATGATAGGATAACAGAGCATGAGGCTCTGTTATCCTCCTCAGCTTCAACCGCAAAACATGAAATCACGACTAGCATGTTCCAATGACCATCCGATTCAATCCGCTCATCAATGGTATGACAAAATACCGTTCAGAGCGTGCAACAGACCTCAAATACACTGGCAGTCGTCACACCGACATATCAAAGCCCAATCCGTGGCTTTATCGGAATCCGGCAACATCAATTTAATGTTCTTCTTTATGAATGAGTTAAAGATTCAACAGAAAATAGATAAATCAATTGATCACCAGTCTTGTGCAGAAAAACAAAAAACGCACCAAATTGGATTCAGCATAAATAGCCGTCATATAAAAACAATCCAGACTGTTAAATTAGATAAAACGAATAATCCAGCATAAAAACCACCAATTGATAATAATATCACTAGCTATATACTGATTGTTTTTTGAGCTATTGACAGGTATTTAGAGTCCCCGCATACTAAAAACATATTCCAGTATAAAGATATTCATTCCATTATACCGGAATTAATGGATAGCACAACAACAAGGAATAAGTGATGAGATTGAATACGAAGAGTAAAGCCAGTAAATATGTTTTGAGTTCATTCGCTCTGTTGCCCCTGTTTATTTCAGCGACTAGCCATGCAGAAAATAAACTACAAGAGGTGTTAGATCGCGGATATTTAATTGTAGGCACCGGAAGCACAAATGCGCCTTGGCACTTTAAAGATACAAAAAATAATTTAGCAGGCTTTGATATAGATATGGCAAAGTTAGTGGCTAAAGGATTATTTGACGATGAAACCAAGATTAAATTTGTTGACCAATCGGGTGACGCCCGCATTCCTAATTTAGTCACAAATAAAGTCGATCTTAGCTGCCAGTTCATGACAGTTACCCCAAGTCGGGCTCAACAGGTTGGCTTTACGATACCGTATTACCGGGAAGGTGTCGGACTTTTATTAATGAATAAAAGTAAATACAGCGACTATGATTCATTAAAAGATGCCGGAGACAGCGTCGTCGTCGCGGTTTTACAAAACGTTTATGCAGAAGAGATGGTGCATGCAGCGTTACCGAAAGCTGAGGTCGATCAATATGAAAGCGTTGCATTAATGTATCAGGCATTAAACTCTGGCCGAGCCGATGCAGCAGCAACAGATCAATCTTCTCTCCGTTGGTATATGGTGCAAAACCCGGGTCATTATAAGGATTCTGGTTATTCTTGGATGCCTCAAAGTTACGCCTGTGCCGTTAAAAAAGGTGATCAGGAATGGCTGAACTTCGTGAATGTCGTGTTCCATGAAGCGATGACAGGTGTTGATTTTGGTGCTTACTCTCAATCATTTGAGAAATGGTTTGGCGTGCAATTGCCAATGCCAAAAACTGGCTTCCCTGTTGAATATAAATAAATCGGACACTTAGACATGGATTATGATTTCAATTTCAGTGTTGTATGGCGAAATTGGGACATATTAATATCGGGGTTAGGCTTAGGTCTGGGTCTAGCCTTCATTTCTATTTTAATTGGCTGCGTTATTGGAATCATATGCGCATTCATGATGTTATCAAAAAATAGATTTTTTAAATATGTTTCATCTATTTACGTTACAATCATTCGTAATACGCCGATTTTAGTATTAATACTCTTCACCTATTTTGCGTTGCCACAGATGGGGATACGCATCGGGAAAATAGAGTCATTTATTATAACGCTTTCTATTTATGCGGGGGCTTATCTTACAGAGGTTTTCCGCTCAGGGTTAACATCAATATCGAAAGGGTTATATGAAGCAGGCTTGGCTATTGGATTAACACCGTTGCAAATAAAACGAATGATCCTCGTCCCTATCATGATACGAAACATATTACCATCACTTACAAATAATTTTATTTCTTTATTCAAGGATACTTCTCTCGCAGCAGCGATTTCGATACCAGAGTTAACATTTTATGCAAGAAAAATAAACGTTGAGAGTTTTCGGGTGATTGAAACATGGATGGTAACAAGTGGCATCTATATTATTGTCTGTTTTTTACTGGGATACGCGCTCAGAGTTTTAGAAAAGAAAATCACGATTTCTAAAACCCGAAAAAACAGTTCAACATCTACAAGCATAATTTCAAGTTCCCTTGGTAAGGAGAATTGCTAATTATGGATATATCCTATTTTTTACACGAATTATGGAATGCAAGAAGCGCTATCTACCACGGTGTTATCATCACGATTAGTATCTCAGCATTGGCTATCATCTTAGGCACGATGCTCGGTGTTATCGTTGGACTGGCTCTTGAATATGGGAGTTTACCGATAAGATTCATGTTTCGTATTTATATTGACATGATTCGGGGAACCCCCGTATTTGTTTTAATACTAGCCATGTTTTATATACCTTCAGCAGCGGGCTTAAATTTGGATGCATTCCAAGCCGGGGTGATTGCATTAACCATTTTTTGTAGTTCGCATATTGGAGAGATTGTCCGTGGCGCGCTCGCAGCAATTCCTATTGGACAAACAGAGGCAGCCAAGGCAATTGGATTAACATTTTTAAAAACGTTCATCTATGTTTTGTTGCCTCAGGCATTGAGACAAATTCTCCCGACTTGGGTTAACACAGCGGCTGAAATGGTTAAGGCGTCAACGCTTTTGTCAATTGTTGGCGTTTTAGAACTCATGCTGACTACACAGCAAATAATTTCCAGAAATTTTATGAGTATGGAGTTCTATCTATTCGCAGGTTTTATTTACTTCTGTATTAATTTCGGAATAGAACAACTCGGCCGCTATGTCGAGCGGAAAGTGACGATTCGCTGAATCGTATTATTTAAGGAATAAATGATGACGGATAGAAAGAAGCTACTAAGTATTCGTGGCGTTCATAAATCATACGGAGATTTGGAAGTATTAAAAGGTGTGGACCTTGAAGTCAAAAAGGGAACGACGGTTTCTATCATCGGCTCTAGTGGTTCAGGTAAAACAACATTATTACGGACGATTAATCTGTTAGAAGATTATCAGCAAGGACAAATTATTTTAGATGGTCAAGATATGGGGTACTCCATCACCAATAGTAAGAGAGTGCGTCATTCGGAATCTGAAATAGCGAAGCAACGCTCACATACAGGGATGGTGTTTCAACATTTCAACTTATTTCCTCATATGACAGCCTTAGATAACGTCACGCTTGGACTGCTAAAAGTCAAAAAGATGAGTAAAAGTGAAGCGACCGCTACCGCAGAGCATTGGCTGGATAAAGTTGGGATGTTGAGCCGAAAAGACCATTACCCGATTCAGCTATCCGGCGGGCAGCAACAGCGAGTCGCCATTGCTCGCGCAGTGGCGATGAGCCCTAAGCTCATGTTATTTGATGAAGTCACGTCTGCTCTTGACCCTGAGTTAGTCAATGAAGTTTTAAATGTCATGAAAGACTTAGCGAAGGATGGCATGACAATGGTACTTGTAACACACGAAATGAAGTTTGCTTATGAAGTGTCAGACAACGTTATTTTTATGAATAACGGACAAATAGAGGAACAGGGACATCCTCAAGAACTTTATCATCACCCTAAATCAAACCGATTGGCTGAATTCTTGAAAAGTTCCCACTTTTAATCTTATGAAGGAAATTTAACGATGACAATTAAACGATACGGCTGCGATGCTCGTGGTGCAGCAGGCAAACAACTTCCTTTCGCAAGCGCTACCGAAGCCGATGGCTGGTTATATGTTTCAGGACAAGTCGCCATGGAAAATGGTGAAGTTATCAATGGTGGTATTATCGACCAATCACATAAAGCAATTCAGAATATGCTGAAAATTCTGAGAGAGGCAGATTACGATGTCCAAGATATCGTCCGAATTGGCGTATGGCTTGACGATGCCAGAGATTTTTGGTCATTTAATGGTGTGTTTACTGAATATTTTGGCGAATTCCCGGCAGCCAGAGCCTGTGTACAATCAAGCTTAATGGTTGACGCAAAAGTGGAAATCGACTGTGTTGCATATCAACAAAAATAGCTTAGATCATGAATGGGGTAATCAATACCTCATTCATATAAATCATGATGGGAGGTCTTGTGAGAGCCAGAGGGATAGAGCGAGCATTTCAAATTTTGGAATTTCTTCGAAATAATGAAAAAGCGGTCAGGCCAATTGAAATAGCAAAAGCGTTGCAAGCACCAACTTCTTCTATTTATGAATTAATAAAAATCATGCTTGATATGGGCGTATTAGAAAATTTTCATAAAGATGGCCGTGTTTTTTTGGGCAGACAACTGCATTTTTTAGGGACGAGTTATTTAAAACATTTCAGCTTAGCAAGTGAAGCAGAAACATATTTAGAACACTTATCTACGATGACCCGAGAAACCGCTCAGTTATGTATGCTTGACGGACACAAATATACGGTTGCAATGATGAAAGAAGGTGATCGCCCCTTCAGAATTAGTGCGGATATCGGTGAAAAAGTTGCCATTCCCTGGACAGCGTCAGGCAGATTACTTTTAAATCATCTGAGTAATGAAGAAATTTTGGCGTTTATCGCCCCTGATGACTTCATTCTTCCAGATCAAAGCCGATTGCCTGAGGAGCAGTTTCTCAAAGAATGTAATCAGGCCAAAGCGGAAGGGTTTTTCTCATTCAATAGTATCTCTGACACTTTCACGCGATGCTTTGCTGCCCCAGTATTTGATGAAAACCGTGTACCGGTAGCGACCCTATGTTTAATTGCGCCTAAAGAAGATGCATTAAAGAATTTTGATGACTATAAATCTGAACTTATCAGCTGCGCAAACAAACTGACACAAAAGCTGAATGGAAGTCATTAATCAATCACAACAGCGGTTATTATTCGCTCAAGGATGAATCAGATGAATAAAGTGAATCCGACATATCTAGAAAAAGGTCACCCCATAAATACCGCAGCGAACGTACTTCGTGAAGATGTTAGCTTACCTGCGTTGCTTTTATATAAAGACAGAATAGAAAACAACATCCAGTGGATGAAAAACTTTAGCGAAAAATATCACGTTCAGTTAGCTCCCCACGCAAAAACAACAATGACGCCTCAGATTATCAAAGCGCAATTATCGGCTGGTGCTTGGGGAATGACGGTTGCCAATCCGGTTCAGGCTCAAACGGCTTATCATGCCGGATGTCAGAATATTTTAATGGCGAACCAATTAGTTGGTAAAGCAAACATGTCGATCATCGCCAATATGCTTGAAACTAGCAGTATTCAATTTTATTGCGTCGTTGACTCAGTCGAAAACGTATCCGCATTAGATACATTTTTTACTGAAAAATCGCTGACACTCAATGTCCTCATCGAGCTTGGTGCACACCACGGCCGTTGTGGCTGTCGGACTGAAGAGCAAGTCAATTCAGTGGTTAGAGCCATCAACACAAGCACGTCTCTACGCTTATCTGGTGTGGAATTTTATGAAGGGGTCATACATGGTGATGATGAAGTCACTCAAGTCCGCAATTTTATTGACTGGGTACTAAACATCTTCACATCTGATTTCTTTCAATCATCCATTCGTGCTGAACATCCACTATTAACCGGAGCCGGTTCTGCTTGGTACGACATCGTTTGTGAAGCTTTCAAAGAAGCGGATCTTCATCCAAACGTTGTGCCGATCATTCGTCCCGGATGTTACGTGATTCACGATATGGGTATATATGAAGATTCTCAAACACAGATTATGTTGAGAAATGCACAGTGCCAAGCGAGTCATACCACGCTACAGTCTGCTATGGAGCTTTGGGCCTACGTTTTATCCATCCCTGAGCCAGGGGTCGCCATTGTTGGATTTGGTAAACGTGATGTGGCATTTGATGCCGGGCTCCCCACCCCATTGACTTATTATCATGTCGGAGACCAAACGCCGATTGCCATTCATTCAGGAACATGTGTGGTAAAAGATATCATGGACCAACATGCATTCATGACTTTTGACATCGATTTACAAGTCGGAGATATGATGAGTTTTGGGACATCCCACCCTTGTTTAACGTTTGATAAGTGGCGTGAAATCGCGGTTGTGGATGAGAGCTTGAACATCATCGACCGATACAATACTTATTTTTAGGTTTTAGCAAAGCAGCCATCAGGCCTGACATCATCAATCACCACCGCTTTTGCCGATGGTGATTGTTATCGATTCGCCTCAATGACCCAATTCGTGGTCGGGTCGCAAACGGGGCGCTATCAGACAAGCGGGAGCGCTATCAGATTAGTTATCCAACGTTGCGCCACCATCGACCCGCAGATCATGCATCGTGATTTGACGGGCAGAGTCAGACATCAGGAAAAGCACCGCGTTAGCGATATCGACCGGTTCGGCCATGGTTTTCAATGGTATGCCCAGACGATATTGTTCGAGATTGCCTTCAATCACTTGTTGTTCACCATAGTTATCATGCCAGAGCTGAGTTTGCATCTCGGTTCTGGTCGAGCCCGGGCTGACAATATTGCAACGAATGCCGTACTCCGCCAGTTCCAGTGCAGTGCACTTCACCAACATCTGTAAAGCGGATTTTGAGGCAGCATAGGCACCAATATTCAATCTTGGCGTGTTGGCTGAATTCGAACCAATCACCACAATGCTCCCCGATTGACGATGTTTCATCCCCTCGGCGACATGTTGAATCATGGTCAAAGCACCGAAGGTATTGATGTCAAACATTTGCCTGATGTCTTCAGCAGCCATTGCGTGAACATTTCCGATGCTTAATACCCCCGCACAACTGACAAAATGATCGAAGTGATATTCACGACAAAGCTGCGCGACCTGCTGCGCCAACTGACGATCAAGCAGATCAATGGCGTACCAATCGAGCTGCTCACCATACGCTCGTTTAAAATCACCTAACTTTGACTCAAGCGCGTCCATGCATCGATCCGTTGCAACCACCTTGTACCCCTCAGCCAACAACCGTTCCAATACCGCATATCCAATCCCCTGACTTGCTCCGGTAAGCAATACCGTTTCGTTATTTTGCTTCAACTCAACGTCTCCTGTTGCGATTCACGACCATGACAATTGCCAATTTATAAACAAGATAAATTATCATTTGAAATTGATAATCGTTCTCACCTATAATCCTACCAATGTTTTGTGTATGAAACAAATGGCAACTATTTGTCACCAAATTTGAAAGAGGTAATTATGAAACGCGAAGTGGTTGGATTCTCCAGAATGGCTCAAGAGCTCTTGAACCAAGAACTACAGACAGCGCCTTTTTTCTTTGCATCGCCAAACAACGCCATGCTGGGTGTCGGTATTGAACAACAATTCAATCAGGCTATCCCCTTCTCTGAACTTGCCCGGTACGCCAACCAAATGCTTGCGCAGGCGAAAACATCAGACAATGATAATCCGGTACTGTTTGCCACTGTCCCGTTCGATGAAAACACGCCGACGAAATTTTTTATTCCTCAAAAACTGTATGTATCCAGTAGTGCCAGAGGGCGCAAATATGACACGCTTGGTGCAAACAAAGCGACGGTCATTTCTCCGCCGACCGGCAATGACTATAAACAAGGCGTCTCAACCTTATTAAATCTATTCGATACCACCGAGCTTTCTAAAGTGGTCCTCTCCCGCTCGGTGCGCATCGCAACCGATCAAAATATTAATCAAACCGCCCTGCTCAGAAACCTGCTTTCCATCAATGCTCGCGGTTACACATTTGCTGCGGATATCGGAGACAATGCCAAGCTGATGGGAGCCAGCCCTGAGTTACTGTTAGCCAAAAAAGGCGGACACGTCATGTCAAACCCACTGGCAGGCTCACGTCCCAAGTCAGCCAATGCATCAGACAACCAGCGCTCGCATACCTCGTTACTCGATACCCAAAAAGATTTAAATGAACATAGCTTTGTGGTCGAAGAAGTCGAAAAAGTCTTGAGCCGTTATTGTCGGAATCTCTTTACCCCGATGGTGCCATCGGTCATCGAAACCGAAACGATGCTGCACCTCTCGACGGTGTTAGAAGGTCAGGCGATTGACCCGGATGTGAACGCGCTGCAAATCGCAGCGGAGCTTCACCCGACCCCCGCCGTTTGTGGTTTCCCGAGACAGTCGGCCTATCAAGCCATCAAGCAGATCGAAACATTTGAGCGCGGATATTTCAGTGGCATGATTGGCTGGTGTGATGCACGTGGTAACGGTGAGTGGGTGGTGACGATTCGTTGCGCTGAAGTCGGCCAACGCGAAATGTGCATTTTTGCCGGTGCCGGCATTGTCAACGAGTCTTCCCCTCAAAGTGAACTTGAAGAAACCGGCGCCAAAATGGGCACCATATTGAAAGCCGCAGGCATTCAACTTGACGAACGACTGACAGCATAAGGGGCATTCCGTGATTTCCTCAACACAATTAGACTTTACCCCTTGGCCTGCGGAATATGAGCAGCACTATCGTAAGCAAGGATACTGGCAAGACCGGACACTATTTGATTGCTTATCGGCAACCGTGGATCAGTCACCGGATGCCATCGCCTTGGTGTGTCACGATCAGCAATATACGTATCAACAATTACGGCAGAACATCGTCCGGCTGGCACAAGGCTTTGCTTCTCTGGGTCTCAACGCCGGTGACAATGTGGTGCTGCAAATGGCGAATGAAACTGAGTTTTACGACTGCTTTTTTGCCTTAACTATGCAAGGGATTAAACCGGTTCTCGCGCTGCCCGCCCATCGTCATATGGAATTAAGCTATTTCTGTCAGCACACCGAGGCAAAAGCCTATATTTTTTCTGATCAGATCACCGGTTTTGATACCCAAAAACAGGCATTACAGCTGCTTGCCACTTGCCCTTCGGTAAAACTTGCGATCACGTCAGGTACTGCGGCTCATCCCGAGATTCAATCGCTCGACGCCCTCTATTTAGATGGGAGTAACCAACAAGTCAGTAACCAACAAGTCAGTGCCAAGCAAGTCAGTGCCAAACACGCTGGTAATAAACTTGCTTGTACTGAACAAGGCCGTCAGGCAACAGATGTGGCTTTTTATCAGTTATCTGGCGGGACGACCGGCACACCAAAGTTAATCCCCAGAACGCACAATGACTACGTGTACAGCGTGATCGGGAGCATTGAAATCTGTCGGTTTGGCCCGGAAACCAAATACCTGTGTGTTCTGCCTGTGGCACATAACTTTCCGTTGAGCTCTCCCGGCTCACTGGGTGTGCTTTTTTCCGGGGGCTGCGTCATCTTAGGTCAAGATTCATCCCCGAAAGCGGCATTTGGCTTAATCGAACGCTACCAAGTGACCGTCTCCGCGCTGGTCCCACCGTTAGCCTTACTCTGGATGCAGTACGCCCCTTCGGCCTGTGAGGACGTCTCCAGTTTAAAACTGGTTCAGGTGGGCGGCGCCAAATTTAGCCAAAGTGCGGCACAACAACTGCCAGAGACATTGCACTGTCAATTGCAGCAAATCTTCGGCATGGCAGAAGGTCTGGTCAATTATACGCGATTGGATGATCCGCTTGACGTGATCGTCTCTACCCAAGGACGCCCGATTTCGCCCGATGACGAAGTGCTGGTGGTCAATGAAGAGGGCCAACCGGTACCTGCCGGTCAGGAAGGCCAATTACTCACTCGCGGCCCTTACACCATTCGCGGTTACTACCGGGCAGCGGAACATAACCGACGAGCGTTTAATCATGAGGGCTTTTACTCGACGGGTGATTTAGTCAAGTTAACTCAGGATGGCAATATCATCGTCACCGGACGGGATAAAGATCAGATCAACCGCGGTGGCGAGAAAATTGCCGCTGAAGAAGTCGAAAACGTATTACTGCAACACCCGGATGTCCATGATGTGGCCTTAATTGCAGTTCAGGATGCGTTTCTCGGCGAGCGCAGCTGCGCCATTATTGTTCTCAACCAAACGCGCCTCGACCAAGCCAAGACGATCAAACCAATTGTGCTCAAGCGCTTCTTGCACGGCAAAGGCCTCGCGGAATATAAAATCCCCGATCAAATCCAATTTATGGATGTTTTACCCAAAACCCCAGTCGGTAAAATTAATAAAAAACAGCTCAGAGAACAATTCTCGGCCCGCTAACTAAAAAAACCGATTTCACATGAAATCGGTTTTTTTATGAATGGTTTTTATATCAAACGCACTCAGGCGACTGCGCGGGCTTGAGCCGCTTCCATCGTTTGCC
Source organism: Vibrio spartinae (assembly GCF_024347135.1). Classification (NCBI taxonomy): domain Bacteria; kingdom Pseudomonadati; phylum Pseudomonadota; class Gammaproteobacteria; order Vibrionales; family Vibrionaceae; genus Vibrio; species Vibrio spartinae. Next base: position 1,641,518 of record NZ_AP024907.1, on the reverse strand, counting down.
ACCACGATCTTAACGTCACTTGTTGGATAACCTCAGAGAAAGTGACATCCACCCCGTGCTTGCGCCATTTTTCAAACAAACTCATGGCGCGAATGGAATCCAGCCCAAGTAGCATCAGATTCTCATCGACATCAATGTCTTCGATATCGAGATCTAAAATCTCCGCGACGTCTTGTTGCATGATATCAAGATCAAGCGACGTGACGGATGACGCGCTCTGCTGAATTTCGTCGATAACCCGCTGAGCGGATTTGACACTCCCTGCTCTGCCCGTAATAAACTGCAAGGCATATTGATGATCCGCCAATGAAAAATCGGCAACGGCATCTCCAACCACAAAGGGTTGAATATCGAGCATAAAAGCATCCAGTGCCGTAGACAGCACGCCGATATGGGCATAAACACCCACAATGATCAGCTGGTCACGCCCTGTGTCGTTCATCCATTCCAACAGCGGGGTCTTTTTAAATGCGCTATAGCGCCACTTGGTGTAAGTCGTATCATTGTCTTGCGGCGCGACATCCGTGAGGATTGCAGTATCCTGAGTGAGTCCGGTTCCCCAAAAATCGGTTAGTAGCGCACGTTCTTGCGGATCCTGATTCGCAGGCTGAGCGGTATACACTACCGGAATACCCGCCGTACTTGCCGCCTGTTTGATTGACTGAATATGTTGAATCAACGCAGGAACCGGCTCAGCTTTCTTATCGAAGAAATTAATAAAGTAATCCTGCATATCGTGAATCAGCAGCACGGCCCTTTTTGCATCTAACTGCCAATTGACCTTGTTCACTGGGAATGAATCACTAGTGGGAATGGGGTATGCGGCTATCTTGGGAATTGCCATGACGATTATCCTTGTTGAAAAAATTGCTGACTGACGACTCACGTTCGTGAAACACAGAGTCGTGAAACACAGAGTCGCGAAACACAGAGTCACGAAACACAGAGTCACGCAACACAGAATCACGAACAGAAGTAAACCGATACGAATTAGCACTTACAATCACTCAAATGCTAACAGTTATCATTTCCATAATAATAAACAGCCACTTTCATAAAATCAATTGATAATGATAGCCATTCGCAATAAAGTGTGCCCTGTAACAATGAACTCAAGCGCTGTAACCGGCTGGTTGATCAATCCAATCAGATCTGCGCGCAACAGACACTGGAGCACCTTATGTCTCGCTTATCATTTTTCCTTCTGGGGATCATACTTTCCACGCTCATGACAGGGTGCAATGATCACACGACAAATCAACCCTCAGAAACCACCCTGACGATTGCCGAGGGCTGGCCGAAAACCATTGTCAGCCGTTACGGCAAGGTGACGCTGAACGCGCCCCCGCAACGCATTGTCTCCACCAGCGTGTCGATCACCGGCACCTTGCTCACCATCGATGCGCCGCTCATTGCCTCGGGAGGCTCACGCCCAAACACACACGTGGCTGACCAGAACGGTTTCTTTTATCAGTGGAACCAAGTCGCCTACGCCCGCGGGGTCAAGCCCTTGTATCAGGGCGTCGCCAATGCGGAAGCCGTCGCGAAACAAAAACCCGACCTGATTATTGTGTCTGCGACCGGCGGAGACTCGGCGCTCAAACTCTATCGGCAGTTCTCAACCATCGCACCGACATTGGTCATCAATTACGATGACAAGAGCTGGCAAACGTTAGCGCGTCTGTTGGCGTCTATCACCGACAGAGAAAAACAAGCCGAGTCAGCCATCACCAAATTTGATACCAAACTGACGGCATTGAGAGCGCGAATTTCACTGCCACCGCAACCGGTCTCCGCGCTGGTCTATTACGGAGACAATCGTGGCGGTAACTTCTGGACCAACGACTCAGCACAGGGACAAATACTGAACGCACTGGGTTTTACCCTGAGCCCGCTCCCTGACGCACTGAAGAACAACCATCAAATGGGCCAACGCCAAGATATCGTGCCGGTCAACGGAGAAAACTTTGCCGATGCGATTACAGGCCGCTCAGTGCTGTTATTTGCCGCAGATGAGTCGCTGATCAAGCAGGTTAAACATAACAAGTTCATCGCCCACCTGCCCGCGATCAGCCAAGGCAATGCTTTTGCAATGGGTAACGACTCTTTCAGGCTCGATTACTACAGTGCGATGAACTTGCTTGTCACGCTGGACGAGACGTTCAGCCAATAAAACGTTTAGCCAATAAACGCTTGACGAACCAAAATACCGCCTCGTTTGAGGCGGTATTTTGATTTCGTCGGTTTAACTTCTATCGGTATTAACTTGTAACGGTATTAACTTGTGACAGTATTCGCTGATGGCGGCAATAGTTAGCTTGTCGTGGCTTGTGGCGTATCACCACCCGCTTCATCTTGAGGCGCTAAGGCCGGATCGAACAGTGTCGCCTGACGTAAAGAACGAAATACAATCACCATCAACATGCCGATACCGGTTGCCCCGACCCCAAAACTAAAGACCGACACCGCCGGCGCCATGACTTTACCAAGCGCGCCGAGCCCCAGCGCACCGACTGAATCTCCCGTTACATCCTGCGCTGTCCACAGGCTGCTGACACGTCCTAATAAGTGATCCGGCGTATGCCCCTGAACGATGGAATATTGCAACAGAGAAGCAACCGAGCCGGCATAGCCATAGACCACCAGAATCACTAAGAACAACCAGAAGTTACCTGCCAATCCCATTAAAACAATGGATAAGAAGGTCCCCATCGTCGCATAAATCATTACCATGCCGGGCTTGCGTGACGTTTTCACCCACCCGGAAGTTAAAGCGCCGACCATGGCACCAAGGGGAATCGCTGAATACATTAAACCGGCATTCGTTGCATCACCGGTAAACGTTTCTAACGCCAATGCCGGGAACATCACCCGTACCGCTGTCGCCAGAGTCTCCAATGTACCGAATACCACCACACAGCCAACCACTTTATTGGAAAACAGAAACTTAACCCCCTCATACAAAGAGAGTAAAGGATTCTCCGGCGTGTGATACGTCGGTTTCATCGTCGGCAGTCTGAACAAGGGGATCAATGTCCCTAGTGTCCCGACAGCCGCGGCTAAATAGTTCCAGCTAACATCACCAAATGAAATGATCAGACCGCCAATCGCCGGCGAAAGCACCATCCCGATGCGTACCGTTAACATACTCAAGGCCGCTGCCGCCGGTAGGTTTTCTCGCCCGACAATCACAGGCAGCGACGCCATCAGCGCCGTCATGCCCATTGCGCCAAAAAAACCATCCCACACGGAGAGGATATAAAGCGCACTCAATGATGCGTTCGCCAACAGGCTATTGAGCGCTAATGCCCCAAAACCGATGCCACAGGTCGCGCGGGCAATCAAAATCAATTTCCGGCGATCATATTTATCGGCCAGCACCCCACCGAATAATAGGCCAATAAACATACCGATGCCGTCTAAGGCCATAATCAAGCCAACCTGCAAGGTTGAACCGGTCATTTGATGAATCTGGATGGGCACGGCGACCGTCATCATACCTAAAGCGAGTACGGACATCATTCTGGCAATAAACACCATTCTAAAATGGGGGTTCTCTTTCAGCAGACTAAAATCTAATAGCAGTTTTCGCGTTGTCATGATCTTCTACGTCAAAATTGGAGGAATTTAAAGGCGTTACTCGTCGTGACGAGCGCTTAAAGCTTGAACATTCTAATCATTAATTTATAATAATGGAAATGATAATTGTTTTTATTAGCATCTATGACCAACTTATTTTCACCGCCTGAAACATCCTGTCACGACGTAAAAATCTCCAGACAACGCGCCATGCTCCCGACACGACGATCCAGTCCGTCAGGCAAACTCATCGCGCTGCTACTCGCGCTCCTGATGATCTGTACGGTGAGCATCTTTGTCGGTGCCAAAAGTATCTCACCCAGTATGGTGATGGATGTTTTACTCGCCAACACTGACTCAACTGAAAGTTTGATCATTGTTGAGAGCCGATTCCCGAGAACCGTGATCGGCTTACTCGTCGGTGCGGCTTTGGCTGTCGCGGGGTGCTTAATTCAATCCATCACGCGCAATCCCCTTGCCGACCCGGGGATTCTGGGTGTCAACGCCGGGGCAAGTTTCTTTGTGCTGACCGGGGTAGTGTTACTCGGGAACCAAAGTATGCCAGAGCATCTCTGGCTGGCGTTTTTCGGCGCGTTGATCACCAGTGTTTTTGTGTATTTTGTTGGCACGTACAAAGAAGCCCGCGTCAATCCGCTCAAAATCACATTAGCCGGAGTGGCTATCGGGGCGCTCCTCGCGGGGGTGTCTTCGTCGATCACCCTGATGAATCCGATGGCATTTGATCAAATGCGTTTTTGGGATGCCGGATCACTGGATATCCGCGATCTGTCCCTCGCATCCATGGCGGTGTTACCGATTATATTTGGCATCCTCCTCGCTCTCGTGATTTCCCCGGCATTAGATAACCTCTCGCTCGGTGAAGACATTGCGCAAGGTTTAGGCACCAATGTGAAATTAGTACAGCTTGCCGCTTTGTTCTCGATTGCCTTGCTGTGCGGCTGTTCAACAGCGATTGCCGGCCCCATTGGCTTCATCGGTTTAATGATCCCGCATATTGCCCGGCGTCTGTCGGGCCCGAACCAACTCTGGCTCACACTGTATGCGATTTTACTCGGCCCGCTACTGATCATCAGTGCCGATATTGTCGGCCGGGTTATCGCCGTCAATGAAATCCGAGTCTCGATTGTGACAGCTTTTGTCGGTGCGCCTGTGCTGATTTATCTGGCACGTCAAGTCACCTCTTTTGGTAAACTCTAATGCGACCATCCAATACGATTCTGCTCGGCAGCCAAACCGGCTGGCTCAATATTCTGCTCTCTAAACGGGCGCTGAAGTGGTCTTTAGCGCTACTCTGCTTCACGGCTGTCGTTGCGGTTTTTGCGCTATCCACCGGCCAGTTAAAAACCACCTTTGCTGAACTGTCACAAGTCTTTTTTGGTGAAGGAGAAAAGTTCCTGACCACCGTTGTTCTGGAATGGCGGCTGCCCCGTCTCACATCCGGATTAGTGTTTGGCGCAGCGTTGGGCGTCAGCGGGGCTTTGTTTCAGTCCCTCATCCGCAATCCTCTGGGAAGTCCTGATGTGATTGGCTTCAACACCGGTGCTTATACGGGCGCGCTCGTGGTCATCATTCTGTTTGGCGGCAGCTATTTGCAGATTGCTTTCGGGGCGATTGTCGGGGGCATTGTCTGTGCCGCCATGGTGTATTTGCTGGCGTTTAAGCAAGGTATACAAGGCTTTCGTCTGATCATTATTGGGATCGGTGTTAGTGCGATGTTGAGCGCTTTTAATACTTGGATGATGATTTCGAGCAGCTTAGAAACGTCGATGGCAGCGGCACTCTGGGGCGCCGGTTCTCTTAATGGTGTGAGCTGGGATCAAGTGGTGCCGTCGATGTCCTTCATCGTCATCGCTTTGCTTGCCGCAGCACTATTAGCGAGAAAGATGAACCTACTCGAAATGGGGGATGACAGTGCGAATATGCTGGGCATCAGCAGTGAAAAAACACGGCAACTGGCGATGTTATTCGGCGTGATTTTAACGGCGGCGGTCACAGCCACTGCGGGCCCGATTTCTTTCATTGCGCTGGTCGCCCCGCAATTGGCGAAAAAGCTGACCCGGGAAGGCGGCGTCGCCATCATTCCGTCGGCTTTAATGGGCGCCATGCTGCTGACTTTGTCAGACTTTGTCGCAGCCAACCTCTTCGCACCGAATCAATTACCGGTCGGCATTGTTACCATCAGCATTGGTGGTGTCTACCTGATCTATCTTTTAATTCAACAATCCGGAAGCTGATATTGTGACTGATGTACTGCACACCACACGCACCGATAACCATAAACACAGCCATAACTATCGTCTGATAGCCGAAAACATCACGCTCGCCTATCAAGAGACGCTGATCACTGAAGGGTTATCACTCAAAATACCGGATCAACAGTTCACCGTGATTCTGGGGCCAAACGGTTGTGGCAAATCAACCCTACTTCGCGGGCTGAGCAAATTACTCTCGCCAAGCAAAGGGCAGATTTGTTTTGATGGTCAAGACCTCGAGCAATATCCGCGCAAAGCGCTGGCTAAAGCACTCGGCCTGCTCCCTCAATCCGCAATCGCACCCAGTGGCATCACGGTGCATGATCTTGTGGCGAGAGGTCGTTTTCCCCATCAGTCCTTCATGCGGCGCTGGACACTGGCAGACGAAAAAGCGGTCAATGACGCCATCAACGCGACTCAGATTGAAGAGCTACTACAACAGACCGTTGAATCGCTGTCCGGCGGACAACGTCAGCGTGTCTGGGTTGCAATGGTGTTAGCCCAGCAAACGCCTTACCTGCTCTTGGATGAGCCCACCACGTATCTGGATATTGCCCATCAAATCGAATTACTTGAACTGTTCCGCACACTGAACCTGCAAGAGGGCCGTACCATCGTCGCGGTCTTGCATGATCTCAATCATGCTTGTCGCTACGCGGATCACCTGATCGTGATGAAATCCGGCACCGTTATCGCTCAAGGCGCACCACAAGACATCATGACCGAAACGCTAATCCACGATGTCTATGGATTAAACAGCATCGTGATTGATGACCCATTGACCCATACCCCATTGGTCATTCCGAAACCTTTATCGAAACGCTAGCCAAAATCCGAGCTGAAACCGGGTAAATCCCCTTCCCTTGTCACACGAAAATGTCACACGAAAAAAGAACCGGCAGATGCCGGTTCTTTGCTTTATGACTGGAGGGTCTCTACCTGACACAACAATGCATTGAGGTGTTCACCGATGTCACCGACATGCTCAGGCGCGAGAATATCCTCGTGAGAGCAATCAAAGTGGTGCTGTTCTAACTGCGTCAGAAACGGCTGCCAGTGGTGGTCGATATCATAGCCTTGTGGCAGTGTTCGTTGCGCCACAAACAGATCGACCCGCCCCTCATACGGTGAGGAGCGCGCCCCCGAAAGCAGCCGCACCGCATCTGCATAGTTGGCTGAGATATCTTGAAACATCGCGGCTCTTTGCTGATCAAGCTCATCATCTGTCACATCATTGGCGGCCAGAAACAGGTCTTTCTCCCGCTCAATTTCCTCCTGCGCTTCTTCATTCATAGGCCCGTCCCAGTCCTGCCCTTCAGGGGGGTAAGTGTCCAGTAAACCAAGAAACGCCACCGTTTCCCCCTGCTGCTGAAGCTGAGCGGCGAGGCTCTGCGCCACGGTGCCGCCAAATGAATATCCCAATAAATGATAAGGCCCGTGAGGCTGAATTTTTTTCAGCGCTTGCATATGGATATCACAAGCCGCTTGCATATCGGCCCCCGCTGCAATGGCACCAGACGGTCGTGGCGACTGAAGTCCGACAATCGGATAGTTGCCTTGCAGATATTTCGGTAATCCGGTGTATTGCCAAGCAAACCCCGATGCGGAGTTGATACAGAATAACGCCGGACCATTTCCTGCCCGGATCGGAAGGACTTCGCCAAAACCGGCCAGCGTCGGATCATTGCGAGCCTCATCATCCAGCAGTAACAGCGCCAGTTTTTCGACCGTCGGGTTAACCATGATTTGGCCGACGGTCACCGGAACATTCAACACCCGCCGGATGTCTGCCGCTAACTTCATCGCCATCAAAGAGTGTCCCCCCAACGCAAAGAAGTCATCTTCTGCCGACAGGGTATGAATCCCAAGGGTGTCAATACCAAGTACGTCGGCAAAAATAGCCACCAGTTGGGCTTCCAGACCGGGGCGGGCTTTACGCCTTTCTCCCGTCACAATGTCACTCGGCAGCGGCAACGCTTTGCGATCCAACTTCCCATTCGCGCTGAGCGGAAACGCTTCCAGCACGATGATCGCAATCGGTACCATATGTGCCGGTAGATGCGTGGATAAGGCAGCCTTCAGCGCTTCACCATCCGTTTGCTCACTGGCATTGAGAATCACATAGCCCACCAATTGGCGATCATCAGCACCGGTGATGCTCTTGTCTGACCCGAGTGTGTCTGACCCGAGAGCTTTCGCACACACCAACGCTTGCTTCACCCCCGGCAGCGATTGCAGCGCCGTTTCGATTTCTCCCAGTTCAATGCGCTGTCCCCGAATTTTGAGCTGGTCATCACTTCTGCCCAGATATTCGATTTTGCCCGACGGTAACCAACGCACGACATCCCCGGTCCGATACATACGCTCCCCATGCTCAAACGGGTTGGCAATGAACCGGTCTGCGGTCAGCGCGCTGCGATTTAAGTAGCCAATCGCCAGTTGATCACCGGCGAGATATAACTCACCGGGCACCCCGACCGGTGTTGCTCGCAGAAAACTATCCAACACATACAGCTGGGTATTCCATACCGGTAAACCAATCGGCACACTGTGACCAAGGCTTTCGTCGATGGGGTCGCCAAATGCCGGACAATATGTCACGTCCACTGCGGCTTCTGTGGGGCCGTACAGATTATGTAACGGCGCATCAATCCACTTCGCGTAGACATGGGCGAGCGCTTTAGACAGCGCCTCGCCCGAGCAAAAGACGCGCTGTAAGCTCGGCGCAACTTGAACCGTCTGTTCAGCAGTCATCTGTTCAATAGTAAGCTGTTCAGCGTTGGCTTCGACCGAGGCCATAAAGGCCGCGAGCATCGACGGCACAAAGTGCATGGTGGTGACTTGGTAATCTTCAATCACCGCCATCAACCACTCCGGATCTTTGTGTGACTCTGGTGGTGCCATCACTAACGTCGCGCCCTGAATCAGCGGCCAGAAGAACTCCCACACCGACACATCAAAACTGCATGGTGTTTTCTGCAACACCACATCATGGTGATTGAGCTGATACTCAGACTGCATCCATTGCAAACGATTCACGATCGCCCGGTGAGACACCAGCACACCTTTCGGATTCCCCGTTGAACCTGAGGTATAGATGATATATGCCCCGTGCGCCGGATCCAGAACCGGTTGGCCCGGCACATCACTCAATGGTGTTGGGTCGGGTAACTCATCTAAAATCAACAACTGACCATAATCACCAAAACGGGCTTGATGCTCAGACGTGGTCACAATCAGTTTCGGCTTGGCATCATGGATCATATAAGCCAACCGCTCATCGGGGTAACTCACATCCAACGGAAGGTAGGCCGCGCCACATTCAATAATACTGTTGAAGGCAAGGCTGAGCTTGACACTTCTTGGCAGAGCGACCGCAACCACATCTCCCACGCCCACATCTTGCCGGACAAGCAGATTCGCGATAGCGATCACGTGCTCACGCATTGCCTGATAACTCAAACGATAGTCACTATCGACGAGTGCAATCTGTTCTGGCGTCCGCGCTGCCTGCGCGGCCATCAAGGAACGTAACGTCTGCTGACTCACCTCCGCGGTGGTTTGGTTGATCCGTTGCTGAAGCGCGATTTCGTCATCCAGACGTAAATCAAGCTGCGTCAGTGGTCGTTCAGGCGCATCGATGACGGCTTGCAGCACCGTTGCAAAACGCTGCATCACTTGCTGCGCAATACCGACCGTGTCCCGGTACTCAAACAGCACATGAATTTGCTCACCGGGAAGCACCAGTATGGTGAATGGATAATGGGTATAACCGCGATTGTGAATATGGGTCAGGGTGGCCCCCTGATAATCTTGGTCGTACCACGCTGAATGATCCGGGTAATTTTCCACCACCAACAAGGTATCGAATAACGTTTCGCCACCGGCTAACTGCTGAATTTCACCCAAGCCCAGTTCATCATGTTCCAGCAGTTGAATCTGCGTTGCCTGATGCGCTTGCAATTGCGCCAACAAGCTCTGTTTGGCATCAAGTTTCATCCGCACCGGGATGGTATTACTGAACAAACCGATCTGTTCATCAATGCCTTTGACATGGCCGAAACGCCCCGAGACTGGCGTCCCAAACACCACATCTTCGCGACCGGTCATACTGCCAAGGATACATGACCAAACCCCCTGCATCAGCGAGTTCATCGTCAGGCCATAAGCACTCAGCCGTTGACTGAGTTGCTGGGTTTTTTCCGCATCAATGATTAGTGCATGCTCTTTAACCTGATCGTCAACCGGCACATCTTCAAATGCGATGGTCGGCGTGACGTCTTGCAGCACTTGCTGCCACAGCAGGCCGGCCTGTCCTTTATCACGTTGTTTCAACTGGCTGACCACATCGGCATAGCTGGCCGATACGGGGGGCAGGCTTGGCGTACCTTGTGCGTATGCAGTAAGAAAATCCCCCAGCAAAATCGGGGTTGACCACCCATCGACAACCAAGTGATGCGCAGAAACAAACAGTGTGCTTTGCCCGTCGCCATGGTGGATGAGCGTCGCATCGAGCAAGGATTCGTCCGGGTGATGGAGATCGAACTGACGAACAAGCGTTTGCTTTTCGGCTTGCGCAAGGTAGGTCTGTTGCTGTTGCGCGCTCTCGCTGCGGATATCAACACACGTTAATGGCCAAGACACATCGGTTTGAGGCATCAGCTGAACCGTCCGGCCTAAAATCGAGCTGTCGAATTTAGCCCCGAGTTGCGGATGACGCGTGATCACCGCGTTTAACGCTCGCTGAACTTGCTGCGGATTGACCTCGCCTTGGAAAGTCAGTCTGGTGGTTGAGTTGTAATTGCTATTCTCATCGCCTAACTGTGATTGGAACAGCAACCCTTCTTGCAGCGGCAAAGCTGGCAGAATATCGCGCAGCGGGCCAAAGCGATTCGCGAACGCGGCTGCGTCGTCAAGCGAGACGCCGGTTTGCGTATATTCAGCAGCAACCCGCAGCGAGACCTGTAGCGCTTGTTGTGCATTCATCCAATGCAGCATGACTGCAAGTTGCTGCGTGATCCGGTCACAAATGGTATCGATCTCATCATGGCTGAACTGCGCGTCATCCCAAGCCCAGTTGAGCGCAAATTGAGCCTCGTTATCACTCTCATCAACGAAAATATTCAGCTCTAACGGATGTAACAGCGCGTGCTCACTGTTCAGTGACACCGCAAACGAGTCAGCAAACTGGCCTGCCCGACTGATGGGCGTCCACATGGCCTGTGTCTGCTCAAAACGGCCCAGATAGTTGAACAATAACGAGGCCGGATGCTGTTGAGATAACGCGGTGAGCGTCTCGCAATAGGGGTTGTCGAGAGAGGGGCAGTCGAGATAGCGGAGAGACATGTAACCCAAGCCTTTATCTTTGACACGTCGCTTCGCTTGCTTCACCTGTCTGAGTAAGGCTGAAATCTCACCCGCTGCGGGCAAATCGATGACTAACGGGAATTCGGTCGTAAACCAACCCAGCGTTTGGCTGAGGTTCAGTGAAGCATCAAACTCTTCGCGGCCATGAGACTCCAAATACAGCTTGATCGCCTCTTTTTGATAACACTGTCCCAGCGCTGAAGTCACCGCAGCCATGAGCAACTCATCGATATCAATCGCCTGTGAATCTTGGCAGTGGCTGAGCATACTTTGCGTCAGTACCGTCGGCAGCAATACGCGACGGTGAACGACGTTCCCCTTTTCCGCTGGCGGTTTGCATGGTTCAACAAAACGGGATTCTTGCGCAATCCAATCGGATGCTTGTTGCGTCAACTGTGGCAAATGTTGACAGAGGGCTTGCGACCATGTGTTCAGCCCAGTCACTTCCGGTGTCATCTCAGCTTTGACACCGTTCACTTGGGACCGGACGAGCGTATTTAACTGCGGTAATAGAATTCGCCAGGAAACCCCGTCAATCATCAGGTGATGCGCGAGGATCATCAGCCCGCAACGCCCGGTACGATCCCGCATTTGCACCAGCCGGAGCATCTGACTGTCTGGCGAGAGCATTTGACTCGCGTGGGCAAACACACCATCTAAATCCGCGTGATCAAGGTCTGCAACTTGCATTGTCTCGACCCAAGTGTCCACCTTGAGCTGCGCCATCGACTGAATCACATAACGCGTCTCTTGTTTGATCAGTCGGCACGCGGAATGATTGGCAACCAGTTGGGTCAATCCGGCCTGAAGATGAGCCAAGGTGACATCCGATTCAATCTCGACAAAGACGCCTTGAACATAGCGGGTGTGCTCGGCAAAGTGTTCTTCAAACCAACGCCACATCGGCAAAGGCAAAATATCCCCGTCCTGATTCTGCGTCACTTGACGGCGCAGAGGTTGCATCAACTCAGCCATTCCCCTTAACTGCCGGGCGGAGAAAATGTCCCGGGGACGCAGTTCATAACCGGCTTTTCTCAGTAATGTGCCCAAGCCCATCGCAGAGATACTATCGCCACCCAAAGCAAAGAAATCATCTGCGGTGCCGACTTTATCGGCACCGAGCAACTCAGCCACCGCATCACACAGCACTTGTTGTTGATGATTGACCGGCGCGACCCAGGTATTACCAGACACAATGGTCGGTTCAGGCAGTGCTTGCCGGTCAATTTTGCCATTCACGTTGAGGGGGAATTGCGCCATGATCACCAGCGCAGCAGGCACCATATATTCAGGCACGGCGGCAGCAATTTGAGTCAACAAGCTGTGCTCATCCAACTGAGACCGGGCATGATTCACCAAGGTGCAGTAAGCTATCAGTCGGTGTGACGCGCCATGACGCTGGGCAATGACCACGGTGGTCTCGACACCGTCAATCGCATTCATCGCACTTTCAACATCGCCCAGTTCAATACGGAACCCCCGCACTTTGACTTGGTCATCGCTCCGACCAATAAACGCCAACTGACCATTGTCGCGCCATTTCACCAAGTCACCGGTTCGATACATGATTTGCCCATGGCCGAACGGGTCCGCAACAAATCGTTCTGCCGTCATCCCGGGCTGATTGAGATATCCTTTTGCCAGTCCGGCACCGGCCAGATACAACTCACCGACCTCACCGACGGCAACAGGATTCAACTGTGTATCGAACACATAAGCTTTGGCATTTAAAATAGGCTGACCGATCACCGGGGTGTCATCGACGTTCAATGATGCACTGACCGCATCCACCGTAAACTCCGTCGGCCCATAGCAGTTTTCAACCAGCAAGTCCGGGTAGGCTTTGACTCTTGACCAGAGTGGTTCCGGCACCGCTTCACTCCCGATTAACACCAGTGTCGGCACATGGCTGGCTGTCATCAAGCCGTTATCAAGCATTTGGCTCAACAGTGAAGGCGGCAGATCCAATGCATTGATCTGGTCTTGTGCGACTTTTTCGGTCAGTTCACAGGCATCTTTACGCTGCTCATCGTCATACAGATGAAGGGTATGCCCGCACAGCATCCAGATCACTTGCTCCCAAGACGCATCAAATGAGAACGATGTGGTATGCGCTGCCCGAACTTGTACATCACTTTCATCGCACTGCTGTTGCTCTGCAAGGCGATGGATCGCGTTGGCAAAAACAGACTGCCGGTGTGAATCCAATAAGTTCACCAACGCGACATGGGTATTCATCACGCCTTTGGGTTTCCCGGTCGAGCCAGAGGTAAAGACGATATAAGCCACATCCGAAGGGGCAATTTCAAGCTCAGGATGCTCTGATTCGGTGACATTCAGGCTGGCAAGCGCCGTCAGGGAGATGCAATGTGTCAGGCTCTGCCACGGCAGTGATTCGGTCTGTTCGACAATCACGCCTTTGGGCCGGGCCTGCGCTAAGATGGTTTCGATACGCTCCTGAGGATATGCCAAATCAAGGGGAAGATAGACCGCGCCCGCCCGAAGAACTGCCAACATCGTGATGATCGTTTCGGCGCTGCGTGGTAAGGCAACCCCAATCATATCGCCCTTGCCGGCCCCGAAGGCGGTTATCTGCTGCGCTCGCGTTGTGATGGCTTGATCAAGCTGGGCAAATGTCCAGCGTTGCTGCGCAAAACTGAGCGCAATGGCATGAGGCTTCTGTTTTACCTGACCCGCAAACACGGTCAACACGCTACGCGCTTGCAGACGTTCCTCCGACACGCGTCCCGTAGACCAGCGGGCGATATTTGCCTGTTCACAGCTTGGGACGATATCCAGAGCGTGTAGCGGTCGATCCGGGTTGCGGGCAATCTGCCCGACCATCTGGGCGAAACGCCGGGCATGTAAAGCCAGTGATTGCCGGGAATATGTCTCGGCATTCGCTGTTAACGTCAGGCTCAATTGGTCATGCTTGAGCTGCGGAGAGAACTCAATGTCATCAATCGGACCAGCGGAAAGAATGTGTGTGTGACCTTTTGTTCCGGCCAGATTGATTTCTTCTTCAAACGGTTTGTAATTGAGTATTGGCCCGTACAGCGCCTGCCCGACTCTGCCGGAATCCCGCTGGATTTGTTCCGCATCGTACATTTGATGGCGGCGGGTTTGACGAATGACCTTGTTCATCGACTTCGCGACATCAGAGATAGTCATTGTTGGCTCAACCGCGAGTGTCAAAGGCAGTACATTGACCACGGCGCCAGTTGAACGCGCTGCCGAACTTCCCATACGACGCATAAACGGGAAGCCGACACATACGTGTTGCGTACCTGACACTAAATGTAAGTAGGCAAAGACTAACGCCATGGCAAATTCTGAAGGCAGCACTTGGTGACCGGCCCGGTGCAGCCAATCCCCACCCGCCAGTTCAATCGTGAATTTTTCGACACCGGTGGCCGAGCGCCGTCGCCCGCCGGTCGCGAGTGACATGATATCGGGCAGTTGGCTGGCTTGGTTTTGCCAGAAACTGCGGGCTTGTTGACATGCTTCAGACTGATAAAATTGCTGATGCTCGGCAATCACCGCTTTGAACGGTGTAAACGGTGCTGGCTTTGCTGTCCCCAGCATCAGCCGGTTGTATTCACTGACGATATGCTGCGTGATCGCGTTAAAACTGAATCCATCCACATCAATATGGTGATAGCGCTGATACCACAGCCATTTCGGCTGCCCCGACTCGCTGACATCGATCAGACAGTGACGATATCTTGGGCTGGTGCCTTGTAGCTCAATCGGCGTCGCGAGATCGGCTTTCATCCACGCCAGCGCAGACGCCTCCACCAATGCCGACTGAGAAAAGTCCATCACTTCCAAAACATCTTGCGCATGTTCCGGCGCAAACCCCCTTTGTTTGATTGCTCCGTCAACGTCTAGATATTCAACATGCAGCGAGTCTGCGGCTGCCACACCATGATTGACGGCCTGAGTGAAGCGTTCTAAATCGAGCGTGCCTTCAATCTCGATGTAATGAGCGACATTCAATGATTCCGGTCTTGGCATGACTTGCTGCCCAAACCAAATCCCCTGCTGCGTACCAATCAGAGCATACTGTTCTTCTGGCACTTGATGGTCTTTCATTCGTCCATTCCTTCAAAATAATAATGACTTGTTTTTTCTCGTTATTTTTGTGGTCTTACGGTGCGGTTTACACTCGGATGTCTTGCCAGTTTGCTTCAATGTGCTCGATACAATCCTGTTTACCGGATGGGCCAAAAGTCTGTTTCCAACCGGAAGGCGTCTGTTTAAACTCAGGCCACAGGCTGTATTGACCGTGGTGATTGATCAGGACAATGAACTGATTTTCAGGATCATCAAAAGGGTTTACATATTGTTCTGCCATAGCTGACTCCGTTAGGTTCTGATAAAAATTTATAATGAAAAAATGTAAGACAGGCCGTCGATGATGCCACCACGCCAACAGAGGCGCTCGTGGCCGCCCTCAAAGACCCGGTATTGAATATTGTGTTGTTGCGCCGCGAGTTGGTGGTACATGTCCTGACTGAGGTCAATCATGATGTCTTCGCCACTGCCGACTTCCATGAAGATGTTTAAACAGGCGCGACGCCCTAATCCGTTATGCACCTGCCGACTCATATCACTCAACAGATGGGGTGATTCGGGTGCGACATAATCACCGGGCGGTTTCACAATCGAGAAGTCCGGCCACCAGAATGAACCGGACTGACAGACCACCGACCCAAAGCGCTCAGGCCAGTTGAGCGCGGCGAACATCGCGGCTAACCCACCCAGACTCTGACCAACCACGACCGTTCGCTGCGGATCGGCACTCAGCGTGAAATAGCCAGACACCAAAGGGAACAGCTCTTGAATAATCGCCAGCCAAAACGTTGCGTTACAGCTCAGATCCTCACTCCGCTGACGCCCATCGATTTCATCAATCAGTACATAGACGGCTTCTGGCAAAATGCCGTCTTGGGTGGCACATGACAATGCATCGTAGACAGGCAGCGACTCTGACCAAAACCGGCCATCCAGAATGAATACCACCGGCAAGACTTGCTCTGCGGAAGCAGTGGAATAGAGCCAGACCCGGCGGCTCCCGTTTAATATCTCACTGTGCCAATCGATGGCGAAAGTCGCCTTCTCGATACTTTGTCCGCAACGCCGATCGAACGGTTGCCACTGCGGTTGTGGGGGTGCATCCGGCATATGCAGCGGCGTTTTGTCATAACCCCAGCCACAGTGACTCAGCCCATTTGAATTGAGTTGATCATGGCAGCTCAGCGGAAAGATACGCCGGAGCCATTGGCGGTGCTGCTCTCTTTTTTCGTCGTCGTGCCCCACATAATCTGGCTGTACATCGGCTGAGGTTACGGGAATAAACGCGTATCCGCCGCGCCAAGTGCGCGGAATTGATGCGACATACAACCACACATCCGTACCGGTTATCCGGGTCAGCTTCGCCATATTGAAGCGGTGATGATCGGTGACCCCGTTGATATCAATGTACACGGCTTGGATATCTGCGGATCCCGCATCGGATGGCGACGCACGCCAGAGAAAGATGACATCAACCAACTGATCAGCAACGGCAGCGACTATCGGCGTCCCTTCCGCGCAAATATTCTGCCACCATGTTTCATCCCCGATATTGCAATTTTTCCTGATGAGACAACGACAAACGTCAGCCATGTTTTGTTTATCTTGTCCTTGGATGTTTTCAAAAACCATAATTATTCCGATTGATAAACCACGTACTCATTCACAGAAAAAGTGATCAAGTGGCATAAATTTACTTTGATTATCATTGTAAACAATAATAATTATCATTAACATAATCATTCGCGAAAACTTTTACATAAAATTTGTTACAACATCAAACATTTTTAAAATTTTAAAGGATTTCTTAGACCATGAAGCTCATCGATTTAAACAGTGGTTATTCTCTTCGTCATCAGAAGAGGATCATTTCAGCAATGGGTAGTCTGATCTGCTTAGGCGTCAGCACAGGGGCTTATGCGGAAAAATCGCCGCAACAAAACAACGTTCAAAACCCGGAGACGATTGTGGTCCTTGGCGAAAAGTTGGGGGGAACGCTGGCCGAAAATACCAGTTCGGTGACCGTTTTTACCGCAGAGGCCGATAACGGAGAAGACCAGACTTATTACGATTTACTGGATCGCGTCCCGAATGTGCTGAATGCGCCATCAGGCATGCCGCATATCCGTGGGGTCGATGGTCGCGGTGGTGCCGGAGACGGATTTCTTTCATACATGACCGGTGCAACGCCCCGCGTCAATACCACGGTTGATGGTGTCTCTGAATCATGGACCGGCGAAGCATTCGGTAAAGCAGGTTTGTGGGACACCGAACAGGTTGAAGTTTACAAGGGCCCGCAATCAACCAACCAAGGACGTAACAGTATCGGTGGTGCGGTGGTGATCAAAACCAAAGATCCAACGTTTCACACCGAGAGCAAAGTTCGCGCCGGTTACGAAAACGAAGATAACAAATACCATTTAGCCGGTGTCGTTTCCGCACCAATCGTCGCTGATAAACTCGCCTTCCGTCTTGCGGCTGAAGGCACCAAAGGCAATACGCCGATTGACTATTCCTTACCGGATAATGACCAGTATCCTTGGGACCCTTCTGAAATCAAATCTCATAATATCCGGGGTAAATTACTGTTCAAACCGTGGGGAACCGACAAACTCACGGCGAAGCTAACGATCGCCAGCCGTAATGAAAAAGGTCAGTACACCAACTTGGTTTCTGAAGAAGGCAAGTTTGAATACACCGACTCAAACGGTACTCGTCGTCAAGAAACGAAGAGCTGGAACGTTAACTTAGACGTTGCTTACCTGATTGATGAAGAACTGAAAGTGGATGTCCTGCTTGCAAGACGTGACTACTCAACCCAGTTTATCGCTTACCCAAAAACGGATTGGTGGGGAGATATCGACGAGGAGAACTACACCGCAGAAGCCAAGCTGGCTTACAACTCTCTGGACGAAAAATACAGTGCGATTGTCGGGTTCAGCAGTTACTTCAAAGATCAGGATACACAGACGGACTCCCTGAAGCGTTTTGATAAAACGCAAACCCATTCAATTTACTTTGATTCCAA
The DNA here is from genome assembly GCF_024347135.1 of Vibrio spartinae. Lineage (NCBI taxonomy): Bacteria > Pseudomonadati > Pseudomonadota > Gammaproteobacteria > Vibrionales > Vibrionaceae > Vibrio > Vibrio spartinae. Next base: position 1,623,194 of record NZ_AP024907.1, on the reverse strand, counting down.
AATCAAGCTAACACCGAAATGGGGGCTGTTGCTTGGCGCTCGTTATGAGCGGGATGACCTTGATCGCGATTTTGATCATGAAAAGTATCCGATTGATTTTAAGGCCGATGATGATAACAACATTTTCCTGCCTAAAGTTGGCGTCACTTATGACGTTTCCGGCAACTCAACGCTGGGACTGACCGCGCGTAAAGGCTACAACGCCGGGGGAATTGGTTATAACGAGTACAAGCAAGAACTCTTTGTATTTAAACAAGAAGAAGTCTGGACTTACGAGCTGAGCTCACGCTCCACCTTCCTCGATAAAAAACTGGGGGTCACCGCCAATCTCTTCTACAACGACTACGATAACTACCATACGGTTGTTTATGGCGACAGCGGTAGCCGATTAGACAACTACGTTGCCAATATTCCGAAAGGCAAAACCTATGGGACTGAAGTCGAAACCACTTACTGGTTCGACTCTGGCTTAGACGTGTTTGCTTCTGTTGGTCTATTGAAAACAGAAGTCACTCAAGGGCCTAACGGCACAACAGAAGACCTCAACGGCAAAGAGTTCAGCTATGCGCCGGATCTGTCTGCAAGTCTCGGCTTCACGCAACACCTTGAGTCAGGCATCTTCTTCGGCGCCCGGGCGAACTACGTCTCGGAGTATTATACTGACTTAGCCAATACGAAAAGCACGTCGGCCGGTGACTACACCGTGGTCAACCTGAACGCCGGTTATGCCGCGGATAACTTCACGATTCGCGCTTACGTTAAAAACGTCACCGACGAAGACTATGTGTTACGACATAAGAACGATCTGCTTGAAATCGGCGCCCCACGGACATTTGGGGTCATTGCTGACTACCAATTCTAACCGTCTATAACGACACGTTTATAACAATACGTTTATAACCATCGTTTATAACGATACGTCTATAACAATACGTTTATAACCATCGTTTATAACGATACGTCTATAACGATACGTCTATAACGATACGTCTATAACGATACGTCTATAACGATACGTCTATAACAACAAACCTAGCGAGATGCGCTAGGTTTGCAGCTTATGCGGTCAATGAAACCCAACCCCCTTGGTTAAACTATGGTACCCAACAACATTTCGCTCCCAATTATGCGTTACAAAGATAATCGCTGTTTATCTAAACGGGTTAATACATCTTTGTAAGTCACTTCGGTTTTTGATAACAGTTCCAGTAACATCGCCCGACCGATCACTTCAACATCACAAGCCTTAGCGACTTCCATCACTTTTTTGCCGAGCGTCGAAGAATTAGTCATAAACACCAAGCGATCAAAGGTGGTTTTCAGCGCATTTTCATAAATCGGTTTGGCTGAGGTGATTTCCTGAACAGCTTTATATCCTTCGTAGCGACGCAGGGTAAATTTGGACTGAATCAGGATACTTGTGCCCTGTTTCCCGACAATAATACCATCAGCACCGTGATCGCTACCCTGCTTGGTTAAATAGCAGCTCTCAGACGACATCTGCTTCGCAAAAATTTCAACACAGAGCGCCTCAAACTGTTGCCAGCTCAGGTGGTCAACATTCTCTGCCGTAATTCGTGTTGATAGGGTATCGCCAAACACACCATTGCCCATTCCGGCGGGCTGAGGGATCACATCCTCTGGAGTGATAACCGCATCTTTCAACTGCGTTTTCTTAGTCAGCAAACGGTGCAGATTCACATCAAACGATTCGTATTCGGGGTGATACAGCAACGGCACATAAATATGAACATCTTCTTTCTGACCGATGCGATAGACCCGATCTGTTGCCTGCGCTTCCTTGGCCGGGTTCCAGTGACGTTCAAGATGAATCACATGATTGGCACCGACCACCGTTAAGCCCACCCCTGCGGCTACTGGTGACATCACGATAATGTTAAAGCCATCTTTGGCCTCAAAAGCTTCAATCATGGTTTTGCGGGTCGGACTCAGTCTATTTTTTGAAACCGCTTTGGCGTCACCGTTGATCACCGAGAGCGGCCCTAAGCCAAATAGCTGTCCTAACGAAACACTGAGAAAACTCTGCAGTCGTTTATTAACGGCGAAAATAATCACTTTTTGCTGCTTCGCTTTAATTTGTTCCAAAGTGGTAAGCAGCGACATCAGTTTGCCGGACTCCTGATATATCGCTAGGGTCTCTTTGAATGATTTACCGACATCTAACCGCCCGCCATCGGCTAATCTCGGATGCAGCGAACTGTCACGCAAACGGGCTAATGTCGTCAAGGCATGACTGTCTTCATTTTGTAGCTGACTAAGAATACTGCCTTCATACACATTACATTGATAACCCTGCATGACGGAATGCAGTGAATCGAGATAATTCCAGCCATCAAAATGCCCGCCTGCATGTAGATGCTTCTCAGGTAATCCTTCTAAATTATCTTCTTTGACACGGCGCAACATTAATGCACCGACTTTTTCTCTGAGGGCGCGGCCCAGCTGATGTCGGATCGCTTCCACTTCATCCCCCGCAGCCTTTAAAAGGGGTGAAATATAGGTAGCACGGAATTCTTGATAACTGCCCAAATATCCCGGGCAGGCGGTATCCATTAAACACCAGAAATCGGCAAGACTGTTTTCCACCGGCGTCCCGGTCGCCACCAGTTTAAAATCAGCTTTTAAACCTTTGGCCGCACGAGATTGCAGTGAATTCGGATTTTTAATGTTTTGCGCTTCATCAAATACCACCATTCCCCAGTCAATCAGACACAGCGAAAATTGGTAATCCCGCAACGTCTGATAGGTGGTAATCACCAAACGCTTAGGCAAATCGAGACGCTCATTGAGAAAGGCCTTACCGACTTTTAAGGAATATCTGAGCTCAAGCTCGTCGTCATTGCCAGATGACCCTCTTATTTCTGTGCCGCCTAGACGAAACGTGGATAAATCAGCATCCGATTGGAGAATCACCACATCGTTGAATGGTGATGTATGAAAGGTTTTATCCACTTCATCTTGCCAGTTTTCCAACAGGCTTAATGGTGCCACGATAAGAACTGGTTTTTGTGTGACATCCATCGATTCACAACGCTGGTAACTATGCTCGATAGCAGACAGCGCCATAAATGTTTTCCCCAACCCCATATCATCTGCCAATATGGCACCGCTAATGGTATCTTCTGATCGAGCTTTGTCTTCGAGCCCTAAGATCCAGCGCACCCCAATCTCCTGATGAAGGAAAGGCGTGCGTTTATGGTTGCTCCAGTCTAACTCGTGCTTATCCAGCACATGATCTAAATTTTTAACTACAACGGTTGATTCCTGACTTAAATCGTCATCGTTAAGATCAATGTCAACAACATAAATACCATCCTGCTCTGAAACTTGACCTTCGTTCTCAGTAACGTCCTTATCATCAACTTCATTAGCTATAGTTTCATGCCCAATATCTAGGTTATGTTTGATTTCATTGAGAACAGTATGAGCAACATCCTTATCGGGTATCTCATACGTATTACCCATAAAATCGATAACCGTAGCTCCAGTTTGAATCGCATCATCAATTTTCTGACTGAGTTGTTCCAAGGTTTCAGCATCAGATACAGTATCTTTTATTTTTGAAAACGGATAAATAACTTCGGCATTAGCTGCTTGAGCAAACCAATCAATACCAGATTGATCCGTTTCACCAAAATACGCATGCTTAAATACTGTCGCACCATGGACACGCAAAGAAAAGCCCAGATCCAAATCGACCAGACTGGCATCAATAAATGCAGTTGGTGTTTTTAAAAACTGTTTTACTTGATGTTTGGGAATCACCCGATTTGAGATGATCTGTTTAACGGCATCCAGTTTTTCTTCGTTGAATAAGACGATTTCGTCACCGATTCGCAGCGTGGTTGCAGAATCATGCGTCAGTTGACCAAGCACCCGTTGCATCTTGTTGTGGGACGCTTTTTGTCCAAGGTTCGGTGTAAGGATTAAATTCCCAGAGGCATCCACTTCCGCTTCCACTGCAATTTGATCTGGAGTAATAATTCTCAATTTATCAAAGTGTTGTAGATTAATCCGCCCCCCCTGTTCCTGCGCTTGCTGCAATGCATGAATCAATAACAGGTTGTCGTATTCTGATTTTGCGGAAGAGTGATGAGAGGCCAACGCCTGAAATGCTATCAGTTGTTGAGGGCTGAGCAAATATTTGGATTGCTCACTAAACTGAATATAAGGACCTGAAATCTGATAACTTTTGGTCATCTGCCCACGGAAATTGGAGACCGAAAACGAAACAGCAAAGTCCGGATGACTCGAACGGCCGGTCACATCCACCTCAATGCCGCCCGTCCATACCTCAGCGAGTTTTAACAACTCACGTTCTTCAGCACTCAACCTGACCGCCGTATCACTTGGCATCATAAAGCCATCCGGAAAAGCAGTTACCAGCCCCTGCTCTTCCAGCATTTTCAAACAGACATATTGTGCGGTAATGTATTCACCAGCATTACCGATGGTAATGGCATTCAGTACTTTTTTATCAGCGGAAAAATCGAGTCCATCGTCGCAAATTACATCAAAACATTCTGATTTATCTGTAGATGAGAAAAAACGGCTGATTAATGATCCTATTGCCATTCTCTTGTCCCAAATTGTTGTTTGAATTGTTTGTAATCTTTATCGCTCAATACATCTTTCGGCGTCACCTTAACTCCCAGTTCCCGTAATGTCGTTAATGCTTTACGCTGCCAAGAAAAATTGGTTGGTGAATGGGTTATTTTTGCTTTCGCCCTCATATCCTCGGATATTTGAAGCATCTGATGGTTAATACCAGACGTCAACTGACTGTACGTCGGCTGAGAAATGTCATAGTTGAACACACAGACTTCCGGATCGAGATGTTTGTACATCCAGAGATAACAGCTGTGGCTACCTTCAATAAGATGAGCTCCGGTTAACTGAACATAAATGATCGACTTATCACCGTTGGAAACTAAAGAGTAATTGGGTAAGTGGTTTTTATCGTAATTTCTCTTTAGAAAATAATCTGCTTGGCGACTCATATACAGTCTAGTATGAGTAATTAATCCGGCATCAAATAGCCCCTCAAGAAATTGTTTTCTCGCCGGATACATTCGGCGCAATTCACTGTCGTGGGATGTTTTAGCAAAATCATCTAAGGCTTCAAGGAACAGACGTAAATCGAGTTTTGATAACCATCCTCGGACGGTTTGAATCAATGTGGGATGAATATGACTCCACCATTTGATATATCGTTCATGGGACTTAGGTATCCGAGGATCGCCAGCTATCGCCATAATGACATTAAGCCAAGAATCATCGATAGCCGTTCCTTGTGCTCTGGAGATCAATATTTCGAGAATCTTATGCCCTAACAAACTTTCGCTGTCATACCTAGCTTGATAAACATTAGGCTTTTGAACTTCATGTAGGAGTTCATGACCTTGATTCAATGTGATTGTTTTCAAGCGCTCAACATAATATATACTTTGCGCCAATGTGATAAATTTTCCGCTTGAGTAACGATCTAATTTTAATTCACGAACCAATTGGTCAAAATCAATATTTTGTTGTATTGCCTGATTCGCTAACCACTGGGGACCATTTTCAGATAATATTTCGTTCCCGTGTTTTAATTCTATCCCTCGACCCTTCATTGACTTATGCAACCACGCACCTGTTGCGACAATATCCCCAAGTTCATCAAATTTCTTTAAAAAATGCTGAAAAAGTGACTCGATAAGTAAACTGGTCGGTTTTATAACTATTTGTGTAATCGCATCTAATAATCTTTGAGTAATCTTAATTTTGTTATCGGTATCCGATTCAAGAGAAAGGGCAAATGCTCGAACATGTGTTTTTGAACAGAGAGTTTCCTCCAACGGGCGTTTAAATCGAATCGCATCTTGAACTTCATCCAACGCTCGATTAAAACGCTGATTATTCGTTCCCGCTTTGTTAGCCCAAACACTGAGCTCATTACTCAGTTTTTTTAAATTTGAAATTTCCTTTTCAAAAAATGTCTCTGGCTCGAGCAAAGTAAAATTTAATCGCTTTAGGTTCATCATCATTGCGCAACTATCCTCTCCAAATCAGCAATAGTTGGACGTTTTACTGTAAAACGGATATCAATACGCCTATTCTGGCTTTTTTCAGAATCATTAATTTCTGTGGTATTTACCCTACGTGTTGCAGCGTAGCCACTAACCGAGAACAATTTTTGTCCATAAACATTATCTAAAACACCAAACTTTGGTTCGATTTCAATATCTTTCTGCCAAATGTTCCAAACGGAGATCGCTCTATCTACAGATAACCCCCAGTTACCTTTACCTCGATAATAGATATTGTCACTATCTGTATGACCTTCAACAAAGACCGTATCGAGATATTTCAATCGACCTTCCTTCATTATTGCTTGATGAAGTACCAATCCAATTTCTCGTACAGCATCCTGCATTTCACTATTTTTGGGTAATTCATCTTCACCAGATAAAAATGATAATGTCTTGTCTGGGATACGTATAACTGTGTCGTTTTCAGCTATCTCAACAAATACATTGCGGCGGGCAAGCTCTTCTTTAATATCAAACACAATATTACGACGTACTTGCTCAGCCTTTTTCAGTTCTTCAATTCCCGCATCGACTTGATTCGTCTTTTGGGTTAGTTCAATAATCAACGCAACGGATGCAAGAATAAAAATAACCAATAATCCAGACATCAAATCGGAGAAAGATACCCAATAAGGGTTTTCTTCATCGATGTGCCGCTTGTTGTGACTAGCTAATCCTTTTTTCATTGTGCGTAGCTCACCTTACCTTGAATTTCATCAACTACAGAGGAAAGAGCATTTACTGCTAAATTCATATTTGTTGCATAGTCATTTACTGACTGAGACCATACGGTAAGATGATTCGATGTTTGCGAATTAGCTCGTTCAGCGTAGTCCTCTAATAATGAAGTCATCCGAGAACTTAGCTCATTAACATGATTTTGAATATTTTCACTTAACTTTGTCAGACTACTTTGCTGTTGTTGCAAAAATTCACTTTGAGATTCTTTAAGTGCCGTAAATGTGCTGTCCGCATTAATGATTGTTCGATCTAATGTTTGAGCAATGGAATCAAACTTAGCTGCATCTTCCAGTAATTTAACTCTTAATTGTTCGATTCTGTCACTGGAAAGCTGATTTTGTTGTGCCAGATCTTTTGTGCTCTCAACAGCCTGCTGAACAGCACCTGAAAGATTATTACCAGCTTCTCTAATATGAGATCCAAACACCTGCATATTATCAGAAGCACTTCTTAGCTCTTTAGCCGATTGTTGCATGCTTTCCGTAGCTCGTGCTGAAGCTGAAACTGATGAATCGAGGCTAGCTTGTAATTGTTTTCCTTGAGAAAGGATATTTTCAGCGGCTTTCATATTCGCTTCACTGACATCTGAAACACGCGACAACAATGTTTCTGTCCCCTGCTTCATCGCATCTGTTTGTTGAACAAAAACTTCATTCCGGTCACGTTCCATCTGTTGCGACTTTAGATCCCTCTCATTAAAACTGCTCGTCAGAGAACCTATTTGTTCGTTAACAAAATTGCTGAGAACCTGACTTTGACTAGAAACATTATCAACAAGATCTTTAATCGTTGTTTCTATAGATGTGGCAAGTTTTTCTTCACGTTGTGCAGCAGCCTTTTCTCTATCATCAAACTGCTGACCAAGTGTTGTAACCTGTCTATCCACCAGCTCTGCAAGAGTACGCTTTTGTTCTGTTCCTTGTTCAACTAACTCTGATACTTGAACTGAAATTGAACTAATAAGATCTTTTTCTCGTTCAGACGATGCATCTTGCTGCGTCTGTAATCGATTTAAAAATGCCTCCATTGATGTACTCATCTTATCTAAAGATGCATTTACACCATTCGACGCACTATCCATAGCAAGACGCTGTTGCTCACCTTGTTGACCAAAACCATCCATAAATGCTTGCAGCGTAGCTTCGAGCGCTTTTTGGTTACCGTCTGAAGTTTCATTGACAAATTTGTTAATAGCCGGTGCCATAATTTTTTCGAGACTCGATTCCAAACCGTTCTGAATACCTTGTGTCGCCTGTATAAGAGAATCTTGTAATCGATCACCAATTTGTTCAGCCAACCCCTGAAGACTTTCTCGCGATTGATGGCTGTCATGAGCTATACGTTCAAGTTGAGACTCTGTACTCAATCTAGGAAATAGGTCATCGATAATTTGCTGTAAGTCACTTAAACGCCGACGAATTTTGTATTCAAACAATTTTTCTACAAAATTAAAAATAACGCTTAACGTTACACCCCATACAGACGTCACAAACGCAATTTTCGCACCGCTAATAACACCTGCGACTCCGTTTTTCATCTCATCGATACCAACATTACCACCAATATTGAGATCAGCCAGTCCCAATTGTAATCCCATAAAGGTACCAATGACCCCAACGGCAGTAAGAAAACCAGGAACAGCTGTCAGCATCCGACTCTCAGTGCTTCCTGCAGCAAGAGTACTGGAATTAAAAAAATAGGCAGCATCATAAGTGTTATAAAGCCTTACTATTCCATCTCGTCCTATGGCCTCGATTAACGTTTCATCGAATTCATTCCATAGGTGTCGAATTTGAGCATATTTAGGAGGAGATAGCTCATCAATTAAATCTTGACGAATATCCACTACATTATTGTTTTCAGTCTTTTTTAATAGTTTTTTTAATGAAGTAATACGACCTCTCGCTCGAAGATAAGCTCGTATTGAAATAAATCCAAAAATAACAGATAAAAAAATCAATAAAACAACAAAAACAGAGCTTAGTCCTTCAGATGTCGTCGGAGGAAACGTTAAACTGGAGAACGGGAAAAAGCTGGAAAAATTTAAACTTTCATTCATAGCACATACCGAAATTTATCATTCTCTTTTTAAATGACAGATCTATTCTTTTTATAATTATCTGCCAGCCTTAACACTCATGTATCTATTGTGATTTACCGCAGTAGAACACGAGTGTGATTACCATGCTTGTTCTTACAATAGCGTATCAGTTCAGATAATTCATGAAGTGAGAAAGCAAGCATGTGCATAACATACAGCTTACGAAACACCTCTCTAATGCATTGAGAAAATTATAATGAATAAGTCCGGAATTGACACCATTAGTTATAACATCGAGCATTAATTAAGTCGTTCGTTTGACTGTCTCTTTTAATCAGTGGGTTCGAGCCCGTAATCTCCATCAATACTGTTAGCTTTGTGATTGGAACCCGACAAGTTTTAGGGAAAGCATCGAATTTTAGTTTAAGCCTGTTACCTCTATGTTTTTTGGGGGTTAAACGGCGACTTTAGATTCCATCCGGGCTCTACCCCCTTTTTCAGTTTTTTGTTAACTCTTGTAGTCGCTAACCTCAAGCTATTTTAACAAATTGAGAGGGGTTTGATAACTGGCCCATAGCTAAAAGCTTCACTGCCCCAAGCCTAGCTGGAGGTTTTCTCTGCATAAAAAGCCAGGCGAGTCCCCTCGCCTGGCTTGATGTCTGACCAAATCTGACTGACCGCTACTTGAGCGTTAACACAACCACTGATTTAGCAGGAAGCACAAAACTATCCGCCCAGTCCTGGAACGGTTGTGGCTCTAAAGCATGTGGGTTATCAAACGTATTTTTAGCGTTGATGGCGTCGGCAGTTAAAATACGCCCCGCTAAGATGGTGTTAATTTTTCCGTTTAGATTCAAGTCAATATCTGCATCGTTCACCGGATCCAAATTCACCAAAGCCATGTATATACGGCCGTCTGTTCCCTGCGCTAATGACGCACTGACCGCTGGTAGGTCTTTACCATCCATAGCATACTTCGTGGTGTCCAGCGTAAACGGAATCGACGTTGCATCATGAAATATCTTATACATATCGTAAACATAGTACGTCGGTGTTTTTACCATTTCTGCACCGTCAGTCAGGATCATGGCTTGCAGCACATTGACCATTTGCGCGATGTTTGTCATATGAACACGTTTGGCATACTGGTGAAACAAATCGAGGTTCACTGCTGCAACCACCGCGTCACGCAAGGTATTTTGTTGATATAAGAAGCCGGGTTCACGACCTTCTTCCGTGTCGTACCATGTGCCCCATTCATCAACATAGAAACCTAACTTACCCTCAGGATCATTTCGATCCAAGATCTCGATATTATTTTCCAGATAGGTTTTCATGCGATAGGTGCGTTCCATGGTGTGAAACCACATGGTATTGTCAAATTCGGTGGCGCTACCTTTGTTATCCCAATCGTCGGTGGGGAGCGTATAGAAGTGGAAACTGATCCCATCCATATCGTTGTGGATCCGGTCGCTCAGCACCTCAGTCCACTGGGTATCCTCCGTGGTACCACCGCTCCCCACAAGTAAGATTTCTTTACCCGGAGGCGTTTGAATGGCTGACGAGTACTGGCGATAAAGGTCAACGTAGTGATCCGCATTCATATTACCGCCACAACCCCATGCCTCGTTACCAATACCAAAGTATTTGATTTCCCACGGTTCTCGTCTGCCATTAGCGCGGCGTTCATTGGCGAGTGCGGAATCGTTATCGGACGTGATGTACTCAATCCAGTCAGCCATTTCCTGCGCGCTACCGGTGCCTAGGTTGCCGTTGATGTAAGTCTCAGCACCAATCAGATCGGCTAAATCAAAAAATTCGTGGGTACCGACCGCATTGGTTTCGTCAACGCCCCCCCAGTTTGAATTGATGGTAATCGGGCGATCCGCTTGAGGACCAATCCCATCCCGCCAATGATATTGATCGGCAAAACACCCCCCCGGCCAGCGAATCAGAGGGACTTTGATGTCTCTTAAAGCTTGAACAACATCGTTACGAAAACCTTTTGTATTCGGAATGTCGGAATCGTGTCCGACCCACAAACCGCCATAAATACCTCGTCCTAAATGTTCAGCAAATTGGCCATAGATGTCCTTATTAATGACAGCGCCACGGTCTTGTAAATTTGCGCTAATGGTCACCTGATGATTGGCCGCGAATGCATTGCTCGCAAACAACGAAGCTGTAAGCATCGAGAAAGTGAATACCTTTTGTTTCATTTATATTTTCCTTAATTTAAGTTGTGTAACACCCAGAATAATGTGCGCTAAAGCACCATTGGCGTTATCGTAAATAGGCTCGATTGCAACCGAACAACTTAAGCGGACGCCACTTGGTTGATGACTTTGAAAAAATCAAAACCAATGTGATCAATAAAATAATACAAGCCTTTAAACCCAATAATAAATTGGTCATTCATCTCGGTATTGCCAACTACGTCGTTTAAGATGTCTTCCTAATGACTAGGAACCACAGATACTCTTGCCCATGACATAACCGATCTTTTAAATCTGCCGATACGGCAGCGAAAACAACACGAATGATTTGGTTTTTGCAAACACCTGTCCACAGAGAACAAGCGCTAAAGTTGCACTTGAACATTTATCTAATGTAAATAAATCATTCATTATTATTATAATATTGTGAAAACGGCTTTACTGAGGTGTCGTTCGAATAACGACGGCCTCTAATTGGCAATAAACAAAATAACAACAATTCGGGGAAAATATTTGTCACGAAATTTAAATTGCAAATGCGTATTCTGCATCACCTCATTTAATATTCATGAAGCGCTTTCGTGCTGATAATTCACTGAGTTGATCGTCCGTTCTATTCCAAAAGCAAACGAATCATCCAAGGTGGGAGTGCTCAACTATGGGTAAAAAGAGAGAACTTTTCATCGTTCACGAAACCTTCCCGATGAAGAAGGTCTTGTATGCTACCTTTTCGCCATTGGATGGTCTGGATTGAATTGAAGAAGATCCCACAAGTTTCCGTATAGATCTTCAAATACAGCGACCGTTCCATAGTCTTGTTCTGCTGGCTCTCGAACGAAGTGAATACCAATTGATTTCATGCGCTCAAAGTCACGCCAGAAATCGTCCGTACTTAGGAATAGAAATACCCGACCACCAGCTTGATTACCGATAAAATCATGCTGCTCGGCCTTCGAAGCTTTGGCAAGCAACAGCGTAACACCATGAGAATTTGGTGGTGCAACCACAACCCAGCGCTTGTTTTGTTCAGGTTGATAGGTGTCTTCAATCAGCTCGAATTTTAGTTTGTTTACGTAAAAATCTATTGCTTCATCATAGTCTTTCACAACGAGAGCTATATGGACAATGTTCTGTTTCATCGTATTCCTTATTGGAAGTTTCGCTCGGTAGCATCATAATGCCCAATTCAGGTGTGAGGCTCGCAATACCTGAGTGACTGCAAACCACACCTTAAACAATAAACGCTGGTATGCTTGGTTACACCTTATCCGCAAAGTAGGCCATGATTTCTTCTGTGGTCATTTCCTTCGTCTCGTTGGCAAAGCAATAATAGCTCGGGCGCATATCACTAAAATATTGCATGTCCATTTCCAGCCCTTCTAGGTTTGAAAATAAGCCCACTGGCATATTGTACTCGCCTGTTTCTTTGAATTTATAAAACAGATGGGTGCCACACTCAGTGCAGAAGCCTCGTGAAGCCCAGGACGATGACTTGTAGATTTTTATTTTGTCTTCCCCCTCTAGTTTCACTTGAGTCCCACATTTCACCGCAAAGAATGGCGCACCACCCCAAGTTCGGCATGACTGACAGTGGCACACTGTAAACTTGGGATTGATATTCTCTGCCGTAATTTTCACGGAACCACAAAGACAACTAGCCTCAGAATAAAGCATTGAAATAACTCCTGAATTAATGGAAAAATATAACGGTCAACACGACGGTGCAACGCATCTGCTTGTGATGTATCACCCTCTTCTTTCATCAGTATTTATCGCTGTTTGCAGGGCACGACCATGCCACGTCAACTCAGCCATTTTTACCATGGCACGCTTCCATTTTCATCGAAGAACCCACCTGTCGGACCCGATTCATCAAGCGTTGCCAGCTTGATTATAATTCCAGCGGCTTGTTCCACAGTCCGTGTGCCGCTATGACCATTCAGATCTGTCGCAGTGTATCCGGGATCGGCAGAATTGACCTTTATGCTGGTGTCTCTCAGCTCATATGCAAATTGAATCGTGAGCGAATTAAGGGCTGCCTTTGAGGAATTATATGCAATCAATTTTACGCCCGAAAATTCAGAATCTGGATCACTATTTAGAGTCAGTGATCCCAATCCAGATGATACATTTACCACTCGCCCTGCATTGGCGTTCCGTAACAAAGGGAGCATTGTTTGTGTGACCAGAAAGGCGCCAAAAAAATTCGTCTCAAATGTTTGCTTAAGCGTGTCGATGCTGAGCTGGCTTGGGCTCATACCTGCATCGATTGCTATTCCTGCATTATTGATCAAAACATCGAGACGCCCATAGCGCTCACGAATGAGATTTTCTGCAGTTTGGATAGATTCCTGATCAGTCACATCAATCGGAATTAGATCAGCACGAAGCCCCTCACTCATTAGCTTAGATACAGCGTCCTTTCCATTGGTCTCTGATCTTGCGCCCACAAGCACAGTTCCGCCTAATAACGCCAGTTCTCGTGCAACTTGAAAACCGATACCTTTATTGCCACCTGTTACCAGAACTACGCATTTATCGTTCATAAATTGACTCCAACTTTTAAATTGCCACAATTGATAAGCTCAGTCTCATTCTAAATCAACACTTCACTCTTCCATTTGATGAGTCAACATAACACCATCATTTACTAAATAGTCAAAAACATCGTTTGTGACTGAACACCCACCGATTACATGACTTTCCACGCCCCCTTCTGGCTTCTGGTTTCTGGCTCTGCTTGACGAAGATAGCTAGAGTGATGAGTGACCGGCAGTATCACACTTGCGATGTCGCAGACTTTTCCCGAGACACTTCACATCAGTGCGTCGTTCATGCTGTAAGTAACATTAGTGGTGCGGCTGAGACATCAGGAAAGAAAAAACAGGCAATACCATTCGGTATCACCTGTTTTTTAATCAAATGTTTTCAATCAAGAAATGCCGCTAAACTGCTTATCCTTGCGTTCTAGCAGGATACAACCGCAATCCGGCTTTCAGTCTGGTCGGCAACAGTCTGATAGGCAACATCCTGATCAAACAATAATTCCTGATACAGGCTGTCTTGATCCTCGCTGAGGACAGACACGCGGGAACGGTATTCATCAACACTCGGTAAGTAGCCCAGAATTGCAGTGACGGCGGCCAGTTCAGCCGATGCCAGAAATACTTTAGAGCCTTGTCCCAGTCGATTCGGGAAATTACGTGTCGATGTCGAAACCGCAGTGGCACCTTCTCTGACCTGAGCCTGATTCCCCATACATAAAGAACATCCGGGTTCTTCAACCCGCGCTCTGGCCCGGATATAGGTGTTCAAAATACCTTCTTTGCGCAGTTGTGCCGCATCCATTTTTGTTGGTGGCGCTATCCACAGTGCTGAATGAGTCAGATCCGGTAATTTATCAAGCAATTTACCGACGGCCCGGAAATGACCAATATTGGTCATACACGAGCCAATGAACACTTCATCAATGTTGGTGCCTGCTACTTCAGACAATTGACGCGCATCATCCGGATCATTTGGACAACAGAGAATCGGTTCGTCAATCTCAGCCAGATCAATCTCAAGCGTCGCAGCGTATTCGGCATCCGGATCGGCGGCCAACAATGTTGGTTTTTCTAACCAGGTTTTCAGCGCATCGACCCTGCTTTGCAAAGTCTCCCGATGACCATAGTTTTGCCCAATCATCCATTCAAGTAGAGTGACATTTGAACGCACATTTTTAATCACCTGCTCTTGCGCTAACGCAATCGTCGTTGCCGCAGCGGAACGCTCTGCGGTTGCATCGGCTAATTCAAACGCCTGATCAACAGATAAGCTTTCCAGCCCCTGAATTTCAATGATACGGCCGGAGAATACATTGACCTTATTTGCTTTTTCGATCGTCAGTAACCCCTGCTTTCTGGCAAAATAAGGAATCGCATGCACCAAATCACGCAGCGTAATTCCTGATTTCATCTCACCTTTAAATTTCACCAGTACCGATTCCGGCATATCGATCGGCATCGTCCCGGTTGCGGCAGCATAAGCCACCAAACCTGAGCCGGCAGGGAATGAAATCCCCATCGGGAAACGAGTATGACTGTCACCACCGGTACCCAGAGTATCGGGGACCAGCATTCGGTTAAGCCATGAGTGGATCACACCATCGCCGGGTCTCAGTGCGACTCCGCCCCGGGATTCAAAAAATTCCGGCAGGGTTGCATGAAGCTGGCTGTCAATCATACGGGGATAAGCATTGGTATGACAAAATGACTGCATCACCAGATCAGCACTGAACTTCATACAGGCCAGATCTTTAATTTCATCACGCGTCATCGCTCCGGTGGTATCCTGAGAACCAACCGTCGTTACTTTGGGTGTGCAGAACATGCCCGGTTGAACTCCAGCGACACCACAGGCTTTACCCACAATTTTTTGAGCCAGTGTAAACGGTTGGTCAACGCTACCTGCTTTGGTATTGTCTTCCGCTAACCCTAATGCTTGACGCACGCGCTCAGTCAGAGATTTACCAATCAGGTAAGGGATCCGACCGCCGGCACGAACCTGCGCCAGAATAGCATCATGTTTCAACGTAAATTCAGCCAGGACTTCATCACTGTCATGACGCTTAATCAGCCCCTGATATGGATAAATATCAATCACATCGCCCATGTTGATGTTTGAAACATCAACTTCAATCGGCATGGCTCCGGAATCTTCTAATGTATTGAAGAAGATCGGCGCAATCTTACCCCCTAACACAACCCCACCCCTGCGTTTATTCGGTACGCAGGGAATATCGTGACCGATGTACCAGATTAATGAGTTCGCCGCCGATTTACGAGAAGACCCGGTGCCAACAACATCACCGACAAAGCAGATAGGATGACCGTGTTGCTTTAATTCATTGATTAAGCTGACAGGCCCTCGCTCTCCATCCTGATCCGGCTGAATCCCGTCGCGGGCATTTTTATACATGCTCAGAGCATGGAGCGGAATATCCGGTCTTGACCAGGCATTCGGTGCCGGAGAGAAGTCATCGGTCGTTGACTCACCCGTGACTTTGAAGACGGTCATGGTCAGACACTCAGCAACCGATGACTGACGACTCAACCATTCTTCTTGAGCCCAGCTGTCTACAACCTGCTTCGCATATGGATTGCCTTCACGGGCTTTTGCAACGATGTCGTCCGATTTTTCATACACTAACAGCATATTTTTCAACTGGTTCGCAGCTTCTTCAGCCAATTGATCATCGTCCAACAGTAAAATGAGCTTATCAACACAATAGCCACCCATCATACTACCCAGCATTCGGGTCGCCTCTCGGGGCGAAATCGCCGCAACGGAAAGCGTACCCAGAGCAATCTGACCGAGGATTTCTGCTTTTACTTTTGCAGCATCATCCACACCGGCAGGTGTATGATTTTTCAACAAATCAAGAATCTCCGCAAACAATGCACTGTCGGCTTCAGACTGTAACAAGGCAAAGCAGGCTTGAACCTCTTCAGCAGTTAAAGCGGGTTTTACCACCCCCTGAGCCGCGCGTTCTTCGCATTTATCGAGATATTGTTGATATATTCGCTTCATCGGTAATGTTCCCTTCTGGAATTGTAAATTGGGACCATTTTATGGTTTTTGCTCTCTAGGAATATGACATGTAACCGAATGAAAAAGTAAATAAAAAACAGTATAGATTTAATGAACAAAAAAGAGTTTTTACCTTCAAATTATTGTTGTTGAACGATAAAGATTAGCATTCACCTGACAGATGTGTTCTTCGGACAGATGTGTTCTTCGGACAGATGTGTTCTCCGGACAGATGTGTTCTCCGGACACAGTTTACCGCTCACTCACCAAGGTACGACTTTAATATGAATTCACAAGTATATTTATATTCAACAAAACACCATTAAATTGTGACGAATCCACAACGATCTCAATAATTTTGTTCATTATAACCATACTGTTTTTTTAAATTTAGTCACCGCCCTTCAGACCTCTCACATCTCTTTTCCCGATTAGCAGAAGATCAGTCTTATTACTGGATAACAAGAGAGATCCTATGACTCAGCTAACTCAACTGCCCTTAACTATGATGCGTGGCGGCACTTCTCGCGGTCCTTACTTTCTTGCCTCAGATTTACCTGAAGACCGGGAAGAAATCGCTAAAATTCTGGAAAAAGCAATGGGCTCAGGCCATGAGCTGCAAATTGAAGGCATTGGTGGCGGAAACAGTCTCACCAGTAAAGTCGCCATTGTCGGACCATCTTCCGAACCGGGGGTCGATGTTGATTATCTGTTTGCACAAGTCGGCATCACTGAGAAAAAAACCGATTTCTCCCCCAACTGCGGAAATATTCTTTCCGGTGTCGGCCCCTTTGCACTGGAAAAAGGTTTAGTCAAAGCCGATGGTGACAAAACCACCATTCGCATCCGCAATTTAAATACCAACAAAATTATCCACGCAACGGTTGAAACCCCAAACGGCAAAGTAAACTATGAAGGTGATACTTACATTAGCGGCGTCAACAGCCCGGGTGCACCGATCGAGTTAAGTTTCCTTGATGTGAAAGGCGCAAAAACGGGGAAACTCTTCCCGACAGGCAATGTGCAGGACAAATTCGACGGTTACAATATCACCTGCATTGACGCTGCCATTCCGGTCATGATTGTTGATGCAGCCCAATTCGGCAAAACCGGTTACGAAAAACCGGCAGAGCTGGATGCAGATACTGAATTCACCCAAAAACTGGAAGCTTTACGACGCCAAGCGGGAGAAATGATGGGATTGGGTGACGTCTCTGACAAAGTCATTCCCAAACCAATTTTGGTTTCAAAACCGGCAACGGATAAAGGCACTATTAACGCACGTTACTATGTGCCAAGAACATGCCATAAAGCGATTGCAGTCACCGGCAGTATTGCACTTGCCATGTCGCTGTGTCATCGCGGAACAGTCAGCTACGACTTACTTCAGCAAAACGCTGAGCTCGTCGACTGTTGTATTGAGCACCCATCAGGCTTCATCGATCTGAAAGTCGCCCGCGAAAATGGCAAAGTGTCGTCCGTTTCTCTGGTCAGGACCGCTAAAAAGATTCTTGAGGGTGTCCTCTCGCTCTGATGATATCTGAAGTAAAAATCCGCCGGCTTAGCTCGTGAGAAGGCGGATTTTACTCGAAGCAACACACCCCTCATTATCCAGCTCAGAAATATTTTTCTAACTCATGGCTGGAATAACTGATAAATACTGGCAATAAACATATATTAATCAAGACCTCAACCGATCATACTGACTAACTCGTTCAGATATCCTGAAAAATATTCCCCAGTCAAAGCAATACTCATTCACTAATAAATTCTTAAGTCATCCATTATTATTTCAAACAGTTCTAACCTACTTTGTAAAAAATCACCGAGCCATGATGTATAAATCCATTTGAATATTGTATTCATTTCTACCAAAGTAATTGCTTTAACTATTTATTTTATAACGACAGGTCACTTTACGACGACAGATTCATGAACAACATTTATTCAGCGATTGATTCAGATCAACCCCGAGTTCAACCCATGTTTTAGATGGAAGGCTCTGTCAGACATCACTAGATCTTAATTTTAAAAAATACTATTATCTTGCCTTCGTTCACTTCCTTTATTTGGCATCTGTGTTATTGTGACATCTATCACTTATAATGGAAAATTACCCGCTAGTTTCATCAATTTTAGTCAAGGCTAAATTATTCTATGAACAGAATTGATTTATTAATCGTTGAAGATATTAAAGAGATTTCGGGCCTATTATCTGACCATATTTCTCAAATATACCCATTCAGAGTTGTCGGCACAGCCAAATCACTTGCTGATGCAAGGATGATGCTCAATCACTTTTCAGTGAAGCTGATCATACTGGACAACTACTTACCAGACGGAACCGGCATTGAATTTTTCCGCAGACTTCGCTCTCAGAATAGCAACATTGATGTCATCTTTATTACTGCGGCAAATGATATTGAAACAGCGACAAACGCCATTCGTCTGGGTGCTTTTGACTACATCATCAAACCATTTGCGCTGGATCAAATTTCTGAAACTCTGGGACGCTACTATCAGTTCCATAAAGAAATCAGCCTTAATCAAGACGGCCAGGTTGACCAAACTTTCATCAAGAAAATGTACAACAAGCACAATAACTCAGAAGAAGGCATAAGACATCCCAAAGGCATCGATGAAATTACCTTACAGCAAATTCTGGCTGTCTTTTCAAAAGACCAGAGCTACACTTCTGTGCAGGTCAGTGCCGAAGCCTCTGTCAGCCGGACAACCGCCAGAAGATATCTTGAATACGCGGTCAGCAGCGGGTATTTAAAAGCGACCGTCAAACACGGGAAAGTGGGCCGACCTCAACGATTCTTCAGCAAAGCTGTCAACTGATTTATACCTTATGTTCCCGCCTCGCGGGAATCACCCTTTCTGTATACCTTCTCTTTTGCTTCTCTTTTGTATCAGTACGCACCCCATACGCACAGATGCCTGGCTAAACGGTTTTATACCAGAAGCCATTAATTTTTCTTTTCATCGGCCAGACACAAAACTGCCCAGGATTTCTCATCTGAAACGAGATATCAACCGGGCAGCTTTTTCGATTTATCTAAACTGATCAATGTGACTCAGGGGAAAATCTATAGTCCGAGTATATTCCACCACCACAGACCGAGTGTCATATTAATCGCATAGTTAATGAAAGTAACCACAGCCCCGACTGTCCACCAGTTTTTCAGCGGTACATAATTTTCACTAAAGATAATGGGGCCGGCAGCACTACTATAGTGAGTAATCCCACTACCATAAACGGTAGAACATGCCAGTGCGATAGCTAACTGACCAGGAGAAACCCCCATCAGCAGACCCAGTGTAAAGAACACGGGGATCATCGATACAACGTATGCCGAACCGGAAACAATGAAATAACGAACCAACACACTACACAATACAATCATCACAAAGGCCAGCGTAGTGTTAGTATCGGTACTGGCAAAATGATTCAGCAATGAGCCAAGCCAAGAGAAGAAGCCTTCTGCTTTCAAAGAAGCGGACAGTCCGATGACACCACCAAACCAAACCAGCACAGTCCATGCACCTTTAGCTTGTAATACATCATCCCAGGACATAACACCACAGAGGATCATCAACATAAACGCTGCTATCGCAACAACGGCTGCACTCAGATGAAATACAGAACCCATCACCCAACCGGCTAAAGCCAGCAAGAAAATAATACCCAGCATTTTTTCTTTTTTACTAAACGCACCAAGCTCTTTCAGGCCTTCTTTAGCAATGCGCTTATTGTCGATTTTCTTCTCTTCCGGTGGATAAACCATATAGATAATCAGCGGTGTCAGAAGCAGCATGACCATACCAGGAACAACAGCACCAACGAACCAGCTCGTCCATGTTAGATCAACGCCAAGAATGTCTTTAATAAACGGTAAAATCAGAAGGTTGGGAGCAGCCGCGGTCAAGAAAACATAAGCTGTTGATTTAGTATTTAAAAACGAGTTCATCATCAGATAAGAACCAATTTTTCTGGCACCTGAATCCGGATAGGAATTCAGAGAAGCTGAAATACTTTTCGCAACAGAGAAGACAATACCACCGGCTCTGGCCGTAATCGATGGTGTACAGGGGGCAATAATCAAGTCCAGCATCGCCAGAACATACCCCAGTCTCAGACTGGTTTTTCCGAACTTATCAATCAGAAGATATCCAATCCGTTTTCCCAGACCAGTGACCAGAATTGCGTTACTCATAATTAACGCAGAAAATACGATCCAAGTTGTCGTGGATGAATATCCGCTTAACGCTAGCTTCGTATCTCCGCCAGTCAGACCGATAACCGAAATCACGCATAATAAAATCACAGGGGCAGGAAAAGGTTTAAAAATTAATCCAAGAATTGTCGCAATAAACAACCCACATAAATGCCATCCCTGGACAGATAAACCTTCCGGAGCTGGTAATATATAAAATAGAAGTGGAACAATAACGACCAATAATATCGATAACAATCTCTTGTTAATCAAGGGCTCTCGTTCGAGCCTTTCGCTCATCAGTGTCGAAGTCATAATTTGTCACTCTCAACATTAAAATAAATAACTGAGTAGATAGTAAATTCAAATAAGAATTTCATCTGTGACAATAAACTTTGAATAATCAAGTGAAAATCAACAATATGGGTTTAATGGTTTTAATTCCATTAAATAACTATTCCGTAAATTAATCCACTTCAACATATGTCGATTGCTTTGATATAGAACAAATTTTTAACGGAATAAACACAATAAATAAAGCACCGCCAAAATCTGACTCTTCAATAACAATTCGCCCTCCGGCCTGCTCGACCAGCATCTTAACCAGATGCAAACCAATGCCGTGATTATCACCATCTTTCGAAGTAACACCACGCTCAAAAATTTTGTCTACGTCTTCTTCGAAAACCCCTCTTCCACTGTCTGCGACTTCAATAATGAACTCATCACTCTGATAGACATACAGACTGACAACCCGTTGCTCAGCGTTACTGTTCACTATTTCCTCAAAAGCATTGCTGATTAAGTTGCCAATAATACAAGTGATATCCTGTATATCAATGGGTAACAGCTTACTGTCAATACGACTCATCGGATCAATTTCGAGCGTAATGTTCAACTCTTTCGCCCGGGCTCTTTTACTCAGGAACATTGCCGCAAGATCAGGAACGGGTAACATTCTTGAGATTTCACGAACATCATTCTGCCGGGTCGAAAATTCCGTATTAATGTATTGCAATACACTGTCATAACGCCTCATCTCAAGTAAGCCATAAATCACCGACATCTGGTTGTTGAACTCATGAATGATCGCTCTGAGATTGTCTTTATCCTTTGCATACTGGTTCATTTTGTTTTCCAGTTCATTTTGCATCGTATTAATGCGAAAACTCACAACTAAACCGAGCTCATGACCCTGTTTATCGTATATGGGTTTACGGGTTGCAATCAGAGAATGACCATTACAAAGAATGGTTTCGTCTTTCAGCTCTTCAAGAGAGTTACTGCTAAAAAAGTCCGTATTAAAGATATAATCTGAAATGGGTTTCCCACGGATGTCGTCGTCAAGAATGTCCAAATATTCTATTGCAGCATCATTAATCAGAACCACATTATCTTCTTTGTCTACAGCGACAATCCCCTCATAAACGGAATCAAGAATATACTGACGATAAACAAAGCCTTTTTCTATCTGCTCGGGTGTCATTAAGTTTAACCGGTAACGTAAGCTGCGGATTAATAAATAACTAATCCCCAGATTAATGAACCAGGCAGCAATAAATAGCATTGCAATTTCATTCAGATCTTTTTTCTGTTTTTCAATGAACTTAGGGTAAGAGATTCCGGTAGAAACAATTCCGATAAAGCGATCATGATAAAAAATCGGCACTCGAGCCTTGACCAATACCCGCCCGTATAACCCTTCACTTACATCTGAGATTTCCTTTCCCTGCGCAATTTCATCAATTTTATTAGAATGAATTTTGTGGCCGATCTCATAGCCTTTACTATGAAATAACCGGATACCATGAGTGTTTGAGATAGAGATGTACTCAATTTCGCCTCCCCATTGATACTTTTGAGCAATCGCGGTCAATTTTTTGATGTCTTTCTTAAATACTTGTTCAGACAATAGCGGATCATGAGCAATCACTCTTGCCTGAGATAACCCGTAGTTTTTCAATTCTTGAAGATTTTCAGAGAAATTCCGGTTATAGAGATTCAGGGCAACAAGCACTAGACCGATAAAGCAAACAACATTAATGGTCACGACCAGTTTAAAGTAATACGACCTTTTTTTAAGGTAGATAATATTTCTTACCACTATTGTTCCCCCAACTGAACCGCTTTTCCAAATCGTAATGCTACCCTATTATACTGATCTATCTCATGTGAAGAATTAAAAATAGTTTTAATGAACTCAATTGCTCATGTCATTCAACGTAAAATCGGGTGACAACAAGAAGGGAAATGGGAACTAGGCACCCGCAATGAATCATGCCAGTAACTCATCCGTTTTGAGTTACCGACATTCAATCCTGTCTGACTATCCAGAAAAGGATAAGCTCAGACCAAATTAGCTTCTGACAGCGATCAGCGTCTCATTACGCTGGATCTGAGCTTTTAAATAAGTTGCAATGCAAATACCGATACACAAAAGAGCGATAACAAACGTTGCCATACCCGCCCATCCGAAATAGGTATAAACATATCCGTTACAGTAACCAAGTATAGAACCACCTAGGTAGTAACAGAACAGATACAGAGACGTTGCCTGACCTCTGTTATGAGTCGCATTTTTGTTTACCCACCGCAGACAGACAGAGTGGCATCCAAAGAAACAACTGGTAAAAATCACAACACCGATAAGTAACGACGTCAGTGTGTGTGTCAATGCCAACAACATCCCCACGATCATGACTGAAAATAATCCGGTTAAGACTTTAGTTGCACCGAATTTATTTGCAAGGCGGCCAGCCTGAGGCGCCGTGATCACACTTAAGATAAAACAGACTGAAATTAAACCGGCCTGTGCATGTGTCAGGTTAAATGGTTTATGAGAAACATAGAAAGTCAGGTAGTTATATAGTGATGCAAATGAACCAAACATAATAAATCCCAGACAGTAAACAGGCGAAATCATTTTATTTCTGAAATGTTCTCCCATACCGTTAATCATCCGGCTCAGATTCAATTTCGGCGTCGGTTTAAAGTTTTTGGATTCAGGCAAAGTAACCAGAACTAAAACAGAAACACACAATAGTAATATCGAAAATCCATAAAAAATATTATGTAGCGTGGTATGTTCGATCATCTGACTGGCAAAGACACGGCCTGACATCCCGCCCATTGAGTTACCAAACACAAAATATCCGGTTACGATACCAGCAACAGCCGGAGCGACTTCTTCACTGATGTATGCCGTTGCCGCCGCAGCGATGCCACTGAGTGTCAGCCCCAAAAGCCCCATTACCGCAACCAGAACATTCCAGGAAGTAATAAACGAGCAACAACAAGTCAGTATCGCGCCGGAAAACAGAGAAGTCACAATTAGCTTTTTCCGGCCAAACCGGTCAGAGAGGCTTCCGGTAAACAGAAGACCTATCGCTAATAAAGCCATTTCAACCGACAGAATAATACTCACATGGTCGACAGGAATATGATATTTATCAGAAAGAAAAGGAAGCAGAGGCTGAACAAAATAAATTGATGCTAATTCAGAGAGACCTGAAAGAGCCAGAGCAAAAGTAACTGCAATATAAGATTTATTTACCTTTCTTTCACCGAATGTATTGGAGGTTTTCATAATATTCTCATGGTGATTATTTAAGTTGGATGTTTTTAAGATATTCTTATGTCGTCATATTTAGCGATATATTCGACTCGCTGTACCCTTCTAAAACATCCTTTTCATCGAATGATAAACGTTAATATTTTCGGTAATGAGCCCCCATCAGTCGATGGTAATGACACAGAAAACTCTTCTACAGTAACTCTTTTCTTACCATGAAGAATATGATTTCAGGCTTGTTACTCAGTCATAAAAACGTATCACGTAACTCTTAATTCAATAAAAGCATTCTCTGGATGTTAAACGCCAAGACAGGTTTTATCTGTGACAACCTAAAAGTTGTAACCAAATGTAAATAAACAATATAGTTTTAATGGTTGAAATTCGACCTTATGTTTGCAAAAAACAAAATGTCGATTTTTTGATGCAGAGTGGCCGTCGTTTTCTGATCTTTTGGATTGATGAGCAGGGTGTAGCAGAATGGAAGAAAAGCAAACAAAGCAAGCGTAACAGACCACGTCGACTCAGCGATTTAGCCATTACACCCCCTAAATAGGGGGCACGTGAGATTTCTATTTTACTGAGTCCGTTGCACGTTCATGGCCGATGAATCCATTGGTCGTCATCACCTCTCCTTGTAGCGAGATTGCCACCGCCTCGATACCTTCAATCGCATTTAGATAGCGAATCGATTGCACAGCCGAAGGCAGAAAGCCCGCGGTACTCCAAATCTCTCCATCCACAGAGCGCTTGGAAACAACTGTCAGACTGGCGATATCCGTTGCAATCGGCATCCCTGTTTTCCCATCCAACAGGTGGTGATAACGCTGACCATTGGATTCAAAGAAACGTTCATTGATACCAGACGTAACCATCGACATACCTTGCAACGGGACGATACGTATCACGTTACCTCGTTGGGACAATGGATTCTGAATCCCCACGTTCCATGCTTGATGCGGATTGTTTGGTGAATGTCCAATCGTGAGCACATTACCACCCAAGCTAATAAAGCCGCTCGTCACACCCGCATCGATCAGCCTTTGCTTAACTTGATCAGCAAAATAACCTTTCGCAATCGCGCCTAAGTCTATTTCCATTCCGGTTTGGCGAAGAAACACCGAGTGCTCTTGCTCATTCAACATGATCTGAGTCGGGTCGACTAATGCCAGTTTTTCGTGAATAAGCTCTTGCGATGGCACTGTCGCTGCTTGGAAGCCAATGCGCCACGTTTTGACCAAAGGGCCAATCGCAATATTGAAAGGGGTACGGATATCTTCGCTATAACATTGACCGAGTTTGATCAGCTCAAACAGATCCGGGGCAACCACGACAGGCGCAATACCGGCACTTTGATTGACGCGCATCAACTCAGAATCTGCTTGATTGACCGTAAACCGAGTCGCGTAATCCTTTAATTGCACATATGCTTCTTTGATGAGTTGCTCACCGTTTTGATGGTGAACCACCAAATCAATAAAGGTCCCCATCATTTCAAATCTTGCGCTATAGCGATTCATCGTCATATCGTCATTGTGTGTAAAATAAAAAAGGGGAGCAAAGCTCCCCTATGTACGATCTCTATGTTCGATCTATTTGATTGAGAGACGACTACACCAGATTGGCAGCATTTGCACCCGCAATACGGCCATATGTAAAGATATCAATCAGGGCGTTACCACCTAAGCGGTTACCGGCATGGATGCCACCTGCGACTTCACCGGCTGCATATAAGCCTTGAATAACATTGCCATCTTTACCAATCACGCGCGCCTGTGTATCAATCTTCAAGCCGCCCATTGTGTGATGGACTGACGGTTGACGTGGCGTGGCGTAAAACGGAGCCTGTGTCACTTTGAGGCCAAATGCGCTCTTGTTAAACTCAGGATCATGTCCTTGCTCTACACAATGATTATATTGGCTGATGGTGTTCGACAATGTCTCTGCTGGCACACCAATTTTTTCAGCTAATTCTTCAATCGTGTCAGCTTTAATAATGGTTCCGTCTTTGATTTCCCGCTCGATCGTTTCATCTGAAGTATTGGCAGCAGTGTGACGAATATTCTCATCGGCAATCATATAAACGAGACCACCGTTATCGAAGAAGGCGCCAGATAACACATCGCGACTGCCACACTCATCAACGAAGCGTTTGCCTTGTTGGTTCACAAACACAAAGTTTTCAGGTGGTACAATCAAGCCAGTCAGCAATGCACCCGATTTTGGATCACCAATTGGCATCAACTGAACAAAGCCCATACCGACGAGCTCTGCACCCGCTTTTTCGCCGATCTCAAGACCGTCACCAACCAGTGCTGGTGAGTTCGTTGTTTTGATATCGTCAGCAATCTCTTTCCAGTATGTGTTGTATTTCTTGATCATCTGCGTATTGGCACCGAAGCCGCCAGACGCCATAATAACAGCATTATTCACATGCAGAATCAGTTCGGTACCATCGGCTTGTACCGCTTTTATCCCAACAACTTTGCCATCTTCAACGATGAGATCAGTCGCGCGAGTATCTGTAATAATTCGACCGTTCTGCTCCTGAATTCGTTTTGATAGCTTGTCAACGAACTCAACACCTTTCTGACGTTTTGGTTTATGCGCTCGACGCCATAATGCACCGACTGGAATTTCAACAACACTGCGATCAAAATCGACGCCCTTCTCAGTCAGCCAATCAATTGACTCCATTGAACGAGACGTTAATGTCTCTACAAGATCATATTGACCATAAATCGCTTCACCATTGAGGTCGGTACGTTTACCGCCCAGATAGGTTTGAATACGGTGCAGTTCCACTGAGTCGAATAGATACTGTTGACCTTCTTCCAGCGCGGTGAAATAACTATCTAACTGAGACTTCAAGGTTCTAAAGTCTGCTAAATATTCTTCAACAAACTCAGACTCAGGCGTATTTGCGAGCTGCATTAACGTCTCTTTTTCACCGGGTAGTGCTGCGAAAGCGCCCTGCCACTCAGGTTCAGCGGCATTGACCCAACCACCGGTACGGACGGTGTTGCCACCAATCGCAGGAAACTTCTCAAGTAAAATGACCGACTTGCCTTGATCCATTGCCGTTAACGCTGCACTTAAGCCAGCACCACCACCGCCAACAACCACAATATCAACCGTTTCTTCAACCGTCTTGGTTGACCACTCAACCGCTGCTCTTGCCTTACAACGTAACGCTTCAGAGTTACCACCAGCGAGATCAACAGCGTTCGCAACACCATCAAGCACGGCTTGGCTACTGACTGTTGCACCTGAAATCACATCAATATTGAGAGTTTGACCGTCTAGAATCTGTTGCGGAATACGTTCAAATGCTGGGTTGGCAATGCCGTCAGATTCTTTTGATGAATCAACAAAGATATCGAGGATCTTATCTTCAGAGAAAGCGACTGTCACAGGCAAGTCATCATTATGACCACGACCGTACGCAGTATATTCACCGGCATTAAACTTGATCGGTACGTTCTGCAACTCTTTAATTCGCTGGTGCTTAATCGCTTCGGCTGCACTATCGACAATCATGTAGTCCATGATTTCCCACAATGGTGTTGGGATTTTCAACGCTGCTTGTTGCGCGATATCGGCAAACTCGGCACACGATTCGCTGTTAAGCGCTTTCTCTGCCCAAGTTGGCTCAACCAAGAAACCTTTACCCACTGCGACAAGGTCATAGCCTTGTTCAATGGCTTTATCAGCATCACTACGTTGAGCAATGCCACCCACACCAATCACTGGCACTTGAGCTAATGCATCAGATTGTAGATGACGGTACTTTTTGATGAGCAGCTCTAGATCTTCTGGGGTCACAATTGAGTTACGAGCCCAACTCCCCATAGAGAAATGCAAATAATCCAAACCACATGCCGCTAGCTTATTTAACAGGTACATCGTGTCATCAAAGCGGATACCCGGTTGTTCAATCTCTTCCGGAGAGAATCGGTAACCGATAATAAAATCGGATTTATCGTGCGTATGAACAACTTCTTTTGCCTTTGCGAGTACAGCGAGCGGGAAAGTCGTGCGTTTTTCAATGTCTCCGCCCCATTGGTCGGTTCTGCGGTTTGAATGCGGAGAGAAAAATTGCTGGAGTAGATACGTGTTTGCACCGTGAATTTCGACACCATCAAACCCTGCAAGAATCGCTCGATTCACGGCATCACCAAAGTGTTCGATCATCTCTTCGATTTGCTCTTTGGTCATTTGCAATGGTGTTTCCGCATTATCACGCAAAGCTGCAACAGGACTGGCAGAAATCGGTTGATGTCCACCGTTGAACTCTGGGTTTGCCATACGGCCAGCATGGTAGATCTGCAAAATAGCCTTTGAGCCTTTTGCTTTAATTGCTTCAGCGAGCTTGCGTAAGCCCGTTATTTTGCTATCCGTATCGATACCAAGTGCACCCGGGAATGCTCGACCATATTTTTCAACAAACGCACTTTCGACGATGACGGCACCAGCATCACCTGAACGAGCTGCGTAGTAATTGATCATCTCTTCCGTTACACCACCATCGAAAAACGCAGATTGAATCGTCATCGGTGCCATGACGATTCGGTTATGCAGTTTGCCGCCTGATTGGAATACGATGTCATCGGTTAATTTAGTCATAGATTGTGCCTCTAATAGATTAATTCTCATATCAAACGCGCCAGCCAACCCAAATGCTGAGTGAATGTAGCCTGTTTGATATGAAAACTTCGGGATCAATAACCATAGTAATATCATGGAATTTGATCTATGAGTAAAATGACTTATTTACATCCACACCATGACTCTTGTGCATAGCCAACTTCAGTGAGCACGACTCACCGCAATACACATTCATTCTATATATCGACAGGCATATGATTATTATGCATATCTATCTATGCTAAAGCTTCATTTAATTCATACGGGTATCAGCGCTAGACTGCCATAAGTTAATCATTACTATATTTGTGGAGAATGCTATGTTTGATGCTTTAATCCTGAATCAAGAAGATAAAAGAACCGTTGTAACTATCGAACAACTCGATGAATCACATCTCCCGGAAGGTGAAGTGTTAATCGCTGTCGATTACTCGTCGCTGAACTATAAAGATGGTCTGGCTATTACAGGCAAAGGTAAAATTATCCGTAATTTCCCGATGGTGCCCGGAATCGATTTGGCAGGACAAGTCATCAGTTCAGATGATGCCCGTTATCAAGAAGGTGACTCGGTTGTATTGACAGGTTGGGGAGTCGGAGAAAATCATTGGGGAGGCATGGCACAGAAGGCAAGTCTTAAAGCGGACTGGCTGGTCCCGCTACCACAGGGTTTCAGCTCAAAACAAGCCATGATGGTCGGCACTGCTGGCTTGACTGCAATGCTTTGTGTTCAGGCTTTGATTGACGCAGGCATTAAACCTGAAGACGGAACGATTTTGGTGACAGGCGCCAGTGGTGGTGTTGGCTCTGTCGCAGTCACTCTGTTGTCTCAACTTGGCTACAAAGTCGCGGCAGTTACGGGTCGTGTCGAACAAAATGGCCCATTACTAGAAAAACTAGGTGCCAGTCAAATCATTGATCGTAATGAATTTGAAGAACCGGCTCGCCCGTTAGAAAAACAAGTCTGGGCTGGTGCCATTGATACAGTTGGCAGCAAAGTGTTAGCAAAAGTACTATCTCAAATGGACTATAACAGCGCTGTCGCTGCCTGTGGTCTTGCCGGAGGATTTGATCTTCCCACAACGGTCATGCCATTTATTTTGCGTAATGTCCGCTTGCAAGGGGTTGATTCAGTCAGCTGTCCACGTGAAAAACGGATTGCCGCATGGGAAAAAATTGCCCAACTATTACCAGCGCATTATTTTGAGCAAGCGTGTACTGAAATCACATTAAATGAAGCGCCACAGTATGCAGAGAAAATTACCACGGGTCAGAATACAGGTCGAGTGGTGATCAAGCTTTAAATCCCTATTGCGTAAGGCCCGCTCAGGGCCTTACTTCATCCAGTCCCATATCTTCCACACGCTTGGCGATCAGCCTGCTACATTCTTCTTTGACGATGCTTCTCAACCATTCCTGTGCAGGAGAATGTTCACAACGAGGGTGCCAAATCATTGAATAATCAAACGGCGTAAAATGAAATGGTAAAGGTTTGACTATCAGATCATAACGCTCGGATACTAAGTATGCTAAATCGGCAGGTACTGTAATAATGAGTGGCATCATATCGACAATCGCTAACGCAGCTTCCAAATGATATGCCCTCAGAACCATGCGCCGTTGAGGTTTATCTTCTAGTGCCTGTTCAATGAGTGATTTAACCCCATCACTAATTGCTATCATCGCATGAGGGTACTTCAAATAATCATCCAGACCCATCTGTTCATTGGCCAACGGATGTTGTTTCGACAATAAGCACAACACCCCCACACGCCCCAAGACTTCAGACTGTAATGCTTCAATCGAGTGAATTGGGCGACAAATAGCTAAGTCAGCTCTGCCGTAAGTGAGTTGACCTTTCAAATGCTCATTTTGTAGTGGCAAAAACTCAAACGCAACATGAGGTGCTTCCTGATAAATACGAGGTAAAGCAAATGGTAAAATGGTTTGCATTGCATAGTCAGTCGTTGCAATCGTGAATGTCTGCTCACAAGACTTGGGATCAAAATCGATTGGGGACAAGAGTTGTCGGAGAGACTCAAGCGGTTCACCTAAAGCCCGATTCACAGATAAAGCTTTTTCAGTAGGAATAAGATATTGCCCCTGACGTGTGAATAGAGGATCCGACAGTAAACTACGTAATCGCCCTAACACCCGACTCATTGCTGACTGACTGAGGTTTAAACGATTCGCTGCTCGGCTGACACTGCGCTCCTCAACCAGAATTCGCAACGCCACTAACAGGTTTAAATCTCGGCGATAAATCTCTTCTACTTCCATACCCAGTCTTCAGTGATCTAACAATATCGATAGTGTAACCAATAAATTACGGAAAATATCTTTTTAAGTTGGAAACATTTTATGCAGATAAAATTCTTGATAGCCCCAAAAAGCGCGGTGTGTATCGTTATCCTATGTTAACCACCGATTAATCACATGTTGAGGTTGATCGAGCAGCTTACGTTTATTCCCTTTGGGCAAAATCCCCCACCGGCCTAACGTTTGGCACAGCGAGTCCAGGCCCAGCGTCTTTTGGCCGGGCCGAGGCTGGTGCCACTTATTAGTTGCACAACGCACGCTGAATTTCTAATTTGTTTATAGATATGTACTCGATGTCATTTAGATAGGCTTGAAGATGACCTTGTTCGATATTTTCAGCAAAGGACTCATCACCACTTTTAGCCTCTTGACGCATAAATGACACCAAAGCCTGTAAACGCATAACCATTGCATCTGCAAGCTGCTCTCTTTCTAAATCCGTTGCGCCATAACTGTCACAGAATAACTTTGCCCTAGCAACCTGCTCTGTAAGTGTACCGAGTTTATCATTGTTATCAGTTTTAAAAGGAGACCAGCAGTAAACGGAATAAGCTAAGTCCCACACCCTTGGAGCCGGGTGTGCAGTATCAAAGTCGAACACACCAACGACTGAACTCTGGGAAAGGGCAACATTGTAAGGAGTAAAATCTCCGTGACAAATAACCTCAAACGGCTCTTTAGGCTCAAGCATCCATTGATGTTTACTCACATCCATTTGACTTAACAAAGAGACTGTAGCGTCATGGACTTCTCGGAGTTGTTTCCCTGCTGATATGAGCGCCTCATTTGAAGCTATAGCGCCGACTAAAGGGTAGTTATAAGTATCGCCAGCAACAAAACTTAGGACTTCTTGATTTTGCTTAATGCCAAGAAACCTTGGACACCCATGAACATTTGAACTTTCTAGGTGCTTCAATACTTGGTGGATTGTCGGACTCCAAGGCTGTAGAGGACGATAGACAACTTCACCATCTCGATATATTGTGGACTTTCTTCCGCCTGATAATTCTTCCATGATATTCCTAGCGAGTCATCCAAGGAGGACGAGCACAAGTGCGTACTGTGCATGCGCGTTATTTCTGGTGCGGATATTCTTATTCATTGATAATAAAAGACTTTCCTATGTACTGTCAGTACAAAGTGCGCACAATGGAGTTATTTAATATGGCTAAACGCGCAAAAATGAGATCACTTCAAAAATAAACTGTCTATGCATACATAAATTTTCATCAGTCCCACCCCCCTCAAACCACCTCACTCGCCACAACCGCACCCTAGCCTGCTTTGCTGTCGCCGCGTGCGGTGACTTTGTCGATGGACATTTCCGGTAGGAAGATGTCGTTTAGGATGAGGATACTTATGCGACGAGTTTGGAGTTGCCCGTACCTAGTCAATAAGAGCGTCGAGTGTGACGCTACGTAATATACGTGTAATAGGTTATTCAAAATAAAAGGACTAGTGTTTGGTTTGTAGGCCACAGAAACTGAAATGGTCAGTATCAATAGTGAGCTTACAATTAAATTAGTTTTAAAATTAATTAAAGAGGAATTTTATTATGAACACTGAATTCGAACAAGAAGTAGAACGATTAGATTTAACTTTTGACCAAGCCGTAGTAAAAGCAAAATCTGCTGCAACTATAAAAGAAAAAGTTTCATTCATTGCTCATGGTGCTATGAGCTTCGCAGAAAAAGAAAAAAAAGGTGAATCTGACAGTGTGAAGCCAAAATGCAGAGTATTTTATAATAAACTAAAAGAAGGTGCAGATATGGTAGGTTTGTCCGGCTCTTGGTTTGCTGAAGTAACATGCAAAGTATCAGGATATAATATGTGGTGTATGATAACACCAATGGTTACTTCAGGTATTATGAGAGGATCCGATGGCTGTCGCTATTATGCAGTTTTATCTTAAAAAACAGTATTGAAAACCCAAAAAACTTATAATAACCATTTGGGATTAGATAAAAAAGTCTATTTTTCATCTAATCCCGAACTTCTATAACGAATGACATGGATTTCCCCTTCCGAGGATCTGCCACACTTAGGTGGTAATTATTAACACCGGAGGATCTATGTCTGATTATTCTTATTTTGGCAGTATCGACTTAGCGAAAAACCATTTCAGTATTCATGTCGTTAATTCGAAAGGTAAAGTCGCTCTTCATAAATCTGTTACTTGCTCTAAATTGCTGACCACAATAGCAAATATGCCACCTATGTGTATAGGACTCGAAGCGTGTGGCAGTGCACATTATTGGGCAAGAACGCTTAATAAATTAGGACATGATGCTCGTATTATGGCAGTTAAGTATGTTGTTCCCCATAGAACGAAAGGCAAAAATGACCTCAATGATGCCGTTGCTATTTGCCAAGCCGTCCAACATGTGCTGTTATGTAAAGGTAACTCGACTTATAGATTTTTGAGCTCATCAAAAATTACGACTCCCCATGTTTCTATCAAAAGTAGAACGCGCCTGTTCGAGCTTAGACTTATGCTCTCGACTCCACGTGACAAGCAATGCAACCTGAGTTGAGAATGAATGTCCGAGATCTGAAAGTTCATAGGTTACGCTGGGAGGAACCGTGGGTTCGATATGGCGCAAAACGTAGCCATCACGTTCTAATCGCCGTAACGTCAAGGTCATCATCCTCTGTGATATACCAGCTAGCGCCTTTTCAATTTCCCGATAACGCTTCGGACCATTAGATAACTCCGCTATTAAGCCATTCTCATTACCAGACCTAGCGCAACGTATTGGTATTCCTTATGAGCCGACAAGCTTTACTGCAGAGAGAACCAGACTTGATAATTTGCAACTACTTCCATTTCAACCACCCATGTTAATGTCAATCTATGCCTCAGCAATGTCAGGATTTCTGGAAACGACCACAAGTGATCTGATGACTCTGGTACCCCATCCTAAGGACGCACTGACCGTTGCCTGTTCGTCTGCAGAGCAAGGAACATAACGCTCCGTATTAGTTAATTTTAGATACAAACCTATCCTTGCACTGTCTTTTATACAGTACAAGGATAGGTTTATGAGTTCTCTCTTTGTTCCATCCATAAAAGAGATCATGAATTTATTGCCGTAGATGTTCAATAAAACTAAACGTTTGTAAATTTTATCTCGATATCAGTATGAGTACTAATTAGTTAGCATAGCGCTATAGCTTATGGAGGACTTATGAAATATCTAAAAGGCATTATATTTACACTGATATTGTCATTGATATCTTATTATTTATCTACAATTAATTTTTTCAGACATTACCAAATTAGCTCGTTGGTGATTTGCATTATTTTAGGAATGATTATTGGTAATATAGCGGGCTCTAGAATACCAAAGTCTGCTGAAATTGGAATAAAATTTAGTCAGCAAAAGTTGCTTAGGTTAGGAATTGTTCTCTATGGTTTCTTTATCACTTTCCAACAAATTATTAGTGTAGGCAGTGTTGGTCTTATCACCGATCTTATTATTATTTCGGTGACATTTGTTGGCGGTTCTTATATTGGTATCAAATTCTTAAAAATGGAAAAAGAAGCCGCTATGCTTACTGCTGTAGGGTCTTCAATTTGTGGTGCCGCAGCTATTTTGGGTACCGAGCCGGTCTTAAAACCTAAACCTCACCATACAGCGGTTGCGGTGGCTACTGTCGTAATTTTTGGTACGCTTGGTATGTTCGTTTATCCTTTGATTTATCATGTATTTGCAGTGAATGATACCATCATGGGGATTTATACCGGTGCGACCATCCATGAAGTTGCGCAAGTCGTGGCAGCAGCTAATGCAATGAGTCATGGCATATCGGTTACTGCCGTTATTGTGAAATTAACTCGAGTGATGATGCTAGCGCCTTTTTTAATGATTTTGAGTTATTACCTTACTCGTAATCGTGCCAACTTGTCTGGAGAAAAAGTAAAAATCACTATTCCATGGTTTGCTATTTTCTTCGTTGTTGCTGCGGGTATTAATTCAACTCATATTATTCCGGTAGCGGTTGTTGGGATTCTAACTAAAGCTTCTGTTTTCTTATTAACAATGGCTATGGGGGCATTGGGTTTAGATACAAATATTAACAAAATTCGTGGCGTAGGAATTAAACCGATTATTTTAGCCACTATTTTATGGATTTGGCTAATCGTTGGTGGTTATTTCGTTACTAATTTAGTTTCAACCGGCATTCATCTACTTTAAGGAATTACTTATGTCTTACCACAATATTTTGGTCGCAATTAATACTAATGAAAATTTAAAAACTATAGTCAATAAAGGCGTTGAAATAGCTCGTAATCATAACGCGACTTTATCTACGATTCATATTGACATGAAATTTGAGGATTTCTATATTGGCGAATTAGACTTCGACTTTGAAAAATATGATGAGATGGCCCGAACTCGCTCTCAATCCGACATTTTAGCAAAGCTGGGGGATCTTGATTACCCAGTGACCAATTCAATTATTTGTTCGGGTGAGCTATCCAATGAAATTATAGAGACCATAAAGGAAAATAATATCGATTTATTAATTATGGGCCACCATCATTATAGCCGATTAGGACAGTTTTTTATGTCCGTTTCTGCTCCGCTAATTGAAGCAATGCCCTGTGATATCCTGCTAGTAAAAGTTACACAGTAGCTGTAAAAAACTTAAAATTTTGCGAAAACGGTGACAATATGTCTAAATATACATATTGTCACATAGACAAAATACAATTTAAGCGATTCTATTTTCTTTCATAACTAAGCCGTATTTCAAAGTAGAGTCTAAGCGATTAGTTTGTTTGATGATTGCTTGTTATGTGTATTATTTGATGATTTTAAGTCCTTTGCTAGATAACAGCTTTGTTACCGACAAGTCTTGATACCAATTATTAAAAACAAAATCTAGCCTATTTACTTCAAATGTACCAAACTCAATTTTTCTGTACTTAGA
Source organism: Vibrio spartinae (assembly GCF_024347135.1). Lineage (NCBI taxonomy): Bacteria > Pseudomonadati > Pseudomonadota > Gammaproteobacteria > Vibrionales > Vibrionaceae > Vibrio > Vibrio spartinae. The sequence continues at coordinate 1,586,838 of NZ_AP024907.1, read as the reverse complement.
AAGCAGCTCTATAAACGCATATCTATTTCTCAGCGGTGCTCGGAACCGAACTACTGTGCAATGTGCAGTTGAGATCTCATATCTTAAATCAATAGTTGTATAAAGATTCAATTTCTTAAAGCTTACTCGTAGCTTGTCACGCAATATATTTAACTGCTCATTATCAGGAAATCCTTGGACTAAAATACAAGATGGTGACGCAGTAACACCTGTATATCTAATTTGAAGCGGCCCGATATCTTCCACCGCCTGTTCAAATGCATCAGAGTACGCCTTTACATCAATGTCTGATAGTTTAAAACCTTTAACACAAGTGATGATAGATAATACTGTTAAATGAAATTCATTCGTAGGGTAATAATATTGATCTGGTTCAATCTGCTTCAACTCACCTAATAGTTCACGTATTCCAACGCCAATATCATTACTAAGATAAGATAAAACTGTCACCCCTCTCCTAGTATCCTCTGGAGAGTTTATTAAGTTGTCCACTCCATACTTATCATCTTTAATACACTGAATTGCATTCACCCACATATCATCATATATTTTTTGAATTTCAGGCATAATTAAACTCTACTCTTATACACTGATGTACCCCACCCAAAATGCCAAGCGTGGGGAACCAATATTGCGCCCAATAATTAGAACCACTACAAGATTCAAAGACCACGACACATGGAGATTGTTGGCGCAAAAACGCATTAAATTGCTGAGGTGTCAGTTCTTTATTAGACTGTACCTTGGAGTGTGCATAAACGCATACTTGAATCGCTTTAGTCGCCAAGTCAACGCCAATAATCGTTGTATTCATCTCGTTCTCCCAACAGGTTTGCTCACTCAAATGTTAGTCAGTGATTAGAGCGGGAGTCCAATGATCTTGTTATAAGCATGCTAAAGATTCACGCAGTCTTTCTATGCTTTGAACTCCAAGACCACTACTTCGCCAACCAAACTGATCGTCGTTAAACCTAGGGAAGATATGCAAATGGTAGTGAGATAATTCATTAAACTTTCCGTTGTTTTGGATAAAGGAAATACCATCTGGTGCAAATACATCCTCAATACGTTTATAGAGATCTTTCGCCACCGAATGTATTTCAAATAGGATATGATCGGGAAGCTCAATATAACTCTCATAAGGATAGGCAGGACAAATCAGTATGTGCCCAAAATTTATTGGGTCGTGATCTGCAAACGCGATAACGTTAGTGGATTCATAAATGATTACAGCTTCAATTTCTCGATTTACTATCTGCTCTACTATCGTCATAGTAAGAATTTCCTTCCAAAGCTTATAGACATAATGACTCCCCACGAGAGCTAGCCTCCAATTCCGTGGGTTCGTGTAAAACCAGAGCCATAATTAGTGTGTCAACAACTAAATCATGGAGGCTAGCATGATTGAACATAGCATAGTTTTTATAGAGCTGGACACTCAGAAAGAGTTTATTGAAATCGCCTATATCGAGGAGCAGCGCGGAGCGACACCTATTCATTTCGGGCGTATATCAAGCTCTAAGGTGGCTATCAAAAAGTTTGCCCGTCAATTTCAAACTAAATATCCCAAAGCCTTACTTTTACGCAATAACATTCACTATGAAGGGACGGCAAACTGGTCTTTGAAACATTTACGGTGGCTGACGGAACTGGTATTACCTCATTCCGCTCAGCAAATCGTTTTACAGGAAGCCATACAAACCATCACTGAACGTATGACAAGGCTGGAACGATTAGATAATGAGTTATCTCATCAAGTAAAAACATGGCGATATTATCCTGTTGTTAAAGCGATACAAGCTCTTCGTGGTGAGAATGCTCGTTGCAACAGGCGTGATTGCTGAGCTAGGCGACTTGAATCGTTTTGATCATCCCAGAAAGCTTATGGCCTATCTATCTGGGATTAGTTCCTTCTGAACATTCCAGCGGAGGTAAACGTCATATTGGTGCCATCACCAAATGTGGCAATAGCAGAGCAAGGCGTCTTCTTGTTGAAGGCGCTCACAGCTATCGCTATCCCGCTAACATCTCTACGGATTTACAAATACGGCAAGAAAGGCTTCCTAAAGAAATCGTCGATATAGCTTGGCAAGCACAGTTAAGGCTGTGTAAACGCTATCAACGACTCATTAAAAAAGGGAAGCATTACAATCTGGTAGTAACCGCGATAGCACGAGAAATGAGCGCTTACATCTGGGCTATATCAAGAGAAATTGTCCTTACCAGAGTCGATCCTAAATTGCGGTTAGCGAGAGTGCCTGTATGATTTATCAATTTGAGTGGATACGTTGGAACAAGCCACGGCAGTGGCATAAGCTCCGACGGTGTTAGGATGGCAATCAGATAGCTATCTGATTGAACCACGAGCATAGACTGAAGAAACGGTGCCACGACGTATCAAGTCAGGTTAACTCTGTTTGGTGAACACCAAATAATCTACGGATACCAGCATGATAACCGACGAATTTACCGGCTTCTTCCAATGTGTTCACTCATCTCTTTTTGAACAGTACAAAAAGTCTATTCATTTAGAAGAAATGGCTGTGTGCTACTTGACGTGGGGAGTCATACCAACGCCTAGCACAGCGGCACTTTTACCGTTGCACTAGCAACCTTATAACTTTAAACCACAAGTGCCCAACTAAAATATGTCCGCTGCTGCGCCTTGTTATATACTTTTCGATCACCTATAATTCATGCGCAATACTTATGCGCACGAGGTAACTTTATGAGAAACAATCTAAATTCGCAAGCTCCCAAAAAAGCTACAAACTTAAGCCTTAACAGTGAATTACTTGCTCAAGCAAAACGGTTGAACATAAACCTATCCGCCACAATGGAGAGGGCTCTTGAGAAAGAAGTTAGCCAACGATTAAAAGCTGAATGGCTAGAACAAAACTCAGCAGCAATTGACGTTTGCAACGATTTAACTGAAAAATACGGACTTTTTTCTGATTCACACCGAGTATTTTAATGTCACAATTCATATTATATAAAAACAACGATAAAAGTACTGCTACTGCTTATCCATTCTTTGTCGATGTGCAGAGCGAGTTACTTGACACACTAAATACTCGTTTGGTAATTCCTCTAACTCCTTTCGAATTATTGGAAAAGAAAGCTCCTAGCCATTTATGCCCAACAATTCATATTGATGAGGGCGAATTTGTAATCCTAACTCATCAAATGGCAAGTGTTCCTGCCAAATTATTAAGCGACCCCGTAGACGACATTAGCACATTTCGTGATGAAATCATCGCAGCTATCGATTTTTTGATCACTGGCATATAACGCCAAGCTCAACTGCGTAGCAACCTGTCACTTGTTTTGCGTTTTTTTGCAAAACAAGTGACAGGTTGCGGAGTCAGATTGCAGCTTCTTGATACTCAATGAGATTTTCATCCATACTATTGTGGTATCGATTTCCATGCCCGTTTACTTTATGTCTGTATTCTTGACTCACAAGCCAATGTCATCGTTCATAAAAAGATTACGGCCAATAAAGACGATTTATTACTCATCCTCGAACCGTATATTGGTCATGTCATTGTTGGCGTCGAATGCATGTATTGTTGGTATTGGGTCTCTGACTGGTGCAGAGAGCTCAACATCGATTTCATTCTTGGTCATGCACTGTATATGAAAGCGATACACAGCGGAAAAACTAAAAATGATAAAGTCGATTCATTCAAAATAGCCTCATTACTGCGCGGCGGAAATTTTCCCATTGTTTATGATTACCCAAGCGAACAAAGGAGCTGGCCCAAGTTGACTGGTTTATTGAACAACAAGCGAAAGCCCACAACCCTGTTTATCTTGAACTGCTCAAAACCGTTCCCGGTATCGGCAAAATATTATCGCTCACCATTTTATATGAAATCGGGGATATCTCCCGATTTGAATCCGTTCAAAATTTCGCGTCGTATGCCCGCGTAGTCAAATGCAAAGCAGAATCGGCGGGTAAAACCTATGGCACTCAGGGAAATAAAATCGGGAATGCGCATCTTAAATGGGCATTCTCTGAAGCGGCAGTGCTCTATTTGCGCGGTAAAGAAAAAGCTCACCACTATCTGAACCGATTACCAGCTTGCTCAAGCTGTTGTATGAAGGTATGTGGACACATCCGGTGCAGAACTGGAACCTGACACTGTCTCAGCTCAGCATCCACTTTGAAGGCCGAATCACTCCATATCTGGACTTATAAAAATGGGCGTGACACAGAATAATGAACAGTCTCCTTTAACGGCTTGTTATATTTTACTCGCATATAAATCATGCAATTGAGAACATCCCTTACCTGAGATTCTGCTATTGCCAATTGAAGCCTCTACTGGTTCTGCATTCGAACTGTGCACACCATCCATTATTTCAAATAACTTAATTAAACTAATATCTACTGTCTCTTCCAAAACTTCACGTAATAATGCTTTATGTTGAGAAGATAAATTATTAAGCCATTCTTGTGCTTGAGCAGATACTCCGACATTGTCACCTTCAGACCATTCAACAGAAAAATCTCTAGCTTGTTCTTTCACTAATATTGTAAATTTATCAGCGTCCATTAATACTCCAAAAAAATATAACGCCACACATCAGTCGACCGAAAAACGCGTAGCGGTTTTTGGGTCGGCTGGATGTGATTGTTAGGCATCTTTTGCAATATATACAACTTTTGCATATACCCTACTTCTACCAATATATTCAGTTTTCAATACAGTAACTTTCGCATTCGGTGGTATATCAACAAGCTTATCCCCATAGTCGTATTCAGTACTGAAAAAGCTTTTTCGTTCCGGAAGCATAGTCATGAGAGGCCGCTCCTGTGATACCGATATTTCTCCCTGAGGCATTCCCTTTGGGTTATGAAATCGCGGTTTTATCCATTTCTCATCCCTATAAGTGCCAAGGTATATCCAACCTTCGTAATGTTTGCTTACTACGGGCGTCTTGCTTTCGGGGTTTGCTTTCTCGGTTTGTTTTTCTATTTCTCGGTCAGGCGGGGTAAAATTTTTATCATCTATTATTGCGTATCCGTATAAACCAACGCCGACAAAGAGAAACAAAAATATAATAAACCTTATCCACTCATTTGCTTTCCTGAATAAGATGGTGCCTACAATGGATAATGCAACGATCATTAGACCAAAGAGCCCCTCTTTGGTTTTAATAGTGACTTCCAGTATGGGCGCTAAATTAGAAAACAATTCGTCGAACAATATTCTTCTCCGTTATTTGCCTACGCCTTGCTCACCGGCACATGCTGCGGAGAGCGTTTTGTGTGAAAATGGAGCACAGCGACAGACACAAAACGAGCATAGCAGTATGTGTCCGCGCGTGCAGCTATGTGTTAGGTCATTGCTACACTACATTGTTCTAGATATTTCTGTGCGCACATTTCTAATAACACTGCGAGTAAATATAATTAACTCGTAATATACATTAAAGCCTTCTTCATACGTCAGATCATTTCGAAGTACCTTGTTGAGCCTGCATTGTATATCCAACAAGTTGCGATAAACTTCTTTGGGTATACGTACATCGAGGTTATACAACCGTTGAAACAATTGTGAAGTAGTGTCAAAACTTTTCCCGACAAGTCTGTTTAATTCTTGCATTGTTTCTTCAAACTTCCTAAAACCATGCAATGTGAACAGGGGTTTGCAAGTGCCAAACTCTAACCTCAACTGTGAAAGCGGTAATGACTGGTTAGTCGAGGTTCCTTCAACAAGAATGAACTCAAGCTTTCTTAGTGATGCCTCTATTTGCATGATGTCTGCTTCAAGAGACATCAAGTAGTCTCTTGCTTCAAAGAGCGTTTTCCCTCTTTGCTGTTCAAAAAATCTTCTTTGGTCTCTTTTAAACTCTATATAACCTGCGAGAGAAGCAACAGATCCCAAGAAACCTGCTACTCCAAGAAATATAGAAAATGGTTCAGGATCAACTAAATACTCATCGCTAACATTATTATTTTTAATCATTCTACTTCCATTCTCATATTAAAGACCTAACATTTCTTATACAGAACCACTCTATAAGAATACTTCTGTATAACTTAATTCTTTTCTAAACTGAAAATCTCACAACTCACCACCAAGTAGTAAAAAGTCGGTTCTTTTTCAACATCTATCGCAAAATGCTGACTCGTTCTATCTAATTTATCCACGTTGTGATTTGATGGAAACTGTATATAAAAACAGTGCTAGAGTTGTTAATGAAATCCCTGTTTCTCACTAGTTTAGAAGAGTTTATGCTGGCTCGTCACTACGCGCGAAAAACTATTAAAACGTATCTTTATTGGGTGGTGTAAAGAGTCCGCTTTCATACCTCATGGTGTAGCATAACATTTTTCCACGCTACCGCTCTTCCGCATACAAAATGTGGGTGTAAACATTATCAATTCATTGCATATATTTATAGCAAATAGTCACTGTGATGCCTACGGTCAATGGGGAATCGACTATAAAAAATCTGGCTAGCGGATGAAAATAAAGGGATAGAGCGGAAAAGACGGGAGCACACATCATCATTTTCGATACATGCTGAATAAGTGGAATTACCCCTCAAGCCGCGTCAGACAAACCTGCTCCACCAGCGTTTTCAGCTTCTCCACTTCCCCTTGCAGATACACCAGTTCTTCTTCGGTGATTTCGTAATGCATCGAGTAACGGGCGTCGATGTAGGCGCGTTGCAGGCGGCGGAAGCTGCGGCGGTGGAATTTGTCGTCCATCGGGAAGATATCAGCGAAAGCAAGATCTTGCCCGGCACAGTATTTTTTCAGCTTTTCGATATTGTGGGTTTTGGGTAAGTAGTTGGTCAGAACCAGTAAGGTACAGGCGAAGAACCGCTCTGTGGATTGGTGGAGTTGAAATGCTGCGTTGCTCAGCCATTTCTTATCAGAAAGAGCCTGACCAAAGAAATGAAAAAATTGCTGTGCACTTTCAAACCAGTAATCATAGTGCCCTTGGGCGATTTGACGACGTTCTTCATCGCTCAGATCCCCCGGCTCGGCCAGTTCTCTCGGCGTCGCGGCAAAGATTTCGATGCCCTCTTCGCGAATATCTTTGAAGAAGTAGTGACCTTGTCTGAGCTGTTCATTCACTTCTTCCAAAGTATGTACGATCAGACCCAGCGGTGCGCTTTTGACTTTGCGGTCGATCTGCTCTTCCGCCCTGCGCCAGACGAGATCCTCTTCCACCAACGAGGGTTTGTTGACGATCACCAGAATGTCGTAGTCACTGACATAGCCGTTGGGAATATCCCGCACCCAACCGCCTTTGGCGTGACTGCCGAACAGAATGATTTTCAGGATCCTGAACTCGGCTTTACTCCCCTGCTTACCAACGAGGTATTCTTCCAGCGTATCGCGCAAAATGGCCGAGATCAGCGCAAGTTCATGCTGTTTACGTTCGGGAAGATGGTCGAATGAAGTCTTCATACCTGAATAATTTGAATCAGTTAGTGAACAATGCCCACAGTGTGGCGAGCTGCTGCGCAAAAGTCTATGGTTTTTCACCAGTTTGAATCCATGTCGCGGCCTTTTCCCGAGGCACTTCACATCAATGTATTCTCATGCTGCAACATTGATTTTACGGTATAGATCGAGTGAGGAATCCGACTTATTAATGTAATAATATGATTTTAATAAAAATAATTAAGTCGTTATTTCTAAAGCATACAGTTCGGCATACATCTGTTTCGGAGCTATGGTTTTGTGATAAAAATCACATAATCAACGACGGCGCTTTGCTTTCTCTTCAAGCGCTTGCTGGCACAGCTCTTCTGAAACTGCATAGGTATGGCTTGAATAACGACTTGAAATTTTACGGAGATCTGTACACTCAACATAGTCGGATATATCTGCATGAAGCTTTGCATATGTCACTATAGTAAGTAATGGAGAAACGACAAGAAGAAGAATGACCCCTATTCGGTTAAAATCTCCAATAGAAAAAGGAAGACTAATGACTTGATCACACCAATAAAGTAGAAGATAGAAGCCAACCAAGAATGAACCATAGCTTCCCCATATATTGAGAATACCGTCAACTTTTACAACATCTGTGGTTATAAGTAGCTTCCCCATAATATCCAAGCTAAAAAAGCCACCAAGACACATGAATAGAAAAGTAAGGACGATTCTAAAAATAATCACTAAAATAATTCCTTCACAGCGTTTGTAAAATCATCGGTGTATCCTCCAATATCATCAACATAATCAACACCTTTACCGATGACAAAGGAAGCGACAGCAAACACAGCACCAGAGAATAGAACACTAGCCGTTGCGGGCAATATAACAGTAGTTATTACGGCAGCTCCAATCAAAGAGACAATCCCTTTTACCATATCTCCGGCTGAATTCCCTACAAATTCGCTCAGAGTCTCATCATCCCTCATGATGTAATCTGCTGCATTAATCCCGATAGCAAAGGCTATCTCAATCCCGGCATTGAACTTCACATAGCGTACAGCTCCCTTCAGGTTGTTCATACCAAGCCCCATCTTGATTACTCTCGGGTGATTGGCTCCCCACTTATTTCCTTTCATCAGGGTCTGCTGATACTTCCGAAAGTCCTTGATAATAATCCAGTCTTTCCCATGAATCGTCTTGGTATAGGACTTCACACCAAGGCCACCTAAGCCCTTGGCCGTTGCGTAAGCCTCCGCGCTTCCCTTGCTCAGGTCGCCGTAGTTCTTGAAATCTTCGAGCGTATCTTTTCCTCCCAGGGACTGATAAAACTCTCTGGCTTCCTCGATAGACAGCACCGCAATACTGGTGATCTTCTCGATGTACTCTACCCGGATTTCCTTTTCTCCGTCCTCGGCCAGCGGGTTGTATGCCGGCCAGTACATATTGTTCGGATCGACTTTGACCGCCGCCTTTCGTGCCTGAACCGCTTCAAATGCCTTGTCGTTGGCTCGGATATTTTCCTGTATCTGCTTCTGATGACGTTCTTTCAGAGTCAGCGGGGTTTTCTCTTCTGACCGGGTATCGTCGTTTTCGGATGTTTCAGGCTCCGGCGTCCAGTAAATGACATGCGGTCTAGCCGATACCTTTGTCGCTTTTCTCTTGAAAGTTTTTTCATACGCTTTAAAACGTTCGGGGGTCACTACAATTTCTCGTTCATATAAAAAAGCCAAATATACATCAATACACATATGAACAGAAACAGAACCGAGGCTATTATAACCAAACGGTTATATGAATCCTGATGAAAATGAAGATCACCCCAATCAGGCAAAGAGGAAAGGTATTTTTCTGAAGGAACATCTCAGCCCGGGCTTGGACTGCCACTGACTGTTTTAATTGTATCAACTCATCAGTGCATTCGAAGAAAATAAGATTAGAGAATAGTATTTTAAACAGAGCCGCTACAACACAAAACGGCTCTAAATTACATTCCCTAAGCCGTCATTGTCACTCTTGCTGATGCATCAGCCTTGCAACCTCATTGGTCAACAGATGATTGACTGAAAAAACTGAGTTCAGTTTCAATATAGCGAACATAAAGAGGACTATTAGGTAATAAGAAATCAACGTTTTTAATCGATAATCACGATCAAAAATCATATTCACGTTACCACCACAACCGACGATATCATGTCTGTCATCTAAAGCTTCATCAAGCTGAGGTACATCCCCGCCAATATTGATTCTCCAATTCATCCCGATCTTGAGTCAGTAAAGGGATAGACGGAACATCTGTGAGCAATACCAGATGCCCGGTACAAAGCCGTTCGAGAAAGGCTTGAAATGATCCCCCAGAGGGAATGACGGATTTCATATCAGGCTCGTTACAACACGACCTTGATTGTCTGCCCCCAAAAAAAGCCACCGAATGAAAAATTATCTCGCATCCCACTTCCGGCTCAGCTCAATCAACTGCTCATCATCAGCTTCCGCATAAGATGCTTTTATGGTTTCGAGCCATTCACCAAACGCATAAGGCCATAAGTAGGCATCGTCCGGTAAAACCGTATGAAAAAGAAGAACCGCTTCTTTTGGGTGCCGCTTGAGAAAATCATCATGATGAATATACAAATCTCCGGCGCGCTCTAACCGGGTTAAAAAAGGTAAGATCGACACTACGACATCAATAAAATGAGATTCGGCATCCAAAGCTATTTCGACAAACGTATGTGAAACTGCTGGCGTTTTAGCTACTAATTGACGCGGCCAGACAGAAGAAATTAACTCTTTAAAATGTAAAAACCATATCTGTTCATCAAAATTACGTATATTCCATAATACCTGACAACGAAACTTATCATCAGCAGAAATCAAGAGATCGCGGAGTTCTTGGTCTGAAACCCATTTTTCGGATGTTTCTTCATCAATAATACTCCAGGCTGAAGACAGCAAACTTACGATCGAGTTTAAGAATCTCCGCTTTTCTGCATTATCTGAATGGGCCATTTCAATTAAATAAGGTTTGAGAATAAAGAATATATCTTCCCCTAGGATAGTCTCTCCTGACAAAACACCAGACCAGAATGCTTCTTTGTCTGCCAAATCACTTCCATCAAGAATTGAAAGTAGATATTTCTGTGTCCAGTGAGCATTAATACCATAGAACCAACTCAAATTTCGTGTCATCACAGCAATGACATATCGATGTGACTCTCCGGGCAATATCAATAGATTTTCTAACAATACCAGCCAACTAGAAGACTCATTATCTGACTTTATCCAATTGATTTGGGGCTCTTCAAAGAATGACAAGGTAAGTTGGCCTACAGAAGAATTAATGGATTCAAATAACCAGTCAGGCTCTCTGTCTCCCCGGACGATTGAAAAATGAACTTGAATAACTGGATGAGACAATGTTTTGATTGATTTAGAGATTAATTGATAAAAAAGTGCTTGGTCATGTTCAGCAATTACAGAACATGTTTCATTTATCCAATAGCAAATCGGCACAATAATTTTTGCGGCCTGCTCACAAGGCAAACGAAGTATTTGAGCAGCAATCAAAACTGTTAATCGTGGTTTATCCTCTTTACGGATATGGGGTTGAAGAAACGTTCGCCATGCCCATTCAGGGATTTCACCCTGTTTAACAGCACATCTTAATGCTGAAAAAGCTCTGACGGGGCACTCTTTTGATAAACCGAGAAATGGATCAAACTGAGTTCGGCGATCTTCACTTCTGCCAGACTCTTCATTTGCACGAATAAGGATTTGATTCAGTGGTACACCATTTAATACTGAATAATCATCTTTTGTACGAACACGATAAACCCCGGAACTATTTGCTTTCATTTCATCCTGTGCATGCTCAGGTTGCCACTCAGGGATATGGCTTCTCAGCTGTTCAAGCTCTGACGTATCCGTCTGGAGAGTACAACCTTGTTGTTGAAGCCAGATTAATCTATTGAGGACTCGTCGAGTCCTTCTATTCTGATACGCTTCGTCACTCTCATCTTCCCATCGAGGGGGACCTTCAATAAATTTCCTTTCAACCATAAGCTGGTTTTCTATATTTAAATCGTCCCATCGTGCTTTAAGCGCCGGAAGCAGGTCGCTGCTATGACGAGGGTTCCACAGTGCCTCTTCAGGAATACTCTCAAATACATAAGTAAATTGTTTGTTGGGAATTAAGCCTGTTTTTCCAATAGCCCACATTCTGAGCTTGGCAAATACTTCCACATCATCATGAGGCCATTTAGAAAATTCAGCTTGTGCGGCCACTGGATCAAATAGACATAGTTTTTCAAATTGAACAATCAAGAACTGAACCCATGTTGATAAACGATTCTGTCCTCGGAATGCATTATTTCCAGAGTGAATTGAAAAATCATCTCGCCAGCCAAATCTACCAATTTCAGATAGTTCAACCGCAAATTCTATATTACGACGGAGCACTACGACCACTCGAGCTAACCATTCATCCGGAACTGTTATCTCTCTGGATAATGATGGATACTGAACCCGTAAGGAAATAAAGTCGCTGATTCGAATATTTTCTAAGTCTGTATTTTTATTACGGCTAAATGGTTCAGAAACTGTAAGATAAGGTTTAATTTCAGCGGCAAATTCACGTAATAACTGATGACTCCACCCTCTGGCGGTTACTTTTCGTAAGAATCTAAAAACATTGAAATCTTTTTTATTGTCAAACGAATCAAACAAATATCCCCATGCATCACATACAGCCGAGTTTGGATAATGATTTATTTTTGACAGAATCAATTGTTTCACCCAAGGATGCAGATAAGGTTGCTTCAATGACCACCATATTGCTTCAGGTTGATCGGCTACCCGGCTGATCCATAATGCGATTTGTTCCAATCGATTAGGGAGCGTTGAAAGTTCATTATTCTTACGAAACCAAAGCATTCTTTGCTCGTTTACTGAAATAATATCTGACGAATTAAGATCAAAAGCGTCCCAAGCATCCTCGGGGATTTCACGATCAGCGTAGATATCTTCAGATCTAATTTGTTGCGGTGCAAAATCAGAATCTAAAGCGTATAAATCAAAAGGATCAACAATCTCTTGAGGCTCTTCAAAATAGGAGTGCTTCGGTTTTTCATAACGCAGTTTCGAGTCAAACACATTTAACCAAGCTGCTGGTGGTAAATTATCAGCCTTTGCAAACGCTCGCGCTCCCTCTGCAGTCGAGACAAGATACGCAATTTGCCCCCGCTCATGAGGTTTTAGCAATTCAGGCCTAGATTGCGCTTTTTCAAGGACTTTACGCACCCATTCATCAGGGTCATCGGCTCGCTCTGCCCATGCTTCGAGAGTGTTCCAAAGCGCATCATACTGATCAAATGCAATGGCTTTCACCCCCTTATGCTGCCACTTTACATTCGCTTCACTTGCATTCCCAATCTGAAACGCATAAATATCATTGAAATGATCTGAGTCCTTACTCAAAGCTTCAAGTAAATATTGTACCGGTGGGTCATCTGCCGAATAGCCGACGAAAACCACAATATATTTCTTCAGAATCTCTTTCACAAAAGAGGTTGCCCAACCACGCGACAAATATGCTTCTCCGAATTCTGAGCTGGAAAGTACAAAGCTGCCACCATCGGCATCACTTCCTTCATCATTAATTCTGCCGTGAAGATAAACTGCCCCGTGAAACTCATCCGGATGAGATAAATCGGGTAGCTTGGGCGGGATAAAAGTTGGCAGGTTGACATTGGCTAACTCAAACAGACGATCAAAGTTCGTTGTCACAAGACGGATGGCATTTTCTCGGGTTCGTGCCAATCTGAGCATCGTTCGATGGGCGCTCAAATCAACATCTGACTTTGGAACAAGAGCGTTGGCAACTTCCCGATAAATCTCCCTGGATGAAAATTCACGTTCCAGTAAACCAAAAAGACGATCCGCTGAGACAATTCCTTCAATGCCAGTACTAGCTTTTGTCTGATCGGATACTTGGAGTAATTTCATGACATCACTGTCTGACTGAACCCCAAGCTGTGACGTAACTTTATTAACCAACCCAAAGAAATCGACTAAATCAGCTTTCGCTCTGGAAACACCAGCCCCACAGAAGAAAACAACCCGTCCTTGATCTCTCGCTGTCAGCAACTCATCCGGGATTGAGGGGCCATTCTCGATAAAACGCATTCAATGTCCTTATTGTCATCCATCTTTATGATGAACAAATATAACAAATGATGCATATCTGAACATTCATTTCATTCACGGAAAATGCAAAGAATAGATGGGTAATGTAGGTAAATCTCACTTGAATACTCGAATAATTCAGGTTACTGGATCATTCTGTAACAAAGCTATTCCACCAGCAGTGCTTTTAATGTCTCTCTACTTTCCCCAGAAATGTGTGTCCCTGTTATTCTCCAAGATGTGTCCCTTAACATCTCTTCCCAGTGAGCTAGAATTTAGAATGAATGGTGCTCCTCTATTTCCGTAACTTCTACCTAACAGCGAATATCAAATCAATCCTTCGGATAATTGACAACGTCGGGTAACCTGACTTTTTTGTCGAGATAACGTTTTAACATTGCGTGTTTTTTCGTAGAACCGAACAGACTGTTTTCCAAAGCAAAACAGATGCATACCTCTTCAGCAGTAAGGGCTTTGACAATATCATCGTCCGTTTTGATTTTGTGCTTGTTTAGATGGATGACCTTACGCACGGTTTGAAAGGCTTCAAGTGAGGCCCAATCTTCATTTTTACTATACTCCTCAACATTCGTATTGGTGTAATCGGTCCCGCTACCGGCGTACTGAAACAAGCGCCCCGTGTTCAGAATATCTTCTATGCTATGCTCCTTGGTTTTCTTCGATTTAAAGCCACTACCATTATTTTCTAGTATCTGATCGAGCAAACCGACTTCCCGCACATAACTGACAAAACCATCGATGATTGTCTGACCCAGCTCCAATACATGAGACTTACTCCAACCCCGCCGTTTTTCTAAACATCTGCCAAAGCCGTGACCATTAATCACTACCGCAGAACCAAACCTGAGCATTAAAGGCGCCGGGAAAATTTCGGAAGAAGAATACACCAAGGTATGCCCAAGTTTATTGTCATTCTCTTCGTCTTTAAATTGCGGATAACAGCCGCTTTCCTCGCCCAGTATTGCCTCTACATACTTATTGTGCCAAAACGAATCGCCGATATCCCTCAGAATAAATCGAGTAATTTCAATCTTAGAGCGAAATCCACTGCCCAGTCCCCGTTCCGGCTTATTAAAGGCAACCAGATAATTTTGCGCGTTGACCGAAGTCTGCATCAAACCGAATTCGAGAAACAACCGGGCCTTGGCCCTACCACACGGATAGGCGAAATTGTGTTGCCAAAAGCTCAGATCGCTATCGGGTGAATTATCGGCTAAGCAAAACGATTTGGCACTATAGGGAATCGCGTGTCCCGGCAGGTAATTCTCCTTGGTGAGGTCCATATCCGATAGATCCCGGACCTGAAATCCATCTCGGGCAGAACCACCGAGATTAATCTTTGAGGTAATCGTCAGCAACTCCTTTTGAATAACGAAGGTTTCATCTATCGCATCTCGGTTTTTTGTAGCACTAGCTATCGCCTGAGAGCGGCTCATGGCAAAGGTCGAATTGGCTTCTAGCAGGTTCTTACCGTGCACTTTTTGCGAACAGTTGCCAACATAAGTCACCCCGGTTTTCAATGAATAAAGCTTACATTTCCCCGAATCGATAATTACATGGTTTTCTTTCTCAAACTTCATAGCTTCGAAAAAACGTTTATCCTGAGCCTTTTCCCCTTGCTCCAATTCCTTTAGTGGCACCCACAAAGAGTCGTCGGATTTTCTTTTTTGACTCTGACAACTATCGGTTTTTGGCAGCATTGCACTATCGGGGATTGCAACGAGGCAGCTTCTCGATGCCGTACCCCAGCGCTGCATTTTAGTCAGATTGTAAGCGTACTTCTCTTTAAACTCTTTACATGGTTTTATCGTCTCCCCATTCAGAGAAGAAATCTTGTTGAGTTTAGTAAATTTATAATCGGTATAGGTTTCGGGTGAGAGGCTGTCTTTTAACTCCGAATCACCAGTATTAAAAGGAAACCGGACTTTTTTAGTATCTAGGTCTCGGATAAAAATCTGGTACAAGGACACATGGTTGAGAGACAAACCTTCGAGCATGATGATCTCAATCTCATCATCCTCAGCTTCAAACAACACGAACTCTTTCGTGTAGTCTGTTTTGGTATATTTGTCGTCGTTGGCAAGACACTCGTTGCGAATCCAGTCTTGCTGCGTACCACTTGTCCTTAATTTATTAAATACTACCTTCAGTCTTTCTGCTTCACTCATTTTTGTCAGCCACTTACGATGCAAGATACGACTATTTTAAAGGCGTATAGATGTACCTACTCGGACTGACAAACGATGAATGCGGTGAGTGCACTTATAGTTTAACAAACACCAACTCATATCCAACGACATTAATTGACGTCAGATTTTCTATCCCAGACAAACTGCTCAGGCTTCTGTACTCACATTCAACGAGGTTAACTGCTGCGAGAGCTTTTCAAGCTGTGGGGGGAGTTGCCTGAGATTTAATTGGCTTAAATCGAGATGATTCTGGCCGGTGGCTAAAGCTTGCTCAATGAGACGATTGGCTTCACGTAAGGCGCCAGAGTGTTCGAATGGACTCATCATGTATTCCCGGGATTAAACAACGGATGATTATTTGTGATTAATCAAGATATCGCATAATCATGGATTGGCATAATCCTCAGACATAGAAAGATCGATGCGATCAATTATGCAATATAGATAAAGGATGCCAAAAGTCTTATGGTCTTTGAAACCACAAAGTGATCGGTCCATTCTCCTCCTTCCTCAAACAGCCTAAACCGTAAGCCGCGTCAGACAAACCTGCTCCACCAGCCCTTTCAGCTTCTCCACTTCCTCTTGCA
The DNA here is from genome assembly GCF_024347135.1 of Vibrio spartinae. NCBI lineage: Bacteria > Pseudomonadati > Pseudomonadota > Gammaproteobacteria > Vibrionales > Vibrionaceae > Vibrio > Vibrio spartinae. The sequence goes on along the minus strand of NZ_AP024907.1, from coordinate 1,570,450 downwards.
GATACACCAGTTCTTCTTCGGTGATTTCGTAATGCATCGAGTAACGGGCATCGATGTAGGCGCGTTGTAGCCGGCGGAAGCTGCGGCGGTGGAATTTATCATCCATCGGGAAGATATCAGCGAAAGCAAGATCTTGGTCGGCGCAGAATTTTTTCAGCTTCTCGATATTGTGGGTTTTGGGTAAATAGTTGGTCAGCACCAGTAACGTACAGGCGAAAAATCGCTCTGCGGCTTGATGGAGTAGGAATGCAGAATGATTCAACCACTTTTGCTCGTGAAATGAAAATTCAAAAGAACGCAAAAACTGCTGAGAACTCGTAAACCAATGATCAAAATGCCCCTGCGCAATCTCTCGATGCTCTTCTTCGGTTAAGTTCGCCGGTTCAGTGAGCTCCTTCCCATTGGCGTTATAAAGCAAGATACCTTGTTCACGAATATCGGTAAAAAAGTAATGACCTTTTTGTAGTTGTTCATTGACCTCTTTGAGCGTGTGGACGATCAGCCCCAGCGGCGCGCTTTTGACTTTGCGGTCGATCTGTTCTTCCGCCCTGCGCCAAACGAGATCCTCTTCCACCAGCGAGGGTTTATTGACGATCACCAAAATGTCGTAGTCACTGACATAGCCGTTGGGAATATCGCTAACCCAACCGCCTTTGGCGTGGCTGCCGAACAGAATGATTTTCAGGATCCGGAACTCGGCTTTACTCCCCTGCTTACCAACGAGGTATTCTTCCAGCGTGTCGCGCAAAATGGTCGAGATCAGCGCAAGTTCATGCTGTTTACGTTCGGGAAGATGGTCGAGTGAAGTCTTCATACCTGAATGATTTGAATCGGTTAGTGAACAATGCCCACAGTGTGGCGAGCTGCTGCGCAAAAGTCTATGGTTTTTCACCCGTTTGAATCCGTATCGCAGCTTTTCCCGAGGCACTTCACATCAATGTATTCTCATGCTGCAACATTGAGTTCAGCGGGATTTTATCTTTCAATTTGATTGATTTAGATAACTTTCAGAAATAAAACCCGGATTGAACCGGGTTTTATACCAATGTAATCACAAGAAGGAGGCGGGAAAACCGCCTTCTTTTTTATCAGTCAGAACGGATGATTAAAAGCCGATTTCATCCACAGTGAAGCTGCTGCCACATTGGTTAGAAAACTTCGGATCAGCATCCATCATTAAGCTTGCAAGGGAAGCATTTTCATCCAGTTGTTTCGGCAAATTAATATAGACATCCACTAATTTGCTGTTCTTACATGAAATCTGTAACCGTTTATACGCTCCGTCGAAAAACGCCTGATCCACAACATCAAAAAAGTCCTGCGTGGAGACAGATTCACCGAGATGCTCCTGCATGAAATAAGCGACATTCTGGTTAAATTCTTTTTGCAGACGAATCGCAGTTTTAAAATATTCATCCGCGTTTCTTTGCGTCTGGCAGGTACCGTGCTTGTACCATTCATGACGTTGTAAACAAGAACCATAGGCTGCACTTGGCATATATTGTCCCAGTAATGCCAGCGTCGATGATGACATCGGAACCGCATCATAGCTGCAAAAAGGACTCACCGAGTGAGAATAACTGCCACAGAATCCGTAACTTGTGCCACAAGAAGCTTTATTCGGCCATAAACCATGCAGGGTAAAGTTTCCGGCCTGATAAGCGCTGGAATCCGTGACCTTACATTCAGGCTTTGACGTGTGTGTTTCACAGAAAGCTGGCTGCCAGCTGAGAGCAAAGACATAACTGTCTTCCTGACCCGCCGTTGAACATCTGCCAGAACCCGAGCTGCCAGATGAAGAAGAATCATCACCTTTTACCTCACCACAACTGACAGAGACCCAACGCAACTGCGGATTAGCATTTTCAACCACCACTCGGTACCAGGTGGCGTCATTTTTATTCGCCTCACGAATTTGGTAAGACTGCCCGGAAACCAGATAGATGTTACCAGGATTGGTTTTCTTGTTTTTTGATTGATAAGCCGGACATGACTGGCTGGCATAAAAAGTACCAGAGAAAGTCACCGCGGAACTCTGCCCGACAACACCGAACAACAGTGCCAGGGCAGAAAAAACAGCCAACAGAGTTTTTAGTTTCATTTAACAAATTTCCTGTATAAGTATGTGTAAGCGTCGCAATACTAAACATATCAAATTAAATAAGAAAGAAGTTAAATAAAACTTAGTGTCATATTATTTTTGCGAAATAATCATGACACTGTTTTTTCACCGGACATGCCGCAATAACCGGGTCAATCCCGGTTTAGTCTTCCTGTTCATGGGGTAAAAATCATTGGAAGGACTGCCCCTTAAAGCTCCCAGCCAGAGCGGATAATTCAGACCTGATGCCATCTCTTTTATCCGGTTTAGATACAAGTGTTATAGAAAGGTATACGGACACAAAAAAGAGATGTAGTGATTTCTGGTGTATGTGTTGAAGGGATCGCAGTGTATCTCCTGTTGATTGATCTCGGCAGATCAACAACCAACAGGAGACTGCTGCGCAAAAGTCTATGGTTTTTCACCAGTTTGAATCCGTATCGCTGCTTTTCCCGAGGCACTTCACATCAATGTATTCTCATGCTGCAACATTGATTTTCCGGTATAGATTTCAGCAACGAATTTCAGAAACGAAAAAGGCCGCAGACGAACGTCTACGGCCTTGAATGTGGCGGTGAGTGAGAGATTCGAACTCTCGATACGTTGCCGTATACACACTTTCCAGGCGTGCTCCTTCAGCCACTCGGACAACTCACCGAATCGTTGAAATTATTGCTTCAACGGGGCGCTAATTTAATGATTCTTCGGAAGAAGGTCAAGGAGAAAAATCGTAAAAGCTGCCCTTTGACAATCAAATGGTTATTAATTAACTGATTGGTCGATTATCTGAACAATCAGCAACAGCACACAAATCAGACGTGATAATAACCGGGTACCCGAAACCAGCGTCGGCAACAATCGAGAAAGTAACCGTAAACAACGCCCATACCGCAAGAAATCACCGCATTGATAGACACGGCTGTGACGATCTGATCGTATGTTGCACCAACCGTCAGTAAAATTCCGACATAGACGGGTGATTGAAATGCGACATAAGCAAACAGGTCACAAATATTTTTCATCCATCCGCTGGGAGAAAAGCGCCGTCCGGATCTCAAGACAAAATCACGGAAGAGCCCATATGGCCAAGCAATCGCAATATTGACCGGAATTGAAAGCAGCCTCGAAGATAATGACTGCTCCAGCGTCATTCCCGAGATAAACACCTCAATGCCCATACCTGTCACAAAGCAGAATACCACCATTGCAAATGTATCGGCAGCTGCGTGGCGAACACAAAAAGGCGCACTATTTTTCATTTTGTTTCACTCAGATAAACAACACTATTTGTGCGCATTAAAACACAATAATTATAAAATTAATCACTATTTATTTAAATAAACACTAAATATAAAACCAATAAATACACTAAAAACTAGCATAAAAAACTAATAAAAATAAATAGTTAACCATTTGTAAATGAAGAAACAAAATTAAAACAAATGTCTGTAAAACAAGCCGTTTTTAAAGAAACAAATCGGATGTCTCGCAACTTCTTTTAATTTCAAATACCATAACGATCCACCCACTCAATCGATTTGATCAAGCATGAATGTGACACTAACTGAAATTATTGCGTCGGTAGAACAACCCGAACAACTGCTCAATGAACATCAGATGACGGGATTTATTGTTGCTCTCGCTGCAACACCATATCTGATTTCACCGGAAGAATGGCTCCCCTATCTTTGGGGTGGGAGTGAGGTTGCACCGTTCGCGGAGCCCTCTCATCTTGAGATGTATTGCCAACACGTTGTTCAACAATGGAATACGGCCCGGGAATCATTACTCAGTGGCTCATGGCAATGGCCGGCTTCATGCCTGCTGGATGATGAAGAAATTGTCAATCAGGCGACTCGGGACTTCTGTGAAGGTATGTTACAAGGCTGGCAACTGACCAAAGATGACTGGGAAGCACTGATGCCGCCTGAAACGGAAAATGGTGCCTTACTGGGCGGCGTTTTGCTATCCATTACCATGCTCTATGACCCGGAAACTTCACTGGTAACATTGAATGAAGCGGGCGCGGATGCGATGGCTCAGTTCGAAGAGATTTATCAGGCGGTACCAATCATGCTATCCGGTCTTAGTCAGCGTGCGCTGGCGATTGCTGAATCCGACGATTGATATGTAATCGCACAAATTGACCTCATACCGTTCACTGATTGTGAGCGGTTTTTTTAGTAGCCATGAATGTCGCTCATATGATTCTCCCCCCACAGGAGAATGGTCAGCGCAGACAATAAAAGCCCACCGGAGCATTCAAGCCGTCATTGCAACCAGACACATCAGTCGCTCCACTTCTTTCGCGACTTCCGGCAAGTTATCCAGAAAATAAAAATGCCCGCCCGGAAACAGAAAACTCCCAAGATAGTCACTGCTATGCATCGACCAAGCGTGCAGTTCATCGATGCTAACAGTGGGATCATCGTCTCCTCCCAAGCAAGCCAGAGGAACGGGTAACGCCCTACCTTCTGTATAGCGATAGGTCTCGCAAGCCTGAAAATCCCTACGGATCCTCGGACGAAGCAAATCCATCATCTCTCCATGATCCAGAATTTCCTGGGGTGTGGCAGAAAGTAATGATAAGCGACGATCAAATTCATCTTGAGGCGAATCATGTAATGAAGGACATGTCCGCTCCAAATGTGGCGCCTGATGTCCGGAAACCATTAGGAGCAGAGGTAAACAGCCATGCATCGAGGTCAACGCCCGCACAACTTCAAACGCAAGCAGCGCGCCCATTGAATGACCAAAAATCGCGTAAGGTTCTGTCTCATTGCCGATATGAACAGCAATCCGGTGAGCCATTTCCCGAAGGCTCAACAGCTCGGGTAGGTCAGCATACATTCGGCCCCGATCCGGGACATCCAGCGGGACAACATCAATTGTCGGAGCAAAGAATGGTTGTAATACCTGATAAGATTTCGCCGAACCACCGGCATAAGGAAGTAAGTAAAGACGCATATTATTCCTTTCCTCTGTGTGAACTGATCAATCCGCTTTGTTCAAGGGTCCGGAGACTCCGGAGCAGCAACGTACCATCGAAGGCCGGACAAGGTCCGATTTTTCCCGCTGTATATTGCAGGGTATGGGTACTATCTGCCCAAGCATACTTTGCCTCCGTCAGACTGTCCGGTGCAATATGGGCCAGCAGCGGAACCAAGCGGATCACGGCACTATCGGCATGCTGTTTTGCCGCTTCAAGCATTTTGCTTCGCCATACGGCATAATTCTCAACGACCAGCGGATAACCCGCTGACGCCAGCCACAGCTGTATTTCCTGATAGCGAGACGGGTTGGGATGATTAAGATGGAATGCTTTGCCGAATGCCTGTTCGTTATCCATTAGCGCAAGAGTTACCCGAGCAGCATAGTCAACCGGAATGACATCCAACGGCAGATCTAAGGCCGGCAGCGCACCGATCGCCAACGATGCCCGAATCACCAACCACAACAGATCATCCGGCCGGATATCACCGCTCACCGAATGGCTGCCAATCCGACTGGGACGAATAACTGTGATCGGTAATCCCCGTTTTCCAACCTCGGTCACCATCCGTTCCGCAACCCACTTTGTCTGACTGTAGGCATCATCGAGCGTATGCGGATGGCTCGGTTCCCGATCTTCATATAACCCAAACCGCTCTCCCATATCACCGTCATCAAACACACCCAAACTGGAAATATAATGAAAAGGTTTTGCATCTCCACGACAAGCCAGCCGCAGCAGAGTTTCGGTAGCAACGACATTGGCATTTTTCAGTTGCTGATAAGGTTCGGAAAAGTTGACCCGACAGCCATTATGAAGCACTTCCCCAACCTGATCGGCGAACAGCTGCAACCGTTGCTCGGACAACCCTAAATCCGGCTGGGCCAAATCTCCGCTCCACACCTGCAAAACCGATGCGAACTCCGTTCGCCATAGTCCTCGGGAATCAAGCATATGACGGATGCGAGCATAGCCCTGCTGATCGTCTGCAGCCCTGACGAGACAGTATACTTGTTGATAACGGCCACAACTCAAGGCTTCGAACAACAAATAACAACCGAAAAAACCGGTTGCTCCAGTCAGCAGTATAGTCGGCTGAAGAGAACGCGTGGTTGGCGGCACAATGTCAGGATCGACCTCCGCTTCTGCATACCAGAATGCCGGGTTGGTAGGCGCTCCCTGCCCCGGCTTTTGCGACTGGGCCGCTTCGATCGTTGCAGCCATCCCCCGTAAGCTTGAGTTAGCAAACAAAGCCATCAGCGGTACCCGGATCTGAAACTCATCTTCAATTCGGAACATCAGACGAGCAGCCAACAACGAATGCCCGCCACACAGCCAGAAATCATCGTCTAGCCCAACACTTTCTATACCAAGCAACGAGGTCCAGATCTTTGTTAGTGCTCTTTCATGAAAAGTGCTCGGCGATGCACCACTCCTCTGTGATTCTGAATGATTTCTTGGCATCGGCAATGATTCCAGATCCAATTTACCATTCGGCGTCACCGGAAAAACATCCACCGACATAACCAGATCAGGCACCATATGGGTAGGCAAGTTCTCTGCCGCATATCGGCGCAGATTTTCCAGTCGGTCACGACGATAGACCTGTTGGAGCGGATCATTAATCTGCTCAAACGTGTTTACCGATTGTGATTTCTCTGATCCTAGGTCTTGCGTATGGAGTTTTTCCGGCTGCCACGGATGACCCGCTTCAATCGGTTCGAGGGAAAACAGCACATCCATCCATGCTGTCCCCTCTTCAATCGAAGGCGCAATACAGACATGGTAACCGGTCAATTGTGCCATCTGCCAAAGTATTTCCGGATCGAGAGCCCCTTGCTCCCGCGTCTGTTCGGCTGCTTGGAAGATCAATGTATCAACACGGCCTTCTATCGCACTCTCCGAGCCAAGCAGCATATCGCCCAGCAGTTTATCCTGAAAAAAACGGCCATTCGGAATCGACAGGACCCGCAACGTTTCAGGACTCTCCTTCAGCAGAGAGTGAAGCCGATCAGGATCCCGTCCCAACGACTCCCAAGATAAACTTTTATCAATCTTCAGTTGTGGTTGTAACTGTGAATACAGCACCACGTCATAACGAAAACGGGTCATCTCATTCTGATAACGACTCCGTTTCCACTGCACATCAACAAATCCGTCAGGAACAAACTGGTGAAAGAAATCAGGGGCAATACAGATTTCCCGTTCTTCCTTTTCCAGTTGACGAACAAGGCGAGCAATTTGTCTGATCCCGGCATCTCTGCCGGTGCGGGAAATCGCCACGGCGGTGTAAAAAGCCGGCATCAGCGACAAACAGCGAATATCACCGATAAATATCACCCCCTGCTTTCCGACCACACGCTGAGCACCGCGCAGCACCTGAGTCAGGTAATCCTTATTCGGAAAATATTGAATCACTGAGTTGAGAATCACCAGATCGACAGGTGTCATAATACCCGTGATAAAGTCCACAGCATCCTGCTGTTCCACGTGACAGTGAGCCAGTCCCAATGCCTGAAATTTATGAGTCAGATAACGTACAGCGACCCCGGAAATATCGCTTCCCCGGTATGTCCGGCACTGCTTTGCCAGCTCCAGCGCTAATAAACCGAGGCCACTGCCAATTTCAACAATATGACTAGGGTGCAACAGGCGTAAACGGTAGAGTGTCCATGCAATCCATTCCTCCATCTCTTCCCGGTCAATCGGCTGGCCGGTATCCGTGTGGTTCCAGCCAGTAATATTCGGTACCTCCGGAGAAGAAGGCTCAACCCCCTCGGCATAAATATCGTCGAAAACCGTCTTCATCAACCGAGTTTCCTGCGCAATGTCGGGCCGGAGGTCCGTACCGGATTCGATCACATAACTCACCAACCATGCATTACCGTTATGGGCCGTCCGCTCGCAAACAAGGCAATCAGCAACCAATGGATGCCGCCGGAAAACCGCTTCAATTTCCCCCGGTTCGATCCGATGTCCTCGATTTTGAATTTGCTGATCAATGCGTCCTAAATATTCTAGGTCACCATCCGGCCAATACCTCGCTAAATCCCCAGTCCGATAAAAACGGTCATGAAATCCTGCTATGTCCCGTACCACAAAACGCTCTGCCGTCAGATCCGGGCGATTCAGGTATCCCTGGCTTACGGCTGTACCACCAATCCAAATCTCTCCCGGGACACCATCCGGCACCATCAGTCCGTTCGCATCCAGCAGGAAAAGCGTAATATCATCCAATGGGCGGCCAATCACACTTCCCTGCAAGCGGGTAATATCTTCAGCGTGGATCCGCCGAGCGGTGACATGCACGGTCGTTTCGGTGATCCCATACATATTAACCAGCGCCGGACCACTGTCGACGTACCTGTCCATCCAGTCTTTCAGCATCGGCAATGCCAACGCCTCTCCGCCAAAAATAACCAGCCGCAGATGTTCCAACCGGGATGGTTGATGCATTTCAGCCCGAATGAGGCCACGAAATGCTGACGGTGTCTGACTCAAAACCGTGACTTTTTCCCGTTCGAGTAACTGCCTCAAGGCCAGTGGATCTTTTACCGCAGCCTGAGGAACGACGACCAGGCAGCCACCATGCAGCAAGGCTCCCCACAACTCCCATACGGAAAAATCAAACGAGATGGAATGAAACAGACTCCAGACATCCTCATCATCGATATGGAACTGTGCCTGCGTAGCCTCAAACAAACGCAAGACATTTTCATGATTGACCACCACACCTTTCGGAACCCCGGTTGAACCGGACGTAAAAATAACGTAGGCGGCATCTTTGGGTGTGATCTGCGGCAAGTCCTGCAGTTCGGATGGTGTCATTCCGTATGGTCCATCCGTATCTTTTTCATCCACCCCTTCTTCGTCAATCAACAGGCATGGTGGAACAAGCGAACATAACCCGCTTCTGGTTACAACCAAAGCCGGTTCAGCAAGTTCACACAGCAGCGCCAACCGCTCTTTCGGGTAAGCCGGATCCAACGGAACATAGGCACATCCTGATTTCAGCACCGCTAAAACGGCCACGACCATCTCGAGTGAACGTTCCAGACAGATACCGACCCGTGCTCCAGGTGTGACTCCACGGGCGATGAGAGATCTCGCCAAATGATCGGATAAACGCTCCAGAGCCTTATAGTTCAAACTTTCGTGCCCATAGCGGACAGCTTCAGCCTCAGGATAGCGCCGGACCTGTGCCGAAAAACGCTGATGAATCGTATCGGTCACTGGAAATGATCGCAGCGCCCTGCTACGGCATAGCTGCCGTTCATATGCCTGCGGGCTTTGCAACGACATCGCCGCGATCGGCGTTTCCGGTGCATTCACCGCATCGGTCAAAAGCGCCTGAAATGCCGAAAGTAACATATCTGCTGTGGCAGTATGAATAAAGGGAACCGCATATTCCAGTACCACACGTAGTCCGTCAGACTCTTCCTGAACCGAGAGCATTAAATCGAACATTGCAGCACCGTGGTCAACTTCACGCGGTTGCATCCGTAGTGCATTACCTGAAGCTATCTGATGGGTCGGATGTTGTTGATGGTAAGCAAATGCAACCTGTACCAGTTGTCGCCAGCCAGCATGCCATTCTGGCTGAACCTCGCGAATCAACACTTCAAATGGTAACGACTGATGATTAAAACCATTGATCGATGTCGCTCGCACACGTGCCAGAGCTTGTAAAAAAGAGAGCTCACCGCTCAGCTCCGTCCTCAACGGCAGAAAGTTAACAAAAAAACCGATCAAACTTTCAATCTCACGTCGATCCCGGTTAGCCACCGGTGTACCGACGCAAATATCACATTCCCCTCCGACACGATGGAGCAAAATTTTATAAAGGGTTAGCAGCACCATAAATGGTGTCGCCTGATGCTCATAACCGAGCTTCCGTAACTTCTGACTTAGTGATGCCGGAATAAAAAGGGTTTTTCGTCGCCCGATAGCATCGCTTCTGATCGCATCATGACTATCTGGCCAAGGATAGGGTGAAGGAGGCAGCGTCGCAAATTGTTGCTTCCAGTAAGCCAATTGCTCGGACCAGCCAGATTGGGCTGCATCACCTCGTTGCCACGATGAATAATCATAATAGTTCACTGTCAGCGGAGGGGGTATCTCTTCCCCCTCGGTCTCAGCCCGGTAAAATTGTGCCAGCTCCTGAACTAGTAAATTCAGCGACCAGCCGTCACAAGCAATATGATGAATCACCACCCCGAAAAGAAATTGTCGTTCAGCCAACTGATACAAACAGGAACGGACTAATGGCCCACAGGTCAGGTCAAAAGGCACCCCAGACCATTGCGACAGTTCGGCCATCGCTTTCGCTTCCCGCGTTTCTTCATCAAACTGGCGAAAATCATGAGTTTCCCATACCATCGCATCAACATCATTAAGCTGTACCGTCGGCATACCGTCAACTTCCCGAAAACAAGAGCGAAGCGGCAAATGCCGGTGTAGAATATGCTTGAATGCCTGCCTTAGCGCCACCGTATCCAGTGCACCGTCGATCAAAACCGCACCAGCGATATTGTTGATAGCACTGCCCGGCACAAGTTGTTCCAAAAACCATAATCGTTCCTGAGCAAAAGAAATGACTGGGCTTATCTTGGGATCATGCCGAATTTCACTCCCGTGCGCCCCCTGACCGCGTAACAAACAGGACATTAGCTGACGCTTACTGTCAGACATTTCCGTGGCTGTCTTTGCAGCGTCTGTGGCAACAGTTACGGTTTTCGAGGGGGCTATTCCCTTCTCTGATGTTCTCGGATCATGACTCATACCGTTGATGATCTCCTTTCCGGCTCACTTCGTTTTCTTTGTTCTGCTCCAAAGCTGCCATCACAGCTGCGACTTCTTCTTCAGACATCGCTTCAATCGCTTCAGCCAGATATCCCTCAGTTCGTTCGGCCAGAATCATGACAGTTCGTGCCTCAAAAAACAGCTCCAGAGGCAATTCGATCCGGAGGGCTTCCCGCAGGCGGGTAACCACCTGAACCGCCAACAATGAATGCCCTCCCAATTCAAAAAAGTCATCCGTCACGCCTATGGGGGCAATTCCCAGTACATTTTCCCAGACTCCGGTAACCAGACTCTCGGCTTCGGTGCGGGGTAGAATCGGGGCCGGCAATGATGTCGGACGAGAGTAATGTTGCGACATGGCAACGTCTTCCGTTGTCCGATGCGTCTCATCAGATATCGGCCTCAGTTCCTCCGGTTCAATCCAGTAGCGGGTCCGAGCAAACGGATACAGAGACAAGCTCATCCGCTGCACTTTCTCCCCCGCCAGCCAGTCAATCGAATGTCCACGCAACCAGAGCTGGGCAAGCGCCTGATTCAGATTGATGGTTTCCGAATCACTTCCGCCCATGCAGGGGATCGCCTTAGTGGTGCGGAACGGCTCATAGTTTCCCGCAAGTAAGCTCAGTGTCCGCCCGGGACCAGCTTCCAGCAGGGTTGGCCCCATCTGTGACAAGGTGCTGAAGACCAAATCAAAACGCACCGTCTCCCGAGTCAGCCGCCCCCAGTAGGCTGGTGTGGAGATCATGTCGTCAACTCGTTCTCCGCTCAGACAGGAAAGGATCGACCAGCGCGGCGGATGTAGTGGCACGGAGGCCAAAAGCGACTCGAACGGTGCAACCATCGGAGTTATCATCGCAGAATGAAAAGCATGCGAGGTCTGTAAACGTCTTAACGGAAGATCATGATGAAGCGCTTCAAAATCAGCAATCTCAGCTTCTGTACCGGAAATCACACAAAGTCCCGGTCCATTGACTACCGCAATATCCAGATGGGTTTTCTCCTGCACAACCTGCATCGGGAGCGGCACTGCCAGCATCGCACCACTCGGCAATGCGCCCATCATTCGCCCTCGTTCGCAAACCAGCCACACAGCATCTTCAAGGGACATTACGCCTGCCAGCGTTGCCGCCGCAAATTCTCCCAGACTATGTCCTGCCATCACTGCTGGTTCTCCCAGCCGGTCGATCAGAAATCGTCCCAATGCATATTCCACAGCAAACAGTAAAGGCTGCGTTACCTCGGTCCGATTGAGTGACGATGTTGCGGAAACACCAGCGGCAAGCAGCTCACAGGGATCTCTCTGCATCCGAGCCACCAGAACCTGACGCACTTGATCAAAATATTGTCTGAACAGCGCCTCTTCCCGGTAGAGCGTCATTGCCATACCTACGTACTGGGCACCCTGCCCCGGAAATAGCAATGCGTATCCTCCGGCTGGTGCGGCGCTGACTTTGACCGGCATGTCTTGATCGTGACGTAACCGTTCAATGGCTTCATCTCGTCCGGTGACGACAACCGCCCGCCGCCAGAGGCATTCACGCCGCCCGGAGTTCATCGTCACCGCGATGTGCTTCAACGCATCGGCTCCATGCTGCTCAATATCCTTAGCCAACGCTGATGCCACGTTGGCTAAGGCTTCAGTGGAAGAAGCAGACCAAGTCAGGACAACCGCCTTTTCCTCAGTGGTGTTCTCATGCACATCAACACCTTGATGTCTGGATATTTCAGCAGAAACAGGCGCTTCAGCAAGGACGACATGTGCATTGGTGCCGCCGATACCGAATGAACTGACTGACGCGTAACGACATTTACCATGCGGTTCCGTCCAGGATTCAGGCACTGTATTGACCGAAAACAGGGTATCGGCATCCGAAGATAAGACAGAAGCGCTGGCCGGATGGGGCTCATGATACATGGGATGTGGCGGAATCACGCCATGATGGAGTGTCAGAACCGTTTTGATCAAACCGGCTACACCAGCAGCTGAATCCAAATGGCCGATATTGGCTTTCAGTGCTCCCAAGATCGTCGGACGATACCGTTTATGCCCCTGACCGAAAACATCGGCCAACGCCAGCAATTCGATCGGATCCCCCAGCGATGTTCCGGTGCCGTGGGTTTCCACATAACCGATCTCCGACGGTTCAATCCCGGCAATTCCAATAGCTTCTGCGATCACCTTACTCTGACCCGAGATACTCGGTGCCGTAAACCCAGCTTTTCCGGCACCTTCGTTTGCCACAGCCGATCCTCGAATCACAGCAAAAATCTGGTCACCGTCACGCATCGCATCAGCCAGACGTCGCAACACCACCACACCGACACCGTTGCCGAAAATCGTCCCGTTTGCCTCTCGATCAAAAGGCCGACACATCCCATCGGGCGAGAGAATCGATCCGGCCCGGTACAGGTAACCAGCCTTTTGTGGTACCCGAAGCGTGATCCCGCCAGCCAGAGCCATATCACACTCCCCGGCCAGCAGTCCCTGCACCGCCATATGTACGGCGACAAGAGACGTCGAACATGCCGTTTGAACCGCGATACACGGTCCGCTCAAATTAAAATGATAAGCTGCCCGCGAAGTCAGATAGTCTTTGTCATTCGCTAGGGCAACCTCAAAAGCACCAATCTCTTCCAGCCACTCCCGATGAGGCAATAAATTGCTCAATAAATAAGAGCTCATGCTACAGCCGGCGTACAACCCGATATCGCCACGAAAACGAAACGAATCATATCCGGAGTGGTTCAAAGCGTGGCCAACACACTGGAGAAAAATGCGGTGCTGCGGATCGATTAACGCAGCCTCCCGGGCGGAGAGCCCGAAATACGTCGCATCAAACTGATCAATGTCATCGACTGTGGCGGCAGACCGAACGTAGTCAGGATGAGTGCGGAGCTTCTCTTGGACTCGTGCAACCTGAAGGTCTTCCTCCGTCAGCGATGCGATGGAAACCTTCCCTGCGATCAGGTTCTGCCAGAATGTATCGATATCATCTGCCCCAGGAAAGCGCCCCGCCATGCCGATCACGGCAATATCGTCCGAGTCGATTTGATTGAATTCACCATCATGTAAATCAACATCATCTGAATCAAAGCCATTTGAATCCATATCCATCTCTCCACTCATTTAGGTAAGGCTGTCCGTAACGTAGTTCGCCGGGCTGCGCGGCTCTGCCGCCGGAAATGACTCCTCGACCGTTGTCCCTGGCGGTATTCCGTTGCCTGATATTGTGAGGTTTCCGTTTCGCAGGCTAATTGTGCAAGATAGCGGGCCAAACTCCGAATCGTCGTATAGCGGAACAAATCCGTCAGTTGACAGTCCGATGCCAGATGCTTTTGAATCAGAGCATGCGCCTGAACCATCAGCAGCGAGTGACCGCCGAGGTCAAAAATATTCGCCGTCACACTCAGACTATCGGCCGGATATTGCAACAGCGTCGCCCATAGTTCCACCAGTGCCTGCTCTGTTTCTCCTTCGGGCACTGTTGCTGTGTGCCCGCCTTTGGTGATAACCCTTTCCGAACGGAGCCGCTTGCGGTCAACTTTGCCGTTGCTCAGCCGGGGAAGCGACTGGACAAACGCAATCCGCGCCGGAATCATCTGGGCCGGTAGCCGTCGGGAAAGAAACTGGCGCAATACTTCTTCATCAGCAACATTACCGCAAATCCAAGCCGTCAATACCGTCGGTGTTTCTTCTCCGGCAGTCACGGCCGCATCATCGACGCCGGGATAATTCCGGATCATTTCTTCTACCCATGTTGGCTCAACCCGAACCCCACGAATTTTGATCTGGCTGTCCGCTCGTCCGCCAAGGATCAGCGCGCCATCGCTTCGCCAGCGACCGATATCACCGGTACGGTACAAGCGCTCCCCCGGCAAGCCGAAGGGATGAGGAATAAAGGCAGCGGCCGTCAGGTTTGGCTGCTGCCAGTAACCCCGGGCCAATGAAGCTCCGGCAACATAAACTTCTCCCCAGGCTCCCAAAGGTGTTGGATACAATTCATCATCCAGCAAGTGAATGTCTGTCCGTGCGATCGAAAACCCGACCGGAACCACCGGCGCCTGCACATCTTCAATCGTAATCTCCCGGTAAGTCACGTCAGCGGCAACTTCTGAAGAACCGTACAAGTTCAGGAGCTGTACATCCGGAAGAAGGGTCTGAAAACGTGTCACCAAAGCCCGGGGCAGAGCTTCCCCGCTGGAAATGCACAGACGGAGGCTCTGCAACATAATGGCATTTCGCTCCATCTCCTGAAGCAGGACATCAAGCAATGACGGAACCAGTGTCAATCGAGTCACCCGATACGCCAAACACTGTTGTAAAAAGCGTTGTGGCTCCCGGCTGATATCCTGCGGCGGCAAAACTACCGGAACACCAGCAAGCAAGGGGCCCCAAAGGTCCCAGAGGGAGTCGACAAAATTCGGAGACACCTGCTGAAAAGCGATGTCATCCTGAGCAAAAGGATACTGCTGCCACATCCAGCCCAAACGATTGGCAAGCCCCCGGTGAGTTCCCATAACCCCTTTCGGCTGGCCAGTCGAGCCGCTGGTAAACAAGATGTAAGCGACAGCATCAGCAGAAACAGTTACGACCTGCGCGGCAAAGTCAGCCGATGCAATCTCTGCCGCACTGGTTGTTATCTCCCCGGGAACATGCAGCACCGGACAACAAACCCTATCGATCACATCATGACTGTCGGTGGCTTCACTGGTCAGTTCATCACAGAGCAAGACACCGGGGCGAACCTGTGTGAGCACAGCATTCAACCACTCGTGGGGATACGCAGGGTCAAGAGGAACAATCGTTGCACCGCAGGCTGAGACGGCCAGAAAAGCAGCAACCCGCGATACTGAACGTTCCATCAGAATACCAACCGGTGTTTCTACGGTAATGCCGTACCGGTCAAGCTGTTGTCGAATTGCTGCTGCCATGTGCATCAGACGCTGATAAGAAATGACTTCTCCACCTTCAATGCCATTGTCCTGAATCAAAGCGGTCCGTTCCGGGGACTGCCCGGCTACAGCCGCAAACCGGGCAGCAACCGTAAAATCATGATCCGGAGCAACAGCCGACGGCTGCGCCGGCTGACTGGCCAGCTCAAGAGATTTCAGCGGACAATCTGGTGCCCGGACGACTTGAATCATCAACTGCTGTAAATGATGCGCCAGCCGGACGATAGCAGTTTCGTCAAACCGTTCGGCTGCATACTCCCACGTCAGTTTCAGACCATATTGATCCGACATAACATACAAGGTCAAATCAGTCATCACATCACTCGGTGCAACATCAAGCGGCGTACTGACGGTATCGCCTGAAAGCGCTCCGACACTACTGGACTGACGAGATTGAAAATTCAGCATCACATTGACCAGAGAAACCTGTCCGGCACTGTGTTCCGGTTTTAAGGCCTGCACCAATTGCTGGAAAGGCAGATCCCGATGGTCCATCGCATCCAGTGTGTCGTCACGTACCCGTTCGACCAGTTGTGCAAAACTGGGACGACCGGAAAAATCGGCCCGGACGATCAATGTATCAAGCAATAACCCCAGAACCTGACGACTTTCGGCACTAGTACGTTGTGCAATTGGGCAACCGAGCAAGACTTGACGACCGTCGCTATAGCGGGAAAGAACCGCAGAAAATGCCGCAATCATCATCATAAAAGGCGTGGCCCGCAGCTGTTTCCCCAACTGCCGGAAATTATCTGCCAACGCACTGTCAATGACAGACACATAGCGTCCGCTGCATCGGTTTGGCCCATCATCCAAGATCTTATCGGGTGGCAGTGAAACACCACTCGGCTCATCTCCCAGATAATCCCGCCACCAGTCGATCAGGTGCATCTTTCGCTTATCATCGAGGTGGCGTGCTTCCTGTGCGACCAACGCGGTAAACACGTCATTCGGTTCCGGTTGTTGCTGAACTTCTCCACTTAGAGCCGCACAGTAACGTCGAGAAAGTTCCTCCCAGAACAGTCCCAAAGACCAACCGTCGGCTACCAGATGGTGGGCCGTCACACAAAGTACGAATTCTTGCTCACCCAGAAGAAATAACACTGCCCGGACCGGCAATCCCGTTCCCAAATCAAACGGCCGATCAATCTCTGCCTGCATTTGTGACTGCAGGGTGGCAGAGCTCGACGGCTCCTGACAGAGAAAAACATCTGGCAACGGCATCACCTGTTGTTGCGGTACACCATCTATTACTGTAAACCGGCTTCGCCAGGTTTCATGACGCCAGAGTATATCCAGCAGAGCCTGCTCCAGTATTGCGACGTCGATTGGGCCACTCAAGTGGATCGCCGAAGGCACATGTAATGCTGAACCGGACTGCGCTAGCGTTTCCAGCAGCCACAGTCGCTGTTGAGCAAATGAAAGAGGAGACGGCTGTTTCATACATCCCCCGTTTCAGCAGACAAACATTCCTGAACCACGCCAGTCAACAGCGCGATGGATGTCGCCTCAAATACGGCTTTCAGCGGCAGATCCACCGACCAGTGCAAGCGAATTTCATCGAGGATTTCAATCGCCAGTAAAGAGTGTCCACCCAGGTCGAAGAAGTCATCGTCGGGATGAATGTCCGTCACGCCCAGTGCGTTCTGCCAAATCGAGGTCAAGACCGCCATAATCGTCTCCGAATCGGTGTTCTGAACCGTCTTCTTCGCCTCTTCCCCCGAGTCATTCAAAGGCGTCAGCGGGGCCGGATTTACCCATTCCGGAGATGGCGATACCACCGGCAACGGTTCCGTCTCATCGCTGCCAATCCAGTGATGCTGATCTGAGAAAGGATACAGTGGTAGCGATACACGATTGCATCGTCTCTGCGGATAAAGTTGCAGCCAGTCTATCTCCCCCCCCTGCCGCCAGATGGTGGCCAGATTTTCCAGAATATTCTGTCGCTGTATTTCCGGGTTGTCATCCGCCTGACTGTCGTGGAACGCTGCGATCAGGCGAGAGATCTCAGCCGCATCGTGACCACTCTCCCCGACATTGCAGACCGTCGTCTGAAAGCGGCCATTTCGCAGGGCATCAGCCGCATCAGCCAGATTGGTCGCCACCAGTGTCCGGCGATACATCATTGGTCGGCGTCCGGTCTGGAGGCTGTATGCGATATCACACAAATCTTCGCTTTCATCCAGTACGGATGACAACATTTGGGTCCATTGCTCCAGCGCCTGCTCATGGTGAGCCGACCAGACCAGCAACGCTGCGTAGGGCATGGTTGCGCGCTGCGTTTCCTCCAGCGGCAACGGCGCTTGTTCCAGCACCACATGGGCATTCGTTCCACCGATACCGAATGAACTGACACCGGCTCGACGCAGGCCATCGGTTTCCTGCCAGGGCCCGGTTTCCGTACATACCGTAAACGGTGTTACCGAAAAATCGATGTTAGGATTAGGCTGGGAAAAATTGGCGCTGGGTACGAACATACCCTTTTGCACCATCAGGGTCGCTTTAATCAGACCGGCAACCCCGGCAGCACTGTCCAGATGACCGAGCGTGCCTTTGATCGAACCCACTGCGCAATGCCGCACCGAAGCAGACTCATCCTGACACCGGAAGGCACGTTTCAGCGACTCGATTTCAATCGGATCACCAAGCAACGTTCCGGTTCCGTGAGCTTCGACATAGCCAATATCCGCTGGTTTAACCTGCGCAGCCAACAAAGCTGCATTGATGACTTCACTCTGTCCTTCGACACTGGGGGCGGTATAACCAATTTTCTGATTGCCATCGTTATTGATTGCACTGCCTTTGATCACGGCCATGATGCGATCACCGGCCTTTTGAGCATCGGAGAATCGTTTCAGCGTGACAACCGCCACACCGTTACCGCTGACCGTTCCGTTTGCCGAAACATCGAAAGGGGCACACACACCATCGCATGAACCAATACTCCCTTGCTGATACCGATAACCGGTTCGCTGGGGAACTCGGACAGAAACGCCGCCAGCAACCGCCACATCACATTCGCCCTGATGCAAACTACGACAGGCCATATGTACTGCCACCAGCGAGGAAGAACAGGATGTCTGTACAGCCAGACTCGGTCCCCGTAAACCAAGACGATAGGACGTCTGCGTCACGATATGATCTTTATCATTGGCAATCAGCAGACGATGAGCACCGATTTGTTCTACCAACTCTTTATTCTGCCAGATATTGTTGAGCAAATAAGTGCTCACTCCAGAACCGGCAAAAACACCGGTTCTGGTTTCACAAATACAACCAGCATCTTCCAGAGCATGCCAGACGGTTTCCATGAACAGTCGCTGCTGCGGGTCCATGATATCTGCTTCCCGGGGAGAGAAACCAAAAAATCCGGCATCAAAACAGTCGATATCCGCCAATACACCGCCAACGGGGACAAACGCCGGATCCTGCTGCATCGCTTCCGACACCCCAGCCTGTGTCAACTCCTGAGCGGAAAACCGGCTGACAGTGACTTCTCCGCCACAGAGCTTTTTCCAGAGGGCATGAATATCTTTTGCACCGGGGAAACGTCCAGCCATACCGACAATCGCAATCGGCTCATTCACTTCCACGTGTTGCTGCGACTGTTGACCGGTAGCCTGAGCAGCCGATTGATCGTCACACGCCAAACGCGATGCCAGCGCTGCCGGTGTACCGTATTCAAACAGCTCCGTCAGGGTCAGGTGGTATTCACCCAGCTCATGCAAACGCATATAGACCTGAGCCAGCAACAACGAATCGCCACCGACATCAAAAAAACGGCTATGTCGTCCGATTAGCGGTGCACCGGGGATCACCGATTGCCACAAAGCAATCACCCTCTGCTCTGTCTCTGTCAGCGTCATGTCATCCGCAGCCATCACTGATTCATCGACGGATTCCGGCATTACAGCCCGGCGATCTAATTTCCCCCGGGAAGTCATTGGTAGCTGTTCCAAAAATATAATTCGGTTCGGTAACAGATGTTCCGGGAAGTACTTTTGCAGGTGTTCTTGTACTGTCTGGCGGGTCAATACCCCTTCCCCTTGAATGCTGCCGACATCCGGGGATGGTCGGCTCTTCCCATCCTCGGACGGCCGCCGGGCATACAGATAGTAAATCCCCTCTTTTCTATCGACGGACCAGTCTTCATCGACCGTTACATCAAACCCCTGCTCTTGCAGTCGTCGTACCAGCCGATCAAGACGCCCGTCCTGATCGTGTACCTCCATGACAATCTGGGCAAGACGCGCCCAGTGCTCCGACCGGATACCTGCCAGCACAGCTTCTTCACTTTTTTCTGCATTGATTTTCAGCAGATCAATCCGGCTTAGTCCAGCCTGATCAATCAATTGTGACAACGGCTGAATCTCCACCTCCAGTTGCCGAGCCGTCAGTTCCCGCTCAAGCAGCAATTCAATCGCCGATTCACGATTTTCCCTGAGCCCTTCCAGCGCTGCAGCGTGATGACGCTCCAAATAGGAACGAACCAGCGATTTTTCCTGTGCCGGATCCGCATATAACCCCGAAAGAAAAGAGAGATGCGGATAAAAGGTAAACGGATATCGACCGGCCACTTCCCCGGCACCGAGAACCTGCACATCAGCGTCCGGCGCATAAAGCGACAGATTGGTACGAAGAACTTCCGTCAAATAAGGATTGGGTTCCAGACTGTACAATTTGACCCGGTCAGCCAGACAGCTGACCGCCACTCCGAACAGGCCAATATTAGCCCCTACATCAATCACACAGGCACCGTCATCAATCCGGATACCGTGACGAAAATAAGCGTTGTTGACAAACACTTCGTGATAGAGGAAATCAGTTTCGTTCGGGTTGAAACCAACCACTGCCAATCCATTCGGCAGTGCTTGCCGGACCAATCCACCGACAAGCGGAGACTGCATTCGTTCTGCCACAATACCGGCAATAAAAGGCGAGGTCACCGAATCTTCGGTCACTGGTGGCTGCCATGCTATAGCTGCATGAATGGCGGGATGTTCACTCAGCACCGTTTCAACATCGGTTGCTTCGATGCGGACCCCTCTCACTTTCAGTTGGCTGTCACACCGCCCCAAGTATTCAATCTGACCATCAGACATCAACCGTCCGAGATCACCGGTCAGGTAGCACATATCATCCGATCCGAGACTATATTCATCCTCGTCATCATCACCGCAACAATGAATAAACCGTTCTGCCGTCAGTTGCGGGTCACCGATATATCCGCTCGCGACCCCCCGACCACTCACACAAATCTCTCCGATCATCCCGTCAATCACCGGACGCTGCCGTTCATCCAGAATAATGATACTCATACCGGGCAACGGTGTACCGATTGTTACTTTCTCTCCGGTCACCCGTGCCGCTGTAACATCCACGGTACACTCAGTCGGACCATAAAGATTCCAGACCGTCATCGTTTCCAGTGCAGCCAACTGCTGCCAGAACCGGAGTGGAATCGCTTCACCGCCGAGTAACGCCATCGTCGGCCCTATCAGCTCTTTACGACCGAGTCCCTGCTGCATCAGCAGGGCCATCTGCGATGGAGTACAGTCAAAAACATCGACTTGTCCGCTCTCCAGTGCATGACAGATTGCTGCCGGTTCAAATCCCCGCTCCGCTTCCGGCAACAAATACAGACAATGACCGAAGGCAAGCTGGAGCAGTTGTTTGACCGAAGTATCAAAATGCAGCGGCCCATTGAGGCCGATCCGTAATTTCTGCTTGCAACCATCCCGACTGACGAACTCCCGATAAACGGTATCGTGCAGAGCATCGGCCAGATGAACCAACGATTCGTGACGAACCATCACCCCTTTCGGAACCCCTGCCGTCCCGGAGGTAAACATGATATAGGCCAAGCTACCGCTGTCGCATGCCGCGACTTCGAAGGGCTGAAATGCTGCGGCGTCAAACTGATGGAAGGCGTGTCGCTCATCCAGAACCAGACTCAGGTCTGCCTGAACGATCATTTGCTGCAGCCGCTTTTTCGGCTGGCGTGTATCGAGAGGTACATAAGCGGCCCCGCTCGCCAGTACTCCGAGAATGGCAACGATGGCCTGTGGCGATTTTCTCATCGCAATCCCGACCCGATCACCGGCAGCCACACCAGCCTGTTGCAGTTTCCGGGTCATATCATTGGCCCGTTGCAGCAGTTCGCGATAGCTCATCTCCCCCCCCTGCCAAGCTAACGCCGAGGACTGTGGCGATACCAGTGCCTGACGGAAAATTCGTTCATGCAAGGTCGTCTGAGGCTCCGGCAGCGTCGCAGCCTCCGGTATAGTTTTGCCCGAGAACAGATGGTTAAACGGCAGCTCCGGCGCCTCAACCACCCGGGTCAGGGTATCGATAAAATTGTGGATCAAGTCCTGAATCGTTTGTGCTGCAAACAGTTCCGTCGAATATTCCAGACTTGCCTGATAGGTTCCTTCGACTTCCTGCACATAAAGCCCGAGTGCAAACTTGGCACTGTCACAAAAAACCGGCACCGGTGTGACAGTCAGATAAGGGAGGTCCCAATGTTTTTTACCACCGGGTTCAAATAGAAACATTACCTGAGTAAATGGGGGAACAATCGGATCCCGCTCCAGCGCCAAAGCACCGATAAGTTTCTCAAACGGTAATGTCTGATGATCAAGAGCCCCGACCACGCTCTCACTGACCGCCTCAAGCAACTCACGAAAACAGCTATCCGACTCAATCCGGGCCCGGAGAGGCAGTGTGTTAGCACAACAACCGATCATCGGTTCAAACTGGGCCAGAGTCCGGTTCGACACGGCTGACGCGATCACTAAATCCTGCTGACCCGTCATCCGGGCAAGTGTTAAATGAAAAGCGGCCAACAGGGAAGAAAACAACGTGGCCCCGAAACGATGCGCGATCTCGCTCAGACGGGCCGGTAACCCGGACGGCAGCATAAACGTTTCCGTCTTTCCATGATACGTCGGCGGATGAGAGCGTACTTTATCAAACGGTAAGCGTAACTTCGTCGGTGCATCCCGTAACTGTGCCTGCCAGTAACGAATATCTTCAGCAACCCGATCCGGGGTCCCGGCCTGCTCCTGCTGCCATCGAACAAATTCAGCGTATGGGGCAATGGTCTGCTGTATTGGTGTTGTCCCACTCAACTCTCGTTCATAAGCATTTAACAACATGTGAGTGAAAATCCCCACTGACCAGCCATCCATCACCAAATGGTGAGAAGTCAGTTGTAACAGGTGATGGCTGTGGCTCAGCCGATAAAGTCTGACTCTGAGCAATGGCGCCTGAGACAAGTCAAACAGTTGCTGAGCTTCTTCCCGGAGTGCTGCATTCAGCGTAGCCTCTTGCTCGGATTTGGGCACGCCGCTCAAATCGGTCATTGGGATCGTCAACCTCAGTTCCGGTACTACCTGCCGGACCGGAACGCCAAGTTCGGTGTGAAAGGCGGTACGCAACGATTCCTGAAGAGCGATGACTTCATTGAGCGCCAGTTCCAATACATTGAGATCCAGTTGTCCCCGCAGGCGGAGAGCCGCCGGGATATGGTAAAACGGACTTTGGGGAGCAAGACATTGCAAAAACCATAATTGCTGCTGTGCCGACGACAGTGCCGTCTGTAACAGATGTTCGGGAGAAATCGGATGCGTCATAGTCTCGTCCTCGTTAAATCTTGTGAAATAGTGGATTCATCTAATCCTCCTCCCAAAAATCCGTGGACAAACATCTCTCCGTCTTCAACCCCGAACCGCTCTCGGATGAGATTCACATCGATCGTACCAATCGGACATAAACCAATCTGGTATTGCGCTGCCCTCATCATCAGAAGTTGCCCCAGATATCCAGCTTCAACCCGGCTGAGATCTGGAGCCATCTCACCATAAAGCGGCAACAGTGCCGGCAGGTGAGCAAAGATGAGAACAGAAAATGCAGCTTGCTCAAAAATCGGTCGATTGACAAAAGGATCGTGAATTTCAGGCGGTACCTGAAAATCGGTGTCGATCAGCACCAGCGCATTTTCGCGGGGCTCGAGACAATACAGTCCGGCTGGCATCCCCGATACTTTTCCCTCATGCAGACAAATATAAGTTCTGAGTGCATACACTCCGCCGGTCGAAGGGTAAAGATAGCGGTCGCTTTCAGGCAAACGTGACAGACAAGCAAATAACCCGCAGAGCGGCTGTGCCGCCAACACTTCTGTGCTGAACTGTCGATGCGTCTGCCGCTCTGTCAGTACAATCGTCTCCGTTTCAGGGATAGCACCAAGCGGGAAGCGGACAAGCTCATCCGGAAATTCCGGATAACCGGGGTGTTCGGCTTTGAAGCGACGTCGGGCCATAGGGTCAAGAATTACCTCAACCGGAGCAATCGCTTGACTGCCCCCGGTTGTTGTGTCCGCGTGGATCTCATCGTCTCCGCCACACATTTCCGCCAGTGCGGCAATTGTAGGCTGCCGATAAAACTCACGGAAAGAGAGGCGCACCGACCAGGCCTGCTCAAAGGCATTTGCCATCCGGACGATATCCACAGACGATACCCCGAGCTCCAGTAGGTTGGTCTGTGCTCCGATATCGGCAATGCCCAGTGTATCGGACACGATCCGGCCAACCCTTTCCAACTTACTGATTTCCGCTGACGGCGCAGTCACAATATCCTTCGGCCGGACAGTCGCGATCGCAGCCTCAGCAACGCCCGTCGAAAACTGCGGACACAACGCCCGGCGATCAACTTTTCCATTTCCGGTCAGTGGAAAGGTTTCCAATATATCAATACTTGTCGGGATCATATAGACCGGTAATTGTGCCTGAAGATAGGCTTTCAGCGCGCCAGTTCCGACATCGCAGTCTTCTGCACGAATGACATAAGCAGCCAGCCGCTTTCCTGTTCCCGTCGCATCAGACACACTGACGACCGCTTCACGAACACTCGGGTGACGCCGGAGTACGGTTTCAATTTCGCCCAACTCAATACGGTGTCCGGCCACTTTGACCTGTGTATCATCCCGCCCCAGAAACTCAATCGTACCATCCGGCAGACGACGCCCCAGATCGCCGGTCGCGTAGAGCCGTTGTCCCGTCACAGGGTGTACCGACAAACGGTGTGTCGTCTCTTGCTGATTACGCCAGTAACCTCGCATCAGACCGGCTCCGGAAATATGCAGTTCCCCGACAGCCCAAACCGGACGCTCTCGTCCCTGCTGATCCAACACGTGAAACTGCTGGTTACTCAGTTCTAATCCATAAGGGATACTCCGCCATGCCGGATCAATTGGCCCGATCGGATAGGCAATCGACCAGATCGCCGCCTCTGTTGCACCGCCTAGACTCATTAGTTGTAACCCCGGATTCATGGTCCGGCTCCGGAGACGTCTGGGGAGCGTCAGAGGGATCCAGTCTCCGCTCAACAACACCGCCCGCAAAGTTGCAGGCAATCGTTCATTACTGCCATCCAGCGCATCGATCAACAAATCCATCAGAGCCGGAACAGAGTTCCACAGAGTGACCTGCTCCTGCTTTATCCGTGCCAGCCAGTGCGCCGGTTCTCTCAACCGATGGCAATCCGGCAGCACAGCAGTTGCTCCGGCAATCAGGCTACCGAACAGGTCATAAACCGACAGATCAAAACTGAGTGATGATAAGGCGAAAATCCGGTCTCCCGACCACACACCCAAACGTTCATTAATATCCAGCAGCGTATTCACCACCGCTCGGTGAGTCATTTCCACCCCTTTCGGCTGCCCGGTGGATCCTGAAGTAAAAATAACGTAAGCCAAATGGTCCGGTGAAACAGTCACTGCTGGCGACGAAAAGTCTTCCAACAACTCCGGTGCTTCGTCGACAGCCATAACCATCAGATGTTCCGGCCAGTCGATACGGGCATCGATCCACGATTGGGTCAGTACCAACGTCACTTCCCCCTGTGCCAACAACATTTCGATTCGTGCCCGGGGCAAATCGGCATCGATCGGCAAATAAGCAGCTCCGGCTTTGAAAATGCTAAGCGTGGCCACTGCCTGTTCCCAGCCCTTTTGCATCACGACCGCAATCAGGCAGTCCGCACTGACACGCTGTGAAAGCAACCATCCGGCCACACCGTTAGCCTCACGATTCAGTTCGGCATAAGTCAACGAACGCATCGGGGAAGCGATCGCGACCGAGTTGGGGAACTTCTCGGCCTGCCGGCTCACCAACTCACTGATCGACATGTCAGCATCACGGAAGTGACGTTGCGTATCGTGAGCCCGTTCCAGTTGCTGCTGTTGCCAGAGTGGTAACGGCACTGGTTCCGCCATTTCCCAGACATCAGGATCGAGCAGTTGCTCCAGTAGTGCGCAATAGGTCTGGAACATATCGTTCCACAGACCATCCGGGAACATGGTTTCAACAATGTCCCAGTTGAAATGCAGCGCACCATCCTGTTCATAGACCTGATGATCGCAATAAATCTGTGGTGTCTGAGTAATACCGTAGACCAGTTCCCCCAACTCGCGCAGAATCGCGGTATCCTGTCCCTGACCGAACTGCGGTAGGATGCTGCTGAAAACCACCGGCATGATCGCCTGTCCTTCCTGTCCACGCCGGCGGGACAGATCCCGTAAGACGTCCACACCACCGTACTGACGATGATCCAAATCATCGAGCAAACGTTCTTGTACGGTTCGTGCCAGGGCAGCAAAACTTTGTCCGCTGCGGGTATCGATTTCAAGTAATGTCAGAGAAGTGAAATCGCCGAGAATCGAATTTACATCCGGATGAACGGGCTGACGATTGAACAGGGTCAGATTCAGGGTAAATGCCGGGGATTTCGCCCACAGGCCCAGAACCTGACTAAAGGCGGTGATCAGCAAGACCGAAGGCGTGACCCCGACGGCAGCGGCGTAAGATTTCAGCGAATCCCACTGTGTCTTCGACAATTGTCCGCTACGACGTTCGAAATGTATCACCTCCGGCATCGGAGACGATGACGAACTGAGCGGTAACGCTGGTGCCGGCGGCAGCGTATCTAACCGCTGCTGCCAGTAATCTCTGGCCCGTTGGTACTCATCACTCTGTATTAACATCTGCTCACTCAGCAGATAATCCCGGAACGAGAGTGTCAGTTCCGGCAGTTCACGTTCCGGGAAACGACTCAGTTGCCCCAGCTCCCGGCAAAAAAGTAACCAGCTCATTGCATCACCGACCAACAGATCAAAACTGATATGCAGCCGGATCTTTTCCTGCGGCAGAAGCAGCGCACGAATATCGAATAGCGGCCACGAGTGGACCTCAATAACTTGATGTGACATCTGGTAGCGTAACACTGACGCTGCGGATGCAATCTGGGCCGCATCCACATCACGCAAATCATGGCTGTGAATCGAATAATCCTCCACTTCCGCCAATATCTGCTGAGTACCATCTTCATGAATCACGCACCGCAACATGTCGTGACGCCGGATCAATTGGTTCAGAGCCTGCTGTAAAACATGTAAAGACAAACCGGTCGTCTCGATTTCCACATAAAGGTGTGCTGAGGTATTCCCCAGTTGAAAGTCCTGCCCTCGCCCGATCCAGTAAGCCTGTTGGACCGGATTCAATAAGAATGCGTCATAGCGGTGTAATCGATCAGGTACAGCCTTGGGCATTGGGGTTGCGGAAGCCACCAAGGTATCGCTGGCATCGATCAAAGCAGCCTGAGCTGCCACCGTTCTTTGACGGAACAGCTCCCGCAGCGACAGATCAACACAAAAAACGGCCTGAATCCGGCTGCAGAGCCGAATCGCCAGCAATGAATGTCCGCCCAAAGTAAAGAAGTCATTCTCAATCCCAATGCTCTTGATTTCCAAAAGCTCCTGCCAGATTCGCAACAGGCGTGCTTCGGTAACCGTTCGAGCCACAACAAGCGCCTGATTCCCATCGTCCGTCAACTGCTGTTCCAGTGATGGGGACAGACGACGATCCAGCTTACCAGTTGAAGTCCGGGGAATATCATCGACAATCAGGATCTGCCCGGGTACCATACTGTACGGCAATTGTTCAGCAAGTTGCTCCAGCCATACCTCATGACAGGGCACAGCCCCGGCCTGCAATGTGACAACAGCCACCAGTTGCTGTCGGGTCACGGTCACCATTGCAGCGCGAATTTCGGGTAACTGACACAAAATAACTTCAATTTCGTCAGGTTCGATACGCACCCCTCGCAGCTTTAACTGACTGTCCCGGCGCCCGAGAAATTCAAGCTCTCCCTCTCGGGTGTAACGCGCCAGATCGCCCGTAGCATACATTCGTTCTCCCCCTGTTTCAGAAAACGGATCCGGAAGAAATTTCTCCGCTGTCAGATCGCCCTGGCCGACATAGCCACGTGCTAGGTTGTCCCCGGCGATAAACAGCTCACCGACGGCACCGAGATTGACCGGCCGTAACTGTGCATCCAACACATATAACCGAGTATTCGCAATCGGCCGGCCAATCGTCACCCGCGGGTTTTTCTCTCCCTGACACGACTTGCATGACACGTCGATAGCCGCTTCAGTCGGACCATAAAGGTTCTCAAGCTGGATCTGTGGAAAACGGCGACAGAAATCATCCCGCAACTGAGGAGAGAGAGCTTCGCCACTGAGAATCAGCAGACGTAGACTGTCCGGTATCTCTTCGTCAATGTCAGTATCATTGTCCTGCAGGAACAGACTAAGCAGTGAAGGCACAAAGTGCATCACTGCGATTTGCTGTTGACGAATGGTTTCAATCAGACAAGCACTGTCTGTTTGGGCCTGCAATGGTGCCAGTACGACTGTCCCACCACACGACAACGGCCACAAGTATTCCCAGATAGACACATCAAACGTCATCGGGGTTTTATGCAACACTCGTTCTCCCGGCTTTAAGTTGTAAGTTTGCTGCATCCACAAAATTCGGTTGAGCAAACCGCCATGCCGATTGATGACGCCTTTCGGCGTCCCGGTCGAGCCGCTGGTAAAGATGACATATGCGCCCATATCCGGTTTCAGGCGACCAGTCGGGTCTGAATCATCGGCAGAACCACTTTGTTCCACGTCAAACCGATCAATAAAAAACCGAGGGATCGTGTCATCCGCTACCAAATCCCGATCCCGGAGGGACAGCAGCAGACGTGCATTGGTCTTTTGCATCATCAGCAAGGTACGTTTCTGCGGAAGCGTCGGATCAAGAGGCAAAAATGCCGCACCAGCCTTCAGAACCGCCAAAACGGCAACGATAAAATCCGGATGACGGGGAATGGCGATCGCAACGATTTCATCCGGAGCAATTCCCTGTCCAATGAGTTCGTGTGCCAGTCGATTGGCACGCTGGTTCAACGTTTGATAAGAAAGTGAATCGTGCCCGGTCCGGATAGCCGGGATACCCGGATGTTGCTGGGCCTGACGCTCAAACATTGCAACAATGTTGTCGTGCGGTTGCGGCCAGATGGTCGTGGTCTGATTCCAGAGACAATACTGCTTGACGGTGGCTTCACTAACCAGAGAAAGCTGTCGTAACGGAACATCCGGTGATGTCAGTACCCGCTCGGCCAGATGCAACCAGTCGTCAGCAAATCCCGCGATTGTGTCATGGTCGAACAGATCCGTGGCATATTCAAACGTCAGGATCCACTCCGATGCCAGTTCGATAACTTCCAGTGTCAGATCAAATTTTGCTTTTCCGCTGTCAACCAAGTAAGGATGCATCGACAATCCACCGAATTGCAGCGCAGGTAACGGCATATTCTGCATCACGAAGGCCGTCTGAAAGACCGGATTGCGATCCAGACTCCGCTCCGGATGCAAAAACTCGACGATCTGCTCGAAAGGCAGCGCTTGATTGTCCAGTGCCTTCAAAACCCTCTGACTAACCACCCCCATCAGTTCTCGGAAACTTTTATTCGTGTCCACCTCGATCGCAATAGGCAGCGTATTGATAAAAAAACCGATCAGCGATTCATTCTCTTTGTGCTGTCGGTTAGCAACCGGACAGCCGATCACGATCGGTTGTTGATCACTGTATTGCTGACCACTGTAATATGACAGTACCAGCGCATCGATCGCCAGCAATACGGAGAACGGAGTCATCCGGCTCCCGCTTTCCGTCCCCTGCGCACAAAATGTCATCAGTCTGGCCAGCAGTTGTGGGGAGAGTTTACGGCGCATCTGTGCACCATTAAAACTCTGGCTGTCCGGACGGGGTCGATCAAGCGGCAACGCCAGCGGCTCAAGTTCTTGGGGAAGCATGCTCTGCCAGTTATCGATCAACTGTTGCAACGGTTCCCCCTGCAACCATGATTTCTGCCAGTTGGCAAAATCCGTATATTGAATGGGAAGTTCAGCCAGAGACTCTCCGCAGTAGAGTCGGGAAAATTCCTGCATCAGAACGCCCAGTGACCAGCCATCGGCAATGATGTGATGCATGACCACTAGTAAGAGATGCTCTTGTGAAGAACGCGACAAAAACACACCCCGGATCAGCGGTCCGTTGCTTAAATCGAAAGGCTCAGACAGTATCGTTTGAATTCGCTTTTCAACCCATGTCTCATCGGCATTTTCTGGAATCGCTTCACAATCGAATGGTAGTTTGATTCGTTCCCGTATGATCTGCACCGGCCGACCATCAAGCGCAGGAAAACAGGTCCGAAGCGACTGGTGCCGTACGACGATCGTTTCCAACACGGTCCGGATCCGGGAAACATCCGCTCTTCCCTTAATATTGAGAGCCAGAGGCACCGTATAAGCACCAGTCTGCCCATGTAAGCGTTCGAGAAACCATAACCGTTGCTGAGCAAATGAAAGTTCGAGCGGAGTATCTAACTGTACTGGCCGGGAGATGAGCTTCGTGTCAGTCTTTTTTTTGTGGCGCCCAGAGGAAGCCTGACTAACCAATTGCGCCAGTCTTTCCGGCGAAACGGC
The DNA here is from genome assembly GCF_024347135.1 of Vibrio spartinae. NCBI lineage: Bacteria > Pseudomonadati > Pseudomonadota > Gammaproteobacteria > Vibrionales > Vibrionaceae > Vibrio > Vibrio spartinae. Next base: position 1,539,727 of record NZ_AP024907.1, on the reverse strand, counting down.
TTCCTGAAGAAAAGAGCGGTCCTGTGTCATAGCGAATCTCCCTGATTTTATCGCATCGATACATCACGTAAGGAAATATCGTCGCTGTCATATTCGGTTTCCTGCGCCAGTCGGGTCAGTTGTTCAAGGATAATCGAATGTTGTTCCTCAATGGTTGGCGCAGTAAAAATAGCACTGAGCGGAACGTCGATACTGAAGCGCTCTTGAAGTCGAGCCACCAGTTGTGTGGCTTTGAGTGAATGCCCGCCCAGCTCAAAGAAGTTGTCTTTCACACCGATTTTTGTCAGATCGAGAACCTCGCGCCATTCCTCAGCTATAGCTTCTTGCAGAGCATCCTGCGGGGCGACAAACGTTTCAGATGAAACGACCCGTTGTCGGCGAAGTTGTTTTAACCGAGCGGTATCGATCTTGCCGTTGCCCGAGAGCGGTAATCCGGCCACCGGAACGAGTTCTGGAATCATGTACGATGGCAGGTGCGCCTCCAGATGCCGACGCATCTCTGCAATCTGCTGCTGACTGACCAGACCGAGATCCGGAACATTGGCCTGAGTCTGCCATGCGGCGGTCCCGCCATGATCCGCAACCAGATTTTGAATGACAACCTGCTCAGGATCGGACGTTCTGTCACGCTGAATAAAGACTGCATCAAAACAGCCGTCAGCATTGTTTCCGGTCCAGAAAATCTGGGCAGTCCAGTTCAGCGATGCTGCCATCTCAACAATTTCAGCCGGATGGAACGCTTGCTGATCACAGTATAGGTCCGCTTCACCCGACCCGTTCAGTTCAGCCCGGGCCATCATCCGAACCCAACGATGCAAGCGTTGGTTGGGAATATTTCGAACACCGAACAACGTCTTCTGACTCTGACTCAGCATAGTGCGAAGCGCATGTTGATCCTCAGGACACGGCAACCAGTCACATTTGACCGGTGCCGACAACGCCGGGCCACACTGGATCACCACATCAAAGCGGAACCGGCTCATTTCGTTTTCACCCCATGTCGTTTTCAGCCGAACCTCAACCTGCCGGATCTGCGGATAACGTTGTTTCAGTTGGTAAAAATAATCCGGAGCAACCAGTAATTCTTTATCTTCCTGACAGCGGCTGACCAACCGCTCCGCGAGATCACTTCCCACCGCTTTATTCTGAAAATCGAGCACGGACAAATGAAACAGGGCATGCAATCCATAGTGACGGACATCACCGATAAACAGCGTTCCTTGAGGAGACAAACGTGAGAGGGCGCCGGCAATAACCTGCTCCAAATAATCGATACTGGGAAACAGTTGCACAACGGAATTAAGAATTACGGTATCAACGCTACTGGGCGCAATAGAGGAAAAATCGTCAGCCGCGCCCTGTTGCAAGGTAATCTGTTCATGGTCGAACCGATTCCTGCTTAAAACACCGGCAATATATTCCAGTGCCGTCGCAGAAATATCCATACCAGTGTAGTCGTGACAATCCGGTGCCAAACGCAATAGGATCATGCCAGTTCCACATCCCATTTCAAGGACACGCTTCGGTTTCAGCGCCTGAATCCGTAGCACTGTCTGATCGACCCACTCTTTCATCTCTTCGGCAGGAATTGGATGACCATCATAACTGCTGTGCCATCCCGAAATATTCAACATTTCGGGCCCGAGATCATGCTGTGATGCATAAGTTTCATCAAAAACATGCCGCCATCCGTCTATCGCTTCGCTTTGCCCCGATGACGTTGGTTCTGGGACCACATAAGCGATCAACGCTGTGTCATCATGGTCCTGTTCGGCTAACACCACACTGTCGATCACCTGAGGATACTGATTGAGCACCATCCGGATTTCATCGATTTCAATCCGGAATCCGCGAATTTTGACCTGATGATCTGCCCGCCCAACGTAGATCAGTTTTCCGTCAGGCAAGTAACGGCCTAAATCACCGCTCCGGTACAGCCGCTCTCCCGGCTCTGGACTAAAAGGATGCGGAACAAATCGCTCGGCGGTCAACGCAGGTCGGCCCAGATACCCTTGAGCAAGGCCTCCCCCTCCGATATAAATTTCCCCGACGATCCCGTGAGGAACCGGGTACAGGGACTCATCAAGCAAATACAATTCCCGGTCAGCCAAGGGCATCCCGATCACACCGAGTGTATTCAGCTCATCACGCCCGATAAAGTGGAAGGTATTGTGTACCGTCGTCTCCGTAATACCGTACATATTGCACAAACGTGGCTGCTGATCACCATAAATTTCGATCCAAGGTTCAAGCATCTGTAAGTCCAGCGCTTCTCCACCAAAAATAATCAGACGAAGATCACTCAGGTGTGACTGCCGAGACAGATGTTCACGGGAAAAGGCACGGAATGCCGAAGGCGTCTGGTTAAATACGGTCACCTTCTCTTCATGAAGCAAACGATGGACAGCCGCCGGATCACGAATAGTTTCAGGATCGGCCGTCACCAGCGTACCGCCATTTAACAGAGCTCCCCAGATTTCCCAAACCGAGAAATCAAATGCCGCTGAATGGGCCATCAACCAGATATCCCGGTTATTGAAATCGAACAGAGCCACCGAACAATCCAATAGACGCAGCACATTTTCATGCGAGATCAGGACCCCTTTCGGCATCCCCGTCGAACCAGAGGTGTAAATGACGTAGGCCGCAGACTTTCCATTCACGGTCGGCAACACCACCGAAGGTCCAGCTGGGCCTTGCAGCAGTTCAGGCCCCACAGCCAAAACAGGACAATCAGCGTCTCTGGCCTGAGCCAGATCATGAAGGATCAGATCCAGACCTGCATCTTGCGTAACAAACTGCTGTCTGCGCTCAGGCCAGCGTGTATCGAATGGCACATAAGTGCCCCCGACCCGCATCACTGCGAGCATACATATAATTAAACGAGCGGACGGATTCAGCGCCAGGCCGACCCGGCTCTCCGGTCCGATACCATGCAGAACCAGATGTCGGGCAAGCCGTTCCGATGCTTTGGCAACCGCCTGATAACTCCAAGAGTCCGCGCCGGCAAGATCCCGAATCGCAATGTGATCAGGGGCATGTCGGGTGATCTCATCAAATCGTTCGATAATAGTTTGATGGGACTCACCCCGTGACGCTTGCAACCGCGCTCCAATCAGTCCGGGTAGCGTTCCGGCTTCAACCACTGGTAATTGAGCGACTGGTGTAGTTTGCGATGACTCAACCAGAAATCCCAACAGAGTCTGATATTGCTGTAAGAAACAATCGATCAGTGCGGCATCATACAGCTCGGTGTCATATTCACATTCGAGAATCAGACCATCCGGACCATGAGCTGCTTCGATAATTAAATCGGCTTCAGAAGTGTTATTGTCAATCTGGATGAGCGGGGGAATAAAACGGGCCGTCAGTTCATCTGTCATTTCCACTGGACGCGTCCGGGCATCAAAACTATGCAAGACAAACGAAACTGCAAAAAGCGGATGCTGCTCAGACTGGCGGAGTGGATTGACAGCCGCCACAATTTTATCAAACGGGAAATGCCCGTTGGTAAATGCGTCGAGACAAGTCTGATGTACTGAAGCAAGTAGAGACGCCACTGTCTGTTGTGCGTCAAGCTGGATCCGTAACGGCAGGAAATTGGTGAAATCGCCAAACACAGCGACCGATGTGGAATCTCGCTCGGAGAAAGTGGTACCTATCACGATATCATGCTGATCAGTCCAGCGTTGCAACACGACATTCAGCCCTGCCAACATGGTCATAAATAAAGTGACTCCGTGATGATGGGATAACACTTTTAACCCAGCGGCGAGCTCCTCCGGCATCACCCAATGACGCCGGCATCCTTGGTAACCTCGGGTCAGCGGACGCCGCCGGGACGGTGGTAAAGTTACGACCGGCGGCAAATCGGCCAATTGCATCTGCCAGTACTCCCTCTGTGCCGCAAAGGATTCATCTCCCATCATCTGCTGTTGACGTTCTGCATGAGCCAGATAAGTTATTTTCATTCCCGGTGTAATTGTCTGTTCCAACGAACCGGTTTGTCCTGCCGACATCACTCGGTAAAGCTCCCCAAGTTCGGGCATCAGAATCCCGCCTAACGACCAGCCATCAGCAATAATGTGATGAAATGTTAAAAACAGCACATGCTCCGTGTCGGACAAGTGAACCAGTGATGCACGGAACAACGGCGCCCGGAACAAATCAAAAGGAAATGCTGCTTCTTCGGCAGCAAACCGGGCCAGTGCTTCTTCCTGGTTTTCTGCTGCCAGAGTGGTCACAGGCAGCGACAATGGCTCTACCGGATTTACGACCGCTTTCGGTTCACTATCGAGTCCGGACAGGAAGCTGGTTCTAAGGACCGCATGGCGCTGCTGAATAGTAGTGAGGCACTGTTCCAAAATCCTGACTGAAAGCGGACCGCTCAAACGAATCGAGGTAGGTAAGTTATAAGCGGGGTTCCCCGGAGATAGCTGGTCCAGCATCCAAAGACGCAATTGAGAGGAAGAGAGCGAACCACTTTCAGATTCCCCCGTGACCGAAACGTCTTCGCTCACGGTGCTTTCCGTCAGACTGATATGGCTCTGAATTTTTTCAGTCAGACCCGCCAGCGTTCCGCCGCCTAAGACATCCGCTATCGGCAGGATATAACCGCATTGCGCTTTTACCCGGTCGATCAAACGGATAGCCATCAATGAATCGAGTCCCTGAGGTACCAGAGCACGCTGCGTTTCCACTCGCTGTACATCAATCAGCAAAATATCGGCAACGGTATGACGAAGCCAGTCAAGAGTCTGCTGCGAAGTGGTCAAAGACTCAGTATCACCGTCGCTCTGAGATGTTAAACCGTCAGTCTCTCGTATCGTTTCAGTCGGTTGTGCCAGATCTGTTGATATCGGCCAGTAGCGTTGACGTTGGAAAGGATAACCCGGCAAGGCAACTTTCTTTCCCTCGGGGAGAACAGCCGTCCAGTCGATCGCCACGCCAGTCTGCCAAATCTGACCGAGCCCTTTCATCAGCGATGTCGCACATCCACGGTTACCGGACACGGACGCAATACAGCGCTTCCCGGCAGAGGAAGACATACCGCTGATAAAAGAGAGCAGTGCCGCTCCCGATCCGACTTCAATAAACCAACGTGACTCATCTTCTACAAGCTGTTGTACAGATGGATAAAAATCGACCGGGGCGAGTAATTGTTGATGCCAATAATCGGCAGATATCAGCTCGCCGACTGCCACATGCCGACCGTCGGAGACGGTCATCATTGCCGTCTGGAGTGGCCGGAAAGTCAGATCGGTGACATAAGCAGCCAACTCGTCGGCTGCCTGTTGCATCTGCTCCGTGTGAAATGCCCGGGTGACTGGCAATTTCCGATAGGCAATTTGTTGTTCGTCTGCCCGGTTCCGTACAGATTCCAGTGCCATTGGTGTACCGGAAACCACTGTATTCTGCGGGGCATTCCGAGCAGCAATCTGTAGGTCGTCAATATCGCGGATCAACGTCGTTACGGTATCTGAATCCGCGAAGAAAACTGTCATTTCTCCGATCGGGGCATGGGTTTGCATTAATTGTCCCCGAGCAATCACCAGTGCTAAACCATCGGCAAATGACATTGCACCGCAGATACAGGCAGCAACCAGTTCTCCCAGACTATGTCCGATACAAAGAGACGGCTCAACACCCCAGTATTGCCACTGTTTCGCAACCGCATATTCAATCAGAAACAGCGCTGGTTGCATCCACTGCGTTTCCTGTACAGAACGTTGTTCATCTTCGCCGAACAGAATGGTCAGCAATGAAGGAATGCCATGTCGCTTCGCCAGCTGCTCACCGGTATCGAATATTTGTCGGATCCCACTAAACTGTGTATAAAGCTCACGAACACCGGCAAACGCCGAACTGCCCTGTCCCGAGAATAGAAAGATGACCTCGGGTTCGTTCGCGACGGCACTTTCCGGCAGAGATGCCCTTTCCAGAGAGTGGCACATCCCGGCAAGATCGCTCCCGAACGCTGACAATCGGTACGGAAACTGGGATCGAGTAGTCATCGCACTGAAACAGAGGTCAGGCAACACCGTATCCGAAGCGCTTTCCATCCATGACAGATAATGTGCTTTTAACTGGTCGAGTGCCCGTGGATCTGCCGCAGAAATCGGCAGCAGATAAGGGCCATTTCCAGTTCGCTCCTCTGTAGGTACTTCTGCTGGCAATGACTCAGCCGCAACAGCATTTTCAATCCCTATGTTTTCAACAATAATGTGCGCGTTGGTCCCACTCAGACCGAATGCGCTGACCCCGACGAAACGTTGCTCGGCCTCGATCTGCTGCTCGGTCTCAGGTAACATCAATGAGGCCGTATCCCAGGGAAAAATAGGAGTCGGTTGTCCGGCTTCCGGATGAGGTGGAATGATCCCATGCCGGGCAACCATCAACGCTTTGAGCAAACCGGCCATACCAGCGGCAGCTTCCAGATGTCCGATCTGAGATTTGACCGATCCCACAGCAAGTCTCTGTTTACGGCCATGGAACACCGTCTCCAATGCTTCCAATTCGATCGGATCGCCCAATGCTGTTCCAGTACCGTGAGCCTCGATATAACTGATCGCCTGCGGAGACACACCAGCATCATTCTGAGCCCGCCGAATCAATTCAATTTGAGCCTGTTGTGACGGTGCCGTCAATCCGTTGGAATGACCGTCATGATTGACGGCACTTCCCCGAAGTACGCCCAAAACCCGATCCCCGTCCACTTTAGCTTGAGCCAGAGGTTTCAGCACTAGAACAGCACCACCTTCTCCCCGAATATACCCGTCGGCACCCGCGACGAACGAGCGATTTTTTCCACTCAAACTCAGCATCTGTGCCGCACAGAAACTCTGGAAAAGATCTGGCGTTAACAATAGATTTGCCGCTCCCACCAAGGCCACATCAGCTTCTCCGTTCCGCAGGGCCTGACAAGCAAGATGAACAGCAACCAACGCTGATGAACATGCGGTATCTACCACCATCGCAGGGCCACGCAATCCGAGGGTATAAGAGAGACGTCCGGCTGCCACACTGGTCGCATTGCCTGTTGCTCCCCACGGACCGACCCGCTCGCTGTCCGCCAGGATTTTCTGGTAATCGTTGTTGCTTAATCCGATATAGACACCCGTATTACTGTCACTTAATGAATCCGGAGCGATCCCCGCATCCTCCAGCGCCTGCCAGGACAATTCCAGTAATAACCGCTGTTGTGGGTCCATACTCACGGCTTCCCGGCCGGAAATCCCGAACAATCCTGCATCAAATTGCTCAACATCACGGATAAATGCACCTTTGTCCATGTAGATGGTCTGCGGTGAAAGCGCCTCTTTCTGACTTACCACCTGCAAGTATTGTCCTGCATCGAAGCGGGAAACAGGGATCGTCTCAAACTGATTACCGCTTTGCAGACATTGCGTCCAAAATGCTTCCGGTGTCGTTGCCCCGGGGAAACGACACGACATTCCGACCACAGCAATGCCATCACGGGCTGCAACAGGCTCCGCAACGTGTTGTCCGACCGTGCCCGAGATGTTTTTTTGTGCCAATGATGTTCCCGAGCTTGTCATTGCAGAGACCAGCGCCCCTACGGTCGGGTATTCATAAAAAATTGTCGCTGACAGTTCACGTCCAAGCCACTGTTCCAGCGCTCCGGACAAACTCCCCAAATCACGAGAGTCCAGACCAAAATCTGAAAATGCTTGTCTGTCGCTGATCGTATTCTGCACAACACCCGTCTGTTGTGAAATGGCCTGAGCCAGCCATCGCCGTAAACGAGCAGCATCAACACGATGATGCTGCTCGGCAGCCCGACCATCGGGATCAAGGTCGGAGGCATCACATCTCGACCAACGGGCAACTTCCTGTAATTCATCATTCAGATATAACTGACAACAGGTTCTGCGCTCGATTTTGCCACTGGTTGTCACTGGGAGTGTCCGCGGCCGGACAAGTATCAGAGCCTCAAGCTTAATCCCATGAACTTCAGCGACCGCAGCCGTTACTGCCGACACAACTGTTTCCAGATCAGGCACAGCGCGAATAGACTGAATTTCCTGAACAATAATCAGAACCTCTCCTTGAGAGTCGATGTGGTGGACAAAGGCTGCGCCTCCGTTCTTTCGAAGGCCACTCACAGCTTCAAAAACGGTTGTTTCAATGTCCTGAGGATAGTGATTCTGCCCGGCAATAATAATGAGCTCTTTACAGCGTCCTGTCATATAAAAATGGCCTTGGTGCAAAAATCCCAGATCACCAGTTCTCATCATCGGCCCTTCGCCCGACGCCAGATAGGCATTAAACGTCTCGTCTGTCGCATCCGGTTGGTTATAGTATCCCTTCGCCAGAGAAGGTCCTGCCATCCAGACCTCTCCAATCTGCCCAGATCCCAGTGATATTTTCGTCTCCGGATCGACAATCTTCAGCGAGAGTGATGAGATTGGCATCCCACAACTGGTAAGCGGAACAGTATCCGAACTTTGTCCTGTCACTTCAGCCCGGTTCTGATTGAGCGCATCCCGTTCAAAATTAAGTGCCACCGGAGACACATTGTTCTGATGATATCCGGTGGCAACCAGAACAGATTCCGCCATACCGTAAGCTGGCCTGAAACTTTCATAGCAGAAACCGGCTTCGGCAAATTTTCGTGCAAAATCCGACAATGTCGCGGGACGAACGGTTTCCGCCCCGCTCTGCGCAATACGCCATTCTGATAAATCAAGGGACTGAAGCTGTTCTATCCGGATACGCTCAATACAAAGATCATAAGCAAAGTTAGGTCCACCTGAAATATATGCCCGTTTGTCAGAGATTGCCTGTAACCAGCGATAGGGTCTTTGTAGAAATGAAGCAGGAGAAATAGCATAGCATTGATGACCGTTGATCACCGGCATGATGACACCGTCAATCAGCCCCCAGTCATGAGTAAAAGGTAACCAGACAACGCTGGATGCGCCTTGTGGCACAGGAAAAACTTCCGCGTGTCCGATCCCTTGCTGCACGATATTCTCGTGAGTGATCATTGCTCCTTTCGGCTCTCCCGTTGAGCCGGAGGTAAACTGAATGTAAGCCAGGTGGTCCGGATGAATTCGCTCCGGTTGCCAGTTTGCAGCGGCAGTGATGTCGTCGGTAAGCTCTTCTTCGAAAAAAATCGGGAGGGCTGCTATCTCTGGAATGAGCTGTTGTAGATAAGCGAGCTGCCCTCGTAATGCCGATGTCGTCAGTATTCCACAAGCATCAGCAGCCTGAATAATATGTCTGGTACGCTGGGTACGGCGCACCGAACGTTGATGGTTTTCCGGATGAATCGGAGGGACGGACATCGGGACCGCTGTTATACCAGCGTACAGACAACCATAAAAGGCACGATGAAAAGATAGTCCCGGAGGAAACCAGAGGAGAACACGCCCTGAAATCGCGCCGTGTTTCAGATGTCGGGCAATAGAACAAGCCTGCCCATGCAATGCTGCAAAGCTTAAGCGGGTAACGGACTGACGGTCATTTGCTTCATATTCGAAGCCGAAGTGATTGCTATCTTTCTTATTCGCACGCTCATACAGAATATCGATAATTGTCTTTCTGGTTCCAGATGATATACCCATACCACTCCCACAAATTAGTACGCATCCCTTCCGCTGATGAGAAGACAAAGACTGGAAAACAAGCGTACATCCGTTCGCTTGTTTTCATCGGACTCAATGCATGGCGATCTAATGGCCATCTTTCGACAGACGCAGTAATCGACTTTCCCAGTGCGTAAATGTTGCGGCCCATTTAGCCAACGCGTCAGAACCTGCTTGCTCGCCTAGCATTTTATGAACCAAATCTGGTGTATGAACCCAATCATCCATATCACCGATTTTATCGAGAGGAACACGGACAAAAGCACGCTCACCATTACCGATATAAGTTGTGTAGATCTCTGGCTCTGCCTGCCCTGCCTGCTTGTGAGCATCCAAAACTATTTTTAATCCTTCTGCCCATTGAGCTCCCATTTCTGTTTTGACATCAAATTCAAGCTGATAAACATAGGTCGATGACATTGTTTTCCCCTTTATATTTCAGGTTGATTGAAAAAATTATGCAGGCACTCATTTCACCCACATGTGAAACTATTTGCAAAAATATGCATCTAGTCAATATGAAATAAATTTTACTTTGAATTATGAAGCAAGTTTCTCAAAATGAATCATAATAACTATTTTAGAATCACAAACAGTCATACGGCTTTGCTCTGTGCTTCGAAAAACATCACGATACAGATATCTTTCAAAACAGATATCATGACTTGCTGAATGATTAAGCGGCTTATTTTCTGGGGTAAAGTAGGGAGATTTGATTGGTTTATCTGCACACCTGACGGAAGGTACGTGATATCCCAAGTAAAAAATTAGGTTGGTGCGGTTGCTATATAATTTGTAGATCGAGATATTTTCTGGCGAGACTCGGTATAAGAGCAATCAGGCGTTGTCTTTTACTAGTTGAGGTATGATGTTTACTAGTTGAGGTATGATGTTTACTAGTTGAGGTATGATGTTGACACTTCAGAAATGAGCAGACATGCCGTTGTTCCAAACAACCGATTATTTTCGGCATTCACCGAAAATAATCGAACAGTGCAACCCCGTAACAGATTACTGGAGAGAAGAAAAATTAGTGGGCTTCGATGCCACCAACACTAGATTTAATCCATCGATTTTCTCAGACTCAATGGTCTCATGTCCGTCCAGACCTGCTGAATATATGCCAGACATTCTTGCTTGCTCCCCTGATAATCGGCGCGCTGCCATCCAGCAGGCAACTCTCGCTCTTCAAACCAAATCGAATATTGTGCTTCATCATTCAGCACTACAGTGTATTTCACATCATCTATCATAATTATCTCTATCTTAATTATGCCTTGGCCCATCCCCGATAACGCTCAGTAGGTACCGACCTGATCTATGATCTGCCGTAACGGCTGAGATTATATTTTGGAGTCATGAATATAAATATAGTTGCTTTTCCATCATAGACATGACTATATTTCGATTAAAGCAGAGGGACCAGCTATCAAACGCTAAAAAACGGCAGTGTTAGAAATTCTTTTAATTTCATAAATCACATAACAAACAGAGAGTAGATTCTATAAAGTATCAATTTGATTCGGTCACCATTCGTTAATGCACATCTCCCTTGGAAGATGTGCATTAAAAAATCCAATAAACATCGTTTATGCATTGCCTTTGACAGAAACATTCAACTGCTCAGCGAAATCCAACATGCGGTTCAGTGGGATCAGAGACTTAACCCGAATCGACTCATCAACAAAGATTTCGTGTTCATCTCCCCCGTCTCTGAGGGCTTTCTCGATTGCCTGAAGCCCGTTCATCGCCATCCAAGGGCAATGCGCACAGCTTCGGCATGTCGCGCCAGCACCGGCTGTAGGCGCTTCTATCAGCTCTTTTTCAGGTACAAGCTGCTGCATTTTAAAGAAAATACCTTTATCCGTTGCCACAATCATTTGTGGATGCGGTAAAGCTTTCGCAGCTTTGATTAATTGGCTTGTTGAGCCGACGGCATCAGCCAACTCAACAACACTGGCGGGGGATTCCGGGTGAACCAAAACAGCCGCTTCCGGATATAACGCTTTCATTTTCTTCAGCGCATCGGCTGAAAACTCATCATGAACAATACATTCACCATGCCAAAGCAACATATCAGCACCGGTTTGGTTCGCAATGTATCCACCCAGATGGCGATCGGGTCCCCAGATAATTTTCTGATCTTCCGAGTCCAGATGTTCAACAACTTCTAATGCGATGCTAGACGTCACCACCCAATCTGCTCTGGCTTTTACCGCTGCAGAAGTATTCGCATACACCACAACGGTATGCTCTGGGTGAGCGTCACAGAAAGCGGAGAATTCATCTACAGGACAACCTAAGTCTAAAGAGCATTCGGCTTCTAGTGTCGGCATGAGGATTCGTTTCTCCGGTGTCAGGATCTTCGCTGACTCCCCCATAAAACGCACACCGCAAATCAGCAGTGTCTTGGCTGGATGTCGATTGCCAAATTTTGCCATTTCCAATGAATCACCGACAAATCCGCCGGTTGCTTCAGCCAACGCCTGAATTTCAGGATCTGTATAGTAATGGGCAATTAAGACGGCGTCTTTCTCAATCAGGAGACGTTTTATCTCGCCTATATAAAAGTCTTTCTGTTCTTTTGAGAGTGGTTCCGGCTTCGGTGGAAACGGATACACGGTTTCAATCTGTTCTGTAATATGGCTCATTGCTTTTGCTCTACGCAATTTCCAGTCATTAGCGCATTTTACACGCTCTTTACAACGTGTCAAAAGCCAGCCGGACAATTCATTGATAGCAGGATTGGTAATAGAAGACAGATAACATAAAGGAGAACCGAGGTTCTCCTTTTGTGTTCATTCAAGATACAGATACTAGCGCTAGCAAAGCATTACAGTCTATCAATGCTATTTTGCCATAGACCGTTTTGCAGATTCAGCAGAAGCGGTATCAGGATATTCATCAATCACCTGTTGATAATACTGATTCGCTAACTTTGTGTTTTTGCGACGTTTCTCAACATCACCTAATTTGACTAACGCGTCTGCACGTTTATTTGATTTAGGGAAGTCTAAAACAGCTTTAAAGCTTTCAACCGCTTTATCATCCTGCCGTTTGGCATAGTAAAGTTGACCTAACCAATAATGTGCATTGGGCGCGAAATTAGATTTGGGGAAGTCACGCTGAAATTTAGTGAAGGCGTTAATCGCGCCAGCATAATCTTTTTTCTTCAGGATCAAATCAACAGCATTTTGATAAGCCGTTTGCTCATCAACATTTTCGCTGTACGTGCCAGAGGATGCAGAGTGATCATTGGTTGTTGAACCTGATTGTGCCCCATGACTGCGCTTTGAATTGAGCTTTTCTCTAAGATTATCGATTTCAACAAATAACTCTCTCTGCCGATCGAGCATCTTCCCCATATCGTGAGAATTTTTCTCTACCTGACCACGTAGGTGTTGAATCTCGGTCGCCATTTCATCAATCTGCTGCTGCATTTGTACTCGCAGCTTACTACTGTTTTGAAGTAGACGTTCCAGACGATCAACTCTTGTCTCAGGACTCACCGAAGTCGCATGTTGTTCCATGCCTTCACTTAAGTCAGATACTGGAGCGGGTGCAGCAAGCACTGGACTTGCTGCACTGACCAGTAACGTAAGCACAATGGATCGCTTTAGGTTACCGAGCATGTTTAATCAAACTCTTTAGATTAGTAAACAATCACTGCACGACGATTTTTTGCGTATGCAGCTGCGTTATGTCCGCGTACTAATGGTTTCTCTTCACCATAGCTGACAATTGACATTTGGCTGGTTTGCACACCAAGAGCCTGAAGATATTTATATACGGCTTCTGCACGACGCTCACCCAGAGCAATATTATACTCAGGCGTACCACGCTCATCGGCATGACCTTCAATCGTAACGTGAACTCTTGGATGCTTACTCAGATAAGAGGCATGAGTTGACAGCATATCTTCATAATCTGATGCAATTGCTGAGTTATCAAAAGCAAAAAATACTGTTTGCTCTTGCATAACCTTATCTTTTAGTTCCTGCTCAGAAAGCTTACCATCATCAGTCATGGGAGATACAACAGTTGTATCTGTGCTATTTGCGGAGCCGGATGTAGGTTGGTTCGTCGTCGTCTCATTTCCTGAGGCACTCACTGCATCATCACTCGAACTACACGCAGTAACCGCGAGTACTGGTAGTGCAATCAATAGCCCTTTAAGAACTTTATTCAGTTGCATCTTCTTTTCCTTATTTTTTAATCATGACTCATTACAAAAACGGTGACCACGCCGGCGCTCTTACACGTCCGTTTGTTTCTGGTAACCTGGCTTTAAATCGCCCGTCAATAGAAACCATAGATAATACATTGGTTTTATTATAAATCGAACTATAAATAACCATACCACCGTTAGGCGCAATACTTGGAGACTCATCGAGCAAAGTTCTTGTCAAAATTTGCACACTACCGGTTTCCAAATCTTGCTTTGCCAAGTTAAATCCTGACTGGTTTTTATTCACCATGATCAAGAATTTTCCATCAGGCGTAATCTGCCCACCTAAATTTTGTGAGCCCTGCCAAGTAAGACGATTTATCACGCCAGAAGACAAATCTACTTTATATATCTGTGGTTTACCACCCCGATCTGAGGTAAATATCAGAGATTTTCCATCTGGATACCAAAAAGGCTCTGTATTATTTGATCTACCCCGCGTTATTTGACGAATTTTCTTCGTCGCTAAATCCATGATGTAGACCTGTAAACTCCCCGATTTCGACAAGACTATGGCTAGTGACTTACCATCCGGTGAGAATACTGGCGCACCATTGTGACGAGGAAATGACGATATTTTTTCACGTTTACCCGTATAAATGTTCATGACATAGATTTCAGCATGTCCATTTTGGAAACTGACATAAGCCAGTTTCTTACCGTCCGGAGACCAAGCGGGAGACATTAATGGCTGTTTAGAGCTGAGAACCAGCCGTTCATTGTAGCCATCATAGTCTGAGATTCTCAGCTGATAAGGATACTTTTCACCGTCATGTACAACGACATAGGCAATCCGCGTTAAAAACGCCCCTTTATCCCCTGTTAGTTTCTCATAGACTAAATCGGAAATGCGATGCGCGTATTCACGGAGACGTTTCGGGGAAACCGTCGCAATATTATTGAGTAAAACATAATCTTTGGACTCAACAAGTTGACCATCTTCTGTGAGGGACTGTCTTTTACCCTTCAGTAATTGCGCCTGGACAATATCAACCAACTGGTAATGGATCACATAATTACCCGCTGCATTTTGCTTGATGGTTCCGGTCAATAATGAATCGACCCCGAGCCGAGTCCATGCATCCACATCAACAGCGGATTCGTCATAAGGCGTCTGGGGCATATTGCTGGTCGCAACAGGACTAAACTTGCCACTTCGCTGTAAATCCGAAGCAACCACACCTGAAACATCTTCTGGTAATTGACGCTTCCCCTCCCATTGAAACGGAACGATCGCGATCGGCCTCGCTGAGTTAATCCCATCAGTAATGACGAGCTCTAATGCTGCATTTGCGGTGTGTATGCCTGATATTACGAGGAACATACAACTCAAAATCAATCGCTGTAACACAAGCTTTTCCTTTTCTCTGATACTTCAGTCAAAATTATATATTCGGTTCAACTGTTATATTAATGTCTTTTAGCTTATTGATAACATCCGGGTCATCTTTTGGCAGAGGAAAAGACGGGACCTGCGCCACCGCTCGCTGCGTCGCAGCACAAACAGCCGAGTTCCCCCCTAACACTTTCAAACTGCCAACAATTGCACCGCTGCCTGTAGGAATCAGGTGCAGATTAACCCGACAATTTTTGCCTTTAAACGTATCTTCTACGCGTAAATTTTGCCGGATAAGCTGTTTGTAGATTTCTCCGTAACGTCCAACTTCGTTAGCAATATATTGACTCCGAGCACTAGAATTTTGTTGCTCTTCAGCCTGTAGACCGGAAAAAATATCATCTAAGGCCGCTTCTCGCTGCTTTCTTTCCTTTTCCAGCTTTTTCAGGCGCTCTTTTTCCTGTCGAGCCTTCTCGGCAGCAGCCTTTGCTGCTTTTTCTTTTGCTAAACGTTCCTGCTCTGCTTTCTCCGCTGCTTCACGCTCTCTACGTGCTTTGTCTGCTGCTAGCTTAGCCGCTTTCTCGCGTTCAATTCGTTGCTGTTCCGCTTTTGCAATGGCAGCCTCTTTGGCTTTTCTTGCAGCCTCAGCTTTCGCTGCACGCTGCTCTTCAGCTTGTCGCTCTTGCTCTTTCTGCTTACGCTGCTGCTCCGCTTTCCTGGCTGCTTTCGCCTCACGGGCTTGCTGTTGTTTTAACTGCCGGATTCGCTCTTCTTCAGCTCTACGATTCTTTTCAAGGCGTTCACTTTCACGTCGCAGACGATCAAGCCGATCTTTTTCCTTGCGGGCAGCCGCTTCTCGAGTCGCTTTAATCTGTTGTGCCTGTTGATGCACCAATGCCGGATCAATCACGACCGCCTGAACCATATTACCGGTCGGATGCGGCTTTTCCTGATAAAACTGTCCGCCCCAAAGCAATAAACCAATTAAAATCACGTGCAACACGATAGAAATTATCAGTGGCTTTGTAAAACCTGAGCGCTTGTCTTCTCTCTTTTTCATGAAGGTTATACTGCTTATTCCCTGATCTCTGTTAACAAACCAACCTTTGGAATACCAGCTTTACTCAGCTCATCCAGCACATGCACAATCTCCGCATAGGGGCTTGTCGCCTCACCACCGACTGCAACAGGTGAATCCGGATGTAAACTCAGCTCAGCTTTTACCAGAACAATTGCATCCTGTAAGGATAGTCCCCGTTTGAAAGGTTCATTATTGATACTGACCCCCAAGCTGCCTTCCTTATTAATTTCTACAATAATGAAGCTACCATCATCACCGACCAAATCGGATGCTGGTTTCGCTGTTTCAGTTTTTGGTAGTTCAACATCCACGCCCTGAGTGATAAACGGAGAAGTCACCATAAAAATGATTAACAAAACCAACATCACATCGATATAGGGTACCACATTAATTTCTGCGGTCATTTTACGCTTCTTTGGTTGGTAACCCGCCATAAAGCTTACTCCCTACCAGTCATTGCCTGACGATGAAGAATACTATGAAACTCCTCAGAGAATGTCGCGTAATTCATTTCGAGTTTACTGACAACAGTCGTCAGTCGGTTGTAAGCCATCACCGCAGGAATGGCAGCAAAAAGCCCCATTGCCGTTGCAACAAGCGCTTCTGCAATACCGGGGGCAACCATCGCTAATGTTGCTTGTTTTACCGCACCTAACGCAATAAATGCGTGCATAATCCCCCATACCGTACCAAACAACCCAATGTAAGGGCTAATTGAACCGACTGTCGCCAGAAACGGGAGATGAGTTTCCAATGATTCAACTTCTCGGGAGACAGCAACTCGCATGGCTCTCGATGTCCCATCCATGACAAAATTAGCTTCGCCGGCATGGTTTTTTCTTAACCGAGCGAACTCAGTAAAACCGGAATAGAAAATCTCTTCACTGCCACTCAACTGGTCTTTTCTACTTTTCACGTCTTGGTATAAAACAGCCAAATCCGTGCCGGACCAGAAACGGTCCTCAAATGAAGCCGCTTGCTTTTCAGCCGCCGATAATGCTTTGGTTCTTTTAAAAATCATCGCCCATGACATGATTGACATGCCTAAGAGAATCATCATCACCACTTTGACTAGAAAACTAGCCTGTAAAAAAAGATCAAGAATTGAAATTTCAGCACTCACTGTTACTTCTCCGAAAATACCGCGTCGGGAATACATTGGGGTTTCATTTTTTGCATGTCAATACATGCTACCTTAACTATTGCTCGACACAATACCTCTTCATGAGGATTAACCAGCTCCTGACAGTATATTAAAGAAGCCTTTCTTTTCTCGGTTAACTGAGTTAAGACAACTAAATTGTCATCCAAACGCGCAGCTTTCAGAAAATCAATCTCCATGCTTCGGACCACAAAGCCAATTTTTTGTTCCAATAACTCTCGCTGACATACCCCTTGCTCTCGGAGCATTTCCGTTCGTGCTCGTTCAAAAAATTTAAGATAGTTTGAGTGGTATACCACACCGCCAGCATCGGTATCTTCATAATAGATCGTCACAGGAAATCGAAAAAAAGCTGATTTAGAATGATGCACTTAACGCCCCTCAACGGATTTACAACAATCGTTTACTATAACGCAACTCAAACACTTTCGCATGAGTGAGACGGGATGAATTTTAATTTTTGAACAAAAAACGCAGCCAAAAGGCTGCGTTTTCTTTATAGATAGGATACTGGCCGCTTATTTATTCAGCTCATTCGAATCAAACTGAAGTAAACCAATATGCATCCGGCAAGATAAGGTGAAAATATAATCTGCCAAAACCATCGTCTCGGTTTAAAGCCAACACCGAAGATCATGCTGGCACAGATAGCCAAGATCAACAGAGCGACAACTCCCAGATTAAAACCACCAATTGCTGCTGCATAAGTGTGTGGATTCCACATCAGCAATGCAACATGGTAGAAAGCAAGGCCCATTAATAGTATTCGATAAAAGATACGATCAATGGGACGATGCCACTGCGCAATTAAGGCAGAAAAATCATTCACTATCTTTATCCATCATCTCTGCATGTTCTAACCACAGTGCATTGATGATGCCGAAAGAACAAGCCAGTAAGACGCCTAGAATCCATGCAAAATACCACATAACTTAGCTCCTCGTTAATAAAGTGAATTTTTGTTGTCTTCGACATACTTATTATTGATACGACCAAACATTTTATAGTACGACCAACAAGTATACCCAAGAATAATTGGTACCATCACAAAGGCAATGCCCGTCATCAGTTGCAACGTCAGCTCACTGGATGTTGAATCCCATATGGTCAGACTACTACTTGGTGCCAGACTTGAAGGCATGATAAACGGGAACATTGCAAATCCAGCCGTAAATATAATGCCAGCATTGGTCAAACTCGAAGCAATAAATGCGATACCGCCTTTTTCCATTCGAGATGCAATAACAGCAATCAATGGCATCGCTGTGCCTAGAATTGGTGCCAACCATAGCAATGGATATTGATTGAAGTTTGCCATCCACGCACCAGACTCACGAGCCACTTCTTTATTCAACGGATTTGATGATGCAAGATGATCCATTGTACTCGTGATCACATAACCATCAATGTGTTGCACCCAAAAACCAGCAGCCACAAAAAGAGCAGCGATAAGCACACCACAAAGCTGGGCGACGCTACGAGCTCGAGTATGGACGGCATCAGAGGTCTTCATTTGTAACCAAGACGCACCTTGAAGCACAAACATCAGGACGCTGACCAAACCACACACGATACCAAATGGATTCAGTAGTCCGAAGAACGAACCGTGATAACTTGGCATCAAGAACTCATTCAGTTCAAAAGGGACACCCTGTAATAAATTACCGAATGCCACACCAATGATCAATGGTGGTACAAAGCCACTGATAGAGATACAGATATCCCAAGTATTACGCCATTTGGTGTCTTCAATTTTTGAACGATAATCTAGCGCTAAAGGACGAAGCCATAAAGCCGCCAAAGTAACAATCATTGCAAGGTAGAAACCAGAGAATGATGTTGCATAGACTAAAGGCCACGCAGCAAATAAAGCACCACCAGCAGTAATTAACCAAACTTGGTTACCATCCCAGTGAGGCGCAATCGAGTTAATCATGACACGACGTTCTGTGTCATTTTTCCCGATGATCGGTACCAAGGCACCGACCCCCATATCGAATCCATCTGCAATAGCGAAGCCGACAAACAGCACACCAATCAGGATCCACCATATAAATCGTAAGATTTCGTAATCCATAATATTCTTCTCCTCGCCTTAAGCTTCTACCTGACGATTAACTTGATCTGTTGCTGAAGTCGCATTTTGCTCAAAATGATAACGCCCAGTTTTTAGACTACTTGGACCTTTGCGAGCAAATTTCAACATCAGGTAAACTTCGGCAACAAGGAACGCGGTATATAGTGCAAGGATCGCCAGCAGAGAGATAACTAACTCACTGACACTCAATGCAGAATTCGCGATATGTACAGGGAGAATTTCACCAACAGCCCATGGTTGACGACCATATTCCGCGACAAACCAACCAGCTTCAACACCAATCCACGGCAGAGGAATACTGTAAAGTGCAGCTTTGAGTACCCAGTTTTTCTGCTCAATTTTCTGACGACATGTCTGAACAAATGCAGCGGCGAAGACGAGCAACATGATAACACCACAAGCAACCATGATCCGGAACGACCAGAATAATGGCCAGACTGTTGGCAGTGAATCATCAGCAGCGGCCTGAATCTGTTCTTCTGACGCATTTGCTACATCATCCGTATAACGTCTCAGCAACATGCCATAGCCCAGATCAGATTTCACTTCATTGAAGGCATCGCGATTCATTTCTGAAGTATCACCGGCACGTAATTTTTGGAGCAGCTCATACGCATACATCCCATTACGAATCCGTTCAAGGTGTTCTTCACGTAGATCACTTAAGCCTTTTACAGGCGTATCCAGCGAGCGAGTTGCAATAATACCCATTACATAAGGGATCTTAATCGCAAAATCTGTATGCATCGTTTCCTGATTCGGGAAACCAAACAGGGTAAACGATGCCGGTGCTTCTTCTGTATGCCATTCACCTTCAATTGCAGCCAATTTTACTTTTTGAACATCACCCAATTCGTAACCAGACTCATCACCTAAGACGATAACAGAAAGAATTGCAGCCATGCCAAATGATGCGGCAACGGTAAATGAACGACGAGCAAAAGCAATATCACGCCCTTTCAGCAGATAATAAGCACTCACCCCTAAAACAAACATGGCACCAGTCACGTAACCCGATGCGACAGTGTGAACAAATTTCACCTGAGCGACAGGGTTTAGCACGACCTCAGCAAAGCTCACCATTTCCATACGCATGGTTTCGAAGTTAAAGTCGGAACCAACTGGATTTTGCATCCAGCCATTGGCGACAAGAATCCAAAGAGCAGAGAAGTTAGAACCTAATGCAACAAGCCATGTTGTCACTAAGTGTTGACGTTTTGAAAGTCGATCCCATCCGAAGAAGAACAAACCGACGAATGTAGATTCAAGGAAGAAAGCAACTAACGCTTCGATGGCAAGAGGAGCCCCAAAAATGTCGCCAACGTAATGCGAGTAATACGACCAGTTTGTACCAAACTGAAATTCCATTGTTAGCCCTGTAGCAACGCCCAGAGCAAAGTTAATTCCGAACAGCTTACCCCAGAATTTTGTCATATCCTTATAGATTTGCTTATCGGTCATCACATAAAGTGACTCCATAATAGCGAGTAAAAACGTCATCCCTAGAGTCAAAGGAACAAACAGGAAGTGATACATCGCAGTAAGCGCGAACTGCAACCGCGATAGATCAACTATGTCAATCATGATAACTCCTTTGTGTCGGCTGAAAGACACCACTCAGATTAAAGCAACCAAATTTTATCAATTCATACCTGTCAAAAAATGCTAGAAAAGCAGAACATTTGTTACATCAACGTGTATTTTTATTTGAATAAATATTAATCAAGTAAAATACATATTGCCGAAATACTACTTTCAAACGCGTAAGCTTTCAAAGGGTTTATCGACAAGGCTTGTCTTGATCCAGATCAAGTTTCACACGCAGTGAGACAGCAAAAAAACAACAAAATGATTAAGATCAAAATAAGAGGGAGTTAATTGATATTTTTTTGTAACAAATAGATTTTGCTCACTCAATAAACACACAAACAATTAACATTAATATTAAGTTTGCAATCTATTTGCTACCTAATGAATTTTCATAAATGCGATACTTATCACACAAGGAAGTCGGCATATTAAACCAATCGTACACGAAAAATTATTTTTCAAATCCGAAATGCAAATAAGCTCTTTCTGATGCAATCCGTCCTCTGGGTGTTCGTTGCAAATACCCTTGCTGAATCAGATAAGGCTCTAAAACATCTTCGATTGTATCTTTTTCTTCACCAATTGCAGCCGCAAGATTATCTAAACCGACAGGGCCACCGGAGAATTTTTCAATAATTGTGAGCAGTAACTTACGATCCATAAAATCAAAGCCCTGAACATCGACATCAAGCATATTTAAGGCATTATCTGCCGTATCAGCACATATATTACCGTCCCCTTTGACTTCGGCGTAGTCCCTGACTCGCCGCAACAGACGATTGGCTATTCGGGGGGTTCCCCGGGCGCGCCGGGCAATTTCCAGAGCCCCTTCAGGCTCAATAGATAAAGATAAACATTCTGCACTTCTTTGGACGATGTTTTGCAAATCACCAACCTGATAATATTCAAGCCGCTGTACAATGCCGAAACGGTCACGAAGTGGTGACGTCAAAGAACCGGCTCGCGTGGTTGCACCGATGAGGGTAAACGGTGGTAAATCAATTTTAATTGAACGGGCAGCGGGCCCCTCTCCAATCATAATATCGAGCTGATAATCTTCCATAGCCGGATAAAGCACTTCTTCAACCACAGGGCTCAGACGATGAATCTCATCAATAAACAGCACATCATTCTCTTCAAGATTCGTTAGCAAAGCTGCCAAATCGCCAGCTTTTTCTAACACAGGCCCTGATGTGGTTCTGATATTCACACCCATTTCATTGGCGACAATATTGGCTAAGGTGGTTTTCCCCAGACCGGGCGGACCAAAGATGAGGAGATGATCTAAAGCTTCCTGACGACGTTGAGCAGCCTCAATAAAAATTTCCATCTGGTTGCGCACATGATCTTGCCCCTGATAATCGGCCAAAAGCTTCGGCCGTATCGCACGATCAATCAATTCATCATCTTTAAACGGTGTGCTCACCGGTGTTACAAAACGATCCGCTTCAATCATACCATCGTTCTCAATGCTTCTTTAATCAGCGTTTCACTACTCATACCCGGTTGGGCAATCTGAGCGACAACTTTCGAAGCTTGCTGAGGTTTATAGCCAAGCGTTAACAGTGCGCTCACGGCTTCCTCTTCTGCATGGCTGGCTGTATTTTGTGGACGAATTGGTGCGGAGTCTTGAACTAATTCAAACGCATCAATTTCAGAAGTCGGGAAAGATGCGAGACGATCTTTCATTTCAACCACTAAACGTTCTGCAGTTTTTTTACCGACGCCCGGTAATTTAACCAGCATCGAAACATCTTCACGTTTGACACATTCAACAAATTGACTGGCTGTCATTCCGGATAGAATTGCTAAGCCAAGTTTTGGACCAACACCGTTCGCTTTGATCACTGCCCGGAACAATGCACGTTCCGCTTTGCTGTTGAATCCATATAAAAGTTGAGCATCTTCCCGAACCACAAAATGTGTATAGATGACAGCTTCTTGTGCTACTTCGGGTAATTCATAAAAGCAACTCATGGGCATCTGAACTTCGTAGCCAACCCCACCAACTTCAATTAACACTTCTGGTGGCTGCTTTTCCAGCAGAATGCCTCTAAGACGTCCAATCACGATTTTTCCTTTTCATCTATGTGTTGAGTCTGATTGATCATAATCAATAACTGGATAAATAGCCAGTATTCGGTGGTAGCGAATTTCACCGATATCGCCCTCCCCGGGCGCCTCTCGCCTGCCCTGCAAGTGCAATCAATGTTTTATTGGTGTTCGCGTGGCAGATAGCAACACCAAGCGCATCGGCAGCATCGGCTTGCGGTTTAGATGGTAACTTCAACATTTGCTGAACCATGTGCTGAACCTGTATTTTATCTGCGCCGCCTGTTCCGACAACAGCCTGCTTGATTAAACGTGCGGCATATTCATAAACTGGCAGATCAGCATTCACAGCCGCAACAATCGCACATCCCCGGGCTTGCCCGAGTTTCAATGCTGAATCCGCGTTCTTCGCCATAAAAACCTGCTCGATTGCGAAGTCATCCGGTTGAAATTGCATTATCACTTCTGAAACTCCGGCATATATTTGTTTCAACCGTCCCGGTAATGCTTTTTCTGTCGTTTTAATACAACCACTGCCAAGGTAAGTCAGTATCCTTCCCTGCTGGCGAATGACACCGTAACCCGTCACCCGTGAACCCGGATCAATTCCTAAAATGATCGACATATCTATTTTATTGCCTTCAATCGGATGAACAAAAAGGGCTTATTCATGTCATAAGCCCTTTCGAAACCGTGCCGCAATTATTTACGCCGCCAAGTTGTACCACCAGACCCGTCTTCGAGAATGATGCCTATTGCCGTTAGCCTGTCCCGGGCGAGATCAGCATTCGCCCAGTCTTTCGCAGCTCGCGCATCATTACGCATTTTTATCAGTGACTCGATTTCTGCCACTTCCTCTTCTGAGCCACTCTCGCCTTGCAAGAAGCTCTCCGGCTCTTGAGACAAAATCCCGATCACGCTGGCTAAATCCCGCATACGAACTGCAAGTTGACTGGCTTGCTGTAACTGATCTTCTTGTTTGAGTCGATTAATCTCTCGCGTCATATCAAACAATACCGAATAAGCTTCCGGTGTATTGAAGTCATCGTTCATGGCAGCTTCAAAACGAGCCACGAACGCCTCTCCGCCAGACGCTTCTACGCTGAAGTCCATTCCTCGTAACGCTGTATAAAGGCGCTCCAAAGCTGCCCGCGCCTGATTGAGGTTCTCTTCACTGTAATTCAGTTGACTGCGATAATGACCAGACATCAGAAAATAGCGCACCGTTTCTGGATCATAGTGAGACAGTACATCTCGGATGGTAAAAAAATTCCCCAGTGATTTAGACATTTTCTCTTTATCCACCATGACCATCCCGCTATGCATCCATGTATTCACATACGCGGTGTCATACGCACAGCAGGACTGAGCAATTTCATTTTCATGATGTGGGAATTGCAAATCAGAACCGCCACCATGGATATCAAAATGTGTGCCTAAGATTGAAGAATTCATCGCTGAACACTCAATATGCCAGCCCGGGCGCCCCTCTCCCCATGGTGATTGCCACTTGGGTTCACCCGGCTTAGACATTTTCCATAATACGAAATCAAGCGGGCTACGCTTCGCCAATTCGACATCAACCCGGGCCCCGGCCTGAAGCTGTTCCAAATCTTGTCGGGAAAGCTTGCCATAGTCATCGAAACGACTCACCTCAAACATCACATCGCCATTCTCTGCGATATAGGCAAAGCCTCTATCAATCAGTCGTTGTACCAGCGCGATGATTTCCTCGATATACGCGGTGGCACGCGGCTCAACATCCGGGCGGAGTATATTCAATGCATCGAAATCGGCATACATATCCTGAATCAAACGTTCCGTCAGCACATCGCATGACTCGTCATTTTCCGCAGCACGATGAATAATTTTGTCATCGATGTCGGTAATATTTCTGACCAAGGTCAAATCATATCCCAAATAGCGTAAATAGCGGGCAACGACATCAAAGGACACAAACGTCCTTCCGTGACCAATATGACAGAGATCATATATAGTGACGCCACAGACATACATGCCAATTTTTCCGGCGGTGATGGGCTTGAATTGCTCTTTTTGTCTGGTAAGTGTGTTATATATTTGTAACATGATCTCTATCTAAGTTGTGGTAATTTACTGAATAATCCGATTATAACAATGCTCTTGTCTATAGGTCATCCTATTCTTTTAAGAACATTTGAATGTCACCAAAACTAAGTTAGAATCACGGCTTCTTGTACAAAAATAGAAAAGGTAATCGTGATGATCACCCTGCATACAAACTTCGGCGATATTAAAATTAAACTTCATGAGGACAAAGCTCCTGAAACCTGTGCCAATTTTCTACAATATTGTCGTGAAAATTTCTATGACAATACCCTGTTCCACCGTGTGATTGGCAATTTCATGATTCAGGGCGGTGGTATGGCTTCAGGCATGAAAGAGAAAGCAACCAAAGCTCCGATTAAAAATGAAGCCAACAATGGGCAGAGTAATAAAGTCGGTACACTCGCCATGGCCAGAACGATGGAACCCCATTCAGCGAGTTCTCAATTCTTCATTAACGTGAATGACAACACTTTCCTTGATTTCCGCTCAGAAAGTCTCGACGGATGGGGATACTGTGTATTCGCTGAAGTCGTTGATGGTATGGATGTTGTCGATCAAATTAAAGGCGTGGATACTGGTTCATACGGTATGCATCAAGATGTTCCTCTGGAAGAAGTTCTGATTACCGGAACAACTATCGAAGCGTAATCAATCACTGATCTGATTGGTGCAGAGACTGATATTCTGCACCAATCACTTTGCCCGACAAGCGAATTTATGCATACACTTTTTATTTCTGATCTCCATTTGACCCCAACCCGCCCAGACTTAACCGCTGCTTTTCAACACTTGATGCAACATCGAGCACCGCAAGCAGATGCACTCTATATTCTTGGCGACTTATTTGATTTTTGGATTGGCGATGATGACCCCGACACTTTTGCACAAACCATCAAAGCGACATTCAAAAATCTGACCGCTTCAGGAACGCCTTGTTATTTCGTTCAGGGAAACCGGGATTTTTTGCTTGGAAAACGCTTTGCCCGGGAAACCGGTGTCCAATTGCTTGCCGAGAAAACCCGAATTGAGCTCTATGGAAAGCCTATTGTCATCATGCATGGTGACACATTATGTCTGGAGGATACCCGTTATCTCCAGTTTAGAAAGAAAGTTCATCAGCCTTGGTTGCAATGGATTTATTACCGATTGCCTTTTCCATTCAAGCAACGAATCGTGAGCAAAGTGAAGCAGGATGCCCGCATGGATAAGCAGTCAAAAACAATTGAAATCATGGATGTCACTCAAGCAGAAGTGGAACGCGTGATGGCTGAATATCAAGTTGACATGATGATTCACGGTCATACACATCGCCCCAACATTCACCATTTTCATATTGATGGGACTGAAAAAACACGCATTGTGTTAGGGGATTGGGATCACGAAATATCGGTGCTTGAATACTATCAGGATGCGAGTTACCGCCTTCTCCATCAGCCGGTTTCAACATGAGACGACTCATATTGATAAACTGACAAGTGATCACATTGATCTATTTAATAACCCGTGATTTGAATCACTAATTCACCCAACTTAGTCTCAATTGATAACACCATGAAAAAATGTCCGTGTGGCTCTCAGCGCCACTATAAAAACTGCTGTCAACCGATACATCGTTCTCCCGATACGGCTAAATTTCCTGCTCAGCTGATGCGAGCACGTTATAGTGCTTATACACTCGGATTCGTTGACTTTATTGTGGCAACCTACCACCCGAGCTGTCAGGCGGAAAATGATCGCCAAGAGATTGAGCAAGGGACTCAAACCCAGTGGACCAAACTCGTGGTGCTTGAAGCAGAAAATGGTCATCATGCAGATGAAGGATTTGTCAGTTTTAAGGCTTATTTTGAGCAAAATGGTGAGCCTTACTCACTGCAAGAGCGTTCTCGGTTTATCCGGGAAAACGGCCGATGGTATTACATCGACGGCGAATTTGCTGAAAACGAATAACCTCATAACCTCTAACAGACCTTATAAAGGAAACCACCGCAAATACGGTGGTTTTTTATGTCAATCAATCCGATTGTGAGTGATTACTGCCCGGCAACCCACGCCTTAATTTTCTGCTTTTGGGCAGGCGATGCATTGTTATACAGCAATTGAATGGTCTGAATCAGTGTATCATCCCCTTTTGGGGGCATAATTTTTTGTGCGGCAATATTGGGTGTCGCGACGGATTGTTGCACCTGAGGCGCAAACTCATTGCCTTGCTCGGCATTATGTCTCGCCACCGCTCCCTCAATATTATTAAATGGCATAATACCATGGCCAGTCAACGCTTCATAACGCACCGATTTTACATCGCCATGCTGATCCTGAATCTGCCATTCTGCACCACGACGGAAATAACTTTCGGCCTGCGTATAACTGTTCAGATGCGGGGCTAAAATCTTAATGCTGTCATCTTGCTTAAGATCAATAGCAAACACATCCGGGGCTGTCGAATAAATCACATCACGCTGCCCTTTTCTGACATCACCATAATAGCGGAACACCACCTGATGGTGGCCAGCCGGCACTTCCAGCATCTCTGGGTTAGCGAAATTCTCATCATTCACTTCGACCCCATCTAACGCAAGAATTTCAACATCACTTTGGCTGGAAATGGTTGCAGCATAACTCTGCACCGAAAAACCAAGCATTGAGAGACTCATCAGGGCAACCGGCCCCAGTAGTTTTTTCCATAACAACATGGTTGATTGTTTCCTTTCACTGAACTCTGAAAAATACATTCTAATGTATCGGTCACCAGATGAATACGGGCGATAAACCGAATGATGATTAGCTCGACATAATTACCTATCATCTATGAAAAAACCGCCTCAATTGAGACGGTTTTTACTAGCAAGTATTCGAATCAACAATGATTAGAATTTAACTTCCATACCCAGTGTGTAAGCTGGATCGTAGTCAGTAGAAGTGCTGTCGTCGTAGAAGCCAATTTCCGCATAAGTACGGACGTTAGCATTCATTTTGTAAACAACAACACCATAGATGTTATCGCCATCTACATTGGATGCATCATCATCGTTATGAACATAACCTAAAGAGAAAGTGGTATTGTCCATAGTATATGAGCCGTAGATTTCGAAAATATCTATGTCCATATACTTCGAAGAGCCAGAATCGACATCACGGTTACCATATGATGCGCCAACTTCATACATATCAGCTGAGTAAACAACTTCTAAGTTGTATGAATCTTCGTTACCAACGATAGAATCACCGTCCTTGTAAGCAACGCCACCAACAGT
Source organism: Vibrio spartinae (assembly GCF_024347135.1). Classification (NCBI taxonomy): domain Bacteria; kingdom Pseudomonadati; phylum Pseudomonadota; class Gammaproteobacteria; order Vibrionales; family Vibrionaceae; genus Vibrio; species Vibrio spartinae. The sequence continues at coordinate 1,511,230 of NZ_AP024907.1, read as the reverse complement.
CTTATCTTTATTTGCTGAGTCAACATTAACATCATCGCCGGAATAGACATAAAGGCGAGCATCAAAACCGTTCATACGGAAACCGACACGGCCATCTGTAGATGTTTCATCTGTTGGGTTATTAGCAACACCAGATGTTGCACTATTCGTCTGAGACTCATCAAGATCATGAGATAGACCGAAGTAGAAAGTGCCATTGTCGTAAACATACTTGATCACATCAGTTGCACTAGTTTCATTCTGACCGTACTGCCCCTTACCGACTTCAAAATCTGCACCGATACCAGAATCATCAGCAATCAGATATTGACGACCATAAGTGATTGTACCGTAATCAGCATAGGCAAAACCAACATAAGAACCGTCAGTTTTAACAGTTCCTTTTGCGCCAGAGTCGTTATCTTCGAAAGTGAAGTCCAAGCCAACAATTGCATTCAGACCTTCAGCTACTTCGATTGTACCGTGAGTGTTCAACTGCATGTCATCAATACGTAGCTTGGTTGATACGTCAGTACCATCAGCTTCGTATGTTTGATATAATTGAACTTCACCTGCACCAGACACTGTTACTGCAACACCATCTTGGTTGTAGATTTCAGCCGCGCTAGCAGAACCTGCTGCCAGAACCGCAAGAGCGATTAGAGTCTTTTTCATAATTAATCCACTGCCTTTTCTTAGATTAGGAATTCCTTATTTGGATTCCTTTTGTTTTTTGATGGTGACTCAAACATCAAGCCCTCGTCACCGCCATTTCAATTACGAGATTAGATTGCAAAAGAATAGCTTAAGTGTCAAATATTCTAAAGCAACAAAATAAAATTAAATAAATCTTTATAAAACAGTTAATTAAGTAATATTATTCTCAATGGTGCATGCTTTGTAACCGTTTTTATAAATTAAGGTCGATTCTATTTTTTACCAAAAAATCAGCATAAAAAACCACAAATCAACCAAAAAAACATAAATTTTGGTCATTTATAAAAATTTCTAATGAACTTAAAGGCTTTATATTTTTCAGGTTCTGAATTTATTTTAAGTTCCTAACGATGCAAATTTTTTGTGAACAAGATCCCTATTTAGAACAAAACAATCATATCTAAAGGAACTTCTCCTGTTTTCTGTATGTGTTAGTATGTCCGCCCGAGCCCATCAGGTTACATTATGATTACACCCAGAATTCAAAAATCGATCCGTCAGAGTTACCAAAACCTGCAGGCTCAGATGGAAAATTTTACGCCCCGGCGCGGACAAAATTACCTGGTTGCTGAAATTACCAAAACATTATGCGGTACCTACCATGCAAAAAATCGGCTATTGGTTGCTGAAGCGGGGACAGGGATTGGCAAATCACTTTCTTATCTGATGGGCGCGGTACCGGTTGCCGTGCTGAACAATAAAAAACTGATTATTGCGACAGCAACCGTGGCATTACAGGAGCAATTACTCCATAAAGACCTGCCCCTTTATCGTCGTCTGACCGATTTAGATTTTCAGTTTCGAATCGCCAAAGGCCGACAGCGTTACTGCTGTGCAGAAAAACTGGCTGCGATTTGTGAACCGGAAACGTCGTCAGGGCAAGTTGCGCTGTTTGAAAGTCCACCGACAGAGCAAGATATTTCTCTCTATAAAGAACTCTATTCACAGTGGTCTACAGGCAAATGGGATGGTGATCGGGATAGTTGGCCAACCCCGATTGAAGACTCGATGTGGCTACAAATCGTCAGCGACAAGCATAGTTGCAATCCGACGTTTGCTATTCATCATCATTGTCCGTTTCAAAAAGCACGCGCAACCTTAGAACAAGCCGATGTCATTATTGCCAATCATAGTCTGGTGATGGCCGATGCGGATTTGGGAGGCGGTATTATTCTTCCGGAGCCGGAAAATAGCATTTACATTTTTGACGAAGCTCACCATTTACCGCAGGTTGCCCGCGATCATGCAGCGGCATCATCCACTTTGAAAAACACTGCGTCTTGGCTGGAAAAATTTCATCAGTCATTAGCACAGTGGGTACAACTGACGGATGAAAGCCGAGCATCGCGCTTTAAAGATGAAATTGCCAGTGCGATTCAAATTTTAATTCCCGCATTATCTCAACTGGCCCGACAGTTCACACCAGAACAATGTCAGGATGGTGTACTCCGCTTTGAGCATGGCGAACTCCCGGAATGGTTATTTGCAGAGTCCAAAGCCTTAAAACAGGCATCAATCAAAATCTGTCAGGCAACGGCTAAAGTCGCAGATTTACTCACCGAACGACTTCAGGAAGGTCAAATCAGTAATCGCATCGCGAGCCCTGCCTTAGCCGAGTTAGGGATATCCTTGCAACGTCTGGACAGTATGGCGCAAGTATGGACCTTAATGGCCGAGCCACCGAGAGACTATGGCGCACCGATGGCGCGTTGGATCACGGCATCAGAATCTCTCCCCGGAGATTACACGATCCATGTCTCCCCGATAGAAATCGGTTGGAAGCTGGATCAACAGTTCTGGAGCCGCTGTTATGGCGCGATTATGGTCTCTGCAACCTTGCGAGCCTTAAATTCATTTGCTTTCTTTTGTCATCAGAGCGGCATCAGTGCCCAGCCGGATGAGGGAACCCAGTTCATTGCACTGGCGTCACCGTTTGACTACCCGAGTCAGGGAGAATTATATATTCCGCAGGTTCATCAGGAACCCCAGTCCCCCCATTATACTCTGGCACTGATTGAACAGTTACCCACGTTGATTCGTGAAAAACAAGCGACACTGGTCCTGTTTTCCTCCTACTGGCAAATGAATCAGGTGACTGAAGCACTCAAATCCGACTTTAAAAAGCGTGGCTGGCTGCTCCAAATTCAAGGTAAGAAATCACGAACAGAAATTCTAAAAACGCACCGCTTTACCGTAGAACATCAGGGAACGTCGATCATTTTTGGCACCGGCAGCTTTTCAGAGGGGTTAGACTTACCCGGTCGACTGCTGGAAAACGTCATTATTACCAAAATCCCGTTCTCAGTCCCGACATCACCGATTGAGCAAGCTCATGCGGAATACATCCTTTCCAAAGGCGGGAACCCTTTCATGCAAATCACCGTCCCGGAGGCTAGCCGAAAATTAATTCAATGTGTGGGAAGACTACTGCGTAACGAGGAAGATTCTGGTAGAGTTGTCATCCTTGATCGCCGTGTTGTTACCAAAAAGTACGGTAAAGCATTACTGGATGCTCTCCCTCCGTTTAAACGCATCATCGAGTCGTAAAACGTTGATGAGAAAATAAGAAGGCCAATCAAATTAATGGATTTTCTGGAGCCGACGCTTTTAATTGTCTTGGCAGTTGTTGCTTTTGTCGCCGGGTTTATTGATGGCATTGCCGGTGGTGGGGGTATGTTAACCGTCCCGGCGTTATTATCTCTCGGGCTTCCGCCTCATGTGGCCTTAGGGACCAATAAGGTCGCCGCAACTTTCGCAACATCAACAGCAGCCTTTACCTATTACCGCAAAAAAATGTTTCACCCCGCAGCCTGGAAACATGTTTTCGTTTCAACATTCGTCGGTGCCATTATCGGGACACTCATCGTTGATTTCATCAGCACCGCATTACTGGATAAAGTGCTCCCCATCATTATTCTGGCGACAGCTCTGTATACGATTTTTTATCACCCGCAGCACGGTAAGTTACATACGGATCCAAATATACCGCCACAGAGTAAACTCAAGCAGATCCCACAGGGCTTAAGTCTCGGTTTCTATGATGGCATCGCAGGCCCCGGCGTCGGTGCATTCTGGGTAGTCTCTTCGATGGCACTTTACCGACTCAATATTTTATTTGCCTCCGGTCTCGCCAAAGCCATGAACTTAACCAGTAACGTGACATCGCTGGTGACATTTGCAATTTTAGGTCATATTAATTGGGTACTTGGGCTGACCATGGGGGTCTGTCTGATGATTGGTGCTTATGTCGGTGCCCATTCCGCGATTCGTTTCGGAACATCATTGATTCGGCCGGTTTTTATTCTGGTCGTCAGTATCCTCGCAATTCGGCTGGGATATCATGCATGGTTTGATACATTATGATTGATCTGTCTCGTTTACATGACTTGATTTTTTCTTTAGAACAGCAAGCCATCAAACTCGATGAACAGCGTGGAGAACAACATAATCCGCTGTTTGACCCACAGCTGTTCCGCTGCAAGTCTCTTTTGCTGGTACCTTGTATTACCGAACTTAAAAATACATATCATGAAATTGTGCAGAGTCAGGAACATCAACGTCTGACAACAACCCAAGCCACTTACCTGACAGAACGGCTCCTGAATCAGTTGAATGCAATTAAGAGAGAGCTTGCTACCGCTGAGTTGAGGAAAAAAGAGAGTCATGGTTTGCCTCGTCAAACATCAATCAGTTCTCTTTATCAAGAATTAGCGCAACATCAGGACTGGGAAAGGCGTTTGCAGGAAATGATCTTTGAGAAAGAACAGCAGCTTGAAATCAACCCCATGAGTCTGGCAGAGAAAAAGTCTTGTCAGCAGGCCATTCTGACACTGGAACAACGTCTGATCCGCTGCCAACAATCCAAAAATCGCATTGAGAATAAAATTACCGCCAGAGAGAGAAAAGGCTTCAAATGAATGACCAACACCCCCCTTTAGAACAGGCACCTGAACCCGTACAGCTTGCAGTCGATTTGATTTACCTGCTTGAATCCAATGCCATCGACCCAGTCGTTGCTCTGGAAGCGATCCAGATGGTGGCAGCCGACCTCAAAAACAAATTAAATCCTGCAACCGAAGTATAACATTGCTGAATGCTTGGTGATTTCATTCAGACTCTCCGCGCAAAGTTTGCAGATAGCGAACAGTTGCAGATAAACAACAGACTGTTAACATTGCTTGTTCAATAGAATTCAAGGATATTTATCATGAAATTGGTTAGTTTTAATATCAATGGACTCAGAGCTCGTCTTCATCAGTTGCAGGCTCTTATCGACAAGCACCAGCCTGATATTATCGGACTTCAGGAGACAAAAGTTCACGATGAAGTCTTTCCGCTGGCTGATCTGGAAAGCATGGGATATCAGGTTTTCTATTATGGTCAAAAAGCACACTATGGCGTTGCTTTACTCTGCAAGCAAACACCCGTCTCCGTACAATATGGATTCCCCGGCGATACCCCTGAGCATCAAAAACGCATGATCATGGCGACATTCCAAACGCCGAGTGGTAAACCGTTTACCGTTCTCAATGGTTATTTCCCTCAGGGGGAAAATATTACTCACGAAACGAAATTCCCCTACAAACGCCAATTCTATCAGGATCTGATGGGTTATCTGTCTGCGAATCACCAGCCGGATGATCACCTTGTGGTCATGGGAGATGTCAACATTAGTCCGATCGATTTGGATATCGGTATCGGGGAGGTGAACCGAAAACGCTGGCTAAAAACCGGCAAATGTTCGTTCCAACCCGAAGAGCGGGAATGGTTTGCAACACTGCTCAACTGGGGATTGGTTGATACCTTCCGCTATCGCCACCCTGATGCAACAGAACAATATTCATGGTTTGATTATCGCTCACGCGGATTTGATGATAATCGAGGGCTCAGAATTGATGTCATCCTCGCCACAGCAGCGCTCTCTCAACAATGTCAGGAAGCAGGGATCGATTATGAATTGAGAGGGATTGAAAAACCGTCAGACCATGCGCCAATCTGGAGCACATTTAATCTTCAGTAACCCTACCGCAGGCATCATGCTACCGACTGACCTGACCGGCCTCATTTGTGAGGCCTTTTGTTTTGGATCCATGAACCAATTCTTCATCTCATTATCACAACCTACCGATAAAATAAAATTGGTGGGATAGAATCAATGTTGCACAGGTCTAAGGAACTAAACATCGCCAAAATAGTATCGGATTATGGTCGCCCCCGTAGGACTGGGACTTTTACTAATAGCATCTATACTGAGAAGACGGATTTTGCACCGTCTATTCTGAAACATTAATCGATTGTGCAAGTCAATATGACCCCAAAATTTATTCCTATTTTTTAAGTTTTATTGATTTAGTTTAAGGTTTGTATGTTTTTTTTATCCTAAGCTACGATCCATACGATGAGGTTCGTGGTAAGAGTCGCAATATGATTGGTCAGACTGATGTATACATTCAGGTGTTCAATCATATTGTTATTCGAAGAGTGTACTGATGCCTTTTTCAACAAAAAAGACAAGCTGGCTCAACAGCTAAATCAGTACGTGTTTTTCTCTACTATATAAAGGTAGGTATATCATGGCAGAGCAATTTGCTAAAACTTGGGAAGGTTTTGTCGCAGGCGATTGGCAAAACGAAGTTAACGTTCGTGACTTTATTCAAAAGAACTACACACCTTATGAAGGTGACGAATCTTTCCTAGTTTCTGAAGGTACCGAAGCGACCAATTCTCTATGGGCCGCAGTCATGAAAGGTATCAAACAAGAAAACTCAACTCACGCTCCTGTTGATTTTGACACTTCCGTTATTTCTACCATCACTGCACACGATGCGGGATACATCAATAAAGATTTAGAAACAATCGTTGGTTTGCAAACTGATGCACCATTAAAACGTGCCATCATTCCAAACGGTGGTATCCGTATGGTTGAAGGTTCATGCCAGGCTTATGGCCGTGAACTTGACCCTCAAGTGAAAAAAATCTTTACCGAGTACCGTAAAACACACAACCAAGGTGTATTCGATATCTATACACCTGAAATTATTAAATGCCGTAAATCAGGTGTCTTAACTGGTTTGCCAGATGCTTATGGTCGTGGTCGTATTATTGGTGACTACCGTCGTATTGCACTGTACGGTATTGACTTCCTGATGAAAGATAAATTCGCTCAGTTCACTTCTCTACAAGAGAAATTTGAATCGGGTGAAGATCTGCATATGACAATGCAGTTACGTGAAGAAATTGTGGAACAACACCGAGCTCTTGGCCAAATCAAAGAAATGGCGGCTAAATATGGCTGTGATATCTCACGCCCTGCTGAAACAGCTCAAGAAGCAATTCAATGGACTTACTTCGGTTATCTGGCTGCTGTAAAATCTCAAAACGGCGCTGCGATGTCTCTGGGTCGTACATCAACGTTCCTCGATATTTTCCTAGAGCGTGATATTGCCGCTGGTAAATTGACTGAAGAAAGTGCTCAAGAAATGATTGACCACTTCGTCATGAAACTGCGTATGGTTCGTTACTTACGTACGCCTGAATATGATGAATTATTCTCTGGCGACCCAATCTGGGCAACAGAGTCTATCGGTGGTATGGGACTTGACGGACGGACTCTGGTCACTCGGACCAACTTCCGCTTCCTGAACAGCCTGTACACAATGGGCCCATCACCAGAGCCAAACATTACTGTACTTTGGTCAGAACAGCTACCAGAAGGCTTCAAACGTTTCTGTGCGAAAGTCTCTATCGACACATCATCAATCCAATATGAAAATGATGATTTGATGCGCCCTGACTTTGAGTCTGATGATTATGCAATTGCATGTTGTGTGTCACCAATGGTTGTTGGTAAACAAATGCAGTTCTTCGGTGCTCGTGCCAACCTGGCAAAAACTATGCTCTATACCATTAACGGTGGTATTGACGAAAAACTGAAAATTCAAGTTGGTCCAAAACTAGAAAGAATCACCTCTGAAGTTCTGGACTATGATGAGTTGTGGGAAAAAATGGATCACTTCATGGATTGGCTGGCAAAAAATTATGTCACCGCTCTGAATGCGATTCACTTCATGCATGACAAATACAGCTACGAAGCTTCTCTGATGGCATTGCATGACCTGAATGTCAAACGCACCATGGCTTGTGGTATTGCGGGTCTGTCTGTTGCAGCCGATTCTCTGTCAGCTATCAAATATGCGAAAGTTACACCTATCCGTGATGAAGATGGTATTGCGACCGACTTCAAGATCGAAGGTGACTATCCTAAATTTGGTAACAATGACCCACGTGTTGATGACATTGCATGTCAATTGGTTGAAGTCTTCATGAACAAAATCCGTTCACTGAAAACTTACCGTGATGCTGTTCCTACACAGTCAATTCTGACCATTACATCAAACGTTGTGTATGGTAAGAAAACCGGGAACACACCTGATGGACGTCGTGCTGGTGCACCATTTGCACCGGGTGCAAACCCAATGCATGGTCGTGATGAAAAAGGCGCGGTCGCATCACTGACTTCCGTCGGTAAACTGCCATTTGCTCACGCAAAAGACGGTATCTCTTATACCTTCTCTATCGTGCCAAATGCACTTGGTAAAGATACCGATGCGCAACGTTCTAACCTTGCCGGTCTAATGGATGGTTACTTCCACCACGATACAGGCCTTGAAGGTGGTCAACACTTGAACGTCAACGTCTTGAACCGTGAAACACTGGAAGACGCTGTGAAACACCCTGAGAAGTACCCACAGCTGACCATCCGTGTATCAGGTTATGCTGTTCGCTTTAATTCTCTGACAGCAGAACAACAAGCTGATGTGATTGCACGTACTTTCACTGAAACGCTTTAAGCATTGAGACCTGATTAAAATCGAGTCCTGATAAAAAAAGCTCCCTTCGGGGAGCTTTTTTATTGTGCAAAGAAAACCCTCAGCTAGGTTGGGGGCCCGTAAAGCTTACCGCTAAGATTACAGTTGTATGAGGACAAAATGAGAGAGCAGCTATCGCTCCCATATCTAGGAAGCTCGTTGACGGGCGGCAAGAAATAGTCGAATACAAATGTCAGATCATATACGCCTGCTAGGGCGCTGCTGGTAGGAGAGCCTTATAGGCGCATATGAGAAACCTCCGGTTTTGCCGGAGGTTTCTTTTTTATCAATCTCAGTTAATGTGAAAACTCAATAATAAACACTGAACTTATACCGCAAAACGCTGACAATCCTCAGAAAGATGAGTTGAACGCTGAGCCACAACCTTGCTGGTTTTTCTGAGCCGTTGATTATTCTCTTCTAAGTTTTTCATCGAAGATGAAATCTGTACCATGTTATCGGCCATCGAGTGACTGGTGACCGCTAATTCTTTAATTGATTCAAAAATCATGACTGTCTGATTGGCGGCTTCACTGGTTTTTTCAGTGATATGAGAAAGCGCCTGTATCGCTTCCTGTCCCTGCTCTTGCCCACGTTTCATTGAACCTTCAGACTCAGAGATATACTGAATCACTTCTGCACTTTCACGTTTCATCGTCTCAATGGTTTCGGTTATCTCAGATACAGCATCGACAGTTTTGACAGCGAGGTTGCGGACTTCATCAGCAACAACAGCAAAACCCCGTCCCTGTTCACCAGCCCGGGCAGCTTCAATCGCAGCATTTAAAGCCAGTAAATTGGTCTGTTCAGCAATCCCATTGATAATGTCCATCACGGCATCAACTTTCTCTGAAGCCGACTCAAGCTGCTGAATATGCCCGGCCGCTGAATTCAAAATATTGCCGACATCCTGAATGGACTGAATAGCCGTCTCAATAATTTCGCCCCCTGACAGTGCTGCTGTGGTTGATGCTTGGCTCACATCCGCCACAAACTCAAGTGAGTTACTAACTTCCTGAGTCGTAACACTGACTTGCTCCGTCGCAGAAGCAAGCAAATCAGTTTGACGGACGATCTGGGTCTGGGAGGACATGAGCTGGTCTAAACCATCATTGAGATCAGCCGCGTCACCAGACAGTGCTTGACTGTTTTTCTGTACCTGATTCACCAACACTCCTAGATGTTCACAACTATCATTCAAAGCGATAGCCAGTTGATTAAACTCATCCTCAGGATTGGCCGAGATCGGTAACCGCTTTGATAAATCACCTTGAGACAACGCATCCAGAAAGGTTTTTGTCTGCGTCAGCGCGCGCGTCAGAGATAATCTCAGGGTAATAAAGATGGCAATGGTAATCGCAGCAAGCGCTGCACAAGCTGCCATCACCGACCATAATGTTTGTGTCGCCTCCCGATGAGCGGTCTGCTGATAATCACGACTGACTGTTTTTAATTGCTCTGAAGCATTCTGAATTAGTTGCTGAACGGCTTGTTCTGATGCCGAGAGTTCCAGTTCATAATTTTCTACTTGCTGAGACAATTCACCAACCCGTGCAAAGGTCTGTTTAAATCGGTCAACTTCCGATTGATAGCTCGACAGCGCTGCGTAAAGTTTAGAGGTGTTGATAAAGGTCGCCATCGCACGGTTGAATAACTTGAGATTTTTATCATTGGGTGACAATAGATAATTTTGCTGAGCTTTGATCATCGCCCGAAAATCAGAACGAATCGTCACCATCCCGGTCTCTTCAATCTTTGCCTCGATCTGCGCTGCGAGCTCCGTCAATTCACCCTCTTTCCCCTCACTGAAGTTAAAACCCAATTCAGATTTAGTTTTCAGCCAAGGATGCATCGCGTTTTCAAATCGGCTCATGGCTTCAAAGAGCATCTTACCTTCACGCTCAAAACCGGCATTTTTAAGAAAAATCACGTCCTTATCGATATCGTGACTCAATTCTGTCAGTAATTCAGTCACGCGAGCAACATCTTTGATCTGGAGCGCATTCCTTTCTGCAGCCAGAGACAATAATTTTGTCTGAGAGGCATATAACTTGGTTGTCCCCTGAGAAATCCCCCCACTCAGATCATACTGAGATGTCATCATTGATAACTTCCGTGCAATAAATCCCCCCATCGCTAAAAAACCAAAACATAAAACAACAATAAAAATAGCAATCTTCCGCTTTTGCGATAATTTCAGTACATCCATGACCACAATATCCTTCACTCAAGTCAGAGTTTTAAAAAGCAAATTTTTTGGACCAATATCAATCCTTTTGTCATCAACAAATTTATTACACGCGTCACAAAATTACTACAACTTTATACAGAAAAATAGGCTAAGCGTTTGGGCTGTAGAGGCCGCCATTCGCGCAACTCTTCTGGTATGAGAATCAGAATTAAAAGGATTCAAAACAACATGATTTTTGAGTCTGACTCATTCAAAAATCAGTGCTCAAAAAACGCAGGCATTCAGCATGGTCTGGTGACTTAGATCTATATCATTGCATGGAAATGTAATAAAATGACGGGTAAATCCTCCAAAGAGAAATCATCATGTCAACTCTAGGTCGTATCCATTCTTTTGAGACATGTGGCACCGTTGATGGCCCGGGTATTCGTTTCATTGTGTTCATGCAAGGGTGTTTGATGCGCTGCATGTATTGCCATAACAGAGATACTTGGGACGTTCATGCAGGAAAACTGATTTCTGTCGAAGATATCATTCAAGAAGCCAAATCTTACCGCCATTTTATGAATGCATCGGGTGGTGGTGTAACCTGTTCTGGTGGGGAAGCAGTTCTACAACCTGAATTTGTCAGAGATTTTTTCAGGGCTGCCAAAGCAGAAGGAATGCATACCTGCCTTGATACCAATGGCTATGTCCGCAAACATACACCCGTCATTGATGAACTGCTTGACGTCACCGATTTAGTGATGCTGGATATCAAACACATGCAGGATGAGATTCACCAAAAGCTCATCGGTGTATCCAATCACCGAACGTTAGACTTCGCCCGCTACCTGCATAAAATCGGTCAGACAACATGGATTCGCTATGTGATTGTGCCCGGATATACTGACGATGAAGATGCTGCTCATCAGTTAGGTCAATTTATTCAAGACATGGATAATATTGAGAAAATAGAGCTTCTCCCCTATCACAAACTCGGGGCGCATAAATGGGAAGCCATGGGCATAGACTACCCCCTTGATGGTGTTCAGCCCCCGTCAAAAGAGACGATGGATAATATCGTTTCAATTTTGAGTCAATATCATGCCAATGTGAAATATTAACCACGAAAAACCAAACTTACCGAGATGTTCAGAAATGCAACATTTCGGTAATCAAATCATACAAATCCAATAAAATCTGTATTGAGATCATGTTTCAGGCACACAATTCACGTTACTCTACTGATAACAATTTTTTATCATTCGAGTAGGAATTTGATATGGAAATGACCAATGCTCAACGCCTTATCCTATCCAATCAATATTTATTGATGACACAGCTTGACCCAGAAAATGCTGAAAAATATAAGCGTTTCAGAACAATTATTGAACGTGGTTATGAATTGCACATCCGGGAGCTGGATAAAGAATTCGGCTGTTTGCCAGAGAATGAATGCAGTGAAATCATCAATATCATGGAAATGTACCATGCGATGCAAGAGTCCTATAAGCAGTTGACTGAAGGAGATCAAGACAAGATTGATTCAAGACGCCTGCTATTTTTAGGCTTTGATTTATCAACAGAAACGCAATTGGTTCACTATGTTCGCTTTTTAGTCAACTCCGAAGGGTTATATACCCACTTTGAACAGGGTGAGCACCAGTTTAACAGTCAGGTGCCCATGCTGGATAAATACCGTCGTATGGCAGCGAAATGGCAGTCGTGTCCCCGTCAATATCACCTCTCTGTCTCTGAATTTCAGCAGATTTTTAACGCTTAACTCATCATGCAAATCCGGGCGATAACCTAGGGATCGCCCGAAAACTCGATCAATCGAATTCATCACTCAAACGAAAACCATCTCCTTTCTATCGAGGCCATTCGATGCCCTCCACCGTGCGCAATTTTTTGTTAAATTGATAAAACATTCATTTAACAAATCATTTAAACACCCAGTATGACGCAGGCCAATTTTTTTGATTAAACGCATATTTTTTAAGCAGAATTGCTAATTAGCGACTAGTCTTAAGGAGTGTGCGATTTGTGTTGAAGCGTTGACATGTCGTCAAGACATTTTAGAGGGAATGAGCTATGAGTATATTCGACCATTTTCAAGCGCGTTATGAAGCAGCGAAGGAAGAAGAGATATCACTACAAGACTTCTTACAATTATGTAAAGAAGATAAAAGTGCCTATGCCAACGCTGCCGAGCGTCTACTATTAGCCATTGGTGAGCCTAAAGTTATCGATACATCAAAAGATCCCCGTTTGAGCCGTATTTTCTCGAATCGGGTGATTTCTCGTTATGATACCTTTAAAGACTTTTACGGGATGGAAGAATCTATTGAGCAGATCGTTTCTTATCTGAAACATGCTGCTCAAGGGCTTGAAGAACGGAAACAAATTCTCTATTTACTCGGCCCTGTCGGGGGGGGTAAATCATCACTTGCAGAAAAACTAAAATCATTAATGCAACAGATGCCCATCTATGTACTCAGTGCAAACGGGCAACGTAGTCCGGTGAATGATCATCCATTCAGCCTGTTCGATATCAGTGAAGACGGTGAACTACTCAAAACCGAATACGGTATTGATCAACGCTATCTCCGGAGCATTATGTCCCCATGGGCAGCCAAACGACTGCATGAATTTGGAGGAGATATCACTAAATTCAAAGTCGTCAAATTACGCCCATCAATACTGGATCAAGTTGCTATTGCAAAAACCGAACCGGGAGATGAAAACAACCAAGACATTTCTTCATTAGTTGGTAAGGTTGATATTCGTAAACTGGAACATTTCTCTCAAGATGATCCGGATGCGTATAGCTATTCTGGCGCACTTTGCCGCTCCAATCAGGGCTTGATGGAATTTGTCGAGATGTTTAAAGCACCAATTAAAGTGCTGCATCCCCTGCTGACAGCGACTCAGGAAGGCAACTATAACGGCACGGAAGGTTTATCCGCCTTGCCATTTGAAGGCATGATCCTCGCTCACTCGAATGAGTCAGAATGGCAAGCATTCCGGAACAATAAAAACAACGAAGCATTCCTTGACCGGGTTTATATCGTCAAAGTGCCTTACTGCTTACGCGTATCGGAAGAAGTCAAAATCTATCAAAAACTATTGGATCACAGCGAACTTTCTCTTGCGCCATGCTCACCGAGCACCTTAGAAACACTGGCACAATTTAGTGTTTTATCTCGCCTCAAAGTACCGGAAAACTCGTCCATTTTCTCCAAAATGCGGGTATACGATGGCGAGACACTCAAAGATACCGACCCCAAAGCGAAGAGCTATCAGGAGTATCGAGACTATGCCGGGGTTGATGAAGGGATGAACGGATTATCCACTCGTTTTGCCTTCAAGATACTTTCCCGGGTGTTCAACTTTGATCAGACAGAAGTTGCGGCCAACCCAGTGCATCTGTTTTATGTCATCGAACAGCAGATAGAGCGGGAGCAGTTCCCTCAAGATACTGCCGAACGGTATCTCGAGTATCTCAAAGGTTATCTGGTACCAAGATACGTTGAGTTCATCGGCAAAGAGATCCAGACCGCTTATCTGGAGTCTTATTCTGAATATGGCCAAAACATTTTTGACCGTTATGTCACTTATGCTGACTTTTGGATTCAGGATCAGGAATATCGCGATCCGGAAACCGGTCAACTGTTTGATCGCTCCGCTCTCAATAGTGAGCTGGAAAAAATAGAAAAAACTGCCGGTATCAGTAATCCAAAAGATTTCCGGAATGAAATCGTTAACTTTGTTTTACGTGCCAGAGCGAATAACAGTGGTAAAAATCCTGTATGGACCAGTTATGAAAAACTACGCACTGTCATTGAGAAAAAAATGTTCTCCAATACAGAGGAGCTCTTACCGGTTATTTCTTTCAATACGAAAACATCCTCTGAAGAACAGAGAAAACATGATGATTTCGTCGCGCGGATGATGGAAAAAGGCTATACCGAGAAACAAGTCAGATTGTTATCCGAATGGTATTTACGTGTTCGTAAATCGTCATAGTCATCTTACACCATACGCTCGGTGATCGGAGGCTGACGTCAAAAAACATCACTTTCAAATGTTATGATACGTCAACTTGAAAGAGGTGCAATTCGACGATAGCGCGTTGAGAAATACGGTTATCAACCGCTGCTGCCTCCGTGCTGAGAGAGCCACACGACAACTCATAGACCCGACTGGGTTGTTGTTCGGTGATGTTAAGTAAAGGGGATATTCATGGCGCAATTTATTGACAGAAGATTAAATGGTAAAAATAAGAGTGCGGTGAATCGCCAACGTTTTCTCCGCCGCCACAAACAACAAATCAAAGAGTCGATTGCGGATGCGGTAAATCGTCGCTCAATTACCAATACCGAATCAGGGGAAGACATCGCAATCCCCAGTAAAGACATTAAAGAGCCAAGTTTTCACGAAGGGAAAGGTGGCCTGAAAGAACGAGTGCATCCCGGAAATGATCAATTTATCACAGGTGATAAAATAGACCGTCCACAACAAGGGGGCGGCAGCGGATCCGGTCAGGGAGATGCCAGTGCCGATGGTGAAGGCAGCGATGACTTTGTTTTCCAGATATCCAAAGATGAATATCTGGATATCTTATTTGACGACTTGGCTTTGCCGAATCTGAAGAAACAGCAAGTCAATCGCATCGTCGAATGGAAAACGCATCGTTCCGGCTATCAAACGGCAGGTGTCCCGGCCAATATTTCGATTGTGCGTTCACTGCAACAATCACTGGCAAGAAGAACTGCCATGACTTCCGGAAAACGTCGTCTGCTTCACGAGCTCGAAGAAACACTGGCAGAAATTCAGGATCTGGAGCCGGCACAACCACTGGAAGAGAAGCGCCTCCAACAGGAAATCCTGGATATCCGTAAAAAGATCGATCAAGTCCCATTTATTGATACGTTCGATTTACGTTATAAAAACTATGAGAAACGTCCTATCCCTTCCAGTCAAGCCGTCATGTTTTGTCTGATGGATGTTTCAGGCTCAATGGATCAGGCGACTAAAGATATTGCGAAACGTTTTTATGTCCTGCTCTATCTATTTTTAACCCGGACGTACAAAAATGTTGAAGTGGTATTCATCCGTCATCATACGCAAGCAAAAGAAGTGGATGAACATGAGTTTTTCTACTCACAAGAAACCGGAGGAACCATTGTATCCAGTGCCCTCAAATTGATGCATGAAATCGTGGAAGAACGTTATCCGGTTAATCAGTGGAATATCTACGCAGCGCAAGCATCTGACGGTGATAACTGGGCCGATGACTCCCCTCGCTGTCGTTCAGTACTCACTGAAAACCTACTACCCTGCTGTCAATATTACGCATATATTGAAATCACACACCGCTCTCATCAGACACTCTGGCATGAATATGAAAAGTTACAGGCAAGTTTTGATAACTTTGCCATGAAAAATATTCAGTCCGTGGATGATATTTTCCCCGTATTCAGGGAATTGTTTCAGAAAGAAACAACAGCTTAGGAGGGACTTTTGAATGGTAACCAAAACAAAGTCGACACCTGACAAGCACCAAAGTAAACGGCTCCCGGACGGACCGGACTGGACCTTTGATTTACTCGAACGCTATCACATCGAAATCAAGCGGGTTGCAGAGCATTATCGTCTTGATACCTATCCCAATCAGATAGAGGTCATCACGTCTGAACAAATGATGGATGCTTACTCAAGTATTGGTATGCCGATCAATTACAGCCACTGGTCTTTCGGGAAGAAATTCATTCAGACAGAACAAGGTTATAAACATGGCCAAATGGGATTAGCCTATGAGATTGTCATCAATTCTGACCCTTGCATTGCTTATCTGATGGAAGAAAACACCGTCACGATGCAAGCACTGGTGATGGCTCATGCCTGCTATGGGCATAATTCATTCTTTAAAGGGAACTATCTATTTCAAGCTTGGACAGATGCCAGTTCGATCATCGACTACTTACTATTCGCCAAAAACTACATCCGCGAGTGTGAAGAAAAGTATGGCGTCACCGAAGTCGAGGATACTTTAGATTCGTGTCATGCCCTGATGAATTTCGGTGTGGATCGGTACAAAAGACCGGAAAAAATATCGATTACTGAGGAAAAAATTCGTCAGGAACAACGTGAGATGTATTTACAGTCTCAGGTGAATGAACTCTGGAAAACACTCCCGAAAACCGAACCAAAATCTGAGAATGAGCGAATTCGCTTTCCAAGTGAGCCACAGGAAAACATACTCTATTTCATTGAAAAACATGCACCTTTACTCGAATCGTGGCAACGCGAGATAGTCCGAATTGTCAGAAAAATCAGCCAATATTTTTATCCTCAGAAACAGACTCAGGTCATGAATGAAGGATGGGCCACGTTCTGGCACTATACGATTTTAAACCACCTCTATGATGAAGGTTTGGTCTCCGAAAAATTCATTCTCGAATTTCTTCACAGTCACACCAGTGTGGTTGCTCAGCCATCGTACAATAGCCCCAACTATAGTGGAATCAACCCATACGCACTAGGGTTTGCTATGTTCAAAGATATTCAGCGTATCTGTCAAGAGCCAACGGAGGAAGATAAAGAATGGTTCCCGAATTTGGCCGGAACCGATTGGCTGGATGCAGTTCATTTTGCCATGAAAAATTTCAAAGATGAGAGTTTTATCAGTCAGTACCTCTCACCTAAACTCATTCGAGATTTCAAACTATTTGCCATTACAGATGATGACCGCAAGAATTTTATTGAAGTCAATTCAATTCATAATGAACAGGGCTATCAGAAAGTCAGAGAAAAGCTCGCAGCACAGTACAACCTGAGCAATATTGAACCCAACATTCAGGTTTACAATGTTGACATCCGGGGAGATCGTTCCCTCTCGCTCCAGTACGTTCCTCATGACCGTATTCCACTCGATCCGAGCTATGAAGAAGTTTTAAAACATTTACATCGTTTATGGGGATTTGAGGTCATTCTGGAAGAAGTCAAAGATACCGGCAGACGAGAACGGTTGGCCGTTTGTCCCAGCAAGGAGACGACGCCGCTCTCAACACCGTAACAAAGTTGAATCCACAAAGCGTAACCGCGAGCACAACATGCGGTCACCGTACAAAACGGATGGGATTTCCCCATCCGTTTCTTTTCTGTTCGTGAGGTTAGTGATTTTGGGCGATGATGGTGCGAAGGTGTGCCAAATCAGCCTCGGTATCCACCCCAATCGGTGGTGTTTCTAAAGCAACATCAACGTGAATCTTTTCACCGTACCAAAGGACGCGTAGTTGTTCCAAACTTTCAATTTTCTCCAGCTGGCTGGGCTCCCACTGGATGTAAGTCTGAATAAATCCGGCACGATAAGCATAGAGACCGATATGCCGTAATAATGGTGTATGAATTTCAGGCTGCTGTTGACCATATCGGTCGCGATCCCAGGGAATGGTTGCACGGCTAAAATAGAGTGCATACCCTTGGTGATCCGTGACAACTTTGACGACATTAGGATTGAACACGTCTTCTCGGTCAGTTATTTCAACCGCGAGTGTTGCCATCGGAACGTTGTGACTTGCCAGATTCTCGGCCACCTGCGTAATAATTGCAGGCGGAATCAACGGCTCATCCCCTTGAACATTGACCACAATATGATCATCCGGAATCGACAATTTTCGGACAACTTCCGCCAGCCGCTCCGTACCGGATTCATGTTCAGCCCCCGTCATACAGACTTGTCCACCGAAGGATTTCACCGCTTGTTCGATTCTTTCATCATCCGTTGCGACCACAACACGTTCAGCGCCAGACTGAATCGCCTGTTCATAAACACGCTGAATCATGCTCTTCCCGCCAATATCAGCCAGTGGCTTTCCCGGTAACCGGGAAGACTGGTAACGTGCAGGAATCACGACAGTATAGGCAGTCGTCATCAGCGCCCCTCTTCCATTGACATAGTTCGAGCTTCTGGCTCCAGCAACACAGGGATACCCTCTTTAATGGGATATGCAAGCCGATCAAATTTACAAATCAACTCTTGTTGCTCTTTATCATAGGTCAATTTTCCTTTACATACCGGACAGGCAACAATTTCAAACAGACGGTGATCCATAATGTTTAATAACCTCTTCAATTGATCGTAATATGTTTTGCGCATCCACTGGTTGGAACGTCGCAGATACGGGTAAATACCACCAGTTATCTTGCGCAAAAGGAAGACATTTCACAGCATCTTTTTCCGTCATGATGACATGTTCGGCTTCTTCTGCAATCCCTTCAATATCATGGGCCTGATATTGATAATGATCGGCAAATTCTCGGGTCGTAACCAGAGACGCGCCTAAATGCAGTAATGTCTGAAAAAAACGGGACGGATGACCAATCCCTGCAATGGCGGTTAATTTTCCTAATTGGGCAACATCACAACGGGTACCGGAACAAAGATGAACAGCTTGCTGAGGTGTCAGCGTCATTGGAATCTCATTCGATTCCGGTGTGCCGCCATTGTTAATAACGAAATCAACCGATGTCAGTCGGTGTAGCGACTCGCGCAACGGGCCGTAAGGAATAAACCGCTGGTTACCAAATCGTCGTTGACCATCAACAACCACAATTTCAATATCCCGCGCCAGCGCATAATGCTGTAAGCCATCATCGGCAACCACCACATTTACACCTTGCGTCAACAATGCTTTCACGGCATCTGCGCGGTGTGGCGCCACGGCAACAGGTGCACCTGTTCGCTGATATATCAGTTTCGGTTCATCACCACAGTGGTGAACGGGCGTCTCTTGGGTAAGCAGTAATGGATATTGTGGCGCTTTGCCGCCATAGCCCCGGGAAATGACACCCGGGGTCATTCCCATCTGTTGTAATGCTTCCACCAGCCAAACAACCACTGGCGTTTTACCATTTCCTCCAGCGGTAATATTACCGACAACAATGACCGGAACAGGAGCACGATAGATTGGCTTGCGTCCTTGTTGATAGGCTTTTCTGCGCGCTTCACTGATCCTGCGATACAGCAAACTCAGCGGCCATAAAATCGGTGCGAATAACCGACCGACAATATGATGTTTAAACCAGATGTCCTCAATCACGATTTAGCTACCAAACTGTGTACGATGAAGTTGAGCATAGGCGCCATGTTTTTCAAGTAGCGCCATATGGTGACCTCTTTCGATAATTTCACCTTCATCGATCACCAAAATTTCATCGGCTTCTTCAATCGTCGATAACCGGTGTGCAATCACCAGAACCGTCTTATTCTTCTGCAATTCCGCTAACGCTTCCTGAATCGCCCGCTCTGATTCAGTATCCAGTGCAGATGTCGCTTCATCCAGAATCAGAACCGGTGCATCTCTGAGCAACGCCCGGGCGATTGCGATCCGCTGCCGTTGTCCGCCAGACAGGCTGGCACCATTCTCCCCGATCAAAGTGTCGAGACCTGCGGGCATATTTTGAATGAATTCCATCGCATGCGCCTGCCGGGCTGCGTGTTCAATCTGTTCCCGGGTATAAATACCTTCAGCAGCATAGGCGATATTATTGGCGATCGTATCGTTAAACAGGTGCACATTTTGCGAAACCAACGCAAAATGTTTTCTGAGATTGGTCAATTTATAATCCCGGATATCTTGCCCGTCTAACTGAATCACGCCATCACCAACATCATAAAAACGGGTAAATAAACTGGCAATGGTACTTTTCCCCGACCCAGAGCGACCAACCAAAGCAACGGTATTGCCCGGTTTGATGGCAAAAGAAATATGTGAAAGCGTCGGCTTTTCTTTACCCTGATAGGTAAACGTCACGTCATTGACTTGAACCAATCCAGTTACAGCATCAGCTTCGTAACGACCGGTATCTTTTTCTGTTTCCAGATCGATCAATGAGAATAATGTCTGACTGGCAGCCATCCCACGTTGAAAATCTGACGTGACATTCGTCAACGCTTTTAATGGACGCATCAAACCAAACATTGCAGAAAAAATCACAGTAAATGTGCCGGGAGTCAGTTCGGAACGAATCGAGTCGACACTGGCTAAAAACAACACCGTCACCAATGCCACAGAAGCAATCATCTGTATTACAGGATTCGCGATTGCCTGAGCTGCGACCAGTTTCATCGTCTGTTGACGCATCCGGTTGCTCACATCATCGAAACGCTTGCATTCAACATCATGACCGCCATAGCTGAGCACCACTTTATGACCTTTGAGCATCTGCTCGGCAGACGAGGCTACCTGCCCCATCGCATCCTGCATATTTCTTGATATTGTCCGAAACCGTTTCGACACGATCCGGATAGCGACAGCGACAACGGGCGCGACCACGATCAAAACCAGAGATAACTCCCAGCTATTCCAGAACATCAATGCCAGCAGACCCACGATACTGGCCCCCTCGCGGACAATACTGACCAATGCCCGACTCGTCGCACCGGCAACCTGTTCCGTGTCATAGGTAATTCTTGACAATAATCCACCGGTTGATTCCTGATCAAAGAAACTCACCGGCATATGCATGAAATGGTTAAATATTTTACGTCGCATCATCATCACGACATTCCCGGAGACCCAACTCAGGCAATAAGATGATACAAAGCCACTGAATCCACGAATCAACATCATCACTAAAATAATGAAGGGCAGTATTTTCAGAAAATGAGATTCTGTGGAACCAAAACCTTCATCCAACAGTGGTTTGAGCAGGGAAACCATATAGGTATCCGACGCAGCATTAATAATCAGAGCAATAACGGCAACAAACAAACCTGACTTGTATAAGCGGATATAAACCCAAAGACGCTTAAACGTTTGCCAAGTCGTTTCATCATTTATATTTGACATAGATACTATGGTACTTTTCATCGAGAATAACCGCGCCATTCTACCTGTTTACGCAGCGTCTGCCTATACCATGGCGAGAAGGCGTTACTGCGCATTGTATTGACCTCGCGTTTTTTACCGGAAATGATGATCCGAACCTGACCGGACGTGGCCGTATCCAACCATTGCGTCCCATTTTGCTGATAGCGTTTGACAACACCCGTATTGGGCAAATGCCAGTGATTCACCCCAGCCAAAGAAGCAATGGCTAACTCGGCACCGACCCGTTTCACCCATAGAGAGGAAGAGGATGTATAGCTGCCATGATGAGGCACAATCACCACATCACTGCCAAGTGGCAGGTCCTGCTGTAACATCTGCCATTCACTGCCCTTTTCAATATCACCGGTCAACAACACAGAATGTCCTGCATCATCAGAAATCCGAATCGTACATGAAGCATCGTTATCCGCTTTTACAACGCGTTTCGGCGGCCATAAAACATCAAACGTCAATGCTTGCCACTGCCATGAATGCCCTTGAGCACAAGGCTGATATCCCGGCAGAAACTCACTGGCTCGTTTCCATTGAGGATGCCAGATTTTTTCAAGTTCAAAACGACCACCTGCATGATCATTATCCAAATGACTGAGAATCAAACCATCCAGATAACGAACCCCGCGCTGCCTTAAAACAGGCGTCACCACCGACTCAACGATACTCCCACCCGGCCAGCTTTTCCCCGTATCATAGAGAATATAATGTCCATTTCTCCCGATTAAGATGGATAGACCATGGCCGACATCCAGCATGTCAATCTGCCAATCGGTGGTTGTATCACGCCCAACGGAGAATCCACACATCATGACCAGAAAAAAGCCGAGACTACGGGATGATAAGATAGGCCAAAACAACACCACCGCTGTGGCAATAGTCAAGCGATAGATAAGATGAGAAGGTGTAAACAACCAGGCCGGCCCAGCGAAACTTGCTGCCCACATAACCGGTTCAAGTAAACCATGAATCGCCTGCCATATCAGTATGGCCGAGCCACCAAAACTCGTGACCCACAAACCGATAAAAAGTAAAGGCACCACCAGTACACTGAACCAAGGAATAAAGACCAAGTTATACAAGGGAGCAATCAGGCTCACCCCACCCAAAAAGTATGCACTGACAGGCAACATACCGATCATTAATACAAGATGCCCTTTCATCTGTCGTATCAGTTTTCCAATCCGATCACGATGTAGGACGTCCCTTTCCTGATTCACCAGATACAGGACAAAGAAAACCGCCGCAAACGACATCCAGAAACTGGCGGAAACCCCGGCAAACGGATGAATGGTCAACATGCCGCTTAACGTGAGTAAGAATCGCTCTCTGAGACTGATTCGAATATGACTCAGTCTGAATACAATATGGATAAGTAACATCAGCATCGCCCGTTGGGTTGGCAGTGAAAAACCAGCTAACCATGCATAAGCCAAAGCGGAACAACCACCGAAGATAACCGGAGTCCATAACCAGCGTCGGCCTAAACGAGAAACGGGGATCCCAAGAAAAAAACCAAATGAATAAGCAATACCGATGTGCAAACCAGAGATAGCAATCAGATGTGCTAAACCACTCTCTTTCAGGACCCGCCACTGTTGTTCGCTTAAATCATTACGATTTGCAAAAGAAAGCGCCAGAATAATCCCTTTCAACGAGTCGTCTCGGAGCTGCTGAGCCACTTGCTGAAATAGCCGATAACGCCAAGCGTCTCCCGACTTTTTCACCTCAATATCAGAACGGGCGAATACTTTGGCAACCATGCCTTGACTGAAAAAATAGCGCTCACTGTCAAATCCTGCTTCATTGAGTAAACCTGTAATCGGTTTGACCGTTACCGACATTTTCAATACATCACCAGGGTCGTATTGACCAGCGGTATATAGCTTGACTTTTGGTTGCATCCACCACCTAATAGGTGTGTTATTTATCGATAACACTTGCGCTCGCGCACTATAGCCAAAACTATTTGCTGTAAAAAAGCTGTCAACTTTAACGTTTATGGTAATATCGTGCTTAGATTGGAATAGAATGTCAGATTGTCGTTTAAATATATTTCCGTGAAGCAATACCAATATCAACGCAGTGCATATACCGATTGTGCACCACAATTGATGAATCCGGAGAGCAAAAAACAGCAGCAAGACACCCCACCAGCAATAAATCATACCCGGCATCTTCGGCCAATAAGGTGATGATAATAATGTTAAACAATAAGAACTGAGCAACCAGTTGTTTTTTATAAGAGCCATCGTTTTATATGCCTAAAAAATTAATTAAGCGATTCTTACCAGACAGGGAACTAATCAAACGGCAAAAAGCCCTGAGAATCTTTGGTAACGTGTTGTATAACCCCAATTTATGGTGTCTGAACCGTCGTTCAGCTGCTGGTGCTTTTGCCGTTGGTTTATTTATGGCATTTGTCCCGCTTCCCAGTCAGATGATTATGTCTGCTGGACTGGCTATCGCATGTGGTGTCAATCTTCCACTTTCTGTCGCCTTGGTTTGGGTGAGTAACCCAATCACCATGCCGGTCCTGTTCTATTTTGCTTATAAGCTGGGTGCTTGGGTTCTCCATGAACCACCACAACATTTTCATTTTGAGTTGTCTTGGAGCTATATCACGCAGCAGATGTCAACCATTGCCCCCTCATTGGTTGTCGGGTGTTTAATTTGTGGTGTGGTCTGTGCCCTGCTCGGCTACTTTGGGATTCATGGTTTGTGGCGTTACTCCGTGGTCAGAAGCTGGCAAAAGCGACAGTTAAAGTAACCGGATAAAAAGAGAGCGTCTTGAAAAGTGTCCGTCATTACGAGACACCCGTGATAAAGGAGTGAAATCGTTGATATCAGTGAATGACTATCCTCGGTTCACTTCACACTTTA
The DNA here is from genome assembly GCF_024347135.1 of Vibrio spartinae. Lineage (NCBI taxonomy): Bacteria > Pseudomonadati > Pseudomonadota > Gammaproteobacteria > Vibrionales > Vibrionaceae > Vibrio > Vibrio spartinae. The sequence goes on along the minus strand of NZ_AP024907.1, from coordinate 1,486,718 downwards.
TTTCGTGTCACACTTTATTTCATGCCACACTTTATTTCATGCCACACTTTATACAGCTCAGACACTGTTACCCATTTCAGGGATTGCAACGCGGTAAGCGTCGGCAAGAATCACAAAAGCGACTTCAGGGCGTGATGAATGCTGAAGTCGCTTGTTGTCTATCTATCGAAAATTGTCTATCTATCGAAAGGTGTCTATCGAAAGGAATCTATCGGGAAGAAAGAACGGTTGCGGGGTTGAGGCGGCTTGCCTTCAATGCGGGATAGAATGTCGCTGCCAGACTCAATAAAATTGCTGTCCCAGACACCAAAACCACATCTCGGGCTTCCACTTGAGATGGCAGAAAATCAACAAAATAAATATCTCCGGATAAAAAGTGATGTCCGATGAGCGACTCGAGTTGTTGAATCAGTCCTGTCAGGTTCATTGCAACCAACACCCCAATGACGCTGCCGCACAAACTGCCCAATACGCCGGAAAAAATCCCCTGCCACATGAATACCTGCCGAATCAAGCGATCCGAAGCACCCATCGTTCTCAAAATCGCAATTTCTGCAGCGCGATCTTTCACCGCCATCATCAAGGTTGAAACAATATTAAAACTGGCCACTCCAATCACGAGAACCATCACCAGATACAAAATAGTACGCACCAACTGAATGTCCCGGTAAAGATAGCCGTATTGCCGCTGCCAGCTTCGCAGATAGACATATTGATTGAGCTGATTACCGACCTGACGAACAATTTGCTCTGCGCGGAAAACATCATGCACTTTAACTGACACACCGGTCACGGCGGAGCCAATGCCGGTATATTGCTGTGCATCTTTCAGAGGAATCAATGCCAGATTGTGATCAATCTGCCCATGCAGTGCCAATACGCCAACCAGTGTCACCCGTATTCGTTGAGGGGCTTTCAATGATTTGGCTCCCCCTGCCATATTCGGCACCATCAATGTCAACGCATCACCGAGATGAACCCCCAAACGTTGTGCAACCCCCTGCCCGAGGATGACCTGATGCTTGCCGGGAGAAGTCTTGGTAAATGTCTGTCCCGTGATATAGCGGGACAGCTCAGACACGTGACGCTCCATGTTTGGATCAATGCCACGGACCTCAATCGCTTTCAGTTGCTGACCTCTCTCTGCCAACGCGGTAAACCGAACATAAGGTGCAGCCGCCACAATCTGAGGGAAAGAGGTGATTTTCTTCATCATGGCCGGCCATGTCTGGATCGGCCCGTCAACCCCCTCAAATTCACCATGAGGGATCACGGATAGCACTCGGTTATCGAGTTCTCTTTCAAACCCGTTCATCGCTGATAAACCAATCACAATCACGGCGACCCCGAAAGCAATCCCGAGTGTGGAAGACATTGAAATAAAGGAAACCAATTTGTTTCTTTTTTTGGAACGGCTGAAACGACGACCAATCATCAGAGATAATGATGAAATCACTTTTTGTTCTCCTTACGACGTCAGTAAACCGTCTTTCATCGTCAGAATACGATTCATTTTTCCCGCAAGCTCCTGATCATGAGTGACCACTAAAAATGCAGTTTGGGAATCCTCGTTCAACTCTTTCATCAGTTCATACACAGCCAAAGCCGTCTGATGATCCAGATTACCGGTCGGTTCGTCGGCTAATACCAGCGATGGTTTGTTGACCAGCGCCCGGGCAATCGCAACCCGTTGCCGCTCTCCGCCCGAAAGTTCACTCGGGCGATGAGAGAGCCGATGGTCAAGCCCGACACGAGCAAGCCACTGTTTCGCTGTATGGGTCGCGTTGGCGACGGACTCACCGCCAATCAGCAACGGCATTGCCACATTCTCTAATGCCGTAAAATCCGCAAGTAAGTGATGAAACTGATAGACAAAACCAATGTGTTGATTACGGATTTTAGCCTGCTGCGCGGAGCGGAGCTGCAACATGTCATGACCTAAAAACATCACATCGCCACTGGTGGGTTGATCGAGTGCTCCTAAGATGTGCAGCAGAGTACTTTTCCCCGAGCCGGATGATCCAACAATCGAAGCAAACTCTCCAGGCTGCATCGAAAAACTGACACCTTGTAAGACATGTGTCGCAAGCTCTCCTTCCCGATAAATTTTTGTGAGCTGGCGGCATTCAAGGAGATTATTCATATCGTAAAGCCTCTGCTGGATGAACGGACGATGCACGGAGTGAAGGATACAAGGTTGCCAAAAGACTCAAAGCAATCGTCAGCAACTCCACCACGATAATTTGGCCGGGTCGAATCATCACGGGTAACGAACCCCCCATTGCAATCAAGTCCACCCCCAGTACCTGTAAAATCGAATTCAGGTGGCTCGCAATCAGGATGCCGAGAATGCCACCACTCAACGCACCGGCAATGCCACTGCTGGCACCCTGTACAATAAAGACAAACAGAACCTGCAAATTTGTCATCCCTTGCGTTTTCAAAATCGCCACTTCTGACTGTTTTTCCATCACAACCATGATTAATGCAGAAATAATATTAAAGGCGGCAATGGCAACAATCAGTCCCAACATCAACCCCATCATATTTTTTTCCATCCGCACGGCCTGAAATAATTCGCCACGCTGATCCCGCCAGTCACTCCAGTGCCACCCTTTCGGTAAGGGGCTCTTCGCCAGTTCAGAGACCATAAAAGGATCGGCAAACGACAGTCGCCAACCGGAAATGGTGTGCTCATTGAGGCGTAATAGCCGCTGCGCATCATGGATATGGGTAATCATCAGTTGACCGTCGATATCAGAGCCGGTGTTAAAGATACCAGCGACGGTAAAGTTGCGTTGACTGGGAATTCGGCCCAATGGTGTAAACTGACTGGCTTGTGTCACCATCAGACGCACTTTATCTCCTTGAGAGACATTGAGTTGTCTTGCTAACTGATGACCGAGGAAAAGTGTATAATCTCCGGCGTGTAAATCTTGCATCGTTCCGATGATCAAGTATTGTGCAAGTGGATCGTTGTCCTGAGGCTCAATTCCTAGCATGATACCAGCCGATAGCTCGCTCGCACTCTGCACGACCGCTTCGCTACGAACAATGGGTTCAGGGGAGAACTGCGCGGGAAACTGTTTAAGAAAAGACGGCGGTGTTGCTTGCCATTGGGTTCGTTCATGTCCCTGATAAACCACCGCATGAGGTAAAACCCCGAGGATCCGGTTCTTCAGTTGAGACTCAAAGCCATTCATGACCGATAACACCGTGACCAGCGCTAACACGCCGATAGTGATACCGACAGTTGAAATGCGGGAAACAAAACGGCTGAACCGATCACCTGACTGTCCTCGTAAATATCTGAACCCTATAAATACCGAAACAGGACGAAACATACTATAAACCAATAAAGACTATTGCTCGGTACTTTAACGATAAACTGACTCAGGTTGTAGCATTAATTTGCCAATTCATTGTTAATTCATACAAATGACAGCCCTATGCCTTGATTAGTTCATTCGTATAGCGATAATCAACATGCAAAGATGAGGAATGAACCATGGTCGAACAAGAGTTTTTTACAGTGCAACATGCACTCACAATCAATATTGAGCCTTTGGCGACAGGGGCATCATTCCCTTCTGAAGAGGTATTTGAAAGTGAAATCCCGGTACCATTTATCGTTGCATGTGAATTCAGTCACCTTGACCAACTCGGTGATGTGGCACGGCAGGAACTGAAAAACAATGACTTTAAAAATCTTATTCAGTTACTGGATAGTCAAAATACCAAATTAAATATGCTGTTGAACTTTATGCTGTCTCAGCAAGATGATCCTCAACAACGCCACCAGACTGAATCGTTTGGCGCCAGTCAGTTTACTTATGTCAGTCATCATCCGATAGACGTTGATACGTTACTCCGCGTCAAATTATTTCTGGATCACCCACCTGCCGCAATATATTGTTATGCGCATGTTGGCAACTGTCAGGCTGAAGATGAACAGTATCTCGTGACCGTGAAATACGATCTCCTGAGAGAATCCGATCAGGATTTATTAATTAGGGCCGCTCTCTATCAGCAGCAGAAACTACTCCGTCGTCGCTCTCTTGAAAGAAATAAATAGCAAACTCATGACCAGCTTAAATCCCATTCTATCGCTTCCGGCATCTCAAGGCCCGGGAGATAAAAAACAGATCGGTAACCTGACGGGTGCCAGTCTCGCACTTGTGGCAGCAGAGCTGTCCCATCGACATCAACGTCATACGCTGCTCGTCACTACTGACCCGCAGATGGCGTTGAAATTACAGCAGGAAATCGAACAGTTCTACGCTGCCGACATCATGGTATTTCCGGACTGGGAAACACTGCCTTATGACAGTTTTTCCCCGCATCAGGACATTATCTCTGATCGAATCTCACGACTCTATCATCTGCCCAAACAATCAGGTGGGATTACGATTATCCCGGTGACGACATTACTGCAAAGACAGTCACCCCGTGATTTTTTGCTGCAACATACGCTGATCGTCAAGCAAAGAGATCGCTTTTCTTTAGTAAAACTCAGAGAACAGCTTGAAAATGCCGGCTATCGTCATGTCGATCAAGTGTTTGGTCCGGGTGAATATGCCAGCCGGGGGGCCATTCTCGACCTGTTCCCGATGGGCAGTGACCTCCCCTATCGTTTTGACTTTTTTGATGATGAAATTGATACCATTCGGACCTTTGATCCGGAAAATCAACGTTCGATAGAAGAAATTCAGGAAGTTCGGCTCCTGCCGGCTCACGAGTTTCCGACGACGGCCACTGCGATCGAAGCTTTCCGGAGCCGGTTTCGTCAGCATTTTGAAGCCTCCAGAGAGCCTGAATCCGTCTATATGCAAGTTTCAAAGGGCATATGGCCGGCAGGAATTGAATACTGGCAACCCCTGTTTTTCGATCACACCGAAACGCTCTTCGACTATTTACCGGCAGACACTCAGCTGATTGTCGTCGGTGACATTGAACCATCGATTGATCGTTTTCTGCATGATGTCGATGAACGTTATGAACAAAGACGCGTCGATCCATTACGGCCACTGCTTGAACCGGCCAAACTCTGGCTGCAAAAAGATGAACTTTTTGCCATGCTGAAGCCTTTTTCGCAATTTCAGGTTCATAGTGAAGCTGTCACTGAAAAAGCAGGTCGATTCAATCTTCAAGTCTCCCCCCTGCCGGAAATCAAAGCTCAGCATCAACATAAAGAGCCGCTGGCGGCACTCCGCCAGTTTGTTGAATCCCATACGGGACAAATTATATTCTCCGTCGAATCGGAAGGTCGTCGCGAAGCGCTGCTCGAACTGCTACAACGAATCAAATTACGCCCTTCGACACTGCCGTCTTTTCAGGATGCTTGTCTGAGTGATGAAAAATATGCGTTGATTATCGGAACGGCTGAGCATGGGTTTATTCTGCATGAACAACAGGTTGCCTTGATTTGCGAAAGTGACCTCCTTGGCGATCGCGTTGTTCAGCGTCGTAAAAAGGACAAACGGGTCACCAATAGTGATGCCGTGATCCGCAATCTTGCTGAACTCAAACCCGGTCAGCCCGTGGTTCATATTGATCATGGGATCGGACGCTATATCGGGTTACAGACATTAGAAGTGGGTGGCATTACAACAGAATATGTCACGCTGGAATATCAGGGAGAAGCCAAGCTTTATGTCCCGGTTTCAGCGCTGAATCTGATTAGCCGCTATTCCGGTGGTGCCGATGAAAATGCCCCGATTCATAAACTGGGAGGGGAAAGCTGGGGCAAAGCTCGCCGCAAAGCAGCGGAGAAAGCCCGGGACGTGGCGGCCGAGTTGCTGGATGTCTACGCCAAACGAGAACTAAAACCGGGTCATGTCTTCGCTCTGGATCGCGAACAGTACGCGACGTTCAAAGCCAGCTTCCCGTTTGAAGAAACGGATGATCAGTCAATGGCGATCAACGCGGTTCTTTCGGATATGTGTCAAAATAAAGCCATGGATCGCTTAGTCTGCGGTGATGTCGGTTTCGGTAAGACCGAAGTTGCCATGCGTGCAGCCTTTGTCTGTACGGATAACAGCAAACAGGTCGCAGTTTTGGTTCCGACAACATTGCTTGCGCAGCAACATTTTGAAAACTTCAGAGACCGCTTTGCCAATCATCCCATTCGCGTTGAGGTTCTATCTCGCTTTAAAACAGCCAAAGAACAGAAACAGATCCTGCAAGATGTGGCGGATGGCAAAATTGATATCTTAGTCGGCACGCATAAGCTACTCTCCAGCGAGTTGAAATTTAAAGATCTCGGATTGTTGATTGTTGATGAAGAACACCGCTTCGGGGTCCGTCAGAAAGAGAAAGTCAAAGCGATGCGGGCAGATGTTGATATCCTCACGCTCACGGCAACACCGATTCCCAGAACGCTGAATATGGCGATGAGCGGGATGCGGGATTTATCCATCATTGCGACCCCACCCGCACGACGCTTAGCCGTTAAAACATTTATCAGGCAAAGTGATCAGACGACTATCCGAGAAGCAGTATTGCGGGAGGTCATGCGTGGCGGGCAGGTGTACTATCTGCATAATCAGGTTGAAACGATTGATAAAGTCGCGGCCGATCTGGAGAAGCTGATTCCCGAAGCACGGATTACCGTGGCACATGGTCAGATGCGTGAACGTGAACTGGAACGCATTATGAACGATTTTTATCATCAGCGTTTTAATCTGCTGGTTTGCACCACCATCATTGAAACAGGTATCGATATACCGACCGCCAATACGATCATTATGCACCGGGCCGACTCTTTGGGCCTCGCGCAACTACATCAATTACGGGGACGAGTCGGGCGTTCACATCACCAAGCCTACGCTTATTTGCTGACACCACATCCGAAAGCCATGACCAAAGATGCCATCAAACGTTTAGAGGCTTTGGCTTCCCTTGAAGATCTCGGGGCCGGATTTACGCTCGCAACCCATGATCTTGAAATCCGGGGAGCGGGTGAGCTACTCGGTGAAGAACAGAGTGGACAGATCCAGTCTGTCGGTTTTACGCTTTATATGGAAATGCTTGAGCAGGCTGTAGATGCACTGAAATCCGGCAAAGAGCCTTCCCTAGACGACTTGCTGAAAACGCAGACGGAAGTGGAACTCCGGTTACCGGCCCTGCTTCCCGATGACTATATTCCAGACATCAATACCCGCCTGTCGATGTATAAACAGATCGCGAGTGTGTCAAATCCTGATGAACTGAATGAATTGCGAGTCGAATTGATTGACCGCTTTGGCAAACTGCCGGATGCCGCGCTCAACCTGTTAGAAATCAGTCAACTGAAATTGGAAGCCGCAGCACTGAACATTAAGAAAATTGAAGCGCACAGTAAAGGCGGTTACATTGAATTTGATCTTAATGCTAGTATTAACCCCGCGTATTTAGTGCAACTCTTACAATCTCAACCGAAACAATACGGCATGGATGGCCCAACGAAGTTTAAGTTTACCCTGCCGCTGGAAGAACGAAACCAGCGACTGGTTTTTATCCGAGATATGCTGAATGAATTTCAGCAGAATATACTACCGGCTTCCTGATATCAGGGAGCATCATGATGAAGAATCGCCTGCTAGGTCATAATGGAGTCATAATGAATAAGCTGATCCCACTGCTAATGTTATTAATTGCCATGCCTTCTTGGGCACAACGCCAATTTGACATTGAAGTGATCATTTTTAAGCGCGTCGTGAATGCCGAACAAACCAATGAGACATGGCCCAATGTGCTTCCACCGATAGATTACCGACATACAGGTAATCTGAGTTCTCAGGCCTATCTAGACCAGAAAGGTGTCACACGATTACCGGCCTCAGAATACAAGTTGAACAAGCAGGAAGAAAAGCTGAAAAATCATGCGGGCTTTCAAGTATTGCTGCATACCGCTTGGCGTCAGAGTGATGAAGGCAAAGCCAATGCTCCGGCTTTTCATATTTTAGCCGGCAAGGATTACTCATCTCAGTTTCATCCAGACGGTCGTGAAATCACACCATCGACAAGCGCTCAACAGTCTCCCATTGAAGATACGGTTGAAAAAGCAGTACCAAAACCCCTTTATGAGCTAGATGGAAAATTACAGGTTTATGTACAACATTATCTCTACGTCGATGCGCTTTTGGATCTGAAAGAACCGAGCGTTCGAGATATTGCTGTTGAAGAAACCCCGGTTGATTTTTCACAAGATACCACGAACGAAGATGACAGTGTTCAGTTTGGTCACCTGCAATCGATCTCTCCGACGGTCACAGAAGAGCGTTTTCTGAAGTCATATCGGCTGGATCAAAAACGCAGAATGCGCAGCGGTGAAACCCTCTATTTTGATCATCCGCTGATGGGGATTATTCTACAGGTCAGAAAAGTTCAGGATGCATCGTAGCAACACGATCAGCGTGACACACTCGGTTTGATGTTTTTATACCCCTCAAAAATGCCCGCTTCAGCGGGCATTTTGTTGCTGAAAAACAAATCACCGTTGAATGAATAGCGCTCATATCATTTAGTGGTGACGACTCCATTCAGATGTCCCTGACGACTGGGTTTTCCTGCACTTCATCTTATTGCGCTTCACACAAAATCACCGACTTTTTTATACGCAACAACCGTCAATTGCCTTTACTACCAATGGTTAACTGTTGCTTTCCTATAACATTATGTTAGCGTGATAACAAAACGTAGCATGACTGTAACATTATGATTGAACGCTTCTCCCTCCTGCATTTCATTACCACTCAAAAGTCCCCTATCGTCATTTTAAATGGTATGGCGGGCAGCGGAAAATCGACGGTATTAAAACAACTTGCTGACTACCTTAAATGCGATATTTATAACTCGCTACCGAATCCTGAACATACCGAGCCTAGTGGTCACTTCATTTGGGATCCTCTAGGAAGCGCGTTTTATCAGCATCTGGACCAGGTGTTACAAATGTGCCCGCTTCTTGAAGCGAAAGACCAGACTTTATTTATTAGTGCCAACTGGATAGGCAACAACAAATTAATTTCTGAAGCGCTGCTATACAAAAAAATTACCCTGATTGATCAACACTCGCTGTTGTTCTCTCAACATGAAATCGCACAGTTGTACCCGGATAGTTACAGCGATATTTATTTGCAGACGAAAGGCTGGCCGGTACTGGTTGCCAACTGGAAAGAGCTGGACAGTGAGCGATACAAAGAATCACTGCAGGAGTTTATTCAGGCAAGGATACTTCCAAGCCTGTCTTATCATGAACAGCGGCTGTTGATAGCACTGGCTTTTAGCGCCAGTATCAAAAAAAATCTTGTCCCGCTTGAGAGTTCGCATATTGAAAACCTCGCTCCGCTCATTGAGCTGGATAGAGAGAATCGCTACATCCTTGGCATTCCATACCTGAGAAACACACTGGAAAGCATCGCCAGAGCCGATCCCCGAATTTATCAGGAAGCGATGCGAATCGTGGCTAAAAACCACTATAGAAGCGGTCAAATATACATCGCTATTCAAACGGCTATCAATACTCAAAACATCGACTTAGCCATACACTGGTTCAAACAAAGTGGCAGCGGTATGTACGGGTACTATCATGGCTTTTCTGAATTACAACAAATTCTGGATGCATTCCCGGTTGAAGTCATTGAGAGTGAGCTGTCACTATGCTGGGCAAAAACAATTTATCTGTTTAAAAACCAGCAGTTTGTAGAAGCACGTGGCTTTATCGAAAACTTACAATTGCTCAAGCAGCCGTACTATCGACACGAACAGGACCGAGCTATCGCTATCCTGATCCTCGCTAAATACGATACCTATTTCGCCGCAACTTCCGACAGTTTTAAACTCGACAAATTACATAAACTCGAATTCGACCTGTCCGCAGATGAAAACGCGATTATGAACTACTACGGGATGGTATCGATTCATTATAGCAACCTTGGTGACTGGTTTCAGGCTGCTGTATATCAGCGTAAAGAGCTGGAGCTTGCGATAAAAAATGACATCCCATACCTCATATTCTACTGCCATTTCAATCTGGCACGTATTAACTTGCGTATGGGTTATATTGATGTTGCCGCTGAACACAGTCAGGCCGCAAAACGCCATATTAAGCGTATCAGCTTTTATCACACGTTGAGTTTTGAACACAACTTCATCGATCTTGTTGATGGCATGATCGAGCTGATGCGCGGTGAAAGCTCACCGGCACTAAAATCGTGGAATAAAGTATCTATCTTACGTAAACATTCGGAAGTCTGGCCGGAATTTATCACACAATTCGACTTTTTCGGTCTTGCCACGCAGCTGATCAATGATGATTTTGAACAGGCGGTTTCGCTTCTTGATGAGCTTCATTATGAATATCAAATCCGATTTTCAGACCCTCATGCAACCATCTATTTCAACCTGCTGTTGATTCTTATCTTGCAGCAGCAGGAACGCTGGGTAGAAGCACAAACCAAACTGAATCAAATCAATGCCAGTAAAGCAACCGTGATCGGCACGTTCGTCGAGCTTTATGAGTGGCTGAATTATCGTAACGATATCGGATTAATTGCCATCCACAAAGTCCCCCAGCCACCCCAAACAAACTGGGTTCAACGCAATGATACAGCTTGGTCAGATATCTGTTATTCACTACAGGAAATCAAACTGTTGTGGCACAACGGTAACACCTCTACCGTAACCACCAAGCTGCTATCACTGTTCTATCGGGCATATAAGCTAAATTTGTGGCTACCACTACTACTGGAGATGCATTGGCTGAATCCAATACTAAAGAGAATAAAAGCTAGTGAGAAAAAGCGGATTCAATATACTCAGTTTGAGCAGGCGATTTTACATTGGGAAGAAAAATGTCAACTCAGCGGCAGGCGAATCAATGTCACCGAGTTGACCAATAAGCAACTGCTTATTATTCAGCGCTTAGCAGAAGGTCTTTCGAATAAGCAAATTGCTCAATACACAGGCCTGTCCGAAAGTACCGTAAAATTTCATTTGAAGAACATCTTCAGGCAGTTTGATTTGAAAAACCGCCAGGCTTTAGTTCAATTAGCAAATGACAAGGGTTGGATTCATTAAGGAATAGCATAAAGCGGTTCGCTTTCACGAACCAGATGGCTCATCGAGCCATAGTATTTTTTCAGCCCTTCAAACTGTTCTTCGCTATAAAAAGAACATGCATGGCGACTATAAGCCTTGGCAACTTCAATACAGAACGAGCTGACAGTCGCAATATCGGTTTCATGGCTCACACCCGTACCACACCCGGGCACTGAAGTTTCGGTTGTGATAGCAACACCGACCAGAGGTTTATCCGTTGCCGTTGCCGGCTGCATAATACTGTTAATATGGTGAAGATTGTTCGAATAGGGTGTGATATCCGCAGTCGACAGTGGGAAACACACGGCTCTTTTACCCGTCACAAATTCCATTAATTCAATCAGATCATCAGCTGGATGCAGAATATAGCCATCAATCACTGTTGGAGAGATAGCAAAGCCTTTGTGGTTGATATAACGGTTGCCTTTCGTGGTATCGATCGACAGATACGCATCACATTCGTCAATCACCTCATGAGCTAAAATTTCGGCAGTTGTTACCGGTGAATCCATAAAATCCACAGGCTTATGCGGACGAACCGGTGCAAAAGGACAAATATGAGTCGTAATCACCACATCCCCTTCTAAGCGGTCACCTCGCTGCCGCATGGTTGCCAGTTTTAAAGCACAGGCAATCGCAGCAACCGCACCATCCGCGTCTGATACCATCCCGATTCTTGCCGGTCGGGCACCAATACCACCGAGCCGACCAATAATCCCCAAAGTCGGCGCATCACCCTGCTCTTTTTTACCTTTAGTCCCCGGAATATCAATTCGGACAATATCGGTACTGCCTTTATTCCCTTTGATAGGGTATGTGATAGCAGTGACCCCTTCGAAGTTCTCAAACAGAGCAACAACAGCATGACCTGTTACCTGTGAATCTTCAAGCAAATCAAACGCAGTCATCGTTTGTTTTAACGACATAATCAATTACCTAAAATGACACTTGGAAATGCAGTCGCGGCTCCCCGCCACTGCATGAGGGGGGTATTAACGACCTGCCGGACGACACAACCAGTTAAAGTGAGAGAAATCATAGTAGAAGCTCTGAATCGGAATGAACTTCATATCGCTCAAACAGCGATTAACCGCCATCCGGTAATAAGTGGTCTGAAGGAAAGTATCTACCTGATTATCAACGATGTATTTTTGCAGATCTTTATAGATCGCATTACGTTTGTCGTCATTTAACTCTGTCCCTGCCGCATCAATCATGTCGTCAACTTTTGGATCGTTCAACCATGACATAGACGCCCAAGACCCTGCAGACTTTGAAGAGTACTGGTTATAGAACACCGAAAGCGGTGACGAGTACGTCGGACCAAAGAAAATTTGGTTCACATTCGGTGTTGTTTCTGGCTTAGCCGCGATTTCAGTAATACGACTCCAAGGGTCAGCCTGAAGCGTTGGTTTAAAGCCGATTGCCTGTAAGTTCACCTGCATCATCAGAGCAATTTCTTCTTCATAAGCGGATCCTGCGACATAACCTAACGTAATAGGAATCGGGCGACCTGCGTATTTAGATTGCTTCACATACTCCGCGGCTTTCGCTAGATCCAATTTTGGTGGTTCAAGCGTATCCAAGTGCGAATCTTTAAACAATGATGCCAATGGACCCGCCATCGGTTCACCCGGATGCAAATCTTCATTAATGAGGTCGTAATCAATGGCCAAAGCGATCGCTTTACGAATATTCACATCATCTGTCGGTGCTAGCTGGTTGTTAAATTTAACGTAGTAACCACTTGCTGTACTCAGTTGTTGGATATGGTAATTTTCAAGCTTATCAATGGCTGACAAAGTTTCATTCGCCTGATAAGTGCTACTTAAATCAAGTTCACCTTTATTCGCTAACGCTTTGATGGTTGATTCATCATTCGTGATCAAAATACGAACTTTCTCAAGTGGATGACCGATAGCGTCTTTGAAGTAGTCATGGTTGCGTTCAAGAATAATGCGACTACCACGTTGCCACTCATCCAATTCGTACGCACCGGTACCTGCGGTGTTCGAAGCTAAGTATTCTTCTGCCCATTGATTTTCACCAGCGTGCTCCTGAGCTACGTCTGAATTAATAATGAACAGAATCGGCGTCATTGCCAGAAAAGCAGACGATGGTTGCTTCAGCGTGAATGTGACGGTGTGAGCATCCGTTGCTTTAACACCATCAGCATCAAGGTATGGCTGGAAGAAGCCGGCAGGGCCCTGATTTAGCGTCAGCATCCGCTTTGTAGAATAGACCACATCTTTTGCTTCAAGCGGCGAGCCGTCCTGAAATTTAGCATTGTCATCGAGATGGAAAGTGAATGTTTTACCATCCGGTGAAATATCCCAGCTTTTTGCGAGATGAGGAACGATCCTACCGGTTGTATCAGCCGTCGTTAAACCATCGTACAAGTTGACTGCCATCATGTATTCGGTGTAGTCAGACATCTTTGCAGGGTCAATACTACCGACGACCTGAATAACGTTCATTGTCGCCGTTAAATCATCATAGCTTTCAGCCAATACGGTGCCACTGGTAAGTACCGCTGCGGTTAACGCAGCAACCATTGTCGTTTTCATATGTGATAGTTCCTTTATCGTAAAAGGTCAAAAGACCTTAGTTATAAAAACCTTAATTATCAAAAAACCTAGTTATCAAAAACCCTAGTTATCAAAAACCTAGCTATCAAAAACCCTAGCTAAATGGTACGTATTGAATTTCCGGGTATCCGAACGCCGCAGGACCGATGATCTCCAGAGCTTTTTCGGAACGAAGTAACGGGTGGCACGGAATCGCTAACACCGCGACTTTTTGACCGTATCGTAAGATTTCGGTCGTAATCGCATGACCCGTTTCAATATCCAGAATGATAATCAGGTCTGGCACACTACAAGCAACTTCGTCATTAATTTTCAGGATCAGGTTTTCGTTTTGAATATCAATGCTGGCTTGGCTTTGAGAAAATTCACCAGAACCTTCTATCTTAACTTTACCGCGGGTAAAGCCAGCAACCATGTTTCTTTCCAGATCGACAATTTTACCCTCAAACAACACCTTGCCATTTTCATGGGCACAGATTTCTTCGATAGGATTCGTTTTTTCGGCATGTGAACGCATCACCGCTAAACCAAGATTGGTTGCCTGAGTGACAGTTCCAGGCACAGCGTATTTCTTAACAAAGCGACCTTTCATTGGCGCTTCAACCATACCGGCCCCCCCTCCCATTTGCACAACACATGCACGGGCTAAACGTTCCAGCCAGAACTCATCAATCAGGTTCTTAAAGATAACCGTATTACCATGAGCATCTGACATAGCAGCGGGTACACTGCAATGGCCATAAATGCTGAATGTTGTCATCTGCATTTCTGGAAAAGCGCGGCCCATACCGTCACCATCGACCAGAGGTAACCCGGTAATCGCTGCGATAGCGATTGGACGAAGACCATTCGCCCCACCAATTTCTACCGGAATAATGGCATCAACTTTCTTGCCCATATCTTCTTCGATAGCGCGAATAGCACGAACAATTTCGTTACCCTCACATATCTTTTCCATCGAAACAGCCGGCGCACCAATGTTACCAACCGAGATAACCAAAGCATCATCATCTAATTCACTTAAGCGAATCAGATTAACTTTTGATCCTTTTTCCATTTCTGCAATGGCGTGAAGTTTCCCGTAATACGGATTACCACCGCCACCGGTCCCCAAAATAGCAGCACCGATTTCCAATGCTTCAATATCATTTTTCGTTAGTTCAATCATGGTTAAACTCCAAATCTCCGACCACTTTGACTCGAATACGTGTGGCATTTCCCGGTAAATACGCTAATGGCACATCTTCTTGGTCGATCACTTGAATACTTTGTGCGCTCGCACCGGCTGCAACGGCTTTTTCAATCGCAACACGCACTGCATCATCAATCGCTTCTTTACGCGTTAAATTTGTCAGGCTGTAAATCTTATCGGCTTCACCACTCACCTGAGCAATTGCCGCACCGACTGCGTTTGCGACTGAAAAATGATTTGGCTTAACCACTGTCAAACCACCAATTTCATCCGGTGCGATAATCGAACCACCACCAACAATGATGACTGGAATCTGAGCTGAAGAAAGACGGTTTTTCTCAACTACGTTGAGCATCATTCTGTCCATTTTCTCAATAGAAGATGCCACAAGTGACTCGTCAATACCTGTAACTTTGCTGATGTCACCCACTTGCACACGACCGGATGCAACAGCGATATCCGTTGCAGTGGTCTGTGTACCGCCAAAGACCAGTGCTTCTTCAGTAATTCGGTAACCGACACTATGTGGACCCACTTCAACGTTGTTGTCGATAATGCCAGGGTTAAAGTTCACGCAGCTACCACCACCTAAACCAACCGATACCATATCCGGCATTCGGAAGTTGGTACGCACACCGCCGATATCAACACTTGATGAAGCCTGACGCGGGAAGCCCTGTTGAACCAAACCAACATCCGTAGTCGTACCACCAATATCAACCACAATGGCATCCTGTTCACCTGAAAGGAATACAGCACCACGCATTGAGTTTGTCGGGCCGCTGGCAAAAGTCAGAACCGGGAATCGCTTAACAAACTCAGCATTCATTAAAGTACCGTCGTTTTGAGTGATGAAGAACGGGCAATGTAAACCACACACTGCCAATGCATCGGCAAAGGCATTGACTGTTTTTTCACTCAGCGCTAATAAACTGGCATTCAGAATTGCAGCATTCTCACGTTCCAACAGGCCGATTCGACCGACCTGATTCGAAAGAACAACACGACATTCGGGATAAAGTTCTGCGAAGATTTCCGCAACACGTTTTTCTGAATCATCATTGACCGGACTGAAGACACTGTTGACGATGGCTGAAGTAACGCCTTGGCTCTTCAGCTCAAGAGCGATCTCTTTGATGTGAACTTCATCTAATGGATTGATTTTGCGTCCGTCAAACTCATAACCACCTTTCACCATGTAGCTGCCTGCATCAATCAGTGATCTGATATCATCCGGCCACCCTATAAATGGAGGAACACTCAAGGTTGCCGGTAAACAGAGTCGAATAACAGCAGTCTTGGTTAAGTGCTTACGCTCAACGACAGCGTTAGTGAAGTGGGTCGTCCCAATCATCACCCCCAGAATGTCAGCACTTGCAACGCCAGAGGTTTCTAAAATAATGCTAAGTGCTTTTTCTATCCCTGTCATGACATTTTCTGTCGTTGGCTGCTTAGTCGTTGCAACGACTTCGTTGTAATTCATTAATACGGCATCGGTATTGGTTCCACCGACATCAATGCCAATCCTATAACATGTTGTCATTGTCTCTCCTTAAATCATCCCTGCTGCAAAACTCGCATAGCATCTTCGTCACGAATCTCTGGCTTATGTTGCTCTTCATCATCGCTAACCACAGGGATTGCTCGAATCAGTGCTCGGGTATAAAGCTGTGTTGATTGTTCAAAAATTTCTTTCGTGTTGCCGCTTTCAATCAATTGTCCGCGGAACATGATCGCAACCCGATTACAGAAATTGCGCATTAAACTTAAATCGTGAGAAATAAAGATGTATGTCAGACCAAGCTGTTGCTGTAATTTTTCCAACAAAGAAATAATGCTTTTCTGTACGGATACATCGAGCGCTGAAGTCGGCTCATCTAACACCAAAATGGTTGGGTTCGCTGCAAGCGCTCGTGCTATTGCCACACGTTGTTTCTGACCACCGGACAAGCTGGACGGATACATATCCGCATATTCCAGCGGTAATTCCACCAGTGTTAATAAACGCTCGATTTCCGGCTTCCGTTTTTCGCTTTGAGCAATAAACTTCAGTGGCACCTCTAGTGTCTGAGCAATGGTACGACGTGGGTTTAAAGACGCTGCTGGATTTTGGTGAACCATCTGAATACTGTGGCGGTTTGCTTTCTTTTGACGCCATGATTTCAAGTGACGGTTCTCAATCATGATGCTGCCACTTGTCGACTCGATGATCCCCATAATCATCCGTGCTAAGGTCGTTTTACCAGAACCGGATTCCCCTGCGATCCCGAACGTATCGCCTTTGTTAATCGCCAAAGAGAGAGGTTTAACAGCCGCAACTTCGTCAACGACTTGACCACGCCAGTTTTTCTTGTTGATAAAACATTTTTCCACATCCACCAGACTGACAAGAACAGCCCTATCTGCATTATCTTGTGCTGAATCGCTGTCTTGTGTTGAATTACTGTCTTGTGTTGAATGACTATCCACATATAGCTTAGGTACCGCGTTAAACAGTCTTAACGTATATGGGTGTTTGGGATGCGTAAATATATCCTTAACGATACCGTGTTCAACAATACGGCCGTGCTGCATGACGTAAACCCGGTCTGCTGTTTTACGAACCACCCCCAAGTTGTGGGTCACCATTAACAGTGCAAGTTCTTCATCAATCACCAACTGGTTAATTAACTTAATAATCTCATCCTGAGTCGTCACATCTAACGCCGTTCCCGGTTCGTCAGCGATCAGGAGTCGAGTCGGATGCAGCAAAGCCATCGCAATCAAAACCCTTTGACGCATTCCGCCTGACAACTGCCAAGGATAAGATGAGTACACACGTTCAGGCTCTAACAGCTTTACTTTCTTAAGCACATCCAGAATATGTGACTTTCTCTTCGCAGCACTGCTTGAGATATGCATCAGCTTGTCACCGGCCTTCATAATATCGTCCAAGTGAGTCCCAATGCGGAACACTGGGTTAAACGATGTTTGTGGATCTTGCTGAATCATCGACATAACCGAGCCTTTAAGCGCTTCTCGCTCAACCGAGCTCATGCTTAATGCGTCTTTGCCGTTAACTTTCAGTTCGCCACTTTCGACAACGGTCTGGCTATCATTCAAGGTGCCGATTAAGAACTTACTGGTGACACTTTTGCCTGAACCTGATTCACCAATCAGTGCAACGCGTTCACCCGGCTTCATGTTAATAGAAACATTATGCAGTACCTTTCTGGTCCCGCCGTACACCTTAAAAGCAAGATTGAGGTTATTAATTTCTATCAAGTGCATGTTTATACCTCAACATCAAAGAAATCACGTAATCCATCACCAAGCAGGTTGAATCCCAAGATGGCATATAAGATTGCAAGACCCGGCATAATCGCTTCCCACCAGTATTCTGGTAAGTAACTTGATCCGGTAGAGACCATGGTGCCAAGATCCGGTGTCGGTGGTTGTACACCAAGCCCCAGGAAGCTTAGCGTTGCTCCAAACAGGATGACGAATCCAGCATCCAGCGTCGTTTTAACGCTAATAGCAGCAATACAGTTAGGCAGAATTTCTTTAGAAATAATATGCCAGTGAGACGCACCACTTAAACGAGCGGCTTCTACAAAATCCTCTGTCACCAGACTTTTCGCCAGACGGTAAATCAGTCGGCAATGCCAATTCCACCACAAGAAAGAGATCGCAATCATGGCGTTAACAAGGTTTGGCTCAAGAATCGATGTGATGGCCAGAGCAAGTGCCAGTGGTGGGACAGCAAGTAGCATGTCGTTGAAACGCATAATGACCTGCTCAACCCAACCGCCTGCGTAAGCCGCAACGATACCAAGCAGAACACCAATAGGCACAGAGATAGCAAGAACACCAACGACTAATGAGAGCGAGATGCGGTATCCGTAAATCACGCGGCTGAAAATATCGCGGCCGACGTTATCAGTCCCCATAAAGTACTCTAAACTTGGGGCTGAGTGACGTGCTCTGAAATTAACGAAGCTACCTGCGTGTTCCGGGTATGGTGCCAATAACGGAGCAAATATCGCCAGCAGCAACACACTAACAACAATGAATAAACCGATGACTGCGGTATGATTACGGGTGAAACGGTACCAGGCTCGTCCAAAATTTGTGTACTGTTTACTTGCCGTTTCCGGAGCAAACTCCTCCGACCCATTTGGCAAATGTGTATCTGAGTTACTCATATGCTATGACTTCCCTTTAAGCTTCACTCGTGGGTCAACAAGACCAATAACAAAGTCGATAAGAAGGTTTGCTACGATGAAAAACACGCCAGAAACCAAGACAACACCAACAACCGCATTAAAGTCTTTATGCAGGATAGAACGAACGCCATAACTGGCTACACCCGGCCACGAAAACACCATTTCCACGACGAAAGCATTACCAATCAAAGAGGCAAACTCGAGCCCTAAAATAGTCAATGGCGCAGAAGCACTTAAACGTAACAGGTATTTAAAATTCACCAGCGGACGGCTGACACCACATGCGCGCAGTGTTTCAACGTGGTCACGATGGCTAAATTCAATCATCGAAGAACGGGTAATACGCATGACCTGAGAGATACCCGCCGCTGATAATGCAATCGCAGGTAATAGAATATGCTGAAAACTATCAGCAAAAATATCAAAGCGCCCGGCGAGTAGTGAATCAATCAGAAGCAAGCCGGTGTATGATTGATCAAACGTCATCATGCTGGACATCCTTTCGGTCACCGGCAGATCAAACCATCCGACACTCGCCATCAACTGAAGAATGATGGCTAATAGAAATGACGGTGTAACAACACCAACCAGCGAAATAATCCGTGAGAACTGGTCAAACACACCATTCGGTTTGTATGCGGCGAACAACCCTAACGGAATCCCCAGACAGGCGGTGAAAAACACTGCAACCGCAACCAATTCCAGTGTTGCAGGTAAAGCTTGTTGAATATCTGTGACGACAGCACGACCCGTCATGGTTGATTCACCCATATCACCATCGAGCAAATTGCCGACATATTGGATATATTGATTAACCAGCGGCTCGTTGAGTCCCATGCTTTCATGTAACTCAGCGACTTGTTCAGGTGTAGCCATCGGCCCTAATGCGATTCGTGCGGGGTCACCCGGTACTAATCTCGCAATAGAGAAGATGATCATTGACAGACCAACAAATACTAGCAATAAGCGTCCTGCTCTTGCCGATAGATAGTAGATGTAATCCATGACATTCCTTGTTTTAATTTCCTTTACGTTAAAATTTACAAGTCAACGCGATAGAAACAAGGATAGAAATGGGCAGTTTTACGAAAAACATGGGTAGTCACGATGAATAAATACCCAAATAACACCCCTGTAAAATACTTAATGCAAATAAAATCAAGATAATTAAATGACATTTAAGACAATAACTACCCTCAAAGATTGGCAGACCACTGCATTGGGAAACGGTCGACATGATTGGATATTCGTTGCGTATTCGCTTCATCAATGCCGCTTTATCTAATACGGATGAGTTTGTCTGGTCGGATGGCGGACTCCGAGGGCAATAGCGAAAGCGCTTAGAGATAATGGCAAGCGGTGAATTCTGCCAGAAAAGAGAAAAAGGAAGCCTTACCCTGGAACAGGGTTAAACAAAATGGCGAAATAACTTTCACGCTCTAGAGATAAGAATGCCACTCGCTTTTAAGCGAATGGCATTAAGCGATAAGCTCTGGTTGTTATTTACTTAGTGCAGCTTAAGGTTAGGTCTAAGCACTCTGTTGATTCTTCCGACCAACAGCATCAACGCTGTTTTGAACATCCCGTGTAGTGCCATCTGATGCATTCGGTAAAGAGAAATGTAAACGACCCGGGCGATTTTCCCTTCAACCATCATCGAGCCTTTCGTCAAGTTCCCCATCAGACTGCCCACGGTTGAAAAGCGGCTCAGAGAGACCAGAGAACCATGATCTTTATAAACATAAGGCTTCATGTCCCGGTCATTTAATTTCGCAACAATGTTTTTAAATGTCCGGCTGGCCATTTGATGAGCAGCCTGTGCACGTGGTGGAACAAATGATCCATCCGGTTGTGTACACTGGGCCAAATCACCAATCACGAAAACATCTTCATCTCGCGTCGTCTGTAAGGTATTCGTCACCACCAGCTGATTAATCCGGTTGGTCTCAAGACCCGCGATATCTTTGATAAAATCAGGGGCTTTAATCCCGGCCGCCCATACCATAATTTTTGCAGGAATCTTTTCACCGTCTTTGGTCGTCAGACCGTCAGCTTCGACTTTGGTGACCATCGTTGATGTACGGACATTCACACCCAGTTTGGTGAGTTCATAATGGGCAGCAGCAGAAATTCTTGGTGGTAAGGCAGGAAGAATCCGCTCACCGGCTTCAATCAGGTGAACATTCAACTTATTTGAATCCAAATCACCAAAGCCGTAATTACGCAGCTCTTTCACCGCATTATGTAGCTCAGCAGAGAGTTCGACCCCCGTCGCACCGGCTCCGACAATCGCAATATCAACCGTACCATGACCATTGTTTGCATGAAGCTTCAGAAACTCATTGTTCATCTCGGTCCGGAATAAATTGGCCTGCTCCGGACTATCCAAAAAGATACAGTGATCTTTCACGCCCGCAGTATTAAAATCATTCGATGTTGAACCGATAGCCAATACCAAAATATCGTATTCCACTTCACGGCGTGGGATCAGCAGTTCACCATGCTCATCTTTCAACTCAGCCAAAGTAATGACTTTTCTGTCCCGATCGAGCTCTTCCAAATTGCCCATTTGGAAATCAAAACTATGATTTCTCGCATGAGCCCGATAACTCAACGCGTCAACACCTTCGTCCATAGAACCTGTTGCAACTTCATGCAATAACGGCTTCCATAAATGGCTGGCATTTCTGTCCACTAACGTGATCTGGGCTCGCCCTTTTCTTCCTAATGTGTGGCCTAATTTAGTGACAAGCTCTAAACCGCCTGCACCGCCACCAACAACAACAATACGAGTCACAACAAACTATCCTCAAAATGAACAAACATGGTATAGCCCGGAATCACCACTCCGAACTAGAAAAATAGGACGGGTAAACAAAGTGAAAGTCACTTTTTCTGTGAGACACACTGATATAGATAAAGCGTAACTTTACTTCACATAAACTGTCGTCAGGTTGAGCCCTGCTCTCATTTTATTTTGATTTTTATCAATTTTTAAATTAACAAGAAACATTATAAGGAGCAAATCAAGTCATGCAAGCCAAGATTGCCAGAAAAACCAGCCCTTCTCGGCGGTCTTTCCTTAGATGGCAAAATTCAACTTAACCTTATGAAAAATATAATATTATTTATTTTTAAATTGGCTAATCATTTGAAGATGTTGAGATATCTTCTTGAATTTATGACTTTGTGTCTCGTCCCAAATAATATCGTAGTAATTGCCCAGCTCTTCAGCCGTTTTCCGGCTATCCAATGCTTCATCATGTGTAGACAGCACAACCAAGCAATGCGCTTTATTCTTCAATCTAAATTGAGAAGCACACTTTGTTGCAATATCTTCATACTCTTCCGGACGATCAATCTTCCCTTGCATATGGTCCTCAGGATGTAGATTCGGATTGAATAGCACCTGTTTAATGCCGCATAAAAAACCAATCCGTTCAGACCAATAAGCACCCAGTCCGACCCCACAGATCAGTGGGTGTGGGTCATTACTTGATTCGATCGCTTTGTGTACTTCTTTCAGGAGATGCTGCATATCGTGTCTGGGGTGAAGCGTGCTATAGCTGATAAAACGCACATCATCATCAATAAATTGTAATTGCAGCACCTTTTCATGATTCCCCGGGCTGGTCGAATCAAATCCATGTAGATAAATAATCATAACAATCCCCTTTCCAACATACAGAATGAACCTAGCATGAAACACTCTGGTGATACAGTGAGTGTGCATGAAAATTATCAATCAACCTTTTCGCTCCCTCGTTAGGTACTTCGTTCACCGAATCTTCATGACTCTCCGTCGTAGCAAAACCCATTATCGAACAAATCAGGTGTCGAGCTGTGCTTTTATCCGTTCAGCTGCGGCTTGCATCTCTTTGTTTTCCCACATCTGAAAAGCGATTAGATACCATAACATCGCCAGCATTCGAACTCTGGGCATCCAAGCTTTCACCCCCTCAATCCATAAATCAAGATCAGCAATATTTCGATGTTGGCAATATTGACCGACAGCCGTGAGTAAATTGACATCAGACATATCGATCGTCATCGCTAAATCCATTCTTGGATCGGCCAAAGATGCGTACTCCCAATCGATCACTTTGATCCCTTGGGGCGTTTTGATCATATTGTGGCAGCCGAGGTCGAAATGACAAAGAGAGAGTGGCGCCTCAGAAAGATTGGGGAGTGTCCGCCAAGTTTTATACAGTGACTCAATCGCGCCCAGCTCAGCAGACATCGATTGTAATTTGAACCAGTAATGATCAATACGGGCCGTATAAACAAAAGGAACAATGGGCAGTTTGGTTGTTGGAAATTGATGAATCTGGCTCAGTAGGCGTGTCATGACTTCAATGTCATTTGCAACAACTCTGTCCCCTTCAATCCACTGAACCAGTAACCCTTGTTCATTGAGGTAAAGTGGTTCAGGCGAAATTTGCACAGCTTGATCTTTCAACGCTGACAGGATGTGGAATTCCTGATGACGGGAGATTGAAAATGCTTGAGTGACGTCCGTTGCAGGACGCCATACAGCGGAAGGAGACTCAGGTATGTCAATCTTCCAACAGCGGTTCGTCAAACCACCGGCGAGTGTTTGGGCAACCGTCGGTGTTTCTCGGAAAAAATGAGTCAGAGACGCCAGAGACGGATCTAATTGACATGCTTCGGACCATGACATACGTGCCATCGCTGACGCCCTCAACTCAGTGGATTAAAATCCCAAAAAGCTCTTTTCCTGCTCTTTCCGAATTTCAGTCTCATCAGCCCATTCGATGAGCCCCGAACGCAAATCCATCAGACGCATGGTCATTTTATAGTACACATCTTTATCGCTGCCCGTATCTTTCACGATACTCGATAAATTGCCGTATAACATATATTGTGCACCAACCATCTTACCAAACTGAATCGAGCTACTCTTATCGACTAACGCATCATTATTCTGGAAATCTAACTGCTTTCTGACCGCTTCGATCCGCGTCATATCAACAAAACGAAACTTCCCTGAATTGAGCATTTTGGTACTAATTGTGTCCGTAATCGACTCGGTATCGATATGTTCACTGGTTTTGTTTTTAATACTATCCACAAACACAATCGGACGTGAGTTTCGGGTAACGGCTGCCACAGAACCAGACATCATCATACTATCGACCATATCCGCTGCGATTTTTTGTAAATCTGTCGAACCAAAATCAACGGTTTTCGTTTCTACGGCTTGTGCATCACCATAGGTCACTTTATTTGCACAACCACTCATGAGAGCAGCCAATCCCAACACGAGGATTATACTTTTTTTCATAAAGACTCACCTTGTCACTTACTGATTCAATTCTCTAATCTGTACTCTGAAATGCACAGCATTCGGAGCAACAGCCACTTCAGATAACGACATTTCATCCATCCCTCTAATAATGGCTTGTCGCCATGGACCTGTCCGCGCATTCACATCCAGTCCTTGTTGATCATACCAATAAAAACGGTATTGAATATGCTGATCTGAGGCGGTCTTATTTTTTACTCTGACCACACCTCGTGTATGATCGTTCACTTCTGCTGTCGAAATATCTTTCACCTCGAGCTCAGAAGCTAATACTTTATCGCCATACAAAATCCGTTGATATTCACTCTCAACGGTCAATCCGGCAGTCTGTGTACTGGAACACCCCACCAAGACAAGTACAACAAAACTGAAGAGCCATTTATTCATCATAACCTTCCCAACTGTTTGTGCCAAATCACGGCCTTTCCCCCTTGACGGGAAAGCCATACAAATGTGGTTCCTTGTGCAGGAACATTGAATGTATAAGACTGCTGACCCACGGTGAATGTCTGCTCACCAGCGGATACAATCTTTGTCGCACTGAATACACTGCCGGGCAAAGTAATCCAGCTTCTGGTATCCGGCTGCTCTGTTAGAGTATTCCATATATTGAACACCAGATTTGCGACTTCAGCACCGTCATTATCATCTTTCGAAGCTTCCTGACGCAGCGTATTTTTTAATGTTAAGCGTAATATCTGTCGAAAAACAATCGATGTAATTCTTTCCTTCAGTTGCTTCCTTGCCATCAGATTGGTATCAACCAACTGTTGGCCTTCAACCGCGACATCATCAAGCGTCACTGGAAGAGCATCTGATGGCTGATAACCTGAATAGTAGGGTAAGGCCACAGAATACAGGTTCATTCTGCCAAGGCTACCATAGATCGGTAAAGACGCCTGCCAACCTTTCAGTTGGTCAACAACCCCTTGCTCCTGAATGATTATCACCCGACCCTGATGCTTACTCAGTTGCGGTAAACGCCCGTATTTTTTTCGCAGCGCGACCACATCCTGATTCATACCTAGCTTTTGCGCGCATCGGAGAGTGCTCTGAGCCACACTGGTGTTCTCCGGTGCGACAGCCAGCGCTCGCCGATAATCAACATAGGCATCATTCAAGTCACCACTGGCTTCATATAACAGCCCCGACAGATAAAACAGATAACCATTCTGAATCGACTGAAGTGTGCTCCCTGTACTGGGATAATGAGCCATTAACCCACCAAGATTGGGCTCAATCCCCTCTTGTTTGAGACGGTCCCGCTCTTTTATTAATTCAGCCTGTCTCTTATTTCTTGCTTTTTTCTGAACCTGATTCGCCCGTCTCAGTTCGACTAACGCACCTTCAAGCTGATTTTCATAAACATACGAAAGCGCGAGATATAAATGTAAAAAACCGAGTTCATAATCTGCCGGGACATATGCCGTCAAATTATCATTGGCAAACAAACTACCCGCATTGGCTGCCTCACGACTAATAGAAACAATAGCTTCATCCTGCTGCTGCCTGACCGCCTGATCACTCAGATTCAGAAATGACCGGCTCTTGGGCACATCTTTATTCAGCAAATAGACACGGCCTTTTTCCAGATTATCTAAAATCTTTCCCCCGACGAGATGATCAGGGAGATCCTGACTCGCCTTCTGGTAGTCGCCTTGCTTAACAGCCTGATACATCTCCTGATTTTGTTCGGAGTAATGGCTGAATAGGTTGCCAGCCGAAAAATTGGCGCAACCACTGCTCCCCAGCGCCAAACATATCACGGCAATATATCGTATCCGAATTCTCACAACGTTCCTGTGTCCGCTTGTATCTAGTTATTCATATCATCGAGATTAACTCATCAGACACCCATTAGTTCATCAAGAGCGGCCCCAGCGGTTTTCCTCCCAGAAGATGCATATGAATATGATAAACCTCCTGCCCACCATGCGCATTGCAGTTCACAATCAGTCGATAACCATCTTGAGCAATACCTTCTTGCTCAGCCAACTTCTTCGCCACAGTAAAAAGACGACCTAAGGCTGCTTCATCGACATCTTCAACATCATTCACTGTCGGAATCAGTTGATTTGGCACAATCAGGATATGACTTGGCGCGCGTGGATTAATATCCCGGAATGCAGTGACCAGTTCATCCTGATAAAGAATTTCTGCCGGGATTTCCTTGCGAATAATCTTACTAAAAATTGTTTCTTCGGCCATGTAATGCCTCTCTATCTGCTCATGTATAAAATCAGACTCATAAAAACGGTGGCAATGAAAAATTAACTATGGGTTGGATTGATCACAACCCGTTAAGTTTCATCGTATTTTCGTACCTCATGTATTTTAAGCACTTTTCTCATACTAAATACAGCAGAATGTTACGGATGTTTGACTTCATGGTGACATCGCTGCTTTCCGTCAACCACTGATCAGATCCGGTTCGAATTTGAATTTTAAGTGGGTGATAGGTAAAGATAGCGTCATATTTCACGCTAAAATAGATATTTATCACCAACTGACCTTGTTTTTTACGCTGGAGACCTTTATATCCTAGTCTATATCGCTTGTCTTTTTCCTTCCGACTCCTGCAAGCGAAAGCACGAGGATAATTTATGACCATTCATGTTGGCATCCTTGACGACGATCCGGTTCGTCTGATAACTCCGTTGCTTGATCACCGTATTATCGGTTCACATACCGTACTGATCGGTGATGCTTCACAAAAAACCATCTATTCCCGGTTGCATAATGTTTTAGAACAACATGATATTAGTAGTGAATTTTACGAGATCCCATCAGGTTCAAGTGTGGCATTAATTAAACGCTCGATTTATCAATTGGCCCACGACCTGAAAAACAGAGATCAGGATATTCAGCTCAATGCCAGTTGTGGTCTTCGCCACCGTCTCCTTTCCGTTTATGAAGTTTTCAGAACATTCCAATGGCCCATTTTCGTGGTTGAACCCAACTCTGACTGTCTGTGCTGGCTATATCCGAATGACTGCCAAGATGCGCAAGTTCAGGATCGAATTACAATCTCCGATTATTTAACAATCTTTGGTGCCCGAGGCGAGTTCTTTGAACGGGACACACCACCAGCGCTGGATGCAAAACTCTGTAATATCGGCGCATCATGGGCAAGTCGTGCTCTCGAACTTGGTCCGGGTCTGGCAACACTGAATTATCTGGCAACAACATGCAGAAAAGAACAATGCCTTGATGTCGCTTTATCAGAAAAACAGCAAGGCTACAAAGAACTGAGTTTATTGATACAAGACCTTGTCAATGCAAATATTGCGACTTATGAACACGGTATATTAACGTTTGCCAACGAAGATGCCAGACGATTTGCCAACGGAGAATGGCTAGAAACTCTGGTACATAGCATCGTCAGAAAAATTCAGTGCGGCATGCCGACGATTCAGGATCGCTCTTTAAACGTTCAAGTCTATCGTCAGTTGGGTGAGCGTGAAGTACGAAATGAGCTGGATGTGGCTACGGTGGTGAATAACAAACTGCATATCATAGAATGTAAAACCAAGGGAATGAGAGATGACGGTGATGATACCTTATATAAGCTAGAATCACTGAGAGACTTACTGGGCGGCCTTCAGGCAAGGGCAATGCTCGTCAGCTTCCGGCCTCTCCGGCAAAACGACATTACCCGAGCCCAGGATTTAGGACTGGCTTTAATCGGTCCCGAAGAGTTGAAAGCACTAGAAACACATTTATCGCAGTGGTTCACTCAAGCAGGCGGCCGAGAAAAACTCTCCTGATAAACACGATTTACGATTCAGAAACAACAAAAAAGGGCCTATTGGCCCTTTTCCAATCCCTAAACAAGGATTCACAAATCATAGCCAACCAACCTGATTAACCATCATCTTCAGTAAAGCTTGTCGGCAATGAACGTTTCATTTCATTCCAAATTTGTCGACTTTCAATCCCGTACTGACGAATGCAAGCGGAAAGATGCTCTAATTTATCAGTCCCGTTCGAGCAGAATGATAACAAATCTTTATAAAACTCTAACGCGAGTACGCGTGCTTTGGGGTTCGAAAAATAGTAACTACCGACACGATCATACAATTTTTTCAGACCGTTAAAGATCAGACCGTAGATTTGATTACCAGAATGGAAAGCCAAACGCTGGAACAACATGTAATCATAAAAATTGAACGTTTTCGCCAATAGTTTCTGTTCACGAGCTTCTTTGTCCCCCTCTCCATCATCTTTCACATGCTGCGATATCTTTTCAGAGTATGGTGAGTCAGCCATGAATCGCTCCCATGAATCCGCATCCAGTAATGCCTCACATGATCCAATGACTCGCTTGATCGTTTTTTCTGACTGGGTTGGATTCAGCCGAAATGCATAACGCATGAAAATCGGACTAATATTGCTTCTTGCCGCCAGTAAATCTTCAACAATACTGGTTGCATTTTCAGCATCCAGCGTCATCAAAGTATCCAAAATATGCAACCCAGAGGTTTCCATAAACTGATTCACTTTTGTCGGCTTACCATGCTGTATTGTCAACCAACCATCACGAGCCAACCGTTGCAGCACTTCCCTCAATGTCGTTCTGGTCACACCAATCAGTTCGGACAGTTCTCTTTCTGCCGGAAGAATCGACCCCGGCGCAAACCGCCCATTCCAGATACTTTCAATAATATACTTTTCTGCAAAGCCTGCTGGGCTTTTCGCCTTAATGACCATTCAATACTTTTCCAGTTTTGTTTATTTACAAACTCAGATGGCATTTATCATATCACCAGTTTGTACACTACGAAAATATTCGATATTCAACTTGCCACACAAGCCAAACTATTACATCAATGCGCAACAAGTATCTTATTCACTTTTTGATTTAGCTTAAGATTACCATTCTGAAACTTGAATAAAATATAAAGGAAATTTAGTACGATGGACAGGTGAAAAGCATAAAAGTTTCCATAGTAAACTTACAGATACGTCATATTATTTCACATTATCTCTGTTGAGATGGTTGTTGATAACTATGTCATCTTCGACATTATTTCCAAAGTTGTGAAGTGACAATGATTTTATATGCCTTATGGCCATACTATAGGCTACTTTTATGTGAAAACTTCAAGGAAACTCTCACTAAGAACTTATTGTATTTCATGAAATAATTAACCTACTGTAGAGTTTCCGGCAAAACACCATGTCGATACATTAATCAGGGAGCAATGTTCATTAGGCATCACTCATGAATCTTTGCTGGGATGTATGTAATTTTGAATGGATATCTTTCGTAAATTGTTACGAAAAAGAAGTGATGGATATCAGTGTCTATTCATAACAACTATAAGAGTCATCATCATGCCGATTTCTTTAGGAAACGCGTTCATTAAAAATTTTCTGGGTAAATCACCAGATTGGTACAAAGTGGCAATTGTTGCTTTTCTCATTGTGAATCCACTCGTCTTTTTCACAATAAGCCCCTTTGCCGCAGGTTGGTTACTGGTTGTTGAATTTATATTCACGCTTGCAATGGCCTTAAAATGCTATCCGCTCCAGCCCGGTGGGTTACTTGCAATAGAAGCAATACTCATCGGAATGACAAGCCCAGAGCAAGTTAAACATGAGTTAGTTGCGAATATTGAAGTTCTCCTACTTCTCATGTTTATGGTCGCGGGTATTTACTTCATGAAGCAACTGCTTCTCTTTATCTTCACCAAAATTCTTTTAGAAATACGCTCTAAGGTCATCTTATCTTTAGCATTTTGTGTCGCTGCTGCATTTCTTTCTGCATTCCTTGATGCCCTTACGGTGATCGCGGTCATCATTAGTGTTGCCGTTGGATTTTATGCCATCTACCACAAAGTTGCTTCTGGACAAGGTGACCACACCCAAGATGAGCATTTATCAGACCTGACCAGAGACGATTTGGAAAACTACCGGGCTTTTCTACGTTCACTCCTCCTCCATGCTGGGATCGGAACTGCACTGGGCGGGGTGATGACCATGGTTGGTGAACCACAAAACCTGATTATTGCCGATCAAGCGGGCTGGAATTTCGGCGAATTTTTAATTCGTATGTCACCGATCACTGTGCCTGTTTTTATCAGTGGAATTCTCACCTGTATCGCTGTTGAGAAGCTGAAAATTTTCGGCTACGGCGCTCAGCTCCCCGATCCCGTTCGGAAAATTCTACGCGATTATGATCGGACACAAAGACAAAGCCGTACTAATCTCGACGTTGCAAAACTATGGATTCAGGGATTAATTGCGATTTGGCTGATCGTTGGTCTGGCTCTCCACCTTGCATCGGTTGGGCTGATCGGGCTTTCCGTGATTATTCTGGCAACCACATTCTGTGGCATTACCGAAGAGCACGCACTTGGCAAAGCATTTGAAGAAGCATTACCCTTTACCGCTTTACTCGCGGTATTCTTCTCGATCGTTGCGGTGATTGTCGATCAACACCTATTTAAACCGGTCATCGATGCCGTATTACACCTAGAGAATGCAGATCTTCAACTCGCGATGTTCTACGTTGCGAATGGATTGCTTTCTATGGTTTCTGACAATGTATTCGTGGGCACGGTCTATATCCATGAGGTGAAAACGGCACTCATGGAAGGCATTATCTCACGCGACCAATTTGACCTGTTAGCGGTTGCGATCAATACCGGGACGAATTTACCCTCTGTTGCAACCCCGAATGGACAAGCTGCGTTTTTGTTCCTGCTGACCTCGGCACTGGCACCTCTCATCCGACTCTCTTACGGACGAATGGTGATGATGGCGCTGCCATATACAGTTGTTTTAACACTTGTTGGTTTGGTCGGTATCATCTTTTTCCTTGAGCCAGCAACCGCGAATTATTATGATCTGGGTTGGTTATCTCACCACGTCCCAGATGCATTAAAACATGCATCAGCATCACTGGGTCATGAATAATCGATTGAGTCTACCGTAGTTTCGCGTTAAAAAGCTCTGTAGAACAGAGCTTTTACTTTATAAGGATATCCCATAGTGATCTTTGCCAAACTCAACCAGTTTTCTCAGTCCAGAACATCCTGGGTCTTATTGTTGTTATCTATCCTGTTTTTTGAAATGTGTGCGCTCTTTTTCCAACATATTTTGATGCTCGCACCCTGCGTCATGTGTATTTATGAAAGGGTAGCAATGTTGGGAATAGGCGGTGCGGCGATTCTGGGGCTCATCGCACCCCGGCTGGCAATATTCCGTTGGCTAGGTCTTCTCTCTTGGGGGTACACAGCATATTCAGGACTGTTACTTGCACACCAGCATGTTGAGTATCAATTCCACCCTTCACCATTTGCAACTTGTGATGCTTTTGTTCAATTTCCACAGTGGGCGCCACTTAACCAATGGATGCCGTGGATGTTTGAAGCATATGGCGACTGTAGCAAAATTGTATGGCAGCTTTTAACTTTATCGATGCCACAGTGGTTGGAAATCATCTTTGCAATCAATCTTTTTGTTGTCTTTATTTTCTTGATTGCTCAATTTTTCAAACCTAAAAGACGCAGTTTATTTTAAAAACGACAACGCTCTAAAAGCAGAGGGAGACCATACGGTCTCCCTCTGCTTTTAAATCAACGTTGCATGATTACTCTCTGATCGGCGGTGGCGCGAGCACTTCCCGATTACCATTGTGGCCAGGCGCACTGACAATCCCCTGAGCCTCTAGCTGCTCGACAATTCTAGCCGCACGATTGTATCCAATCTTGAAACGTCGCTGCACCCCGGAAACCGACCCTCTTCGCGTTTCAACAACGTGTTCAACAACCTGGTCAAATAATGGATCGACATCTTCGTCACCGTCGAGTTGTTCTCCCGGTAACAATGCTTCTGGTCCTTGATCCCCACTGACTATTTCGTCAATGTAGTTGGGTTGACCTCTCGCCTTCCAGTTATTGACGACAGCATGAACATCATCATCAGAAGCAAATGCCCCATGAACGCGGATAGTGTGACTGGATCCCGGTGGCAAATAGAGCATATCTCCCATCCCCAACAGAGATTCAGCCCCTCCTTGATCGAGAATGGTACGAGAATCTGTCTTCGTTGAAACAGTAAATGCAACTCGAGTTGGGATGTTCGCCTTAATCAATCCTGTAATCACATCAACCGAAGGGCGTTGGGTTGCCAAAATCAAATGAATCCCCGCAGCCCTTGCCTTCTGGGCCAAACGGGCAATCAGTTCTTCAACTTTCTTACCAACAACCATCATCAAGTCGGCAAATTCATCGACCACGACCACAATAAAAGGTAGTTTCTCCAGTAATGGCGGTTCTGCATCCATGCTATCACCATCCTTCCAAAGCGGATCATGAATCGGATGCCCAGCTTTGGCTGCCATCTCCAGCTTTTCATTGAAACCTTTGATGTTCCGAACCCCAACAACCGACATTAACTTGTAGCGACGTTCCATCTCTGCCACACACCAACGCAACGCATTGGCGGCATCCTTCATATCCGTCACAACCTCTGACAGAAGATGAGGAATGCCTTCATAGATTGAAAGCTCCAACATTTTCGGGTCAATCATGATAAATCTGACTTCTTCCGGTGTCGCCTTATATAGCATACTCAGGATCATCACATTCACACCGACGGATTTCCCTGAGCCTGTCGTTCCTGCAACTAAGACATGAGGCATTTTTGCTAAATCGGCAATCACAGCATCACCGGCAATATCTTGACCGAGTACAATGGTTGTCGGAGATTTTGACCGCTTAAATTTGTCACTGCTAACGACATCAGACAGGTAGACCGTCTGACGGCTCAAGTTTGGCAACTCCAAACCAACATAAGGTTTCCCCGGAATGACCTCAACAACCCGGACTGCTGGCGTAGACAGAGAACGAGCCAAGTCTGTTGATAATCCGGAAATTCGGCTCACTTTCACTCCCGGGGCTAAATCGAGTTCGAACCGAGTAATAACCGGACCGGGATAAATCCCCACAACACTTGCCTGAATCTTATAATCCAATAGCTTAGACTCAACCAATCTTGCCACTTCCGTCAGCATATCCTGATCAATAAAGTTTTCTCTTTTCTCTGGATGATACAACAACTCTAACGTTGGTAATGGCTCTGTCGGTGTTGGTAGATCGATAGTCGGCTGAACCAAAAACGGATTTTGTTTTGCCAATTCGGTTTTCTTTGCTTCAGAGACTAAGCTTTGGAAAGCAACAACATCTTCATCTGAGTCCTCTTGCGCCTCAGAGAGGTCGGGCTCTTCATCGTGTGTGTCTAAGCTAGAGAATGTTGGTTCATTTTCATGAACGTCAATATCAAACGATCCAAATGAGTGGCTGGTCGTGGCGGATGTATCCTCGCTTGGGTCATCGTCCCAATCGCCTTCAGCAAAATCATTATGTTGCTGTGCGGCTTTATCCAATTCTTCTATCGTTGCAGAAAACTGTTTATTCCGTTCCGACCACTCATCATTGATATCCGTTGCAGCTTGTTGCGCCTGAGCGTCATCGCCTACGACATCCTGCTCATTCTGAGGGATGTGGATGTTAAAGCGACGAACATTGTCAGTAAGAGAACTATCGGTAAGAGAGCTATCCGTAAGAGAGTTGTCATGTGGAGAATTGTCATGAGGAGAATTGCTAGTCGGTGCTGTATCCGTGCGATTCGATTCAACAACAGCTTCAGTCGGTGACAGGCGATGTTGAATATCACGTTCAAGCAAAGCAGCCGATGATTCAATCCCCGGGGACAGAATTGTCTCCTTCTCTCCACTCCGAAACAGTGCGACGCCTTTTTGTGCGAATGCAATGGCTTGATCCCCAAGCCACTCCACAATCGTTAACCATGAGATGCCGGTGAGTAATGTAAAACCAGCCCCCCAGAGAAACAGGAAAATCAAGGTACTGCCCAAGATATTGAATGTTGGTAGCGCCAAGCTACTCAAAACATCACCGACGACACCGCCAGAAGAGAAATACCACAAATCATCAAAATTGATGTCGGCCAGACCACAACTCGTCAGCAGAACCACGACGAAACCGAGCAAACGAGTCCCCCAGATCATGAAATCGAAGGATTCATCCTCATCGCGAGCACGTAGCCCTCCCCATGCAATGAGCGTAATCACTAAAGGGAGTGGGTATGCCAGTGACCCAAAAGTAAAAAAGAGCGTATCAGCGATCCAAGCACCGATATATCCACCGGCATTATGTAGCTCTCCTCCCCAAGCGGTCTGAGACCAAGACGGATCAGCCGGGCTAAATGTCAGTAAAGCCACCGAGAAGAAGACGGATAAGAGGACAGCTAAAATCAAAACACTCTCTTTCAGCCGTTGAACGCCATTTAAGCGAGGTGAAGTTGTGACCTCAGCTCTGGTTTTGATAATGGTCTCGACTTTACTTTTGTTCTCTTTGAACATAACCAACTTTTTGCTTAAACCTCATGTCAAAGCATCATGCGCAACATGAATTGAAATAAAAACAGTCCGAGCGGCCCAAGCCGCTCGGTTTATGCTGTGATTTAACCATAACATTCGCCAAAACCCAATGTCGTTAAGTCAGAATACAGAAAGATATTCGAGACTTGCTTTGTGGCTAACGAACTTTAATGACTAACTGATTTGTCTGCTTCACTTCTTCCATCACCACATAGGTTCGAGTATCGTTTACACCGGGTAGTCGTAGTAGCGTATCGCCCAAGAGCTTACGATAGGCACCCATATCAGATACCCTGGTTTTCAACAAATAGTCAAAATCCCCTGAAACAAGATGACATTCCTGAATGTCGTCTAATCTTTGTACCGCTGTATTGAATTGTTCAAATACATCCGGCGCCCCACGATTCAATGTGATTTCAACAAAAACAAGTAATGATGCATCAAGATACTGCGGATTCAGGAGTGCTGTATATCCCGTAATATAGTTCTGACGCTCAAGTCGTCTTACACGCTCCAAACAGGGCGTTGGAGACAATCCAACACGTTTGGATAGTTCTACATTTGAAATCCGACCATCTTTCTGCAATTCATTCAAAATGTTGCGATCGATCCTATCTAAATCCTTGGACGGCTTTTTATAGTTGTCTGCCATGTTTATTCCACCTTATTTACTTCCTTGCAAAAAATACAACAATTTTTGTAACACAAAATATCTCAAGTTCCAGGACTAACATAATACTAGTCATATATTCGATATATTATACAAACACCCAGTGAATACAACCAAATACAAATAAGGGATCAGGATGATCATTGGCATACTGAAAGAGCTCAAATATCATCAATACCATAGTGATACGAGGTCATCCCATGTAATCAGAGAAACGATACCTCAAGGTTACCAAACACGATATTGAAACAAACACCAGCATTGGTCTCTGCTTCTCTGACGATAATGAACCGTAGGCGCATCCATTCTTCCTACTGCTGACGATACATTTGCGAAAGCAGGCATCATTGTAAAGGTCAGAAAGCCTCTGAGCGTCAAACGTGAGAAACGACTAAAAGGGCAAATATTATCGACTTAATTTACACCTTGCACCAAATTTTCCACAAACTGGCGACTGAATCAAGAATAAAACGCTCTCTATTGCCAATGAATCGCCATCGGTTCACTGAATTATTTGCCTCTTTTGGAACCTAACTCTGAAAAAAACTCGGGACTTGACGCCACCAGAATTAGCGTACGGGCAATTGAATGTCCTTAAACATCTCATCAATTTCTTGACTCGACTTCAGAGAAATCGCCTGTTCCACCACAGGACGAGTCAAATGAGGTGCAAAACGTTCCATAAAGTCAAACATATAAGAACGCAGAAAGGTCCCCCGACGAAAACCGATACTCGTGGTGCTCGAACCAAAAATATGGCTGGCATCAATTGCCACTAGATCTGCATCACGGACTTTATCGACTGCCATGCTGGCAATCACCCCAACTCCCATACCGATTCGGACATAAGTTTTAATCACATCGGCATCCGTTGCGGTAAACACAACTCTCGGGCTCAATCCGACCTGATCAAATGCCATATCCAGTTCAGAGCGTCCTGTAAACCCAAACACATAAGTGACCAAAGGATATGTTGCTAACTCTTCAATGCATAACTTATCTCGTTGTGCTAAAGGGTGCCCTTTTGGTACCACAATTGAACGATTCCAGTGATAACACGGTAACATGATTGCATCTTGATACAAATGTAGTGCTTCGGTTGCAATAGCAAAGTTCGCGATCCCTTTCGCAATCGCTTCTGACATCTGACTCGGTGTTCCTTGATGCATGTGCAAAGAAACTTTAGGATACCTGGCGGTAAACCCTTTGATCACATCCGGCAGAGCATAACGGGCTTGTGTATGAGTTGTTGAGATATTCAATGTCCCCATTTCCGGGTGAGTGTGTTCACTGGCAACAGCTTTAATCCCTTCAACCCGAGAAAGAATTTCCTGTGAAATTTTCACGATATCTTCTCCGGCAGAAGTCACCTGAGTCAGATGTTTACCACTTCGTTCAAATATCTGAATCCCAAGTTCATCTTCAAGTAAACGAACCTGCTTACTGATCCCCGGTTGAGATGTGTACAAACTCTCGGCTGTAGCTGAAACATTCAAATTATGATTCACTACCTCCACAATGTATTTTAACTGCTGTAGCTTCATGTCAACCCCGTTATCTCTGCAGCAAATTACAAACTTAGGTATTTTATATAATCATTAGTTATAATGCTTAATGAAAAGAATTTATACCCTTTTTTGACCGCTAGTTGGAAAATAATTGGAACTTTTCTGCGAGTGGGGACTTCATTTACTGAATAATTAAGTGATCTATTAAAGAATAATGGGGGATTCATTGGTAGAACACGTTAAATTTTATTATGCTATACGAACTTACCGTCGAGGATTGTCAGCCTTATGAATCCTTAGACAGGTTGAATTCACGATGTACGGATTGATGCAGGAACTATGAGTATAGGATTAATCATTGCCTTGGTGGGCGTATTGCTCCTTCTGATTTTAGGCTACAACATTATGTTGCAGTACAAGGTCAAGGTCGAAACAGCAAGAAAACACGAGTCTACTCGTTATGTCGCAATCATTGATGCCACCGAGGATCTAATCGGTAACGCTCACCATGTCCCCTACAGCAAGGACTTGTTGCTGTGTCTGAATAATCGGATTTTAGATTCGCTACAAAGTATGTACGAGCTAGACCCTAAAAACAAACAATTGGCACATCGTATCGAGAACATGCAGGGGCAAGTAAAAAATCTGCGTGAAAATCATCCGAATCAGGACAGTACAACATTCAAGTCGCCAACCAATGACAAACAAGCGATTACCATGCTCAAGCTTGTAAAACGTCTGAGGGATACAATTCGGAGCGAGCATAATAAAGGGCGTCTGGATACTCAGGCGTATGTAACGGAAAATGCACGTCTGGAAATGATTCAGATACGTATCAACATTGAGAATGTCATCAAACGAGCCAATGAGTCGATTGTGCGCGGACAACCGGGAACAGCGATTCAGCTTCTGAAGAAAGGTATCGATGTCCTCAGTACAAAAAATGATGCCTATTCAAATCAAGCGCGGGAAAAACTGCAAGCCATGTACGATGAGCTCGAGAACAAGCGTCAACAGAAAAAAACACCGGTTGAAGCGCAAGGTGATCGAGAACGAGATGACGATATGGAAGCCCTCTTTGGTGAAAAGAAAAAGTGGTAGCGATTTCCTCCTTGATTTAGATTCTACTTATATTCATAACAGGTCGCTCTGGCGACCTTTTTAAGTTTAATAACCATGACCAATAACGACCAGTATCAACAATTACTCCAACCTATTCATAACTTTCTACAATGTGAAACCCCCGACACGTGGATTAACGAGGCGAAAAAGCCGGAAAATTTAAAAATCATTCTGATTGATCATCTTTTATGTGAATTGAAGGCCGGACAATCGGCAATGTACCTCATCCGTAAATACGCTGTCGATGCGACAAGTGCATCCGCTCTGCTCGCATGGTTTAAACCTTATGAAGATTTTGCTTACCGCAAGTTAGGTGCCCTGACGGATCTGAAAGGGAAAAACCAGCTATCCAAAACCATCATGGCGAAAGCTGATTCATCGTACAGCCAAGATTTAATCGACAAAATGGTTTTATTGATCAAAGAAGAGCTCCACCACTTCTATCAAGTGCTCGAGATCATGGAGAAAAAAGAGATTCCCTATGAGAATATCCCTGCCGGCCGTTATGCAAAAGGACTATTGTCACAGGTAAAAACCTATGAGCCAGAGGCGCTTATCGACAAGTTAATTATTGGTGCTTATATTGAAGCAAGATCATGTGAACGCTTTGCCAGACTCGCCCCATACATGGATGACGATATCGCGAAATTTTATGTGTCTTTGTTACGTTCCGAAGCACGACACTATCAAGACTACTTAGCACTGGCTCAACAAATTGCTCATCAAGATATTTCTAAGCGGATCGACACAATAGGAAAAGCCGAAGCAGAACTGATACTTTCCTCCGACCCTTGCTTCAGGTTTCACAGTGGTCCCCCTGAGACCGAGAAAATGACCTTGTCTCCATGAATAGATACAAAAATAGGGGCTAAAGCCCCTATTTCACTCAAATTAATCTTGCTGTAACCAGAATAATCGGTTTGTTTATAGATGAAGTGAATGATTAATACTCTCTAGAACCGATGCTGGCTCTGGTGCTTGAGTAATCGGTCTGCCAATAACCAAATAATCAGAACCAGCAGAAATCGCTTCCTGAGGTGTCATAATTCGTAGTTGGTCACCAACATCACTCCCTGCCGGGCGAATCCCTGGCGTCACTAACTGAAATGACAGACCCAATTGCGCTTTCAGCAGGCAAGCTTCCTGAGCAGAACACACCACACCATCCAGCCCTGAATTTTTTGTCAATGTCGCAAGACGAAGCACTTGTTCTTGAGGAGGCACATTTAGCCCGATATCAGCCAAATCATGTTGAGACATACTGGTTAAGACCGTAACACCAATCAGTATCGGCCTATCTACACCATAAGGTTCGAGTATTTCGCGAGCGGCAGTCATCATACGTTC
Organism: Vibrio spartinae; assembly: GCF_024347135.1. Lineage (NCBI taxonomy): Bacteria > Pseudomonadati > Pseudomonadota > Gammaproteobacteria > Vibrionales > Vibrionaceae > Vibrio > Vibrio spartinae. Next base: position 1,447,273 of record NZ_AP024907.1, on the reverse strand, counting down.
ACCGCCGCTGGCATGAACATTCACCATCCAGATACCCAGCTCAGCCGCAGCTCTCACCGCTTTGGCACAAGTATTGGGGATATCGTGAAATTTCAAGTCCAAAAAAACGGAGAAGCCACGTTGGTGTAATGCACGCACAAAATCAGGGCCGAATAACGTAAACATTTCCTTCCCGACCTTCAAACGGCAATACTGAGGATCAATCCGATCAACAAAGCGTAATGCTTCGGCTTGATTATCATAATCCAGTGCTACAATGACTCTCGGCTCGCCCATTTTTTCTCCTTCGTTTATTTTATATTTTCATTCAATCCAATTCTCGTTTCAGGAGCTGTTGTTACTCTCCGTCTAATCCCCGAATCGGTTTCACCTCTCCCCAGCTCTTACACGATGGACAGTGCCAATACAGAGAGTGAGAAGAGAAGCCACATTTCCGGCAGCGATAATGAGGTTTTATCCTCATCTGTTCGCCAACCATGATTTGCAATGCAGATAAACTTTTTTTCGCCCGACCTTCTTCAGCTTCCGCTAAATGATAATCCATCAATCGGTAGAACCCCTTCATGGTCGGATTCTTCACCAGCTGCTTCGTCAGTAAATCCAGAGCCGCGCCAACACCTTCATGGTGAGCAACCAACTGAGCCAGCATCAATTCAGCCGAAGCACCCGCCTGATGGGCGATACATTTTCTTAAAAATTCAATCAGCCCCTGTTCATGACCAGAATAGTGATAACACTCAGCAAGCGTCGGTAAAATTTCACCGACATAATCGACATCCTGTTCCAGTACCATTTCCATATAACGAATGGTATTCTGATAATCTTCTTTCTCTAGATAAAGCTTCCCCAAGCCAATACTTGCTCTGACACATTTCGGATCTTCCGACAGCGCTTTTTTGTATATTTGTATCGCTTTCATGTCATCACGCATTGATTGCGCATCTGCTGCGAGCTCACACCAAAAGTAAGCAATATTCTTACGCATCTTTTTACGGCCAAGTTTAACCAAGGCATGGGCGCACTCTATGGCTTTCATCCATTCTCGAGTTTGCTGATAAATCGAAGTCAATTGAATTAATGCTGACTCCCGATGTTCAGGTTCTTCAATGAGTTGTTCGAAAATACGCTCCGCACGATCCAAAAAACCAGCAACCATATAATCTTTTGCCAGTTGTTGAAGTGAGAGGTTCTTTTGATCGATGGTTAATCCTGAGCGAGAAATCAGATTCTGGTGAATCCGAATCGCTCGATCGACCTCACCTCGAGAACGAAATAAGTTACCGAGTGCTAAATGCGTGTCAATCGTCTCATCATCAACTTGGAGTAATTCGATAAAGTGATCAACCGCCTTATCCGATTGATCAGATAGCAGCAGGTTAAGTCCCGTAACATATTGACGGGATATTTGATGAGATTGTTTCTGCTTGTCCTGCTGAGCGCTGCGGTGCCCCATATACCAACCATAAGCAGCAGCGATCGGCAATAACAAGAAGAGTATTTCTAACATCGAGTATGTTATCCGATATTCAGTTTCTCTTTCGCAACTGGACGCTGAGTTTCACTCTTGTTCAGTTGCTTATTCAAACGGCGAATCTGTAGTTTTGCTCTGAGATGCAAACTACCAAAAATAAGCCACGCTATAGCAAAACCAGCAACAAAAACTGCTCCCAAAAGCCAAGATAAATGAAATTCACCTTTTGCTAATAAATAGTTGAACGTAACAACTTCTTGGTTTTGGGCACCCAAGGCTAAGGCAACAAGGAAGAGAACGAGAAGAAAAATGATTTTTAAGACTCTCATAATGGGAAAACCTGCATCAGTTATTGGCACCCCTGATTATGCAAGAAAATCACCATCCATACCATGATAATTGATAATATCGTATCCAAAAAAAACGGCACATCGAACGATATGCCGCATAGATTCGCTTGCAAAAAATCAGATCGTACTATTAACACGCTCTCTGAGTTCTTTGCCAGGCTTAAAGTGAGGGACATATTTACCATCCAATTCAACTTTTTCACCTGTTTTGGGGTTACGGCCAGTGCGAGGCTCGCGATAATGCAGAGAGAAACTGCCAAAGCCTCGAATCTCTATTCTGTCCCCCTGTTCCAACGATGTTGCCATATGCTCGATAATATCTTTTACGGCATCTTCGATTTCTTTCGCGGACAGATGAGTTTGCTCTGCGCACAATCTTTCAATCAATTCAGACTTCGTCATAGTTTCCCTCTTCTTATTTGCAATATCAGCATCAAAATCCTAACCAAAAAAAAGGAGCCAATTTGGCTCCTTTTTTGCGAATAATATTACTCGCTTTTAGCAGCCTTGAAAGCATCAGCCATTGCATTACCGAACGCGCCTTCATCTGGCTTGTTCAGTGAAGCCATTGCTTCTTGCTCTTCTGCTTCATCTTTCGCTTTGACAGATAGGTTGATAACGCGATTCTTACGGTCTACACCAGTAAATTTCGCTTCAATGCTATCACCAACGCTCAGGATGAGAGATGCGTCTTCAACACGGTCACGAGATACTTCAGAAGCACGGATGTAACCTTCAACGCCATCTTCTAGTTCAATTGTAGCACCTTTCGCATCAACTGCAGTAACAGTACCATTGACTAGTGTGCCTTTTTTGTTATCAGCAACATATGCGTTGAACGGGTCGTTCTCCATCTGCTTAACGCCAAGAGAAATTCGCTCACGCTCTGCATCAACAGCAAGAACAACAGCAGAGATTTCATCGCCTTTCTTGTATTCACGAACCGCTTCTTCTCCAGGAACATTCCAAGAGATATCAGACAAGTGAACCAGACCGTCAATCCCGCCATCCAGACCGATAAAGATACCAAAGTCAGTAATAGACTTGATCTTACCAGTAACTTTGTCGCCTTTCGCCTGAGCTTCAGCGAACTGTTGCCATGGGTTAGCTTTACACTGTTTCAGACCTAGAGAAATACGACGACGTTCTTCATCGATATCCAGAACCATCACTTCAACTTCGTCACCGACGTTGACAACTTTAGATGGGTGAATATTCTTATTCGTCCAATCCATTTCTGAAACGTGAACCAGACCTTCAACGCCTTCTTCGATTTCAACGAAGCAGCCATAATCAGTCAGGTTAGTGACACGGCCAGTCAGCTTGTGACCTTCTGGATAGCGTTTTGCGATTGCAACCCATGGATCTTCACCTAGTTGTTTCAGACCTAGAGATACACGAGTACGATCACGATCAAACTTCAGCACTTTCACTAAGATTTCGTCACCAACATTGACGATTTCAGATGGATGCTTAACACGTTTCCAAGCCATATCAGTGATGTGCAGAAGACCGTCAACACCACCAAGGTCTACGAACGCACCGTAATCAGTCAGGTTCTTAACGATACCTTTAACTTCAGTGCCTTCTTGTAGTGTTTCAAGCAGTTCATCACGCTCAACACTGTTTTCAGATTCGATAACAGCACGGCGAGAAACAACAACGTTGTTGCGTTTCTGATCCAGCTTAATAACTTTGAACTCTAGCTCTTTGTTTTCTAGGTGAGCGGTGTCGCGAATTGGACGAACGTCAACCAGAGAGCCAGGAAGGAAAGCACGAATACCGTTAAGTTCAACAGTAAAACCACCTTTAACTTTACCATTGATAATACCAACAACAGTTTCAGCTTCTTCGTATGCTTTCTCAAGAACAATCCAAGCTTCGTGACGTTTCGCTTTCTCACGAGAAAGTTGAGTTTCACCGAAACCGTCTTCTACTGCATCCAGCGCAACATCGACTTCAGAACCGACTTCAACTTCAAGTTCGCCAGCGGCGTTCTTGAACTGTTCAGCAGGGATTGCAGATTCAGACTTCAGACCAGCATCAACAAGAACAAAACCGTTCTCGATAGCAACAACAGTACCCTTAACGATGGTACCAGTCTGGAATTCAGTCTCGTTTAGAAACTCTTCAAAAAGTTGAGCAAAAGATTCAGTCATTTATTTCATCTTCAAAATATTAAACTTCCACGGGTATCCTACCGCGTGGGGTTATGAATTTCGCCAATCATCATCCTTGAGACCGACGTTCTGCACTGACCATTACTTAGCAAACTGCTAGCGAACCGCCAGTTTAGATTCTATATATTGTAGCGATATTTCGAGAACCTGCTCGATAGACATAGACGTTGAGTCAAGTACCAATGCATCATCAGCAGGACGCAATGGCGCAACGGGACGATTTCGGTCTCTTTCGTCACGTTCACGAATTTCGCTTAAAAGGTCATCAAATTTAACATCAAGCCCTTTAAGTTGCAACTGGTTATAGCGTCTTTTTGCCCGCTCCTCAGAGCTGGCATCCAAGAATATTTTAACTTCCGCATCAGGGAAAACAATCGTCCCCATATCCCGGCCATCGGCAACAAGCCCGGTCTCTTTAATAAACGCACGCTGACGACGAAGGAGCGCCTCTCGCACTCTGGGAAAAGCAGCGATTTTAGAGGCTGCCATACCTGTTTCTTCCTTACGGAGCTCTCCGGAGACATCTTCACCTTCCAGAATAACTTTGACTAAATCACCTTCAGCAATAAATTCAACATCCAAATGCGTTGCCAAAGGCACCAAAGCATCTTCAGATTCGGTATCGACACCATGATGAATCGCAGCCAGAGTCAATACACGATACAGTGCACCAGAATCAAGCAAATCAAACTCAAACGCTTTAGCGATATGCATACAAAGCGTACCTTTCCCAGCGCCACTCGGTCCATCAACGGTAATCACCGGTGTATAAGAAGACATGTCTTACTCCACTATTCAAATGATTGCGGCTAAAATCCGCATCTTGCCGGGGTCGCATTATAAAGACTCAGCAGCTCAGGAGCCATAGAGAATTTAAAATCTTCAATAGACTTAATTATTTTTCACATAACCAGATAATAAAAAATTCATCACAAAAATACTTAAAACTATCAATAAGCAACTCGAATCATCGGAGTAGTGATGATAGCATAACAATAGGTATATGCTTTTCATGGATTTTAAGGCAGGTCACTGTGTATTTACCAACGTCAGAGCACCCCCAAACAGACAACAGAATCTGGAATCAACAACATATCGACAACTTTTTCATTGAAATTGAATTACAACTACAAAAAACATCAGAGTTCTCCGGATTTGCCGAATTAGTCAACAGAAGAAAACAAGATATTACGCAAGCTTATCCAGAGCTTGCCCATGGGAATTTAGCAGCACTTTTCGAACATCCGAGAGCCATCGAACATACCCTCAAGTCTCCTATACCGGCGATGATTCCTAAGTTTTGGCACGATGTAGAAATAATCGCGATAGAAAAGTTCGGTAACCTACTTGCGTGCTGGGCTGCTTATGAACGTTTTCTTATACTACAACGCAATCAGCCCCTGTCGTTTGCCTCCTGTCCCCCACCACCAGCAGATGAATACAGCTATCAGTCCGAGATAGTTGATCGTATCGAAATCGATCATCGACTTTTTTTAACATTACATAGCCATATAGCGCTAACACTTTCTGATGCCATAAGCTTAATTAATCTCGACATTTTTATTATCGAGCAAAAGTGGTATGAAATGCTGTTCTGTCTCCACTTGTCCCAGCGTGGTAGTCATTTCATTCTATACCACACAAAGAACACCCCATACCCACTACTTGTCTCTACGGCTCTTATTCAACACTGGCAGGAACGAGAAAATTGGTTAACATTTGATCCATTTTTTCAAGGAGATGGGTGGTACTCTTGTTTATCAAATGAAACAAAAATGCATCTATATAAGACTGGCCTATTTTACAATAGTATAATGCAACATGTTGAGCTAGAATTTGAATCATCATTTTCGGAATGCATCAAAAACACAGATGCTGTGTGTGAAGTCCTCCGATTAACCGTGAGTGGCTCAAAAAATTTACGTTTTTTTCTTCTTTACCTTTGCCAAAAGCTACTGATGAAACAACTAGTTAAATATGGAAAAAAACTCTCATTCACTATCATTGAACAACCGATCATGCTCAACTTATATAAAGCCTTAGATCGAGTCTGTTATCTTAATCGTAGCTACTGTGATATCAATCAGGAAAATGTTCTGACCTACAAAGGCTTTTGGTTAAACGAAGAGTTAGGTAACGCCTTAAGTGAGTATAATTATAGTGAATATAAATTTTTAATAACTGGCCGACGGAAAAAAATCGAGGGAACAAAGGTTGTTTGAATCACTCATTCATCATTTAATTTATCCTAAAGCTCTTCTGTTATTGAGCACCGCTTTTTTCAGTCTCGGATGGCTGATCTATTTTATTCGTTGTTCAATTCAACAAAGCTTGGGCATGTTGAAAACATTATACTATCCATACGTGATGTATACTTTCTTCATCACACTTTGGATCATGAGCAACGCTTATTTTCATACAGAATGGTTAGTTGATTTTGGTAATAGCGGTGCAGTATTTATGGCTAAGGCTGCGAATATTTTCTCTTTTCTAGCTTTTAGCTCTGCCTTTCATTTTTCTTGTCGACTAAAATCTCTTAACGAAAATCATAGTATTAAATACTGGCAGCTAGCTTTAATTACTATAAGTACAATCTATGCATTTTATGTCAACCTAACACCAGGGCTGACAGTGGTAGGTGTTATCGTTGAAGCGCCAAGCAAATTCACTATCCATTTCGGTTCTGAAACGCCAACCTTCTTTTTTCTATTAATACTGTTTACCTTTCTAACATTATTTAATACGCTCGGGCTCAGTAAAAGTAGCGATAAATTAAAACGAGTAAAATCAACCTACATGGTTATAGGTATCGTAATATTTATGATATCAACTGCTGTCATCCATGTATTTATCACAACCGTATTCAATGATTTTTCATTTACATGGCTACCGCCAGCCTTCTCAATTATTGAACTTTTCCTGATGGGCTACGCTGTAATATTCCACCGATTCTACAGTTGGAAATATTTATTGCATTTATCATGCAGCACTTTATTCGCGTTATGTGTATATATAATTCCGTTATGGGCGTTCAGCCAAGCATTCAATATTTTAGAATATATTCCTCATCTCTCTGCATGGTGTTTATTGTGTGGTGCTACATTTCATTACACGTGGGCTAAGGTTGCTAAATGGTCCAGCTTATTAATTTATAGAGATACAGAGACACCTGTTCATAAAATTTTAAGTCTATCTAATGATTTTCAATACTCTACACAAGATGCCATGTACAAACTTGCGCAACTATTAAATTTGGAGAAAGAACAGACAATTCTGATTTCCGACGCACAATCGAATGAACTTTATGCAACGTATCTAATTCAAGACGACTCCGTTTTACTTCTTGAAGAAGTTAAATATCATTTTAATAATACAAGAAATCAACGTCTTAATCTCATCAAAGAACAGATGTCGAAACATAATGCTGCAATGATTCTTCCGTTATATGATCATCATAACACAGTATCTCAATTGTTATTTTCACCCCATAAGAGTAATGGCTCGCTTTATTCTAATGAGGAAATATCAGCACTTCAGAAACTCTTTAGCAAAGTACAGTCATATATTCGTAGTGAACATCATGTGAAACAAGCACAAGCAATGGCAAAATCTATTGCTCATGAAATGCGCAATCCACTATCGCAAATACTGTTACATCTCGAAAACCTCGATAATATTGCAAGTCATATTGATACAGCTAGTCATTTCCGTGAAGAGATTCAACGCGGCAGAGATTCAATACAGCATGGAAATCAAATGATTGATATCATTCTTTATGAAGCAAACCAGTCAATCATAAATAATAGTAATATAGAACCATATCAGATCTCTTCTTTAGTCGATCAGGCTATTAATATCTATGCTTATGAATCAGATGATATTAAATCAAGAGTCCATTTTTATTCCGATAATGACTTCATAATCAAGGTGAATGAGACGCTATTCGGATTCATTATTTTCAACTTGCTAAAAAACTCAATTTGTTACTTTAACAATCACCCTGATAATAAGATTGAAATTCGGTTAGAAACAGGAGACAAACAAAACAAATTATTGTTTAAAGACTATGGCCCAGGAATTGAACCTCAAATTATTCAGCGTATTTTTGATGAGTTCTTCACATACCAAAAAAAAGAAGGCAGTGGACTAGGATTAAGCTATTGTAAAAGAGCGATGAAACTATTTGGTGGCCAAATTGAATGCCGTTCTATTTATGGAAATTATACAGAATTCTCCCTTGTTTTTCCTTATATAGAGCCATTACCTTCTCATACTTATTCGCAAAATGATTTTCTTCAACAGCTAGATCTAGATTTAAACGAATCAAAAACCGATCATTGTAATAAAATAAGTGACAATTTAACGGCAGCAAAGATCCTTGTAACAGATGATAGTCAGGTACAGAGATCTCTTGTAAGGTTATATTTAAAGAAACTGGGGGCAGAAGTATACGAGGCAGAGAATGGACAACAAGCAATCGATGTTGTATCTCAAAAATCTATTGATATTGTCTTCATGGATATTCAAATGCCAATAATGAATGGTTTTGAAGCTTGTAGACAGATCAAGGCCATGTACCCGAATCTTCCCGTTATAGCGCTCTCGGGTGAGTCTGGTGAACAAGAAATCAGACAGATCGCTCAAACAATGGATGATCGATTACTCAAACCAACAACGCAGAAGTTACTGAAAGAGATACTAGAAAAATGGATAAAGAAAAATGAACTAATTGAAAATTTTTGATTCATAAATGACTCTCAGATGTCATTTATTGATATTAATAACATTTATAACCTAACATTTTGTGTTCTTGATAAAAAATATAACAAGTAATTGCTCCTTCCTAACAATCATGAAGAATTAACGGTAAAATAGAAAGGTCGAGCTCTCCAATAGATAGGAGTAAACGTTGGTTGGTGATAACTTCATTATTAATATAATTTATCCGAAAGCTTTATTATTGCTAGGTACAGCACTCATTAGTTTTTTATGGCTTATTTATTTTTTATACACAACATTGAAGCAAGGGATAAAAAAATTTAAATTTCTCTACTATCCATATTTTATTTACATGATATTTATCATTTTATGGATTTTGAGCAATGCTTATTTTCACACTGAACTGCTTGTGATTAATGGGGAGAAATGGGCCATATATATGGCAAAGGTTGCTAATATCTTTTCTTATATGGCATTTAGCTCTGCCTTTCATTTTTCATGTCGCCTGATTTCTGAGAAAAAGAACAATAGAATAAAATTATGGCAATCTTTATTACTCTTTCTATTGACTCCATATGCAATATATGTCAATTGTATAGGTAATTATACGGTTGTACACGTAGATATTTTATCACCTAGTAACTTCACGATACACTTTGGCTCTAGCACACCATTTTTCTTTTCTACCTTAATTATATTTACATCATTGTCTGTTTTAAATTTGTTTAATTTCCGTCGAAAAACAAATAATAAAATAAACTCTATCAAATCAACATATATGTCATTGGGGATCATTATCTTTATGACATCAACTGCTAGTATTCATATTTTCTCCACTTATATATTTAAAGATTTTTCATTAACTTGGCTCCCCCCTGTTTTATCAATTACAGAGGTCCTTCTCATAGGATATGCAGCATTATTTTGTAGATTTTATAGTTGGCGTTATTTATCTTACATAGCGATAAATACTCTCTCATCAATTATAATATTCTTTCTACCGATAACTATCGTAAGTTTATTATTGAATATGAACAACTCTATCTTTATATTAATTTGGAGTTTACTCTATGGCACTTTGATCGATAAAGTATGGAACTTTTTCTCCCAATACTCTAGCTTATTTATTTATAGAGAAAAAACCATACCAAGTGACAAAATATTAGATTTAAGTAATGATTTTCAGTCGTCACCTCAACAAGCATTAGAAAGTTTAACTCAACTATTAAATATAGAGAAGAAAAAAATAAAAATAGTATCTAGTATGTTTTCAAAAAAAATATATGAAAACTATATAGAAAAATATAACTCTGTATTGGTTTTTGATGAAATAGAACAATATGTGAAAAATTTTGATGACAGTAACATAAAATTTATTTATGAACAGATGTCAAGATATGAAAATGCGATCATAATTCCCTTATATGATAATCATAATTCCATATCTCAGCTATTCGTTTCTCCCCATAAGAATAATGGTGATTTATACTCAAATGAAGAAATACATGCTCTGCAAAAATTACTAAAAAAAGCTCAGATATATATTAATTATCAGTCTCATATTCACCACTCTCAAGCGATGGCTAAATCGATAGCGCATGAAATGAGGAGTCCTCTTGCTCAAGTGCAACTTCATTTAGAAAACTTAGCGAATTTTACTACTAACATGTCTCTTTCTACAGAGATAAAAAATGAAATTCAACGAGGTATTGATGCAGTCCAACATGGTAATCAGCTGATTGATATCATTCTACGAGAAGTGAACCAAACACTGAATAGCCAAAAAAATATGGCTCCGTTTTCAATCACAGAGCTATTAAACCTAGCTATTCATGATTTTGCTTACGAATCAGAAGAAAAGAAAGAACGCGTTAGTATAAGTTCAGATATTGATTTTAAAGTCTATGTGAATAAAACCTTATTTGATTTTATCATTTTCAATTTAATCAGAAATGCAATCTACTATTTTGATTCATCACCTCAGAGTAGGATTGAGATTGAATTAACATCAGGCCTTAAGGATAACCAGCTACACGTCACCGACTACGGCCCGGGCATTGAACCACAAATTGTACATAGAATCTTTGATGAATTCTTCACCTACCAGAAAAAAGGGGGTAGCGGCTTAGGCTTAAGCTACTGCAAAAGAGCAATGAAACTCTTTGGTGGTGACATTCAGTGCCAATCGGTTTATGGCGAATACACAAGGTTTACTCTAACCTTTCCTCACGTCAAACAAGAAGAGCAACTTGTACAACCACAAATTGATGTGGCAGAAATTCCACCCCCTGAACGATTGGAATCAGCTCAGACCATATCGGCCAGTCAGAAACAAATCGCATTAGTTACTGATGATAACGCAACACAGAGAGCGCTAGCAAAACTCTATTTGGAATCTCTTCACTTTACCGTTTACGAAGCTAAAAATGGGAAGGAAGCTGTTGAGATGGTTCACCATAATACTATCGATATTGTCTTCATGGACGTTCAAATGCCTGTCATGGATGGCTTGAAGGCATGTACAATCATTAAAGAAACTCACCCGACACTCCCAATTATTGCTCTTTCTGGAGAGTCGGGTGAAGATGAAATTGCTCAGATAAAAAGTACGATGGATGGTTGGTTGATTAAGCCCACCACCAGACAGTTATTACAACAAACCGTACTCAAGTGGTTGGAAATGGATAGTCTTCAGACGGTAAATCATATCAATACGCCAAAGCCTCAAGCCAATACGATAGATACGTTATGAGCTGCTCATATTACATATAAATCGATCATCAATAAGCACTGTTTTATCCGAATTGTTTTATCCGAGCAATGGCCGCCACTATAAGGCTATCCGACTACGGTTCCTCTCGACAAGCGACATACCTATCCCCTTGACTGCTGTAACATCCTCTATCTGAGTAAATGGCCCATGCTCTTTTCTATAGTTGACGAGAGCCTGTGCTTTTTTCAAACCAATACCGCTGAGCGTTGTAGCAAGCTCTTCCGCGGTTGCACCATTGATATTGACAATATTATTAACGGGACTCATCAAAGGAGCAGTAGAGGCAGGCACATCTGTCGCTGCATAAACCGTTTGTAATGGCAAACACACGACTGAAAGTACAGAAAGAAGTAATAGTTTAAGCATAAGATTTATCTCCAAATCAAAAAATTCAGATTCATCCTAGCGAAGCCTGTTAAAAATACGATACTGACCGATATAAATTAAAACGGACTACAAAAGTAGCCCGTCTCAACAAACATATCAATTACATCCGGCTTATCACTGAGCCGCAAGATAATACTCGATATCGGTTTGCTCTCTTAAGATCTTCAAGAGACCGGTGAGATCCTGTTGACGAGTCAAACGTTGCATCTGGACAGCCAATTGCTGGGTTAATTGCTTATCCGTTGTCGATTCAATCTTCGTTAACTCGACTAATACAATGCTTCCTTGACGATCTTTCGTCTGTCCGTAAACAGGCTGACCCTCTTGTGGTTTTTGCATTGCAAAGACGGACCGTGCCAACGGTGAACGCCGATCAATCATCGTTAATTCACCAAATTTGAGCTGGTTTTTCTCAAGTGCTGTCATATCACCCTGTTTTAAACCAGCCAGCACTTTTTCAGCAATCGCTTCTGTTTGCTGTTCAGCCTTCACTTTAGACAGCGCCTCAACAACCTGCGCTTTCACGGTATCGAAAGGCAATAATGTTTCTGGGCGACGCTCTTCAATACGAACAACCACAACATCTTCAGGTGCCACTTCAACCACAGAAGAGTTCAAACCTTCGTTTTTGACTTCTGGGTTATCTAACGCTTTCTGAACGGGTGCAGCACGCAGAATCTCTGGTAAATCCGTCAACGACACAAAATCAGTGGTATGAACCTTCTCTTGAACAGTTTTAGCCGCTTCATCCAGAGAATCAGGGCTTTCAAAAGCGACTTTTTCAAGATCATTCTGTAATTGATAAAAACGATCAAGTGCCCGCTCATCCCGAATCGATGCAATCACATCGTCTTTAACTTCTGAGAAAGGTTTCACTTGAGCTGGTTTCATTGCATCCAGCTTGATGATGTGATAACCAAAATTCGATTTCACAACACCAGAGAGGTCACCTACTTTTTTCAGCGCAAATGCCGCCTTTTCAAACGCAGGATCCATGACACCTTTTTCAAACCAATCCAGCTCACCGCCCTTACTAGCACTTCCCGGATCCTGAGAATCCTCTTTCGCCAGTTTTGAGAAATCAGTACCTTCTTTCAGTTGTTTTAATAAAGCATCCGCCTGTTTCTCATCATTCACCAGAATATGACTGACTTTACGCTGTGCTTTGATTGAATATTGGTCTGCATGATCCTGATAATATTTCTCAGCCTCATCATCAGTAACTTTGATTGATGACTTCAATTTGTCCGCTGAAAGCTCAAGGTAGGAGATTTTAAATTGCTCTGGTCGCATGAAATTGTCTTCATGAGATTTATAATATGCATTCAAATCATCATCACTGAGTTGAATCTTCTTCGCATAATCATCCGTTGCAAGTGTAATCGTTCTGATTTCTCGCTTCTGCGCAAATAATGTGGCCTGAGCATCGACTTCACCATCTAAAGTAAAGTCGCTCGATTGAACCGCTGCCAGAAGTTGGTTACGGACTAAATCACTTCTTAGGAATGCCGCAAAAGAATCAGGAGAAAAACCAGCCCGACGCAATGCAGTTTGATAAATATCCTGATCAAATTTGCCGTCTGACTGGAATTGCGGCATGTCTACAATGGCCTGACGAACCTGTTTATCACTAATTCTTAAGCCCAATGCTTCAGCATGTTGTTCAAGTAGAACATCATTCACCATTTTATCTAATACAGAACGGCGGAAAGATGCCACATAACTCGGATCAGCAAGCAGGTTCGAGAAGTAATCACCTAATTGTGATTGCATCCGGTTCCGCTCATTTTGATAAGCTTGTTCGAATTCTGCCCGGCTTATCTTTGTGCCTCCAACCTTTGCTGCTGCATCATTACCACCACCGACAAGGTAGCTACTGACTCCCGCAAATACAAATGATAAGATTATCAATCCAAGGATAATCTTAATCGCGATGCTATTCACACCCTCGCGCAACCGATCCATCATAATTTAATCATTCTCCGGCTTAATGGCCACTTACTCAATAAATACTCTGTTTCTCAAAACAACCTTTCGGAAATCAATGATTTTCATCATCAAAAAACTTTCACCATTGATAGTTTTCAGAACCAACTAAATTCAAAGCGAATGACGCGATAATATCAGAAAAAAGAAATGCGCATCACTACGATGCGCATATTTTCAAAACGTTTGACTTAATTTTGCCTCAATTAGCAAAATTCTGTGCAACTAAATTAGTTACACGCGTCTTTCAGTGCTTTACCAGCTTTGAAAGCAGGTACTTTTGCTTCAGGGATTTGAATCTCATCCCCTGTTTTCGGATTACGGCCAGTACGGGCTGCGCGAGTACGAACACTAAATGTTCCAAACCCAACCAGAGCAACTTGCTCACCAGACTCGAGTGTACCACCCACTGCATCTATGAATGCATCAAGAGCACGGCCCGCAGACGCTTTAGAGATTTCAGCATCTGACGCAATTTTATCGATTAATTGTGTTTTATTCACTGTGATTCCCCTTTCTTCACCTATCGTTATATTTAAAGGTGATTTTTGTTCCATTAAGTCCGAAAAATGGCTTAAAGCCTTGTTGTATCAGGGCTTAAGCCATAGTCAGTAACTATGGCCTCCAAAAAAAACGCTGACAAGCCTTTTTATGCTAATCAGCGTAAACTTTTAGTTATTTTTGCTGTATATCACTATTTTTGAGACTCAAACTCAACCCCTAACGGAGCGCGCTCTAGAGCCACGGTGAGAACCTCATCAATCCATTGCACAGGAATGACTTTCAGATCAGCGATGATATTCTCAGGAATTTCTTCCAGATCCCGTTCATTATCTTTCGGGATCAAAACGGTTTTTATTCCCCCCCGATGAGCGGCAAGCAATTTTTCTTTCAAACCACCAATCGGTAAGACTTCACCCCGTAATGTAATTTCACCGGTCATGGCAACATCAGCTTTCACAGGGTTACCTGTAAGACAAGACACGATAGCGGTACACATTGCCGTACCAGCACTGGGACCATCTTTTGGTGTCGCACCTTCAGGGACGTGCACATGGATATCGCGTTTTTCGTGGAAATCACTATTGATCCCCAGTTTTTCTGCGCGCGAGCGAACCACGGTCATTGCCGCTTGAATCGACTCTTGCATGACATCGCCCAACGAACCGGTCTGCGTCAGTTTTCCTTTACCAACCATAGACTGTGCTTCAATGGTTAACAGATCACCACCGACTTCTGTCCAAGCAAGACCTGTCACTTGGCCAATACGGTTACTTTCTTCCGCTTTACCGTAATCAAAACGCTGTACGCCTAAGAATTCTTTCAAGTTCTCCTGCGTAACAGTCACCAGCTTGATATCTTTATCCAACAAAATTTGCTTCACGGCTTTCCGGCAAATTTTTGAAATTTCCCGTTCTAAATTCCGGACACCAGCTTCTCTGGTGTAGTACCGGATAATACCGATGATTGCGGAGTCATCAATTTCAATTTCTGACTGTTTCAAACCATTTCGTTCAACCTGTTTAGAAACCAGATGACGTTTGGCAATATTCAACTTTTCATCTTCGGTATATCCCGAGAGACGAATCACTTCCATTCGGTCAAGAAGTGGGCCGGGAATATTCATTGAATTTGAGGTCGCTACGAACATCACATCAGACAGATCATAATCGACTTCCAGATAGTGATCGTTAAATGCGTTATTTTGCTCAGGGTCAAGCACCTCAAGCAATGCTGATGATGGGTCCCCTCTCATATCCGATGACATTTTATCAATCTCATCCAAGAGGAATAGTGGGTTTTTTACACCGACTTTGGACATTTTCTGTATCAGCTTACCGGGCAACGAACCAATATAGGTGCGGCGATGGCCACGGATTTCAGCTTCATCGCGAACCCCACCCAATGCCATCCGGGTATATTTTCGCCCAGTCGCGGCTGCAATCGAACGCCCCAGAGATGTTTTACCAACGCCCGGAGGACCGACTAAACAAAGAATCGGACCTTTTAATTTCTGAATACGATTTTGAACTGCAAGGTACTCGACAATGCGCTCTTTCACCCGTTCCAACCCATAGTGATCTTCATTTAAAACCACTTCAGCTTTCGCCAGATCTTTTTTCACTTTCGAACGCTTCGACCAAGGAACATTCACCATCCAATCGATATAGCTCCGAACTACCGTTGCTTCAGCAGACATCGGCGACATCATCTTCAGTTTCTGGAGCTCCTGCTCGGTCTTTTCACGCGCTTCTTGAGGCATCTTCGAATCTTCAATTTTCTTCTTCAGTGTCTCAAATTCGTCAGGCGCATCATCCATTTCTCCCAGCTCTTTCTGAATCGCTTTCATCTGCTCATTCAGATAATACTCCCGCTGGGATTTTTCCATCTGTTTTTTCACTCGGTTGCGAATACGCTTCTCAACCTGTAGCAAGTCAATTTCAGATTCCATCTGGCCCATCAAAAATTCCAGACGTTCAACCACATCAATAATTTCAAGAACTTGCTGTTTATCAGCAAGCTTCAAAGGCATATGGGCAGCAATCGTGTCAGCCAGACGGGCAGCTTCATCGATGCCATTTAAAGC
The DNA here is from genome assembly GCF_024347135.1 of Vibrio spartinae. Taxonomy (NCBI): domain Bacteria; kingdom Pseudomonadati; phylum Pseudomonadota; class Gammaproteobacteria; order Vibrionales; family Vibrionaceae; genus Vibrio; species Vibrio spartinae. The sequence goes on along the minus strand of NZ_AP024907.1, from coordinate 1,430,820 downwards.
AGTTAAAACTTCTGGTGGGATTTTTTTATTGAGCTTAATAAACCCTTCAAACTGATTAATCGCACTGCGAACAATCACTTCTTGCTCTTTTTCATCTAGTTCAGGTGTGATTAAGTAGCGAGCTTGCGCAGAGAAAAAATCACCTTCAACAAAGGATTCAACCTGTGCACGTTGTTGCCCTTCAACAAGCACTTTAACCGTACCATCAGGTAATTTCAGGAGTTGTAAAATCGTCGCGACCGTGCCGACATCAAACAAGTCATCAATGGCTGGCTCATCCGTTTCTGCTTTCTTTTGAGCGACTAAAAGAACCTGCTTATCATTGTCCATCGCAGCTTCAAGACATTGGATTGATTTTTCACGGCCAACAAATAAAGGAATAACCATATGTGGATAAACCACAACGTCTCGTAGTGGCAATACGGGGATCTCTATACGCTCGGAACGTTCCAAGTTCATATTCTTCTCTCTTCCGCTTCTGTCTATATGGCAGTATATGGGGTCTAAACAATGGGATTCAATCGTAGAATAAAAAAAAGGAGGTAATCATACCTCCTTCGTGAGACTTTGCTGAATTATTCGGCACCGGCGGCCTGATTTTCATTGTTAGAATAGATGAGTAACGGTGAAGATTCACCATTAATTACCGCCTCGTCAATGACAACTTTACTCACATCATTAACCGATGGTAACTCATACATCGTTTCTAACAACACTCCCTCAAGAATCGAACGCAATCCACGAGCACCTGTTTTACGCGTCATTGCTTTTTTAGCAATCGCACGTAATGCATCTTCTCTGAACTCTAAATCAACATCTTCAAGTTCGAAAAGTGCACCGTACTGTTTGGTCAGCGCATTCTTTGGTTCACAAAGAATTTGTATCAATGCTGCTTCATCCAGTTCCGTCAGTGTTGCTGTCACGGGCAGACGACCAATAAATTCGGGAATTAACCCATATTTCACTAAGTCTTCCGGCTCGACCTGAGTAAACAGTTCGCCGACCGTCTTGATTTCATCTTTGGAACGAACTTCCGCACCAAAGCCGATACCTGTTCCTGTCGCGACTCGCTGCTCGATCACCTTATCCAGTCCGGCAAACGCACCACCACAGATAAACAAGATTTTTGATGTATCAACTTGCAAAAATTCTTGTTGTGGGTGTTTTCTGCCACCTTGAGGCGGAACCGATGCAACCGTCCCTTCAATGAGTTTCAACAAGGCTTGCTGCACCCCTTCACCGGATACATCCCGTGTAATCGATGGGTTTTCGGATTTCCGTGAGATCTTATCGATTTCATCGATATAAACAATCCCCCGCTCTGCCTTGGCAACATCGTAATCACATTTCTGCAGTAGCTTCTGGATAATGTTCTCAACGTCTTCCCCGACGTAACCTGCTTCGGTCAGTGTTGTCGCATCTGCCATTGTAAATGGCACATCCAAAAAGCGAGCCAGTGTTTCAGCCAATAAAGTTTTACCGCTACCTGTCGGCCCAATCAGCAGGATATTACTCTTACCTAGTTCAACGCCTTCACTTGTCTTATCACCATTACGCAGACGCTTGTAGTGATTATAGACAGCGACCGCAAGCACCTTTTTCGCGTGCTCTTGACCAATCACATAGTCATTAAGATGATCCCGAATCTCATGCGGCGTCGGTAATGCCGTTGACTCTTTCTTCGGAAGTGCATCCTTAATTTCTTCTCGTATAATGTCGTTACATAGATCGACACATTCATCACAAATGTAAACAGAAGGACCTGCGATCAGTTTGCGAACTTCGTGTTGGCTTTTGCCACAGAAAGAGCAGTACAACAGTTTACCACTCTCTTTGCTTTTATCTGTCATTCGCTAACCTCTTAGCCTTTATCCATATGCTGAGTTTATATCAATTTGTATCAAATTGCGCTATTCAAATGAAGAGCACTATCAGCCTATTTGCCTCGATGTGTCAATACTGCATCCACCAGACCATAATCTACAGCTTGCTGCGCAGACATAAAATTATCCCGATCTGTATCACGTTCAATCACATCCAGTGGCTGCCCAGTATGTTTGGCAAGAAGATCATTCAATTTTTGTTTAATCTTCAAAATTTCCTGTGTATGAATCTGAATATCAGATGCCTGACCACCAAAACCGCCCAACGGCTGATGAATCATCGCACGTGCATTTGGCAGCATGAAACGTTTTCCGGCGGTTCCGCCTGCTAATAAAAACGCCCCCATAGAACATGCCTGACCCATACATACTGTACTCACATCAGGTTTGATGAACTCCATGGTATCATAAATCGACAATCCGGCATCAACACTTCCGCCTGGAGAGTTGATATACAAAAAGATATCTTTATCCGGATTTTCTGATTCCAGGAACAGGAGCTGAGCCACGATAAGATTTGCCATCTGATCTTCAACCTGACCGGTCAAAAAGATAATACGCTCTTTCAGCAGACGGGAATAAATATCGTAAGAGCGCTCACCTCGAGAGGTTTGCTCTACCACCATTGGTACTAAGGCGTTCATGATTGACGACATTTCATTTTTTTCTTGGTAGCTCATATTCTTATATCCCTAAAATAAATGGTCCGAATGACGGACATCATGCGGACCATTGTTATCAGAATAGTTAACCTTTAGTCAACCTTCTATGATACATATTGCCTAATTAAGCAGCGTTCTGAGAATTCATCAGCTCGTTGAAGCTTACATCTTTCTCAGAAATTTTTGCTTTAGCAAGGATTGCATCAATAGCTTGCTCTTCAAGTGCAACGTTACGCATATTATTCATGAGCTCTTCGTTTTGCTCATAATATGTCATAACTTCTTGCGGATCTTCATAAGCGGTTGCCATGTCTTCGATCAACGCTTTTACTTTTTCGTTATCAGCTTCCAGTTCATCTGCTTTGATGACTTCACCCAGAAGTAAACCAACGACAACGCGACGTTTTGCTTGTTCTTCAAACAGTTCGCGAGGCAGCTGTGCTGCCGCTTCAGGATTGCCACCGAAGCGTTGTGAAGCTTGCTGGCGAAGCACTTCGATTTCTTGATCGATCAAGGCAGACGGAACGTCAATGTCATTTTCTTTAACCAGACCATCAATGGCTTGTTGCTTGATACGCTGTTTCACAGCTTGCTTGAGCTCGCGTTCCATATTCTTACGAACTTCAGCTTGAAGTGCTTCAATACCACCTTCGCTCACACCAAATTTCGCGACGAATTCATCGTTCAATTCTGGTAATTCACGCTCTTCAACTTTGCTAATCTTAATTGCAAATTTTGCCGCTTTACCTTTCAGGTTTTCAGCATGGTAGTCTTCAGGGAAAGTGACGTCGATTTCAAACTCCATCCCAGCAGTTTTACCAACGATGCCATCTTCAAACCCAGGAATCATACGGCCAGCGCCCATTTCCAGAGCGAAGTCTTCAGCTTTTCCACCTTCAAAAGCTTCACCATCAATGGTGCCGACAAAATCAAGTGTCACGCGCTTGCCTTCTTCAGCAGCTGCGTCTACTTCTGTCCACGTTGCTTGCTGCTTACGCAGTGTTTCAAGCATCTCTGCCACATCTTCATCTTTTACCGCGACGTTTGGTTTCTCGACTTCGATATTGTCCAAGCCTTTCAACGCAACTTCAGGATAAACTTCAAACGTCGCGTTAAAAACTAAGTCTTTATTCTCTTCATCTTCAACAGGAGTAAATGTCGGCGCGCCAGCAGGGTTCACTTTTTCTTGGATAATCGCTTCGATAAAGTGACGCTGCATCACTTCACCAAGGATATCCTGACGTACTGCTTTGCCATACATCTTAGCAACCATTTTCATCGGCACTTTGCCTTTACGGAAGCCATCGAAACGACGGTTTTTTGCGATGTTGCGCAGTTCTGCTGTAACAGCATCTTCGATGTTAGCAGCAGGAACAGTAATATTCAGACGGCGTTGTAGGCCTTCTAGCGTTTCAACAGTAACTTGCATTCTATATAAACCTCAAAACTGGCTCAGTTCTTCTGAGCATCATGAGCCTAGATCGCACTGATCTCGGCTGCATCCATGTTCCGTACTCTTTCAGAGTACATCTATAACGAAATAAAATAGTGAGCAGTGATGTGGAGTAGTCATCGCTCCACAACAGGAGATACCCCAGATATGCTCCTATCAGACTCAGGACATTCTTTTTAGACGCGACATTCTAACGACCAGAGCTACAACTGTCGAGTCTATCTCAGCAGACGAATACCTGACGCTCAGAATTTATTCTCCTGCCTAGCAAAAATCTTATCCGAATTGCTCCGTAGATTGACAGGTTGGGGATAAAATTGTCCTTTTCAAGGGAAAAACGACTTTTTCCCTGTGAAATATTGAAAAAGAGATCCTGATCTTACTTTTTCGCTCTTCCCGAAACCGTTTATCACCGTTCTTCGGACAAACCCAGTAAAATAAAGCACAGCCTCTTCTCAACAGCAAGTGCAACGATGTTATCTAAGTTTCGATTCAATGTGATTTTTGTTGTTGTTTTCATGCTCACAACAGCATACGGCGCGCATCTTGTGTGGCAGTATAGCTATCAGACCTTGCTCAGTGAACATCAAGCACAGTTAGAACGTTTTGCCAGTCATGTGGTCACCAAACTGGATAAGTTCGCCCATATCCCCCAGCTACTCGCCAAAGATAAAAAACTGGTTGATGCATTAACGATGGTGGGCAACTCAGCACAAATCGATATCACCAATCACTATCTTGAACAGGTTAACAATGCGATTAAAGCCTCTGATACCTACCTTCTCGATATTCATGGCAATACGATTGCTGCAAGTAACTGGAATCTGACACGTTCATTTATTGGCAGAAATTTCAATTGGCGCCCGTACTTTCAAGTGGCGGCTCAAGGCAAAGAAAGCCAATACTACGCGCTGGGCTCAACGTCTGGTGAACGCGGATACTACTATGCCTACCCAGTGACTTATGCCGCGACGATTCTCGGTGTCGTGGTGGTAAAAATGGACCTCTCATCGATTGAAGAGAATTGGAAAAGCACAAACAGTTACTTTGTTGCCACCGATCCGTACAGCATTATTTTTATGTCAAGCCAGCCAGAATGGTTGTTCAAAAGTGTCACCTTCATTGACCCGGAGATCCGCACTGAAATCTTTCATTCCCGTCAGTATCTCGATAAAACGATACAATCACTGGGATTACTCGGAAAAATGGATCAAGCGACCACCGAATGGATTGACCCAAGAGAGGGCTGGATCAAAGGCGATTTCATTGTCAGCAGTCGGCCTTTGAAGAACATCCCGCTTAATATCCGCGTACTGTCACCGAAGATTCAGGTCTTTTGGACGAGCTTCGCTTTTGTGGTCATTTCGTGCATGGTATTTGCTATTATTTATCTCATTATGTTGCTCATTCATCACCGTAAAAATAAATTGCGCCAGATTGAGCAACTTCAGTCTGAAGCAAAGCAAAAGCTTGAGTTTTTGGTGATGGAAAGAACTGCGAAGCTACACCTTGAGATCGAAGAACGGAGTAAAACCGAACAACGACTGCGACAAACACAAGATGAGTTGATTCAGGCCGCAAAACTCGCGGTGCTTGGACAAATGTCTGCCAGTATCAGCCATGAACTGAATAACCCGCTCGCAGCAATTCGCAGCTTCGCAGATAATGGCCGACGTTTTCTTGCCAGCGGTAAAATTGACCGGGCAGATGACAATCTGGATCGCATCTCAGGGCTAACTGAAAGAATGGCAAAAATCAGCACCCAATTGCGTTCTTTTGCCCGCAAATCAGATCATGATGAGCGGGCTGTTGTCCAGCTCTACCCCATTCTCTTATCGACCAAAGAATTAATTCAGTCACAAATTAAATCAAACCTCATCCATTTCGAAATCCAGTCTGCGGAACACCCCATCTGGTTAAATATCAATCCGATTCATTTGGAACAAGTACTGATTAATCTTTTGACCAATGCCATTCAGGCACTTGATGATCGTCCTGATAAACAGATCATTCTCAGCTTGACTGAAGACCACCGCCAACTCACCATTCATATTGACGATAACGGTGAAGGTTTCGGGGATAAAACGTTATCTCAGTTGTTTGATCCCTTTTATACCACCAAAAAAAATGGGCTTGGGCTGGGCTTGTCGATCTCTCAGCAAATTATGCAGAGTATGGGAGGCCAACTGAATGCCTCATCATCACCGCTGGGTGGCGCCCGATTCAGCATTCAGTTACCGACAACACCGGCCCCCTCACCTGAAACTGCCTCATAAGGACATGTTATGTGCGATGTATTTTTTATCGATGATGAAGCGGATATTCGGATTGCAATCGAACAGAGCTTTGAACTGGCAGACATTCAAGCCAGATTTTTTGACAGTGCCGAAGAAGCACTGCTGGCTATCAAACAAGACGGACTGCCGCTGGTTGTTGTCACAGACATTCAATTGCCCGGGCTCAGCGGTCAGAATTTACTGCACTCGGTTCACCATCAGGACCCGGACTTACCGGTCATCCTGATTACCGGACACGGTGATATTTCGATGGCGGTTCAGGCGATGCATGACGGTGCCTACGACTTTATCGAGAAACCATTTGCCCCCGAACGGTTGATGGAGACGGTTCATCGCGCAATGGATAAACGCCGACTGACACTGGAAAACCAAAAGTTGAAGCGGAGTTTGAAAGCCAGCCAGACACTCGGACCGCGGATTATTGGTGAAACGACCAGTATTCAGTCATTGAAAGAGACCATTAGTCAGATAGCAGATACCAATGCGGATATTTTGCTCTTTGGCGAAACCGGCACCGGCAAGGAGTTGATTGCCCGTTCTTTGCATGAATTGAGCTCTCGGAGAAAACGGAACTTTGTTGCTGTCAATTGCGGTGCAGTGCCGGAACATCTGATTGAAAGTGAATTATATGGCCATGAGAAAGGTGCATTTACGGGAGCAGAAGCGCAACGCATCGGTAAGTTCGAACACGCACAGGGCGGTACGCTTTTTCTCGATGAAATTGAGTCAATGCCCATGTCAGCACAAATTCGGCTGCTGCGGGTGTTGCAAGAACGCTTGATTGAACGCGTCGGCTCCAATGAATTAATTCCGTTGGATATTCGGGTGATTGCCGCGACCAAGGTCGATCTAAAACAGGCGGCTCAACAAGGCATATTCAGGGAAGATCTCTATTATCGATTAAATATTGTGACCTTGGATATTCCCCCGCTGCGGGAACGTAAAGAAGATATTCCCGCACTGTTTCATCACTTTTTACTGGTTGCCGCGGCCCGCTATGGGAAAGCGGCTAATTCGCTCTCAAAGCAGGACGTACAATCGTTAATGAGTCATAACTGGCCGGGCAATGTCCGCGAGTTAAGGAATGCCGCAGAACGGTATGTATTACTCGGCAAACTGATTCAACTCGGTCAGGATACACACCTGTTGAGCGGGCCAATGCTGAGTCTGGCCGATCAGGTGGCTGAATTTGAAAAATCAGTCATCGAACAGGCATTGAACGAATGTGACGGCAGTATCAAAGACACCATGGAAAGTTTGAATCTCCCGCGCAAAACACTTTACGATAAAATGCAGAAATATCAGCTGGATAAAGAAAATTACAAAAACTAAACGTGCCTTCTGATACAACTAGATAAACGCTCAGTACGCAGCGCCGCCTATCAGCAGAGCATAAAAAAACACGGCATGAAAGATTCACTTTCATGCCGTGTTTTAATTTTCTTGTTGAACATTATCACGAAGAAAGTTATCACGAAAAGCTGCTCACAACATTTTCTAGTAACAACGTTTCTCAACAACAATATTTCTTAATAACAGTATTTCTTAATAACAGATCAATTAATAATGGATCACTTAATAACAAGTTCCCAGATTAATCTTGCAGTTCTCTGATATTACTCACGACCCGGCCGACTAACCCGTACTGAACCGCCTCTTCCGGACTCATCCAGAAGTTATAATCTGTATCTTTCTCAACCTGTTCATAAGGCTGCCCAGTTGCTTCACTGATCAGCTGATTCACCCGGCTACGCATGCGTAATATCTCATCCGCTTCAATTTGAATATCTGAAACTTTACCACGCACCTGACCCAATGGTTGGTGGATCATAAAACGGGTGTTCGGTAAACAAACCCGGTTTTCTTTTTTCGCGGCAATGTAGATAGTCACTCCGGCACTGGCAACCCATCCGGTTCCAATCACGATAACTTCCGGTTTGATAAATTTAATCATGTCATGGATAGTATCGCCAGCTTCTACATGTCCGCCTTGGCTGTTGATATACAAATAAATCGGCTCATCGCTGATTTCCTGCAATACCAATAACTGAGTTGAAACTTTTTGGGCCAGCTTCTGGTCAACCTCACCAGAAATGAAAATAGAACGAGACGCTATGAGTTTTTCCTCTACCATTGAACCAGAGTTCCGTTCATCATTGGCCTTATCATTTTCATCATTTTTTAATACGAAATTCATAGACATTCTTCTCTAATTAACCTTGAGATTCATTGTAACGAATTACAATTAACTAGCAAGGCATATCTCCCACCTTCTAAGAAACAGGTCTCATATTTCGATCCATCTTATTGCCAAGGCGCTCCCCGCCGACCTCAATCAACAGCATCGCGCTGATATTGAGGTCGGCGGGGATAACGTTACATCATGTCGTGATAGATTTATTTCGTGATAATTTCCGGCCCCATCAGTGTGGTCGGCAACCATGTTGAAACCCATGGCACGTAAGTCACAATCAACAGGAACAGGAACATAATCGCAACCCAAGGCAACGCGGCTTTAACAACATTGAGCATCGACATGCGAGCTACCCCGGCCGTCACAAACAGGTTCAGACCGACAGGTGGCGTAATCATCCCTATCTCCATATTCACCACCATGATGATCCCGAGATGAATCGGGTCAATACCAAGTTGGATCGCGATTGGAAAGACCAACGGTGCGACAATAATCAACAGACCCGATGGCTCCATAAACTGTCCGCCAATCAGCAATAACAGATTGACGACGATCAGGAAAGTGATCGGCCCCAAACCGGCAGAAAGCATCGAGTTTGCAATCATCTGCGGCACCTGTTCTTCGGTGAGAACATGTTTCAGAATCAAAGCATTGGCAATGATAAACAACAACATGATCGTCAGCCGACCCGCATCACACAAGGTTCTCTTCGTATCCGGATGAACAATTGTCTGAAAGACTTTCACCACGCCCGGTAACTGATTGTCACTGTCGGCAAACGGCCCCATATCTTTATAGATAAAGTTGGCAATCAGGAAAGCATAAACCGCAGCAACCGCAGCCGCTTCAGTTGGGGTGAAAATCCCCCCATAAATACCGCCTAAAATAATGACGATTAAGAACAGTCCCCAAATCGCTTCTCGTCCGGCAGACATCAGTTCACCCCAACCGACGAAAGATTGTTTCGGGAGGTTCTTGACCCGGGCCGCAATATAAATGGCAACCATCAGCATCACACCGGCAAGTAAGCCGGGAATCACCCCACCAAGGAACATCCGCCCAACAGACACATCCGTTGCCGCAGCATAGACCACCATAACAATTGATGGCGGGATGAGAATACCCAAGGTACCGGCATTACAAATTACCCCGGCAGCAAACCCTTTGGAGTAGCCGTTTTTCACCATCCCGGCAATGACAATACTCCCGATGGCAACCACCGTTGCAGGCGAAGAACCTGACAGCGCAGCAAACATCATACAAGCCATGACTGACGCAATCGCAAGGCCACCACGGAACCAACCAACGAGCGCAATCGCAAAGCGGATGATCCGTTTTGCCACACCACCGGTTGACATGAAGCTAGAAGCAAGAATAAAGAACGGAATCGCCAACAATGTATAGTGACCCGCAAAAGCATTGAATAGTGTTTGTGCAACCGATGCCAACGATGCATCAGAATGCAACATCAGAAACACCATACTCGATAAACCCAATGAGACAGCAATCGGCACACCGATGAGCATCAGAGCAATCACCATTAAAAAGAGAAATAAAACTGCCATGACGATTACTCCTTCCGATCCGATGACTGCGTCGATTTTTCAGCATCCGCATCAACACTTTGTTGTAATTCTGATTTGAGTGTTTCTAGATCATCTTCTCCTTCATGCGAAGCAATCAAACGATCCATTTTACCCGTCAAAATCTGATAAGCGGCTTGCGCGAACCGCAACGTCAATAGCCCCATCCCGATAGGCAGTGCCATGTACGGAATAAATCGTGGTAATTTCTCGTAAGCTTCCCCTTCATTAAGCCAATCGGCTAAAAACTGGAGGAACCCCGGCATCGGAACATCATCGGTCTCATACCAAGCCCGTTCGGCAACAAACGGATGCCAATAATTCCACGACCCAATCAACAGCAGGACGGCAAAGCTCAAACAAGCGAATGCGGAGAGGATCGCGAAGGTTTTCTTTAACCCCGCCGGTGCAATGTTGATGATCACATCCACACCAATGTGAAAGTGTTTTTTTACCCCATAAGAAGCACCGACCAGAATCATCCAGGCAAACATAAAGACGGTCAGTTCAAGTGCCCACAAAATGTTGTCATTAAATACATAGCGACATATGACATTGATAAACGTCAGTAATGTCATCGTTCCTAAAAAGAATGCGATCAGAAATTCTTCAACCGAATCTGTAAAACGACCGACTTTAGAAAAAAAAGAATGTTCCATAACTATCTTCGCTCTCATTGTTATCATAAGGAGCCCCACGCCAGCGTTGTGGGGCACATGTTTATAGCGTGATGACGACAGTTACTTCTTGTTTGCTGCGAGTGCATCTTCGATCAGATCATGACCGATATTTTTCTCGAATTTCTTCCAGACCGGTTTCAGTACTTCAACCCATTGTTCACGCTGAGCAGGCGTCAGTGTCCGCACGACCCCACCGGCATCGATGATGTTCTGACGGTTGGTCAGGTTGACTTGGGTTGATTCTGCATTTCGTGTTGCAGTGACTTCCTTGAGAATCTGTGCAAACTGATTCCGCACATCGTCAGGCAGGTTGTCCCAGAACTTCGTGGATGTCACAACGAGGTAATCCAGGATGCCATGGTTGGTTTCAGTAATCCCATCTTGCACTTCGAAGAATTTCTTACCGTAAATGTTTGACCACGTGTTTTCCTGACCATCGATAACTCCGCTCTGTAACCCACCGTATACTTCTTTGAAGGACATTTTCTGTGGATTGGCACCAAGCTGTTCAAATTGAGCAACCAAAACATCTGAAGCCTGAACACGGAATTTCAGCCCTTTCGCATCTTTTGGATAAATCAGTGGCTTATTGGCAGACAACTGTTTCATGCCATTATGCCAAAATGCCAGCCCCTGCAATCCACGGCGCTTCATCGCATTTTTCAGCTTATCTCCGGCAGCAGAATTCTGGAAACGGTCAACCGCTGCAACGTCGTCAAACAAAAATGGCAAATCGAATATACGGTATTTTTTGGTGAATTTTTCAAACTTGGAAAGAGAAGGAGCTGCGAGTTGAACATCGCCATTTAAAAGGGCTTCCAAGACTTTGTTATCATCATACAGTGTTGAGTTTGGAAAAACTTCCATACAAACTTTGCCGTCCATCTCTTTATTGACTCGCTTGGCAAGCAAAGCCGCGGCAATCCCTTTCGGGTGTTTGTCTGTATTGGTGACATGGCTGAATTTAATCACGGTTTCACCCGGGTCACAGCCTTCAGAAGCAGCAGCGTTGAAGCTGGTCGCAGCGAGTATCGATACAGTCAGTAATGTGAAAGGCTTGAACATCTTTTTCTCCTTGTTATAGAAACAGAACACCTGCTTGGTATTCACGTTATTGACAACAAGGCAAATAATAAGCCAACAATCATAAACAAATGAAACAAATCAATAACAACAGCAACTTAAGATCAACAGCATTGAAAAATTAATCAGTATCAATATGTCATATCAGGCAAGAATGGGTGGGAATCCCTCCATCCCAAACCTATCAATGGGTCAAAAGTGACACATCGAGCGTGGTCGGTCAGGGATATATCCCGCAGATTGCGAATTGCGGGACTGCGTATAGAGCATAGCGTATGGCGTATGGCGCATAAAAATGGTGGCCGAATCAGTGACCACCATCAGCAGGGGATAACCGTATTATGACGAACAACTGATTTCGAGACATTTCCCCCATGCGGGCGGTAACTCCGCGTAATGTTGATGCTGCGGCTGTTCATCATAGGGGGCCCTTAAAACCGTGATCAATTGCTCTAACGGTTGAAAATCACCCTGTTCAGCAGCTTCAATCACTTGCTGGGCAAGATAGTTACGGAGAATATATTTGGGGTTGACCTGACGCATCAACTGGCAGCGCTGCGCAACAGTCCGCACCTGCCCCGTCGAATCAGTCTCTTGTTCACAACGCGCAAGGTACTGTCGTAACCACGGCTGTGCCGCCGCTTGGTTCTCAAATAGTGATGTAACCAATTCAGGCGGTTGTTGATCCAAACATGAGAGTCGCCGGAAAAACAGCGTATAGTCCACCCGGTTGTCTGCCATGAGTTTGAGCAGCGCATCACACAGCTCACTATCTCCGTCCCGACGCTGTTGCAATCCGAGTTTACTGCGTATCAAACGACTGTATTCCTGATTGAGTTGCACGGTATAGGTTTGCAACGCAGTTTCCAGTTCACCTTTATCAACCAGCGGGGTCAATGCCTGCGCCAATGCAGTCAGGTTCCACCAGCCTATCCCCGGTTGCATATCAAACGCATAACGCCCCTGATAATCGGAATGATTACAGATAAAATGGGGATCATAATCATCCAGAAACGCAAATGGCCCGTAATCGAAAGTCTGTCCGAGAATCGACATGTTGTCGGTATTCATCACCCCATGCGCAAAGCCGTAAGCTTGCCAGAAAGCGATCATCCCGGCAGTCCGTTTAATGATTTGCTCGAACATCGCCAGATATACCGGCTCTCGCGGTGATGCAGATAATGATTCAAGTTCCGGGAAATGCCATTCAACGACTTTGTCTGCCAGCAAGCGTAAATCATCATGCTGTCCGGTATAGAAAAAGTGTTCAAAATGGCCGAAGCGGATATGGGTTTCAGCCAGACGAATCAGCAAAGCCCCCTGCTCAACACGTTCACGATACACGGGTGTATCACTGACCATCATCCCCAGCGCCCGGGTCGTTTGATTCCCCAGTGCAGCCATTGCTTCACTACCAAGATATTCACGAATCGTAGAGCGTAATACGGCCCGGCCATCCCCCATCCGGGAATAAGGCGTCAGGCCCGCGCCTTTAAGATGGACATCAAACCACCGCCCTTGATGATCCGCAATCGCACCGAATAACAATCCTCGCCCATCCCCCAGTGCCGGGTTATAGGCACCAAATTGATGTCCCGCATACTTCATTGCCAACGGTTGAAAATAATCAGGCATTGCACCTTTGGAAAAAATCTGTTGCCAGATATCATCAGGCGTTTCACCGAGACCGAAACTGGCGGCTAAAGGTGCATTCCAAGTCACCCAACGCGGATTATCCACGGGGGTCGGCATCACCCGAGTGTAAAAGCTTTGCGGCAGTGCAGCATAACGGTGGCTGATCGGTAATTGTTGCCAAAGAGACATAACGTGTTCCCGTTTCAATCTATCTCTGCCAACCTTACCAATTACCCGACTATTTTACTAGGTTATTTCATGCATTCAGCGCATGCGGGTCAGCCCCTGAGGCAGAGATGACCATATCGGCTGCTCCGACTCGCCATCTGCCGATTCATCAGGCATAAAAAAAGGAGCGTGCAATACCGCACACTCCTTTGATTGCTCTCAGTCTCACACCCCCGACTATCAGGCATTGACACTGAGTCAGAATATTACTTAGTCATATTCAGTATCGCCTTTCATCGCATTCGCGACCAATTCCGCCTTCGCACCCAATACAACCTGCAAATCGGTTTGGTTCAGCTTCACGATACCACTAGCACCCAGTGCTTTGATTTTGACTTCATCAATCTGCGCCATGTCGTTCACAGAAAGACGTAAACGCGTAATACATGCATCAATTTGCTTGAGGTTGTCGTGGCCCCCCAAGGCTTGGAGATATTCATCAGCCAGTGTCTGAATATCTCCAGATGCTCCGGACTGACGTACCGCCACTTCTTCTTTTTCTCTGCCCGGGGTCGGAATGTCAAACCAACGGATGGCAAAATAAAAGATACAGAAATAAATCACACCGAAACACAATCCCACCACCAACAAGAGCCCGGGTTTCGTTGCCAGCCCCCAGTTGATCACAAAGTCAAACAGACCTGCGGAGAAGCCGAAACCATCGAGAATCCCCAAGTAGTTGGTCACAACCAACGAGATCCCTGTGAGTATCGCATGGATGACATACAGCACCGGTGCGAGGAACATAAACATGAATTCAAGCGGCTCAGTCACACCGGTCAAAAACGCGGTTAACGCCACCGACAGCAAAATCCCACCCACTTGCGGACGACGACTTTTCGGCGCAGCCATATACATCGCAAACGCAGCACTGGGCAGACCAAACATCATGACTGGGAAGTAACCGGCCATAAATACCCCGGCCGATGGGTCACCAGCAAAGAAGCGATTCAGATCGCCACGCGTGGTTTCAGCCGCGATACTCTGAATGACACTGCCGTCAATGGTTGAAATCGCACCACCGACACTCAGTGTTTTCGCCATCTCAGGAGCAAGACATAAGTTATGCAATCCACCCGCCAACTCGTAAGTAACTTTGGTACATTCACCCAATCCGAACCAGAAAATGGAGTTTAAAACATGATGTAATCCGACCGGGATCAGAGCACGGTTTAATGTCCCATAGACAAATTCGCCCCATGCACCAGAGTGCGCCACAGTATGACCAAATGTATCAATACCATTTTGAATCGCAGGCCAGACGACACCGCTGATACCAGCCAAAACAAGTGTAATCAAACCAGTCATAATCGGCACTAACCGCTTCCCACCGAAAAATGCAAGATAAGCCGGCAAGTTGGTTTGATGAAAACGGTTATAGGCGTGGCCGGCAACAACCCCTGCCACAATCCCGCCAAAGAATGACATATTGATATCAGCATTAATGGTTTTAGCCGCTTCCGTCAGGACCAAATACCCGACGGCACCGGCTAAACCGGCAGCACCGGCATCCCCGCGAGACAATCCAACCGCAATACCAATCGCAAACAGCAAAGGTAATTGACCAAAAATTGCGCCCCCTGCCTGAGCCATAAAAGCAATATTCAACATATCCGGTTGTCCGAGCCTTAATAGAATCGCGGCCACCGGTAAGATAGCAATCGGCAACATAATTGCCTTGCCAAGTTTTTGTAAATACCCCAGTACGTTCATTGCACCCTCCATCACATGATTCGTACATTACACACACATCTTAATTCATCCAGTAAACTAAGGCCTAATATATATGTCACATAAATGATAATTTTGTAAAGCAAAACGACATTTTATTTGCACTAATCGAAAAGTTTATTCAATATATAAATTAAGTTCATTTTACTCTGATCGCCTCAGATCGTGATTTCCTGAGGCAGAGCACGGTCAAGACCGATGCAATAAGCCAATGAACACACCATCACCACAGTGAATCAGAGTGTCAGTATGATGCATGGAGAGAGAAAATGCGTTTATTACCTTTAAAAAATAAGCAACAAGTTGGTCACTGGACCGCACACTATATCGCTGAAAAAATCAAAGCGTTTCAACCAACGGCCGAGCGGCCTTTTGTGTTAGGCCTGCCCACCGGCAGTACCCCACTCACAACCTATCAGTCTCTGATTCAGTTGTATCAGGCGGGTGCCGTCAGTTTTGAGCATGTCGTGACTTTCAATATGGATGAATATGTCGGCCTTTCGCCAGAACATCCTCAAAGTTATCATTACTTTATGTTTGAAAACTTTTTCAATCATGTGGATATCCAAAAGAAAAATATCCACATTTTAAATGGCATGGCGCCTGATTTAGAGGCAGAATGTCAGGCTTATGAAGCGACGATTAAGCAGTTCGGTGGTATTCATCTCTTCTTTGGCGGTGTCGGCAGTGACGGACATATCGCATTTAATGAGCCGGCCTCGTCTTTAGCGTCCAGAACCCGAATCAAGACTCTGACCCAAGAAACGATTATCGATAATGCCCGTTTCTTCGAAAACGATATCAATCAGGTCCCGAAAATGGCACTAACCGTCGGTGTCGGCACATTACTGGATGCCAAAGAAGTCCTGATTCTTGCCACAGGTCCGAATAAAGCATTGGCAGTACAGGCTGGCGTCGAAGGCGCAGTCAATCATTTGTGGACGGTCTCTGCTTTGCAGATGCATCCCCGGAGTATTCTGATCTGTGATGAACCTGCGGCCATGGAACTGAAAGTCAAAACATTACGCTATTTTCAGCAACTTGAAGCGGCTGAGATTGAGCAATTTGGAGGAACAGAGTAAATGTTCGCACTATGTCACGGTGAGATTCTGACAGGCGATGAAAAATTACTGGATACTGCGGTTATTATCAGCAAAGGGAAAATTCACGCTTTAGTCCCGATCTCAGAATTATCTGAAGATATCCCCCGGTTCGATTTGCATGGGCATATTTTGTCGCCCGGTTTTATCGACTTACAGTTGAACGGCTGCGGGGGTGTCATGTTCAACAGCACGCCGACCGTGGAAACGCTCGAACACATGCATCTCACCAATCTGCAAACCGGTACAACCAGCTTTCTGCCGACCTTGATCAGTGACAGTGATAATGTAATTCGTCAAGCGGTTGAGACCACACGCCAGTATATGACCCAACATCAACATCAGGTATTGGGGATGCATCTTGAAGGGCCTTATACCAATCCCGTACGTAAAGGTATTCATCCGCTCCAGCAATTACGCCAACCAAACAATGACATGATCAGCTGGCTGGCTGAACAGGCACCGTGGCTGAAAAAAGTCACACTCGCACCAGAGATGAATCACAGCGAGCATCTGAGACAACTGCACAAAGCCGGAATTGTCGTCAGTGTCGGTCATACGGCAGCAACCTATGATCAAGCCAGCCAAGCATTTGAACAGGGCGCTAGCTTTGCAACGCATCTGTATAATGCCATGACTTCGATGGAGAATGGCCGTTCTCCCGGTGTAGTTGGTGCGGTTTTTGATCGCAATGATGTGTATGCCGGCATTATCGCTGATGGTTACCATGTCCATTGGGCGAACATCCGCACGGCCAAGAAAGTCATGGGTGAACGGCTTTGTCTGGTGACGGACGCAACCGCTGCTGCAACACCACCGGCAGGGATGACCGAGTTTGATTTTTGTGGTACTCCCGTATTTATCCGTGACGGCAAGTGTGTCGATCAGGATGGTACACTGGGCGGCTCAGCGCTCACGATGAATGAAGGGGTTCGTCTACTGGTTGAACAAGCCGAAATTCCACAGGAAGAAGCTTTCCGGATGGCAACACTCTACCCGGCACGGGCGATCAAGATGGATCATCAGCTTGGCGCAATTCGTCCCGGCATGATTGCCAACCTGACCATTCTCGATCCGGCTTATCAGGTCATCAATACGCTGGTCAATGGCGAGTGGACAAAGGACATGCACTAAATGGTCAAACGTAGCAGACAAGTGACAAATCACGAGCAACTCAAACAGGTCAATGCGGCACGGGTCTATCAGTTGATCGACCAAGAAGGCCCGATGTCCCGCGTCCGGATTGCTCAACAGAGTGCACTTGCACCAGCCAGTGTCACCAATATCACGCGTCAGCTACTGGCCCACAATCTCATTACTGAGGTTGAACAACAAGCATCAACCGGCGGACGCCCGGCAACCTCGCTGACCACCAATCAGCGAGATTTCTATTTTATCTCCTGTCGGTTGGGTCGGGATATGATTCAGGCAAGTCTGATGGACTTATCCGGTCAGGTTCATCATGTTCAGCAAACATCGATTGAATCTCACGATACACAAGGTATCGTTGACACGCTCCGCCATGAAATCTGCCAAATTCGGTCCCAGTATGCGGCACATCATCTGATTGCCATTGCTGTGACCATGGCGGGTCTGGTTGATCCAACCTCAGGGATGATCCATTATTCTCCCAACCATAAAATTGCCGGTCTCAAGCTATCCTCAGCGCTTGAAGATCTGGCATTACCCATCTATATCGGTAATGACATTCGAGCCCGAGCACTCTCTGAGTACTATCTGGGAAAAGCCAAACAATGCGATGACTTCATCCTGATCAGTATTCATCACGGTGTCGGTGCCGGGATTATCACCGACGGGCAACTGCTTTTGGGCAAACACCGCCCGATTGGCGAGATTGGGCATATTCAGATCGACCCATTCGGACAACGCTGCCACTGTGGGAGCTTTGGTTGTCTTGAAACCGTGGTGTCGAATCAAGCGCTGCTCAAGCAGACACAAGCACTACTGCAACACGGCCATCAGAGCATCTTAACTGCGGACCATCTCACCATCGAACACCTTTGCGATGCCGCGATTCAGGGCGATGGCTTAGCAACACATATTATCGAGCAAGCAGCCCAATATCTCGGCCGTGTGCTGGGGATGCTGGTGAACGTATTCAATCCGGAAAAAATTCTGTTTGCCGGAGAGATGATTCAGACTGCCCCGATATTATTTCCCCGACTGTTGGAACAGATTCAGCGGCAGACACTCCCCAGTTTTGCCGGAGATTTACGCCTTGAACAAGCCCGCTTTCAGCAACAGGACACGATTGGTGGTTATGCATTAATTAAGCGGGCACTCCACGAAAATAACCTGCTTCAACACATCATGGCAGATGCATAACACGTTATACTGACGATTGAATGCAACAGAACTGATACAATTCAGAATGACTGGATATGATATTCAACACCATTGAAATCACTATTGCATATCATCCGATTGCTCCATACGATGCAGTTCAGTCCTTAGGAAATCTGACATGAGAGAGTCTATGAAAATTATCCTTCTCCATGGCTTGTACATGCATGGCATCGCGCTGCAACCGCTGCGTCAGCGATTAAACCAACTGGGTTATACCACGGAAGTGCTCAGCTACAATACTGTCGCTATCGACGATGAGAAGCTATTTAGCAACATTGATGCAGCGCTCGATGAGACCCATACCAATATTCTGGTCGGTCATAGCCTCGGCGGATTGATGATCAAAAACTATCTTGCCTCCCGTCAACCGACCACGGCCCAAATTTCTCACGTGGTAACGATTGGTTCCCCCCTTCAGGGTGCCTCGATTATTAGCAAAATTCAGGCGATGGGATTCGGCATGATCCTCGGTAATGCACCCCATCATGGATTGCAGCAACACCAAGATGAATGGCGTTTTCCCCAGAAACTCGGCAGCATCGCCGGCACCGTGGCTTTAGGGATTCGGCCGATGCTATGCGGTCATGACGCTGCATCGGACGGCACGATTACCGTTGAAGAGACCAAAATCGCCGGCATGACCGATCATCTTGAAATTCGTTATGCACATACGACGATGCTGTACTCACAAACGCTTGCCTCACAAATCGATGGA